>NZ_VEMV01000004.1:0-621043 GCF_006346415.1 Bacillus sp. D386 | reverse complement strand
GGCCGATCACCCTCTCAGGTCGGCTACGCATCGTTGCCTTGGTGAGCCGTTACCTCACCAACTAGCTAATGCGCCGCGGGCCCATCCCTAAGTGTTAGCCGAAGCCAACTTTCCTTCCAACACCATGTGGTGTTGGAAACTATTCGGTATTAGCACCGGTTTCCCGGAGTTATCCCGATCTTAGGGGCAGGTTGCCCACGTGTTACTCACCCGTCCGCCGCTAATCGTTGGGAGCAAGCTCCCTCAGATTCGCTCGACTTGCATGTATTAGGCACGCCGCCAGCGTTCGTCCTGAGCCAGGATCAAACTCTCCGAAAGATGTTTGATCTAGCTAAATTTTAAAGCAAATTGACGAGATTTTAAAAATCTCTTATTTTTAGACTTGCTTGGCGTTTCGTTTTGTTTAGTTTTCAAAGAACAATCTGTATGTCGTGTTAGCGACTTTTATATTATATCAAGATAACTTTTCTTTGTCAACAACTTTTTTAAAAGTTTTTTTGACTTATTTTAACTTGTTATCTCGTTCGCGTTAGCGACTTTTATAATATATCAGAATAACTTATTTTCGTCAACAACTTTTTTTAAAAGTTTTTTTAACGAATGTTCAACGAAGTGAACGATAGTTAATATATCATGGACAACTATTAGGATGCAAGTACTTTTTTACTTTTTTTCGCTTTTTTATATTATTTCTACATAACATCATAAAAATCACATATATCCAATACATTGACATACAACTCTTCATTAAGATTAGCAGTGTTTGTTTGCCTAACCATCCTGATCACTAAGCACGCCCTTTAATGTTCATAAGAATGAATTCCTTCAACAATACACTAAAAATCGGAAAAAGTTCAACACCAATTATATTTTAAAAAAACAGAGACATCCTTCTTGGATGCCCTGCAATGCAATTAATAGTTAACTTCGCTATTCTCTATTGCGTCTCTTCTTCTATTCATTAATATAAATAAAGATAACCCCACCAATACTAATGTTGCACCAAACAATTGTATAGCAGATAGGCTTTCATTAAATAAAAAGTACGCCAATACTGCCGCACCTATTGGTTCAAATAATATAGCCATCGATATTTTTGTTGCACTAACCCATTCAATTGCCCAATTAAAAAGTGAATGCCCCAACAATGTAGGAATGATTGCAAGCAAGATAAATAGGTACCACTCTTTTTTAGGATAATCGAATAACTCCTGGCCGCTCCCCAATACATAGATCAATAATATAATTGCGCTAATACCGTATACAATAAAAGTGTAAGCAGTTAACCCCATTCTTTTACGTACCATTTGTCCAATCAAGAAATAAGCTGTTGCAAGAGCACAAGCTACTATGGCAAGTACATCTCCGAACAAAGCTCCCTTATTATGCGAAAAATCGCTGGCACTAATCAATATACTGCCTGAAATCGCCACAATAATACTTACGACTCCACCGATAGATACTCGTTCCTTAAATAAAAAATAGGTACCTAAAAAAGCAAATATAGGCTGCATTGTGACTAGGACAGTTGAATTAGCCACTGAAGTATACCGAAGAGACTCAAACCAAAAAATAAAATGAAAAGCAAGAAACGCTCCGGCCGCTGCACATAATACCCAATCTTTTTTATTAATCCTTCCTATCTCTTTAACAGCCTCCCTACAAAAGTACGGAATTAGAATTAAACAGGAAAATAACATGCGGTAAAAAGCAATGACACCAGACTCGGCTTCCGAATAGCGAACAAGTATCGCTGAGAAGGATACAGCAATCACTCCTACAACAATGGCAAGATAAGGTTTAAAAAGTGACTGAGTCATATATTATTCCACCCTTTAACTGTAATTTAAACAAATAAATATTCATAATTCATAATTCTGGAACAGATCCGTCTCATATTCTATTCTATATAGAAGAACTTATAAAGGCAGGTTGGCAATATGGATTTCTCAATTGATATACAGATGATTATTAAATTATGCATATCAGCAGTATTAGGGCTTATCATAGGACTGGAACGGGAAATCAAAAGAAAACCTGTTGGTCTGAAAACATCTCTAGTAATCTCAATCGTTAGTTGTTTATTAACTATTGTCTCTATTGAATCTGCATATAATGCAAAAGGATCAGCATATGGAGTCACAGTAACAATGGATCCGCTCCGTCTTGCAGCCCAGATAGTATCCGGAATTGGTTTTATTGGAGCTGGCGTTATATTAAGGAGAGGCAATGACAGTATATCTGGTTTAACTACTGCAGCATTAATTTGGGGAGCAGGCGGAATAGGGATTACAGTAGGTGCAGGTTTTTATATGGAAGCAATAGCAGGTGTAGTTTTGTTAATCATCAGCGTTGAATTGCTGCCCATGTTATTTAATTATATTGGGCCAAAAAAGTTTAGAGAAAAAGAGTTAAACCTCCAGTTAATTATTGCAGAAAAAGACAGTATAGCGCCAATTATAAATTTAATTGAACAAAAAGAGATTTCAATTAAGTCTGTTCGCATAAAAGATCTGACTAACAGTCATCAAATTCGTTTAAGAACCACCATAGACAGCAAAAGACTAATTACAGATGTTTATTATTCCGTTTCCTCTATCGATGGAGTCATGAGCATTGAAATTGAAAATGCATAATCAATAGGAGCAGGAAAGAAGCATAGGCAGTTTCTTTCCTACTCTTTTTTACCCTGCATTATAGCTTGGTTAAGTTAGAAGATTCAGCAAAAATACTTCATACAAGATTGACATTCGTATTAAATTAGTTAAAATAAGGTTGTACATAATTTTATTACTTATTATGGGGCTATAGTTCAGCGGGAGAATGCTTCGCTGGCAGCGAAGAGGTCAGGGGTTCGAATCCCCTTAGCTCCATACCGGAAAACCCTTGTGTAGCAAGGGTTTTTTCTTTTTTTACAGGAGACATCTATGCAAAGAATCGGTTGAGTTGCACAACTAGTGCACAATTTGTTAACTAGGCGTTTGACCTCAGAACTTCAAAGCGGACCTCCATAACAATTATGAGTGAAGATGTACTACTGTATAGTTAGAATTTATTAAGTTATTTTCTATTACAGCCATAATGATCAGCGAGTACATTTCCATTCCCCCCAAATAACATAAAAAACAATTAATAATGATTTGTTAAGGAGCTACAGTCGTTGCTCCTTTTTCTTCTGCTTGAAAGAAGGTTTCTGAGAGTCAAATTCAGAATACAGGTTTTAACTCCTAAGACTTTCTAAGCACTTAAAAAAGACCTTAATTTAAGTTAAGGTCTAAAATTACATATCCATATCCTCATTTATAAATAATTCATCTACTGTTGTATCTAATACAGCAGCTATACTAAAAGCCAATTGTAATGTAGGGTCATATTTATCGTTTTCAATCGCATTTATCGTTTGTCGTGATACATTGCAAAGTTTAGCAAGTTCTTCTTGAGATAGCTTTGCTGATTTTCTTAATTCTCTAATATGATTTTTCAACTTAACCACCATATTTCTTTTTGCAAAATAGTAGTGAGATTAAATACACTAAAGAAATACCTATAAGAGCAGTAAATGGATTTATGCCTTCGTAAGTGTTGTCTGTCCAGAAAGTTACATAAATAGATTCAACAAGATTAATCAATAAATATCCAATAACACCTGCAAATGCAAACGACTGAGCTTTCATCTTAATAAAATCTTTTCTTTCATCACCCAGTTGAGGTAATGACACAAGAGTAACGATGATGAGTAAAACACAAATTGCTAAAATCACAAACAACAGCAAGATAGCTAACCAATCCATTAATGACAGCTCCTTTGAAAATGTAAAAACCTTTTGACATTTTCATTGTATCCATACTCATCATAAATGTCAAAAAGTTTTTACATATCGGACTTCTAAATAATATAGATTATTCAAAGGCAGTGATCTAATGTATCTCAATTCTATAGGTTAACTCCCTGCTATCATCATCACTCTTGCAGTTGTGTTAAAATCAAATCCACTATCTCGGTATATGTTAAATGACCTGTTACTTTCACTTCATTTTCCACTTCCAAATAATCATTTGGGGTCCACCATTTTCGTAAAGCATCTACACCGAACTCTTCCTTTTTATCACGTGAGAGATGACGTTTTACCGTTTCTTCGAATGACAAGTCAAAATAATAGATATATGCCTTTCCGCCATAGAACTGGATTAAGTCATTTAGCATTTGACCATAGCGACTTTTATTCAGAATTCCTTCAACAATGGTGTGTTCACATCTCCCTTTCCCATACTCAGCAATTTGACGAATCAAATCAATCGAAAGATTCCCTTCTCTATCCTCGACCTTCAACATCTCACGCCGAACATTATCTTGAGAAACTAACAGGGTACCTTTTCCTAACTGATCTTGAATGCTTTTAGCAATGGTTGTTTTTCCACTTCCGGAGTTTCCTCTTAGAATAATTAAGTTTGATTCCATCGATCCCATTCCCTATTATGTTTTTTATTTCTCTATAAGCCTCTTATGAAAATAATAATTCGGTATGATTAATCATTTTCCTTTTTATCATCTAAGTAAAAAAGTCGCCTCCTATAAATTAGGAAAGCGACTTTATGTCTCTACTGCTTAAACGGTCTTTTAAATTTAGATCAAAATCCTTACTTAAGTGAATATGTATAGTCTTTAGATACTCTGAACGAAGCTCACTATTAAATAAACAGCGATACAAACCACAATACTTTGTAAGTAAAGGCCTGCTTCCTTCTTTGCAGATTCATCTTTACTATTTTGATTTTTCACGGAACGTACGGAACCATAAAGAATACCTGCAATAACAGCAATTATTAAGGGAACTGTATTCATAGCATCTGCCTCCTTTGTGATTATTCTAACATAGAAGTTTTTCTTATATTATCTATAATGCTTTTGTGTATCAAATCTATTTACTATCCATAAAATAAGTATTACATTAGTTAATTTACCAAAATCTTCAGTATATATTTTTCGGTGAATATTTAGATACTACCTATTAAATTTGTTACGTTAATAAAGGATTAATTACATCTCAGGGGGTTCATAATGAAAAGTGGTAAACTGCTCTTTCTATTAGTATTGAGTATTATGCTGGTTGCTTGCTCATCAAAGGATGAGGAAAATAAAAATTCCGATAATGTGGATGTCAATAAGGGAATGGTAAATGTTGAAGTGACATTACCTGCATCATTTTTTGAAGACACAGATATGGTGAAACTAAAGAAAGAGGCTAAAGAGGACGGGGTAAAAGAAGTAATTGTAAATGATGATGGATCGGTTACATATAAAATGTCCAAATCTAAGCATAAGGAAATGCTGAAAGAGATGGGAGATACAATAGACACTTCCATTAAAGAAATAGAAGCCGATGAAGACTTTCCTTCAATTAAAAAGATAGAACACAATAAATCATTTACAGAGTATACGATTAAAATGGATCAGGAGCTTTATGAAAACAGCAGTATGGACGGATTTGCCTTCTTCAATTTAGCTTATCAATCACTGTACTATCAATTATTTAATGGTGTAAATGAAGATGATTATAAGGTTACCTTCCAGCTAAAGAACGAAGAAACCTCCAAAACATTTGATACCATCGTTTATCCGGATGATATCCAAACAGATGAGAATAAAACAGAAGAGAATAAGTAAGCCAATTTTAAGCTGTCTTCCCGATGAAGGCAGCTCTTTTCATGAATGAATAGTATTTCCACTATACAAATTCTGCTTTTCGTAAAACAATTCAATTGGTTCCCTCTCTTATACTATTTCCTCTTCGGAGCAATTTATTTTAAAAAAATTTCATCTCGATAAAACACCGAGAATCTTCAGTTAAGGGGAGATAATAACTTATTTTTAAAGAAGGTATAAATAGCCTTTCCCCAGATTTGAATACAATTGATTAATTATCTTTCTTCACTTTTATGACCTACTGCTTGCTCTTCCATAAGCTTTTTATAGAAAATCAGTGTTGTATTCTCATTTAATTTTCGGAGTTCACCGGTATTTATATAACCCATTTTTTCATATAGATGACAATTCCGTTCTTCTTCTTTTATCGTGGCCAGTTCCCAGCTTTTTGCTTTGCAATAATAATCTTCAATGATTTTTATTGTTTCCTGTGCAATTCCCATCCCCTGATATTCAGGTAAAATGAACATGGGACTGATTTTATATTCTTCGGTCCCCTCTCTCCACAGAATATTAATGGCTCCAACTAGCTGTTTATTGAACATAATTTTATAAAATACACCATTAGGATTGTTTAATCGTAGGATCAGCCGATCTACTTTTTCATTTGCAGGATTCGTATCGTAATCCTTATATTTTTCTAATAAAGGCATGAACGATTTGCGTTGGATGGCAAATAAAGCTGCTGCATCCTTTTCATCTGCCTTGAGCAATTCAATACTCAAATTATCACTCTCCACTTGCTTCTAATTATTTAGATATGTATCCTGCCACGCTCTTTTCCTACGCCCTTTGTCTCAGCAAAAACGCACTTCTTCATTTATTTCGAATACGATGATAAAAAAACGGAAGGGACTGTAAGAATGGAATCTGAAAATGACTTAAATATATTGGATTTCGCCCTCCCGCTGCTGGATATTATTGTGATTATGCTGACAGACGAAAATCCTGTAAACGGGGTCATCCTTTTAGTGCTATTAAAAGCCGTAACAAACGATCCTTTAATGGAAATATTGTTTATGATATTAGCCATTGTTCTATGGGCTGCCCGACAGAGTGAAGAAGATTGAACTGTTTTTTAATATCAGACAGGCTATCTTGATTCCCACGTTCATCATAGGCTTAAATAACAAAATAATATTCTTGACTGCAAACTTGAAAAAGGCGCTATGTTGTTTAGCCCTTTTTCTTCACATTTAGGTAACATGGTTATGCAGTAATACTACTACACTTTTATAAATATGGGGATGGCGTTGATCGGCATGATTATCTAGCCCAAAATGGAACAGATGAAATAAAAACACGGATTTTATTAAATCTAAGTGTTTTTTGAACATATTATAGGAGTATCATATAGTGAAACGACCGACTGCCTCTCACAATTGTTACATACTTTCCGATTTTATTTTCTCGATGGTAGGGTTTATATAGGATTGGTAGGATTTCCAATAAACAAAAGCAACAAGAACAGATCCGCCTATGGCATTCCCCAAAAAGACAGGTACAAAGTTATTAAAATAATCCATCCAGGTAAAATAACCTTCAAATATTGCTGCCGGAATCACAAACATATTCGCTACTACGTGCTGAAAGCCAATTGCTACAAATGCCATGATTGGAAACCATATCCCTGCTATTTTTCCTGCGATATCGTTTGCACTGTATGAAAGCCAAACACCTAATGCCACAAGCCAGTTACAACCAACACCTGAAATAAGAGCCGGCCAAAAATCAACATCTATTTTATGAGCAGCCACGTCCACCGTTTTTTCGAGAAAGACACCGCTGGCTGTAAACTCTCCTAAGTGGCCAAAGAAATAAGCTACAAAAATAGCACCTGCGAAGTTGCTAATCGTAATCCAAAACCAATTGTGAACTAATCGTGAGAAAGGAATCCGTTTGGCAAGCCAGGCCATTGGCACTGCCATCATATTACCAGTCAATAATTCTCCGCCTGCAATTAAAATTAAAATAAGTCCAAGTGGGAAAACAGATGCACCAATAAATGTTCCAAAGGTCCCCCAGTCTTCAGGCAAGCTTGCGGTTACTCGGATATATAGTAAATAACCCACAGATATATAAGCACCGCCCAAAAATCCCAATAGTAATAAATTTGTTAAAGGTAAACTGGTCTTCTTCACACCTGCTTCTACTGCTGCTATGGCAATTTCCTGTGGAGTTTTGAAACTCATGTATGTTCTCTCCAATCTATGTAATACGTCTTCCACATCATCATATGGAAATAATTATCAATCTATCCAAGTTTATTATATTCGTATTTTAGAAATGCTTAAAGAGAACATTTTATGAATAATTCAAATTCTAATGATGTTAACTAAAAAATCCCCTCCGTTTTTTACAGATGGGGATTTAATTTATATCATTTTTTTATGTTCTTTTAATTCTTCATCAATCATGGAATCGAGTTTTATAATACTGGCTTTCGCTCTTTCATACTCAATCTTCCGATAATGGTGAAGGCCGCCTTCCTCTTCATCTTTTTCATCTGCCCATTTAACAATCTGTTGAAGAGGTGTTCTAACAATATCATTTGAAGGTAAAAAGGAATCTGTATGAAATAAAATTGCGAGGGAGATCGTTTTCGCCTGAACCGGATTTTCACCAAGCCTTATTAATAATTTATGCGCTCTTTCAGCGCCCTTAATTGGATGTATATCGTTCTTTCTATATAAATCATAATCCCATTTACCATTACGGTACCAAGTAAAATGTCCAATGTCATGGAGCAGACCTGCTTTTGCTGCAGAATCGACATCGATATTCTGTTCTTTCGCTAAATGAAAGGCATGGTAAGCAACGGCAATTGCATGTGCCAAGCCAGAACGATTTAAATATTTTTGAGCAATGCGATGCTCAAATATATCAAGTAAAGTTACTTCTCTCATAAGGTCTCCCTCCCTGGTTATTTTTGTATATTTATAGAGATAAATATATATTTTTGTGCATTATAGCATGGATACTTCACTGTTTAAAAGGAATTTATTATTCTATAAAATTATCTTGTTTCTGTACTTTTAAACGAAATTTTACAATCAGCCTTCCTTTACACCCTTATTCGCATTCATTCTTTTGCACTTTATGGCTAGTATTATCGCTAATCTTGGAAAACCGTGGCAGCTTGTCAAGATATTAACATGGACCAAGTTATTATTCATTATTGTATGTTCATGCCCTGTCTTTAAAAACGGCAAAATTCGTAGTTGGGCAGATACTAGTTTAGAAAAAACATAAGTATTTCCGAAAAACTCCCACACAAAAATATCCAGGTTGACTTGTTTATCATCATCTAAAAAGGGAATTTTGTGAATACAGGAGGAGGAGTACAAATGAATCAGTATCAAACTTTTTTCTTCGAGGATGATGGTAGGATACCTAATAATCCAAACTTACCAGTCATTCTATATAATCAAGCTGTAGACAGCCCTGAATCCACTATGGAAAGCCTATTTAATGAAAATCAATGGCTAAATAGTTGGACAAATGGGGTATTTGACTATCATCATTATCACAGTAATTCTCATGAGGTACTAGGGGTTATTAGAGGTGAAGCCACCCTTATGATTGGCGGTGAAACAGGAAGGAAGATTCATGTTCAGTCAGGTGATGTGATTATTCTTCCAGCCGGAACCGGCCATAAACGCCTTAGAGCCAGCTCTGACTTTTCTGTCGTTGGAGCATATCCAAATGGGATGGACTATAACACTAAATACGGGAAAGAAAATGAACGTCCTGAAGTATTAGAGGAAATTAGCAAGGTTCCCATCCCAAAGACTGATCCTATTAACGGTAAGGATGGTCCTCTGATAAAAGAGTGGCAGGTATAATTTCAAAAGAAGATATGCATGTTATACCGTTTGATAAAGTAGTGTGACTTTAAATTGTTCAGCGATTAATCTCCTGATTTTTTAGCGTTCTGCAAAACAATATTTTACTGTCTTTCAAAATGTTTCAAAGACTATTAATAGGGAATAAAGAACTTACTAAAATGAATATATAGGGGAATTATTATATGCCGGATACAAAAACAAATTTAAGTTTATTAGAAAAACAAGATATGACCAATCCACAAATCGTACCACAATGGGTAACAGAAGAATACCAAACATTTCATAACATTGTTACAAACCCAACATTTCCATGTTACTTTGGTATGAAAGCAGAAAATAAAGGAGAACTCCGTTATGCGTATATGACTCATAATGATTGGTCCTCTCTTCCAAAAGCAGTAGAAAGCTTTCTTGAACTATTTAAGAATCCACCTCATATAAGACACGGTTTATTTGTTTTTGTTGAACCTGAAAAAGAGGAACGCGATATCCCTTACTATAGAGATTATTTTTGGAGAATCCTACAGTATTTACACGAGCATGATCCGAAGCTTTGGCCTGAGGATAAACCGAAGGATCCTGAACATTTCCTTTGGGACTTTCACTTTGCCGGTGAACCATTCTTTATCTTCGGCAATTGCCCTGCCTACAAGCAACGGAAAACCCGTGACCTCGGTAATAGTTTAGTTCTTGGCTTTCAACCGCGAATGATTTTTGAAGGACTTGAAGGGACTGAAAAAGGCGGAATCATGTCCAGAGAGAAAGTTCGTGAACGAGTAGAGAAATGGGATCAGCTCCCTAAGCATCCGGATATCAGTCATTATGGGGATCAAAACCATAATGAATGGAAGCAATACTTTATCGGTGATGATATAGAACCAATCGCTGGGAAATGTCCATTTCACCATAAAGATTCATAATCATATAAAAAAGAAGCTGATCATTGAATCAGCTTCTTTTTTATAGAGTGGGAGCTTGTACGCCTTCAAGATTCGATACATTATTTAATAATCTGTTGAACCCGTCCCACCTGACCATCCGTTAACCGTACCTTAATGCCATGCGGATGTGTTGCTGAATTGGTTAAAATATCTTTAACGATACCGCGAGTTAATGCACCTGAGCGCTGGTCTTTTTTTAACACGATATCGACTTCCAGTCCTGCTCGTATATCACTACGATTCTTTCCATTGTTCATTTTTCTAACCTCCCTTATTTATCTCGATCCATAAATACATTCATTGAGCATAACGTAATCTATCCACTAATGGTATAATGGACAAATAGTAAAATCCACTTTTTTGGAGGCAATATGTTAACTTTTGAAGAAAAAATTGCAATTATAGAGTCCTTTAAGGAACTCGAACGTAAAAATGTTTCACTTGGGCGTATCAACTATCAATATCCTGAAAGCAAATTAGATAAATCGAATGTTGTTTATCACCTGCATCCAAACGGTAATGGTTTCGTTTATGCAGAAGGCATTCCTGGGTACCGTGTGGGTCAAAAGGGATTGGTGAATATCAAGGATTTTTCCGCTGAGCAATTAGAAACTATCATAGCTAAATCCATAGAGCTTCTATCTACTGATCCTTATGAAGATTATGCTGGCGATATAGCAGGTGAAGAAGAAATCTGGAGGAATAACGAAGGACATACTCTTACCGTTATAGCAGAAGAGGATATGTGGAATGTATATGCTGGCTTAAACCTAGATGGCACATTCCCATCCTACAATGAAGCAAAATCTTATTTAATGGAAGAAGGATTCCATAAAGTAAAGTAAACGAACCTAACAGCCCGTTGGTAATCCATAATCCAATGGGCTGTTCCTATTTAATCCAACAAATAAACGGACCATGCAGACACTATCTAATTTATTTACCTGAAAACTCTGCCTTTCGCTTCATAAAGAAGGCACTGATTCCCTCCATCGCATCCTCCGAACGGGCTATTTTCAGCATATTCTCTAGTTCAATTGAGATTCCATCTTCTAAGGAAACTTCTGTACCTCTCCCCACAGAATCAAGGATCCCTTTAAGCGCAAGCGGCGGCCCTTCAGCTAAATTGGCTGCAATCGCTAAAGTTTCATACTTCAGCATTTTAGCAGGCACAACTTTGTTGATTAAACCATACTCCAATGCTTTTATCGCCGAAATTTTTTCACCGCTTAAGATTAATTCAAGAGCCCGCCTGCGGCCAATCAATCTTGGCAGCCGTTGGGTCCCCCCATAGCCAGGCATAATTCCGAGCTTTATTTCTGGAAGAGCAAACTCTGCTGTGTCTGCAGCTATTACCAAGTGGCAAGCCATTTGCAATTCATTCCCACCACCCCGCGCACGACCGTTTATGCTTGCAATGATAGGTTTAGAGAAAGACTCAATTCGGTTAAATAGATCATGCATCCCTTGAATCGTTGCCCTCGCTTTTTCCGGATCCGCTAAATCTGCAAATTCATTTACATCTGCACCAGCTGAAAAAGATTTTTCTCCTGCTCCGGTTATTATAATAGCTCTAATTGTATGATTGTTTTCGATATCATCCAAATAGGTGCCAATCTCATATAATGTATCTCTGCTCAATGTATTTAGGGGAGGTCGATTAATCGTAATGATTGCCACCTTATCAGTTACCTCCAACAAACAATTTTGCCCCATTCCCCTACCTCCCTTTCCAGTATTACAGCAATTGCCTGACCAAAACCGATACACATGGTTGCAAGCCCAAATCTTCCGTTTGTTCTTTCCAATTCATTAAGTAAAGTGGCTATAATACGAGCTCCACTTGCGCCCAGAGGATGGCCCAATGCGATCGCTCCTCCATTCGGATTTACTTTATCCATATCTGGTTCCAGCTCTTTCGCCCATGCTAATACAACTGAAGCAAAGGCTTCATTCACTTCAAAAATATCGATATCATCCATGGAAAGACCTGCCTTATCCAATACCTTTTGTGTTGCCGGGATAATAGCACCGGTAACAAGAGCTACTTTTCCTTCCAGTGAAAATGACATACTTATTAATCTCCTTTCGATTTAGGCAATGACAGGCCAACTGCTACTTCATTAGCAGCTACCTCGATCTCTGCATATGCGTCTTCTTCATACATTTGTTCAATAACTTCTTTATACTTTTCTTCTATTTCTTTAAAACGTACCTTTAAGGACGGAGTCATCTCCCCACCCTCCACAGTCCATTCTTTCGTTACAATGATTAGTTTTTTGGGCTGTTCATAGCGTGCGAATTTATGAGTATTGGATTTTACTTCTCTCGTAATCAATTCCTGTACTTTTTTATTCGTAACCAACTCATTGACAGAACCACGAATGCCCTTCCTTTTGCACCAGCTCTTAAGATTTTCATAATTTAGAGTTAATAAGACGATTACATACTTCTGATTTTGTCCAACCAAAACGGCATTTTCTATATAAATACTTTGGTGAAGTGCATTTTCCACAGGCTGTGGAGCCACATTTATCCCCGAAGTAAGTACTATAATCCGCTTCTTTCGATCCACAATTCTTAAGAAGCCATCTTCATCAAACTCGCCTATATCGCCAGTCTTGAACCACCCATTTTCAAAGTGTTCCTTGGTAGCCTCTTCATCATGATAGTAACCTTTCATGATACTTGGGCCTTTAACAAGTACCTCACCATCATCTGAGATATGGACGTCCAGGTTCGGCAATGGTTTTCCTACTGTTCCAACTTTGGTTCTGGAAAACGGATTTACGCAGATAACGGGGGAGGTTTCTGTCAGGCCATATCCTTCAAGGACCGGAAGATCAACACACCAGAAAAACTTCCCGATTTCTGGATTTAAAGCTCCTCCGCCTGATATAAAGCCTCTGATTCTTCCACCCAATTGTTTTTTTACTTTTTGGTAGACAAGTTTATCAGCTATTTTCCACTTTCTCCTAAACTCTTTCGGTAGTTCACTTTTACGAACCATTACATCTGTAGCACTGGATAAATAATATTTATATCTTGTATTTCCGACTTTAAGTGCCCAGTCAAAAATTTTTCTGCGAATAGGGGTACCGGATTCGACCATCTTTTGAGCCTGGGCATATACTTTTTCAAATAACAATGGGACACTGACTAGGATGGTAGGTTGTACTTCTAGAAGGTTTTGTTGTACGGTATCAATATTTTCTGCATAAGCAATTGTTGCACCAACTGACAAAGGAAAAAATTGACCTGCCATACGTTCAAATATGTGGGATAGTGGTAAGTGGGATAACATGATGTCGTCAGGCCGGGCTTCCAACACCCAAAATTGAACGCCTTCAACATTTGATAAAATATTTCCATGCGTTAACATTGCACCTTTTGGATAACCAGTTGTTCCCGAGGTATGAATAATCGTTGCTAAATCATCTCTTGTTATTGCCTGGAACTCATCTTCCCAGTTAAATAAAGGATGTTTTTCACCTGCTGACATTAATTGTTCCATTGTCAGCATATCTTCTTTCTTTTCTGCTAAGGAATCACCGGGATAAAAGATAATCAGTTTATCGAGAGTAGAATTAGCAAGAATCTTTTGCAGTTGCTTTTGATTTTCTACAAAAAGAAACTTACAGTCTGCATTACTGAGAATGTAAGAAATCTGATCAGATGGTAAAGTTGAATGGATTGGCACACTGACTGCACCCAAACTCATAATCGCTATATCGCTTATAGCCCAGTAAGGATTATTATCAGATAATATGGCTACATGATCACCAAAGCCAACCCCATAATGTGCCAGTCCGGCAGCCGTTTGTGAAACCTGTATCCAAAAATCCCTGTATGTGATCCCCTTATATTCACCTGCTACTTTAACCAAAAAACCATTCTTTTGTGAATTTTTTTCGGCTGTTCTCCAAACCATCTCTACCAAATTTGCAGGTTTCATAAAACACCTCCCTTAGGCCTACACGTCGTAGGGTCACGAAGACGTTGCCACACGATGTGGCGTTTTTAGTCTTTGGTCCACCTTACATGGTCTCCGTTTTTAGCGAGATCTAGCTTCCGTGGCTAAAAGCTCGGGACATAAGCATAGCCTCTTCGGGGGAAGTTCATCCCCTATGAGCCTCTGTCTTATGCTCCTCGCTTTTGAGCAAGCCACTCCAGCTTTTCTTGAGATCTAGCTTCGGCTCCTAGCTCCTCGAGTCATAAGTGTAGCCACTGCTGGAGGGAGAACACCTCCCTACGTGACTCCTCTTATGCTTGTCGGAGCTGAACAGTCGCCTCAGCCTTTCTTATAAATATTCCTTTACGTTATATTGTTTCAGTATTCCTTCTAGTTTGATTGCTTTTCCGATGTCGCCTTTGATTTTTAGTTTGCCGGACATGAAGGCTACGGTTCCGTTTAGTTTGCCGAGAAGGAATTGGCGGAAGTTTTCGACAGACATGGTGAGTGTACAATCCGCTGGTGTTTCTTCTCCTTCGACTACCTCTGCCTGACCATCGTGTATATTAAGCTGATAGATTCCTTCTTCGGAACCGGTGATTGTGAATTGATAGCGTGTCGTAATTCCTTGAATTGGCTGAGGATCGTTTTTAAGTGCTTCCTCAATTTTTTCAAAAGACTCTCTTAATGTATAATCTTCAATTGCTTTTCCCATTTTAAAATTCCTCCCTTTATTATTAAAGGATATTTTTTTTATTTTTCAGTTTTATTTAGATGCAGCATTTTTGTCCTGTCGTTTCACCACCTCCTGAACGTATTTATAAAATCATTACACACGAATACCATATGGTTCATACAGATGACGCGCAATAATTAATTGCTGAATTTGATTAGTCCCTTCAAAAATGTCATAAATTTTTGCGTCACGATATAATTTCTCGACTAGATGTCCCTCAAGACCATATGGACCGAGTATTTCCTGACAGGCTGAAGTAACCTCCAAAGCAATCTTTCCACCATAGGCCTTACACATGGCTGCTTCTTTTGCATTCGGTTTTCCCAAATCTGCTTTCCAGGCAGCTTCCCAGGTTAACAGACGAGCTCCCTGAATTTTTTGCTGCATCTCTGAGAAGAGTCTCAGGGCTTGATGATAATGATTGCCGTGCTGAGGATATTCTCTTTTTACAAAATCCAATGTATATTCATAGGACGCTCTTGCAATTCCGGTAGCCATAGCTGCGATTATGGGCCTTGTGTTATCGAATGTTTTCATAGCAACCCTGAAGCCACCTGATCCATTCGCTTTATTGACATAGGCCTCTTCTCCACCTAAAAGGTTTCCATCCGGAACAAAGCAATCCTCAAACACAAGTTCTGCTGTTTCAGAAGCACGAAGACCCATTTTTTCCGCCAATCTCGAGCATGAGAAGCCGGGTGTACCTTTTTCTATAACAAATGCCCGGTGACCAGCCCTACCTAAATTGCGGTCTACCGTAGCAAATACAACAACCCAGGAAGCTCTTTTGCCATTTGTAATAAATATCTTCTGCCCGTTTATCACATAACCGCCGTCCACTTTAACAGCTGTCGTCTGTAAACCGGATACATCAGAACCTGCCTCTGGTTCAGTCAAAGCATATGCTCCCCACTTCGGTTTCTCATCTCTGGAGAAAATGGATAAAAAACGTTCCTTTTGTTCCGGTGTGCCGCTATGCTGAACAGGCGGACCTCCAAGCCCTGGCCCGGGTAGCGTCAAGGCAATCGCGCAATCTCCCCAGCCTAATTCCTCAGAGGCAATGACTCCCAATCGATTTCCTTGGCGCTCCTTCGCTTTTTTAAAATCTTTTTTCTTTTTATCATCATTGGACTCTCCAAAAGAAGACATGCTTAAAGAAATTCCGAGTTGATTTACTTTATCCAGCCAATCATCCGGTACTTTCTTTAATTGATCGGCAATCATGGATACCGGTCGCATTTCATTTTCAGCAAACCAATGGACCACTTCCTTAACTTGACTTTGATGTGGCGTCAACTCGTATGTGATCATTACTCATCCCCCTCTCCTTACCATACATGATCCAGTTTCCTGCCCTGATTTCTAAATCGCCCTCTTGTTCAAACCAACCGACTTGTGCCTGAGCGTCCCTCATCCACTTCTCAACAGGATGGTCCTGAACATATCCATGCCCACCAAGGAGCTGTACAGCTGAATCTGTTACATATCGAAGCGATTGATGGGCTTTTTTAAGTGCCTGGATACTGTGGAAAACAGCATCAGTTTCACCTTCATCAATTTGTTTTGCCGTATATAAAACAAGATGCCTTGCTGCACCCGTCTGGATAGCCATTTGTGCAAGGTTAAAAGAAACACCCTGGAATTTTGCGATTTCTACCCCAAACGCTTTTCTCTGGGAGGTATATTCAACTGTGTAATCAAGGGCAGCTGCCATAACACCAATTTCTTTTGCAGCCTCTAACGTACGTACACGGCTCAATGATTGATCCATCCAAGTTTCAGCTTCGGCACCACTAGCCAAAATATTGTTTTTGGAAACGCTTACTTCTTTAAGCTGAATTCTCGAAAAGCCGGCACTCAATAGCCCCAAGCGATAATCACCGTCAAGCACTCTCCAAGAATGATTATTGTCTTGATCTATCCAGAACAACACCGCTTCACCATTAGTAGCAGTTCCTGCAATTAATAGATATTCAGCCTTTCTGGCATTTTTCAGCGGACTCGTTTCTCCATCAATGATGTATCCATTGTCTATTTTTTTAATTTGGAGTTTATGTTGATTGGGATAAACAAAGGCGACTGTTGGGCAAATTCCCGTTTCACACTGAGTTTGATAAAAAGAAAATGCGTTATGATCCTCTTTTAGTCGAATAAACGATGCTCCCTCCCCGGCTCCTGGAAGCCCCTGAATAGTATCAAGGTCACCATAAGCAAGCGCCTCAACAATCTGTACCTGGGAAACGAGCGGCAATTCCAGGCCACCGTATGATTCAGGCAGTTCCAAATTTAATAATCCAAGGTCACTCAACTTTCTGACCACGTCCTCACTTACACCCTGATTTTTTTCCGTTTGCCTGGCATAGGGACGGATCTTTTGAATTGCAAAATCCTTTGCTACATCAACAAATGCCTTTTCTTCCTCACTTGGTAAAAAAGAAACCAACTTTCTCCCTCCTTCATATCAATAGTTTATTAATTTGAGAGACTGCTAAATGAGCGCATGACCAATCGGTTTAATAATCTAGCAAGATATTCTACATCTGTCTTTTGGTGATTTGGTTCCCGGAATTTTTGAATGACGACCTCATTGATTGCTCCAACCATTGCCTGAGAGATGATCCTAACTTCCTGTCCATTCACATTCTCCGGAAACTCCTGGTAAGCAAAAAAAAAGATAAGATCTGCGAAACTTTTAAGTGCTTCTCGTCTGACCAGTTCTACTTCGAAAGAAACTCCGACTGATTCGAGTAAAATAAAATTGGCAACAGCCTTATTGGAAAAGCAAATTTCCAAATAGCGAAGAATTCCGGCATATGCTTTATAACCAATGCGTGGTTCCCGTAAAGCTGCAAGCTTAATCTCTTCTGCAACTTCTCCAATCAAACTTTCACAAAGTGCAACAATCAAAGTCTCTTTATTGCCGAATTGTTGGTAGAACGTTGTTTTCGAGACATGTGCATACTCAACTATGTCCAGAACTGATGTATTCTTGTAACCTCTTGTAGTGAATAATTGCAGGGCTGCATATAGCATTTTATCTCTTGCTTCGGTCGGCAGGTCATTTACATATAACATTCTTATCATTCCAATCCCATGTGTGAGTACGAATACGTATTGGTATCATCATACCTACACAAAAGGGAAATTTCAACAAAATTGTTAGAAAATTTAATTTATTTTCTTCAACAAAAAAAGAGCCTCCCAAAGTAAAATGGGCGGCTCTTAAATGAAAATGTTTATTTAAATATTTCAGGATAGATTTTTTCAGCTATCAATTGCAAGCCTTCTGTTAAACGTGGTCCCGGTCTTGACACTGTGTCATTATCTACATCATAAACCTGCTTATTTTGAACGGCAGGTACCTCGGACCAAGCTTTTCTTCCATATACCTTTTCTTCTGGATTTTCAATATAATAGCCATATGTAGTAAGAATAACATCAGGATTGCGATCAATGACTTGTTCTTCATTCATTGTTACCCAACCCTCTTGATCAGCGGCAATATTCTCTGCCTGAATGATATCAAGCATTTCGTCTATATAGGTTCCGTTAGCCGCTGTATATAAATCCGGTGAGGAAGATACTTCAATCCAAACCTTCTTCTTATCTTTTATAGCACTTGCTTTCTCTTTAATTTCTGCTACTTCTTTTTTCATATCCGAAATAATTTCATCAGCTTTGTCTGATGTTCCGGTTGCTTTAGCAATCAATTCAATTGTTCCATATGCACCATCAAACGAATTGGCGTCAGGTACGATAATAACATCAATACCAGCTGTCTGGAATTGTTTAATGGTATCCTTAGCATTATTAAAATGACTGGCAGAAAGCAATAAAAGATCCGGATTTAATTCCAACACTTTTTCAATATTGATTTCTAACCCGCCGACCTTAGGTTTGTCAGCAGCTTCTGTAGGAAAATTACAATAATCTGATACACCAATGATTTTCTCTCCAAGACCTAGTGCATAGGCCGTTTCAGTATTGCTTGGCAGCAAGGATACGATCGTGTCCGGCTTTTCCTCAATCTTGATGCTTTCTCCGGATCCATCCCTTACCTCAACAGGAAAGGCTGTGGACGTTGATTCAGAAACCTCTTTCTTCTGGTTTGAGTCATCTTCAGTTGACGAACACCCAAACATTAACATAGATAGCGTAAGCATTAGCATAAATAAAAATAAATAGTTTTGCTTTTTTAGCATAGTTATTCCCCTTTCCAACATAATAAAAAAGCCTTAGCTCGAAAAAAGCTAAGGCGAAAATCCACATTAAAATAACAGGATTGGACGCCTACTTTTCCCTCCGAAAAATAGTACATACAAAAGAAAGAGCAGGTCTCCTGGCTGACGCATCAATTTACTCTGATTTACCTTCCCATGCTCTAAACAAAGAGCCGGTGGTTTACAAATCATTTCATCCGCGTATACAGTAGCGGGGGCTGCACCGGATTTGCACCGGTTTCCCTATTATCCTAATAAATAAGGCACTCTTACACTATTCAATATTTATATTTTTTATATAATCAGCTATCTTCATTCTTCTTCATATTCAACATCAGTATGTTCCCTGCAAAATTGTAAAACCATCGATAATTCATCTTCCTCAAGCTCAAAATCCAAAATACTTTGTGTTTCACTTTCTATAAACTCATATTTTGAAATTTGGTCCTGATTTTCATCCATTACATATATAACACGCAACAGAAGACCCTTATCGGTATATAGTTCATCTTCCTCGGGAACGGAAATCTCCAGTACATATTCGAACCTTTCTCCAGAAAGGATACCAAACGGGTCTTCCAGTTTCTCAACTGTATAACTTTGTATCTCGATCATCTTTATCAACCTTTCTAAAATGCTTATGTCTATTATACATGTTCAATCTCTTTATTAAACATTTTACCCAATTATTCAACTCCGTTTAGGAATATTTTTTAACAAGAATCAAAAACTATATTAAAATCACTTAATCCATAGGAGTTTATTATGCGTACTCTATCTGTTCTCACATTGCTCATTATCCAGCTTCTTATTCCATCTGAAACATTTGCAAAGACAGCCTACCTCAGTTTTGATGATGGTCCCTCAAACATCACACAGGAAATCCTCGATATCCTCAAAGTTCAGGATGTTAAGGCAACCTTTTTTGTAACGGGAACAGCCAGCCCGGGACATATGTATTTATATAAAGATATCGTAAAAAATGGACACGCTCTTGGACTGCATTCCTATTCTCATAATTATTCCAAAATCTATCGATCCAAGGATACTTTTTTTAAAGACATTACTCAACTGGAAGAATTTTTGGAAAGGGAAGTAGGCGTAAGCCCGAAAATCCTACGATTCCCCGGCGGCTCCAATAACTATGTCGCAAAACAATATGCCGGGACTGATTTAATGGATCAATTAAAGACTGAGGTAATAAAAAGAGGATATAAATATTATGATTGGAACTGCGATGCTAACGATGGATTAAATCCTCCAATTCCAGAAAAAAAATTACTTAAATTAATTATGCAAGGGGTAGGTGAAAAAGAAAATCTCTATATCCTCCTGCATGATTTTAACGGCAATACAACAATCGTGGATGGGCTTCCGGAAATCATTCGCCGTCTGAAACATAAGGGATACACCTTTAAAATAATGGATGAGTCCACACCAACTTTTGAATTTTAAAAATGATAAATACTCCTATCAGTTCAAATCGCAAATGCTGTCCATTATTCTGTAACGCTTCTTTTCTAACCTGAAATAAGGTTTACATTATAAAACAAACGCCCTTTCAGGTAGGGGCGTTTTGTTTTTTATTATTCGACTACAAGGTAATTGCCATGTTCCATATTGATTACGTATTCTGGCTTTGGGGGCTTACCTCCGTGCTCCTTGATTTTCGCTTTATGGCCAGCGATATGCTCAGGGCTCTTTTCCCATGCTTTCCATGCTTCCTCTGATTCCCAGCGGATAATCATGACAACTTCTTCTTCCCCACGCGTTGTTTTTTTCACTAATAACTCCCGACTTATAAAGCCTTCACGCTGCTCAATTAACGACGGACCTTGATCTGGCTTCTTTTTGAAGCGTTCCAATATCTTGTCTGAATTTCCCTCTGTCACTATCCACTTACGGATTTGAACAAACATACATAATCGCCCCTTATTAAAGGAGCATGCCCCACTTGAGACATGCTCCTTGTTATGAAGATTATTTTAATTCATTTAAGATTTCATCTAATTTTTCTGCTTCAGTCGTTACACCGTTACTTGAGAAGTACCAGTTAACACCGTCTAAGTAGACAATTTTGCCTTCTTTGTAAGCACTGGTTTTTTTGATAATATCATTTTCAATATCTTTTTTAATTGTTTCTACATCAGAAGCAGTACGGTCGATAATTAACAATACTTCTGGATCAACAGAAAGGATTGACTCATAAGAGAAATCAGAACCGTGGGAAGATGCTTCGATATCAGTTGTTGCTGGCTTGAAGCCAAAGTCATTATATACATATGCGAAACGTGAATCTTCACCATTGTCGAAACCGGAGATTTTCTTGTCATTGTACATCGCTACCAATGCATTTTCATAACCAGCAGCTTTTTCTTTTACTGCATCAACTTTTTCTTGTAATGAAGCTTTCAATTCTTTGCCTTTTTCTTCTTTATCAAAGATTTGAGCTGCTAAATCAACTGTTTCATATACAGCCTCTATGTAATTATCATTGTCAGAACCAATGAAAATAACGTTAGGTGTGATTTCTTTTAATTGTTCATAAAATGGTGTTTGACGACCAGAGATGAAAATAACATCCGGCTCAGCAGCTGCTACTGCTTCAAAATCGATTTGCTTTAGTGTACCAACATCGGCAACACCCTCAGCAACATATTTTTCTTTTAAATGCGCTGGCATATTTCCTTTACCGCCACCAGCAGCTACGCCTACGATTCCTTCAACACCTAATGCATCAAGTGTATCTAAAAAGCCATAATCCAGAGCAATAATGCGTTCTGGCATTTTATCTAATTTTACTTCTTCAAATGTAGTTGTCGTACCCTTTTCTTCATCTTCACGTGATTCTGTTAAGGAAGATACTGTCATTGGAAATTTAGAACTTTCGACAGTTTCTTTTTCTTCTGTTGGTTTTGTCTCAGAAGACTCCCCTGTTGTTGACTCGTCACCTGAGTTACAAGCTGTCAACATTAATGTTAACGCTGCCAAAGCAGTTAAAGTTTTCCATTTCTTCATCCTTTGTTCTCCTCCTAAAATACGCTGTTGGTAATTGAAAACGATTATCATTTTCAATCGACATTATCATTCTAAATGAGAATCACAAAATATGTCAACTCTTTTGAAGTGTTTGATAAATAATTTTATTTTTCCTATCTGACCTAACGAGAATTAGACATGGATGATTTCGTATCATTCTCGAGATATTCTCTCCTTGAAAAGTTAAATATCAGTTAGAAATGTGCTCAGCAAAAGAAATACTATAAAAAAAGACTCCAAAATAACAGCTATTTTGGAGTCTTCGCGAAAACTTAAGTATACGACCCTTAACTTGAACAAGATTTTGCTGCTGTCAATTATTCCAAAAATATAAGGCCAGAATCTATTTTAGAATCTAATGTGAATTAAAGTATACACATATACGACATCCATCTTGCTCTTGTACAGGAATATGCATGTCATATACATCACGCAAGGATTCTGAGTTAATAATCTCATGCGCTGGACCGTCCTTTATCAGACGCCCATCCTTTAACGCCACTATGCGATCAGAGTATACAGAAGCAAAGTTGATATCATGCAAGACAATTACAACCGTTTTCCCTAACTCATCTACCAGCTTGCGCAGTATTTTCATAATTTGCACAGAGTGTTTCATATCCAGATTGTTTAATGGCTCATCTAATAAAATATAATCCGTATCTTGTGCAATAACCATTGAAATAAAGGCACGTTGTTTTTGACCGCCTGATAACTCATCCAACAGCTTATCCTGCATATCTGTTAAGTTTAAATACTCCAGTGCTTGGTCTACAATTCGTTCATCATCTGCATTCAGCCGCCCTTTTGAATATGGATAGCGTCCAAAAGAAACAAGCTCGCGTACGGTTAAACGAATATTCAAGTGATTGGTCTGCCTTAAAATAGCCACCCGCTTTGCAAAAGCATCTGATTTCATTTTCTTAACGTCAGTTTGATCTAAAAATACTTCACCTGTATCAGCATCTAAGAGACGGCTCACCATTGATAATAACGTTGATTTACCAGCGCCATTTGGACCAATAAAAGAAGTGATAGCTCTTGGTTGGATTTGCAATGTTACATTTTCAATAACAGATTTTTTCCCAAAGCTTTTAGAAAGCCCTTTAATATCAATCATCCTGCTTTCCTACTTTCCCTTAGTAATAAGTAAATAAAGTAAATCCCACCGACAAAGTTAATAACGACACTAATCGTTGTATTCAAATGGAAAACATGCTGAACAAGAAATTGTCCTCCGACAAGCGCAATAATACTGATCAAGCTTGCCCCAATGATTAATATCGAATGCTTATATGTAGCCAAATATTGATAGGCTAAATTCGCCACAATTAATCCTAAAAATGTTACAGGTCCAACCAGTGCGGTAGAAGTAGCGATTAAAATAGACGATAGAATCAGCACTTTCAGCACGATTTTATCATAGGCGACACCAAGATTAATCGCGTTATCTCGACCTAGTGATACAACATCTAAATCACGTAATAACCGATAGCCATATATAAAGGCGGTACATAAAATAACAATAGCAATGCTCAGTAATTCCGTCTTCACGTTCATAAAGCTGGCAAACAAGCGAGCTTGCAAACTTTCATATTCCACAGGATCAATTAGAACTTGCATGAACGTTACCAGACTTCCGAGTAATGTTCCAAGTATCATACCTGCTAATAATAGAAGAAAAATTGGATATTTATCTGCCCTGAATAAAAAACGATACAAAATCAATGCGAATACTACCATCGCAATGATTGCTACACTAAAGTTTAAGTAACGGCTTACAACGAAGATTGAAGCCGACCCTGCCGTAAAATAAATGACAGTTTGAACGACTTCATACATCGAGTCGATCCCCATAACAGATGGTGTTAATAAACGGTTATGTGTAATGGTTTGGAATATAACACTTGCATACGCAATTGCCGTTCCGGTAATAACCATAGCAACTATGCGCTCAATACGCTTTGGAAAGGCGTAACTAAAACCGCCCTGAATATTATAGAAAGCAAATAAAGCCATACATCCAATTGCAATAACAGCTAAAATAATTAGCTTTACACTATTTTTTCGCATATGCTTTCCCCCTAAACAACATAATTAAGAAGATCGCACTGCCAATTACTGCAACTGTAGTATTTACAGGTATCTCATATGGATGGACAATCAATCGGCTTAGAATATCACATGCCAATAAGAATGCCGCCCCCATGAATATTGTATGAGGGATTGTTTTACGTAAATTATCGCCCAAATAAAGGGAAACCAGATTTGGTACAATCAACCCTAAAAACGGAATAATCCCTACCGTTAAAATGACTGTTGTAGAAATTACCGCTACGATAACTAGACCAATGTTTAACACTGTACGATAACTTAAACCCAGGTTTTTCGCAAAATCCTCACCCATACCAGCTACTGTGAATTTATTTGCATATAGATAAGCAATGATAATTGCTGGAACCGCTACATACAACAGTTCATAGCGTCCTGAAACGATCAAGGTAAAACTCCCCAAGAAAAACGTATCTACATTTTGCAGAACATCCGCTTCATATCCAATGAATGTTGAAATCGCCCCGATGATATTACCGTACATAATTCCGATAAGAGGGACGAATATGACATCTTTGAATTTAATGCGCTCAAGTAAATTCATAAAAATAAATGTACCAATTAATGCGAATGCAAAACTAAATAGTATTTGCCCCATATAGGACATATTAGTAAAAAACACCATAGAGACAATGACACCTAGTTTTGCTGCATCTAGCGTACCAGCCGTTGTCGGTGATACAAACTTGTTTCGGCTTAAGCTTTGCATAATTAAGCCCGCAATTCCCATTCCTGCACCAGCTAAAATAATGGCCATTAACCGTGGTAATCGACTCATCAAGAAGATTTGCGTCTTGTCTGAATCTAAATCTAGTAAATCACTCGGTTTAATATCAATAGCCCCTATAAATAGCGAAATAAAGGATAGGATAATAGTTACTAATACTAACATCCATAGTCTCATTGCAATCCCCGTCAAATTAGTTTCTCAACAACATTACTGATAATGATAATCATTATTGAGTCGTCTTTAATTATAGTCAATGAAAATAGTAAAATCAACATCTAGTGATAATCATTACCAATGATAAAATGAAAATTCAGGAAAATTGTAACGATTTTAAGCACCTGTAAAATTGCTTCTAAAATAATATTCCTTTAACCCAACGATCGCTGAAAGGTTTCATCAACTTAGGCTTTTGTAATAAAAACTCAAAAAAGGCATTCCTACTAAGTTACAGGTGAAATCCATTTAAACTCCTACTTAAGAATCATTTTTATACAATCTTCCTTTAATTCGTAGTAATCTTATAAGGTTTATTGTAATATACATCTATCCAAACAACGGAGGGATCTCATCATGATACAAATTATTAGTTATGGCCTTATCGTCGGACTTCTCTTAGGCTTTGTCTTACAAAGAGGACGTTTTTGTGTTGTCGGAGCATACCGTGACCTGCTTCTCGCTAGGGATGGACGCATGTTTCTCGCAACCATGATCGTTATTGCCATTCAGGCAATTGGTGTATATGC
Organism: Bacillus sp. D386; assembly: GCF_006346415.1. Classification (NCBI taxonomy): domain Bacteria; kingdom Bacillati; phylum Bacillota; class Bacilli; order Caryophanales; family Bacillaceae; genus Bacillus; species Bacillus sp. D386. The sequence continues at coordinate 595,018 of NZ_VEMV01000004.1, read as the reverse complement.
ACTTGCAGCTAACGGAATCATCACCATCCAAGCGGATGCATTTCCGTGGTTAGGAACGATTGTTGGCGGATTTATCTTCGGAATTGGTATGGTTCTAGCCGGAGGATGTGCTACTGGTACTTGGTATCGGGCTGGTGAAGGGTTAATTGGGAGCTGGATTGCATTAGGCGGCTATGCACTTGGTGCCGCAATGACTAAGTTTGGGATATTAAGCGCTGTGGGCGGAAATGTACTATCCTATAGAACCAGCGATACGTATATCCATGAAACTTTCAACCTATCTCCATGGGTACTTGTCATTGCTTTTGCATTACTTATTGGATTTTTCGTATACCGTAACTTAAAACAGCCTAAGCTGCCATCCTTTAAAATGAAACAACAGAAAACAGGGATTGCCCATATTTTATTTGAGAAACGCTGGCATCCATTCATCACGGCGCTGCTCGTTGGCCTCATCGCTATTCTTGCATGGCCTTTAAGTGAAGCAACAGGGCGAATGGCCGGTCTTGGGATCACAACTCCAACCGCACAGTTGTTAACATTCTTTGTTAATGGTGATACATCCCTATTAAACTGGGGAGTTTTCCTTGTACTTGGTATTGGCCTTGGATCCTATATTGCCGCTCGCGGCAGCAATGAATTCAAATGGCGCCTTCCGGATAAAAGAACACTTGCATACAATGCTAGCGGTGGACTTATCATGGGCTTTGGTGCATCGCTTGCAGGCGGATGTACCATCGGAAATGGGCTTGTAAATACTGCTCTGTTTACTTGGCAAGGCTGGGTTGCTGTTGTCTTCTTCTTATTAGGAACATGGACGGCTACTTACTTTACAATTATCCGAAAACAAAAAAAACAAAAAGCAGGTACCGGTAATACAGCGGTGGCCTAATTTAATAGGAGGGTATACATTATGGCAAAAGTACTCGAGACAAACGGAATGGTTTGCCCCTTCCCACTAGAAGAGGCGAAAGTGGCAATGGTAGAAATGGCTGTTGGCGAAGAATTAATCATCAATTTTGATTGCACCCAAGGAACAGAAAGCATTCCGCGCTGGGCCGCAAAAGAAGGTCATGAGATTACTAATTTTGAACAAACAGGCAGTGCCGAATGGCAAATCGTCTTGAAAAAAGGCCAATAAATTAAACAAGGGGCAGTCGCATAAATATATTAGCGACTGCCCCTTGTTAATTCCCCCACAAAGTCTCTCCTATTAGTAATGCCTTCAATTGTTCTTTCTGCAACTGTCTCCTGCTCCACTCATCCAACAATCGCTCTAATGCTTCTGGTCCTGTATCATCAGCCAATCGATAGGCACCGTAATGCATAGGGATAAAATAGTCCCCCTTCAATTCTAAAAATGCTTTGATAGCATCTTCAGGATTAATATGAGAGCTTGCCATAAACCATTCAGGCTCATATGCTCCAATTGGCATAAGTACATAATTGATTTGGAACTTCTCCGCTATATCTTTAAATCCTCTGAAATAACCTGTGTCTCCAACAAAATAGACCTTTTCAGATGTATTGACTTTTTCAATCACCCATCCTCCCCAGTGGGAAGTATTCATATCAAAAGCCCCTCGTCTTGTCCAATGCTGCGCAGGAACAAAATGAAAAGATACATCTCCATGTACGAATGTCTCCCACCAGTTTGCTTCATGAACTTTCCCATACCCTCTTTTTAAGAAAGCTTTTCCCAGACCAATGGGTACATAATAAACCGGGTCACCCTTCAATTTTTGGATGGTCGGGAAATCCAGATGATCATAATGTCCATGAGAAATTAAAACGGCATCGATTGATGGTAGGTCATCTATCTTCAAACCCGGTTCTGTCAGTCGGGTTTGAACACCCATCCGCCTCGCCCAAACTGGGTCAGTCAAAATATTTATCCCTGCCATTTGAATTAAAAAGGTTGAATGGCCAATCCAGGTTATAGAAGTTCGGGATTGATTTCTTTTTAGCTCCTCAATCTGCGGGTTATCAACACGGCTAATTTGAGTTTTTAAATCCTTTTGTTTTCTCCGCCGTTCTTTATTCCACCGATACATATCCAGAAATGTATGATCATTCCCTACGCGATCAAGATTTTCAAATTTTTTCATCATATAGATACAATCCCTCACTCTTCTTTATAAACCCAGTGAAATGTATTTAATCTCTAAATATTCATCTATTCCATAATGGCTTCCTTCTCTGCCCAGTCCACTCTCTTTAAATCCTCCAAAAGGTGCCTGCGCTGTTGAAGGCAACCCATCATTAACTCCAACAATCCCATATTCCAGATTTTCAGCTATCCAAACAGCCTCCCGAATATTATCCGAGAAAACATAAGCAGCCAATCCAAATGGTGTATGATTTGCACGTTCTACCGCTTCTTCAACTTGATCAAACACTGAAATTGGAGCAATTGGGCCAAAGGTTTCTTCTTTCATACACAGCATATCATCAGTCGCACCCGAGATAATTGCAGGAGTTATAAAATGTCCCGGCATGTCTTTCGGAACATATCCACCTGTAAGAATGGTTGCGCCCTTTTCTTTCGCATCATCGAGGTGTGACATAACCTTTTTTACAGCTTCCTCATTTATGAGCGGGCCAATATTATTTCCCTTTATCAATCCATTGCCTACCTTTAATTGTTTGACTTTTTCCGTGTATAGATTAGTAAATTCATCCATAATTGATTGTTGGACAAATATCCGGTTGGCGCATACACACGTCTGACCCGCATTACGGAATTTGGAATCGATTGCTCCCTGAACTGCTTTTTCAATATCAGCATGCTTTGTTACAATAAAAGGCGCAAGTCCTCCTAGTTCGAGAGAAATCTTCTTCACCGTATCTGCAGCATCTTTCATTAAAATCTTCCCTACTTCAGTCGAACCGGTGAATGTAATTTTGCGGACTCTTGAATCCTTCTGCCAAACAGACACGATACGCTTTGCATCACCTGTAACAATATTAATGACTCCGGCAGGGATATCAGCTTTTTCAGCCAACTCAATCAATTTCAAGGCTGTGAATGGTGTTTCTTCAGATGGCTTCAGAACAACCGTACATCCTGCTGCCAATGCCGGTGCCACTTTTCTCGTAATCATGGCAGCCGGAAAATTCCAAGGTGTAATCGCTGCTATCACCCCGACAGGCTGTTTTTGAACGAATATCCGTTTATTAGGTGAAGATGCCGGGATTGTCTCGCCGTATACACGTCTACCCTCTTCAGCAAACCAGGTAATAAAACTGTTGGCGTAGCGTAATTCCCCTTTCGCCTCTTCAAATGGTTTACCCTGCTCAAGCGTCATAATTTCTGCTAATTCATCTATATGTACATCTATTAATCTGGACCATTCCCGGAGTTTTGTACTCCGCTCCTCTGCAGTAAATTTTGACCATGCCACTCCACTCTTATAAGCTGCCTCAACCGCATCCTTTGCATCAGATTCAGATCCATTCGGAACGCTTCCTATCACCTCGCATGTAGCTGGATTATATACATTTATTGTATTTTCACTGTCTCTCCATTCTCCATTAATATACATTTGTTGTGGAAAGCATATACTCTTCATCCCTATATTCCCCTCCCTAAAGTAAAAAAGATACTATTTACTAGTTTCCCATTCTTTTCCATCTAAAAACAATCATTTGTTTCGCCCTTGCGAATTGAATATGAAAATAGAACAAAATCAATAGTAATATCCATATTAATCCATTAAAATGAAAATGAGACAGTTTTTATAATTTTTGGAGGTTGAGAGATTGAAGAATCCCCAACGAAAGAAAAAGAAAAAAAAGCAATCCGTTAATACGCGAACAAATATATTACTTTTTGTTGTCTTTTTACTATTCACAGCCTTAATTTTACGATTAGGATTTTTACAGATTGCTCATGGTGAATCCTTCAAGAAAGAAGTCGAAAGGACAGAGGATATCACCATTAACAAACCTGTACCACGCGGCCTGATTTATGATAAAAATCATAAATTAATAGTTGATAATCAACCTGTCAATGCAATCACCTATACGCGCAGTAAAACAGCAAAAACAAAGGAAATGGTAGAGACAGCCGAGAAACTATCTGAATTAATCGATATTAGTAAAGATGACCTGGAAGATATAAAAGAACGGGACCTCAAGGACTTTTGGATTATTATGAATCCGAAGGTAGCAGGGAAAAAAGTAACAAAAAAAGAGCTTTCTGATAAGAAGGATAAAGAATTATATAAACTTCAGCTCGAGCGTATCACTGAAGAAGAGTTATCTTCATTCACAAAGGCAGAGTTAAAAACTCTCGCTATTTTCCGTAAGTTTAACAGCGGAACATACTTGACTCCACAAATTGTTAAGAATAAGGATGTCACCGATGAAGAAATGGCTCGGGTCACTGAAAATCTGGATGAATTGCCTGGAGTCGATACCTCAGTCGATTGGAATCGTGCATATCCGCTTGACAGTACTTTAAGATCTATCCTTGGCAGAACAACCTCATCTGATGAAGGTCTCCCAAAGGAAAAGGTCGAATATTATTCTTCCCGTGGATACAGTCTTAACGAGCGTGTCGGTGTTTCAAACCTTGAACTTCAATATGAAGATATTTTACATGGCCAAAAAGCTAAGTCAAAAAACAAACTCGATAAAAGCGGAAATATTTTATCCATAGAAGAACTTAGTGATGGTCAACGTGGAAAGGACCTAGTCCTGACAATTGACATAGATTTCCAAAAGAAAGTGGAAACCATTATTGAAGAAGAGTTAAGAGCTAAAAAAGCAGCGTATTATGCACCTTATCTTGATCGAGCATTTGTTGTAGCCATGAATCCTAATACTGGCGAAATATTAGCGTTAGCAGGCAAACAATATGTTTGGGATGACGAAAAAGATAAATATGAAATGAAGGACTTTGCCCAAGGGACTTATACAACTGCATATGCAATGGGGTCGGCAGTCAAAGCAGCCACCGTATTAACCGGTTATCAGGAAGGGGTTCTTAATCCCGGAACCACTCTATATGATGCTCCAATGATCATAAAAGAAACACCTATAAAAAAATCCTATACAAATATGGGGTACGTTTCTGACTTAACTGCCTTACAGCGATCATCCAATGTGTATATGTTTAAAACAGCTATTGCAATTGGTGAAGGCAATTATGTTCCGAACGGACCATTATCTGTAAAACCTGAAGCATTTGATATGATGCGAAATCATTTCTATGAGTTTGGATTGGGTAAACGAACAGGTATCGATCTGCCCGGAGAACAAATTGGCTACAAGGGGACAGAATTGGGTGCCGGTAAACTGATGGACTTGGCGATCGGGCAATATGACACATATACTCCGTTGCAGCTTGCGCAATATATCTCTACCATCGCCAATGGTGGATATCGTATTCAGCCTCGTGTTGTTAAGGAGCTTCGTGAACCAGTACTTGAAAAAGGAAAACTTGGACCAATCTTCCAAGAAATTGAACCTAAATTCCAAAACCAATTGAGTATGAATGAAGATTGGATTAATCGTGTTAAAGAAGGGTTACGGCTTGTTACCCAAACGTCAACAGGAACCGGATACAAAGAAATGGGTAGAGAACCATATAGACCAGCTGGCAAGACAGGTACAGCAGAAGCCTTCTATGATGGACCAAAATGGACACCAGGAACCGAACAACCGGAAACATGGAATATCACATTTGCTGCGTACGCACCACATGATAATCCGGAAATCGCCATAAGTGTTGTAGTACCGTGGGCGTATCAATCAAATGGACATCGTATGAATATGGATATTGGGAAAAAGGTATTTAGAGCCTACTTTGGAACGGAAAAAGAGAAGGAAGCAAATTAAAGAGACAAACCATACAAAAGGAAATAATACAATACATTCTGTTTGAGCCATCGCCCATCTTTTAGACGAATAAGCTCCTTCTTTATATAGACACATATACTATAAGGAACCAGTTCAGAAGGAGTGAATGGAATGCCAAATGAATATGATCAGCAAAATGTAAATTTCCCACATGAAATGAGACAACAAGGCTATTATGGCAGCGGTTATGGACATGGACAACACGGTGGTGGTGGCTATGGGCAACACGGTGGTGGTGGCTATGGGCAACACGGTCATTATGGTGGTGGTATGGGCCATCATCAACATCATCAAGGATATCACGGCGGTATGGGATACCCTCATTATTCAGGCGGAGGATATGGACACCATATGCCTTACCATCCAGGCCATCACCATCATCAACATCACGGATATGGCGGAGGCCACGGATTCCCACATCACGGCTGGCAAGGACAGCAGTGGGGCCAAGGATGGGGTCAAGGACAATCAGGTTATGGAGGCTTTTCATCTCAAGGTCGCGATCCGTATTCCTATGAGGAATTTGACACAGATCCATCACAATATTCAAACCCCTATTACCAATATTAATAGAGTAAAACACACAGGTTTATACAATCTGTGTGTTTTTTTCGTAAAATTTATCCAGGTTAACTTCACACTTTCAAGGGTAAAAACCTTCAATAAGCTTATTAAGCACTTAGAAAGGAATTTTTCTCATGAAAGAGCTCTCGATAACTGAAAAACAGGTTTCCAGTGCCAACTTCCAATTTGTGTTCCCGTTTTCGCTTATACGCGGAAAGGAAGATGATTTGGTTGAGAAATTGAAAAAAAATCAGTTTAAATGGTTTAGACTGGATAACCTTGAAAAAGAAGACGATTTCTATGGCAGGTTTGAAATAGATCACGAAAATATGGAGAATTTTTTTCTTCCTTTTACAAATCGAATTTTATTCCCTAAAAAGGAGGATGGGAAAGGATTTCAACGGTATTCCAAAATGTATCTGGTTTCTGGTACATTACAAACAAAGTATTGCAGCACCAAATTTGTAGTTGAATCCATTGATATAACCGTGTGTCCATATCAGTTAGGTTTTTTAACCATACGTATTCACTTGGAAGACCAGGATCAATCATTGAATCTTACTGAAGCTATTCATTTTGCTTCAGAATTTAGAATCATGGAACAAAATCAGCCGACTTCCAAAATAATCTATGAAGATCAGGAGTTCGAACATGTTGAGCGCTTTTTGCTAGATTGTCTCATGCCTGAAATTAAAAAATATATGGATGATAGCACTGAAGATAATGCTTACTTTGAATCCTTCCCATTTTTTGAAAATAATCATTTATACGTCCAGTCCTTGATTGGATTAGTACCTGATGAAAAAATTGAGGATTACGATGTTTACCGATTAGGTAATCTGGATGGGTATTCCCAAAATAAAAATCCATATATCAGTTGCAATAATCAACAATTTATTGATCAATATATGGAGTCGATCGTTTATACCCGTTGGGCACCGTTTACTTATTACATACCCGATGAACAGGGAATTGCTTGTATAACCAATCGTACAAATGAAGCATTTAATAATATTGCCAGTACTTTTTATGGCGAATACTATTACGGATTAATGCTCACTTTATTTCATAAAATCACCTTGCTTAAGGTGGCAAACGAATACTCACGTGTGAGAATTTCACAGGATACAAAACAAGTGGAAAAATTAATTCATGCGATCAATGCCTTCTCATCCAATTATTATTTTTTTGAACTGGCAACCAACTCGAAGGGCCGTGATATTTTTATCCGGCTAAGAGAAAGGTTTAAGGTAGACGATCTATTCGAGGATACACGTGCAACGCTGCAAAGTTTAAATCAATATCAAGAAAATTTCACATCTAAACAAGGTAATATGCTTTTACAAATTTTAACTCTCTATTCTGTCATAACTGGAATATTCGGAATGAATTTAGTTTCTGAACAGCTTAAAGGGAATATAAATTGGTCCAGTTTATTATCAAGTTATAATCGGCTCGAATACTTAGCATTATTTGTAACATTAACCGGTGTATTTATCTCCATTATCTTAGGACTTAGATTTATTTTTTTATGGATAATAGATAAAAGGGACCGTAAAAAATGGAGAAAGGAAATTGAGTATCCAAATACAAAGTAAATTTTATAACAGATAAACCTCCGTTTAAATCAATGTAAACGGAGGTTTTTATATTCCTCCCCCTCTAAACTAAATCAAAAAGATTTAACTCCAGAATTATCCATGAATCAAAGGCCTAATTTGCTTACTATTACTTTTGGCTATCTTATTTTCAATCAAGTTTTGCAGCAATTCATAATCCAGCACACCTGCAATCAATTGAATAATATTCCTTAGTTAACTAATACTAACGTTTATCAATTAAGGTTTAGGTGATGGATATGAAATTCTTTAAAAAGAGAACGACAAACCAGACTAACGAACAAGTACAATCGAACGAGGCATCTACTCCAGATATACGGAGCTTACAAACAACCTGTCATGTAGAAGATAATATTGAAAAACTGAAAACAGCCTTTTCTAATACACAAGATTTCGATACACGTTATTTCTCAAATGGTGATCACAAATATGGAATGGCATTCATCAAAACAATCGTTAAAAAGGATATTATCGATCATTTTCTGATAGAACCATTAGTGGTTAACTCTTCACTTAGCCCTGCTAACTTACCTGTGGCACATGTTTCTGCTTATACCTGTTTTGAAGATATTATTAATAATATGCTCGACGGTAATATTGCTCTGTTTAAAGAAGGTGATACAGCCTGTTATTTAGTAGAAGCAGCAGATTTTAAGACTCGTTCTATTGAGGAACCTGCATCGGAACAAAGTATACGTGGTTCTCATGAAGGGTTTGTAGAGAAAATTGAAGATAATTTAAATCTGATAAGAAAAAGGGTCAAAACGGAGAACTTGGTGGTTAAAACAAAAACACTTGGTTCATATCCAAAGGCTACTGCCGCTCTTTTTTATATAAATGGGAAAGCAGACCCGGAGGTTATAGAAAAAATAGAAAAAAAATTAGACTCTATTCATCTTGATACAGCTATCAATACAGAAGTTATTCAAAATTATATAGAAGACTCTGTTTATTCACCATTTCCGCAAATTTTGAATACAGAAAAACCCAATCGGGTTGCACATCACTTATCAATGGGTGCCGTTGGCTTAATGACTGAAGGAAGCTCTACTGTCTTCCTGATGCCAATTACATTCTTTACTTTTTTTCATGCAGCGGATGATATTGAAAGCCGTTTTTATATAAGCTCATTTGAACGGATTTTACGCCTGTTTGCCTTATTTCTGGCCATTACCTTACCATCATTTTATATCGCTCTTGTATCATTTGATTTCGAGATTATCCCGTTAAATCTTGTAGCAAATGTTAAAGGATCTTTGGAGAACATTCCCTACTCCCCCTTAATCGAAGCTCTTATTATGGTGGTCATATTGGAACTTCTTAAGGAATCCGCCATCCGTTTACCCAGTTCCGTTTCACCAACGATTGGTGTGGTAGGTGCTTTGGTCATAGGTACTGCAATTGTTCAGGCTAACCTGGTTTCTAATACGATGTTAATCGTGATTGCGATTACAGCCATTTCGGCATTTACTATTCCAAATCAGGAAGTCGCACAAATGATTCGTATTCTAAACTTCCCGCTCATCATTATAACTTATATTTTTGGCTTAGTTGGAATAGCGATTGGATTCACTTTAATTATCTATCATTTATGTGAATTGGAATCTATGGGAAAACCTTATTTAGCACCGGTCGCGCCGTTTAATTTTAAAAGCTTGTCGAAAATGCTATTCAAAATACCATTTAAGAAGGAGAGTTAAATGGACTATGATAGCTTCTAATAAAAAGTTATTGTCAGCTCACCAATTATACTTTTTAACCGTCCAATCCGTTAGCTCTGTCATGATTTTTGCCATTCCTTATCTTGTTAATGAGCATAGTAAACATAATGCCTGGATATCTGCCATCATCACTTTAATCTTCTTTCAACTAATTGGATGGGTCATCTTTTCATTGCATAAACGATTACCGGATAAGAATCTATTCCAAATGACAGAGATTCTAACAAGCAAATGGATCGGAAAAATAATGAATTGGCTGTATATCATCTATTTCATTGGCCTTGCTACCTATACGGCTTTATATTTTACGTATTTATCAAAGGAATGGACACTGCCTGTCACACCGCTATTTGTTGTTTACCTAATCTTTATTTTAATGGGACTCTATATAGCCAAAGGGACGATAACTACACTCGCGCGGTTCAGCGGCATAACATTCCTGGCGTTAACAGGCTTTCTCCTGTTCTCTATTTCTTTTGCCATTCCTAAAATGCATCTTTTATTTCTACTGCCAGTTGGGGATGTTCCGGTTACTAAAATTTTGAATGGTTCATATCATATGGGGATTGGTTATGCAGGCCTAAGTTCATTACTTGTATTATTACCACTTCTTCATGACAAATTAAAAACAAAAAAAAGAGTAATTACTTTTTCAATCCTGACTATTTCATTGATTTATCTTGTTTTATTAGTAATCTGTCTTGCCCATTTTGGTACATATTCATTAGGTCTAGTTCCAATTCCAGTTCTCTATTTACTAAAAATATTGACGATACTTAGCATTTTTGAACGGATGGATTTGATTATTATGTGCGCCTGGATTTCTCCAATGCTCGTTTCCTATGTCCTATATATTTTTATAGCAGGAATAGGAATATCAGAAAATACTCGATTCAAGAACAAAAAAATCATTGTATTGGTTATTACTTTGATAATCTCACTTCTATGTGCTCTTTTTCCGGAAGCGCAGGATAACATGATTCGTCTTAATAATTATTTGCTACCCTTTACTTATGTGTTCATGATAGGGTTTCCCATTCTTCTACTGGCTATTGCTATGATTCGAAAAATAAACCAGAGTCATCAAAATCAGGCAGGTGATTGATCCATGAAACTATTAAAGATAGGTTTAATATTATCAATATTGATTGCTACCACAGGATGCTGGGACCAAAATTTTTTATCTAAAACTTCCCTGGCATTCAGTTTAGGTTTTGACAAAGCTAAAGGCCCGGAACCACTGGAATTAATTACAATTATTCGTGCATTAAAGCCTGCAGGTGGGGGACAAATAGAACCCTATAATACCAGTTATAAAGTAAAGGGAGCATCTCCATTAATTTTAAGGGAAAAAATGAATCAAATTACGCCCGGCGAATTCTCAATAAATAAATTAAGTAATGTTTTAATAGGCGAGGAATTGGCGAAAACAGATATCTATCCCCTGCTGGATGTGTTATATCGTGATGCAAAAAGTAATGTAAACGCAAAAGTCTTGATTACAAAAGGAAAATCACGAGACATTTTAAAAGACGAGTATATTAAGGGCACTTTAATTAGTAGAGCCATACAAGAGTTACTCGACAGTGCAGAAGACCATTCCATGATTCCTGAGCAATCATTAGCTACGATTATGCCTGCCATGTTTGATCCAGGTCAGGATTTTGTCCTTCCCTATGTAGAAAAACTTAAGGGTGGCCTGGTAAAAGTAAAGGGAGTAGCTTTATTCGATAACTTAAGTTATACCGGTAAAAATTTAATTGGGGAGGACTCTTCTTTATACTTATTAATGGTTGGCAAAGAAGGAACCTATACTCAATTTACAATAAATAATCCGGAGAAAAAAAATGAAATTGATGAAAAGGTTAGCTTTTTTATTCGAAAAAACACCCATAAAATAAAATTAAAAATCAAGGACTCTAAACCGGTCTATACAGTTTCATTAAACTTAAGGGTTTCTGTATCTGAATATACAAAGGGTTTGCTTAAAGAGGACGAAATTAAAACCCTTGAGGAGCATATTTCTAAGGACTTAACGAAACAAGCTAGAAAAGTAACTGATACGTTAGTGAAAAGCAATTGCGATGCACTCGCGCTTGGCCGTAAGCTGATGGTTAAGGATCCAAAATTGTTTGATGAGTATAAGAAGAATGGAAAGTTAGATTTAAAAAAAGTTGAGATTAACCCAACTGTTAAAATAAAAGTTGTGGACAATGGAATTTTAGATTGAATAGATTTTTGATAAGAGCGAGGACGACGTATGAATACTGCTCAGTATATTTTCAATAAACTTCATTTAGTTGCTCGTCTGATTATTATTATCGTTGGCATTATTCTGGTCTATGGAATCCTTATGCATCTGATTGAGCCTTCAACATTTACCAACATTGGTGAAGGAATATGGTTTACCATTGAATCAATTACAACTGTGGGGTATGGCGAAATTGTGCCCAAAACTCTTTTAGGGAGGTTAACTGCCAGTACATTAATCTTAATTGGTGCAGCATTTGTTTCTTACTACTACGCATCTATGTCATCCTATGTGATTAAACGGCAGACAGCCCTGCAGCTTGGTTCTGCCATCTATACAAAACGTAAGCATCTTATTATAGTTGGTTGGAATGAATGTACTAAAATGCTAATCGATACATGGCATAAGGAGAATCCACGAAGAAATATAGTCATCATAGACGAGACATTAGAATCTCATCCAATGCCAGACACTCATATCTTTTTTTTGAAAAATGACAGTACAAATGAACAGACATGGATTCATGCAAATGTAACCGAGAGTGAATTCATCATTTTAACAGCAGATCGCTCGAAAACTGAACGTGCTTCTGATTTGCATGTCATCGCTTCCTTACTGTGTATTAAAGGCCTTTATCCAGAAGCCACTTGTATTTGTGAAATAATGGCTCCCTTTCAAATGAAAAATGCCAAACGAGCTGGTGCAGATCGTATTATTGCAACTAATACGATTATTAGCCAAACCATTATAGAAACAGTCGAACAAGAGCCGTCTTCAAGATAATTTTATTCATATCCCAACACAGCAATTTCCGCTTCATTTACTAATACTCTGCCTAGATCTAAATATCTTTCCAAACCTGAATCACCACCGTACACATTATCTGATGGATTTGAGTAATGATCAAATTCACATTCATCTGAATATGGGTGGTGATTCATATAAAATTGGGCACCGGTTTTAGCTTCATAAGATAATAAGTAAGGAGTCCCAAAGCGGATTACTCCGTTTTTATCTTCTATAGACCCCTTAATGGTGGTAAAGGGAATCCTAATATAATTTGATTTACTACCGCTATCCATTAGATAATCAAAATAACCATGCTTATAATCCCAGTTCCCGCCAACGATAAACCCATGGCTTCCAAGCTGATGATGGGCATACACATAATTTGTTATAGTATTTGTTAGACGTGATGGTATTTCAATCATGTTATCCCTTCCTTCCTTTAGATCCTTTATTAATATCCACTGATAGAAGGAAAGGTATGTCTGGTATTGGCAGCCTTCAACACCTAATATTCTCAACTATGGTACATATAAAAAATACCCGGTTCATTTACCGGGTATTTTTTGCACGAACATAATATTAAGAATTTAATCGTTTTTCAAGCTCAGCTTTCTTTTCTTCAAAGCCAGCTTTGCCAAGTAAAGCGAACATATTAACTTTATATGCTTCGACACCTGGTTGATCAAATGGATTTACCCCCATTAAATAGCAGCTCATTGCGCATGCTTTTTCGAAGAAGTAGACCATATAACCAAATGTATATTCATCAAGTGCCGGAATGCTCACAACCAAGTTCGGAACTCCGCCATCTGTATGAGCTAATAATGTACCCTCAAATGCCTTATTATTCACGAAATCTACTGTTTGTCCAGCTAAATAATTGAGGTTATCCAAATCATTTGCTGCCTCTTCAAGAACTAATTCATGGCGTGGCTTTTCTACTTTTATAACTGTTTCAAACAGATCTCTGCGACCTTCCTGCACGTATTGTCCTAATGAGTGAAGATCAGTTGAGAAGTTCGCAGAAGATGGATAAACTCCTTTTTGATCTTTTCCTTCACTTTCACCAAAGAGCTGTTTCCACCACTCGGAGAAATACTGTAAGGATGGCTCATAGTTAATCAACATCTCAATGGTTTTCCCTTTACGATAAAGAAGATTACGAACAACTGCATATTGATACGCCTCATTGTTCTCTAATTCAGATTCAGAATAATCTTGCTCAGCTGCAGCTGCACCTTTCATGATAACATCGATATCCGCTCCGCTTGCAGCAATCGGCAGTAATCCAACAGCTGTAAGAACAGAATAACGTCCGCCTACATCATCAGGAATGACAAATGTTTCAAACCCTTCTTCATCAGCAACTGTTTTTAAAGCGCCTCTAGCTTTATCTGTAGTTGCATAAATGCGGCCCTTTGCTGCTTCTGCGCCATATTTTTCTTCCAATAGCTTACGGAAAATACGGAAGGCAATCGCTGGTTCAGTAGTTGTACCGGATTTAGATATAACATTAATCGAGAAATCTTTTCCTTCAAGAAGATCCATTAAATCGCGCATATATGTAGAACTGATATTGTTACCTGCAAAAATGATTTGCGGAGCTTTACGCTTTTCACTAGGCAGAATATTAAAGAAGCTGTGTTGAAGCATTTCAATTGCCGCTCTAGCTCCAAGATAAGATCCGCCAATCCCAATAACTAATAAGATATCAGAATCGTTTTTAATCTTTTCTGCTGCTTTCTTTATACGTGCAAACTCTTCTTTATCATAATCAGAAGGCAAAGATAACCATCCAAGATAATCATTACCAGCTCCTGTTTTTTCATGGATTGTATGATGCAGTTGCTTTACAGTATCCTTCATATAAGACACTTCATGCTCTTGGAAAAATTCTAGTGCTTTTGAATAATCAAATTTAATATGAGTCATTTTTTGTCCTCCATTCAGTTTCCTCATTTTCACTTTACAGAATCCGAAAATGATAATCAAGTTGCGACTAATAGCTTCAAAAATTTCAAGCGTTTACATTTCGTAACATTGAGAAAAAGGTCTTACAGGAAGACCTTTTTTTCAAACTATAAAGATGCTTTGAGAATAGATAGTACATCCTCTTTGTTAAGCTTCTTAAAGTTTCCGAATTCACCGTTCACCATTGCTTTGTCTGCTATTAACTCTATTTTGGAATCGTCTATATCATAATCAGCCAATCTGGATGGAGCGCCGATTCCTGTCCAGAAATCTCTTATATTACGGATACAATCATTAGCGATTTCCTCTTTTGATTTACCAGCTGGATCCACGTCAAATACCTCAGTTCCCAATCTGACTAACTTATCAAGATTTTCGTGCATACAGTGCTTCATCCAGTTTGGAAATAAGATTGCAAGCCCCCCTGCATGAGGAATATCATAGACAGCTGACACAGCATGTTCGATATTATGCGTTGCCCAATCGCCACGGATACCCACACTCAATGTACCATTTAAAGCCACCGTTCCACAGTAAAGAATAGTTTCCCGATATTGATAATTTTCCATATCGTTCAATAATTTCGGAGCCGTTTCTTTAACTGTTTTTAACACTGATTCACACATTCTATCCTGTAAAGGTGTATTTTCTGTGTGGTTAAAATATGTTTCCAACACATGTGACATCATATCAACCATTCCATAAATCGTCTGATCGCGAGGAACTGTGAACGTATTAACCGGATCAAGGATAGAAAACTGAGGGTATGTATATGGTGAACCCCACCCGTGCTTCTCCTGTGTCTCCCAATTCGTAATCACACTGCCAGAGTTCATTTCAGAGCCTGTGGCTGCCAGTGTTAAAACTGTACCAAACGGCATAGCGCCCTTTACTTTGGCTTTCTTGGTGACTAAATCCCATGGATCTCCCTCATACACAACACCTGCCGCAATTGCCTTCGTACAATCAATAACACTACCTCCGCCAATAGCTAAAAGAAAATCAACCTCATTTTCTCGGCATATATCGACACCTTTGCGCACAGTAGAGATACGCGGATTTGGTTCTACTCCAGATAATTCATGATAGGTTAGTTCTCTGTGCTTCAGCTCATCAACAACACGATCATATAAGCCATTTTTCTTTATGCTTCCCCCACCATAAATTAATAAAATATTTTTTGAATCGGCTGGTATTAAATTTTTCAGTTCTTTAACTGTATCCTTACCAAATACTAAATTTGTCGGATTTTTATATGTAAAATTTTGCATAATTCTATTTCCTCCTTATTATTCCGTTTTCTTTATCTTTAATTCCTTTAATTTCATTAATAAAACCTAAAATCATGTATAATATTTTCTTTTTTTAACCACTCTATAACTGAACCATGCTTTTTGAAGGAGGAAATCAAATGAGTGGTATACAACGTACCGCACTTGTCTTAACAATTATAGGCGCCATTAACTGGGGACTTATCGGATTTTTCCAATTCGATTTGGTTGCCACTGTTTTTGGGGGCGGAAGCCAAGCTGGTGGTTTCGCACGTGTTATTTATGCACTTGTTGGAATTGCAGGCCTTGTCAATCTTGGATTACTATTCAAGCCAAGCGAACAAACAAGCAGCCAGGAACAACCAAATCCATCAAAATCATAATATCTAGAATAGGCCCATCCCTTTATTTGGATGGGCCTATTCATTTATACAGACAATACCTTTTTAATTTTTGAAATCGCCCAATCAAGCTCTTCTTTGGTAATGATAAGTGGTGGGGCAAAACGGATGACATTATCATGAGTTTCCTTACATAATAAGCCCTCATCCTTTAACCGTTCACAATATGGGCGTGCTGATTCCGTTAATTCCATACCAATAAATAAACCACGGCCTCTGATTTCTTTTATAATAGGATTTTCAATCTTCCTTAATTCTTCACTCAGATAGGCTCCCAGCTGTTCGGATTTTCCAGCCAAGTTCTCTTCAACTAACACATCAATAGCCTCCATAGATACTGCGCAGGCTAATGGGTTACCACCAAATGTAGATCCATGGGATCCCGGATTAAAAACATCAAGAATATCATGATTGGCCAGAATACAGGAAATTGGGAATACTCCGCCACCAAGGGCCTTACCCAAAATATAAATATCAGGAACAACATCCTCCCACTCACACGCAAACATCCTGCCCGTTCTGCAAAGCCCTACCTGAATCTCATCTGCAATAAATAAAACATCATTAGCCTTACATACATTATATGCTTCCTTAAGGAACCCTTCAGAAGGTATATTAATTCCTGCTTCACCTTGGATCGGCTCAATCAAAAAGCCTGCTGTATTGGGAGTAATCGCTTCCTTTAAAGCTTCTATATCGCCAAATGGGATAAGCTTAATGCCTGGCAGCATAGGACCAAAACCTCTTTTATATTCCTCATCAGAAGAAAGAGAAACAGCAAGCATCGTTCTGCCATGAAAGTTCCCAGTGCAGGCGATAAATTCTGCCTTGTCCTTTTCCACTCCTTTTACGTCATAGGCCCATCTTCTTGCAGCTTTAAAAGCTGTTTCAACCGCCTCCGCGCCAGTATTCATAGGAAGTGCTTTGTCTTTGTTTGCTAGCTTACAAATTTTTTCATACCATGGACCAAGCTGATCATTATGAAAAGCTCTTGACGTCAGAGTTACACGATCTGCTTGCTCCTTTAAGGCCTGAATAATTCTTGGGTGACGATGCCCCTGGTTTACAGCCGAATAAGCGCTCAGCATGTCCATATATCGGTTGCCCTCTGGATCCTTTACCCAAACACCCTCAGCTTCAGCTATAACAATCGGCAATGGGTGATAATTCTTGGCACCATATTGTTCTGTTTGTTCAATCACTTCGTTGGAAACAGTTGTCTTTGTCACATGAATCGGCCCCCTATCTAAGTTTTGCTTTCGTATAAGGTATAATTCTATTCGACTAAAAACCCAATTAAACGATAAGTTGAGTCTTGTCTATATTATCCGATAATTTACGTACAATTGGAATTAATAACTGTTAACAACAAAAAACTGCCCATTATCACAGTCGAAACAAGTGATAAGGGCAGTTTCAGAAATCAATTCAATTATTTTTTAATAAGATCTTCGCGTTTGGATTGTTCAATCCACTCTTCCAATTTATCTTTAAGTGTATTGAATCCTTGTGGTGTTTCAGCAGGCGGAACTTTAACTGAACTTTGTTGAGATTTTTTCTTAGGTTTACGAGCTTCCTGTTTAACTGCTGGTGGCTCTTCTGTAGCACGAATAGATAGAGCGATTTTCCCAGCTTCTTCATTAACGGAAAGAACTTTAACTTTAACTTCATCGCCTAATTTTAATTGATCATTAATATCTTTCACAAAACCGTACGTAATTTCGGAAATATGAACGAGTCCTTGTGTATTTTCGTCTAAAGCAACGAATGCTCCGTAAGGCTGAATGCCAGTTACTTTACCTGTAAGAATTTGACCTACTTCATATTTTGTAGTCATAATAACACTCCTATAAATGTTTAAATTTTTCGTTTATATACGCAATATAAAATTATAGCACAATGTTTAACCATTATCAAAAATGACCTACATACCTTTCTATTTTTATTTACCCTATTGCCTAATAATAAACACCTTTATCGGCAGGAATAACTTACCTGTTTAATCAGATTTAATATTCTGGCAATTATTCCTGTATAATGCTACTATAATACGATTAATAAGATTACAAGCTATGAGGTGCATACATGCAAACACATGAACAATGGTCATCAAAGATTGGTTTTATTTTAGCTGCTGCCGGTTCAGCAATCGGACTGGGGGCCATTTGGAAATTCCCTTATATGGCTGGAACAAATGGCGGTGCGGCCTTCTTCCTTTTATTTATTGCGTTCACACTCTTTATCGGTGCTCCTATTTTAATTTCCGAATTTGTTATTGGAAGAAACGCACAAAAGGATGCAGTCAGTGCCTATAAAGTTATAGCCCCTAATTCTAAATGGTTTTTAATGGGGTGGATGGGTGTAATTGCTTCCGTTCTGTTGCTATCCTTTTACAGTGTGGTAGGCGGCTGGATTTTATCCTATCTAGGCAGAAGTCTACTTGGGCAGATAACAGGGGTAGCTAATTATGAATCATTATTTAATAACATTATTGAAAATCCATATGAATCAATCATTTCCCAGATTCTGTTCATACTATTGACAATATGGGTGGTTCAGGGAGGAATCAAAAAAGGGATTGAACGGGCAAGCAAGTATATGATGCCGGCATTATTCATTTTGTTTATTATATTGGCCGTTCGATCGTTAACCTTGGATGGAGCTATGGAAGGTGTTAGATTCTTCTTGCAGCCAGACTTCAATAAAATCACGGGTGAATCCGTATTGCTGGCACTTGGACAAGCCTTTTTCGCTCTTAGTGTGGGAACATCGGTAATGGTGACCTACGCTTCCTATTTGCCGAAAAACGAGAATTTGATGAAATCTGGCTTTTCAGTTGTGGGATTAAATATTTTAATCTCCTTATTAGCAGGACTTGTTATCTTCCCTGCTGTATTCGCGTTAGGATATGATCCTGCATCAGGTCCAGGACTAGTTTTTGTCATACTACCAGCTGTATTTAATGAGATCGCATTCGGAGGATTTTTCATGATCATCTTTATGATCTTATTGTTATTTGCGACTCTTACCTCAGCCTTTTCCATTTTGGAAATTGTTGTAGCAGTCATTTCAAAAGAAAATCCCGAAAAACGAAAATCATCCGCATGGCTGGCTGGAGTCATCACTTTCATTGTAGGGATTCCGAGTGCTTTATCCTATGGCATTTTAAATGATGTTCATATTGCAGGGAAAACATTCTTTGATCTGGCAGATTTTATTGTTTCAAATCTTGCCCTGCCGCTCGGTTCACTATTTATCTCTATATTTATAGGTTACGTTATGGATAAAAACGCAGTCAGAACAGAGTTACAAAATGGCTCGAAATTGAAATACTGGATGTTTAACGGTTGGTATATCCTAGTCCGTTACGTATGCCCTGCCGCAATTTTATTAGTCTTCCTGAACTCTATTGGAATTATTTAGTAAGGTGGTAGAATATAAGGAGAACTATTAATATCGGGAGGGATTGATAATGGCTACAATTGGAGAAAATATTCGTAAGTACAGAATTGACAAAGGAATGAGTGTGGAAGAGCTAGCGTTACGCTCCAGAATCGGCACTCACAAACTTGAGCAATACGAGGAAAATGAAATAACACCAAGCCTCCAGGTTCTCCTGACTATTTCAACTGCATTGGATTGCCCTGCCTCCGAATTAATGGAGCACGCCAATCCAACAGGACCATGCCAACTAGATCCCGAACTCCATCACCTCATCAACACAATGGGGCAAAAGCGAGCGAAATTAATACTAAAGAAAACCCAAGACATAACCGAAGCCGACTTCCTAAGGATAATGGGGAACTTAAAAAGCTGAAACGGCTCGTTCAGAAGCGAGGAGCATAAGAGAAAGCCACGAAGGGAATGGTCTTCCCCGCAGTGGCTTTTCTTATGTCCTGAGCTTCTAGCCGTTGAAGCTGGATTAACTAAAAGGCTGAGGCGACTGCCCAGGAGCGACAAGCATAAGACGAATACTCGGAGGGAGGTTTTTCTCCCGCAGAGTATTTGCTTATGACTCGAGCTCCTAGGAGCCGAAGCTGGATTAACTAAAAAGCTGAAGGGCCTTGCCCAGGAGCGAGGAGCATAAGACAGAGGCTCGGAGGGGATGTTCTTCCCCCGTAGAGGCTATGCTTATGTCCCGAGCTCCTAGGCCCTGAAGCTAGATTAACTAAAAGGCTGAAACGACTGCCCAGGCCCGAAAAGCATAAGAGAGAGGCACGCAGGGAGGTGTTCTTCCCTCCCGCAGTGGCTATCCTTATGACTCGAGGGACTAGGAGTTGAAGCTGGATTGATTAAAAGGCTGAGGCGACTGTTTCAAGGAACAAAGACTAAGAACGCCACGTCGTGTGGCAACGCCTTTGTGACCAACATCCTGTTGGCCTCAACCAAACAAAGGGGCAACCATAGGTCATTTAACGACTTATGGTTGCCCCCTCATTTTTTATATTTGAAAATCTTTTCCCTATACTCAGAAAACTCTTAGTAAAAGTCCATAAGGAAATTTATGAATGATTGTTTAAAAATCGTTCAATTCTGGTTAAGGCTTCCCGTAATTGATCGATAGATGTAGCGTAAGAGCAACGGATATGCCCTTCTCCGCCTATACCAAATACATTGCCTGGTACTACTGCTACCTTTTCCTCAATCAATAATTTTTCTGCAAATTCTTCAGAGCTCATGCCAGTAGATTCAATGGATGGAAAAGCATAAAATGCTCCACCCGGTGTGTGGCACTTCAAACCAATCTCATTAAATGAACTAACAATATAATTTCTTCGATGATTATAGCTCATACGCATTTCTTCCACATATCCCGCCCCATATCGCAGGGCCTCCAAAGCAGCATATTGGGCAGATGTAGGGGCACACATAATCGCATACTGGTGGATTTTCAGCATAGCTTCAGAGATTTCTTTGTTTGCACATACAAAACCAAGCCTCCAGCCTGTCATAGCAAATCCCTTTGAGAAGCCTGATATTAAAATCGTCCGTTCATACATCCCTTCAATGGCTGCAAAGCTGGTATACGCGTCATCATAAACAAGTTCCGCATAGATTTCATCGGAAATCACAAGAACATCATGTTTAATAGCAATTTCAGCTAATGCTTTCAAATCATCCTTAGACAATTGGGTTCCTGTTGGATTATTGGGTGAACAAATCATAATCGCCTTCGTTTTCGGTGTTATAGCTGCTTCTAACTGTTCGGGTAACAGTTTAAAATCAGATTCTTTCATGGTTCCAACCGAAACAGGCTTACCTCCTGCCAATGCCACTAATGGAGCATAGGATACGAAGCATGGTTCAACGACTATTACTTCTTCTCCTAGGTTGAGAATGGCTCGTAAGGCGATATCGATTGCCTGACTTGCACCTACAGTTACAATAATTTGATTTTCAGGGGAGTATGTTACCTGAAAACGTCTACTCATATAGGCTGCAATTTCCTCGCGTAAATCAAGCAATCCTGCATTTGCTGTGTAAGACGTATAGCCTTCTTCCATCGAGAGGATAGCAGCTTCCCTGTATCGCCACGGAGTAACAAAATCTGGCTCACCTACACCAAGCGAAACGATACCTTCCATGCCTGCTGCCAAATCAAAAAATTTACGTATTCCGGAGGGCTTCATTTCTCGAGCCGTATCAGATAGATAACTCGTTTTAATCATGGAGTTATCACAATCCTTTTATCCTCATCAAGAGGTGCAAATACAGTCCCATCATGTTTATACTTTTTAAGAATAAAGTGAGTCGTTGTAGAAATAACTGAATCAAGAGTCGATAATTTGTCTGAAACAAATCGCGCTACCTCATTCATCGACTTGCCCTCAATGACCACAGATAAGTCATAAGCACCTGACATTAAATAAACGGATGTGACCTCTTCATAGCGATAAATTCGTTTTGCTGTCTCATCAAAGCCTACGCCTCTTTTAGGGGTTACTTTCACATCAATCATGGCAGTAACTCCTTCGTGATCTTTAACTTTCGACCAATCGACCAAAGCGGCATAGCCAACAATAATATTGGATTCTTTCAGTTTTTTTAAGGCTAGTTCAACTTCCTCTTTAGACATTGCTGTCATTTTTACTATATCATCCAGAGGGATTCTGGCGTTTTCTTCGAGAATATTCAAAATCTCAATTTCCTTAGCTGTAAGGTTCATACCCTCACCTCCATTAAAAGTATCATTAGATATAAAGATATCTGAAAATTTAATTTAAATTAAACTTTTTCCATTATAACACTCATTTTATACATATGAATATGTAATCAATTATTTTCATCTCACATACCATATTTATTTGAGAAAACAAGCCAATTAATAAATCTTCTAAAACTGCCAGTCTGTAAATATATGATAAAATAAGGGAATCATATAAAGGCGGGGTGAAAAAATGAACAGTACAACAAATACAGAAACCATTATAGATCGTAAAGGAACAGCTTCGTATAAATGGGATAACGTTGATTCATTATTCGCAGGCAGTGACTTATGGCCAATGTGGGTGGCAGACATGGACTGGGCTTCGCCTGTTCAGGTACAGGAAGCTTTAATTACCCGCATACAGCACCCAATATTCGGATATACATATGCCTCCGATTCTGTATACCAGGCTATCATAAATTGGATGAACGAAAAGCATAAATGGTCGCTTAAAAGAGAAAATATTTCTTTTAGTCCAGGTGTAGTTCCGTCCTTATCAGCAGCTGTTCTTGCATTTACTGAAGCTGGAGATCAAGTGATGATTCAAACACCTGTCTACGGTCCATTTCATAATGTCGTTAAAAGTAATGGCCGAACTCTTGTTACCAATAGAATGAAAATCAACCAAAATCAATTTGAAATTGATTTTGAAGACTTTGAAAACAAGCTTCGTAATGGAGTAAAATTATTCATCTTATGCAGCCCGCACAATCCTGGCGGAACGGTTTGGGCAAAGAAAGACCTTGAGAGAATGATTAGCCTATGTCAGCACTATCAAGTGCCTGTCATTTCCGATGAAATTCACGCTGACCTGATTCTTTATGACAATATTCACACACCTGCCGGAATCATCAGCAAAGATGTTATTACACTGATGGCTCCTAGTAAAACCTTTAATATCGCTGGATTGCATGGCTCTCTGATCCTAAGTGAAAATAAAGATTACCTCTTAAAAATGGAACAGCAATTCCTCAAGCAAGGTATTGGGGGCATTAATGTACTTGCCTATACTGCCATGGAAGCGGCCTACACCCATGGTGCTGAGTGGGTGAGTGAGACCGTATCCAAAATTGAAGAGAATATTGAAATCCTGACTGATTATGTTTCTAAGCATTTACCGAAAATAAACATCATGATTCCTCAAGCATCTTTCCTTGTTTGGATCGATTTACGGGATTTAGGAATATCAGATATTGAAATCACAGAAAGGCTCATCCATAAAGGGAAATTGGCTCTTGAACCCGGTGCGAAATATGGGCAGGATGGCCAAGGATTTGTTCGAATGAATATAGGGTGCTCTAAGGACACTCTCACTGAGGGCTTGCGCAGATTGCACGAAGCATTCCAAGACCTCAACTAATTATGTAACAAGCATTTGCCAATCAGTCTGGCAAATGCTTGTTTAATTTTAAGAAGAATCCACTCAGATTTCGGCAAAAAAAAACTGCACACTTTGCATGTGCAGCCATCATTGAATATTTTGCTCTTTTAATTTTTCTTCCAATTCCTTTGCCTTCTGTACCTGCTTACGATTATAAACAATGATAAACCGCATCGTTAACACTGCAAACAATGTAAAAATGGCCATCGTTAATCCGGCTGGAATGTATTCTCTTTTATCTTCAGGAAAATACAAGAATAATCCTATAATAAACGCTAATGGCTGAGACATGTTTGGAGACACCCCTTCCTGATTTGAAAACATTTGAATTTTAACCATATTATAACACGACCAGGGTGAGTATAAGTGATATTTGATTATCCTCATTTATAAATAAGAAAAAAGCTGCCGAGTCATCGACAGCCTACTTACATTATAGGGATTATTTTAGTATGTTGATTTTTTCAATCACTACATCATAAACCGGTTTATCGTTAGGACCTACTTTAGTAGTTGCGATGTCATCTACAACACCCATTCCTTCAGTAACTTGTCCAAACACGGTATGTCTGTGGTCAAGCCAAGGAGTTCCGCCTATTTCCATGTATTTTTCCACTGCTTCCTGAGGATATCCCGCTTGTTCCATTTGTCCTTTTAGATTCGCTTCAACAGCACCTTTTTGAACAATAAAGAATTGACTTCCATTTGTACCAGGGCCGGCATTTGCCATAGACAAAGCACCACGGAAATTAAATAAATCCATCGTGAATTCATCTTCGAATGATTGACCCCAAATGCTTTCTCCACCCATTCCTGTTCCAGTTGGATCTCCGCCTTGAATCATGAAATCATTGATCACGCGGTGGAAAATGATCCCCTCGTAGTATCCATTTTCTGCATGAGTCAGGAAATTTTCAACCGCTTTAGGAGCTTGGTCAGGGAATAATTTGATTTGGATGGAACCTTTATTAGTTACCATCTCCACTAATCTTTCATTACCTTGTACTTCTGTAAATTGAGGTAATACTGTCATTTTATCTTCGCCTTCTTTCTCTTTAATGGTTTGATCCAGCTTTAAAGTTGTTTGATCACCAGATTGGAATACCTTATCTTTTATATACAGATTCCAAATCGCTGCACCAAGGAGGATTATTAATAATAGTATCATGGTCTTCCATTTCATTTAAACTACCTCCAATTTTTCACTTTACACGATTCTCAAAAAAAAAGCATCTTTCTGAAGAGCTTTTTATAGGATTGATTATGGTACATCGGTATGATAGAGAAGAACAGATATGAATGGGGGATAAAAATGAATGAACTCACTATTGGCGACCAAGTGATTGCACATTATAAAACCGGTAAATATGTAGGCGAAATCACCAATATCCGAACAAATGGATATATGGTTGTTAAAATACTGGCTGTATTAAAGCACCCTATGCAGGGAGATCTTCATCATCCAAAACAAACAGAAGTTGATTTTTTCCATGAGCGAAAGGCTTTAGCTTACAGGGAACAAACCAACATACCGGTAAACATGGTGAAACCGTTTAAAGGGGAAATTCCTGATTACACAGAATCCCTGCGCCAGTCTCTTGAAACATTAAAACAGGAATTGCAAAAAGAAGAATCAAAGTGGTCAGATATGTCTTTGTCAGCTATATCGAATATAGAGCGCGAGTATTTTCCAATATGATAAACATAAAAAACCAAATCACTCTTTACTGATTTGGTTTTTTACGTCAACCCATTAAATAACTGTGAAAAATCCACAACGTCTCCGATTGTCGTTGGCTTATAGTTATCCACATACCTCCTGTCCTGCTCAATTAATGTAAACAGTTCATAAGTCATTCTGGCATCATCCAAAGCACGATGCCAAACGCCTTTAGCCTTGTCCCCATATTGCTGAACTGCTTTCCATAGGCCTGTCTGATTTCGGTCACCAAAGAATTTTTGATACTCAATCGATAAATCCAATTGCTTTCCCGTTAAAGGGAATATATGTCCTGAATACTGACAGTTTTGCTTTAACACCTTCATATCCATGTTTCCCCATGTAGCAATCGTTGGAGAGTTAGGATGATCCAATTCTCGCAGTAAACTGTGAAAAACATCAAATTCCACCCCTGTCTTAAGATCATCTTCGGTAATGTGCAAAAAGTTCTTACATCGGTTCGTTAACGACTGAAATACTCTGGGCAGGACATAAGAATTGTATTGATTGACTATTGTTCCACTCTTTACCTCGATAATTCCATATTCAATGATTTCAGGAAAGAACCCATTCGGATTATTTCGATCCTCTGGCATTGTAAATTCAAAATCTATGAATAAATAGTGGTCATCCTTCTTCACAATGATACAACCTCCTTGTTTTCGTGTAATCTATTGCTCCTTCCAAATTTTCCTCTTTTAACCATAAAATCAATACGATATAGTTAAATATACGAATAGAATTCCAGGTGGGTAAAAATGAGAAAATCAATTGGATTTTGTATGATTTTATTACTGGTTCCATCCTTATACGGATTGAGTACATTAACACTGAATGAGTTTTCCAAATTGCAAAGCCTCAATCATGTTTTGGACACCAATTTACAAATAGATCAATCAGCCATGCAGCTTAACAGTACAATCACAGATTCCGATGGACAATTATCAGAGAAATCTATCAAACAGAGAATCGGAAATATATAAAGGATGCTGATATCCCTCAAATTTTAAAGGATATTTACGTAGTTTCAGAGGATCAGCATTTTTATTCACATAAGGGGTTTGATTTATCAGCTATTAGCAGAGCGTTCATAATTAATACGGAAAGCGGGGGAATTCATCAAGGGGGCAGCACCATTACACAACAGCTCGCTCGAAATTTATTCCTCACAAATGAACGTACATATAATCGTAAATTAACTGAACTGCTTTACGCCTATCAGCTTGAGCGTGATTTTTCAAAAGATTAACTATTAAATACTTACATAATTGCGATTTACTATGGTAACAGTTCCTATGGAATTGAAGCTGCTGCTCATTTTTATTTTTCCAAATCAGCAAAGAATCTCAAGCATGGTGAACTCTCTTTTCTAGCGGCAATTCCTAATAACCCTAGTCTTTATGACCCGCTGACTAATTTCCAAAATACAAAAAAACGCCAGGTTAGACTTCTGCAGCAACTTGAGAATAAGAATTTCATAACGAATGGAGAAAAAGAGCAAATTTTAAAAGAATCAATAAAATTAAATCTTTCCAAACGAATCCAAGAATTTCCTGATTATACCGATTACACGCTGGCTGAATTTCGTCAGCTGGTCGCAGAGCAGGATGGTTATCAGTTTTCTGGTTTATCTGAACAAGAATCTAATCAATTAACAGAGAAATTAGATAACCGCATCACGGAACTGCTGCATTCAGGAATTACGATCCACACTTTTTCTCGATTCAGATATTCAGAAAAAGCCAAATCAGCCGTTAGTAGCATCCTGCCTTATAAAAACGTTGAAGCATCAGCGGTAGTTATTAATCATTCTACTCATGAGCTTGTCTCATTGATTGGGGGAAAAACATATAAACCCTCAACATTTAATCGAGCCCATTAAAGTTTTCGTCAGCCAGGATCTACGATTAAACCATTGCTGGTATATGCGCCTTATTTGAAAACTAATAAGGATCCAAAAAATAGACGCTTCAGCGATATGCATCGAAAATTACTGCCCAGAGAACTATGGTCATTCAACATATAGCAATCTTCCACTCAATCAGGCAATGGCCAAATCGGTTAATACTGCAGCTGTTCGATTGCTTCAAAAAACAGGTAGCTTATATAGGAGGAAAAACCGGTACAACAAATGATTATCATGATTTATGGTTTATTGGGATGACTGCTTCGTATACTGGTGGGGTCTGGGTGGGCAAGGATCAGCCGTCCAGTATTGATTTTTTAAATAAAAGTCAGCCGCAAATACAAATATGGAAAAGCATGATGTATTCTCTCTATTAGAGGTTCATCATGCTTTTTCCTTTACAGCGGAAGTCCCGCCATTATACTATTATATAATTTTAAGACAGAGAGACAGACTGCCAATAACAGAACGGCCCAGATAGTTACATGAAAAAATATAATCCCTATCAATCAGGTACCCGATAAGGATGAACTGATTATATACAGAAAGTATATAAAAGCGAATAATGAAGTAAGTAAAAAGCAGCCTGCAAGCAACCAAAGACAACATAACATAGATATAAGTCCACCTATCAGAAAAATGATAGAAGTCCCTCTCAGCTTTTGCAGGTCTTCTCCCACCTTATCCTTTGAGAAAAATAAAAGTGACAGTTCCAAAAAGGTATCGACAAGAAGCTTTAACGCAGCAAGTAACATAAAAAAACAGATAAAGAACAATAATAAAAAGGATAATTTAATATGGATCTCTGATAACAATCCAGTCATGCCTGAATAGAGCCCATTGCTTTTTAAAAATGCAATCATTCTTACCATAAGATGAACAGCAAAGAACAGACTAAATGCCATTATCGATAATAAGGGAAAATAACCTGTTACATATGTATTCTTCATTTTCATTATTCCTTATACTTCACATTTTCCCATTATAAACCATTTATCGGAAAGGAGAATTAAATTTTTAAATTTTTTCCTTCATATAATACATGGTTAAAACACATGAATACCAGTCTTTTCAAGTACAGTCTAATATAAATTTGCTGTATAATTTGCTATGCTGAATGTACGGATTGGTACATTTTGTTGTAATTTTTCAATATTTTATAATTTTTTAAGGGAGGTCCTTATGTCAATGCTTCACTTGAGTATATTACTGCCTTTTTTGGCTGCGATATGTATTCCGTTTATAGGCAAATATGCTCGTAAAATACATACCGGATGGTTCGTACTCATTATACCTATCGTATTATTTGGTTATTTGTTTACGTTCCTGCCTGAAATAACGGATCATCAATCCATAACAGCTAGTTTTGAGTGGATTCCTTCACTAAACATATCATTTGATGTTTATGTAGACGGATTAGGCCTGCTCTTCGCTATGCTGATCACAGGTATTGGTACACTAGTTATTCTGTACTCCATCTTTTATATGGACAAAACAAAAGAAAAACTGAGTAATTTTTATGTTTATTTACTATTATTTATGGGGGCTATGCTTGGGGTTGTCCTATCTGACAACTTAATCGTCCTTTATACGTTTTGGGAATTTACCAGCCTTTCTTCCTTCCTGCTGATTGGCTATTGGCATGAGAGAAAAGGATCTCGCTACGGAGCGCAAAAATCATTATTAATCACCTTTTTAGGTGGCTTATCCATGCTAGGAGGTTTTATAACCCTCTCTGTAATGGGAAATACCTTCAGCATCAGAGAATTAATTTCAATGGCTCCTGATTTGGTAAACCATCCTCTTTTTTATTTTTCGATGATACTCGTTTTATTAGGGGCATTCACGAAGTCTGCCCAATTCCCATTCCACATTTGGTTACCTGATGCAATGGAAGCACCTACACCAGTCAGTGCATATCTTCATTCAGCAACGATGGTTAAAGCAGGTATCTATTTAGTAGCACGTTTGAGCCCTATATTTGCTTTATCAGGTGAATGGGTATGGATTATCGGCCTGGTCGGTATCATAACCTTAATTTGGGGTTCCTTTAATGCAGTACGTCAGTATGATTTAAAAGGGATTCTTGCCTACTCAACAGTCAGCCAGCTCGGCTTAATCATGTCCCTGCTTGGCATCGGTGCGGCTTCCCTCCATTTTGGATCAGCCGAGAATAATGTATATATTGCCGCTGTTTCGGCAGCTGTTTTTCACCTAATTAACCATGCAACCTTTAAAGGTTCATTATTCATGGCAGTCGGTATAATTGATCACGAAACGGGAACTAGGGATATTCGTAAACTGGGCGGATTAATGACCATAATGCCAATCACTTTTACTATTGCTGCAATCGGAGCATTCTCAATGGCAGGCTTGCCTCCATTCAATGGCTTCTTGAGTAAGGAAATGTTCTTTGGCAGCCTATTAGATATAACAAAAGCAGATTTTCTTAACCTGCAAACATGGGGTAATTTATTCCCTGTTATTGGATGGCTGGCAAGTGTATTCACATTTGTTTACTGTATGATTCTTTTATTTAGAACATTTGGCGGCAAACTTCAGCCTGAAAAATTAACGAAAAAACCACATGAAGCACCGATTGGATTATTGATTTCACCAATCACGCTTGCAGCCTTGGTTATTATTTTTGGATTATTTCCAAACATCCTTACTTCAACAATTATTGAGCCAGCTACTGCAGCTATCCTGCCGAGCCTTTATGAAAACGGAAACCCTCCGCATCTTCATATACAAATGTGGCACGGAGTAAATGGCGCATTATTAATGACAATCGGAGTTGTCATCTTAGGAATTATCTTGTATAAGTTCTATCCAAAATGGAGCAAGATTTATACGTATTTCTCTGATAAATACACATTAAACAATGCATATAATATGGGATTAAGATCACTGGATACAGGTTCACGTCTCATTACCCGCGGATATATGAACGGGAGTATCCATGATTATTTAGTTTATATATTTGGCTTCTTGATTATCAGTTTACTTTATACGGTTTGGAAAACCGATAGCTTTGCATTCGAAACAACCAGTATGACTCCAATTGGGGTATACGAAGTTATTTTGATCTTTATCTTAGTTCTGGCTTCAATCATGATTCTATTTGCAAAATCGAGACTGACTTCAATCATTTTAATGGGAGCGGTTGGTTATACAGTATCACTTTTATTTGTTCTATTTAGGGCACCTGATTTAGCCTTAACTCAATTTGTCATTGAAACAGTATCTACATCGCTGTTCTTGCTTTGTTTCTATCACTTGCCGAAGTATAAACCAAAGGAAAAGCGTATGCGTTTTAAATTGACGAACCTGGCAATCTCTCTCGGTGTCGGAATTACGATGACACTTATCGCGCTGGCTTCTCACAGTACGAAGCTATTTGAATCCATCTCTGAATTTTATAAAGAGGTTACGTACAAAGAAGCTGGTGGAGAGAATATGGTTAACGTAATCCTGGTTGACTTCCGTGGTTTGGATACCATGTTTGAAATCACCGTATTATCCATTGCAGCCATGGGAATTTACACCATGATTAAACTCCGTCTCACGAAAAGAGGAGGGGAAGAATGAAAACAAATGATTTAATTTTACAGACGGTTACTAAAATCGCAACTTTTATTATTATTTTGTTCTCTATACACATTTTCTTTGCCGGACACTATACGCCGGGCGGTGGATTTATCGGTGGTCTTATGACTTCTTCTGCCATCATTCTTTTATTGCTGGCATTTGATTTAAAAACCGTAAAAAGTTTTCTGCCGGTAAATTATTTATCGTTAATAGCTGTGGGGTTGTTGTTATCTGTCGGGACTGGAGCTGGTGCGTTATTCTTCGATGCTCCTTTCCTGACGCACGCCTTTGATTATTTTGATTTGCCGCTCCTTGGAAAAACATCCCTTCATACAGCAGTTATCTTTGATACGGGTGTTTATCTAGTTGTAATCGGCGTGACAATGACCATTATTCAAACGATTGGGGAGAGTGAATGATGGAGATTTTAATGTGTTTTGCTATAGGAATTCTATTTACGATTTCCACCTATTTACTTTTATCAAAAAGCTTGCTTCGTATCATTATTGGAACAAGCATATTGAGCCATGCGGTGAATTTATTGGTTCTTACCATGGGAGGATTAAAACAAGGAGCTGTGCCTATCTTAAGTGAACACGCCAAATCCTATGTGGATCCGCTGCCACAGGCATTAATCCTGACAGCGATTGTAATTAGCTTCGGTGTCACATCTTTCTTCCTGGTATTGGCCTATCGTTCCTATCAGGAACTTGGAACGGATAACATGGATCAACTGAGAGGAAATAAGTCATATGAATAACCTTGTTATATTACCTATTTTACTTCCGTTATTGACAGGAATTTTATTGTTATTCCTTGCGAAAAAAATAAATGCCCAACGAATAGTCGCCTTGGCCTCTTCTATACTGGTCCTGGTAGTTACCTTTTCACTTTTAATAGAGGTAAAAACAAATGGCATTCTAACCTTGCAGGCCGGCAGCTGGGATGCCCCTTTCGGAATTAGTCTTGTAGCGGATATGCTGGCAGCCTTACTGGTTTTAACTACATCTCTTATTACATTAGTAACGATTATTTATTCTTTTAAAAATATTGATGCAAACCGTGAAAAATATTTCTACTATGCCCTTATCCAATTTTTAATTGTAGGTGTTAACGGGGCATTTTTGACCGGAGATATATTCAACTTATTTGTATTTTTTGAAGTAATGCTGATGTCATCTTATGTATTACTTGTGACAGGTGGTACAAAAGTACAGCTTCGCGAGTCTATTAAATATTTGCTTGTAAATGTAATTGCTTCTGGCCTTTTTGTTGCTGCTGTTGCATTCTTATACTCTGTTGTAGGTACGCTGAATATGGCAGATATCTCAGAAAGAATTGCGGAAGTAGACCAGCCGGGAATCATCACGGTTATCGCTGTTCTGTTTCTAATCGTGTTTGGATTGAAGGCAGCCATTTTTCCTTTATATTTTTGGATGCCCGGCTCATACTTTGCGCCGCCAATTCCAATCCTGGCTTTGTTTGGTTCATTATTAACGAAGGTTGGTGTTTATTCCATCCTAAGAACCTTTACCATTATGTTTTATCATCATACTGATTATACGCATACATTGCTGGAGTACCTTGGAATTTTAACCATTGTATTTGGCTGTATCGGTGTATTGGCCTATATGGATGGTAAAAAAATCATCATTTACAATATCGTAATTGCCATTGGTGTTATAATCTTCGGTATTTCAATCATGAATACCGCATCCATATCCGGTTCAATTATGTATACAATTCATGACATGATGATTAAAGCAGCCCTGTTTCTGCTTATTGGAGTAATGATGGCCAAAACAGGGACAAGTAATATTAAGCGCATGGGTGGGTTAATTCACGAATCTCCACTTTTAGCTTGGATGTTCTTCATAGCGGCTATATCGTTAGCAGGGGTTCCACCTTTCAGCGGTTTTACAGGAAAATTACTAATCATTCAGGGTGCCTTTGATGAAAGGCATTACGTAGGAGGATTGGTAGTCCTATTCTCAAGTTTAATTGTTTTATATTCCGTGATGCGCATTTTCATATTCGCGTTCTGGGGAGAGAAAAAAGTTTACGATGAGAACTTCTCCAAGAAAGATAACCGTTTTTTACTATTGCCGATCGGCATTTTACTTGTAGTCTCAATATTGTACGGATTGGGCTCTGAAGTTGTTTATACGTATGTTTCTGATGCGGTTGATGTTTTAATGAATCCATCAGATTACATTCAGGCCGTACTAAAGGAGTGATGAAGATATGTCTTATCAAATATTATTAAATGTAATTCTAGCCTTGACCTGGATGTTCCTGACGACGTCAAATACAGCCGCTTCCTTTATTATCGGCTATTTAATTGGGGCGATTATTCTTTTTCTATTCAGACGCTTTTTTTCGACTCGGTTTTATTTGCATAAGGTAGTGGCTGTCCTTCACCTTCTGGGGATATTTATACGAGAATTATTGATTGCAAACTTCGACGTTTTTAAAACAATCATCAGACCAAAGCTTGAACTGAAGCCAGGAATTTTTACTTATGAAACCAAACTTAAATCGGATTGGCAGATCACTCTTCTGTCCTGTCTGATTACCTTAACTCCCGGTACATTAGTTCTGGATATTTCTTCTGATAACAAAACATTATTCATCCATGCATTAAACATATCGGAGATTCCAGAGATGCAAGAAAGTATAAAAAATTCATTTGAGCGACTTATTCTGGAGGTGAGTGAGTAATGATTAATTTCATCCTTCAGCTTTCTTTAGTCTGTATAGCTATTTCGATGCTCATTCTAATTTATAGAGTAATTAAGGGACCAAGCATCCCTGATCGTGTAATGGCATTGGATGCTATTGGCATGAACTTAATTTGCATGATTGCCATACTATCTTTATTGCTCAGCACATCCATGTTTTTAGAGGTTATCCTTCTGATCAGTATTCTTTCGTTCACTGGTACGGTTGCCTTTTCGAAATTCCTGGAGAAAGGGGAAATCATAGAAAATGAACGAAATTAGTTCCTATATTTTTGTTTGTATCGTTTTAATCGGTTCTATATTAACCGTTGTATCAGCTCTTGGAATACTCCGTTTACCCGATGTCTATACGCGGAACCATGCAGCTTCTAAAACATCCACTTTGGGTGTAACCCTTGTATTGCTTGGCACATTCTTATATTTCTGGATTACAGAGGGCCATTTTAACTCCCGTATCCTGTTAGCTATCTTCTTTATTTTTATGACAGCTCCGGTTGCCGGACATTTAATCAGCCGTGCAGCCTATAATACAGGCGTTAAATTGTGGAAACATAGTGTGCGTGATGATTTAAAAAAGGCAAAAAAACAAAAAAATAGCTAATGACAGAAAAAGAGGATGCTTACAAGATCGCTTTAGACCTTGTAAAACATCCTCATTTTTTTATTTGAATAACAGCAAGCGTACATCTGCTGATACATATTAATTCGTTCTCTTCATCCGTTATTTTAATTTCCCATACCATTGTTTTTTTTCCTCTGTGTACAATATTTCCTGTTGCGGTCACCAAGCCTTCCCTTTTGCTTTTAAGATGATTCGCATTAATCTCTAAACCAACGACTGCTTCTTTCTCCTCGTCAACCATTGTATATCCACCAAGACTGGCGACCGTTTCGGCAAGAGCCACCGATGCGCCACCGTGAAGAAGTCCCATCGGCTGGTGTGTCCGATGGTCAACAGGCATGGTTGCAACAACTCTTCCTTCACAGACCTCAACTATTTCTATCCCTAATGTACCCATCAATGTTTTACTTAAATCCAATTAAAGGCATCCTTTCCATTGCTTATTTGTTATGAATTAGATAAAGAGCGGAAAAATAAAGGAGTAAAGCTTTCTTACAACTGATTCCTATTCTGATTTTTAAGGTGAATCCCTTCGAAAAAAGATGAACTGGATATCTGTAAGACTTTACAAAAAGCATATCTAGATGATGGAGGATTGGTCAAATGGATCTTCGAGAAGGAATGGTTCCAACTGTATTAGGTACCGCTGTTGCTGCTACTGGTTATGCCCTTAAACAAAAGCATAATAGCAATAAAATGATTGCCAATGCACTATTTGGATTTGGGCTTGCCCATATTGCTCTTGGTGTTATTGATTTAGTCGAGCATCGCAACGATATCTAAACGAACATCATCTATCCCCTAAATAAGCAACCTAACCGTTGCTTATTTTTTGGTCTAATACAATCTACCTTCTCTTATATATAGTTATAAGGTATTTTATTTCGTAAGAGGAGGTGCCCATATGTATGCAAATCAACAGTTTTATAACTGGGCTCAAAGTCTAGGTCCTCATTACCACATACCCACATGGATCCATCCATCTGTTACTGGTATGAATTCTTATTCTTCATATAACAGAAAAGTTCCTGCTATAGATACAACAAAATTTAAGAATTCTGCCAATCGAACCGCGTCCTATCTGACTGAAGCATTAAGAATTGCCAATCAGATCTCTGCATCTCAAGATTTAGCTCGTCAAATTATGGCAGCCTCTGAGTTTAATAACCTAAGCGAAGTGAATCGATTATTGCTTTCAACCGGTATTCGAATAGCTCCTTCCATCTATTACGATCCGGAGGGAATTCGGCTGGTTTTTGCTGATAAACAAACCAGTCCTCCCTGTTGTGAAGTTGGGGTAGTCATACGATGGAGCTAAAAACCAGCAGTTTGATAACTGCTGGTTTTGTTTACAAATTATTATTAATAAAATCCGCCACCATATCCCCATGGGGACCCATATCCATACGGAGGATAACCATATCCATATCCCCATGGTCTGCTAAGCAATGCTCCACCTATTAATCCGCCGGCTAATCCTAAACCAAATCCCCCGATCGGACCTCCAAATCCAAAACCAAAACCTGGTCTACCCCATGGTCTTCCCCACGGTCCGCCCCACGGTCTGCCCCATGGTCTTCTCTGTCTGTAATCCATCTGTAAAATACCTCCTGTTTGTTTAAATGCCTACACTATTATGTATGCAGAAACCTAACAGCAGGTAAGGGCGTATGCCCTCTTACAAGGATAACATTCACATTTAAATCTATTTATGAGATTAGATTAATCTTCACCATCCAAACCAAAACGTTCAACCAATACAGCCAATGTCCTCGCCATTACACCAGTAGCACCTGATGGTCCAAGTTCATAGCTGGAACGTCTTGTAGATGTACCAGCTATATCTAAATGCACCCATGGAGTCTCCTCGGCAAACTCACCAACAAATGCACCTCCCATAATGGCATGCCCCTCTGCTCCCGGCGAATTATTAAGATCAGCTATTTTGCTATTGCGAACACGCGCTTTATCCCTTTCGGTAATTGGCAATCTCCACATGGGTTCTCCAGCTTCATCAGATGCTTTTAAGACTTCCTCAAACCAGCTTTCATGATTTGTCATCGCACCTGTCATTTCTACACCTAATGCTGTAATAACTCCCCCGGTTAATGTAGCTACATCAACTAAATAATCCGCTCCATGCTGTTTAGCATATGTAATCGCATCTGCCAACACAAGACGCCCCTCGGCATCTGTATTCAAGACCTCAATTGTTTTACCAGCCATGGAAACTATGACATCATCCGGTTTGAAGGCATTTCCGGAAATCATATTATCTGTTGATGGAATAACAGCCACAACATTTTGTTCAGGTCTGAATTCCCCAATTATCTCCATAGCTCCAAGGACAGCGGCTGCTCCCCCCATATCCGTTTTCATTCCAACTATCCCTGCTTTTGTCTTTATTGAATATCCGCCTGTATCAAATGTAATTCCTTTGCCAACCAAACCAATTACATCTGTCCAGTCAGATTTCCCTTGATATTTTAGGACAATCATTTTAGGTGGTTCAGCAGATCCTTGGTTGACGGCAAGCAAGGCTCCCATTCCAAGCTCCTGCATATCTTCTTTTTCAAGGATTTCGCACTCAAACTGATACTTATCAGCCAGCCCTTTAGCATAATTGGCCATATCTGTAGACGTTAGCATATTACCTGGAAGATTTACTAAAGTCCGAGCTGAATTGGTTCCTTTTCCATATGTATATCCAACAAAAAGGGAAGACTCAACTAGCTCTCGGTCGGCTTCCGTATATACAGAAACCTCTTCTATTTTCTGATCTGGTTCATTTTTCTTATGCTTATATCCTTCAAATTCATACGTAGACAAGGCTAATGCTTCTCCTAAAGCATGTGCTGCATCCTCCACCGTAATGACATCTGTCAGGAATGACGTTAAGTCGACGCTAATCTTTGTCCATCCACGACCTTCGACTTTCTGAAACATTTTGCCAAATGCTTCTTTCAGCTCTTCGAATGTTAAATCTTTTTGTTTCCCCAATCCAACGAACACCAATCTCTCCGGTGGAATAAGATCAAGTGTATGCAATGTCGAAACTTTTTTCTTCCGAGCGGAAATATCTCCAACCTTGGCAAGCTCCTGAAGCTTACTATTCATCATTTTATCCGCTTCCGATAAAGTCGCTGCAAGCGTAACTGGATGATTAAATGCTCCAGTTACCAAAACAGGCATATGTATTTGACTCGGATTTTCATTATAAACTTTAAACATACTACTCCTCCTGATCGTTTATCTTTATTCATGCCTTTTCTTACACATTAACTATCCTTACCTATTATCTTACCATTGACATCATAATTTAGAACAAATGACGCATTCTATTCACTGAAAAATTAAACGATTTACCCCGACATATCTTGCCTATTTTACCCTTCCTTTAGACATAAAAAAATAGAGGACTATTATCCTCTGTGAATTAGTTGCGGAGGCCAACAGGATGTTGGTCACAAAGACGTTGCCACAGGACGTGCGTTTTTAGTCTTTGGTCCTTTAATAGGTCGCCTCAGCTTTTATGCAATCCGGCTTCAACGGCTAGAAACTCAGGTCATAAGCATGACCTCTACAGGAGGGAAGAACTCCTCCTTCCGAGCCCCTGTCTTATGCTCCTCGCTTCTGAGCAAGCCGCTTCAGCACTATAGTCAATCCGGCTTCAACGGCTAGAAGCTCACAGGACATAAGCATGACCTCTACAGGAGGGGAGAACGCCTCCTTCCGAGCCCCTGTCTTATGCTCCTCGCTTCTGAGCAAGCCGTTTCAGCACTATAGATTATATCCAACACATACCGGCGCTTGGTCATATGGGTCGATGATGATTCTGGCTTCTATTTGAAATACGGTTTTTAGTACTTCTTGGTTAATGATTTCGGTTGGTGTGCCGGATTTGATTATACTGCCGTCTTTCATGGCTATGATATGGTCTGAGTATCTGGAGGCATGGTTAATATCATGAAGAACCATTACAATTGTACTTTTTTCTTGGCGATTGAGTTCCTGAATAATTTGCAATACATCCAGCTGGTGGGCCATATCCAAGTATGTTGTGGGCTCGTCTAAGAGGATGATATCTGTTTTCTGAGCTAGGGCCATGGCTAGCCAAACCTTTTGTCTTTGCCCACCAGATAAGCTTGCGATGCTTCGGTTTCGGAAAGGGGATGTTTTAGTTATATCCATTGCCCATTCAATGATTTCCATATCTTCATTCGTCATTATTTTATTATTTTTACGATGTGGATAACGTCCATAGGATACCAATTCCTCCACACCCAACAAGCCCGGTGCAACCGGGCTTTGCGGCAGCATAGAAAGCCGTCTGGCAATCTCCTTCGTTGAAATCGTGTTCATATCTTGCTCTTGCAAAAATACCTTCCCTTGCTTTTGTTTCAGTATACGTCCCATTGTTTTTAATAAAGTAGATTTTCCACAACCGTTCGGTCCAATAATAGTCGTTATTTTTCCTTTAGTAATGTCTAAGTTTAAATTTTGAAACACGGTCTTTTTTTCATAACAGGCTTCAAGATTTTCTGTACGCAGAATACTCATATCAAATATCCCCTCTTTATGCTTTCGCCTTTTTGAGTAAATACAAGAAGAATGGTACCCCAATAATGGATACGATAATACCAACTGGCAGTTCAGCAGGGGCAATGATTGTTTTGGCAATATAATCAGAAGAGACTACCAACAGCGCACCGATTGCTGCACTCACAGGGATAACAAATCTATTTTTAACACCAACAAGATAGCGCGATATATGCGGCGCCATTAAGCCAATAAATCCAATACTGCCTGATACTGATACACAAGCGCTTATTAAGCCGATACTGCTGAGAAGTAAGATTGATTTTTCTTTATTAATGGCTATACCTAAACTGATAGCGCTACTATCCTCTAATTGGAGCAAATCAAGTATATAGGCCTTTTTTAGAATGATCGGTATACATATAAACAGCCAGGGGGCCATGGCAAGTATGTAAAGCCAATTGGCATCATAAATGCTGCCTGTGATCCACACAACTGCCATTTCAAAATCAGTTGCTTTCATTTTCAGCGACAAATATAAGGAAACGGCACCAAAAGCTGAACCAATCGCTATTCCAGTCAAGATGAGTCGTTCTACATCAAGGGAACCATTTTTCCATGAAAAGGCGAATATAATTAAGGCCGCCAGCAATCCTCCAACGAGACCAAATAAGGGCATAGCCATAATGGAGAGCCATGTCATTCCTTGAAAGACGCTATGAAAGAAAAACATAAATAAAACTACAGCCGTACCAGCACCGGCATTAATACCAAGTATTCCTGGATCGGCCAAGCCATT
This sequence comes from Bacillus sp. D386, assembly GCF_006346415.1. Taxonomy (NCBI): domain Bacteria; kingdom Bacillati; phylum Bacillota; class Bacilli; order Caryophanales; family Bacillaceae; genus Bacillus; species Bacillus sp. D386. The sequence continues at coordinate 555,059 of NZ_VEMV01000004.1, read as the reverse complement.
CTTCGTCACTCCCTGAATCACAGCACCGGCTATTCCAAGCCCAATCCCAACCAGACAGCCAATCAGAATCCTCGGTAACCTAAAATCAAAGATGACCAAATCGTGTTCCGGATTTACGTCTATTCGTGCTAATGTCTTTATTACATCGATAACAGACAATTGAAAGGTTCCGGCCATCAAGCTATAAACGATGACTGCTGTAATAGCGAGTACAATCAGCCATAATGTTATGTAATATCTTAGTTTTGAAACTTTATGCAAGGCCTCTTCCTCCTTTTGTTCTGATTAAATAGAGGAAGAATGGTACACCAATCAATGCAGTCACAACGCCAATCGGTGTTTCAAAGGGATAATTAATAAACCTGCTTAAAACGTCACATAAACCAAGAAATACAGCCCCGAGTATGCCTGCACAAGGAATTATCCATTTATAATCAACGCCGACAAGCATACGGCTAATGTGCGGAATGATTAAGCCTACGAAACCAACTTTTCCTACTAATGCAATTGCCGTACCCGTTAAACAAATAACAGACAGAATACAAATTACTTTGACTAATCCGGTACGCTGGCCCAGGCTGATTGAAACTTCCTCACCAAGAGAAAGAATCGTTACGGATTTGGAAACTAGTAAGGCAAGGAAGATTCCAACTATTCCAATTGGTACAGCCAGTCCAAGGAGCTCTGAATCTATTTGATGCAATCTCGCATTATACCAAAAACTAATATTCTGGGAGACTTGGTAATAGGAGGCCAATGCTTGAGACAGGCTGCTCAGAAACGTCCCAATTACAGTACCTATAATTGCCAAACGAACAGGTGATAAACCATTGGGAAGCATAGAGCCAAATCCATAAACAATTCCTGCACCGAGCGCTGAACCAACCATTGACAACAAAATCATTTCAATAGATGTCATATTCGGTAGGAAAATCATTGATACAGTAATGATAAAAGCTGAACCGTCTGCCACCCCCATAATGGAAGGGGATGCAAGATAGTTTCTTGTCATCCCCTGCATTAGTGCACCTGATATAGCAAGGAAAGCTCCAACAAGAAGTGCGCCTATTGCTCTCGGTAAACGGGATGTCATAATAATGGCATGGTCTACATTACCGGCATCATAATGAAAAAGGGCATTCCAAATCGTTATATAATCTATATTTTTGGCTCCATAAAAAACGGATAACAGGATGATAAGGAGTATAAGAATGGGTGCCGCACATATTATCAGTAAAGGTATTTTCCTCTTATCCATACACCATCAACCTTACTCAGTCAAAGAGCTGGTTGCAGCTTCGAGGAAAGCCGTCTTACTCCATGCCGTACCGCCCTGGGCAAGAGGATCCACAGTATTAACGAATACTTTTTCGTTTTTAGCAGCATTCATACTTTTCCAAATTGGATTAGCTTCTAGTTCTTCTAATGCTTTCGGTTTATCAGCATTTTCACTTTCTTCGAATTGAAGGAACACATAATCCGGATTCACTTCCGCAAGCTTTTCCATTGAGATAACTTCCTGTGCCTTCGCAGATTTTACCACTTCCGGTACCTCAAGTCCTAAATCATTGTATAGAACTGGGTTAAGGTACATACTTTCCGGATACACATAGACATTGCCTCCTCGGATACGAAGGACCATTGCCTTTTTCCCTTTCAGAGTTTCACCCAATTGTTCTTTTGCTTCCTCAGCATCTTTCTTATAACCAGAAATAATCATATCTGCTTCAGTTTCTTTACCTGTCAAATGAGCCATTAAATTTAAGTTATCTTCCCAATTTGTTGAGATATGGGAGTATGGGAATGTTGGTGCAACCTTCGTTAATTGTTCAGTAACATTCTCCTTCGCTTTGGAAGTCCAAAGGATTACATCAGGCTTTAATCCAAGTAACGTTTCATAATTTGGCTGTGTTTTTTCCCCTATCGACTTGGCACCAGCCAAATCTTCAGCCAAATAAGCAGGCAGTTCTCCGGCAATTGTAATAGCGCCTACAGGCTTAACTCCTAAAATTGCTGCATCCTCCATGGATTCAAGACTCGCTGTAGCAATCTTTTTCACTTCAGAAGGAACCGTATATTCTTTATCTAGGTATGTAATCGTTTGAGTTTTATCTTCTGATTTCTTACTTTCATTAGCTTGAACTTTATTGTCGGATTGTTTTATTTGTGTCTCCGTACCATTGCATGCTGCCAAACCAAGGCAAATCATTGCGGATAAACCCACTATTAATAAATTCTTTTTAATACTCATTTTCCTCTTCCTCCATCTAATCTTTTTTCTATGTACTCGCTTTCACTCTAACTTAACTATTGTTTTTCCTACCCCCATATTTATCGCAGAAAGTATTGAAAATGATAATCATTATCAAGTATTATATAAAATATATACTAACAAACTGGAATTTTCAATTAATTTTATGTAAATTTTTGAATGATTTATTCTTAATTTGTCAAATAATCTTTTGAATCAAATGAAAAGAGGTCAATAAATGAGAGAGACACCCAAAAAAAATTCTATGGAAGACAGCTTGCCTTGGCAGCAAAATATTTCTTTACCCAATACCTGGGAAATAGATATGTACAATCAGAAACAGGACCGGTTTTATCGTATTTTTATTTACAAGCCGGATACTGTTCCTCCTCCTGAAGGATACCCGGTTATCTATGCGTTGGATGCAAACTCTGTATTTGGCACCTTTGTTGATGCAATGCGTGTGCAGATGAGAAAGCCGGAAAAAACTGGCGTGTATCCAGCGATTATTGTTGGAATTGGTTATCACACAGATCAGCCATTCTCTCCTTACCGTGTCTATGATTTTACTAGGGCAATATCAAAAGAGGATTTACCGCCGCACCCAGCAGGCTTGGAATGGCCGTCTCATGGCGGAGCTGAATCTTTCATTACATTTATTAAAGAGAAAGTTAAACCTGAAATTGAGCGCCATCTGCCGGTCAATATAGACAAACAAACACTGTTTGGCCATTCACTAGGCGGATTATTTGTTTTACAAACTCTTTTTTCAGAGCCAGATACTTTTCATACATACATTGCAGGAAGCCCCTCTATTCATTGGGATATACAGTTTTTTAGAAATGAGAAAGAAGCATTCATCCATAAGGTAAAGCAATCTCAACGGCAAATAAAGATTTTGGTCGGGGTAGGCGAGCTGGAAAAGCTACACTTTAGCGGAATGAATAAAAATGCTGCTGAAATTTCCGAAGAACTTAATCAATTGCATCAATACGGTATTCACATACAGTTCAGAGAGTTTACAGAGGAAAGTCATGTATCGGTATTATTACCACTTATTAATCGTGCAATTAAACTGGGGAGTATATAAAAAAGCTATATAGCGAACACCGAATTTAAATCATAAAAAAACCGCCCATGAGGAACGGTAAAGGAAGAAAAATATTTCACTACTTGTTATTAATAATTTGATTTCTAAATACTTGCAAGCTCTCTGTTTCATTCAAAGCTTTTAGCTCAGGTTCAGTCAGCTTGCCTGTTCCCATACTGACTACATACACCTTCAGCTGCTTTTTCCCCCATTTCTGATATACATCGTCCACGGTATCGTAATAAAGATCTATTTTATTCCCCTTTATGGCTGAACCTGTATCAGCAACCACTCCATACCCATAGGATGGGATAAAAAGAATGGTCCCAATTGGAAAGACACTTGTGTCCGCTGCAATCGTTGAATATAAGTCACGTTTTACCCTAACACCGGAATAGGTGATTCCGTAGCTGGGATGGTTTGGATTTTTCCCAGTTGACTCGTATCCTGCTGTATAACCTGTAGCAATCACTTCTTTAGCCGGGTATTTATTCCAATTATCATTTTCTTCCAGCGTGGACGCTGATTTTATTTGTTTAACAGAGGAAGTTGTGTCATAGCTTGATAACGATATTTGCTCTTTGGGCTTAGGATTTTCCCTTACTATTTTAGAATGTATATGGCGAAAAACAGGAAACTCATGAACACTAATTCCTGTAAAATATGAAAGGGTTACAACGGTAGCCAGTAAGAATAAAAAAACGAGTGAAATTGCTCTGATAAATTTAAAAGTATGGTCCATGTGACGATTTCTCCTTTCACACAAACCATTTTTCCCAATACCAGATTATCTATTCGTTTTTCAGAATTATCTATACATTTTCAAATAAAAAAACCCTTTAACGATTGCTCGAAAAGGGTTAAAACATTCTGTATCCCATGGTACGAAGTATTCTTATAACGATACCTGAAACAATGGACCCTGCTAAACCTGCGGCTAGGATAATTGCATCTGCAGAGGCAAGATTGAATAAATGCTCTTTTAATGATTGAAAGCTAGAAGATGGATTTACAAAGTACTCCGTTAACTTAACACTGTTAATAAAATATAATGCTGCCAAAGGATAAATAACGGCCATAATCCATGTCTTTCTAAATAACATATTTAAAATAAAGCCCAATCCGAAAAAAAGAATAAAGAACAATACAACTGATATAATTACAACCGGAATTGACATGCCCATTCTCTATAACTCCCCCTTAGTCGTACAAAAGTAAGTTTATAGGATGGAATAATTTTCGTCAATTGGGTTGTTTTTGAAAAATAACATTTATTTAGTGTTTTTTGTTTTACCACTTCCTCCGCAACATGAGCATGTTTCAGATCCTCCAAGCAATAATTGAAAATATCCCTTTCCATAGCAATACGGGCACTGATAGGCTTTTTGATTCATAACATGATCACCCCCCTAATTTAATTGAATTTTCTGATAATATAACAGAAAATTTGGTAAATGAAAAGTACCCCAAAAGACTCAGTAATTTAATGTAAGCGTATATAAGGTAAATTTCCTTTTAAATTCTCCCTTATACACAAGAAATCAATTATATAAATAATTTATAAGCGGTGTATTGAAAGACATCCCCAGGATTGATTCCTTCAAGCGGTTTCTTATGAAGGGATGCATGCTTATCATTTAACTCCGTCAATAACAATGAACTGTCCGGATCCTTTTTAATTGTCTCCTGGTCCATAAAAGCAACATCCAATAATTCAGTTTTTTGTATCGAAATCTCTCCGGAAATTGGTTCCAATAAAAATAGCAGCATATTATCACTGATCTCATTACGTATAACACCTGTTCTAAGACCAAATAATCCAATGATTTTCGTCTCAATCCCCGTCTCTTCTTTAATCTCTCTAACCACTGCTTCATCTGCTGTTTCTCCCGGCTGTACAAAACCTGCCGGCAATGACCATTTCCCTTTTAAACCGCCATAAGACTTCTTCACAACAAGCCATCTGCCATCCTTTGTTACGACCAATCCTGCTACACCTAACCAGACATATTTGCTTCTTTCTAACATATGAGCACCTTTTCCTAGATTTTTTTAATTATCTATACAAAAAGCTGTCTCGAGTATAATCGGACAGCTTTCTTTCGAAGTATATTATACCTTTATTAGATTAATTTAAATTTACCCTTTTTCATGAGAAGCGGCAAGCCACCCATCATGTATAAGGCACGATTATCAATGATTTTTTTCATCGCAGCTGCTTTTGTACCTTTTAATTTTTTGCCAAAAACGACTCCAATAGCATCATCATCCCCAAGTGAACATACAGTGCCTTTTGGTTCAAATACGAAATCTTTCATTTTCTCTCCTCGAATAAGGGCAGCAATATTTTCAGAGCAAACTTCTGCCTGCTGCATAGAAATTTGAGCTGTTGGTGGGTAAGGACGATTAATCTCTTCATTAATGATTAACGCACAATCTCCAATGACAAAAACATTTTCAAGACCGGGCGCCTGCAAAGTAGGCTCTACTTTCACACGGCCTCGCATCGCCTCAATACCTGACTTTTCAATGATACTGCTTCCTCTGACACCCGCAGCCCAGATAACTGTACCGGCTTTTATTAATTCTGTATCGTCTTCGCCTTTTCCGACAAGAATTCCCTCTTCCGTGCAGCCTTTGACTGGTGTGCCAATCATAAACTCAACACCTTTTTTCTCCAATCGTGCAACAGCATATTGTACAAGCTCCGGATCAAAGCCTGGCAATGCTGTAGGTGCTGCTTCTACACAAATAATACGCGCTTTATTAGGATCAACATCATATTCTTCACAAAGAGCTGGCATACGATTAGCAAGCTCTCCAATAAATTCAATACCTGTAAATCCAGCACCGCCTACTATAATAGTCAGTCTTTCTTCCTTTTTATCCGTTTGGTATTGGGAGAACTGATAATCAATATGTTCACGAATATGACGTGCTTTATTCACACTGGAAATACTGAATGCATATTCCTTTAATCCTTCAATACCAAATGTTTCAGATTCAGCACCTAAAGCAACTACTAAATAATCATATGAAACAGTACCATTCTCGCAAACTATCACTTTCTCATCTTTTTTTATTTCTACAACGGTATCTTCAATCATGGCTACCTTATTACGATCGATGATACTGCTAATATCATAACGTACTTTATTGTGATGTATGGTACCCGCTGACGCTTCATGCAGCCAAGTTGTTTCATAATGATAACGATGCTTATTAATTAGTGTAATTTCAGCTTCATTCACATTAATTTTATTTTGCAAACGCTTAGCTGATAACAATCCGCCATAACCGGCTCCTAGAATAACAATTTGAGGCTTTTTCACTAGTATCACGTCCACCTTTTTTATATGATATAAAAATTCAAACATCTTGTGATATCATTCACGTATATCACGTCAAAAATGTCACAAAATATCAACATTTCGCTATAGATTACTATATTCTCTTTTGGTTATTTTTTCAAGCGCTGGATATAAAAAGGATAAAAAAATAAGTAACGGTATTACCTTTGACTTTTTTGAATATTTACTCTTATTATCTTTATATACACACATATCCTTTAGAGGAACGTTATACCAAGATATATGGTACTATTTATTAAAGATTTATTTACAATATAGGGGGTAATCAAGTGAAAGAAGATCAAAAAGTATATGACGTAACGATCATAGGTGGAGGACCTGTAGGATTGTTCACTGCTTTCTATGGTGGTATGAGGCAAGCCTCAGTGAAAATCATCGAAAGTCTGCCCCAGCTAGGCGGACAATTATCCGCACTCTATCCCGAGAAATATATTTATGATGTAGCGGGTTTTCCCAAAATACTCGCTCAAGAATTAGTTAATAACCTAAAGGAACAAATGGCTAAGTTCGATCCAACCATTTGCCTTGAACAAGCTGTCGAGAATGTTGAAAAACAGGCAGATGGCGTTTTTAAAGTAACAACCGATAAGGAAGTTCATTATTCAAACACGATCATCATCACAGCCGGTAATGGAGCATTCCAGCCAAGGCGCCTTGAACTTGAAAATGCGTCTAATTATGAAGGGAAAAATCTTCATTATTTTGTTGATGATTTAAATAAATTTGCCGGTAAAAAAGTCGTCGTATGTGGCGGAGGGGACTCTGCAGTAGACTGGGCATTAATGCTTGAGCCTATCGCCGAGGAAGTAACCCTTGTTCATCGCCGGGATAAATTCCGTGCCCATGAACATAGTGTGGAAAATCTTAAAAATTCAAGTGTAATCATAAAGACTCCATATATACCATCTGAATTAGTTGGCGATGGGGAATCCATTAAACAAATCGTGTTGGATGATGCAACCGGGGATCATAAAGAAACGATTGATGTTGATGACGTATTAGTTACGTTTGGCTTTGTTTCTTCACTTGGACCTATTAAAGAGTGGGGACTTAATATCGAGAAAAATTCCATCATTGTGAATAGCAAAATGGAAACTAATATACCTGGTATATATGCAGCAGGAGATATTTGCACATATGATGGGAAAGTGAAGCTAATTGCCTGTGGATTTGGTGAAGCTCCTACGGCTATTAACAATGCAAAAGCATATATGGATCCTAAAGCAAGAATCCAGCCCCTTCACAGTACAAGTATGTTTAAGGATTGATTTATTGAATTAAAACTGGTCAAGACGCGCCATGCAGAATAAATAAAGGAATTCAGGATGTAAGCTCCTATGCTAACACATTCTGAATTCCTTCTTTTTTTAGAACCCAACCTTCCCTCTTTGTATGTATACAAATTCTTCCCTTACGTACTAGTAAATACCAGAGTCAGGCCCCCTATGAAGCGGGTATGAGTTACTAGTGAGGTGATTACAATGAATGTGTTAATAGTCGGTGCAAACAATCGCACAGGCCAGCGAGTACTTGAGCTTTTGAATAAGTCTTCTCATCAGGCATACTGTTTAGTACATGATGAAAATCTTGCTTCATTAGTTAGAAGTCTTGGTGCTGAACCCATGTTCGGAGAAATAACCGATTCTCTCCAATTGGAGGGCATGCACGCAGTTATTTACGCAGTCGATGTAACAAATCCTAGTATTCATGATACGATCTCCCATGTAACACAGCACGGAGCTATCCACTTTATACGAGAGTGTGAAAAAGCGGGCATAGAGCGCTTCGTCATGCTAAGCTCCGTTTATGCTGACAAACCGGATGAAGCACCATGTGTTCTTTATTCCTTATTGGAGGAAACAAGGATGACGGAGAATTATTTAACTGGATCCAGTAGGTTAAAGTATACAATTGTCCGTCCAGGCAAAATGATTGATTCTGATGGCACATTTAAAATACTGGCGGCAGAATCTATCGATGATGATGGAATGATTTCACGTAATGAAGTTGCACAGGTTTTAGTTGATACATTAGAAATAGATACGACTTTTAATAAGAAATTTTATTGTATTGAAGGCCCTTTTCCTATTAAGGAAGCCTTGGCTGAAGTGTAATATAAAAACAACTAGTCTCCCTCTCCCCGCTCTTATTGGGAGAGGTTATTTTTGTATTTAGCAGGAACCTTAAAATGCCTTAGTCTCATATAAAAAATTCCTTCTCAATAGATACCTTTTTGATCGCATCTGTTTAAAGAAGGAATTCCAACTAAATCAGTATTGATTTGTTAGTTTAACATTGCTCTGGATTACCCGTAACTTTAGCTGTACGAAATGAAGACCCACAACCACATGTGGCAATGGCATTCGGATTATCAATCGTAAAACCTCCGCCGAGCATCGATTGTTTATAGTCTATACGCGTTCCAGTCAGGATAGGCGCGTCCTCTTTATTCACAAGAAAATGAATTTCATGCTGTATGGTTTCAATATCACTATCTTGTTTTTTTTGCTCAAAGTTCATGCCATACGATAAACCGCTGCACCCTCCACCATGGACGGAAACACGCAAATATGGCTGATCTTCCCCGCTTTCTTTTATCATCGTATTTATTTGAAAAGCTGCTGCTTCTGTTACAATAATGACATCATTATTCATTACCATTCTTCCCCCTTATAAAAAGTTAGAAGGAAATTAAATCCTCTATTTATTAGTATATACATTAACCGGTGTCCTCTCAACCTTAAAACTGCCCATAATATGCTGCTGTTCGCACGTTTTTGAATAAGATATACGCTTTTAAATAACACTTTACCTAAATGACTATATTATTTTATCCAAAAGATTAATTAATATTTTTTACATAAACAGCAGCGGAATGAAAGAAAATAGAAAGACGAAATTGAAAGGAGTTTCCTTGATGCTTTCTTCCGAACAACAATCCAATCTTCAATCAAAATTAGCAGATGAAAAAAAGGAACTTGAACATCACATTTCCCTGAATAATCATTTTGGCATAGGGGAAGATGAAAATTTTTATAATTATGTAGGAGAACTCTCTACATATGATAACCATCCTGCGGATACCGCCACTGAGCTATATGAACGTGGTAAAGACCTAGCCTTAAATGAACATTTTGAGAATGAACTTAATCAGGTAAATAGAGCTTTACAGGCAATTGAACAAGGAACCTATGGTAAATGTGAAGTATGCGGTAAAGACATCCCTTTTGAGCGGCTTCAAGCAATACCATCTACCACTTATTGCATCGAGCACAGTACTGAGCAAACCGTTTCTCACGAACGTCCAATAGAAGAACAGGTCCTGCATCCATTATATGAAAAAAAGCATGAGACAGAAGTAAATGGCTTTGATGAAGAAGATTCCTGGCAGGCTGTTGCGGAGTGGGGGAGTTCAGATACCCCATCTGATTATTATGATCCAAAAGAGCACTATGATCAGGTCTATTTAAATTCCGATGAATATATTGGATATGTGGAGGATATTGAAAATTTCGCTGGAAACGATATTGAAGGGAAAAATGTTCAAATCTATCCTACAGCAGAACTTGAGCAATTAAAGGATTTATTGGATGAAGAAGGTATCATGACATCCTTTGGCGATTTAAAACCATATGAGGAAGATCCTTATACTGAAGATACCAATGATGATGAGTAATTCTTTATACAAAAAATAGGGAAGAAATAAGCAGAGTATGCCTATTTCTTCCCTTTTTATTATATTAAAACATTGGGTTCTCTTCCAGATATTCATAAATATGATCTACTAGTTCTTCCGGACTGTCCCCTGTTACGACTTCTCCATTTACAAGGGCATACATACTGGCAGAGCAAATTCCACAATAACTAAGACACCCATATTCAATAACATCCAAATTAGGATCTTTATCTAAAATCTCCATAGCGGCCTGTGAACCGCTGACAAGATTACTGACACAAAATTCAATTATTGGTTTCATACTATTGTCACCCCTTAGCACAACCAAAATCCTACTCTAAAATGATATAATAGTCAATTAATTAAGGTGAATCAGTTACCTTTTTATACTCCATCTGCCGAGAGATGTAATAGAGAAAATGTTTTTAAATTAGGACATCCGAAACGGAGTAATAATGTGACTTTTCACAAATTATACACAATTCAGTTGTTATTTTTTCCTATTTTCGATATACTTTGTATGGAATTTTACAATATTGACATCTATTATAATAATTTAATATTTTTATAGCACTACTTTGAATTTAGTATTCTAGCATAGTTTAAAATTAGAAAATTGTATCCCAACAAAGGAGTCGTCATTTCTATGAAAAACTTAGTCATCCTCGGTGGTGGGTATGGTGGTATGAGAATACTTAACAAGCTCACTGATCATCATTTTCCCGCAGATATTCATGTTACTTTGGTCGATCGAATTCCTTATCATTGTTTAAAAACTGAATTTTATGCGCTTGCCGCTGGTTCCATTTCTGACCACACTATTCGTGTATCATTTCCTCAGCACGAAAGAATTCAATACAAGTACGGTGAAGTATCCTCTATCGATTTATCAAATAAGAAAGTTCTATTAAAAGATCAGGAACCGCTTACATATGATGAACTGATTATCGGCCTGGGCTGTGAGGACAATTATCATAATGTGCCTGGAGCCGCAGAATATACCTATAGCATACAGTCTATTGATAAATCTCGCAGTACCTATCAAGCACTGAATAACCTCGGACCAGGTAAAGTAGTTGCCATCATTGGCGGAGGATTAAGCGGAATTGAACTAGCTAGTGAATTGATTGAAGGACGCCCGGATTTAAATATTAAGCTTTTTGACCGTAATGACCATATTTTATCAGCATTTCCTAAAAAACTTAGTAATTATGTGGAAAGCTGGTTTCATGAACATCGTGTAGACTTAGTCCCAAATAGTAATATTACTAAGATAGAACCTAACCTGCTTTATAATGGTGACGTTTCCATTCCATGTGATGCCATTGTTTGGACCGCTGGCATTCAGCCAGTACAGCCAGTCAGAGAACTGCCTGTTGAAAAAGACAGCGGTAACAAAATAAAACTGACAGTCCAGCACACCATCCCAGGCTATCCAGATGTATTTGTCATTGGAGATTGCGCAAGCCTTGGACATGCCCCAAGTGCGCAATTGGCAGAGGGGCAAGGTGAACAAATTTATCAGGTACTGGTTAAAAAATGGGCCGGAGAACCGCTCCCAGAATCCTTCCCTCCAATTAAACTGAAGGGAATTCTAGGATCCCTTGGTAAAAAACATGGTTTCGGACTAATGTCTGAACGTACTATTATTACTGGCAGAATGGCGCGGCTGTTAAAGTCAGGGGTTTTGTGGATGTACAAGTATCATAATGGATAATAGGACCCTATGTTGATGGTTCGAATATATCGATTATTAAAAAACAAGCTTGCAGACCCTAAAAGTAGGCTGCAAGCTTTATCCAAATAATTATTCACTTTTATATCCGTAATCTCGTAAAGCTTCAGTTATTACCTTTAATCGAGGGCTTCCTTCTCCGACTACTTTCCCGTCCAAGATGACTAAAGGATAAAAATATTCTCCTTCGGCAACTTTCTCAGCTATTTCTTTAATTTTCGGATCTTCTGGTGGGTTAAAAATATCGATGTATGTGATCGTTAATGGGTGACTTGGGAATTTTCTCGATAAGGCAGCCTGCAGCCATTCATATGTTTCTTTTGATGATGGCATTCCAACACAGCTTGCACATATTTGTGTGGCTCCGTATACATATAAATTTGCAACCGTCACCTGTTTTCCCCCTATTTTATCGCTTTTCTTTTCATCATACATAAATTTAATATAGGAAACAAATTTTAACTATAAGCTAAGGAATGTAGATAGCTTTTTTAAGGTAAAATCATTATAATATGATTAGGAAAGGAGTCGATAGCCATGGCAGAACAAGAATTATTTGGGCAAGTTCAGGAAGTACTAGATAAATTACGTCCATTTCTTCTTCGCGACGGCGGCGACTGTGAGCTAGTTGATGTGGATGATGGAATTGTAAAATTACGTCTTTTAGGGGCTTGCGGAAGCTGTCCCAGCTCCACAATCACATTGAAAGCTGGCATCGAACGTGCACTTCTTGAAGAAGTTCCAGGCGTTGTTGAAGTTGAACAAGTTTTCTAATGATCAAAACACAAATAGCAGCGATTCCCCAATTATAGGGGAATCGCTGTTTTTAATTTAAATCCGTCAGTTGTATAATAGAACCCGTATTGACCATTGGAATATGAAGGATATTCATTTCAGGAAACTCTCCTTTAAGACGTTCACAAATAAGTGGAACAGAATGTGAAGGAGCTAAAGAAAAAATGGTTGGCCCGGCACCGCTGATTGAACTGCCATAAGCTCCTTCCTCTTTTGCTAAACGTTTAATTCTAGAATAGTGAGGCATTAACTCACTTCGATACTTTTCATGGAAATCATCTCTTTCCATCATCTCTCCAACCAGTTTCCAATCATTTGTAGCAGCAGCGGCTACCAAAATGTTCGCTGCAGCACTTGAAGAAACAGCTTGAGAATGGGACAGATGAGTTGGCAATACTTCACGTGCTCTTTCAGTGTTCAACTCAAACGGAGGAATCGTTACAATTGCCCCGACATCCCCAATCGGTAATGATACAAGGGTTGATTCACAATCATTATGAATGCCGACAATCATGCCACCGTAAATGGATGCACCCACATTATCTGGATGCCCTTCCTCTAAACTCGCAAATCTTAGTTTTTCTTCCTTGCTCAAATTCAGATTACAAAAGACATTGGCAAGCTCAAGTCCCGCTACAATTGCTGACGCACTGCTGCCCAGACCTCTTGCCAACGGTATTTCACTTTTCACCATCAATCTGCAGACCGGCATTTCTGCCCCAAAATAGGCTGCAGCTTTCTTAGCCATACGAACAATAAAATTACTTTCATCCGAAGGAGTTTTCTTTAATTCATCCGATTTGATAATAACCATCCATTCATCTGATGGCATTGCTTCTATCGTCAAATACAAGCCCAGTGCGATTCCAATTGAGTCAAATCCCGGTCCCAGATTGGCTGTACTTGCCGGTATTTTAATACGCAACATGTCAGGCTGGTTCATGATGAGACTACACCGCCAAAGCATCTTACCAATTCTTCTTCATCGTTTTCAATAACAGTTGGTTGTATTTGACTGTACTCCACAGCCGTATTTGGGTCTTTAAGCCCGTTACCGGTTAATACTGCGACAACTGTTTGTCCCTTCTTTATTTCTCCTGTTTGCAATTGTTTATAGATACCTGCAATGGAAGCACAGGAAGCTGGTTCGGCAAATATTCCTTCTTTTCTGGCTAATAACTGATAAGCCTTGATAATATCATCATCATTGATTTCATCTATTTTTCCGTTTGATTCCTTTACCGCCTCAACGGCATATTCCCAACTGGCCGGATTTCCGATACGAATCGCAGTGGCTATGGTTTCTGGTTGTTCGAACACCCGATTATGTACAATCGCAGCCGCACCTTCCGCTTCGAAGCCTCTCATTTCCGGAAGCCCACTCTGGCATTGCTCATGATATTCCTTAAACCCTTTCCAATACGCTGTAATATTACCGGCATTTCCAACCGGTATTGCGAGCACATCAGGGGCCTTACCCAATTGTTTACATATCTCAAAAGCAGCCGTTTTTTGCCCTTCAATTCTGTAAGGATTCACCGAATTGACAAGTGTGATGGGAAATTTGGCACTGATGGAGCGGACCATAGCCAATGCCTGATCGAAGTTCCCTTTAATGGCATAGATTTCGGCTCCATACATAACTGCCTGAGCTAACTTACCCATGGCAATTTTCCCATCAGGAATAACAACAATGCAGCGTAGCCCGGATCGGGCTGCGTAGGCTGCAGCTGCAGCGGATGTATTGCCGGTTGAAGCACATATAATCGTATCACTGCCTTCTTCTATGGCTTTTGCTACTGCCATCACCATTCCCCGATCTTTAAAGGAGCCTGTTGGATTGGCACCTTCATATTTAACATATAAATCAATCCCCAACTCCTTTGAAAGATTATGACAGCGAATTAACGGCGTATTCCCCTCCAACAGACTTAAATTCGGGGTCTGGTTATTCACCGGTAAAAATTCTTTAAATTCCTGCAGTAACCCATTCCAGCTCATTCTATGCTCCCCCTTCAACTCGATACGTACTTTTTATGGAGTAAACTTTTTCATTGGTTTCCAGCTCACGCAATACGTTTTCAAAATTAGCCACTGGAGCCTTATGTGATACAAGTACAATTTCCGATAATTCGTTGACCTTAATTGGCAGCTGCATGATTTTCTCAAAGCTTATTCCATGGTTAGCAAAAATAGCAGTTAGCTGTGCAAAAACACCAACTTCATCCTTCACATGAATCCGCAGAAAAAATTTGCTATTAATTTCTTCATTCGTTTTTAATTTTTTATCAAATTGAGGTATAACTGCACTTCGCCCATTTACATCCAGCCTCATATTTTTCATGATGGCAACAAGATCCGATACTACTGCTGTTGCTGTTGGCAGACTGCCGGCTCCAGGTCCGTAAAACATGGTCTCACCAACTGCCTCCCCATATACATACACCGCATTATATTCGTCATTTACGGTAGCAAGAGGATGTTCCTCCGGTAAAAGGGTGGGCTGGACGCTCACCTCCACTTTATTTTCGGTTCGATTGGCAAACCCAAGCAGCTTCATAGTGTATCCAAGCCTTTTGCAGAGCGCTAGGTCCGCATCAGAAACAGTTGTAATCCCCTGTACCTTCACATCTTCCAATCCAATATTCATTGAAAAGCCCAAGGTTGCCAGAATCGCCATCTTTCTTGCTGCATCTAAGCCTTCTACATCGGCAGTTGGATCTGCTTCAGCAAAGCCAAGATCCTGTGCTTCTTTTAACGCTTCCTGATAAGAGACTTTTTCCTTGGTCATTTTCGTCATAATATAATTCGTAGTACCATTTACAATGCCCATTATTTTTGTAATATGATCTGATGCAAGTCCATCTACCAAGCTTCGTAAAATAGGGATTCCCCCAGCTACACTTGCCTCATAAAATAAATCACAGCCATTCTCTGAAGCAGTACGCAATAAATCCGGTCCATAGACTGCCATCAGATCTTTATTAGCTGTTACTATATGTTTTTTATTATTTAAAGCCTGCATCAGCAACAAGTAAGTATCTTCCACACCGCCTATTACCTCAATAACGATATCTATTTCAGGATCAGAGATGATGTCTGTTGCGGAAGTCGTTATAAGTTCGGATGATACATCCATTGCTCTATCTTTATATTTATCTTTAACAAGGATTCTTTTAATCTCTACCGGGCAACCAACCTGATGCATCAGTTTTTCCTGGTGATTCTGAATGATTTGTACCACACCTGTTCCGACAGTTCCCAGTCCCAGTAATCCAATTGTAATTGGTTTCACCCTATCTCCCCCTTTTTGTCTACCACAAAAATACATTTGTTTATGTATAGAAGACATTATAAATATAAACATAACCGTTTACAATATTAAATTAATTAAAAATTAAAATAATTTTACCCTACCGTTCTATTATACACAATATTCTAAAAATATATTTGAACCATAAGCAAAGTAAATTCTTCTCCGCATACTAAATGGGTGTCTTCTTATGGCTGCAAATTTTATTCAGCAAATAATCACCTCTTATTAGCATGCTTACTAAGATATAAAAAGAAGAATATTTCATAATTAAAGCGATATGGATTTTACAAAGATTGCAAGGATAGATGATTAGCCGATAAGGAAGAAGGCCTTTTAATATGCTCATCAACCACTATTTGTACGTATTATAAATGGAAGTCGGTGTACACTTAATGAAAGATAAATCAATTGATAAAACGGAACAGACTGCAAGACAATGGCTAATGGATCGCGGTGTATCGGTAAAAGATATCGGTGAATTAGTTATGTATCTCCAGCATAAATACCATGATGATTTGCAATTGGAAGATTGTATTTACAACGTGGAACGCGTACTTTCAAAACGCGAGGTTCAAAATGCCATTTTAACCGGCATTCAATTAGATATGTTAGCTGAAAAGGGCTTATTGGAGGAACCAATACAATCCATTATTGGTGTCGATGAAGGTTTGTATGGCGTGGATGAGATTCTTGCATTAAGCATTGTTAATGTATATGGCTCCATTGGCTTTACCAACTATGGATATGTAGATAAACTTAAGCCCGGTATCCTGAAGCGATTAAATGATAAATCAACCGGAGAATGTCATACCTTTCTAGATGATATTGTCGGCGCCATCGCAGCTGCTGCCTCTAGCCGGCTGGCACACCGTATTGAAAACGTGGAGTAAAATCATTAAAGAAGGCTCACACTCGAGAATTAATCATGAGTTGTGAGCCTTTTTTTAGATTAAATAGTCCATTGATCCAATGAATCAATTGTATAAGTTGGCTTGCGGTCATAGCCTTTTAAATGTTCTCTGGTCGTAACACCAGTATGAACAAGCAATGTATCAACCCCAGCATTCATACCAGCCATAATATCCGTATCATAGTTATCTCCAACCATCAACGTCTCTTCTTTAGAGACACCCAGCACCTTCATCGCCTGTTCCATAATGATTGATTCAGGCTTCCCGATAAATATAGGCTCCGTTTGAGTAGACACAGTAACAACAGAAGTTAATGATCCATTACCTGGTAAGAGCCCTCTCTCAGTTGGAATGGCAATATCAGCATTGGTAGAAATGAATGTTGCTCCATTACGGACTGCAAGACAGGCAACCGATAATTTTTCATATGTAATTCCACGATCAATTCCAGTAATCACAAAATCAGCATCTTCATTCTTAAAGGTAAATCCTTTTTCTTTACAGGCTTCAATGATACCGTCTTCCCCAATAATGAAAACAGATGCATCTTGTTTTTTCTCATATATATAATTTGCTGTAGCCATACTTGTTGTAAAAACTTGTTCCCCTGTAGCAGGAATGTCAAATTGGCGCAGCTTTTCAGCTACCTGCTCAGGAGTACGTGATGAATTATTCGTTACAAATAAATAAGGAATCTCTTGTCTTTTTAGTTCCTGCACAAAATGGACAGCCTCCAAAATTCGTTCTGTTCCCTTATACATTGTTCCATCTAAATCAATTAAATAACCTTTATACTTTTTCATACGCATTGTTCTCTCCTGGACGTGTTAGATTTACTTCATTTACTTTACCACAGTAGCATTCAATCGAAAAGCGGAAGCCCGTCTAATTATCTCCTGATGCTAATTAGGACATACCCAAGTAGTTTAATCCTCTTTTTCTACTTTTAAGCCTTCTATTTGGCCAATTAACTTCCTATAAAATTCCGAACGAATGGAAAATCCACCGAACTCCTCATGTGTAGTACAGGTGAACCATGCAAAATTGTTCAAGTATTTCTTGTTTATAAGTTAATTCTTTCCGTGTTACAAAATAGAATGTGTCCGAGTAATCACATAAGACTTCTAATAATTGCTGATAAGTATTACCTACAGGATTTTCAGTTAAGTTCCAGATTTCCATCATAGCACCTTCTTTTATCAGGGTATTTAAAATTCAAAAGTACCCAAAATGTCTAACTCAAACGATTATCACAATCATTAAAAAAACGATAAGCATATTGGCTCATCGTTTATGTACGTATCATTTATCATATGGTTTAAAAGCTGTTACGACACCTAATTCAGTTTCAATATAGCTTCTTATACATGCAGGGAATTGTTGAATAGTGTTCAAATTTTCATATACTGCTTTTTGCAGTTGCTCGTGATGAATAGCTGTGTAGGCTTGCACGAGTTCTTTCCTGTATGGGAGCAATGTTTTTAAATCAATCTCCATCGCTGAATCAATCACTTTTTCATCCAGCAGGATATCGATTATGTCTTCATAGCTGCCTGGATCTCTCATAATAAAACCATCTATCATTGAATTCCCTACATCCAGAACGGCATCAATGATGGTTTGAAAGATACGCTCTAATGCCAGTTTCTCAATAGTCGACTCAGTCCATTCTCCTTTACTTTTCAGAAGATTTGTCTGAGTTTCTAAATAAAGCAGTTTATCCTCAATTGCTTCTCGATCTACGAAGTACATCCTGTATTCCTCCTCATCAATCTCACCACATATACTATCCATTTTTAAGCTTAAATGGTTGCTAATGAAAGTTCAAGAAATTGGGGTCTCCCATAAAAATAACCCTGAGCAAGGTCTACCTTATTCCGTACCATCACCATAGCCTCATCTTCATTTTCTATTCCTTCTGCAACAACAAGAGAACCCGTTTCTTTAGCAATGAGCAGCAGACCCTTAAGCATAGATTCTTTCACACGGTTTGAATGAATATTTTGTATAACTGTACGATCGATTTTTATGATATCCGGCAATACTTCTCCTATAATATGCAAACTTGCATAGCCAGCTCCTGTATCATCAATAGCTATTCTAATTCCAAGTGAACGTAAATAGCTGACATTTGATCTTAATAGATGAACTCCTTCAATCGAATCTCTCTCGGTTATTTCAAACACTACCACGGATGGTTCAATCTCATATTTTTTTAATAACATCTCTACATGGCCAGGAAAATTACGTTCTCCCATTGTTATTGGTGTAAAATTGATATAGATATCACCCTCTATATCCGTCATTTGGATGTGTTGAAATACCTTTTCCAACACAATCATTTCAAGAGTAAACAATCTGCCAGTTTGTTTAGCGACTGCAAATAACGTTAACGGATTTTCAAGCTTCGTTCCGGACGGTCCTCTTGATAGCATTTCCCATGCTTTAACCTTACCCGTTTCTACTTCTAAGATAGCCTGTGACATCAAGCGAATCGATTTATCATGGATAATACCAGTAAGCTGATGAATCATATCATTATAATCTGGCTCCACCTCATTACGAGCCATGGAATGAGCTAAAACAAAGGCCCGATTAACCGTTGTTTCAATATTTATATAGGTCCGGTCACAGTACATATATCCACGTCCGATTGTAAGCTCAATTGGCGAATATCTATATATGTCAGATTCCTGTACTGACTGGTGTATATTCCCTATTATATTATCCAACTGGTCAGTTCCTGGTGTGCACAAAGGACTCCTTACATACAAGACAATGCTATCCTGATTAAAATCTTGTACTCCCATAATATTTGTTCTGTAAATATATTTTTTAATAGCTATTTCAAATTCTTTTTTTAAATCATGAAAGAAGGAGTAATAGGCTTGCTCACCAGCCATTTCCTTTAATTCATCCATTTTGCTAATATGAAATACAACAATTGCAATTTCACCTTGATTTCCAAATGCTTTTTTTATCCTTGATACAATTGGGTTTCTTATTGTAAATTTCGGAGGATAGAACAGAAGTCTCGAATCAAGAAGAAAAATGGACATCCACTTACTCCATTTTGTTCCTCCATTATAGGAATGAACCATATTACACAATCCTCTCACAAAAGCATAGTTGGGATTTAACATTAGAGCCTTAAACTTTCAGTATATTCCTATTATATCCTTTTTTTAAAATTTTTTGTTGAAAAATGTTAGAATAAGACTAGAAGTCTCCAGTATAAAAACCATAGGATTTAGAAGAATCAAATGATAATAACAAAATGGAGGAACCCATATGTCCGAGCGATTTTTTCTTTACGATGACACGTATGATACAAAAACTAGATTTGTCAGTTTCATGGGTGAAAACAGCAGAATTGACCTAGCTTTAACCAGAACCGATCGTTTCTATGGAAAAACACTTGTGTTGGATATGCAAGGGAACCGTTTCGCCATTATTGGACCAGACGATTTAGAGGAGCCCGGCTATTTGGAATATGCTTTTTCTATAACGAGTGATGAGGCATTGGAGTGGAAAAAATTCTTAGACGAGGTCATTTAACTCTGCACAGCGGTTAAAATAATAGCCCCTCAATTACGAAGAATTGGGGGCTTTTCACTCACTTTTTAGTTTTCTTTAAAATAAAGTACGAACAGCCAAAGTTACAGTATTCATACAGATATTCTTTGATGGTACTTATTTTATTATCGTAGGATGCTTTCTGATTCTGGTCATCAAAAAACCCTTTAAGGCGAAGTTGTCCATATCCCCAGTCCCCAAGTATATAGTCATAACGGTTCAATATCTCACTAAAACGGCTTTTAAAGGTCTCTTCATTAAACCCGTCTCCATGTTCTTCTACAATCTCATATTGAGTGTTATTAATGGTAATCATTTGTTCACCTCTTACTCATTTATTCCGTAATTTGTTTCCTTATTATATCATTCCCCACATATAACCATGAAGTTTTTTATTTATGATGTGGATTTCTCTAGCCCTCCATTTTCTTTATCCATGTTTACCTACTGTTATTATAATGAGCTACCTTACAGATTTTACAATCACTTTCCAATTTCCTACTAAAATAATCATCCTCATTTATCGGTATACTAACGAACAGTAAAGGAGTGTTCCAAATGTTCTATCGTATATTGATTCTATTCATTCTGGCAGCTTATATCTCCCCCTGCATACCTGTGCAAGCATCAGCCAGTCAAGATGAGCAGCAACTATTAAAAAAACGGATGGAAATGTACAAACGTGTAGAAGACTCCACCCAACTCCCTTGGTACTATATAGCTGCTTTTGATCAATATGAACGAAGTATCAGATTGGCTCGAAAAGACCTATCGGACCCAAATACACTTGGTATTCTAATTCCAGCAGATAAGTGGACCGGAATCTCAAATCCAAATACCAAAGACACTAACCCTTTAACCATTTCTTTTTTTGGTGGCATGGGGATTGATGGTGATCAAGATGGTAAAGCAGATCCCTTTAATGAATATGATCAATTAGCTGCGATAAATCAATATTTACTATCCTATGGAGTAGATAAAGATAACTTCCGTATCGGTATATGGGAATACTATAAAAGAGATCGAGCAGTAAGTATTATTATGAGCAATGCTCAATTATTTAAAAAACATCAAACCATTGATTTGCAGAAAAAAGCTTTTCCTGTTCCACTTGGCAGCCATTATACATATACAAGCACATGGGGAGTTGCCCGTGGCTGGGGTGGCCGTCGTTCTCATGAAGGTACAGATATTTTTGCAGGCTATGGTGTACCCGTAAGATCCACCTGTTATGGAATTATAGAGCTAAAGGGGTGGAATAAATTTGGCGGGTGGAGAATTGGCATTCGTGATATCAATAACACCTATCATTATTTTGCACATCTAAATGGATTTGCAAAAGGGATTGAGGTTGGTCAATTAGTTGAACCAGGCACTCTCCTTGGAGGTGTTGGCAGCTCTGGATATGGTCCCCCCGGTACATCTGGAAAATTCCCTCCTCATCTTCATTATGGGATGTATAAAGAAAACGGCCGCACTGAATGGTCCTTTAATCCATATCCGTATTTAAAGCTTTGGGAAAGAGCTGAAAAAGCCGCGAAGGCAAAGTAAACTAGAAAGGCTTGGGTCCTGTATAAAACAAGATTCAAGCCTTTTTCTATTGAACAGACCCCTATTTTGCAGGTAGTTGGATAGCAGGGGATCCCCCTGTCCCACTCCCATTGAAATAAGTAGGAACATGACCGGACACGACTCTCATTCCCATTGGAATAGTGGTTTTAATCTTCGTCGGCTTTGAAGCAAATGGGATAATAACCTGGGCATGAACTTCAACCTCTAAATAGACCTTAATCAGGGCGTTATTGATTCCGTATGGCTCCAGGGTCGTTTTGACATCACTTTGTATATCACTGATTGTTTCCATTTCCACCGGGATTTTTGGACCAAGATTACCAAGCAAGGCATTATTCGTTGCTTTCCCGAGCGGAACCTCATGTATAATTCCCTTTGAACCATTTTCCTTCACCCTTACTCGATCCTTCAGATAGTCAAAGGATGATAAATTACCATTTTCTATTTCACTTAATTGATTTTGGATAAGCAAAGAGGTTTCCGAACGGATTCTATTAATAATTTCTGTGTTAAACTGGATTCCATCCACAGCTATATCGTCTCCCTGCTTGGGTATATCTGTAATAATTTTGTCCATATCATTATGTGTGGAAAGAGTTTCTTTAATTGCTTGATTAATAACCAAGCTGGTAAGTTTTTTCGTTTCAGATTCTGCATAACGCATCAATGTAGGTTCAATAGCCGCATTCACGATCCAAAGACTGATTAGGCTCGTTCCCATAAAGAACAAAAATGTTATAAGAAGGACATGCTTAACCGGCAAGGGACCCCGCATAATAGATCGTTTCCTTTTAATCCGTTTACGTCTATACATAAAAAATCCCCTCCTTACAAGTATACCTATGCTTGTAAGAAGAGGTTTATTAGCTTAATTTCATTGTATGATTGCTGAAGGTTGTATCACATTTTTTAATGGTTACATCCAGCTGTATTTTCAAATCAACTTCATATCTAAATGGGAGCTGCTCACCATTTCTTTCATACACTTCTATGACAGGGCGATCACTGTAGCCTGCATTCTGCCTAGATACGATTCCTTTTCGTCCATCATTTAATTCAACAGTGATGCCGACTGGATAAATGGCAATCGACCTCTTGAATGCATCCACAATCTCCCGATCAAATTTAGTACCTGTACCTGCATACAACAGTTCCAGAGCTTCACTTGGCAGCATCGCTTCCCGATACACACGTTTAGATGTAACAGCATCAAAAACATCTGCTACAGCAATAATTTTAGCCATGTATAAAATTTCATTGTTTTTTAGTCCTCGAGGATACCCGCTGCCATCAAGCCGTTCATGATGCTGATATGCACAATGAGCCACGAGCAATGAAAGATTGTGGACCTGTCTGAGTATATGGAATCCTTCTTCCGAATGCCGTTTAATAATTTGGAACTCACTTTCCAGAAGTTTTCCTGGTTTAAAGAGGATTTCCTCCGGAACGGCCATTTTCCCTACATCATGCAGGATTGAACCAAGTCCCAATGTTCTTAATACATCTGGCTTTAATTTTAATTCCAAGCCGATGGCCAGTGAATATAGTGCGACATTTAAGGAGTGATTAAAAACATAACTATCAAAGGTATAGATATCAGAAATAATATGAAATAAATCCTGATGCCCTTTTAATTCGGCTGTCAGTTGATCAACTAGCTTTGACATGGTCAATGCAGCATTTTCTATGACTATACTTTTAGATTGCTTGACTTCATTCTTCATATTATCAAAGGTATCTTTAATTGTTACAATAGCTCCTCTTCGGATTTTATCTGAAATAATATCCTCAGGAATTATATGACTGGTTTCTATATCATCAATATAAACATATGGAATATTGTATTTCTGCAGCCGTTTAATCTGCCAATCTGTAATTTGCACACCTTTATGCAACAGGGTACGCCCCTTGATATCAACGATTGGCTTTCCTAAAACAGCACCCGAAGTTAAATAAGCTGTCTGAACGATTCTCATTTTTATACCTCTGTTTAGGAAAAGATTTAATGTCTATAATTTGACATCTTATCCTATATTATAACAGATTAACCTAAAATTATTTTCAAATTTTGGAATATATTATAAAAAATTGTTTGTTAATCACACTATTCCATTAGTTCGTTAACATAAAAAAAGAGCACCCCTTTAGGAGTTGCTCTACATAAATTGAATTGCATCTTTTCCAAGCATTCCTGGAACAATCCCTCTTCTTTTGGCTTCTTCCGTTACTGATTCGAGCGGAGCATTCAATAATTCCTCTAGGGTACGTACCCCTACCGCTCTTCCGGCAATAATCCTACGTTCGTTGAGCCTTTCATTCAATAATCCAATATCCAGTGCTCCGCACATAATATATCCCTTCTGTCCGGCAATTGCCAGTAGAGATGTCTTTGGAAGCTGTACACTCACACCCTTATATAATTTACCGTCTATTTCAAAGGGCACAAATTCAATCATGAGCACCACCCCTTATTCCAGTACCATTCATAAAGTATATGGCTGCTCACCCTAAAACATGCCGTTAAGATGCAAGCTGCGCTAATTTCCAGGCAAGAATATCTCTAAGAAATTCTGGCATCAAATAGGTTTTGTTCTCAACCTCTCTGACTTCCGGAAAAAGATGGCCAAACGTAAACATATCAGGAATGGCCACCCTGTACAGCTCCTGTGTATTAATTTGTTTACCATTATGTAACCAACAGCTCTGATTATCCCTATCTATCAATTGAACACCGTCATAAACAAATGATCCCATTATTTTCCCCCTAAAGCCAAGACCCTTTACTTGCAGATGAGGCCAGTCGGGATTACGAGTCAGATTTAAAATTTGTATTAATTTTTCTCCTGTAATGGTTAATATACATGGATTAATTGGGTGAGGACAAATTTTGTGGATATCATATTTAGTCACATCTTTAGCATCCAAACCATCCAATAGTAGACCTGAATTTAATAAGGCGATGTCCACTTCACACCATTCCTTCACCCCTTGGCAAAGTAATTTAGAAAGATCTGAATCATGAAACCAGTCAGTTTTTAACGGCTGTTCTAGAGTTAGTATCGTTTCATTGAGAGTTGTCTTTCCGATTTCATACAGTTTATCTGCCATCAACTGATCTGCTACCGTTAATCCATCCGATCGCATATCTACAAGACCGGCCCGTGTAGAAATAAATCCTTCATCTATTGTTACTTCTGCATGACCGACGTACATTCCATATTTACCTGCACAACATAAAAGAGTTTGGTTAATCCTTTTTCCACTATGCAAAATATGATGAGTATGCCCTCCAATAATCAGAGAAATTTCCGGATGTTTGGCTGCGATAACCTCATCACTTGGTAAGCCTAAGTGAGATAATAAAATTATAATATCTGCTTTTCCCTTTAATTCATTTATAATACGTTCGACCTCATAAAATGGATCTGTGATGGACCACCCTAGGAGATGATACAATTCAGTAAATGGAGCTGTTACGCCAAAAAAAGCAATACGCCTTCCTTTAGGCGTTACCCTAATATAATATGGCAAAGCCCAGCTAGGTCTGCTTCCATCAGGTTTATAAAGATTGGCAACGGTAACTGGAAATTCGGCTTCCTCATATAAATGATCCAATTCATCATGGGGTAATGTAATTCCCTCGTTATTGCCAATCGTTGCACCGTTTATGCCCGCTTCATTTAATAATTGAATATTTCCTTTTCCCATTGTACCTTCCGTAAAAGGATGAAATCGGTCAACATGATCACCTATATCGAGCTTAAACACAATATCTCCGGCTTCCTCATATGCCGCCTGCTGATTATTCATATATGTTACAATTTTATTCCAATGCTCAAAATGACTATGTATATCATTTATATGAAACAAATGAATTGTTTCCTTCATATTCCCACCTCTAAATTAACGCTTGTACCCCTTCCCAGATCAATTTTATGCCAACTACTACCAGCATGATTCTGAGTGCGATGACCAAGGTTGTACTTTTCATTTTCGTATTTACAAAGGCACCCAATTTTGCTCCAATATATCCACCCGGTATTAGTGCCAATGCATAAAGCCAATTGACATGGCCTTGAAAAATGTGGCTAATGGATCCAATAATGGAAGAGAAGAATATTAACAACATCGATGTCCCGACAGCGACATGGGGAGGAAAATGGAACGCAATCAACATAACCGGTACCATCAAAGAGCCTCCGCCTATCCCAAATAACGAAGAGAGAAAGCCGACCGCAAAAGAGGCCAATATGGCGCTACTTTTTTTGTAACCATATTGATGCTCACGCCCTTCCTTATCTATGTATGTACGTGTAACCATCCCGTTGAAATTCTTCTTTTTTGGCTTCAGTTTATTTCTGACCATAAGGAGAAAGGACATGAAAACCATAAGGATTCCAAACAGGATATTAAAGGCATCCACATTTAAATAGGAATTGGCCCATCCTCCAATCAAACTGCCTGGCGCAATCCCAATCAAAAATAAATATGCACTTTTATAGTCCACAGTCTTCTGCTTTAAATAAGCAAGAGTAGAAGACAGCCCCGTAAAAATCAGGGTAAACAGAGAAGTACCCACTGCCATTTGGGGGCTGAGGGCACCGAGGATTCCACCTGATAAAAATAATAGAATCGGAACGATGATAATACCTCCGCCCAATCCAACAAGGGAACCGAAAAAGCCGGCAGCTAACCCCACAATTATTAATAAAATATAACTCATATAATCCGCCTTCCAATGATTTAGTAATAAAGAGACAAAGCTGCTTGATTATAGCTCATCGGTTGTTTATATCATTAATAACACCTCGACGTTATTGCAGAGAAAAATCGTCCAGGCGTATCTGCCTAATAAATCCTTGCGATGTTCCTTCCAACCGCTGGAGGCTTTTAACTTGATTCAGTCGAAGTTTGAACTCCTACTGATTTATCTCACGACCTAATCGAGGTGGGGAGACTTCTGCTGAATCAAGTTAAAACAAATCCATTTGTCTCGGATTTAAATCTTGATAGCTTATCCCGAGCATTTGTTGAAATTCCTTTGCGTTACCAGCGGCGTCTCCACCGGAATTATTGTTAAATAAGACAATAATATCCCTTGTATCCTTTGCTAACTCCTGGATTCTCATTCTCCATTCAAGCAGTTCTTCTTCATTGTATTTATATAAATATCGAACTTCCCGCCAATTTGCATCATTCGGTTTATTCCAGCCATACACATTTCTTCCATGCATCCGCACAAGTGTAACTTCAGAATCGGTTGCAACTGGTACTGTCGGGATTGAACCCTCGCCTGCTTGCGGTTCATCCACAATTGAATGAATCCACCCTTCTTCTTTCATAAAAGACAAGGTTGCTTCACGATATTTCTCACTAAACCATGATTGATTTCTGAATTCCAAGGCCACCTTACAATCGCCCATCATTTCCTTGCAATACCTTAAATAACTGACGTTTTCTTTTTTACAATCAAACCATGGGGGAAATTGAAACAAAACCAAGGCCAGCTTATTCGCGTTACTGTACGGCTTTAAGGAATCCTTAAAAGCATGGAACATGTCTTTTTTTGATTTAAAAGGGATATCGCCACGCTGATGGCCCGTCATTCCTTGATAGGCTTTAACTATAAATTTAAAAGAATCAGGTGTCTCTTTAACCCATTTCTCAGCGTTCCTAATCGGCTGTACCGCATAAAAGGAGGCATCAACTTCCACTACCGGAAAATGGCTACTGTACTCAGCCAGCTTATCTTTAGGCTTAATAGTTGAAGGATAAAGGGTATCATGATCACCCCAACCGGTTACACCAATATAAATCATAAAGGATCCCCCTCCTACGTCATATAATAGCATATGAATACAGATCCTTGGTGATTGGTGCTCCTTTGTTTTGGAGGACTACATTTAATCCTATATACAAAAAAGACGGCACATTTCATGCCGTCTTTTTTACCAGATAATTAAACTCCTTTGTACGCTTCTCTTAAGATTTCTTCCAGTTCACTGATTAGAGGTAATTTTGGATTGGCAGTTGTACATTGGTCTTCAAATGCACGCTCTGCTAATATTTTTACATTTTCCTCAAATCTTTCTTGAGTTATTCCTTGTCCTTTAATGCTCATATCGATTTCCAATGATTTACCCAGCTCAGTGACAGCCTCTATTAATGACTGAACCCCTTCTTCAGTTGTGCTTGCAGGTAGTCCCAGTATTCTGGCTATTTGAGCATATCGCTCATCCGCACAGTAGTATTCATATTTAGGGAAGAGCGCATGTTTTCTTGGACGAATGGCATTGTAACGAATAACATGCGGCATAAGAATTGCATTAGAGCGGCCATGCGGGATATGGAATTCAGCTCCAATCTTATGTGCTAGGCTGTGATTAATACCCAGGAAGGCATTGGAGAAGGCCATCCCTGCCATACAGGATGCATTATGCATTTTCTCACGAGCTTCCTCATTCGCTCCGTCATGGTACGCTGTTTTTAAATTATTAAAGACTAGTTCAATAGCTTTTAAGGCTAAACCATCTGTATAATCATTTGCCATTACAGACACATAAGCCTCAATGGCATGTGTTAAAACGTCCATCCCTGTATCAGCTGTGATATTTTTAGGAACAGTCATGACAAACTGGGAATCCAGGATTGCTACATCCGGTGTTAAGGCATAGTCAGCCAGCGGATACTTTACATTCGTTTCTTTATCCGTAATAACCGCAAATGGCGTTACTTCAGAACCAGTACCGGAGGTGGTCGGGATGGCAACAAATTGGGCTTTTTCACCTAAGTCAGGATATTTATACGTACGTTTCCTGATATCAATGAATTTTTGTTTAATGTTAAAGAATGATGTTTCCGGTTGTTCATAGAATAACCACATGCCCTTCGCTGCATCCAGCGCAGAACCACCGCCCAGAGCGACAATTACATCCGGCTCAAAGCTATGCATTAATTTAGCACCCTTGAATACTGTTTCATCAGATGGATCCGGTTCAACATCCGCAAACATTTCGATTGCTTCAATCCCTTTATTTTTCCATAAATATTCTTTAACAATATCAACATAACCAAGGCTTACCATGCCTGGATCCGTTACAATAAAGGCACGTTTGATTCTTCTCATTTTTGCTAGATACTGTGTGGAATACTTCTCAAAATAAATTTTTGGCGGCAATTTAAACCATTGCATATTATTACGACGCTGTGTCATCATCTTCACGTTAATCAAGTGAGTAGCTGATACATTTTCAGAAACTGAGTTATTTCCATAAGAGCCACAACCAAGTGTTAAAGATGGAATGAAGGCATTATAGATGTCACCAATTCCTCCTTGAGCAGATGGGGAATTTACAATAATACGACATGCTTTCATTTTTATTCCGTATTCCCGTTGGATTTGTTCATTGGTGCTATGAATAACGGCCGAGTGTCCAAGACCACCTAAGTTCAGCATATCCATACATGCACCAAAGCCCTCTTCCGTAGATTTAACACGGATACACGCCAATACCGGACTTAATTTTTCACGAGATAAAGGATATTGTGGACCTGCACCATCAATTTCGGCAATTATTATTTTGGTATGCTCAGGTACTTTAATTCCAGCCATTTCAGCTATCTCATTAGCAGATTTTCCAACAATATGAGCATTAACGGCACATGATTTTTCATCAATAACAAGACGTTCAAGTTTCTTTAATTCTTTATCATTTACAAAATAGCAGTTATTTTTTATAAACTCTTGTTTAACTTCTTCATAGATCTGATCATCTACAATAATAGCTTGCTCAGAGGCACAGATCATGCCGTTATCAAAAGACTTCGATAAAATAACATCATTGACTGCACGTTTTACTTTAGCTGACTTTTCAATATAACAAGGTACGTTACCAGGACCTACACCTAGTGCCGGCTTACCTGTAGAATAAGCTGATTTAACCATTCCTGCTCCGCCTGTCGCAAGCACTAATGCGATATCTTTATGATTCATTAATTGCTTTGTAGCTTCAATGGATGGGTGC
This sequence comes from Bacillus sp. D386, assembly GCF_006346415.1. NCBI lineage: Bacteria > Bacillati > Bacillota > Bacilli > Caryophanales > Bacillaceae > Bacillus > Bacillus sp. D386. The sequence continues at coordinate 524,742 of NZ_VEMV01000004.1, read as the reverse complement.
TCAATCCATTGAATACATCCTTTAGGAGCACCTGCAGCTACGGCAGCATCATGCAGGACTTGCGCCGCCTTCTTGGAGCATTCTTGTGCTGATGGATGGAAAGCAAATATAATTGGGTTACGTGTCTTAATAGATATTAAAGCTTTAAACATAGTAGTCGAAGTAGGATTCGTAACTGGTGTGACACCTGCAACAATTCCGACAGGCTCTGCAATCTCCATGACACCTGTTTGTTGATCTTCACGAATGACACCAACCGTTTTATCGTATTTAATACTGTGCCAAATATATTCCGTTGCAAACATGTTTTTAGTACATTTATCTTCGTAAATCCCTCTGCCAGTCTCTTCCACCGCCATTTTAGCTAAAAGCATGTGTTGATCAAGACCGGCAATTGCCATTTGATGAACAATCTCATCGATTTTTTCTTGATCAAATGTCTCAAATGTACGCAGGGCCGATTTTCCATTTTCGATTAACTCTTCAATCATCTCAGATACCTTAAGGACTTCTTCTATTTTTTCTTCTTTAACAGCCATTTCAATTTCCTCCTTATAGAAAACTTAGCATTGGTCGTAAATAGTCCCACAGGGATAAAATACGTCCCTATTAGTGAAAAAAATTACTGAACATCCTATCTGACAATTTAATTTTATCAGATTATTTAAAATCAGTCTGTAAACAATTTGTGAACACCTTCACCTTACAGATAGTGAAATACTTCACATACTTATTATATGCCTGCTTTATGTATTTGTCTAACTGTAGTCATTATTTTTTGAATTTAAGTCCTTTGTCATAGATCCACTTCTATCGGATTGACAGAGAAGTCTTTATATTGACAAAATAATAAACTCAAGTAAAGTAATTCTTAAATAGAACTGAAGGGAGAATGATTCCTATGTACAAAAAAGCCCTCTTACTGGCAGGCTTAGTTTTTTCTTTAACTGCATGCTCTTCTGGTAATGAAGAAGAATCACAAAAACCACTAACAGAAGAAGAAAAAATATATGCCAATAACTGTGCTTCCTGCCATGGCAATGCTTTAGAAGGCTATGCCGGACCAAAGCTTGAGGATATCGGAAATAGTATGAGTAAGGATGAAATCCTGGATATAATCAATAACGGTGCGAAAGGAATGCCTGCAGGAATAATCAAAGGCGAGGATGCAGAGAAAGTTGCTGCATGGCTTGCTGAGAAAAAGTAGAATAGAGATTTAAAGAGAGATATGGAATCAATGGTTTATGGTTTAATGAAAATTAAACAGCACTAAGAAATGCCGTTACCACTACGTAACGGCATTTCTTAGTGTTCTATATAATCCTTTTGTCTATCTTGTACGGCAAATTGTTGCGATGCTAAACCAATACGATTTTCATACATTTTCTGCGCCATAACTTTCTTAGCCATTTGAGCTGCTTCCATATAGTACTCATCGCTTACTGTAGCTTTGATTGAAAATCGTAAGCCATACGGACTGCTATCTAATGAAGATAAGCCATGAACTTGATAGGGTTCGAGATATTCTCCGTTTAAATCAGTTTTGAGATAATGGATTTGCTTTTGGTTGAGTTCATCACATACCTCAGCAAGTAACTCTTCTATTTTTGCAGGATTCTCTTGGAAACTAACAATTACGCTCTCAAAAATTCTTCTCCTTTCAACATTTCCGTTTTCTACTTTGCGAATTTCACCATTTGGAACTGTCATTAGTTTTCCGTTAAGTAATCGGATTTTCACCACTCTAAATCCCATATCCTCTACTGTCCCACCATCTATTTCCCCATTTACGTGGACAAAATCCCCTCGCTGAAATTGTTTTTCGAATATCATAAAAAACCCTGCCAGAAGATCAGTCATAATTTTTTGGGCACCCAGTCCAACTACAATTCCTACCACTCCGCCGGCAACCAGTATATTTTTGATATCCACGAAGGGTTTAATCATGGCAAGAATAATAATAAAGAAACCCAAATAATTAGACGTGTTGCGTACTACAGATTCAATTGTTTGTTCCTTTTTCTCAATCAAAAAATTTGTATGCTTAAAGAACTTGTGAAGAATAAACCTGACGAGATAAATCAAAGCATAGGTGATGATAAAAGTGTATAGGATTGTTAATCCATAACTTTTGAGTTGAGGCCAATCAATGCTGATATAACTTTGTAACCTGTTAATAAAGTCCATATCTATCCTCCCTAATTATAAAAACAATATAAGGATTACTAAATACTACTAAATATTCTGTTATTATCCAAGTGTTATTGTTTAATAAAATCTAGTAGACCTATTTAAATAAAATAGAGGCAGATGCTATGGAGTCTAAATTATATGGTTCATGGCTAATATAAGTTGCATTGCTTATTCTTCCTTCGGTAAAGATGGGGCATAGCTGCGGCATAGGCGGATTATAGGTGGCTTCCTCCACCTTTCACACATCCTGCACCTTTACCCCGGTATAGGTGGGGCATAACTACGCCATAGGTAGGGTATAGGTGATTCCCCTTCAACTTTGGAGACGATAAAAAAAGAATCCGAAAATAAATTCGGATTCTTAATATAGTGGAAAGAGTTGTCTCAGTATTAACCGATAGAACCTTCCATCTCAAATTTAATTAATCTGTTCATTTCAACTGCATATTCCATTGGAAGTTCTTTTGTGAACGGTTCAATGAACCCCATAACGATCATTTCTGTTGCTTCCTGTTCTGAGATACCGCGGCTCATTAAATAGAAGAGCTGCTCTTCAGATACTTTGGAAACTTTCGCTTCATGCTCAAGTGAGATATTATCATTGTGGATTTCATTGTATGGAATCGTATCAGAAGTTGATTGATTATCCATAATGAGTGTATCACACTCGATATTAGAGCGTGCTCCATCAGCCCTTTTACCAAAGTGCACAACCCCACGATAGCTCACTTTACCGCCATGCTGAGAAATTGACTTAGATACAATTGTAGAAGATGTATTTGGAGCTAAGTGAATCATTTTAGCACCTGCATCCTGGTGTTGACCTTTACCTGCAATAGCAATGGAAAGCGTCATACCACGGGCACCCTCACCGCGTAAAATACAAGCTGGATATTTCATGGTAAGCTTGGAGCCGATGTTTCCATCTACCCATTCCATTGTACCGTGAGCATCTACTACTGTACGTTTAGTAACAAGGTTATATACATTGTTTGCCCAGTTTTGGATTGTTGTGTAACGGCAATAAGCATTTTCTTTAACAATGATTTCAACAACAGCACTGTGAAGTGAATTTGTTGTATAAACAGGAGCCGTACAGCCTTCTACATAATGTACGGACGCATCTTTATCAACGATGATTAAAGTACGCTCAAACTGACCCATGTTTTCAGAGTTAATACGGAAATATGCTTGCAATGGTGTATCTACTTTAATACCTGGTGGGACATAGATAAATGATCCGCCAGACCAAACTGCAGAGTTCAATGCAGCAAATTTATTATCAGATGGCGGAATTACTTTAGCAAAGTGTTCACGGAAAAGGTCTTCATTTTCACGTAAAGCGGAATCTGTATCTTTGAATACGATTCCCATTGCTTCTAAGTCTTCCTTCATGTTATGGTACACAACTTCAGATTCGTATTGAGCTGATACACCGGCTAGGTATTTTTGTTCAGCTTCAGGAATACCAAGTTTGTCAAATGTACGTTTAATTTCCTCAGGAACTTCATCCCATGATTTCTCGGACTTCTCAGATGGTTTTACATAATACGTAATCTCATCAAAGTTTAAATCTGAAAGATTGCCTCCCCATTGTGGCATTGGCATGTTATAAAAATGTTCAAGAGACTTCAAGCGGAAGTCAAGCATCCATTGTGGTTCGTTCTTCATACGAGAGATTTCTTCAACAATCCCTTTAGTTAAACCGCGTTTAGAACGAAAGATGGAAACGTCCTTATCATGAAAGCCATATTTATAATCACCGATATCAGGCATTTTTTTAGCCATCGATCGCTTCCTCCTTCTTACTTAGTTCTAGCTGTTTTTCACTCTCAGCTAAAACATGTCATTTTAGTTTTCGTTAAGCCCTTTTTCCATAGCTTTCCAAGCAAGTGTCGCACACTTAATACGTGCTGGAAATTTACTCACACCTTGAAGGGCCTCTATATCACCAAGATCAAGATTCCCTTCGTCATATTCCTTGCCCTGTATCATGTTCGAAAATATACCAGCAAGCTTTAATGCTTCCTCACTGCTTTTGCCTTTGACGATTTGAGTCATCATGGAAGCTGATGACATAGAGATGGAACAACCTTCTCCATCAAACTTTGCATCTTGCACAATACCATCCTCTACTTTAAGTGTAAGATGAATACGATCTCCACAAGTAGGGTTATTCATATCTATCACAAGACTGCCGTCTTCCAGGCTTCCTTTATTTCGTGGATTTTTATAGTGATCCATGATCACTTGCCTGTAAAGGGTATCTAAATTATTAGAAGCCATTACTGAAATACTCCTTTGTTTTAACGAGTCCTTCGACTAAACGGTCGATATCTTGTTCTGTATTATATACATAAAAACTTGCTCTCGCCGTAGACGAAGCTTTTAACCATTTCATAAGCGGTTGTGCACAGTGATGCCCGGCACGAATAGCTATTCCATCTGCATCCAGAACGGTAGCGACATCATGCGGATGAACATCCTCAAGGTTAAAAGTTACTACACCAGCTCTTGATTCCGGATTTTTAGGTCCATAGATTTGGAGCCCCTCTATACTTGATAATTTATCAAGTGCATAAGCAGCAAGCTTATGCTCATGCGCCTCTACATTATCAAGACCAATCTCATTCAAGAAATCAATTGCAGCTCCAAGTCCAATGGCACCTGCAATGATTGGAGTACCGCCTTCAAATTTCCAAGGCAGCTCTTTCCATGTAGAATCCTGCAATCCCACAAAATCAATCATCTCTCCGCCAAATTCGATTGGTTCCATATTCTCGAGGTATTCCTTTTTCCCGTACATGACACCAATGCCAGTTGGTCCACACATTTTATGTGCAGAAAAGGCAAAGAAATCACAGTCAAGATCCTGAACATCCACTTTCAAATGCGGAGTGCTTTGCGCACCATCTACAACCATTACTGCTCCATTTTCATGGGCAATTTTCGCAATTTCTTTAACCGGATTGATGACACCAAGCACATTCGATACGTGCATAACTGAAACGATTTTCGTGTTTGAAGTAATCACTTCTTTGACTGTTTCAAGTGAAATAGTACCGTCTTCTCCAAGCGGGATATATTTCAATGTCGCACCGGTTGCTTTAGCTACTTGCTGCCATGGAATGATATTACTATGATGTTCCATCATACTGATAACAATTTCATCACCAGCTTTTAGGTTAGCTTTCCCGTAGCTGGCAGCAATTGTATTAATCGAAGTCGTTGTCCCTCTTGTAAAGACAACTTCTTCGATGGATTTCGCATTAATGAACTTTCTTACCTTTTCACGTGCTCCCTCATAAGCATCCGTGGCCATCGTTCCAAGTGTGTGAACACCACGGTGTACATTAGAGTTATACCGCTTGTAATACTCATCAATAGTCTGAATAACGGATGCTGGCTTCTGCGAAGTTGCGGCACTGTCCAGATATACTAATGAATGACCATTGACTTTCTCATTTAAAATTGGGAATAGTTCTTTAATATTCGTTGGAATCATTATTTAACTTTCCTTTCAATTACCTCAGTCAACTGCTTTTTAACAGCTTCAACAGGTAATTGATTTACTACTGGGGCAAGGAACCCATGGATAATTAAACGTTCTGCTTCTGTTTTACTGATCCCTCTGCTCATTAAATAATAAAGCTGAATTGGATCCACACGGCCTACAGAAGCTGCGTGTCCAGCTGTTACATCATCTTCATCAATTAACAGAATAGGGTTTGCATCCCCACGTGCTTTCGGACTAAGCATTAATACTCTGGATTCCTGTACAGCATCAGCTTTAGTGGCACCATGTTCAATCTTACCGATACCATTAAAAATGGAGGATGCTTCATCCTTCATAACACCGTGCTTCAGGATATATCCATTTGAGTTTTTACCAAAATGAACAACTTTAGTTGTAAAGTTTTGAGTTTGTTTACCAGTACCAACCACTACTGTTTTAGTATCACCATATGAACCATTACCATGTAGGTTTGTAATATTCTCTGAAATAGTATTACCATCGTTCATTAAGCCCAATGCCCATTCCACTCGTCCATCATTTCCTACATATGCATTACGGTTTACATAGGTTTTCATATCTTTAGATAATGTATCAACTGCACCATATTTAACGACCGCATTGTTGCCGACGATAACCTCAGAAATGATATTTCCAATAGTCTCTTTGCCGTCAACCAATGAAATATAGTTTTCAACGTACGTTACGGAGCTGCTCTCTTCAGCAACAACAAGTACGTGATTATATAATTCAGTCTCAGCATTATCAATCATGAAGATAGCCTGGATGGGTTCTTCAATAACCACGTTGCGTGGGATATAAAGAAAAGCTCCACCATTAAAGAGTGCTGCATGTAAAGCTGTAAGCTTATTCGTTTTTACAGGAACACTTGTAGTCATGAAGTATTTTTGCAAAAGTTCAGGATGTTCTTTAGCAGCAGTCCTGATATCTGTAAAAATAACACCTTTATCTTTAAGTTCCTGAGATACTGTCAAATAAGCAGCTGTATTGTTTCGTTGTACATACAAACTTCTGTTCTCATCAGGATTGATCAGCTTTTTCACGTCTTCAGCAAGTTCATCAATAGATGTAAATGTCTCGCTTGTAACGGAGTTCACTTTCATATCCTCTAATTGCCATTTATCAATCTTCGTTTTATCAGGTCTCGGCATAGGTAGCTCAGCTGAGGCAGAAAGGGCGTCTAAACGGAAGCTTTCAAGCCAGGCAGGCTCACTATGTGCTTTTGAAAAAGATGATACAACATCTTTTTCGAGTAATGTAGTTTCGATTGTCATAACGATCCTCCTATTGCTTATGCTTCAATTCCTACTGTTTCGTCTTCAATACCTAATTCTTTTTTAATCCAGTCATATCCTTCTGCTTCTAAGCGTTGCGCTAGTTCTGCTCCACCGGATTTCACGATTTTACCTTGCATCATTACGTGAACATAATCTGGAGTAATGTAGTTCAATAAGCGTTGATAGTGAGTAATCATTAGGCAGCCAAAATCTTCGTTTCTCATTTGGTTGATTCCTTTGGAAACAACTTTCAGCGCATCAATATCTAAACCGGAGTCGATTTCATCAAGAATCGCAATGGCTGGTTGCAGCATTAATAATTGAAGGATTTCATTACGTTTCTTTTCACCGCCGGAAAAGCCTTCATTTAAATAACGTTGAGCCATATCTTGATCCATTTCTAATAGATCCATTTTTTTATCCATTTCTTTAATGAATTTCATTAAGGAAATTTCGTCTCCTTCTTCACGTTTACTGTTAATAGCAGAACGCATGAAGTCGGCATTAGTAACCCCAGTAATTTCACTTGGGTATTGCATTGCTAAAAATAGACCGGCACGAGCACGTTCGTCAACTTCCATTTCAAGAACATCTTCACCGTCCATTGTGATGGAACCACTTGTTACTTCATATTTTGGGTGACCCATGATAGCAGATGACAATGTAGATTTTCCTGTACCATTTGGCCCCATAATTGCATGGATTTCTCCACCTTTAACTTCAAGGTTTACCCCTTTAAGAATCTCTTTACCTTCTATTGAAACATGTAAATCTTTAATTGTAAGAACTGAACCAGCCATTCTTATACCTCCAATATATAGTCATCTAAAGTTTTAGATTATTTCTATTCTCAATTTATTCTCATTACAATCTTATAACAAATCAAATCTAGATTCAACTTTTTGAAACGAGAAAATTACATAAAATGGACATAATATTTTAACATAATACTTAGCTTTACTGACATTATAATGTTAATTTTCACGAAAGAAAAGAACCAGCATGATCTTTACCAACCACCCTGATTTTAAAGACGGCAGTAACATTTTTGCACTAATTGAAAACATAAAAACAGGTAGAAGGAGAAATTGATTTTTCTTCCGCTACCTGTTTTTATGATTATCACTTTTAGAAATATTCACTTTATCACTTGATTCATTTACCCATGTACTCTTCTATTCACATCATTTAAGATTTGATTACTCTTCATATAACTACGTTCACGCTTCTCTTCTACTTTCATACGCACTTCAAGATTCTGACTGTAAACTTCATAGCCAACTCCATGTGCCTGCCTCATCGCTTTTTCCATTTCATCTGTTACTCTAAGCTGTAACTGATTGTCAAAGATAATGAATCATTCCTTTCCATTTATTATAATAAGGGTATCACTTTGCAGAAGAACCCTCAAAGTCTATATACCACTCTGAGCACATCTTAAAAGTGATATTGCGTATTTCTTCTAGGAAATCCTTGATTATCCTGAAAAATAATACCAGAGAAGAAAATAATTCATTGGAAAAGCATCTTACAATTGCTTTTAAAACACCTATTATATAGATGAAAAAGGTGCAGCTAAATGAATAGCTGCACCTTCCTTTTCTATTATTTATTTGATGGGATAACGGACCCTTTGTAGTTTTCATTAATGAAATCCTGGATATCTTTAGAATGAAGAACTTCAACCAATGTTTTAATTTCTTCCTTATTCTTATCCTCAGATCTAACAGCAATAATGTTTACGTATGGATTATTATCAGCACTTTCCAATGCAATCGCATCCTCAGCTGGTACAAGATCCGCTTCAATGGCATAGTTGGAATTAATCAGTACTGCATCGCCTTCATCATTATTGTAAACCTGCGTAAGCATAGGTGCTTCAATATCCGTTTTAAACTTTAAATTCTTCGGATTTTCCGCAATATCATCCACAGTTGCTTTAGTTTTATCAATGCCTTCTTTTAGCTTTATTAAGCCTTCTGTTTCCAGCATAGATAACATACGCCCATGATCAGCTACTGAGCTGCTCATAATGATGCTTGCGCCTTTTGGTAGGTCATCCAGGCTGTCGTATTTTTTAGAATAAACACCAATCGGTTCAATATGGATTCCGCCTGCATTGGCGAAATCATACCCATTATCCTTCACTTGACTCTCAAAATAAGGGATGTGTTGGAAATAGTTAGCGTCAATTGAGCCATCTTCCAATGCTTTATTCGGCATTACATAGTCTGTAAATACTTCAACTTCAAGTTTAATACCTTTTTCTTCAAGAAGAGTTGCTGCTTCTTCCAATATTTCTGCATGTGGAACATTTGATGCGCCAATTTTAATCGTTTTTAGTTCTTTGTCCCCGGAATTGGATTCATCTCCTGATCCACCGCAGGCTGCCAATAATAGGGTTAATCCTAAAACAAGTATGAACGATAACTTTTTCACTTTGGTTTCCTCCCTAGCGCTTATCTAATTTTCTTGTTATAAAATCTCCAATAAATTGGAGAATAAACACAATAATCAATACTAAAATAGTAGCAACAATCGTGACATCTGTCTGTCCGCGGCTAAACCCTTCCAAATAGGCAAGGTTTCCAAGTCCGCCCGCACCAATCATACCTGCCATCGCTGTATAACCTACAAGCGCAATTGCCGTAACTGTGATACCAGAAACAAGTGCAGGCAGAGATTCAGGAATTAGCACCTTCCATATGATTGTAAAGGAAGTGGCCCCCATCGATCTTGCTGCTTCGATTACACCTTTATCAATTTCACGCAATCCAATCTCAACCATTCGCGCATAGAATGGAGCAGCACCTATAATTAAAGCTGGCAAAGCCGCATTGACACCGATAATACTTCCTACTAATGCCTTTGTGAAAGGAATTAACAACACGATTAGAATAATGAATGGAATGGAACGGAATATGTTAACGAAAGCACCTACAATTCCGTAAATCACTTTGTTTTCCCACATATTCCCCTTTGAGGTCAAGAATAATAGCAGACCCAATATAATTCCAAGGAAAAAAGTTGCGATTAATGAGACACCTGTCATATACAAGGTTTCCCATGTCTTTTCATAAATTCGTTCCCAAACTACATTTGGTAATAATGTTTCCATCATTCTGAAATCACCTCCACACCAATTTCCTGATTGTGGAGATAGTCAATCGCTTTCACCACTTCAGCAGCATCACCGTCTACATGAATAAATAACGTTCCATAGGACCCGTGCTGAGTCTGCGATATTTTACCCTGCAATATGTTTACATTGATTTTGTAAGAGCGGATAACCTCTGATAAAACAGGGGTTTCAGCTGATTCGCCAATAAAGGATAATTGTACAACTTTCCCCGTCGGATATTCAGCAAGCAAATGCTCAATCGTCTCTTTCGTTTCTTCTGGCTCAGTCACTTGCTGTACAAATCGTTTAGTAATCGGAGCATTTGGTTTTTTAAATACATCAAGTACTTTTCCGCTCTCGACCACTTTCCCCATCTCCATCACAGCAACGCGATGACAGATTTTACGAATAACATGCATTTCATGTGTAATTAATACGATTGTCAAGCCAAGTCTTTTATTTATATCAACGAGCAAATCCAAAATATCGTCTGTAGTCTGAGGATCAAGTGCTGATGTCGCCTCGTCACAAAGAAGAACCTGTGGATTGTTCGCTAATGCGCGCGCTATACCGACCCGCTGCTTCTGACCGCCGCTCAACTGAGATGGATAAGCATTTTCACGGCCATCTAATCCTACCAGACTTACAAGTTCCTTCACTCTTTCTTTACGTACCTTGCTTGGTACGCCCGCAATTTCTAAAGGAAACTCTATATTTTCGCTGACTGTCCTTGACCAGAGGAGATTAAAGTGTTGAAAAATCATACTTATTTCCATTCTGGCTTTTCTTAATTCAGCGCCTTTTATAGCAGCCATATCTTTGCCTGCCACCAAGACACTGCCTTCTGTTGGCTTCTCTAAACCGTTCAGCATTCTAATGAGGGTACTTTTTCCCGCACCGCTGTACCCAATAATTCCAAAGATCTCGCCTTTTTCAATAGATAATGAGACTTGATCCACTGCTTTGACAGCTGATGAACGTTTAAATGTTCCTGAGAAGGTCTTCGATACATCACGTAATGTAATCATGAAAAGTTCACCTGCTCTTTCTATCAACCTATAATTAAAGAATAACTTCAGTTAAACAAAAATGCCTTTCTGCGGAGGCAGAAAGGCATGATTTATTTATAACATGTTCCTTTCTCTCATCTCCCAGGATTTATTATCCTGTGTGAATTGGCACCTTTTCAATCATAAATGATTGCCGGTTGCCGGGCGTCAAAGGGCACTTCCCTCGGCCTCTCTTGATAAGAGTACTTAAACTATTCAATTAAATCTAACTGTCTGCTATCCTATCATGTTGAAGAAAGAACTGTCAACACCAAAGTCTGCATAGCATGTTCAATATTTATTTCACAACCACCTCAGTGGAAGCTATACCTGTTGCTTTTTCAATCGCAAGCTCCAATTCTTCAATTAGATCTTCTGCATGTTCAATTCCAACAGACAGTCTGATTAAATCCTCCTGTACACCTGATGCTTTTAATCCCTCTTCACTTAGTTGCTGATGAGTCGTGCTTGCCGGATGGATAATTAGGCTCTTTGCATCTCCCACATTGGCCACATGGGACCACAGTTCAACGGAATCAATCAGTTTTTTACCTGCCTCACGTCCACCCTTTATTCCAAAAACAACGACTGCTCCAGCACCTTTGGGTAAATATTTCTTCGTTTTTTCGTAATCAGGGTGATCTGAATCTCCTGGATACAAGACCCACGATACAGCCGGATGCTGTTTTAAATAGTCAACTATTAATCTCGTATTGGCTACATGCTCCTTCATCCTCACATGCAGAGTTTCCAATCCGAGAATAAATTGAAAGGCATTGTACGGGCTTAAGGAAGGACCTAAATCTCTCAACAGCTGAACTCTGGCCTTTACAATAAATGCTGCTGCACCAATTGCTTCACTGTAAATCAGATCATGATAGCTTGGATCGGGTTCAGTAAAGCCCGGAAATTTAGATGAATTCCAGTCAAACTTCCCTCCATCGACTATGACCCCGCCTAATGTGGTTCCATTTCCAAGCAGCCATTTCGTAGCTGAGTGTACGACGATATCCGCTCCAAACTCAATCGGACGGGATAAATAAGGAGTTGCAAATGTATTATCAATGATTAACGGAATTCCAGCTTCATGAGCAATTTCCGCCACCCGTTCAATATCAAGAACCTGCAGGCTTGGATTTCCAATCGTTTCTCCAAAAATAGCTTTGGTCTTTGATGTAATCGCTTCTCTAAAATTTTCAGTGTCACTTGGATCCACGAACCTTACGTTAATACCATACTTAGGGAGAGTATTGGCAAATAAATTGTAGGTTCCGCCGTATAGAGTGGACGCAGAAATAATTTCATCACCTGCTCCCGCAATATTTAGGATTGAGAGTGTTATAGCTGCAGCACCACTTGATACCGCTAAAGCTCCAATGCCACCTTCTAATTCTGCTATACGTTCTTCGAATACACTTGAAGTTGGATTATGGATTCTAGTATAAATATAGCCAGTTTCAGCTAATCCAAATAAATCCGCAGCATGATCTGTGTCTTTAAATAAATAAGCATTCGTCTGGTAAATCGGCACGCTTCTCGCTCCAGTTACCGAATCCTGCTGCAATCCTCCGTGTATACCTACTGTTTCAAACCGATACTTCTTTTCTTCATTTGCCATTCTACATCTCTCCATTTCATTTTAAATAGAGAAGTGAGTAAATGAAAAAAACCTCTTCACAAGAAGAGGCAGGCATTTTCCATCTCTCCTTATCTCCCGGATTTATATCCGCTGGAATTGGCACCGTGTATTATAAAAATACCGGTTGCCGGGCTTCAACGGGCCAGTCCCTCCACCTCTCTTGATAAGAACCAAATATTAAGTTGTTAAAACTATAGCATATGGAAAAATATGAGTCAACTGATTATTCAGAATTTTTAAATTAAATAACAAAGAGCTTCTTTTACTATAATAAATGCCTCCAGTTAGCCACTTAACAATCGTCTAATCGGTTGAGATTACAGGCTATTATATAGAATTCTACAAATCAATTAAAACTTCTGACATAGACAGCGTAAAATAGAAACAGCACCTTTAAAAGATTCTAGTTAAATATTCATCGACATATTTCCTGAGAAATAACTGCTCTTATTCTGTAATTCTCTTTAATTGATCAACAAGATAGGGAACTGAGTGGAAGGCATAGATTTTCTCGATTGGCTGGTTATCCTTGATTAAAATGAGGCATGGTACACTCTGAATTTGATATTCTTCTGCAAGTTCCTTAGCATAGTTAAGATTGACTTTTTCCAAAGAGGCATTTGGGAGGACTTCCTTTGCAATATCAAGCATTTTACCTGCTAATTGACATGTTCCGCAAAGAGGAGTAAAAGTATAGATCGCTTTATTTATCGTGGTTTGATTGTTCATTTTTCATTACATCCTTCATTTGTTTTAAAAATTCGGCTTTTACATCTATATTGGCTGCCAAAAGAACCGTTGCTAAATGATATCTTGGCGCATTAGCAACTTCACGGTATGTACGATCAATATATATGTGAGATGCATTTGGCATTTCTCGTCTTAACTGTTTTCTCAGCTTTTCTCCGGATTCATCTGCATCAGCCAAAATATACACGTCTCTCTGTTCAAGTTCGTCTACTAATTCATCCAGTTTCGATAGACTGATGGTTCCATTTGTACATCTTATATCGACAGATTCGTTAAGTACAGATTGTATTTTTTGGCGGTCGGTAGAACCTTCCACAATAATTACTTTCTCACTTTGAGCATCCTGCATGATTGATCACCTTTTATTAGGAGAGTACGTTCTATGTGATTGGACAATTGCCTTCGTCTTTTTCATTATATGTATCTTACCCTAACATAGTGGAAAGTAACAATTGATCTAAAAACATAATAAAAAGGAAAGAAGCTGACGAATGACCCCAAACTTCTCCCCTCTATTGACTACTCTTCTTTAGTCGCTGTTTCGTATTGGCCAGCATCCATTAATTCATCATATTCGCTGATTTCGGATGGTTCAACAACTACCATCCATGCTTTTTCATATGGAGATTCATTAACATATTCTGGACTATCCGCTAATTCTTCATTTACTTCAACAACTGTCCCACTGATTGGCGCATACAATTCAGATACTGTCTTAACTGATTCTACACTGCCAAACGGTTCATTACGGGTCAATTGATCACCTATTTCCGGTAGTTCCACAAATACGATGTCTCCCAATTCTTTTTGAGCAAAATCAGTTATTCCAATTCGAATCTTACCATCCTCTTGTTTAACCCATTCATGCTCAGCTGTATAACGTAATCCCGCTGGAATGCTCATGATTTAATCCCCCCAAAATGTATGTATGGTTCCTATTTATCATGACATCAAACTGGTTATTTGACAATTGTTTCATGCCCAGATTTTCTGGTAATTTACCTCTTTGAATCCTACTGTTACTTTTTCTCCATCAAATGCGATTGGGCGCTTGATTAGCATCCCGTCTGATGCAAGCAAGGTAAGAATTTCATCTTCAGACATATCCTTCACTTTATCTTTTAACCCAAGTTCTCTGTATTTCATCCCACTTGTGTTAAAAAATTTCTGAAGAGACAATTCACTTTTTTGATAAATTATTTCTAGCTCTTCTTTCGATGGAGGATTTTGCGCTATATCAACTTCTTGATAGGATATTCCCTTTTCATCAAACCATTTCTTTGCTTTTCTGCATGTCCCGCATTTAGGATACCAGTATAATGTAATCATCGTTTTATCACCTCAATTGAAGCATACCACATTTTTTCATCTATCTTAAACGGATATACTTCTGCTCTAGAAAAGGTAACAGGTCTAACATAGCAGGAAAAGAAAAAGCCTGGTTTTCACCAGGCCTCCTTAGTATAAAGGATTAAACAGTGTAACGCTCAGCATCAACTAACTTTTCTGAAGCTTCACGTTTAAGTGCGATTACATTGATTGGTGTGAAACGTGTGAATTTACGTAAAGCTGATGTCATCATACGTAATGTATCACCAGTTTCTGTTGCCACTAATGTTTCTTTAGCATGCTTCTCGATTTCGCCAAATGCTTCCTGGCAGAAGATTTGAGTATAAAGAAGTTTTTGTTTGTTCTTTTCTAAGCCATCTTTTTTGATTGCTTTTTCTGTACGAAGAACAACTGATTCCATCGCATAAACGAAAGAAGCAATATCCGCAATATTAACAAGAATTTCTTGTTCTTTTTCCAGCTCAGTACCATATTTTTGCGCAGCCAATCCTGCAATCATAATACCAATCTTCTTAGCATTTTTCACAAGATGTTTTTCTTGATCAAGCGGCTCTGTACCTGGCTCTTCAGGCATAAGCATCATGAGTCCTTCAGACAGCTCCTGTGCTTTTTGTAATAACGGCAATTCACCTTTTAAAGCTTTTTTCAGGAATGTACCTGGTACAAGCAGACGGTTAATTTCGTTTGTTCCTTCAAATATACGGTTAATACGAGAATCACGGTACATTCTTTCAATTTCATACTCAGCCATAAATCCATAGCCTCCATGAAGCTGAACCGCTTCATCCACAACATAATCTAAAACCTCGGAAGCAAAGAACTTATTTAAGGAGCATTCGATTGCATATTCAGCAATTGATTTTGCTACTTCTTTCCCATCTTTTACTTCTTCATCACTTAGGCGGCTCATTCTTTCCTCGAATAAACCAACTGTCCTATAGACGGAACTTTCAGCTGCGTATATTTTGGAAGCCATTGTAGAGAGCTTTTCTTTTGTTAAATTAAATGAAGAGATTGGTGTTTTAAACTGTTGGCGTTGATTAGCATACGTAGCAGCTAATTCAAATCCTCGTTTGGAAGCACCAACAGCTCCTACTCCCAATTTATAACGACCGATATTCAAAATGTTAAAGGCAATTACATGACCTCTTCCTGCTTCTCCCAATAGGTTCTCAACAGGTACTTCTGCATCCTCAAGAATTAATGTTCTAGTTGAAGAGCTCTTAATCCCCATTTTCTTTTCTTCCGGTCCAGTAGACACACCTGGATACTCTCTTTCTACGATGAATGCAGAAAATTTGTCGCCGTCGATTTTTGCATATACGACAAATACATCAGCAAAGCCTGCATTTGTAATCCATTGTTTCTCACCATTTAAGACATAGTGAGTTCCTGCTTCATTCAATTTTGCTGTTGTCTTTGCGCCAAGCGCATCAGAGCCTGAGCTTGGTTCAGTTAAGGCATAGGCTGCCAGCTTTTCCCCGGTAGCTAATAATGGGAGGTACTTTTGTTTTTGTTCTTCATTACCAAATAAAACGATTGGCAAGGACCCGATCCCAACATGTGCTCCATGAGAAATTGAGAAGCCTCCTGCACGGGATAATCTTTCTGAAATAAGGGCGGAACTGACTTTATCCAAGCCTAATCCACCATATTCCTCCGGTACATCTGCACCTAATAGACCCAGTTCTCCAGCTTGTTTCAATAATTTTACAGAACGGTCAAACTCATGATTCTCTAAATATTCCACCTGAGGCAATACTTCATTTACTAAATATTCCTCAGTCGTTTTCGCAATCATTTTATGCTCATCTGTATAGTCCTCAGGTGTAAACATGTTTTCTGCATCAATATCTTCAATTAAAAACGCTCCGCCTTTTAACACTTCTTCTGTTTGATTAGCCACTTTTCTTCCTCCTGATTTAGAGATGACTGGACTCTTGTTGCCAATCATCTCATCGTTTATAAATTTTTATGCTAATAATTCAAATACACCAGCCGCGCCCATTCCTCCGCCAATACACATCGTTACGATTCCAAATTGCTCATTTCGGCGTTTCATCTCATGAAGGAGGCTCAATGTTAATTTAGCTCCAGTACACCCAAGCGGATGTCCTAATGCAATGGCGCCGCCATTTACATTCACTCTCTCCTCATCCAATCCAAGCTGACGAATTACCTGAATGGATTGAGAAGCAAACGCTTCATTCAATTCGAATAATCCAATATCAGATAAACTTAATCCTGCCAGCTTAAGAGCTTTTGGAATTGCTTCTACCGGACCGATTCCCATAAGTTCCGGCGGCACTCCTGCGACTGCAAAAGAACGGAATTTCAAAAGTGGCTTGAAACCATCTGCCTCGGCTTTTTCCCGGTCCATTAGTAATACCGCTGCTGCTCCATCACTGGTTTGTGAAGCATTACCGGCTGTTACTGTTCCCGTGAGTGAAAATGCAGGCCTCAGTTTAGCAAATACTTCCGTTGTTGTCCCTTCTCGAACTCCTTCATCTGTTGTAAATTGAACGGATCGCTCTTTTAATTTATGGTCTGATCCTACTTGACGAAAAGTGACATCAACAGGAACGATTTCATCTTCAAATTTCCCATCTCGAATGGCCTGCGCAGCTTTTTGGTGACTGCATACTGCAAAGGCATCCTGTTCCGCACGGGTAATCCCAAATTTCTTAGCAACTTCTTCAGCCGTATGACCCATACCCATATAGTATTCAGGAGCTGCTTCTGCCAGTTTGGAATTAGGACGAACTACATGTCCCATCATCGGAACCATACTCATCGATTCAACCCCACCGGAAATGACCGTTTCAGAATGTCCGAGCATAATTCGCTCTGCACCATAAGCAATGGATTGCAGTCCTGATGAACAGTAACGGTTGATCGTAATAGCCGGTACATTGTATGGTAATCCTGCCAAGGCACCGATATTACGAGTCACATTGAGCCCTTGCTCTGCTTCAGGCATTGCGCATCCAAAGATCATATCATCAATGGGTCCATCGTAATTTTCTGCTCGTTTTAGCGTTTCCTTTACTACTAATGCACCTAAATCATCTGGTCGAACATTTGCAAGAGTTCCTTTTTTGGCTCTGCCAACCGGGGTTCTGGCTCCGGCTACAATCACTGCTTCTCTCATGCCAATCCTCCTCTTAATCAATCAAAATACGGATCTATTAATTGCGTAATGGTTTTCCTTTAACAAGCATATGCTGCATGCGCTGCTGTGTTTTTCCTTCCTGGACAAGGCTGATGAATGCTTCTCTTTCTAAATCAAGCAAATACTGTTCATCCACTTCTGTTCCATAAGGCACCTTACCGCCGGCTAAAACATAGGCAATTTTTTGGGCAATCTTCAAATCGTGCTCTGAAATATAGCCTGAATACAGCATAGATTGTGCTCCTAGTAATAGAGCCGCATAACCTGGTTCTCCTGATACCGGAATTTTTTTGCGCACCGGCGGCTTATAGCCAGTATCATGTAAAGCAATAACAGCTTGTTTCGCATCATATAACTGATGATCTGGATTAAAACTGATTCCATCGTTACTATTCAGGAAGTTATTCTCTCTTGCTTCATCAGCGGAAGTAGATACTTGGGCAGTAGCAATCGTTTCAAACACTTTAATAGCAACTTTAGTAATATCGAAATCAATACCATTCGGTAAGCTATCCAGGTGTTTAATATATAGCTCTTTATTTCCGCCTCCGCCAGGCAACAAGCCGACACCCGTCTCAACCAATCCAATATATGACTCAGATGATGCCTGGATTTTCGCGGCTGGCAGGCAAATTTCAGCTCCTCCGCCAAGCGTCATATTAAACGGCGCCGCAACAACCGGTTTATTGCTGTATTTAATATTCATCATCGCTTGCTGGAATTGACGTGTAATCATTTCTACATCAAATATATTGTCGTCCTGTACTTCCATTAAAATCATAGCCAGATTGGCTCCAACGCAGAAGTTTTTGCCCTGGTTTCCGATAACTAGTCCTTTGTAGTTTTTATCCACTTCTTCAATTGCATAATTAATCATTTGAATAGTATCAAAGCCAATCGCATTATTAGGAGAATGGAATTCAAGCAAAGCTACACCATCACCAATATCAATCAGGCTTGCGCCGCTATTTTTCTTAATGACCCCTTTTTGTTTCTTAATCAACTTCAGATCTATGATTTTTTCATTTACTTCAACCTCTTGGTATTCGCCATTTGCATAATAAAGGGTTCCGTTATCCCCTTCTTTATAGAAGGTTGTGTTACCATTTTCGATCATTTGTGTAATCCATTCAGGAATATTGCGTCCTTCCTCCTGCATCCTGGCAACGGATTTCTCTAAGCCAATTGCATCCCAGGTTTCAAATGGTCCAAGCTGCCAGCCAAATCCCCATTTCATCGCCTGGTCGATTGCGACAATATCATCTGCAATGTCGCCAAGTAGTTCTGCTGAATAGAGTAAAGTAGGGCTGATTACATTCCATAGCAATTCACCGACACGATCTTTCGCATAAATAAGCGCTTTCAATTTTCTTGCGGCGCCTTTCTCCTGCTTTGCCATATCAAGCGAAGGTGCTTTTAGCTTTTTACGCTCTACATATTCCAAAGCGGACGGGTCGAGCTCCAGTATTTCTTTCCCTTTTTTCAGGAAGAATCCCTGCCCTGACTTACTTCCCAACCAGCCATTATCAAGCATCTTTTTCATAAATTCAGGTACTTCAAAAACGGATTTTTCCTCTTCATTATCTACATTGTCATAAACATTTTTAGCTACATGAGCGAATGTATCCAGTCCCACTACATCCAGCGTACGGAACGTTGCACTCTTTGGACGGCCAATTAAAGGACCAGTTACAGAATCCACTTCCCCGACACTGTAGCCTCGCTCCATCATTTCACGAACAGTAACCAATAAACCGTAAGTCCCAATTCGATTACCGATAAAATTAGGGGTATCTTTAGCAATTACAACCCCTTTTCCTAAAACATCTTCTCCAAATTGTTTCATCGCTTTAACTATTTCAGGCGATGTTGCTTCTGTCGGGATAATTTCCAAAAGCTTTAAATATCTAGGTGGATTAAAGAAATGAGTGCCAAGGAAATGTTTGCGGAAATCTTCTGAACGCCCTTCCGCCATTGCCTCAATGGAAATTCCGGATGTATTTGAACTAATAATACTGCCCGGCTTTCTATATTCGTCAATTTGTGAAAACACACTTTGTTTAATATCAAGTCTTTCAACAACGACCTCAATAATCCAGTCGCAATCATTAATTTTTGACAAGTCGTCTTCAAAGTTTCCTGGCTCAATTAAAGATAAATTTTTCTTGGAGGTTAACGGTGCAGGTTTTTGTTTAAGTAGTTTTTGAATGGACATTTGAGCCAATCGATTACGGACTTGCTTGTCTTCAAGAGTTAGCCCCTTTTTTCCCTCATCCGCGGTAAGTTCTCTTGGAACAATATCCAATAGCTTAACCGGAATTCCAATGTTGGCTAAATGTGCTGCAATCCCTGAACCCATGACACCTGATCCAAGTACAGCTACTTTTTTAATTTTAAGGTTCAACATTAATCCCCCTTTAATTTGAATGAATACTCATTCATTTTTATGACAAAAAAATATGGAATAAAAATCCTACATCTTTAACTATAAAAGATTTTCGAAAATTCCGCAATTAAAAAAGCCATAAAAATGGTAATTTGTTAGAAAGTTTTTATTTGGTCAAACTACTACTGGAGGTGAATTTAATGGCGAAGCTTAAAAAGAATCCAAGCAAAGAAGGAGTCAGTGCGGCAAGTGTAAAAGGCAATGCTGGTCCGCACCATGAAAAACATTATAATAAGGTAAACAGCCAAAATAACCAGTTTAAAAAATAGTCTGCACCTGTTTTATACTATGTACAAGGCGTACTTTTTCGCTCCTATTAAACGCACATAAAATACCCCAAATCTAATGATTTGGGGTATGTGTTTCATCATTATGCCATTACTGTCTCTTCCTGCATAGATATAATCGTTCCCGCATTTCCTTTCAATGCATCTAATGCTTTTTCGAGAGATGTAATAATAGTAGTACGGCCAGGTCTTGATTCTGCAAATTGAATAGCAGCTTCTACTTTAGGAAGCATACTGCCCGGTGCAAAGTGACCTTCTTCAGCCAATGCCTTTATTTCATTGGTTGAAATAGATTCCAGTTTTTGCTGATTAGGCTGATTGTAGTTTATGTAGATATTGTCTACAGCAGTCAAAATAATTAATGAGTCTGCATCCACTAATTCTGCTAACTTCTCAGAAGCAAAATCCTTGTCGATTACTGCCTCAACACCAATCAACTCGTCGTCAGATTGCATAACTGGGATACCGCCGCCTCCTGTAGAAATAACAATTTTTCCACTTTCCACAAGACTATTAATGCTCTTATGCTCCAGGATGCTGACCGGTTTCGGTGAAGGAACGACTCTTCTCCAACCTCTGCCTGCATCTTCCTTAAAGGAAGCACCAGTCTCCTGGATCAATTTCATCGCTTCCTCTTCTGTATAAAAAGGACCAATCGGTTTTGTAGGATTCTTGAAGGCGCCATCGTTTTCATCAACTACGACCCTTGTTACAATGCCCACTACATCTTTATGAATTCCTCTTTTGCTTAGGGCTTTGTCCATGGCATTTTCCAACCAGTATCCAATCATACCTTGTGACATCGCTCCGCAAGTATCAAGTGGCATTGCTGGATTTTTCTCTGAATCAGCCGCTTTTTGCTGAAGAAGGATATTTCCTACTTGTGGACCATTACCATGCGAAATGATAATATCCATTCCATTTTCAACAAGCGTTGCAAGCTGTTCAGCTGTCTTTTCTAGTGCCAGCTGTTGAGCCTTTGCACTGGCATCTCCGGATTGAATGGCATTACCGCCTAAAGCTATCACTACTTTTTTTCTTTCCATAGTTGATTCAATACCTCCAAAAATCAGTCTGTATTTAGAACTCATTAAATGGAAATAGTTCCATTGATCAATCCAACAATCGCCATACCGGCAAATACAACAAACGCTGCTGCAATAGCCAATTCTGTTTTCGTAAATACTTGTTTAATATTCGCTTCTTTCTGTACAGCTCTGTAAATCAGGATACCTGGTGCATATAAAAGCATAGTTAATAGTAAGTATCCAATACCGGCTGCATAAACCATCCAAACACCATATACACTTGCCACAATACCAACAATAATGTTTTTCACGCGATCTGCGGCAGTATCTTGTAAGGAATATTTCAATTGATAGAATGCTGTAAATGCATACGGAATTAAAATAGCTGAAGATGCCAATGAAAATGCAAAGTTATAAGCTTGCTCAGATACAAGGAATGTCAATAGGAACACTTGAATCAGACCATTTGTAATCCATAAAGAATTAGACGGAGCCCCATTTTTATTAACTTTTGCAAACCATTTAGGGAATAATTTATCCTTACCTGCTAAGTAAGGAATCTCGGATGCCAGCAATGTCCAGCCCAACCAAGCACCTAGGACAGAGACTATTAATCCAAGATTGATGAATGTTGCTCCCCATGGACCTACCATTTCTTCAAACACATATGCCATAGACGGATTAGCCAAACCGGCTACTTCTGCACGATTCATTGCACCGATAGACATAATATTAATTAATACGTAAATGATTAACGTACTAATCAAACCAATGACAGTCGCTTTACCAACATCCTTTTTGTCTTTCGCACGGCTGGATAAAACAACCGCTCCTTCAACCCCAATGAACACCCAAAGTGTTACAAGCATAGTGCTCTTTGTTTGGGACATAACATCACTAAATTTGAAGCCAGCACCAGTTCCCCAGAAGTCGTCTAAGAAAATATCCGCATTAAAAGCAAAAATACCAATAATGATAAATAGGAAAATAGGAACTAATTTTGCAATTGTTGTTATTGTATTTACAAGTGTTGCTGAGTGAACTCCTCGTAAAACTAAAGCATGCACAGCCCATAGCAATACGCTGGCACCAATGATTGCAGCTATGTTTTGTCCACCTTCAAACATAGGGATAAAGTAACCAATGGAAGAGAACAAAAGTGTAGCGTATGCTACGTTACCTAACCATGCAGACAGCCAGTAACCCCAAGCACTGTTGAATCCCATAAATTTACCAAATCCAGCTGAAGCATAGCTGTAAACTCCACCATCAAGATCCGGTCTTTTATCATTCAAGTTTTGGAAAGATAACGCTAGCGCGACCATCCCTATACCAGTAATTGTCCATCCTAAAATAATTGCACCGGGAGAAGCTGCACCAGCCATATCTGAAGCAAGGTTAAATGCTCCTCCTCCAATCATAGAACCTATAACAATGGCAATTAAGGCAAATAAGCCAATCTTTTTATCTTCTGCCATTTTTTCTTCACCTCGTTAATTTGATAATGGTAGCAGGGAATTGTGTAGAACCAATTCCCTGCTCATCTACTTATTCAATATTTCCTAATGTCAATGCCATTACAGATTTGATTGTATGCATTCTGTTTTCAGCTTGATCAAATACTTTGGAATGCTTGCTGCGGAAGACTTCATCTGTAACTTCCATTTCAGCTAATCCGTGCTCTTCATGAATCGCACGACCATAAGAAGTTTCTAAGTCATGGAATGCCGGTAAGCAGTGTAAGAAGATCACGTTGTCATTTCCAGTCATTTTGATCATATCCATATTCACTTGATATGGAGCTAATAAAGCGATACGTTCTGCGAACTTGTCTTCTTCTCCCATTGATACCCAAACATCTGTGTAGATAACATCAGCGCCGGATACTGCCTCTTCAACATTAGATGTGATTGTTACACGGCCTTGGGACTCTTTTGCTAATTCCTTAGCAAGTTCAACAATAGATGCTTCTGGGAATAAAGATTCCGGTGAACAGATACGTACATCCATACCAACTTTTGCACCGCCGACAAGTAAGCTGTTTGCTACGTTGTTACGGCCATCCCCAACATATACGAATTTAACGCCTTTTAAGTGGCCTACATTTTCTTTCACTGTTAAGAAGTCCGCTAAAGTTTGAGTTGGATGCCATAAATCTGTAAGACCATTCCATACAGGAACTCCGGAGTGCTCAGCCAAAGATTCCACTTTTGCATGTTCAAAGCCACGGAATTCGATACCATCAAACATACGGCCTAAAACTTTAGCAGTATCTTCAATAGATTCTTTTTTTCCAAGTTGGATATCATCTTTTCCAAGATACTCAGGATGAGCGCCTAAATCAGTACAAGCTACCGTAAAAGCACAACGTGTACGAGTTGATGGTTTTTCAAATAATAAGGCAATATTTTTACCTTCCATATAACGGTGAGGAATGCCTTGTTTTTTCTTTTCCTTTAACTCAGCAGCAAAATCAATCATGTGTAAGAATTCTTCTTCAGTGAAATCTTTCTCAGCCAAGAAACTTCTACCTTTAAGGTCTGGTCTTGTTTTAATCATTTTATATACTCCCTCCAACGATAACCTTTTAATCAACTAAATCTTTTATTAAATGTCTTCACGTACTAGAGGCATGCTCATGCAGCGTGGGCCCCCACGGCCACGAGACAATTCAGAGCTTTTGATTTCAATAACTTTTACACCATGTTTGCGTAAGCACTCGTTTGAGATATAGTTACGGTCATATGTAACAACTACACCAGGTGCAATCGCCAGTGTATTGGAACCATCATTCCACTGTTCACGTGGAGCTGCGATTTCATCTCCGTCACCACAAAGGATGATTTCAAGTTCAGGCAAGTTAAGCACTTCTTTTAAAGTCTCTTTAATGTCAGTACGGTGTGTGATATTTACATTAAATTCATCAGCGCCTTTTTCAAGGATGTAAATATTCATTTTACCGCCAGGTCCCTGAATCATCGGATGCATTGTAAATTTATTGTAGTCTACCATTGTAAATACAGTATCCAGGTGCATGAATGCACGGCAGCTAGGTATTTCAATAGCTATTACTTTCTTGAATTGATTTTGTTTATTCAAGATGCTAAGCGCGAATTTTTCGATTGCTTTAGCAGATGTTCTTGCTGAAACACCGATTGCGACTACTTCTGGGCTTAATACCAGTTCATCTCCCCCCTCAATTGGGTTATGATAAGTACGGTCAAGCCATACAGGAACATCTTTACCAGCAAAACGTGGATGATGCTTGATAATATATTCCATGAACATGGACTCTCTGCGTCTTGCAGGTTCGCGCATGTTATTAATTGTTAAACCGTTTCCGATAGCTGCTGCCGGGTCCCGCGTAAAATACAGGTTTGGCATTGGATCTGTATAGAATGGATAATGGTCTTCCATCAATTCATACAAATGTGTTTTTTTGCTGATCTCCAGTTCATTTTTGCGGATACCGGACATAATTTTGTCAACCATGTCTTCATTTGAAAATGATAATAAATACTCTTTAAGATTTTCAAATGTACCCTGTACCTTTGCATTGCTTTCTTCAAGCATGCGGCTAACAAATTCCTCTTTCACTTCAGGATTTGTAAGAGATTCTGCAGCAAGCTTCTCAAGGTATAAAACTTCTATTCCTTGATCTCTTAGTGTATTAGCAAAATAATCGTGCTCTTCCTGAATAATCGGCAAATAAGGAATATCATCAAACAATAGTCTCTCCAGATATTCCGGAGTAAGATTTTCTACTTCTTTTCCGGGACGCTTTAACATTACAGTTTTTAAAGTGCCGATTTCAGAAGTAACATGAATTGGATTTGTCATATTGCCTTTCCTCCTGCACACCTTATTTTTCTTACATTTTTAGTGTAAAGGAACGAAAAAAAGAGATTTGTGATTTTTTACACACAAAAAATGTGTAAATCCTCACATAAATCTCTTTAAATAGAAAAGTTTATGTATGAATATTCAATTAATTATTTTTAATTTCCTATTATTTCGCATAACTATGTATATTTTTTTGCATATCATACTTGAAATATAAAAAAATATTTCTTATAAATTTGCAACTGTTCTTAACCTTTCTTCCAGGGCCTCTGCTTGATGGATTGTACGGCAAATAATCATACAGGTATCATTCCCACATATAGTTGCCGCCTTCTCTTCCCACTCAAGTTCATCTAAAATTGCCCCAAATGAGTGGGCATGGCCAGGTAATACTTTTAGGATAATAAAATATTCTATTCTTTCAATATTTAATAATGCGTCTTGCATTTTTTTACGTAGTTTCATTGTGTCATTGTACTTATGATCTCCGATAAATCCATACTTCGTCCCTCCGGTCTTAGATGGATATTTTACCAGGCTTAATTCCCGGATATCTCGAGAAATGGTGGCTTGTGTAATATGCAACCCTTGCTTAGATAATTCTTCGACCAGCTGTTCCTGAGTTTTAATTTCATTATTCTGAATTACCTGCTTAATAATAGCGAGTCTTTTTTCCTTATTCATAATAAAATACTCCTTTTACTAAGTTCTATAATTCTATTTATACTCATTTGTGCATAGATGAGCAATATATTCATACAAAAGAATATTTTGTATTGACTTTCTATTCGGAATTTCTATACTATTTGTATATAAAATAATAAAGATAATATTTATGATGAAGAATAGTACTTAAAATACAAATTATAGCGAGCCGGGAATGGTGAGAGCCTGGTATTAATGGTTTTAAGGAACGCCCTTCTGAAATGCTCATTCGAACAACTTTAGTAGTTTGGGCCGGACTTTTCCGTTATAAAGTTAAGGTGGTTCATTAGAACAAGCAGAGTGGTACCGCGGGTTTACAGCCCGTCTCTTAAAGATTTTTAAGAGGCGGGCTTTTTTTATTATATTTTACTGGAGGCTGAGGATATGGATATAAAACTAGATGTAGCTTCTCATATGAATGAAGTACTAAAAGGTGACTTAAATCTTGAAACATGCTTGTCTTTGGTCGAAACCCCAAAGAACAAAGAGCATGGAGATTTGGCATTTCCCTGTTTCACTCTCGCAAAACTGTGGAAGCAATCTCCGCAGAAAATTGCAGTAACATTAGCTGACCAACTAAAGGATGAACGTTATGAGGATGTAAAAGCTATTGGACCGTATGTTAACTTTTTCCTCGATAAAAAGTCTATCAGTGAAAGAGTAATGAATACGATATTAACTGATCAACATCAGTACGGCACACTTTCTCTTGGACATGGTGAAAATATCGCAATTGATATGTCTTCACCCAATATCGCCAAGCCCTTTTCGATGGGGCACCTTCGCTCCACAGTAATCGGAGCCTCTATAGCCAATATTATTAAAAAATGCGGTTATACCCCTGTTAAAATTAATCACATTGGTGATTGGGGCACTCAATTCGGAAAATTAATTGTAGCCTATAAAGCTTGGGGAAATGAAGAAAAAGTTAAAAAGAGTCCCATCAGCGAACTTTTAAAGTTATATATTATCTTTCATGAAAAAGCTGAAACAGAACCTGAGCTAAAGCAACAGGGACGTGACTGGTTCAAAAAACTGGAAGATGGGGACGAAGAAGCCACGAAATTATGGAAATGGTTCAAAGAAGAATCCCTGAAAGAATTCGAGAAAATATATGAGCTGCTTGGCATTCAATTCGACTCTTTTAATGGGGAAGCTTTTTATAATGATAAGATGGCAGAGGTTATAGAAATAATTGAGAATAGCGGCCTGCTTGTAGAAGATCAGGGTGCCATGGTAGTCAAATTAGAGGAAGAGGGATTAACACCTTGTTTAATCAAAAAATCCGATGGTGCGACTCTTTATGTAACACGGGATTTATCAGCTGCTTTATACCGTTACCGTACCTACGACTTTGCCAAGGCTGTATATGTAGTCGGAAATGAACAATCCTTACATTTTAAACAGCTTAAAGCTGTTTTAAAGAAACTTGGATTTGACTGGGCTGACGATATTTCACATGTACCATTCGGAATGATTATGAAAGACGGCAAAAAAATGTCAACTCGTAAAGGAAGAGTTGTCCTCCTCGAGGAAGTGCTGGCCGAATCAATCGAGCTTGCTCGTAAGAATATTGAGAATAAAAATCCTGATTTAAATAACAAAGATGAGGTTGCAAAACAAGTAGGCGTAGGAGCTGTTATATTCAACGATTTGAAAAATGACCGTATGAATAATATTGAATTCTCGCTCGAAGACATCCTAAAATTCGAAGGTGAAACCGGTCCCTATTTACAATATACAAATGCTCGTGCCCATTCTATTCTTAGAAAGGCCTTCACTCCTGCTAGTGCATCAGCAGGCTTGAGTGATGAATATAGCTTTGATATTGTAAAGCATTTGCTGGCATTTCCATCCGTGATTGAGCGGGCTTTCGAAAAAATGGAGCCATCCGTTATTGCTAAATACTTGATTGACTTGGCTCAATCATTTAATCGCTATTATGGACATATACGCATATTAGAGAATGACAGTGAATTGCAAAATCGCTTGGCTTTAATAAAATCAATTACCATCGTTCTTGAAGAAGGCATGCATTTATTAGGAATGGAAGCACCGCAGGAAATGTAATCCCAGCTAACCTTCAATAAAAAATATCGGAGAACCGCTTCTATGATACACGGTTCTCCGATATTTTCTATTAAGACCATTATGATTGAATTGTAAATTCAGGTACCCCTTCGAAAGCGGCTAATTCATCAGCTGTAAATTGCACTCTAATCTCTTTTTTTTCATGAACCTGTAAATAAGCTGTTACTTGTTTTTCTTTCTTTACCGAATCGGAAACAGGAAAATGCAACGTTACCTGCTGTGATTGATGCTCATAATTTTGCAGTATAATTTTGCATTCATACAGATTACCTTCATCCTGCTCTTCTATTGTACATTCGCTTTCCAAATATTCTATAGCATTAGCTCCATTCTCAGCAGCATAAATATACGTTTTGGCAGAAGTACTTAATAGACTGTTAATTACAAAAGGAATAGCAAACAATAAGACAACCAAGAATACCGGTTCAAATTTCATATATTTCTTTAAAATCTGAGGATGCTCCATAAATAGCCATTTCAAAAATAACAAGATTCCGCTGACCTGAATGATAATGGATACAATCCAAACATAAGAGACCCCAATCTCGGCTGTAACAGGAATAGAGTACGCTTGAAACAGTTGATGGCCTATAGTTTCATCCTGACCGGGCCATTTCAGTTGTAATACTAACCCCCAAATAAATATAACTGCTCCCAGTGTATGATAGGAAGTTTTGATCACATTACCCCTCCATCCCTTTAGTATAATATTCCTATTATAGTAGGGAGATGGAGAGATTTTCAATTAATCAGTTCATAAATTTTCCTCATATAACTTCTTCTTCAAAATATTCAGGTTTATGAATATGAAGCATTCGATCTTTTATGGATAGAATCTGATTCTTCTTTAATTTATTTACGACCATACTTACGGTTTCTCTGGAGGTTCCGGACATAACAGAAATTTTGGTTGTTGTAATCGGACAGTTAATACGAATGACCCCTGATTCTTCTTCACCCAAATCATTCATTAAATAATCAATCGTATTCAACACTCTTACATGTGCACTAGGGGTCATAACGTTTTTAACTCGATTTTCTTGTACCGCAAGCAACTCATTGACTTGTAGGATTACTTTTTTAAGAAGTGCAGAGTTTTTTGCCACAATACTTTCGAATGCATCCGCTACCATATAGAAGACCCGAATATCTGTTTCTGCAACGGCACTGTGATTGTAGTCCTCATTTTTAAATAAGCCCATATAAGGAAAGACCGTGTTCTTTTTGACGTAACTTGTATATAATAAGCTACCCTGTTGATTCGATTTTTCAAGCATAACAAAGCCTTCAAGCAATATATATATCCTGAGTCTCGGATCTCCTTCAAAAAATAGATATTGACCCTTCTTATATGTTCTTTCATATATAAAAGGCTCCAGTTCTTTTATCTCTTTTTCTGATAAGCACGAAAATAGGTCAACTTGTCTTAATAATTGAATTGCTTTTGCTTTCATTCGAACACCCACTTATATGTATTGTTCAGTTTACTATCAATTCTTCTATTAAATTCAGCTTGCAAACAAGATATGTTTTGAGCTGATAACAATATAAAAATCCCTTTAAGGCAAGATTTTACTTAACCTTATTTCACTCCATTGACATACAAACATATCTGATGCTGATCGATTGGGCCTCATCCTTGCAGTAATATAGTATAAGGCCAAGTACTCGGACGTATGATTTGAATGTAGTTTCTATTCTATTACAATCAAAATATACAATATCCTTTCTTTAATATTATCAAAAAATTATATTAAAATAATTAAAAGTAGATAAAAAAACAAAAAAGTATGTATTTTTAATAAATTCATTATTAAAATACATACTTTTTTATCACTCTATCCATATTTATTTAATTGGAACGTCATTTACATTCTCGCAGCACTACTTATTTTTGCCTGATTCAATTCAACATTTGCTTCTTCTATAAGAATAGAGTAATCTAAATTGTCTGTCGCTACCCGTGTAGACGCTCCCATAGATACAGTGAAATCAATTATATTAGATGCTAATTTATTTTCATCTACAAGCTGAATAAGCCCATTTCTTAATTCGGCTTGCCTCTCTCTTATTTGTTTACCAAATAGTCCTGAAAAGATGACAGCAAATCTGCTTCCCTCTATATGAGCTACCACTCCCTCTCCGTTCACTGCCACGCATAATTTTTTAGATACTTCCATTAATACTTGGTCACTATAGGTAAATTCCTGATCTCTCCTATACTCCTTCGTATAATCAATTTCGATTAAATATAATGTAACAGGTGTTCCAGACTTTTTAGATTCAAGCCAAACCTCAGTTAAATAAGAATTAAAATAACGTCGATTTGGGATATTTAAAATATAATCTGTGAATGACATTTGCCGTAATTGTTCATTTTTTTCATTTAATAGTTTTATTGAATTAAATTGGTCAGTTATCTCACTGAATACGAGTACAACTGCTTCTATATGTTTATCTGCATTTAAAACAGGATTGGCACTAACTTCGAGCCAAATAGGCTGTTGAAATTTGAAATTTTTTATGCCTATAACTTCTTTTTCAACCGGTTTACACGTATTTAATGAAACCGATATTGGGATATCATTTTTATGCATTAGATTTCCATTTCTGTCTACGAGTCCCCATAGGCCATCAATCAATGATACAGAAGAAGCACTTTCAGCTGCTATTCCAAGGATCTCACTCCCAACTCGATTTATATCAATAATTTTCCCTTGGGAATCACTGATAATGATTCCATATAAAATCGAATTAATAGATTGTCCCCTCTCCATATCACCCACGTTTATTGGCTGTCTGGATATGTAATAGGATTGAAGACTAATAACAAAAATCAATAAACCAGAGAGGAGGATTGTTCCAAATTCCAAATGTTCATAATCAAATAGGATTACTATAAAATTCAAGCCTAATAACAAGAGAAACAGAGTGAGAAATACCGGATAATATCCTATAAATAAACCCGGTAATTTTCCATATGACTTTTGTCTCATTCATTCACCTTTTCTTTACATATTATTTATATAGTTCGCACTTATGTGGTTTTATATGACTATCTCTTTATTATAAAATAAAAAATAACAATAACTGCCATGTAACATATTCTTAAACTAAATATAAAATAGTAATTTATCATTCATAAAAAACATCTATTTTGAGCCATATTAGATTGTTATTAAACAAAAAATACCCCCTGCCGATTTAAGATCAGCAAGAGGTATTCAATGTTAATTTCCTTATGAAGATGTAGAAAACATGTATTTCTTATGATGGTATCTTATGCTGAATATTAATCCGAGCGCCATCATATTGCCGAGCAATGAACTTCCCCCATAGCTTAAAAATGGTAAAGGAATACCGGTAATCGGCAGCAAGCCGATCGTCATCCCAATATTTTCAAACACATGGAAAGTCAGCATACAGATTACACCAACACATATATAGGTATTAAAATCATTTTTAGTTTCAAGTCCAATTTTTGTCATGTTATAGATCAATAAGAAGAATAAGCTGATGACAATACTTGAACCAAGGAATCCGTATTCTTCTCCAATGACAGCAAATATGAAATCTGTGTGACCTTCTGGCAAGTAAACTTCCCTATTTCCAAATCCCTTACCGGATGTGGTGCCGGATCCAATCGCTAATAGTGATTTAATTAACTGGTATCCTTCTGAGGAAGTATAGTTATACGGATCAAGCCATGCATATATACGCCCAAATTGATACTGTTTAACATGGAAATATTTCTCCATAATATTTGGATGCCATACAACGAGGTAAAAAATAACTCCAACTAACAGTGTGCCACCGCCAAATATCGGTAAAAGCAATTTCCAAGTGATACCCGATACAAAAATCATCCCAACCATAATCGCAATCATGACAAGAGAAGTACCCAAATCGGGCTGTTTCATGACAAGCAAAATCGGAATAGCTGTAGTAAGTACGATTTTACATAAAAGGATGAAGTCCGTTTGAAGTGTTTTAATCCGATGCTTCAAATGATGATTTTGGATAAGAGCCGCCAACGCCAAAATTAGAAATACCTTCATAAATTCCGATGGCTGAATTGAACCAATACCAGGAAATCTAAACCAGCTCTTTGCTCCATTGACAACTGGAGCAATACTTGTTGGTGCAATTATAATGGTCATCAATAGAAATAAGCCAAAGAAGTATAAATACCAGCTCATTTTTTTCATTTGGTCAGCATCAAATCTCATGATCACAAATGCAAGGCTGATTCCTACGATATACCAGACAATTTGCTTTACAAGAAAGTTTTCGGCATATTGACCTGTCGTTTGTGCACTATATATAGCCATACAGCTTGTTATAAAAAGCAAAAATACAATAAATAGAAGACCATAATCTATTCTCGACGTGAAATTTTTATTGTTAGACATGATAAACCACCATATTCATTACTAGTTAGGCCAGTAGCCATTTTCTTTATTATACTTGAACAAGATAAAATCACAACTGACACGGCATCAAGAATATAATTCCTGAAAAAGATAATTATACATATAAATCATTATCAATTCCACTTTCTGCAATACAGTTCTTCTTTTTACTATTTTTAATGGATTCTAATTGTACCAGTTTTATAGATTTGAACTACAAACATTTGCATCTGCAAGGAATCTTAAAATCGTTAATTTTTTCTATTTTCCATGATTAGTGTTAATGAGAAAAGTAATAAGGGTACATACTACTAAAGAGCTGACTAAAGGAGTGATCTTTTATGGAACATAAATCTAAACAAACATTCCGTCATACATATATTCCTTTAACTTCCTCTACAAGCGGAATGGGTATTGAGGTAAAAGAAGATATTTATGTCCTGAATACGCAAATTGTCAATGTGACACTGGCCGGACTTCCTAATCAAGACAATTTTGTTCTGATTGATGCCGGTATGCCTAAAGCAGATGACGAAATTATTGAAGCAGTAAACAAACGGTTCGGTGAAGGCAGTATGCCAAAAGCGATTATTTTAACACACGGCCACTTTGACCATGTTGGTGCACTCGAAGAATTACTGGATAAGTGGGATGTGCCCGTATATGCACATGAGCTGGAAATCCCTTATTTAACCGGACAAAAGAATTATCCTGAACCTGACTATAAAGCAGAGGGCGGACTTGTTCCGGATATTGCCCGCTTCTTTCCTAATCACGGCATTGATCTTGGCAATAAAGTGCAACCTCTTCCTGCTGATGGGAGTGTTCCTGAAATGCCTGGATGGAGATGGATCCATACGCCTGGGCATACACCTGGACATATTTCATTATACCGAGAAGATGACGGCTTCCTGATTGCCGGAGATGCATTTGTTGGTGTAAAACAGGAATCCCTTTATAAAGTCCTTACTCAAAAACAAGAAATCAGCGGTCCGCCCCGTTATTTCACAACAGACTGGAAAGCCGCAAAAGATTCAGTCATACAATTAAACCAGCTAAATCCAAACTTTGCTGTAACAGGTCATGGTCTTCCTCTCCTTGAGGAATATTTAAAAAAAGAGCTTAACATCCTAGCATCCAATTTTGATGAGATGGCCATTCCGAAACACAGTATTTACAAGGAAGAAGAATAGGCACTTTTTTCAAATGGACACCCTTTTTGATGCCTCTATAGACAATCGAGAATGTCCTGTTAAATCACCTTCTATAAAAATAAAAAAAGAGATTAGATAGTTTCTCTACCTCTAATCTCTTTTTTCATTTCTCTATTTCCGTAATCGAAGGATCCTTCAGTTAACATACAAAGAGACTCAATCATAAACAGCTGATAAATTTAAAATACATTTGTCATCGGTTACTTATAAAATACGAATCAGCTGATTGTGCAGGTTCCGTATTCTAACATTACAAGAAACTCAACTATATATTTCATTTCTCTATCCCTGTACCCTCTATCACATTCGTTCACATAATCTGTAAGGTTAGAATGATTCGCACGAATTATGCTGCAATTCCATTTAATTTTAAGGATATAATAAATATTTTTACTTTGTTCGCCTTTTCCAGTGACTTACCTCTACGAAACAAACACGTTGATTGAGCCTCTTTATAGGTTAAAACTTTGTATATGATCCTTCTGCCTTAATAATAACTCATATCCCATTCAAATAAATGCCTACATTTTGAACTTTTTGTTAATTATTACCTGTTTATTTTACACACCCCTCCATATTTCCTTTATGATTATCTTAGAAATGCTGAAAAGGAGCTGCCAAAGGTGAAAAGGATTCTATTGATAAGTTTTACAGCTATTATCATAATCTTACTTATTTACATATCCATTCTTCAATTCAATATGTATCGCTACGCAAATCAAGAACAGGAGAAAACAATTGATTATATTATTGTACTCGGGGCAAGAGTAAAAGGTGAAACACCATCTCTGTCACTAAAGTACCGTATTGATGCTGCGGCTGACTTTTTAATAAATCATCCTAAATGTATGGCAATCCTATCCGGTGGCCAGGGAGATGGTGAGGATATTTCAGAAGCTGAGGCAATGAAAAGAGGATTAGAGGAATACGGTATACCAAGCAACAGATTAATTCTCGAAGATGCTTCGACAAACACGAAAGAAAACATATCATTTTCTAAAGAACTTATACCAAGCCACCTAAATTCTGGTGCCGTTGTAACAAATGATTACCACCTCTATCGAACAATCAAAATAGCTGAGAAACTAGATTTAAAATTAACTGGAATCCCAGCTAAAACACCTAAAATTTCAAGGCTGAAGTCACATGTCAGGGAGTACGCGGCTATAACATCCTATCGGCTAAAAAAAGACATTAGCTGGTGATTGGAATCAAAAAAAAGAAATGTAGATTATGGCTGTCCCATTTTCTGCATTTCTTTTTAGTAACATCTTGTTATTCCCACGGTCTTTTTGTTGTGATGTATTCAGCAAGCTCCTTACTTTGGATACGATGAAGTTTTCGTTTAGCAGCGCGAATGCTCCCTGTCTCATTCAGTTTCTTCTCTTCCTCAGTTTCAGGGACGATGGTTGGAACACGACATGGCCTTCCTCCTTCATCTAGTGCAACAAAAGTAAGAAATGCTGTGGCTGCAATTTTACGTTCTCCACTCATTAAATTTTCAGCAATTACCTTTACAAATACCTCCATAGAGCTCTTACCAGTATAGGTCACATATGACTCCAAACATACAGAGTCCCGGGTTGTAATGGGATTTAGAAAATCTACAGAATCTGTTGAAGCCGTAACCACCGTTTTACGGCTATGTCTCGTCGCTGAAAGTGAAGCTGTCATATCAATATCACTCATTAACTTTCCGCCAAATAACGTATTATGATCGTTTACATCGCTCGGAAATATACGGTTTGTTTTTACAATTCTTGTTTCACTGCATGTCTTTGTTTCCAAGTTGTTACCTTCTTTCCTTCTACGCTCATTTATTCTTTTTATATCTTACTATATGGAATGTTTCAACCAATACGATTCAGTGTACAGACAATATTAGTACAATTTAAGGAATCATCAAATTTGATAAATTGTTGTATAAATTATTTAATTAAATTATGGTATGCGTATAATTCCCATAACCTTTCCTGAAGGAGGAATTTAATTGAAGAGATTATTAGCCGCACTAACAGATAGGGTTACTACTAAACGCGGCATGTGGATAACGTTAATTGCATGGTTAGTGGTGACCTTAGGATTATTCTTATTTGCACCAAGTGCCAAAGATTATGATGTGTCGAGTATACAAACATTACCTGATGATGCAAAATCCGTTATTGCCAACGAAGAACTGAACAAATATTTTAAAGATGATCAGGGGGTCCCAGCCCTTTTAGTATTCTCAGCTGAGTCAGGAAAAGCAGACACGCAGACAATAAGTCAAGCGATGGATGTGATCATTAAGGAAGATATAAAAGGAGTTAAGGAAGCTGTTCCTTTTTCTTCACTGCCTCCACAGGCACAGGTACAATTCTTATCAAAGGATGGAACAACAGCTGTTGTACCGCTTAATTTTGAAAGCTCACTTGAGTCAAAAGAGATTCAAGCCGGTATTGAGGATATCTATGCTGCAGTAGAAGATACCACTGCTGATATGACATTCAAGATTACTGGACCGGCGGGAATTGCCGCTGATACATTGGGCTTATTTTCAAAAGCCGACCTTGTCTTATTATTTTCAACAGTTGGATTGATTTTAGTCCTGCTAATTGTTATTTATCGTTCCCCATTATTGGCACTTATTCCGCTTTTGGCTGCTGGTTTTGTGTATATAGTAGTAGATCAGTTACTCGGAATAATGGGGAAAGCTGGTTTGGAAATGAGCACGCAATCTCTCTCCATTATGACCATTCTCTTATTTGCAGCTGTAATAGATTATTCTCTATTTGTCTTTGCACGATATCGAGAAGAACTGAAACGTTATACCAGCAAGCATGAAGCAATGAGTTTGGCGATGCGAGAAACAGGCGAACCTGTTTTCTTCTCAGGCGGGACGGTTTTGGCTGCCATGCTTGTCCTATTCCTAGCTAAAAATGGGGACTATCAAAGCTTTGCACCTACCTTTGCCACAACGATGTTTATCATCATGATCGCATCAGTGACACTCGTTCCGGCTTTATTTACCCTATTTGGCCGAAAATCCTTTTGGCCTAAGGTCCCTCAGGTTGGGGAAAGCATTCAAACAAAAGCTACTTTCTGGTCCAGAACTGCAAACTTTGTTACCACCAAGCCTTTAATGGCTGGAGGAATTGTATTTGCTATTCTACTTATCTCTGCCTTAAACATATTTAATATAAAATATGAATTTGATACAGTAAAAGGATTCCCAGAGGATATGCAATCTCGCGAAGGCTATGAGATTGTGGAAGAAAAGTTCGATAAAGGTGACTTGGCACCAACAACCGTTTTACTTAAATCTGAACAATCTATTTCAAAAGACCAAAGTGAAAAACTTGCAAAAACACTTGAAGAACAAAATCTAGTGGCAAGTATTCGCCAATCAGGTGCTACTGAAGATGGAAAAGCACTACAGTACAGCCTTTCATTTTCAGAAAGTCCATATGCATTAGAATCCTTAGATGCTTTAGAGTCCATACGAGACAAATCAGATAAGCTCTTAAAAGATGCAGACATTGATGGGGAGCTATACTTCGCTGGAGAAACTGCTACAAAAGTGGACGATCGAACCATTAATGATCGGGATATTATCGTGATTGTCATTGCAGAAACATTACTCATTTTAGTCCTACTGTTTGTTCTGACCAGATCCTTCAAGATGCCGATTTATATGATGGGAACGATTTTGCTATCCTTCCTGGCAGCTCTAGGCCTTGGAACATTTTTAACAGATATCCTATTTGGTATTGATGCTATTAACACCCGTGTACCGCTGTATGCTTTCGTTTTCCTTGTAGCACTGGGTATCGATTATAATATTATTTTAATATCCAGATACAAAGAAGAACGTGAAAAGCACCCTGTTAAAAAAGCTGTAGAAATCGCGGTGGCTAATACAGGCGGTGTCATTTCCTCCGCTGGAATCATTCTTGCGGCCACATTCGCTGTATTAATGACACAGCCCATAGCCGTTTTATTTGTTTTTGGTTTTATTGTAGCAATAGGCATTATATTGGATACATTCCTTGTAAGAGGCCTATTACTGCCTTCTCTAATCCTGTTCTTTGAAAAAGATGCAGATCAACAGAAAGAAGTTCATTCAACTAAACTGTAATTTAACCCACCAATACCCGGTATTGATGACAGGATTTAAATGTCACCGATACCGGGTATTGATATTTTATAGTTTGGAAAAGAATAATTTGATCCGTCTTTCATTATATTCACCAAAATCAACCATTATAGAAAGTATGACTGTGTATCAATATCCGAATCACTAGGAGGACAGGATATGACCGAACAAAATTTTGCTAAACAACAGGAAGAACAACGACTATCAACCATTATCAAGATTATTGAGAATAAAGCCAATAAGCTGAACCAATCATCAGGTGGACTCAAGGATGAAGTCATTTATATTCGCAAAACCTTTTGGGAAGATGTCACCGTCAATATGGACAATATTGAGGATGCAGTCGAAACATTGGCGAGCATAAAACAGCAATCTGAATTACTGTCAGAAAGAGAAAGAACCCAATATCAGATTACGAAGCAACTAAAAACACTGGACCTACTTAAAGACTCCCCATATTTCGGCAGGATTGATTTTCATGAAGACGGTGAAGAACAAATAGATCAAGTCTATATTGGAATTGCTTCTCTAATGGATCAGAACAATGAAAATTTCCTGATCTATGATTGGCGTGCCCCAATCTCGAGTCTATACTATGACCATTCACCCGGACCCGCTGAATATCAAACACTCGAAGGGCCCATCACGGGCACGATGGAGCTAAAGAGACAATATATCATCAAAAATGGAAAGCTTAAAAGTATGTTTGATACCGGCTTAACAATAGGGGATGAACTCTTAAAAGAAGTTCTTGGCACCCGTGCGGATAATCAAATGAAGAATATTGTTGCCACGATTCAAAAAGAGCAAAATAAAATTATTCGTAACGTACAAAGTAAGTATTTGGTCGTCCAGGGTGTGGCCGGAAGCGGTAAAACTTCGGCTGCCCTTCAGCGCGTGGCTTTTTTACTATATCGTTATTTTGGGAAGATCAAATCAGATCATATCTTATTATTTTCTCCAAATCCCTTATTCAACAGCTATATAGCCACTGTTCTGCCTAATTTAGGTGAAGAAAACATGCAACAAATTACTTTTCAGGATTATATCGAAAAGTATGTAGGTAACGAATTTGATATCGAGGATCCTTTTCAGCAAATGGAATACGTATTGAAAAATGAACAGGATGAATATTACCAGGCTCGACTTGAAGGAATTCGTTTTAAATCCCATTTGCAGTATAAACAATTGATAGATGCCTATATTCACCATCTCAGTCGACAGGATTTAAAATTTAAAACAATTTCTTTTCGCGGTGAAACACTTATTTCGGCAAGTGAAATTGCGGAATACTTTTACTCTCTTGATAACAGGAGTCCTATCCAACTTCGTATGCAGACCGTGAAGGATTGGCTTTTACAAAAGCTGGATCAAAAAGAAAAACTCGAATATAAAAAAGAATGGGTAGAAGATGAACTAGAGTTACTTGAAACAGATGAATATACCGAGACTTATTTGGAGATTCAGGCAAAAGATCGCTTGTCAGAGGACACATTTAATGATTTTGAACACGAGAAAGATGAATTGGCAAAAAAATTAGTTCGTAAATATTTTAATCCAATAAAAAAAGCCATTAAAAATCTAAAATTTATCCATGTAAAAGCTATCTATAAGAACTTCTTCCTTAATGGCTATAAATATATCAATGATGCTGATTATCCTAAAATATGGCCAAGGATTTGTGATTACACCTTAGACAAATGCAAACAAAACCAATTAGCCAATGAAGATGCAACAGCTTATATTTATTTAAAGGCACAATTGGAGGGGCGAAAAACTAATAATATTATCCGGCACTTATTTATTGATGAGGCACAGGATTATTCGCCATTTCAATTTGCTGTTCTTAAACAACTTTTTCCAAATAGTAAAATGACCATTTTAGGCGACTTTAATCAGGCTATTTATGCTCATTCGATGAATGCGCCAACCCTTCTGTCTAATGAGCTGTATGAGTCAGAGAGCTTTGACAAGATGGTTCTGACAAAGAGCTACCGATCAACCCGTCAAATTGTTGACTTTACGAAGGAAATTTTGGGCAATGTCCAAATTGAGCCATTTAATAGAACTGGGCCAAAACCTACAATAAAAATCGTAAATAACAATTCAGAACGGACCCAGGAAATAATGAATCTGATCGCTTCTTTGGAGAACGCTGGCCATCAAACCATTGCGATTATATGCAAAACAGAAGAAGAAACTCGGAATGCCTACGTAGAATTATCAAAAAACCTCGATGTCCAGCTCATGCAAAAAAACACCTATTCGTATAATAAGGGAATATTAATTCTGCCTTCCTATTTATCAAAAGGAATTGAATTCGATGCTGTCATTATTTTTGATGCATCAAAAGAAACCTATAGCCGCGAATTGGAGAGAAAATTATTCTATACGGCTTGTACAAGAGCTATGCACGAACTCTATCTGGTTAGCAGTGATGAAATGAGTCCATTTCTTGATGGGATACCGACTGATTTATACCATATTGATTAAAGGCATAAAAAGACCTGAATGGGCTATAACCCTTCAGGTCTTCTCCATTTATGGAGTTATTTATTCTTGTCCCGGAAAATAGATGGTAAAGGCTGTCCCTTCACCAGGCTTGCTTTTTACACGGATTGACCCTTTCATCGAATCAATTATCCGATATACCGCCATCATTCCAAGACCTGTTCCTTCTACCCCTTTTGTTGAATAATAGGGCTCGCCCAAACGCTTTAATTGTTCATTGGTCATACCAATGCCCGTATCGATGATATGTATATCTACACCTTTTCTCTTATGATCCGTGTTGATTGTAAGAGAACCCCCATGACCCATTGATTCGATTCCATTTTTTAAGATATTAACGAAACATTGCTGAAATAATTGCTTTTCTCCTCTCACTATAAAGGAAGCTACTTCAATCTGAATACGTACATTTCGCATAGTAGCCAGCGGCTGAACAATATCAGCTACTTTATTCAACTCTGCTTGAATATTGATATCTTCTTTACTGTTAATATGCGGTTTAGCAAACGCCAGAAAATCTTTAATAATGTTATCAGCCCGGTCCAATTCGGATAGCGCAATATCAATATACTGCTCCTTTTTTTCCTTCGTAAGATTCTCATCACTTCTTAATAATTGTAAAAATCCTTTCGTGGCTGTTAATGGATTACGAACTTCATGTGAAATTGAGGCTGCTAAATGACTGACAGACTGCATCTTTTCCGTATCAATCAATTTACTTTTAAAGTTTCTGTTTTTCTCTAGCCTTTCTATTGAATAAACAAGCCAGACCGTTCCAGTTATATACAAGAAAACATATAAAATTTGATTTAGTGTTTTAATATCGTTAATCATTATAATTGTAAAAATCTCCATAATAGCCAAAGAGGAAATAAGCGCCGTTACAAAGGAGGCAACTAAACGCTGCCTGGTCATTAGTTTGAAGTATTGCTTTCTCATAACCATTGCAGAGAAAAGGACAAACATGCCTGAAAAAAAGTGAAACCATTCAAATGAAGAGGTGTAAAGGATAGACGCAGTAAATGTCAGCATGTATAAACTGATACCGATTGCATACCCACCATAAAATATACCGATAATAATGGATATAGAACTAAAATTCATGATCTGAATTCCAGGAGGTGATTCAGCAGTGAAGAATACAATATTAACAAGAATCGCAATCGCTTGACCAATTCCAACGATTAAAGGATTAATCACTCCAAGTATCCCATATTTAACATGCCAAAAGTAAATGAATTGAATAATAATCAGAATGATAAATAGATTAATAAATAACTTTGCAATGAATTCACTTGTCATCTGATTCTCCTTCTAAATACATCTATACTTGAAGTTTAGAGGAAAATATATCCAAAGTAAATTATTATTTTTAGAAGTCTCAGTATATTAATCTAAACTCATAAAAGCTAGAACTCTATATTATTAATCTTTTCGTAACCTTCAAAGGCGAGCCTCCAAAACATACTGCAATAATCCCCCTTCATTTCCGGGATAGAAAGTCCTGCATACATTAATTCATCTCCACCATATATTAAGGATGTATGTTTATCGAGGTATTCTTTCTCGGGATTTAACCCCCTGAGCCTCAGAATACGGAACGGTTCTGCAGGCTGTGCCATCATTCTGAAATACATCACAACCGTTTCAGATAAATCTTGACTAACAAATTGCCAAGCTGCCTGATTTCCTGCAAATGGGCTAAGTAATCGATAATACGTGCCAAATTGTATAATCGAACGAATTTCCTTATACAAGGAAATCTGGTCTTTAATCATTTTCTTTTCTAATTGACTCAGTTTGGAAAAATCCAGCTCGTATCCTAGATTTCCTGACATAGCAACATGTCCACGCATGTTTAAAGAAGTGTGACGATGCACCTGATGATTTGGGCTTGCTGACACATGAGCACCCATTGTCACCGGTGGATACACAAGGCTTGTTCCGTGCTGGATTTTTAACCTTGAGATAGCATCTGTATTGTCACTCGTCCACACCTGAGGCATATAAAACAGCATTCCTGGATCATATCTTCCCCCTCCCCCTGAACAACTCTCAAATAAGACCGTTGGATAGCGGCTAGTCAATACCTCTAATATATAATATAGTCCCAAAATGTAGCGATGCCCTGTTTCTCTTTGGCGTTCTATAGGTAAAGCAAGTGACCCCACTTCCGTCATATGTCGATTCATATCCCACTTCACATAGCTAATAGGAGCAGATAATAAGACATTTGAAACCGATTCAATAATGTACTCACATACCTCGGCTCTTGTTAGATCGAGGACCAATTGATTACGTCCTAATGATTTCGGGCGATTGGGCACTTGAATGCACCAATCGGGATGATTTCGATATAAGTCACTTTCCATAGATACCATTTCAGGTTCAAACCAAAGCCCAAATTTCATCCCAAGCTGATTAATTTGCTCTGCCAGCTTTTTTAACCCGCCAGGTAATTTTTGCTTATTTACATACCAATCTCCAAGAGAAGTTTTGGCGTTGTTACGTTTTCCGAACCATCCATCATCCAGGACAAATAATTCAATCCCAAGCTCCTTACCTTCTCGTGCAAGCTTTAAAAGCTTGTCAGAGTCAAATTTAAAATACGTAGCCTCCCAGTTATTTAACAATACTGGCCGCAGACAATCTCTGTGCTGCCCTCTCGCCAATCGAAAGCGATATAATTCATGATAAGTTCTCGACATGTCACTGAAACCCTTATAAGAATAAACCATAACGACTTCCGGTGTTTGAAAGATTTCTCCTCTCCCCAAATGCCAACTAAAATTAGAGGGATTAATACCAATGGAAAGGCGCGTGGTTTCATACTGATCAACCTCAGCCTGCGCTCTAAAATTCCCACTATAAACCAGACTGAACCCATATACTTCTCCATACTCTTCATTTGTATCTGGCTTTGCCAGGCACATAAAGGGATTATGCTGATGACTGCTGGCCCCACGTCTGCTCTCGATGAGATGGCTTCCGGCTGTTAAACGTTTTCTCGATAGATTACATTCATTCGCATGGGCGCCATATAAAGTGAGCAAATCAAATTCGCTTTCTCTAAAATCAACAGAAGCACTCATGGCTTTAATTATACTCACGGAGTTAGCTCCATGATTTATAAACCGGACTGACCGAGTGATCACATTGGATTGCTCGTATGTACTATACGTCAATATCGCCTGAAGCCCCGTTTGATTATCCATAAGGGTAAAATCTATAGAGGTTGCTTCCTCTTCTTCTTCAATGTACGTAGCAGGTAATCCGGTTAATTTTCGTTTCCATTTATATATGTGAAAATGTTTATATTTTAAATCAGTAACGGCTGAACCATCCGAAAATTGAACTTGATAGGCCGGCGTACGAAAATCAGTGTTGTTTGCTGGATATTCCTGAGGCAACGTATCAAGAGAAAACGTTCTGTCAAACCCTTCTGGTTGTGGAGAGAACAATCGGTACTTAAACTGTAATTGATTGCTTTCATTCACATCCTTAATCCTTTTCCCCCAATATAAATGAGACAGATATGCTTGATGATAGATTTTTATCACATAGCTCATTTCACCAGCTTGCAAATGGAATATTTTCCGTTTAGGACAGTACGACACTCCCATTTTGATCTCCCTCATATCTTTTCTTCTATATATATGTACACGAAAATACCAACTTGCTCATAAATGCAAAAAAAAAAGAAGCCTTAAAATAAGGCTTCAAAGCGAAATCTTCATCTATTTAAATAATGTCTTCTACCCAAGAGGGCAAGGCAGTCGACAGTTATTCTCAGTTATTATTTCTCCGTTACTGTAACAGATACGGTTTTCTCCACTCCATTTCGATAAAGCTTGATTTTGACCTTATCTCCATTTGCAGCATTAGAATACAAGTATTTTCTGAACTCCCCAAGTGTAGTGACTTCCGCATCATTGATTGCCACTACCACGTCCTTAGCCTCTATACCTGCTTCAGCAGCGGGAGAACCGGTTTCCACCTGAGTTACTAACACTCCACTTGTTATCTCGGAAGGAAGATTCAATTGTTGCTGCAATACATATTGAGGTATTTCGGATATAGATTGCAAGCCTACACCAATATATGGACGTTGTACTTTTCCATCGGCAAGAAGGTCATTCACAATATCTGAAACATCCTTACTTGGAATAGCAAACCCTATTCCCTCAACCTCTTCAGATGATATTTTCATACTGTTGATACCAATAACTTGTCCGTC
Organism: Bacillus sp. D386; assembly: GCF_006346415.1. Taxonomy (NCBI): domain Bacteria; kingdom Bacillati; phylum Bacillota; class Bacilli; order Caryophanales; family Bacillaceae; genus Bacillus; species Bacillus sp. D386. The sequence continues at coordinate 479,747 of NZ_VEMV01000004.1, read as the reverse complement.
GGAATTGACAAGCGCTCCGCCACTGTTCCCAGGGTTTATAGCTGCATCCGTTTGAATTGCATCCATATCCCATTCACCAGCAGATGTAGCAACCGTTACTGTACGCTGCAATCCGCTGATAATTCCCTGGGTTACGGACCCCGAGAAGTCAAGACCCAAAGGGTTACCTATTGCCAACACTGGTTCACCAACACTTAGCTTTTCAGAGTCTCCGAATTCGGCTACTTTTGTCACTTTGCTTCCATCAATTTTTAATACCGCCAAGTCTGTTAATGGATCTGTTCCAACCAGTTCAGCCGTTATCCTTGTACCTTCTGCCAAGGACACCTCAATAGTATCTGCATTCTCAATAACATGATTATTGGTCACAATAAATGCATCTTTTCCCGATTTTTTGAAAATAACCCCAGAACCAGTCCCGCTCTCCTGGCTGTTATTGGACTCCTCATTGATTGTTGGTTGGCGGTAGTCATAGTAATTAGATGAGTTTTGTATATTCACTATACCTACAACCGCAGGAGAAACCTCCTCAATCATTTGAATTAGTTCAGAGGTTGTTTTCGTAGAGTCTACAATCTTCAGGCCATCCTCATCATTTACCTTATCATTTGTAGCAATGGCTGTTTTAACAGGTCCATCATCACCTGGCAGTACGCCTGATAAATCAACAAAACCTAAGTAAGAACCTGCTCCAAGTGCCACCATTCCACCAAGAATTGCGGTAATGACTGGTGTCAGCCATCTGGACCTTTTTTTCTTCTCTCTTGTAGATCTAACCTCTGCTTGATCATCAGATGCTTGAAGCGGTTGTACTTCCACGCATTCATTTACTTGTTCATTATTTTCATCTGTCATATCTTCTTCCTTGGCAGAGCTTAGTTCATGATATCCACGATATGAAATAATTTCTGTTTCAATATCTTTCTCATCTGGTAATGCAGGAATCTGAATATTATCCTGATTAGCAGTATCTATTGGTCTATCAAAATCATCATAATCACGACGGTTATTGTTTTCCATCCAAATTCCTCTCCTCACTCATTAAACTGTCTATTTAATATATTACGATAATTGTAGAATAATTGCATTTCTGCTCTTCTCACTATCTAATTTACTAACTGTATGTGTCAACAAAATGTCAAAATCTTTTCTCCTCTTAAAAAATTTAAAAGCTGCCTGTTCTTTGGCAGCTTTTAAACATATTCATTATGTTCTGGGGGACTACAGGATGTAGGTCACAAAGACGTTGCCACAGGACATGGCGTTTTTAGTCTTTGTCCCTTACCCTTAATCCTTCCGAGCCTCTGTCTTATGCTCCTCGCGGGCCTACAGGATGTAGGTCATGAAGACGTTGCCACAGGACGTGGCGCTTTTAGTCTTCGTTCCTTAAACGAGGCTCTTCAGCACTATGGTAATCCGGCTTCAGAGCCTAGGAGTTCGGGACATAAGCATAGCCTCTTCGGGGAAGAACATCCCCTTCGAGCCTCTGTCTTATGCTCCTCACTCCTGGGCAAGGCTCTTCAGTACTATAGTAAAGGTTGTACCTTCTTCACTGCTATTCGTTAATACCAAATCTCCATCCATTGCATTGGCGAGCATTCTGCTGAATGGGAGTCCTAGTCCTAGACCGCGGATTTTGTATTTTTTATCTTCTCCTCGATAAAAACGTTCAAATATTAAATCCTGCTCGGCAAGCGGGATTCCCGAACCGCTGTCCTGTACATCGATTGCGACATGATCCTCATCATATTTATAAATACGGACCTCTATCGTTCCCTCTCCTTGAATAGCATGCTTGGAATTATTCAAGAGATTAATCATAATTTGCTGCAATCGCAGAGGGTCCGCCGATACTACCATATCTTCTTTTGGCTGCTGTACAGTAACTTTAACAAGTTGATCATCCTGCACAATATCCCATTGGTAAATCATTTCATTAATGACCTCACCAATTTTTACAGACTCTCTATTAACAGGGATGGCATTGGCTGTAAAGGAGTTGAACTCCAATAAGTCTCCCACCATTTTTTGCATACGAGTCGTTTCCTGTAAGGATATGGCCAGAAACTCTTTTGCTTCTTCCCCTGTTACAACTCCATCATTAACGGCTTGAAGCAAACCGCTGATAGACGTTACAGGCGTCTTTAATTCATGTGTTACACCTGCCAGCAATTCAGCTCGCATAGCTTCAAGCTGCTCCAATTTAATAGCCATTTCCTTAAAGGAATGGACTAGATCATAAACTTCCTGTTCATTTACCTCTTCAATAAGTTCAATATTATAATTTCCTTTTTGAACCTGCTTAGCTGCTTCAGCTACATTCTCAATCGGCTTAACCAGTCTTTTGGATAAAAAGTAAATCGCAACCCATCCGAGCAAGGCCAAACTTAAAATCATAATCAAAAGTAATTTGTATTCCTGATCTACTGCAGTTAACTCATCCTCAGATTGCATAACGACAATCCAACTAATCACCGTATCATTCACAATCATAGGCCGCTTAACCAAATAATAATCTCTGCCACCAATATTGTTTAATTGTTTCACTTCATCCTTACTATTAAGCAGTGCAGTTGAAAATGAAGATACATTAAGGTGATTACTTGAACGATTCTCAATTACTATTTTTCCATTTACATCCACCACATAAATGGACGGATTGCCGCTGACCTCTAATAATTTTTTTCGATTGGCAAAAACCTCTGGATTCTGCTCTGTTTGAATATCAGTTCCAACCGTTTGATCCAGTATTCGCGCTGCTACTTCCTCAGCCAAATATTTATTAATATCCAGGTTCTTATTAAGAGTGGATTGCCTGATAATGATTCCTGTAAGGAATCCTATGACAATAAGTCCAATAAACAGGGTAACCAGATATCGTGTCGTCCAGTATTTCAACAAACTGACACGTTTAGTCGGATGGTTTTTCTTTTTTTGACCCAAGTGCTTCAGAAAATACATTTGCAGTTTATTATTTTTTTTCATAGACACTTAATTGATACCCCAATCCTCGCAGAGTTTTAATTTCTCCTTCAGATGCAGGCCAGTTTTGCAGAGACTTTCTCAGCCTTTTGATGGACAAATCTACCGCTCGGTCACTGCCGTCGTAATCCATCCCCCATACATGATCAATTAATTGATCTCTCGTAAATAATTGATTAGGATTTTGTGCCAAGAAGATGAGCAGTGAGAGATCGCGCGGTGTTAAGTCAAGCTCTACTCCATTTAATGTAACATTATGAGCTTTCATATTAATGCACAACGCGCCAAACTGTTTCTTTTCCTTATCATCAATGACCTGTCCAGATCTTCTCAATACTGCCTGGACACGGGCAACCACTTCATCTCCAATGAAGGGTTTAGTGATATAGTCGTCAGCTCCATCATTTAAGCCTGTGAGCTTGTAATTAATATCACCAAGTGCTGTGAGCATAATAACAGGGCATGCGCTTTTCGTACGAATTTCTTTTAATATATCCCATCCACTCATACCTGGAAGCATAACATCGAGCAAAACAAGATTCGGTTGAAACTCCTCAAATTTAGCAATGGCTTCACCACCTGTAAATACTTGTTCAACTTCGTAGTTTACTTTCTTCAAGTAAGCCTTTAAAACCTGGCTGATGGCTTTTTCATCTTCTACAATCATGATTTTTTGCATCTTTCGTACTCACTCCTCGAGGATTAAAAGATAGGACAAAAATCCCCGATAACTCGGAGATTTTCATTAAACAAAATCACTTATTGGTGCGAATGTTCGCTTATATTATTAACAATCGTTATTTGGCCTTTAGAAAGGCGAATCGTTTGATCTGCAATGTCAGCAATATGCTGATCATGCGTAACGATGATGACACATTTATTTTCCTCATGTGCCAGCTGCATAAATAACTTAATGATGTCTTGAGCGGTATCCTCATCGAGGTTTCCAGTCGGTTCATCTGCTACAATTAAATCTGATTTACAGCAAAGGGCTCGTGCAATGGAGACACGTTGCTGCTGACCGCCACTCAGTGTGAGCACCTTTTGTCCAGCCTGCTTTTCATCGATGCCCACTTTTCTAAGCATCTCGAGTGCATACTGTTTTTTGTCCTTAACCTTATTTCCGGTAATCTCCATCGCTGTAGTGACATTTTGTAACGCAGTCATATAGGGCAGTAAATTATAGGATTGGAAGACAATCGAAACATATTTATTTCGAAACGTGGTATATCCAATTTTTCTAATATCTTTTCCTTCGTATAATACCTGTCCATCCTTAGGAGCATCCAGCGCACTCGCCAAGGCGAGAAGCGTAGTTTTTCCTGAACCGGAAGGACCGACAATTGCATAAAATAATCCTTTATTAAAAGAAACATTAATTTTCTTTACTATATCATGCTGTTTATTATTATGTCTGTACCAATAACTTAGATCCTTAAACTCCAATAATGCGCTCATTTACGGTTCCTCCTAATCCTGTCTTGAAAGTATTGCTTTTGGCTGCAATCGAAGTATGGATAATGATGGGATCAATGTAGCCAGGATGGCAATCAGTAAACCAATACCGGTTAACATACCAAGATCGGAAGCAGTTACTTTAACATCTAGATCATCCACTTGAGCTGTTTCCACCTGTGCCTGATTCGGTGCACCAGGAGCGTTTCCTCCTCCCATTCCAGGGCCCATGCCGCCTTCCATTTGCATTCCTTTACCGCCAAATGGATCCATTGTGGATTGTGTATCCGTTTCTACTTGTTGGGATAATAATTGATCGCCGATTTTATCAGCTGCTACATTACCAGTGACAGAAGCTATACCAAGTGCAAATACAGCAATGATTAGTATTTCTACAATAAACTGCCCTATCAACTTGCTCTTCTTTTCTCCAATGGCAAGCAGTACGCCCATTTCATATTTACGCTCCCGTATACCAAGCATTACAATCAGTCCTAAAATAATCGCACCTGCAATAGTCACGAGATAGACAACGTTCTTAGAAAAGGATGCTACATTGTTAATTGGTTCAACCATTTGTTGATACAACTGATCGTTGGCATCCAATTTAAATATGTCCGTATCAATAGTTCCGGTCGCTTCTGCATCCTCAATAAAAGAATCCGTATCCGCTGGGTCATTCATGTAGTAGACTGCGCTTTCGATTGTATCCTTGTAATCTTCACCCTTCAATTCATTAACAAGTGTGTATGGTACATATACTTTGTTATACGGATTCATGGCAGTGAAGTTCATCATACCTGAATCAGTAGATATTGAAGAAGTTTTGTAAATGCCGATTATTTCGACTTCAACAGTTGTATCTTCATCTGTTGAAGAGGTCACCTCTAATTGGTCCCCAACTACCAATTCGTTCTCTTCAGCCAGTGTCTCTTCGATAATGGCTACATTTTTATTTAAATGGTCATCTGATAGATGAGTGCCCTCTACCATTTCGGCATCTCCATCCATAAATTCGCTTGTTGTATCTGTAAAAGCTACTCCCTGGAGACTAATATCGGCATCCGCCATACTTGGACTGCCGCCTCCTCCAAATCCCGGACCTTGGCCATTTTTGTTCGTTTCATTTGTTGTACTTGTTGACTCTGTTTCTATTGGATCAAAATTTCCAGCCACTCCAAATGTAGTAGAATAATAGTTATATCCTTTTATCTGTGACAAAGATAGTAATTCATTTGCATCCTCAACCGCGACAGGCTCTTCTGTTAATCTAACAGGTTCTCTGTTTTCTTGATTTTCACGCTCCTGCCGTTGCTGCTCCATTAATTTTTCTCGATCAGCACTTAGTGTGACTTCACTGCCAAGACTCTGTTTTGCGAGCTCTGCTGATTTGTTTGCTGCTGTTTGTATCGATAAGCCAGATAAAACAAGCACACAGATAACTGTGAATACAACTAACTGTAGAATGCTCTTCCCTTTTCTGGCTTTTACACTTAAAAAAGCCCTTTTTATAAAGTTCATCTTTTTCATCCTTTCTGACAATCTATACCGGGTAAATCCTTAGAAAAGCTTTTCTATAAAAAATCTTACGACCATAATGTGTCGATAAAATGTCAAACAAAACTAAAAATATTTGTGTAGGCGAAACTATTATATTTGTATGAAAAGCTTTACAATTGACGTTAGAAATATTGATTATGTACAGTTGAAAAGAATATAACTATTAATATAACCGCTTGATACATAGATTTTTTTATACTTCATAGACACATAATTATCTAAGCATTTTGAGCGGTTTTAGAGGAGAAACTCATGGAAAATAAAAAAATATTGCCCGTTCTATTCCTGGTCATGTTTTTAGTGATGGTTGGCTTCGGGATTATCATTCCGGTCCTTCCATTTTTAGCAGAAGAGGTCGGCGGCACACCTACCCAGCTTGGCTTACTAATGGCAGTTTATTCGTTAATGCAGTTAATTTTCGCTCCGATTTGGGGAAAGATATCGGATCGAATCGGCAGAAAACCAGTCATGTTAATCGGTATATTTGGTCTGGCTTTATCATTCTTCATCATGGCCATAGCCAATTCATTATGGATAATGTTTGTGGCACGGATCATTGGTGGTATCCTTTCCTCAGCCAATATGCCAACTACCATGGCCTATGTAGCAGATATTACGACTGAAGAAGATCGTGGAAAAGGAATGGGGATTATAGGAGCAGCGACCGGGTTAGGCTTCATCTTCGGTCCAGCAATTGGCGGGATTCTTTCAAAATCCAGCTTAAATACGCCTTTCTTAATTGCCGGAATCCTCTCTACTTTGACGTTCTTATTAGTACTTATTGTTCTTAAGGAATCCTTAACAGCTGAACAATTAGGAAAACAAAGCTCGGGCAACAAATCGATGTGGATGAATTTTAGCGGTGCTGCTTCTATCTTGTTTGTGCTTCAATGCGTCGTATCTTTGTCTATGGCTGGTCTTGAAGCAACTTTTGCTTATTTTGCCGCTAATAAGGCTGGAATTGATACGGTCCAATTAGGATATATCTTTATGATTATGGGATTTGGCAGTGCGATTGTGCAGGGAGGACTCATTGGAATTATGACGAAGAATTGGGGAGAAGGCCGAGTCATTCAAATCGGGCTAATCGTTTCAATCATCGGGTTTATACTAATCCTATTTACCAATAGCTTCTGGACTGCAACACTCTTTATAACAATCTTCGGGTTAGGCAATGGGCTTATTCGTCCAGCTGTCACTGCATTGCTGACAAAGACCTCAACAGGAGGACACGGCAGCTCAACCGGACTACTTTCATCCTTTGATTCCCTTGGCAGGATCATAGGCCCGCCACTTGGAGGTTTACTGTATTCATTCGCCGTTGGACTCCCTTATATTTCAGGAGCTATTCTGACTGTAGGTGCATTATTGCTTTATCAGGTTTACCATGCTCAGGCAAGAAAAGTTCAAGCTTTATAAAATTATAGTATTGAAGCCTTCGATTTTTTACCATCGGAGGCTTTTTTGTTTTATAAGAGGTAATCTTAAGCGCTATGGGCAGGCGCTGGCTGGTTTTTTCCTCAATCCGGCTTTATTATTCCTGCTTTCCGCTGGTTTATTCACCTAATTGGCTGGTTTCTGCCTCTTTCCCGCTGGATTTCCTGCCGAATCGGCGGGATTCCCCCTGTTACTCTCCCTAGAATATCCTAATCATCAGTTTCCTTTCCGCTATTTCACTTGCAATCTAGATTCGGTCTATATTTAGGAGGAATTTTGAGTGAATTATAGAATATAGGTATATCATAACTAACATTTTGTTAGCGGGGAGCCTTTACTTAATTTTATGCAACTTAATGGCTAGTAAGTTAACCGGAAGGATTCATGCTGAAAGAAGGAATATGATTCTTTTTGGAGAATTGAATATACATGAAACTAATTATGGACTTGGGAGACTTCTAATGGAACTTACAATAAGTAAAGATTACTTCAACGAGGCATTATCCGATGTTAGCAGGGCAGTGACAACAAAATCGCTTTTACCAATTCTAACAGGCATAAAGTTGGTCGCTAAGGAGGATTGTTTAATTCTGATTGGCAGCAATTCCAATATTGCAATAGAAAAAATAATTCCTTTAGAAATGAACGGTATCCGGATATTAAACATAGATGAAACTGGCAGCGCAGTTCTTCCAGCTAAATATTTATGTGAAGTTGTAAAAAAATTATCTGATGATATTCATATAAAGGTAACTGGAAATAACGTAGCTAAAATTCAATCTGATGAAGTCATGGTATACCTAAATGGATTTAATCCTGGCAAGTATCCCACTTACCCTTCAATAAAGACAAACCATTTTATACAGATACACAGCTCTGCCTTAATGGAAATAATCAAACAAACTACATTTGCAGTCTCCAAAAGTGAAACAAGACCTGTTCTAACTGGTGTGAATATGTCGTTTAAAGAGAATAAGCTAACCTGTGTTGCGACCAATTCCCATCGACTGGCTTTAAGGAAAGTACCAATAAACTCACAAATTGAAGCTTCTTTCATTGTTCCTAGTGCCAGCCTTACTGAGCTCACAAAACTAATGAATAATGAAAAAGATCTTATACATATTTACATATTAGACAATTATATCGTATTCAAATCGTCGACTACCTCATTATATTCCAGACTTATTGAAGGTAATTTCCCTGGCATCTCTAAACTTATACCAGCCGATTCGAAAACCGTCATGATACTAGATACAGTAAAGTTATTAAAGGGGATAGATCGGGCTCGGCTGTTTGCAAGTGAATGGAAAAATAACAATATATTGATTGAAATGATAGATGGTAAACAAATAAAGATTGCATCAAACTCAACAGACATGGGGAAAATCGAAGAAATAATGGATATCAGAATGGTTCAAGGTGAAATTAATTTAAGTATATCTCTTGATGGAGAATTTCTACTCGATGCTTTAAAAGCCATAAAAGAAAAAGAAGTAAAATTAAGTTTTGGCGGATCCTTAAGACCCGTCTTGATTGAACCAGTTAACAATCCGTCTCATCTTCACCTTATATCCCCTGTACGATCGTATTGATGTAAATCTATTTCTTAGAAAAAAAATAACGGCTGCTTGTACACGGCAGCCGTTATTTTTTATTGAATTCTGTTTTCAACTGCCTGACATACTTCCTCAGCAGTAAGACCATCAGCGTTGATCACTGAAGCTTTTGTTGCTGTATCCTGCATACCCATTACGTTAATATCCAGGCCGGATACAACACAGCAGTCACACCCTTGTGTGTCATTTTCCTGTTTTAATTCGATTACATTATGTCCTTTATCACGTAAAGCTTGTTGAACGTCTGATAAAGATTGCTCCACACCAATTTTAGCCATAACATCCACCTCCTTCTTATGTAAATTGTCCATTAAGGCGACAAATTATACCAAAAATGCAGAAGGTCAATCGAAATATTGGTATATATATTATTATTACTGGTATAGCATTTAGTATTACAATCATGTTAATATTTGAGCAAAACTATTTACTTGTAACCAATTTAAGACTATTATTCTATAAAAAGGAAAGAAAAGTGGTGTGAGAATGAAGTCAACTGGGATTGTTAGAAAAGTCGATGAACTCGGCAGAATTGTACTGCCGATTGAACTTAGAAGAACTCTTGATATTAACATAAAAGATTCTATAGAGATTTTTACGGATGAAGACAAAATTATCCTGCAAAAATATACACCGGGTAAGGCTTGTGCCATTACAGGTGAAGTCAGTAATCAGAATATTTCATTAGCCAATGGAAAGATTGTGTTAAGTCAGGAAGGATTACGAATACTAAATTCAGAATTAAATCGAGTGATTGAAAGATAAAAGGCGATTCTTTATCGCCTTTTACCTCGAATTCAAGAGAATTTTGTACTTTCCAGCATAAACGCTAATATGTTTCAATTCTTGAACATTTAAATTTACAAAAAGATCACGTAAAAAAGATTAACATCCTTTGAGGCACCGAGTTGTTCTAATCCTTTATGCAGCCGTCCAACTTTCTGATTTATCATGCAGGCAAAACAAAAAGCATGAGTCCAGTAAAGTACCGAACTCATGCCCTAAATCATCTGCAAAACAATATGTCATTTACTCAATTATTCTTTCACTAGATCCTCGATTGAATCTATATCCATGTAAGTAGGAACAACGAGTCCACTCTTGGCACCTTTTAGATTTGGACCCAGATCGGTTAAATCTTCCTTATACTTATCATAGTAGGCATTATGAGTTAATGGCAGCCAAGCCGCAACCATGGCATCTGCTTTTTGATTGGCAATTGATGCAAACATCGGCCCAATTTCTACCTGCTTTAATTCCGGACTATATCCATGCATTCTTAATACTTCACCAATAACATTTGTTGATGCGATCTCTGACTCCCAGGCAACATAGATTAGACTAATACTTTGTCCTTCTCCCTTTTCTGCACCTGTCAGCCATTGATCCACCTTATTTGGATATTTTTCAATCCATTTGGCGGCTGCCTCTTTTGGTGTCATTCCTCCTTCCATGTCCACCATTACCTCTTCCATATCAGCTGGAGTCCAGTAAAATTGATCTAAGATTTGTTCTGCTCCAGGCAACTCTTCTTTCAAGCCTTTTCGGACCAATGTATGGATGTTTTCACTTTGGCCATATACATTCTTGGGATCATCTAAATATTTCAGATCATATTTTTGGAACTTCCAATGCGGTGTCCAACCTGTCAGAATAATTGGATCCTGATTATCGTAAGCTTTTTGAAGCTCAGCAACCATAGCAGCAGATGATCCTTCCTGCAAAGTCCAGTCTTCTTCCAGTCCATATTTCTTCAACACTTCTTCAGTTGCTGACATAATTCCTGCTCCAGGCTCAATACCCACAATTTTATAATCCACCTGATTGCCCACATAAGCATCATCTTTTGTACCTGTTTCTGCAGAAGAAGATAATGCTATATATGCGTATCCTCCAAGGAAAATTAAGATGATGAAACTATAAACCCATTTCTTAGCAATTACTCTTTCATATACAGGAGTTCTGAGGTTTTGCGATAATCTGTCTAAAATAATTGCAATGATAACAAGTGCTAAACCAGCTTCGAATCCTTCACCTACTGCTATTTGCGAAACGGCACGGTATACCTCGGCACCCAATCCAGGCGCACCAACAAGGGATGCCATAACCACCATAGATAAAGAAAGCATGATACTTTGGTTGATTCCGGCCATTATCGTTGAAACAGCCAATGGCAGTTGGACCTTTGTGATTTTCTGCCACGTGGTGGAACCAAAGGCTTGAGAAGCTTCTATTAAATCTGCCGGAACCTCCCGGATTCCTAAGTTCGTCATTCGAATCGTCGGCGCAACAGCGAAAATAAAAGAGGCCACGATTCCCGGAACGACTCCAATTCCAAAGAAAAGGATGGCAGGAATCAGATAAACGAAGCCAGGCATCGTTTGCATGAAATCCAGAATCGGCATTACAATTCTCTTCACCGTATTACTCTGTGACGCCCAAATACCAATTGGGACTCCGACAATAACCGTAATCAGTACGGATGCCAATACTAATGCCAATGTTTGAATCATAGCATCCCATAATCCTAAATTATCAATCAATAATAATCCTATAAACGTTAATAATGCCATGCCCCAATTATTTGTATATAAAACTAGCAGAGTAATCAGGATAATTAACAGAATGGAAGGTCCTAAGCCCAGTACTTCCACACTTGTATCAATAATAGTTTGAATGAACATCGAAATCCAATTAAATAGTGGTCCACATACTTCTGTTACCCAATCAATAAAACGATCTACTCCAGAAGCTATCGGTAATTTTTCTAGGTTCATTGACTTTCCTCCTTATCTTGGAGTACATCTTTGTTACCAGCCAATGCTCCAATGACAACACCACGTACAAGAACACCCTTCAATCTGTTAGCTTCATCAACGATTGCTAATGGGATTTGTGCATTTGCCATATCGTCGAGCAAATCAGATAGAATCGTATTTTCCAATGCTGTTGGCACTTCTTTTGTCATGACCTCTTCTATAGGGATTTTCTTTAGAATAGCTTCTCTTGCCTGGTCGGCGGAGAGCGCCCCAAGCAGTGTCTGCTTGCGGTCTACGATAAATATACTGGAGTATCCCCTGTCTTTCATAATTTGTAAGGCAACACGAGGACCTCTGTCAATTGTAATACGTTCCGCCCGAGTCATAATCGAAGACGCAGTCAGAACATGTGACAAATCGATATCTTCAATAAATCGTTCAACATAATCATTGGCAGGATTCATCATGATTTCCTCAGGAGTTCCCACTTGAATTACCCTGCCATCACGCATCAAAGCGATCCGATCACCTATTCTTAAAGCTTCATCCAAGTCATGCGTAATAAACACAATTGTTTTTTTGTAATTATCCTGGATCTCCAGCAGCTCATCCTGCATGCTTTTGCGGATAAGTGGATCAAGGGCACTAAATGCCTCATCCATAAGAAGAATATCTGTATCACTGGCCAAAGCCCTCGCAAGTCCAACACGCTGTTGCATCCCGCCGCTCAATTGGGATGGATACTGATCTTCATATCCTTTTAGGCCAACTACTTCGAGTGATTCCATTGCCTTCTGTTTTCGTTCCTGTTCAGGTATTTTTTGAATTTCCAATCCATACTCTGTATTCTCCAGGATAGTTTTATGAGGAAATAGGGCGAAGTTTTGAAACACCATACTAATTTTCTTTCTTCTAGTTTCACGTAATTCAGCCGGTGACATGTTAACTATATTCTCATTATCAATCAAAATCTCACCGGATGTCGGGGCAATTAGACGGTTTAACATTCGAATCAACGTGGATTTCCCACTCCCCGATAACCCCATAACAACAAAAATTTCTCCTTCATAGATATCAAGATTGGCATTATTAACCCCAATCGTACATCCTGTTTTCTTTAAGATATCTTTTTTTGAAGAGCCCTGCTTCAATAATTCAAGTGCAGATTGTGGAGATTTTCCAAACACTTTTACAACATTTTTTATACTTATCTTTGGCTGCAAACAACCACTCCTTCTATGTATTTTTTTGAAACAAACCATTTTCCCCTACTTATTACTATATCCTATTTCGGGAAAATCTAAACTTTTTTGCTCCTTTATACCCTTTTGCATAAGAATTGACACTAAAAAAGCCCCTCTTTTATGAGGGGCCAGACATTCAATTTATCAAATTCTATTCTTCTTCACCAATTATTTTTACTTCTGTTTCCAGGCTGACGCCAAAATTAGCTTTAACCGTGTCCTGAACATGCTTAATCAGCGCCAGATAGTCAGTAGCAGTAGCATCGCCAGTGTTAATGATGAAACCGGCATGCTTTGTAGATACCTGTGCTCCACCAATTTGAGCCCCTTGCAAACCGCTATCCTGAATCAGTTTACCCGCAAAATAGCCAGGCGGACGTTTAAATACACTTCCACAGGAAGGATACTCAAGCGGTTGCTTGGACTCCCTTAAAAAGGTTAACTCATCCATTTTTTCTTTAATTACTTTTACATCTCCCGGTACTGGAACAAAACGGGCTTCTAAAACGATATAATTTTGCTTGGCGATCAAACTGCTACGGTAAGTAAGCTCCATCTCATCCTTCGTCAATGTAAGAAGCTCACCCTTCTCATTTAACACGATAGCTGACTCAATGACCTGTGAAATTTCTCCACCGTAAGCACCAGCATTCATATACACAGCTCCACCGACTGAACCAGGGATTCCGCAAGCAAACTCTAATCCCGTCAGCTTCTGTTCTAAAGCAAATCGGGATACATCAATAATGGTTGCACCGCTCTGGGCAATAATTTTTCCATCTTCCATATAAATCTTATCTAAATGGTTTAGAATCAGGACAATTCCTCTAATTCCACCATCTCTAACAATTAAATTCGATCCATTCCCTAAAATCGTCAACGGAATATCATTCTTATGTGCATAAAGTATCGTATTTTGAACCTCTTCATAGGTTGTAGGCAACACCAAAAAGTCTGCATTCCCACCCGTTTTAGTAAATGTATATTCACGTAAAGGTTCATCCTGTTTAATATGTTCTGCTTGAATAATCTGCTGCAATTCTTCAATTGTTTTTTGTTTATTCATACTCTCAACCTTCTGAATTTATATTTGTCATATCTTATTATATACATGATTCACTCTGGGAAATCACTGCAAATGGTTGGAAATCGCTAAAATCACATTCATGAGTAAAACGATAATCCTGTTAGTGAGATATCTTTAGAACAACCTCATTGACTATCATACTATAAATATGCCCTATAAAAAAATAGTTATATCTATACCAAGATACATCGAGTTAATTAAATGAACCATTTTTCTTTATGTATATGACATATACCTAAACTAATGTGCAAAAAGCATCATCCCTCCTTAAGGATGATGCTAAGTACACACTCTAAGCCCTTTTAATCTCTAATGTTCTTGCAACTAAGGATAAACCGTAATTAACCACAAAATACATAAGTGCAACGAGAATCAGGATGGGGTAAATATAGTTCCCGTTTTGCGCGTAAATAATCTGGCCGTTATGTGTCAGTTCTGGCAATGCAATAATAACCGCTAATGATGTATCTTTTAACAAGGAAATAAACTGACTAACAATAGGTGGAACCATGTTCCGCAAGGCCTGTGGCAAAATAATATGAATAAGTGTCTGTATGTAATTTAAACCTGATGAACGAGCTGCTTCTATATGTCCTTTTGGCACTGAGTTTAGGCCACTTCTGATAATTTCTGAAATCATGGCAGATTCAAAAATGGTTAACGCCATAATGGCCGCAGTCGTTACACTCATATTCAAGGACCAGCCTCTGCTTGGATCCTGTAAACCAAAATAAACAAAGAAAATAATTAGGATTAGTGGCAGATTTCGGATCGTTTCTACGATAACCGCCACAATCTTTGATAACAATGGTACCTTGGCATAACGGATTATTCCTAATATCCCCCCGATAATAAAACTAAGGATAATAGAAATTACAGCAACCTTTAGCGTAACAAGAAATCCATCTACTAAAAATTTGAGATTATCGGGTGTATATGCTCCTGCAAAATCCATGATTACGCCTCCTTACGAGCTTTTTTCCAGGTGTTTTTCTAAATAGCCAACACCTAAACTTAGTGGAATGGTGATAACCAAATAGAATATAGCAACAAAAATATAGACATCAAATACAACAAATGTGTGGAGAGAGATCAAATCAGCCTGATACATTAATTCACCGCCGGCAATGACAGCCAAAATGGATGAATTTTTAACTAAATTGATAAATTGATTGCCTAATGGAGGAATTACAACTTTTATAGCCTGTGGCAAAACAATCATTCTCATAGCCTGCCCATAGGTTAAACCTGATGAACGGGCTGCTTCCATTTGCCCTTTGTGAATTGAAAGGATCCCCGCACGAATGGCTTCTGCTATAAAGGCAGCTGTATAGATCGTTAATGCTAATGATCCCGCCGCAAAGCCTGGCATTTTCGCTCCATAATAAAAGATAAATGCAATGATCAATAAGGGGATATTTCGGACAAATTCAACATAGGCAGTCCCAATCCAATTTAGTGGCTTGAACGGCGCAATCCTCATGACTGCAATCAATGCCCCTAAAAAAAAGCTTCCTACGAGGGCTAATAAACTAATTTGTATCGTTTTTAAAAAACCCTCCAAATACATATCCATATTTTCTGCGAGTATAGAAAAATCCAGCAATTGATTCACTCCTCTTAATCAATCAGGATGAGCATACATGCCCATCCTGATCGGAGAAATTATTTATTTTCGATCCATTTATTAAGTATCTCATCATAAGTTCCGTTATCTTTAATTGTTTTTAGAGCTTTATTTAATTCATCCACTAATTCTGTATTACCTTTTTTAACAGCGATTCCATATGGCTCTTCCGTAAATTGTCCGCCAACTAATTCATACGAAGGATCTTCATCAACCATTCCATACAGGATGGCATCATCCGTTGTTAAAGCATCTCCTTGTCCGGATTTAAGTGCTGTAAAAGCTTCTGCATAGTTTTCATATTGCAGAACTTCTGCATCCGGTGCTTTTTCTGCTATATTAATAGCAGAAGTAGAACCTTTAACAGCAAGAACTTTGGTACCTGCTTTTAAATCATCTATGCTTTTAATTTTGCTTCCCTTTTTAACAAGCAATGATTGACCTGCTTCAAAATAAACATCTGTGAAATCTACTTCTTTTTTACGTTCCTCTGTAATTGTCATAGTGGCAACAACAGCGTCAATTTTTCCATTCTGTAGCAGTGGCACACGTGTTTTAGAAGTCACTTCTACGAACTCTACTTTATTTTCATCCCCAATTACCTCTTTAGCCAGTGCTTTTGCAATGTCCACATCAAAGCCTTCTACTTTACCAGTGCTCGTATTTTTTAATCCAAACAGACGTGTATCATTTTTCACGCCAAATACGATTTTATCTTTATCCTTAATTTTCTCCAGACCCTTTTCAGATGATCCTCCGGTTGTTTCTTCTTTACTACCGCAGGCTGCTAACATGAATACAGCAATGATTGAGAGTATTGATACCTTCCAAAACTTTTTTAATGACATTCTTTTTCCCCCTTATTAATGATTTAAAATACGGCTTAAGAATGAACGAGCCCTTTCTTCCTGTGGATTCGTAAAGAATTCAGCCGGTGTGGATTCTTCTAAAATTTTTCCTTCATCCATAAAGACAATACGATTAGCAACCTCTTTCGCAAAGCCCATTTCATGCGTGACGACAACCATCGTCATACCTTCCTTCGCCAGCGCTTTCATAACATCCAATACTTCACCAATCATCTCAGGATCGAGAGCGGAGGTTGGTTCATCAAAAAGCATGACTTCCGGATTCATTGCTAATCCTCTCGCAATAGCAACACGTTGTTGCTGCCCGCCGGAAAGCTGAGCAGGAAATGCATTTGCCTTATCAGGAATACCTACTTTTTCAAGATATAGTTTTGCGGTCTTTACGGCTTCCTCTTCAGACTTACCCAACACTTTCATAGGAGCCAATGTTATATTTTGAAGGACTGTTTTATGAGGATATAAATAAAAATGCTGAAATACCATACCGATATCACGACGAAGCTCGTTGATATTTGTCTTTTTATCCGTCACCGAAATACCATTTACTTTTAAAGTACCGCTATTAATCGCTTCGAGACGATTAATACATCTGAGCATCGTACTTTTACCAGATCCCGAAGGTCCAATTACGACTACTACTTCTCCCTTTTCAATTTGTAGATTTATATCTTTTAGAACATGAAAATCACCAAAATACTTATTTACATGATCAAAGACAATCAAAATACTACCCCCTTGCTGACATTTACGGAATATTTTATATTTTCTGATATTATATGGACTACTTAGAATTATATGTATATAAAGTTTGTCCGTCAATAAAATTAAAACAGTAATTTCCTCTTTTAGGTTTTATTGTACCGAGAAAAGGTGCATGAAATAACTTCTTACTCTCATGGGAATATAGTATTTTATTATCTGAAAATATGTTTATGTGAATAGTGGTTTAATCAATCTAATAGAAGTGGCAAATTCATCTGTTCTAGATGTAAAACTTGCTGTACTAAGAAGTGTTTTACTTTGAGGTAATAGAAATGTAGATCTTAAGATGTTTAAAAGGAATACTTCCTCCGATAAATGAAAAAGCAAAATAGGAACATATTACTACATTTGTTCAATCCTATTTTACCTATTTTTCATCATATAATTTAGATTTTACTGGTATATTATAACAATATCAATCATATTTTTTAAAAATAACAACATATTCTACTTAAACCAGCCTTTTTCCTTAAATCGAGAGATAGCTTCTATTCGATTATTGACGTCCAGTTTATCAAGTATGACAGAGATATAGTTTCGAACCGTTCCTGTTGTTATAAATAGTTGATTGGCAATTTCCTTCGTATTTTTTCCATCAGCTATTAAGCCCAAAACCTGTTGTTCACGTTCCGTTAGAGGGTTTTCCTCTTCATATATCATGTCAACCAGTTCGGGTGCATAAATACGTCGTCCATCCATAATAACCCTGATAGAGTTGGCCAGTTCTTCACTTGGACTGTCCTTTAACAAATACCCGCGTACATCCGCTTTTCGTGCCCTTTCAAAATAACCCGATCTCGCAAAGGTTGTAAGTATAATTACTTTGCATGCGCTTCCCTTTAATTCTTCTGCGACATCCAGTCCACTTTTACCAGGCATTTCTATATCCATCACACAAACATCCGGCTTATGCTGTTTGATCATGGATATAGCTTCCTCTCCATTTTTCGCTTTACCAACCACCGTCATATCTGGTTCTAAATCTAACAATGCGCCTAATGCACCAAGCAGCATTCTTTGATCTTCAGCTATTACGATTTTAATCATGCCATTACCTCCTGTTGAACGTTCCGCTCTATCAGTGGAATTTTAAAAATTAATTCTGTTCCTGAATTAACCCGAATATCAAGGCTTCCATTCACAAATTCAAGCCGCTCCCTCATTCCCTTTAATCCATTCCCTTTACCCATTTCTTTTTCAACAATTCCTGTTCCATTATCCTGAATAATCATTGTTAATTCTGTATGCGTTTTTTTAATATCCAGTCTGCATTCATTGGCCCTGCTATGCTTCACGATATTAGTGATAGCTTCCTTTAAACACATACTCAA
Source organism: Bacillus sp. D386 (assembly GCF_006346415.1). Taxonomy (NCBI): domain Bacteria; kingdom Bacillati; phylum Bacillota; class Bacilli; order Caryophanales; family Bacillaceae; genus Bacillus; species Bacillus sp. D386. The sequence continues at coordinate 461,018 of NZ_VEMV01000004.1, read as the reverse complement.
TACATTTTCCACAAGCAGCGGAATCTTCTGGATACTCTCTTCTCCTTCAACATAAAATTCCATTTGAGCTGCTCTCAATATTTGCTTGATACGGATTAATTCATCCTCCATTTTGGTGCCCCTCATATCAGCTACAATGTCACGCACTTCTTTTAATGCTGTTCTTGCAGTCACTTGAATATCTTTCAATTCATTCTTTGCCTGCTCCGGATTTATTTGTACCAGCTTACCGGCCAAATCACTTTTCAGTCCGATCAACGAGAGTTTCTGACCAAGAATATCATGTAAGTCCCTTGCAATTCGCTGGCGTTCCTGAAGCTTAACTAAATCCGATATTTGTTTGTGAGCATCTTTCAGCTCGGCCTCAAGCCTTTCTCTTTTATGAATATTATAGGAGCTCAATGGAAGTAAAATGACACCAATTACACATATTAAAATAAAAGGAAATTGTGAAAAGAAGAGTGGATTCTGAGTAATGAATCCCCAATTAACCGTCAGTACTGTGCCTCCAACATGAATACCATATAAAATAAAGAAACCTACCTTATTCTCAACAGTTCCAATATAATAAGCCAGAAAGAGTGAAAAATAAACAAATCCAAAAATTAATGACATAGCTATACAAATTGCCATTTGAATTCCTACCCAGAAATAAACAAATCCACCTTTTGAAATGGCTGAAATACGATTACTAATAAAAAATAGCAGAATAAGAATGACTCCTGACACCATCATAAAAATAGATTTTGTGTGGAAAATGAAGTAGAAAGGGAGAATACTAAATACAAGCCAAATATAAAGATTCAACCCTTTATTATTTGGAAATAATTGATTCAAAGCGTTCAATTGCCCTCTCCCCCTCCATTGATTTTACTTCAGCATATACCAGTAAATTAAAAAAATACAGTAAATTTACTGTATTTTTTTGTAACATCTAAATTATGATTTTACCTTACCAGCACGCCCATTTATATCTTTAAAGCTCACAAATCCTTTACCTTTTTCATCCCATAAGCGAAAACGGATGGCCTTTAAGCTTGAAGATATCGTAATGGTTGTAGCTTGCTGTAAAGGAGCAGTCTCATTATGGACTTTTTCAAGATGGTAATTTGGTACTCTTGGACTTAAATGATGGACATGGTGAAATCCTATATTCCCTGTCACCCATTGAAGAACTCTTGGAAGTTTATAATAGGAGCTTCCGTCGATTGCCGCTTTGACATAGTCCCAATCTTTTTCTTCCTCAAAATATGAATCTTCAAATTGATGCTGTACATAGAATAACCAGATTCCCAGAGCACCTGCAATAAACAAGATCGGCAATTGAATCAATAAAAATTCTTTCCAACCGATGAGCAAGCACATAGACGCATAAATGACGACGATAGATAGATTGGTAATATACGTGTTTATGCGTTCTTTTCTTCTGGCACCTTTACGATTGAAACGATTTGTAACTAAAAATAAATAGATTGGACCTAATCCAAACATGACAATTGGATTCCGATATAGTCGATATATTAACTTTTCCTTAAACGAGGCCATCTTGTATTCCTCGACAGTCATGATCCAAATATCTCCGGTTCCACGCTTATTCAAATTACTGCTTGTCGCATGGTGAATGGAATGACTTCTTTTCCACTGTTCATATGGAAACATGGTAATAACTCCAGTTATCGTCCCTAAAATGTCGTTCCATTTCCTATTTTTAAAAAAGGATTGATGGCAGCAATCATGGAAGATAATAAACAATCTAATAACAAAACCGGATGTAAGTACCGCAAAAAACAATGTCAGCCAATACGAAATTTCCAGACTTTGATAGGCAGCAAACCAAAGAATTAAAAACGGAATAAATGTATTTAGAATTTGTTTTACACTTGATTTTGTATTCGCCTTTTCATAGGGAGCAATTTGTTTTCTTAAGGATATATTCTTCTCCTTGGACATTTTATTCACCTCTATAACAATATTTATTCTTAATGTTATAGAATAGTTCAACTCCAAACTAGTCATAAACGTCAATAGGTGAACATGACATATGTCATATACAAACATTTTAGAATAAACTGAATAATTCATTTGCAAATCATACATAATTAAACTATAGTTAATGTAATCACTTACTTAAAGGAGGAATGTATTATGGAAACTCAAATCGTAAATATAGTTTCTGTCAATTTCATATCACAGCCCTCTGGTAAGGATGCATAAAATTCCTTTATTTTAACATGATTGAATTTGCATATATCCATGGGCTGTGTGCGCCCATGGTTTTTATTTGTCCGATCTGTCTATAACACAGAAACGACATGAAGGAGACCAACGTATTTGGCCTCCTTTTTATTTTGCAATCAAAAACAATCATATGGAGGAATTTAAATTGAATTTAAAACAATTAGGTTGGAATCAGCATTTTGAAGAAGCTTTCAAACAATTTAGCAATAAAGAATATACAGTAGGCCGCGTGGCTTTAGAGCATAAAGGTATGTATCGTGTTTTCTCGGCAGATGGTAATCTTTTAGCTGAAGTTACAGGCAAAATGCGTCATGAAGCAAAGGAAAGCTCAGATTTTCCTGCAGTCGGTGATTGGGTTGCCATCACTTCCCGAAAAGAGGAGCAAAAAGCAACCATCCACGCAGTACTGCCAAGAAGAAGTAAATTCTCAAGAAAGAAAGCTGGAGTGACAACTGAAGAGCAACTTGTCGCAGCCAATATCGATACCATTTTCTTAGTCAATGCACTAAACACCGATTTTAATATGCGCAGGCTGGAACGTTACTTATTGATGGCTTGGGAAAGCGGAGCAAATCCTGTCATTATTTTAAGCAAATCTGATTTATGTGATGATGTTGATCAAAAAATCAGAGAAGTAGAGGCAGTCGCATTAGGTGTACCCATTCATGCTATCAGTGCGGAAAACAGGATGGGTTTAGAGCAATTAGACCCTTATATCCAAGAAGGTAAAACAGTTGCTTTACTTGGTTCATCTGGTACCGGTAAATCAACATTAACAAATGTACTATACGGCGACAGCATCCTAGAGGTTAAATCCATTCGGAAAGATGATGATAAAGGGAGACACACAACTACACACCGAGAACTAGTTATCCTTAATGGAGGAGGGATCATAATTGATACTCCCGGAATGAGGGAATTACAATTATGGGAAGCCGACGAAGGAATCAGTCATAGTTTCACTGATATAGAAGAATTAGCTTCACAATGTAAATTCACAGACTGTAAACACAAAACCGAACCAAGTTGCGCAGTACAGGAGGCAATATCCAATAAAACGCTGAGTAAAGAACGCTTTGCCAGTTACCTAAAACTCCAACGCGAACTCGCCTACCTAAACCGAAAAGAAAACCAACGCGCCGCACTCGCGGAAAAAGCTAAATGGAAAAAAGCAAAAGGCTGAAGGGCCCCGCTCAGCCGCGACAAGCGTAAGAAGAGGCGCGCAGGGAGAACGATTCTTCCTCCCGTAGCGGCTATTCTTACGACCTCGAGCGGCTAGGCCCTGAAGCTAGATTAAGCAAAAAGCGGAGACGGCTTGCCCAGAAGCGAGGAGCATAAGACAGGAACTCGGAAGGAGGTGTTCTCCCTCCTGTAGAGTTCATACTTATGTCCTGAGCTTCTAGCCGTCGAAGCTAGATTAAAACAAAAGGCTGAAACGACTGGGTTAAGGATCGAAGACTAAGTTCGCCACATCCTGTGGCAACGTCTTCGTGACCTACATCCTGTAGGCCTCCGACAAGCATAAGAGGAGTCATGTAGGGAGGCGCTCTATAAAGGACCAAAGGCTATGGGCGCCACGTCCTGTGGCAACGCCTTTGTGACCTACATCCTGTAGGCCTCCGAAGTGGCTATCCTTATGACTCGAGGGACTAGGAGTTGAAGCTGGATTAAAACAAAAAGCTGAGACGGCTTGCCCAGAAGCGAGGAGCATAAGACAGGGGCTCGGAAGGAGGTGTTTTTTCCTCCTGCAGAGACCATGCTTATGTCCTGAGCTTCTAGCCGTCGAAGCTAGATTAAGCAAAAAGATGAAGGGCCTAGCTCAGGAGCGAGGAGCATAAGACAGGAGCTCGGAAGGAGGTGTTCTCCCTCCTGTAGAGGTCATGCTTATGTCCTGAGCTCCTAGGCCCTGAATCTGGATTAAGCAAAAGGCTGAAGGGCTGGGTTAAGGAACGAAGACTAAATTCGCCACATCCTGTGGTAATGTCATCGTTCTTTTTCTTTTGTACTACCTTATCTTTCTGAGTGAACTGCCCACTCAAATCAAACCTCTCTTATACAAACCCTCTTACATAAAAAAATTACAAAATTCTCCTCCCAGTGCAGAATATTCAATCATTTAACCAAAATATGTTAAAATCATCATGACAAAATGATTATCCATATTTACAAGATAAAAGGCAGGCCTTTGTACAGAAAGAGGAGATTTAAATGAATAGTCCAATAGGAAGAAAAAAGCGGACAGAAAAATTATTAAAAGAGATGGGAATCCCAATAAATACACACTTACATACATTAGAAAGTGAAAATAGCCTGCATTTTAAAGAAATTGAACAGGTGATTGACCGAATTATTGCCATCACTATAGTATCGGCTAAAGGCAGCGGTGCCCCCGATGAAACGATCGACGAATTTTTAGAGAGTTACAATGCGAAAGAATTATTTTCTCCTGAGGAAAAAGAGTTCATTGAGAATGAAGAACCTGACCAGGACGAATATAACACCTACTCCTGGAAAATTGAATGTAACTCTGCCCTTTTATGGGCCATTAATCTGATACCCGATCTTCCATTCCCACATACTTTATCCGATGTAGAAACACTTTATGATCTTGTATTGCATTCTACCAAGGAAGAGCTATTGGAACGGGCTTCCTATCGGGACAAAAATGAAATACTGGATGCACTCGATCTTTTGTACAGACTCCATTGGGCTATTGCCGAAACTCGTATGAATAATGAAGAATTTCCGATTGAAATTAGTCCCGGTGTTGTTTACGAGAGAAGATATGCTCTAAATTGGATGATTAATATCTTGGATGAGGAATGGGACGATATATCAATGGATACAATCTAAACCTATACTATATTCGATCAATTCAGATGGGGATGCCTTGGCTTGCAGTTTCGTCACTACTTGTTACGAACTTACCATATCCCCTCCATTTGGATGGAGGATTTGCCCCGACATATAGCTCGAATCATCTGATGCTAAAAATACATAGCTGGGGGCAATTTCAAATGGTTGGCCTGCTCGCTTCATCGGTACCTCAGGAGTTAATGTTCCAAAAGTCTTTACCTCTTCAGCTGAAAATGAAGACGGAATCAGCGGTGTCCAAATTGGTCCTGGAGCTACACCATTTACCCGAATCCCCTTTTTTATTAAAGAAAGAGAAAGCGAACGCGTAAATGTAACAACCGCCCCTTTCGTTGCTGAATAATCCAATAGCTTAGGGTGACCATTATATGCTGTTACGGAAGCTGTATTTATAATAGAAGACCCACGCTGGAGATGTGGCAGGACAGCCTTCACCATAAAAAAATAGGAATAAATATTCGTACGAAATGTTAAATCAAGTTGTTCCTCCGTAATATCCTCAATCCGTTTTTGAACAAACTGTACAGCATGATTATTTACCAAAATATCGATCTTTCCAAATTCGTCCAAACATTGACGAACGGCAGCCACTGACATATCCTCATGGGTAAGATTTCCACATATAAGCAGGCACTTAACCCCTAGCTTCTCGATTCTTTCTTTTGTTTCCTCGGCATCCTCATGCTCATACAGATATACAATAGCAACATTCGCACCCTCTTTCGCAAAAGAATAGGCGACCGCTCTGCCAATACCTGAATCTCCTCCTGTAATAAGCGCAGTCTTCCTCTCCAGCTTTCCGCTCCCTTTGTAGTATGGATTTTCAGATATAGGTCTAGGATTCATTACATATTCCAACCCCGGATGCTCGCTTTGATGTTGAGGAGGAAAAGCAATCGGTACATCTTTACAATATCTTTCCTTCCTTAAATACTTATAGTATGGATACATATAATTCAGACCTCCCGAATTTTAGCCTCACTATTATGCGTATAGCAGAAAAGTGTCCTATATGCACCCTGGGGTTATATATTTATTAAAATAGCCTATCAAGAGACAGGTGGCTTCCTATAATCCCTTTAACATAAAAAAGACACCCACTCTGGGTGCCCTTCATTTAAATACTTTTTACATTTTGGATAATGAATCCACTTTTTGGGTAGGTTGGTATTCTGGTCTTACTGATTGCTAAGTCCTGTTCGGGTACTTCATAATCAATATCTTTAACTAGAAAATCAACAGTTGTTTGCAAAATCTTGACGGTAGCCCATTCCCCTGCACAACGGTGTCCCTTATCATAATCTCCGCCGCCTTGTGGAATAAAGGCAAATGGGCTGTCCTTCCATTCTCTAAATCGCTCAACGTTAAATGTATCTGGATCATCCCAAAGATTCGGATGATGATTGGTTCCGTATAGATCCAAAAGAACCAATGTCCCTTTTTTGAACGGATATTCATTCCAATAAAAGTCTTTGCGGACTCTGGCTCCTAAAAATGGTGCAAAAGGATAATAGCGACGTACTTCCTGTACAAACATTTTATTGTACACTTCATTATTGGTTTTCAATAATTTACGTACCTCAGGATAATCATGCATCGCTATAGCACAGAATACAACAAAATAACAATTAGCCACCACAGGTCGAATGATATTAATTAATTCGACCGCAGCCAATTCCGGTTCCAACAATTCACCAGTCAAATCACGATGATTAGCTATGATCGATAAAGCAGTACCTTGCTCAGCTCTTAGTTTCCCATCCCGTACTTGTCCAATAATATCAGCAACCCACTTATCTGAGTCTCTTCTTGCCCATCTGCCTTTTTGGTATCTTGGACCCACTCCACCAATAGAATCAACTAAATTAAACATTTCTTCTGCTCTCTTTTTTACTTCCTTTTCTTTTAACGGAACTCCAGCCCACTCACAGGCAATCCTGTAAAGAACTTGTTTAGCCTCTTCCATTAAAATCACTTTTTTACTCTTTTCCCATTTAGGGATAACCGACATCCATTGTTTTTTTGTGATTTCCTGGAGTTTGTCCAAACTTTGGTGTGTCATAATCGACATGAACATCCCTTTACGATGTCGGTGTTCTCCTTCATCCAGCGTTTGTACACCATTTTTACCAAAAAGAGATTTCTGAATTCTCATCGGAATTGCCGGTTTACGAATAAATCGATCTTCATCATAGAAGGCTCTTCCAGCTTCCTCTCCTGTCATACAAATAACCTTCTGTCCCAGAAGGCGAGTCTGAAATATGTCCGAATTGAATTGCTTTCGCCTGTTAGAAATAAATTCGTACCCTTCTGATAATAGGGTAAGGGTGTTATCAACGGTTTTTTCACGAGGAATTTCTTTTATACCTTTCATATCAACAGCTCCTCATATATAGTCCATAATAAAACAGGATACCCCTCAGAAAAGTATATAAACATACTATTCATGCATGCCATTTCCGTTCTGTACCAACTAGCTGCCCTAATAGAAATAAGACTTACGTAATCCGTAAGTCTCTAATCAATTTTCAATATATACATGCTGGGAAAGTTCATGTTTTAAATGTTGCGGTATAGGTTCTGTTTTCTGAGTCTCCAAATTAAAATTAACATATACTGCTGTCCCTTTGGCACAAACCTGACCATTCTGGTGAATCTCCTCATACAGCTCCAAGCTTGTATTTCCAATGCGTTTAACCCATGTGAAAACTTCGACATTTGTACCGAAATATATTTGTCTACTATAATCTATATTCATATTTAGAATGATCATTTTCCATTTCTGAAATGAGAGATCTGGAGTAAACAGTTTAAAAATCGGGTTCCTTGCTGCTTCAAGCCAAATGGGAATCGTCGTATTATTGACATGGCCAATGCCATCTGTTTCAGAAACTCTCGGCTCTATCGTTTTCTTATACATACCGGCCTCCCGCCTCCCTACTCAAAGGTACTCCTTTATATGCATGCTGATAAATGTTCAATATATCATCCTTATTTAAAGGGAGCGGACTTCTGGCCAGCAGCCTTGTCTGTTTGTTCGCATCATCGGACAATCCTACCAACGAGGCTTCCTTCACACCATATTCTTTCAATGTGACAGGCAATCCAACGTCCTCTATCAATTGATGAAACACCTCGAATGGCGTCTGCTTTTCATCTCCCAGCATCGTTACTAGATGACTCATTTTATCCTGGCAATGTTCCTTAATATAGTCCATTACATAAGGCAGCAATACAGCATTCGATTCACCATGAGGCAGTTTGTATTGACTTCCTAGTGGATACGCAAGTGCATGGACACCGGCTACACCTGCATTGTGAAAAGCCAGGCCAGCCAGATAACTCCCATGGCTCATTGCTGATCTTGCTTCCGGGGTCTCACCATTTTGTACAGCCCTGCGGATTGCCCCTCCAATAAGCTTAATTGCTTGAATGGCAATCCCATCCGTCACATCATTCGCTTGGACTGAAAGATATGACTCTATCGCATGTGTCAAAGCATCCACACCGGTAGCAGCCGTAATTCGTCTTGGTACAGAAACAGTCAGCTGCGGATCGACAATTGCCAGATCAGACAACAAATACTTATGGGTAATGACATCTTTTGTTCCATCAAGTGATAACACGGCAATATCCGTCACTTCACTTCCAGTCCCCGAGGTGGTCGGGATTAATATTTTTTGTTTCCCTTTACGGAGGATTGGTTTTGTCCCAGTTAAATTTAAATAGTCGGCAACATCCCCTTCATTGTCAGATATAACCGCGGCCAGCTTAGCTAAATCCAATACCGATCCTCCGCCAATACCTACAATACAATCAAAATCTTCTATTCTTGCAAAATCGACCAATCGTTGAGCACAAGCAAGAGTCGGCTCTGGCTCTACATCTGTGTAAATTTCAACTCTATATTTTGATTGCAATGGAGTCATATAAGGTGTAAGCAATCCAATATCAAGTAATATTTGGTCAGTGATTAGCAGGATTTTATTACTTTTCATAGATTGCAAACCTTCATCCAGTCTCTCCATTGAACCCCAGCCGATAAAAGTTTGACTTGGTAATTTAATAGTAGACAACACCATCACAGCCTCCTTTTCTCTATTAATGACTCTTTACTGAAAATCTAAAGACTTCTTTTACATACTTCGTTATAAACCGTCTATTTCCTGTTATATTTTTAACAACTACACAATTTTCTTCCAATTAAATATAAATTTTACATCTATTATCTATTTTAATATGATAGAAGTAACCACTTTCCCACCGATATAAAACTAATATGCCAAGGATTGCAGGAGATGAAGATGCATGAAAATCAAGAAAGTCCTTAATAATAATGCCGTTATTGTCATGGATGAAAATCAGGAAAAAATTGCGCTGGGTCCAGGAATTGCATTTAATAAAGGGAAAAACGATATCATCAATAGGAATAAGATCGATAAACTATTTGTTATCAAAAACAGTGATCATTTTGATCAGCTTTTGCCCCAAATCCCCAATGAGCATATGATTCTAACACAGGAGATTATTCAGTATGCTGAGGATTGCCTTCAAGTAAAATTAAATCCCCATATCTTTATTGCTCTCGCAGACCATCTTACGTTTGCGATTGAACGCCATGAAGATGGTATATTTATAAAAAATAAACTTATCCCCGAAATAAGAGTTTTATATAAAAAGGAGTTTGACATAGGCATTTGGGCGATCAATCATGTTAAGGAGAAAATAGGTATACAAATGCCCATAGATGAAGCTGCCTTTATCGCGCTCCATCTGCATACGGCATCTATTCCGTCTGGAAATCTGCAAGTCTCCCTGCGCCAAACTTCTATTATTAATGAAATTGTACATATGATCAGGGACTATTTTTCTATCAGTTTAGAAGAAACAGGACTTTCCTACGAGCGCTTAATAACTCATTTTCGCTACACCCTGTATAGAGTCAATGAAGCTCCTGAACGCACAATGGATGAAGAAATGCTAATGATGATAAGCAGTAAGTTTCCTTCCTCTTACCAATGTGCTAAAACAATCGCAGAACATCTATCTACACAGCATGGCATACATCTTCCCTCTGAGGAAATTGGCTATATTACGATTCATATTGAGAGATTGCGAGGCAGAAAGGGATGATTATGTTATTTATTGCTGATAGCTTTGACCGCTTCTCTCATAGTTGAACTTGTAATACTAAAAAAAGCTCTTTCCATATCGACTGGAAGGAGCTTTCGTTTGAGTTGCATTATAGGCTAGATGCCTGCAAAAAATGAAGCTAAGTTGCCAATTTAATAGGATCCACTTGAAATTCTATGATTGTATCTTTCATTTAAAACGATTATGAACTAGTTCTTTACTAATTTTTTTAATTCATCAGCAACAAACTGAACGTTTGTACCGACAATAACCTGCAGACTTTCCCTTCCGGTTATCTTAATACCATGTACACCGGTTGATTTAATTTTATTTTGATCAACCGCTTCCATATTTTTGACTTCCAGTCTAAGGCGAGTTGCACAATTATCAACAGAAACGATATTTTCTTTCCCACCCAATCCTGTATAAATCTCAGCAGCTAAACTAGCATATTTATTTTCAATAGAGGCCGCAGCAGATTGCATTCCATTTGCCTCATTCTCCAATTCTTCTCCTCTTCCAGGTGTATTAAGATTAAATTTCACAATAATGAATCGGAACAAGAAATAATAAATGACTGCAAAAATTAATCCCTGGACAATCAGCATATAAGGCTGATTTGCAAGCGGTAATTTGAAACTTAGGGCAAAGTCTATAAAACCAGCACTGAATCCAAACCCCGCTGTCCAATGAAAAGTGGCGGCAACCGCTAGAGAAATTCCTGTCAATACAGCATGGACTAAGTATAATAATGGGGCTGCAAACATAAAAGCAAACTCAAGAGGTTCTGTCACACCTGTAAAAAATGCAGCAAAGCCTGCAGCAAGCATTAAGGAAGCGATCTGTTTCTTATGTTTTGTTTTCGCCGTATGATACATAGCCAATCCAGCAGCAGGTAACCCAAACATCATTACCGGGAAGAATCCGGCCTGATACATTCCAGTGACACCTTTTACACCTTCACCTTTCCAGAAGTTACTGATATCATTAATGCCCGCAACATCAAACCAAAATACTTGGTTTAACGCATGGTGTAAACCGGTTGGTATTAGTAATCGATTAAAGAATCCGTAAAGACCGGCACCTACGGCTCCCAATTTAGAGATACCTTCACCAAATGAAATCAGAGCAGTATAAACAGGAGGCCAAACAAATAGTAAAACGATAGAGACAACCAGCATGGTTAAGGCTGTCATAATCGGCACCAAACGTTTACCGCTAAAGAAAGCCAATGCATCCGGAAGCTTGACATGACTGAATCTGTTATACATAGAAGATGCTATAATACCTGATATGATTCCGACAAATGCATTTTTGATTTTATCAAAGCCTGGTTGCACATTTTCTAATTCAATCCCTTTTAACATCGCAACCGTTTCCGGTGCCAGCAAGGTCGTTACAACTAAAAAGGCAACTAAGCCACTTAAAGCAGCTGAACCATCCCGATCCTTTGACATTCCAAGCGCCACACCGACTGCAAATAGGATTGGAATACTGTCAATAATTGATTTACCGGCTGTTATTAAGAAAGCCGCCAAAGGGCTGTCAGCACCCCAGTTATCAGGGTCAATCCAGTAACCAAGTCCCATCAAAATAGCAGCAGCAGGCAAAACTGCGACAGGCAACATTAACGAGCCGCCCAGCCTTTGTATATACTTCTTCACTTTACTCCCTCCGCTTCTTTTAATTAGTGAGCTAGACTACGCTTTCAAGCCATACATTTGACCAGATTTTGAAAACGTTTTCAAAATAATGCACTTTCCTAAAGTTCTCATCACCTCCTTTCATGTATAATAAAAAATAGTTTTAGATTGTCATAATAACCGTTTCACCTTGTGTACACGTTCCCTTACTGCCGTAGGTAATTTCCTTATCGCTATTCATCACTATAATTGGAGTAACCGTACTTTCAACTCGCTCCTCTAAATACGCCCAATCCACCTCTATCAACAATTGTCCAACTCTCACCTGTTCTCCTTCTTTAACGGAAGGCTGAAATCCTTCTCCATTTAAGGCAACGGTTTCAAGACCAATATGAATTAAGACCTCAATACCAGATTTACTGCGGATCGCAATGGCATGTTTGGTTGGAGCAATCATGATAATCTCTCCATTAAAAGGCGCATATACATGGCCGCCCGAAGGCTGAATTGCAATACCTTCTCCCATCATTTTTTGGCTAAATACCGGATCGGGAACCTCTTCAATTGAAATAACTGTACCATTTAACGGTGCCACCAAATTATTCTCTTTCTTCTTAAAAAAACTAAATGCCATTCTTAATTGCTCCTCTCTGTCTATAGATATGAATTGTATTTAGAAATTAATCTTCATCCTGTCCTATTGACCAAAAAAAGGCATGGCGGAATTAGAAATAGGTTACTTCTAACCTATCACTATACCACCATGCCTGATCGTATCAGTTACATGTGAGACAGATAACATTTCTATCTCCATAGTATCATTTTTCCTATGTAAATTACAGGATAATTTTGGATGCACTTACAATCTTTTTATATTTTCACTACCCTTATACCATTCATGAAATTCGACAACGACTTCCTTTGGTACATCAGGTAATGAAGTAATGACAACCGGCTTGGAGCGATTGGTGAATTCCAATGTAGCCACGTTAAATTTACGCTGCAGCCATGAATATTTACTCACGGTTTGCTGAATATTCTTACGTTTTGTTAAAAAGGTTTCTGTAATTAAACCGCCATTTCGTACTTGGATGAAAGCATCCGTTTGCAAATAGCTTGTAAATTTATAATTAAGGAGGCGGAGAATCAGCTCAATTACAAATACACCTATCGCCAACCAAATCCAGTCTTTCTTGAATAAAAAGAGACCGATCAAAGCAGCAATCGTCCAGTAATAAGGGCGAATTAGCCTTAGCCATAATACGTGCTTCGGTAAATGAGTCATTTCTTCTTCAATATGATAATCTGGCAATAATTCATTCGTTAACGAATAGGCTTCATGCTTTGGTAAAAATGGATAAAGTGAACTAATCTCCTGTTCACTACTCTCTGTTTGGCCGGCACTTACTACCTTGACCTCGGCCATCCCCAGAAGACGCTTGATTAAAGACTGTTTAATCGTAATCGCCTGAACCCTGCTTTTTTGTATAGAAAAAGTGTTTCTGTTCAACACTCCTTTAGAAATATAAATCCTTTGATTATCACCGGCTATTTCATAATTCCCATACTTGATGACAGTTTGGATATATCCTATTCCAAAAGAAAGAAGAAGCGCAATTATAATCAACGGAACCAATAAACCTAAGTGATTCATAAAGTAGGTAAACACTGCTTTAGTGGATTCCTCTACATTAAAAAAATCATCAATATTTGAGTACACAGCTGCCAGAAGAGGGAAAATGGCTAGAAAACTGAATGACGTCAGCGCAGCTTTTAGGTTATCTTTTTGAGTGGAGCGGAAGTAGATCTGTTTTTCAACGACTTCTTCTTCTTTTGCTTCATCTAACCGATTGGAATTTTTCCTGTATACTAAATCAAGGATGCGATCCGCTTCCTCTGAACTAACAGCCTCAAAGATTAGAGTCGATTCGTCATCCGTAGTCCCGGTTTCAAGTTTAATCGTTGTTAGCCCAAGCAGCTTATGAATAAAGTTTGTTTGAATATGATGGTCCTGAATTCGTTCATAGGTTGTTGTACGCAGCTTTTTAACCAACACACCCTCATGAAGAACGATCGCTTCTTCGTTCAATTCATAGGTATTTGAATACCATTTTAATGGAATGTATATAAGGGCCCAGGCAACAACAGCCCAAAATGCATATCGCGCCCATACAACCCAACCGGTCTCTGTGCCAGCATTTAAAATAAATAGGAAGATGATAATAAATAAGAGACTTTTAATAAATGAAACGATTTCTATAAGAATCCAGGCAGGATGCTGTCTTTTTTTAGAGTGATTCATAACTCCTGCTCCATTCCTTTTTCATCACGGTCTTTAACCTTCGCGAAAATCGCAATTTGCTCCCTTAAAGCGATCGCTTGTTCAGCTGGTATCGCTGGAATCGTATGATTTGTAGTTGTGGTTCCTATTTCAACATCATAAAGCTGATACTTTCGTAAGAAGGGGCCTTGATGTGTCGATACATATTCTACTTTTTCCATCGGAATCACAATGTGCTCTACAATAAAATGGCCACGCTTCAATTGAACGTATTCCTCGTCAATCTCGTATCTCCAGGTTTTATATTTATAGTACGGTTCAAATAAAATTTCATAAATAGCTGAAAGCACTGTCAAACCTATAAGCACGATTAAAGTATAGGTGATCCACGTTTTCCATTCATACATTTCAGATAGATACCATAATACCCCAGCTACGAGGATAGTGGCTCCATGCCCAAGTGTTTTGGACAGCCTCCAAACCAATATACTGTCCTTCGATATTCTCTGCGTCGGTTCTTGAATCTGTAAATACATTGCTCCACATCCCTGCTTATCTTTTACTATCTATACGTGAGGATAGATATTTACTCTGTTATGCTCCTATCCCTTATTTCGACAAAAAACCTTCTATTCCTTTCAATCAAATAAAAAAACCCGGTAACTAGCCTTACCGAGTTGTATCCTTCCAGGTTTATCCCAGCTTGATTGAGATACTGCATTTAGCCTGTAACTCATCGTGCGCAGGTAAACGAACAACACCTTCCATCTGTTCAAATCCACCAGGTAATGCCATCCATGGTTCAAGACATACATATTGATCCGGCCGTTCTGACCACACAACAATGGTAGTAAAGTCGTTGCTATACTCTACTTCTATAGTGTCTTGATTATTACTTAGTCTGGATATCCCTTCAGATACCGGATTGAAATTCTTTGCATCCTGAATAGGTAAATCTTTTAGATTTTCTTCGTACTTTTTTGTTATGCCATCTTCATTATCAACATATTGAGTTGCTGGAATTTCATAACGACTGTTTGGATGATTCGCATTAAAATAAGGATGAAAACCAGCATAGAATGGCATGGTTTCTGATGATAAATTTTTGTAGGTTTGGTAGATACTTAGTTTTCCGTCTTCCAATTTATACGTAAATTCTAGAGAAAAATGAAAAGGGTATTGTTTAAAGCTTTCTTCATCATCCTGCAGTTGTAAAGTAGCCCAATTTGAAGCTTGATCGATTACTTTCCAAGCTTTATTCCGGGCAAATCCATGCTGTCGCATTGTATATGTATGTCCGTTTAATTGATATTCATTGTTTGGTAATGGACCACAGATTGGAAACAGAACCGGGTTTCCTCCGCGGATATTTTTTGCTGGATCCGCAAACGTTTCCTCTTGTAAATATAAAATGTCCTTTCCATGAAGAGTTAGCTGAATTAAGATGCCCCCTCTTTCCGGACATAAAACCGCTCTTGAATCTGTGGCTTTTTCCGTAAGAACGATTACGTTATAACCCGCCATTACTTCCATCGTCATTCCGTTCACTCCTTAAACCTAAATTGATTTATATTTGTGAATTATACCACAATTCATACTCATATTGATTAATGGCTAGACAAAAAAACACAGTTTCGTTAGCAAACTAGGTTGCTAGGAAACTGTGTTTTTAGTTGTTTAGTCTTCTACTATATCCTTACGATTCTTCTTAAGCATTTTAGAAAGTACCTCATAAACAATCGGTACTACTACTAAAGTTAATAGCGTGGAACTAATCAAACCGCCAATAACGGTAATAGCCAGGTCTTTTGAAACAAGACCTCCACCGCCGCCATCACCGAGTGCCATTGGTATCATTGCACCAATTGTAGCAATAGCAGTCATGAGAATTGGGCGCAATCTTGTTGCTCCAGCCTCAAGAATGGCTTCACGCATCTTCATTCCTTCACGTTCCATGTGAATGATACGGTCAACTAACACTATGGCATTTGTAACAACAATACCAATTAACATTAACAGACCCATCATAACAGATACAGAAATGGTTTGATCAGTTAGATATAATCCAACAAATGAACCTATTACTGCAAATGGCAAGGAGAACAGAATGGCAAATGGCGCCAATCCTTCACGGAATGTGACAACTAGGATAAAGTAGACAATTGCAACTGCTGCAATCATGGCCACCCCTAGCTGTGTAAATGTCTCAGTCATATCTGCTGCAACGCCCGCAACTCCCGTCGTTACACCCTTAGGTAGATCGAGTTTATCCACTTCTTCATCTGCTGCAGTTGAAGCCTTGGATACATCTTCACCGATAATGGTTGCAGACACAGTCGCATAATACTCACCTTCAGAACGAGCTAATGTGTTGAGTGTTGTGCCTTCTTCAACTTTTACTAACTCGGATAAAGGCATTGCCGTACCCTGTGCAGTTGGTATTGGCGTTTTCAGTAAGTCATCCATTGATTTCGGATCAGCTTTCGCTTCACGTTGAACGACTACCTCTATATCATTGCCATCATTTTCAACTGTCGTTAATACTTCTTTTTGATCAGATGCATTTAGTGCCATAACAATTTGGCCAGTAGTTAAACCATATTGCAGGACATCCGCCTGATCCACATTTAATACGTGCTCAACATATGGATCCTCGGCATCAGAAGTCACATCTTCAACTTCATCCACATTACCGAGAGCGCCTTCCACTTGTTTAACAGCATTCTGCAGATCATCCAAGTCCTTACTGTAAATCGTGTAGCTTACTTCATTGGATGACATGCCGCCCATAGCTGCAAAGTCTTGCAGCTTCCATTCACCTGATTGGCCGATATTAAGTAAATATTCTTCAACTTCTTCTTTTGCCTCACTGAAGTTTTCCATATCAGGATCAAAGATGAGGAACATTAATGCTCCGCCAGCACCGCCGCCCATAGCCATAGATGCTGCCATATCAGCAGAATCAGAATCGTTTACGGATATCTGGATTGTATCTATATCTTTCCGATCCATTAACTTCTCTTCGACTTGCTCAATGTTTTTCAATGTATCTTCCTGTAACTCACCAGTAGCTGGTGTGTACGTAATATACATTGTTTTCTCTTCCTGTGATCCCATAAAGCTGAATCCAATTAACGGTGTTAAGGCTATTGAACCAACTAGCAGAACAACAGCGATAATGGAGGTGATGATTTTATGGTTCAGCACCTTCGCCAATACACCTTTATACCATAATGCTAGTTTACCTACTTCTTTATGCTGACCTTCTTTTCTTTCACCATATATTCCTTTACGGAATAAGAAGTGAGATAGTGCCGGAACAATTGTAATGGCCACGATTAACGATGCAATCAAGGCAAATGACATTGTTAAGGCGAATGGCATGAACAATTCTCCTACCATACCACCAATGAAGACCATTGGGGCAAATACTGCTATCGTTACTAATGTTGAAGACAATATAGGCTTGAACATTTCAAGCGTTGCTTCACGAATCAGTGCACGCCCTCTAAGCTTCTCTTCTTTCAAGTGCATTCTTCGATAAATATTTTCCACAACGACAATGGAGTCATCAATTACCCGTCCAATCGCAACCGTAATCGCACCAAGTGTCATGATATTTAAAGTAATATCCATCCAATTCAAGAGCAACAATGCCATGAAAATGGATACTGGTATAGAGATAATGGATATAATCGTAGATTTGATATCCCGTAAAAATAACAAGATAACCAGAATCGCAATTAATCCGCCAAATAAAGCTTTTTCAATCATCGTAAATACAGAGTCTTCAATTGGTTTACCCTGGTCAAGCGTAACATCGATCTTCAATCCATCGATTGCCTTCTCCTGGTCATCAATTAAATCTTTAACAGCATTCACGACTGTCACGGTATTTGCTTCCTGCCCTTTAACGATTTGAATCGCTATGGCATCCTTACCGTTCGTACGTGAAACGGATTCTACTTTACCAACCGTTTCAATTTTTGCAATGTCACTCAATTTCACAAATGGCGTTGGATTTTCCGCAGACGGTGTAACTGGAATGACCATGTTTTTCAGGTCATCAACTGTTTTTAGTTTACCATCTACATAAACCGCTTCTTCGCCTTCCTCAAACTCATAAAGACCGAGTGAAAGCTCCATATCACTCGCCTGAATCATTTCCTTCACTTTGTCTTCAGTCAATCCCAATTGCTTCATCTTTTCCTGATCGTAACTGAAGTTTACTTCTTCTATATGCTGTCCTGTGATAGTTGCAGAAGCTACACCATCAATATCTTCAATCTTAGGCAGGATTGTATCTTCAACAGTCGAGGTTAAATCTACAATGTCCTCTTCCTCACTGCTGATGGATAAGGATAGAATCGGCATCATATTCATACTGATTGCCATAATAGATGGTTCTTCAGCATCCTCCGGCATTTTTACTCCGTCAATAGCTGATTCAAGCTGACGCTTTTTCTCATCCATATCTACTCCGTACTCATACTCTACCTGAACCTGAGATACACTGGATGATGAATTGGAATATACGGCATTGACATCTTCAAGTCCTTCTATTGCCTTCTCCATTGGAATGGAGACTTCATTCATTACTTGCTCTGGAGCAGCACCGGGATATACACCCATTACAATTAAGTAAGGAATAGATATATCTGGAATTGACTCCATTTTCATTCTTGTACCTGAATAGATTCCTGATGCTGTAATAATAATCGTTAATAGCCACACGGCCAGTTTATTTCCTAAAACAAAGTTGACTAACCCCTTCACCCTTACACCTTCCTTTAACTAAAAAAATTCAAACAATTGACTCAATTCCTACAATTAATTATAATAATGACTGGTTGGTCAGATGTCAACTAAATGAACAGGGGTGTCGGCATGGTTAAAAAACAATTAATAATGGAAAGGGCCTTTGAGCTTTTCGCAAAGAATGGAATTGAAGCAACATCTGTTCAACAAATAACGGAAGTATGCGGAATCTCAAAAGGCGCATTCTACCTATCTTATAAATCTAAGGATGAATTAGTTTATGCACTTATTGATTACTTCCTGAGCGATATGGCAGCGAATATTGAACAGGCGGTCAGTGAATCTAATTCAGACCATTCACTGCTTTATCATTTTTATTTTAATATTTTTAGTTCGTATCAAAGCCATTCCAACTTTGCAAAGGTTTTAATAACAGAACAATTTACCTCCTGTAGTATGGAATTATTTGAACAGTTATCAAAATATGATCAATTTATGAACTCTATTATATTCTCTATTGTTGACCGACAATTTCCAAATGTGGATGATTCGATGCGACCAGATTTGGTTTATACCATTAAAAGTTTCTCTAAACTATATGCAGAGCTATTCATATCAAATTATCCTTTTGAGCTTGATACAGTATGCAAATCGTTAGTTGAAAAGGTAACCATTCTAACTAACCAGGCAGACATTCCGCTTATTTCAGCAGAATATTTAACCTATACAAGCTCAAAATCTATCATTCCTACCAAGGGGGAACTGGTGGATTTGCTCACTGCAAAAAAGGATGAAATATCAGATCAAACCATACAGCAATCATTAGAGCTATTAAAAGATGATTTATTGAACCCCCAATATCCAGGAGTCATCATTCAAGGGCTACTAAAAAACTTAAAGGCAAATTCCCACACTAAATGGACTGCTTATTTATATGAAACATATTTGGAGACATTACAATAAATTTTAACAACCGGAATTATTCATAAATCCCAAACGCAGAAAATGCCTGGGATTTTATTTATACTTATTGATAGTTCCATATCAAATATTCTATTTATTCTATTAATATTTATTACACCCTGCGATATTGCAGTATAATAAATAGAATAAGATGATTTCACCAGGGAGGGGTTTTCGTAATTGAAGGATTTAGGAAACAGCCTTTATACCATATTGGAATGGGTTATGAGGTTTGCTTATGTAAATATATTATGGATTTTATTCACACTGGCCGGTGTAATTGTTTTAGGGATATACCCCGCCACCACAGCCATGTTTTCTGTAATGAGAGAATGGTTGAGAGGGAATTCGGATTTACCTGTGTTCAATACTTTTTCGTCCTATTACAAAAAAGACTTTTGGAAAAGTAATCATTTAGGAATTTATACATCCATTATCTTTTTATTGATAGGTATTGATCTTTTTTACATACAGAGCGAGGCAAGCAAGCTTATGACCTGGACTCATATCCCGATATTTGCTTGCATTCTATTTTTTATCTTTTTACTTTTTTACCTGTTTCCTGTGTTCGCTCATTATGATTTAACGGTACGATCCAATTATAAACAAGCATTCTTCATTATGTTAATTAGCCCAATCCAAATTATCATGATGGTCATTTGCCTTGTTGCATTTTCAATCATCTCGTTCATCTTCCCTGCACTTGCATTTATTTTTGGTTTAAGCTTTTATTCCTTTATTACATCATGGTTAGCCTCTTCCTCTTTCAAACGTTTAGAGGCAAACAACAAAATCAAACAGACTGATTTATAACTCTGTCAGTTAATTAAAACGCAAAGCACAAATGCTCCTTTATCGCACTTGTGCTTTTATTGATTTCATTGAATAAATTCCTTAACCATAAAAACGACATACTCCCCATGCCAGGTGTATGTCGCTTTGGTTTATCCTATTATCCTTTTACTGCGCTAGCTGATAATCCTTCAATTACTTTATTACTAAAGAAAATAAAGGCAAGCAATAATGGTAGGAAACTGATAATTAATGTGGCACCGATGGCACCCCAGTCAGTCATATACTGTCCAATAAAATTCTGAATGCCGACTGTTAAGGTTTTATATTTATCAGAGCTGATAAACGTATTAACAAAAACGAATTCATTCCAATTGTAAATCATATTGATGATGACTGTCGTAGAAAGAATAGGCATGGACATTGGCAGGACAATCCGGAAAAACATCCGGTTGATTGAGCTTCCATCTATGATCGCAGCCTCTTCAATTTCTCTTGGCAATGTAGTATAGAAGCCAAGCAGAATCATCATCGTAATCGGTAAATTATATGCAGTGTAGGTAAGAACAATCGACCATGGATTATCAATTAAGTTTACGTTCAAAAACATATTGAACAATGGAATTAATGCTGAGTGAATTGGAATCATCAACCCGATCATAAACAAACCAAGCACCAGCTTACTGAATTTCCAATGCATCCTCGTAATCGCATAAGTTGCCATACTTGCAAAAAGAACTGTCAAAATAATGGCTACTCCTGTAATCCAAATACTATTAAAAAAGTATAATCCTATGCCTCCATCCCAAACCTTCAAATAGTTTTCCCATCTAAATTCGGAGGGAAGAGCAAAGGGCGAACCCGCAAATATCTCCTGATTGCTCTTTAATGAAAACAGGAAAAGCCAAATAATTGGGAACACCTGAAAGACCGCAACAACTGTCAAACAAATATATAATACTATCTTTCCAAAACGAGCCATTATTTTCCTCTCCTCTCTAATATTGGATTTCTTCCTTGGATGCAGTCAGTTTATTGATAATAAACGTCACAATTAACGTAATGACCAGTAACAGGAAGCCAATTGCACTGCCGTAACCAAAATTAGAGGATGAGAAAGCCAGCTTATACATATAGGATGCCATTACTTCACTGGATCCGTTCGGACCTCCGCCTGTCATAACATAAATAAGATCGAAATATTTAAGTGAACCAACAATAGCCAGTACAATTGTAACTTTTACAACTCCCATGATTAGCGGCAATTTAATCTTCATGGCAATCTGCCATGGAGTAGCACCGTCTATTTTTGCTGCTTCAATTAAAGATTCAGGTATATTTTTTAGGGCTGCATAATAAATCAAAATATAAAATCCTGCATACTGCCATAGGATGGGGATAAAAATAGCATATAAAACGATAGATGTATCAGATAACCATAATGGTGGATTTTCAACCCCAAACCAAACCAATATCGTATTTAATATTCCGTTCGATGGATTGAACACTTTAATCCAAAGCTGCGCAATAGCCACTGAAGATAGCAGCATTGGAATCAAATAAATTTTCCTTAATAAATTTGCCCCTTTTATTTTGGAAGCAAGAATGAGAGAAATAGCTAAATAGATAACTAAACTCAATGTTGAAAAGATAGCCAGTAAAATGGAATGCCAAGCACTATCCCAAAATTTCGCGTCCTGGATTGCATTTATATAGTTCTCCAATCCAATAAACTTCATGGCTCCAATGCCATCCCAATCCATAAGTCCATAATAACCTGTCAAAATAAGCGGGATAAAAATCAGTACACTGACCAATAACAAAGCCGGCAGAATATACATAGCTATAATCCACTTATTGGACATCACCTTATTCATAAAAACCACCTCATCTGTATGTAGGAAAAGGATTCATCGTATCAGGATGAATCCTTTTCCTTTGTCGTTTTACTTTGAAGAAAGCGCCTTTTCATGCTCTTTTGCAAATTTCTCTGGAGTTGTTTCCTTACCGAATAAAGCTTGAATTTGATCTAAGTGAACCTGTGCTGCATCGGAGCTTAATTGTACATCCGCATATAAGGTAATATTAGTTGCTTTATTTAATTTCCCTAAAACATCTACATACATTTGCGGCAAATCTAGCTTCTCAGCATCAATTTTAGTAGCTGGTATTACGCCGGCATCCGTGACAGATTTTTCTCCCCACTGCTGAACAAAGTAAGATACGAAATCCTTCGCCTCTTCTTTTACTTTAGAGTCTTCAGAAACAAACAATCCTACTCCAGGTCCACCAACATAACTGTTCATATCCCCTTTTCCATCAACAGATGGGAAGTCAAAGAAACCAACCTGATCTTTAAATTCCTGAGGTACATCTGGATTTGTTGTGTAGTTTGGCAAATCCCATGTAGCAATTAGATACATAGCGGCTTGGCTGTTCATGAACATACTTTTTGCTTCTTCATCAGATAAACCGTTGAATCCGTTTACAAATCCATTTGCATCAACTAATTCCTGTACTTTTTCAACGGCAGATACAAGCGCTGGATCTTCGAAAGAACCTGAACGATCAATGGCACCTTTCAATGCTTCAGTCCCGCCAATTCGATCTGCTAAATACATATACCATAATGAACCAGTCCATTT
The DNA here is from genome assembly GCF_006346415.1 of Bacillus sp. D386. Classification (NCBI taxonomy): domain Bacteria; kingdom Bacillati; phylum Bacillota; class Bacilli; order Caryophanales; family Bacillaceae; genus Bacillus; species Bacillus sp. D386. The sequence goes on along the minus strand of NZ_VEMV01000004.1, from coordinate 437,691 downwards.
ATCCTTATTACCTAGCGCAATTGGCTCAACTCCATTTTTATCAAGCGTTTTTGCGGCCTTTACTAACTCATCAAATGTTTTTGGAGCTTCTAAGCCATTATCCTTAAACATTTTCTTATTATAGAAGACAGAGGCTATATTAAGCTCCAGTGGCAGACCGTACGTTTTACCATCGATTTGGTAAGCTTCCGAAGTACCAGCTACAAAAGAATCCTTTAAATCTCCTTCTAGAATGTCATCCAGCGGCGCAAACTTTTTGCCATCCACGTATGGTTGAAGGTATCCTGCTGACCATGTCATTCCCACATCAGGAAGTTCATTGGAAGCAGATAAAACTTTAATTTTATCCTTGTATTGTTCATTGCTAAGTACTTCAAGCTCAACCTTAACATCCTTATGTTCCTTCTCATAATCAGCAACGATTTTCTGAACAATTTCATGATGTTGTTTAGAGCTTCCTTCCGGCCATAGGTGCATAAACTTAACAACTTTCTTTCCATCACTGTTTGACTTTTCAGTTTCTGACGAACATCCCGCTAGAACTAAAAATAAGGCCAAGAACCCAGCAAGAAATGAAAACGCTTTCTTTTTACTCATAATTAAACCCCCAATAGTTAATTTTACTTACTATTAAACTTAAATTTAGAATATCATGGAATACTTTGTTTGTCTACTAGATAAACAAAGTATTAGATGTTACTATTATAGTAAATGTGATAGAAATGAGGCGGACCATTGAAAACGTATAATCAGCAGGTTGTAAAAAAAGAAAATAAATCTTTGGTCATGCATGTTATTAAGGAATCTCCTCCTTTATCACGCACAGATGTGGCCAATAAAACCGGCCTTAATAAAGGAACAGTCTCTTCATTGGTTTCCGAGCTTATAGAGGAACAGCTCGTATCTGAATCCGGACCTGGCAAATCCAACGGTGGCCGACGGCCAGTTATGTTATTCTTCAATGAAAATGCAGGCTATTCCATAGGAGTTGATCTTGGAGTTAACTATATTTTAGGAATCGTAACCAACCTACAGGGGAAAATCCACAAAGAAAAACTGGAAAAATTCCAGGAACTAACCTATGAAGATATTAAAAAAAGACTGTATGAAATGATTGATTGTATGGTTGCTTCCATTCCTGATTCACCATATGGTTTAGTCGGGATTGGTATTGGTGTACCGGGCACAGTTGATACAACTGGAAGAATTTTAATGGCTCCCAATTTAAACTGGAAAAACATCGATTTGAAAAATATGGTCGCAAAGAAATACTGTGTACCTGTTAAAGTTGAGAATGAAGCAAACTGTGGGGCATATGGCGAAAAAAAATTCGGTGTCGGAATAAACTTCACCAACATGATATACATCAGTATTGGGTTTGGAATCGGCGGCGGCTTAATCCTGAATAACCAACTTTATCAGGGCAATAATGGACTTTCAGGGGAGCTGGGTCACATGACAATCGAAAGAAGCGGAGAAAAATGCCGCTGTGGAGACCATGGATGCTGGGAATTATATGCATCAGAGAGAGCCCTAGTCAGTCAGGCGAAGCTCATGATGAATGATCCCGCCATTACACTCGAACACTTAATTGATCTTGCTGAAAATGAAGACCTAACAGCAATTGAATTATTCAGTGAAATAGGGAAATCGATTGGGATTGGCATTAATAATATCATTAATATTTTTAACCCTAATCAAGTTATTCTTGGCAATCGCCTGGCCGCCTGTGAAAAATGGATTCACTCTTCATTAGTAGAAACCATAAAAAATCATTCTCTATCTAATCATCAAAAGAACTTACATATACAATATTCAAGTTTAGCGAGTCATTCTTGCGCACTGGGCGTAGCTGCTTTTTCAACTGAACATTTCTTAGATAACGACCTGTATCATCAAAGTATTCAGACCTATCCATTAGTGCATCAATATTAGCTGCTTTCTTTGCTGACGCAATCAAGATTACACATTTATGAAAGCGCTTCTATTTTTTTATATATTAAGGAGGCTACAATAATGAAAATTCAAAACCCTATTTTAACTGGCTTTAACCCTGATCCAAGTATTTGCAGACGTGACGAAGATTATTATATTGCCGTTTCTACGTTTGAATGGTTCCCCGGGGTCGGTATTTATCACTCTAAGGATTTAAAAAATTGGTCATTAGTTTCCCGCCCATTAAATAGATTAAGCCAATTAAATATGATGGGAAATCCTGATTCAGGGGGTATTTGGGCTCCTGCTCTCTCCTACCATGATGGGAAGTTCTGGCTCATTTATACAGATGTCAAGGTGACAGGCGGACAGTGGAAAGACAGCCATAATTATCTCAGTACCTGTGAAACGATTGATGGCGAATGGTCTGATCCAATCCATCTTAATAGCTCTGGCTTTGATCCATCTTTATTCCATGATGATGACAGCAAAAAATATCTTGTGAATATGGTCTGGGATCATCGCCTTGGAAACCATAGTTTCTATGGAATTGTACTTCAGGAATATAGTGTAGAAGAGAAAAAGTTAGTTGGAGATAAAAAAATTATCTTTAAAGGAACCGACATCAAACTGACAGAAGCTCCGCATTTATATAAATGGAATGGCTACTACTATCTGTTAACGGCAGAGGGTGGAACAAAATATGATCACCAGGCAACCATTGCCCGCTCCAAAACGATTGATGGACCATATGAAGTACATCCGGAAAATCCGTTAATTACATCGTTTCCTTATCCAAGAAATCCATTACAAAAAGCGGGCCATGCTTCTATCGTTCACACTCATACAGATGAATGGTTTTTAGTTCATTTAACCGGACGCCCTCTTCCTAAAGAGAATCAGGCATTGCTGGATCCAAGAGGGTTTTGTCCGCTCGGCCGTGAAACAGCCATTCAACGATTGACTTGGGAGAACGATTGGCCGTATGTAGTGGGCGGTAATCAGCCTTCTCTTGAAATAGAAGGACCTAAGATGGAGGAAGTAAAATGGGAAAAAGATTATCCTGAAAAAGATGATTTTAACGAGAAATCATTGAATCTTAACTTCCAAACTTTACGGATTCCTCTAGGAGATCATCTCTCATTGGAAGACAAACCAGGTCACTTGCGATTGTACGGTAAAGAATCACTCACTTCAAAATTCACACAGGCTTTTGTGGCAAGACGCTGGCAGCATTTTAACTTTACAGCTGAAACTAAATTGGCTTTTAACCCGGACACATTCCAGCAGGCCGCCGGCTTAGTAAACTATTACAACACGGAAAATTGGAGCGCCCTTCAGCTTACATGGAACGAAGAGAAAGGTAGAGTTCTAGATTTAACCGTATGTGATAATTTCACCTTTGATCGACCATTGAGTGGTAATGAAATTCCGGTACCGGATGAAATTGAATATGTTTATATACGTTCCGAAGTCCAAACAAACACGTATCACTACTCCTATTCATTTGACGGAGAAGCTTGGATACAAATCCCAGTAACCCTATACTCTTATAAACTATCTGATGATTATATCCGCGGTGGCGGATTCTTTACTGGAGCCTTTGTAGGCATGCAGTGCCAGGATACATCTGGAGAAGGCAAGGCTGCTGATTTTGATTACTTTACTTATATGGTCAATGAATAATTTGCGTAGGGGTAAAATAGACTGCATTAGCTTAAGAGAGGATATCCAGACCGGATATCCTCTTTTCTCATGTATAAATACATCGTAAGCATTCCTATGTTTAAGTCCTTACTGTTTTAGGAAAGGTATAGGATAACGAGGAGGTTTTCTGATGGATACATTTTTGTATATACTGTTTGCTTGTTTTTATGCCGGCTTGCTCATCATGATGCTTCAATCCATAAAAAAGAGTGGTGTTAGCATAGTATCGAATGTATTAATTCTGGTTATTGTACCGCTCATCTATGATAATGCCATTCTTGGCATCGGAAAGTGGATTGGGGAGGGAGAAGTTTTAGAGAATTTGAATGCTGCTCGATACTGGATGCATGCGATTTTTACACCTTTGTTAATTTTATTTTCCTGGGATGTACTTAAACGTGCTAGGGTCAAGTGGGTGAATACCACCTCAGCCATACTGATTACAGTTGCCTTTACACTAATTGCTTTTTTGATAGAACTATTTACAGTTGTGTGGGACCTCTCACTAAAAGCGGAAAAAAGCTATGGCATTCTAAGCTATTCTTCAACCAATTCTCCACAAGGACCGCCAATCATGATTTTAATGGTCACACTGGCACTTCTTGTGTCATCCATTATTCTTTGGAAAAGGACAGGTTGGTATTGGATATTCGTTGGAACCGCACTTATGATTGTCGGGAGCATGGTCAAGATCCCAATTGAAAGCGGCGCAATCACCAATGCGTTTGAATTAATCTTACTCATCTCTCTTGTGTTTACAAAAAGGTATCAGGATCGTTATCAGGGGGGCAAAAAACTGGCTCTCGGTTGAATATCCAAAGAGACCAACCCAATGAAAATCAGCTTGGTCTCTTTAAAGCTCTATTTCTTATTAGGTTAAACTCCATTTACGATAAATAACAGATGCGCATTTAAAGGAAATATAAGACAATAAAATAAATCATAGTTATTGGGGGAGTTCATTTGAATTGGCTAGAACCTTTTAATAGAGATTTTTTTATTGATGAAGAAGAGGATAGCTCTCCTTTCTTCAGGAGCAAATCCATTGATGGTAATGGAGTGCCAAAACAATATTCCCTTCTGACGCAATTTTTCCTATTATTAAGTGCACAGTTGAGCGATAGCGTTACTTATTATCCGATAAAAAATGGCCTTATCAAGGATAAGGAGCTGCGAGAAATCATCTTGCACTTCGATGAGCGAAAAGAATTTATAGTGAATGATAAACCGATTGAGATCATGTTGGCTAAGCCCAATAATGATTCTTTAAAGCATCTCATGTCTAATCCCTTAAACCCTGTTATTAAGAGCCTTTTTCCACAAAGCAAACAACTTCAACAAGTTCAATTCTCACCTTCAAGTCCGTATAGAGTAATTCCAGAGAAAATCAATTCCTACGAGGACAAGGAGTTTGATCTAGTACTAGCCTATTTAAAAGAAAACACGGAAAGCCCTTCATTTGGTTTTCAACTCTCAAATTGGATTCTGAATGATTCCCTAAAAAATTCGCATGCTCTGCGTTATTTCTCTCATCACACACAAACACTTTGCCTGTGGATAGATGAATCAAAAAGAATTATCTCCATCGAAATGCAATTTTAGCATTAGCTGAAAGGAGAAAAACAATATTAAACAACACTAGCAGTAAAATATCTAACCTAAAATAACCCCTTGTTCTGAAAAACACACCAACCATGCTTAAGTCGCATAATACGTCTCAATGATGTATTTAAGGAAGGTTAGACAAACCTTCATCAATTATGGCGCTTTACGAATGGTAATGCGCCAATTACTGCCCGTACTAATGTGATAAGTATCAGCGAATGATTTTTGATTTAGGGCCAGCCCCAGATTATCAAGTGAATTAACATAAAGAATGGCTTCCTCTAATGCACTGTCTGCAAAAGATCTGCCATATACAACCTCTTCCTCAAACCTCACTGTTCCATCCTTTTCAATTTGAACCCAGACCTTATCTCCCAGTGAGATTTCCAGTTTTCTAAAGAGTTCTCGCGAAATATTCGTCCATAGATTTCCAAATCGAATATCAAGAATTTCAATAATACCGGTAATCTTATGATCATGTATGTATGCCTCATAAAGAGGTAGTTCAATAAGGGAATCAACAGGTATTTCCGGCCCCACTTCCTCAAAACTAATCACCCCAGCTGCAATCCTTGCCCCTGTATACGCATAAACATCACGCCCGTGGAAAGTGTAGGATTCTCCTGAACGCGGCAAACGATTTACCTTCTCATCTATCACTCTTGCTTCCGTGATGCCAATTTTATTTTTGATATGGGATAGGGTACCGTTATCAGGCGTGACCACATAGTGTCCACCAGAGGTCTTTGCAACGATACTTCGGCGATCGCATCCTACACCCGGATCTACCACCGATACAAATACCGTTCCTTCCGGCCAATAAGAAATAGCCTGCAATAGACGGTATGAGCCTTCCCATATATTAAACGTTGGAATATCATGCGTATTATTACTAATCTTTAAAGATGGCTCGACAGAAAGCGCTACTCCATACATAGCACTTACAGCCCCATCACTTAATCCAAAATCTGATTGAAAAACTAATAAACGTTTCAACTTCATCCCACCCATTTCTTTGTCCAAAATAAAAAACACCACGTCCTTACCATGATGAGGACGTGGTGTGACTTCACGTGGTTCCACCTTAATTCGCTGCTTACTCACATAAACAGCCTTCGTAAGCGTAAAAACGAATCAACGCTTCCTACACTCTGATATGGATAACGAGTACCAAATCTCGTCGAAACCTATTCATATAATTAATAAATTATACTTTCAGCACGAGGCTCAGAGGCCATTTTCAATAATGGTACTTCCCGCTCCTTTTCAGCTGCCGAAGCTCTCTAAAAGAGAAATATCCAGAATCTACTCTCCTCTTCCATACTTTATAATATTTTGAATTATTAAAATTATAATGAGCTTGATTATGCTTTGTCAATATACATTATCCAAATATGGAAACAATAATCGATAAAACTGATGAATTCCCTATTCTTTTTTTACATTGTCTATATCTTATAAAGTGTGTCTACATGCTCGTCTAAATTTCGACTGTAATTCTTTTAACACAGGAATAGAGTCATCCATAAAAATTTTCTGAATTATAGTAAAATGGGGACAGCGTACAGATTACGATGAGGGATACACTGTTTTCCGGTATAATCAGTCGCTAACATAGATAGAAAAATAAGAGTTTTTTAAATGGATGGAGGAATAAGCATGAAAAGGATAAAACTTGGTAGCAGCAGTTTAAGCGTTCCAGCTATTGCTGTAGGCTGTATGAGAATTGATTCTATGAATGATGACAATTTAGCAGCACATCTTACTTTTTGTATGGAGAATGGGCTGAATTTCTTTGACCATGCTGATATTTATGGAAATGGCATTTGTGAATCCAAGTTTGGTAAGGCCTTAAAGATTGCGGGATATAACAGAGAAGATGTAATCCTGCAATCAAAATGCGGGATCAAGCCGGGTACTATGTATGACTTATCAAAAGAGCATATCTTAACGTCTGTCGATAAAATACTAACACGCCTGGACACCGATTACTTAGATGCACTGGTACTTCATCGTCCAGACGCTTTGGTAGATCCTGAGGAAGTAGCTGAAGCATTCGATACCTTAGAGAGCTCTGGCAAAGTCCGTCAATTTGGCGTATCCAATCATAAGCCAATGCAAATTGAATTGTTAAAAAAATATGTAAAGCAGCCGATCATTGTAAACCAACTGCAACTAAGCCTCCCCTTTTCGAACATGATTGCTAATGGGATGGAAGTGAATATGCAAACAGAAGGCGCCGTTGAGAGGGATGGTAGTGTCCTAGATTATTGCAGACTCCATGATATAACCATCCAAGCTTGGTCACCTTTTCAATATGGTTTCTTTGAAGGCGTTTTTATCGGGAATGATGAGAAGTTCCCCGAATTGAACGAGACTCTTACAGAGTTAGCTGATAAATATGAAACAACTCCAACCGCTATTGCAGCAGCTTGGATTTTGCGACACCCAGCAAACATTCAGTTGATTGCTGGTACAACTAATCAAAAACGGATGGCTGACATTATTCGGGGCAATGAATTACAGTTAAGCCGTGAAGAATGGTATCGCCTTTATTTGAACAGCGGGCATATATTGCCTTAAAATCTTCCGAATAAAATGAAGAGCCTTAAGATACACTTAGGAAGACACTTTCCTTTCCAGTGTTATCCTATTTGAATTGAGGCTCTTCTTATCTTATTAGAAAGTCATCAATTTCACTAAAACTAAACTCTCTATCTATACCAACACTTATTCTTTCGTTTCATCAAAATTGCAAGCTATCGCTAGCATGTCAATGGGGTCTGCCACTTCGGAGACCGTATAAACGACTGTACCTTCCTGCCAAGAAATACGGTTATTGCCTGCTTTTTGCGAATCTATATCCGCTTTTACAGAACCATATTCATGGGGCACTGGCAGTTGGTTGCTTTCAAGATAGGAGACCATTTGTTTAGCGAGCGGGACGTAGTCACTGTTGCCTTCTATATTGGAGGCTTGGACTTGTAGATACCATCTTCCTTCATGCCAATTTAGCCACTTATGTCCTGCCCCTGCGTCCTCATATCCTTGGATGGAATGACCCAGATCTATTGGATTCCCTGCCTGGATCCCCTCAGGCTGTATATAGCCGATTTTTGATTTAGCCTCTTCTTCAGTTTTATACTGATGGACTTCTATTACAGCAATCGGTTTTGCAATGGTACTATTGTTCAACTCTTTACTGTTGACTGGTATCATTTTTTCGCTTTCAAAAAATATAACGCGATACATATCAGATTCCGAAAGGGTCGCCGCACTTAGATTCTTGTCCTCAGACGATAGCGGAAGATGTATGGGTAGCTTAGGAGATATTGAGCCTTTGATTTGTTCCTTGGCATCTTTTATTACTTTTTCCTGAGATAATGAGGCATCATGTGAGTCGTTTTGTTCAGCTTTTACAGGGCTTCCGTTGGCAGATTCGCTGTCTTCCTTCTGATCCGTTGAAGATTTTTCTGTTGTTACAGGTTGAGCTGATTCTTCATGTTTCTCCCCTGCTTTTTTATCCGTAGCTGCATCTTCATGCGAGCATCCAGCAAGGTAAATGCTTGTTAAAGCTAGCACGATACCCATCTGTTTCAACATTTTACTCACCCCTTTCTTTGTCGTCTACCACGTTATGATGCCAGATAATCCTATATACCAAAAAACGGTATAATTATAACAAGACTGATTCCTCAAAAAAAAAGCATAAACCTTCCGAAGCGGAAAATTTATGCTTTATGTCATATATAAAACAAAAACCACCAAAATTATGTATTTGGTGGAGACGGTGGGAGTCGAACCCACGTCCAAAGATAACGGCACTTATGCATCTACGAGTGTAGTCGATATATTGGCAATTCGCTGTGCCTTATGCCTATCGACAGGCGTCCGGACAGCTAGTCTGGTTATTCTCTTCCTTCTCCCTCAGACGGTGAGATCCGGCGTAGTCCACTAAAGTTGAGTCCCTTACCCTACCACATGGACGATGGAGGGAGGAACAGCTTATCGACTGTTATTAAGCAGCGAAAGCTAAGTTGTTGTTTTGTTTGCCAGTTATAGGCTGTGACGTTTTAACGAGGCCGATCCCCTCGACTCGCAACATAAGCTCGAACTACCCCTGTCGAATCCGTAACGTCCCCATGATAAGAATGTGGATCGTACGAAATGAAGAAGCGTACTTTGAGCGTTGCTTCTATTCAATTGTGGTACATAAGTAATTATAACATAATGAATATGAAATTCAATTGTAAGAACTTGGTGAGAGTACCAGTCAAAGCTTAACGCTGACGTTCTTTGAACGCTCGTTCGATTTCACGCTTTGCTTCTTTTCTCTTCAAGTCTTCACGTTTATCATAATTCTTTTTACCCTTACCTAAACCGATCAAAACTTTTGCAAAACCGTTCTTTAAATACAGCTTCAATGGAACAAGTGCATATCCCTGTTCTTTTGTGGAACCAATTAATTTACTGATTTCCTTATTATGCAAAAGTAGCTTACGCACACGCAATGGGTCGTGATTATAGCGGTTACCCTGCTCATATGGGCTAATATGCATTCCCATTAAGAATACTTCCCCATTAATAATCCTTGCATATGAATCCTTTAAGTTCACACGACCATTTCGAATCGATTTAATCTCAGTTCCCTGCAAAACAATTCCTGCTTCATAGGTTTCCTCGATAAAGTAATCATGGTACGCTTTTTTATTTTGGCCGATTACCTTTCCTGAACCTTTTGGCATATAATTGCCCCCTCTCTCTTTATATGGGTTAGGTGAATAAAGAGCCCAGAATATCAGGCTCTCCTTTTATCATACTACAGCAATGGCTTCTATTTCTACAAGTCCGTCTTTTGGAAGCCGCGCTACTTCTACCGCACTCCTTGCCGGAAAGCTGCCGGTAAAGTAGGTTGCGTATACTTCATTAACTGCTGCAAAATCATTCATATCATTCAGGAAGACCGTTGTCTTCACAATTTGGTCCAAACCAAGGCCTTCTTCGTTTAAAATGGCCTGAATATTTTTAAATGCTTGGTGAGTTTGTTCCTTCACACCATCTTTTAATTCGCCCGTCTCAGGATCTAATCCTAGCTGGCCTGATGTATAAATAAACCCATTCACTCGAATGGCTTGAGAATATGGCCCGATTGCGGCCGGTGCTTTAGCTGTTTGAATCGTAATCTTACTCATTCTAGTATTCCTCCATTTCGCTAAATTCCATACCTTTAGTATTCGATTGAAATGTCCTCTTATCCTTCCATCAGGAATGGGATGCGGACTTAAAGAAAAAAGGAAGATGCAACAATTACGCATTCTTCCTTACTCTTTTATGCTTCAAGTGAATTCATTTCAACCATTTTACCATTGTATACTTCTTTGTTCAATTCGCCTGTCATACGGCCGGTTACTAATCCTGCTGTTGCTGAACCGCTGACATTAAGAGCTGTTCTTCCCATATCAATTAATGGTTCTACAGAGATCAGTAAGGCTGCTATACCAATTGGCAGGTTCATGCTGGATAATACGATTAATGCGGCAAAGGTAGCTCCTCCGCCAACACCAGCTACACCAAATGAACTGATAGCTACAATGATGACTAATTGAATAAGGAAAACGGGATCTAGCGGATCAGGTGCAATCATTACAGCCAGCATAGCCGGGTAAATTCCTGCACATCCATTTTGACCAATAGACGCTCCCAATGAAGAAGAAAAGTTAGCAATCCCTTCAGAGTTACCAAATTGTTTGGTTTGAGTCTCTATATTAATAGGAATAGCTGCCGCACTGGACCGGGATGTAAAAGCAAACGTAAGTAATGGACCCATTTTCTTAACATATTGCATTGGATTTAAACCGCTAAAGAATAATATAACTAAGTGGATCAGGAACATCACGATCAATGCTACATAGGAAGCAATAACAAATGTAGATAATTCAATGATTCCTTGTACATTTGTATTGGCAATAGTTGTAGCCATTAACGCTAAAATACCATACGGTGTTAAACGAAGAATCAACGTAACGATTCGCATGACAATTTTATATAAGGCATTAATGATTTTCTCAAATGTCTCAAACTCCGCTGGCGCCTTTCTTCTAACTCCGATTGCCGCAATTCCAACAAACGCTGCAAAAATTACGGTTGCAATTGTAGAAGTAGGTCGTTGGCCAGTCAAATCAAGAAACGGATTTGTTGGGATGACCTGCAAAATACGTTCCGGAAAGCTCTGGTTCTCTACTTGAACCATTGTTTCTTCTAATTGAGCTGAACGTGCCTCCTCTGCTTCGCCAGATTCAAGATGGTCCGCTGATAAATCAAACGTTAAAGCACTGCCAATTCCAACAGCGGCTGCTATAGCTGTTGTTAAAACCAGAATACCGATAATAGAAAAGCTGATTTTACCAACTCCAGCTTGCCCTTTTATGCGAATGATAGCTGATATAATCGACACAACAATCAAAGGCATGACAATCATTTTTAAAAAGCTAACATAACCTGTTCCAACAATGCTGTACCAATTTTTTGTATCTGCCAATACAGCACTGTCAGGATCAAATGCAAATTGAAGGAATACCCCTAAAAGAATTCCTAATCCGAGACCTGTAAATACTCGTTTTGCAAAAGAAACATGTTTCTTTTGCATATAGAAAAGTACACCGACTAATGCTAACAAAATAAGAATATTTATAATAACTAAGGTCGTATCCAATTCAATCTCTCCCCCTTTTAATTCATACTAAATACATATGTATTATATAGATTGTACTGTCTATTGTACAGTATTATGACTAGACAAGCTGTTTTTCTATATCATCAATTCTTTTTTATCTATATACCTCAGCATGGTAAATATAACTACAAATCTAACACAAAGAAAAGAGAGCCAACATAAGTCAGCTCTCCTCTGCTTATTATCGTTTTTTCTTCTTACCGGATTTGCGCTTGGCAGCCGGTGCGTTTTCGTAAAACTTCTTTTTCTTTCTTGGGCCTTTTTTATCGGAGCTTTCTCCAGGCTTACCTTTGCCTTGGCCTTTCGGACCGCGCTTGTCTCCATTTCCTCCCTGTGGTTTGGAAGAATCCTTGCGGCGGTTTTTACCCGGTTCTGCTCTAAAAATACGTTTTTCACCGGAAACTCGTTCACGGTTGTCTTTCATCCCAACAATTTCAAAGTCAATGGTACGCTCATCTTTATTTACATTAATGACCTTTACGGTGATCTCGTCTCCGATTCGGAAAACCTTAGCTGTACGTTCACCAATCATCGCATATTGACGGTCGTCAAAATGATAGTAATCATCAGTCATGTAGCTGACATGGACAAGACCTTCAATTGTGTTGGAAAGCTCAACAAACATACCGAAGTTTGTGACAGAGCTAATAATCCCGTCAAACTCCTCGCCCACTTTATCTTCCATGTATTCAGCTTTCTTCAGATCATCCGTTTCACGCTCAGCATCTACTGCCCGTCTTTCCATTGAGGAAGTATGCTGGGCAATCTCACCAAGTCTTTCATTCCATTTTTCCTGTGTTTCTCTGCTTAAGTCTCCATTTATTAAATACGTTCGAATTAAGCGATGAACAATTAAGTCAGGATAACGACGGATCGGTGATGTAAAGTGAGTATAATAATCTGTCGACAAGCCAAAGTGTCCCAAGCTTTCAGGATCATATTTTGCTTGCTTCATGGAGCGAAGCATGACTGTCGATACGACCATTTCCTCCGGTTTTCCCTGTACCGCTTCAATGATTTCCTGCAAAGCACGCGGGTGAATGGAATTCGCCGTACCACGAACGATATAGCCAAAGTTCACGATAAAGTCGAAGAACTTTCTCAGCTTTTCTTCATTTGGATCTTCGTGGATTCGATAAAGGAAAGGCACGTCCATCCAATGGAAATGCTCAGCTACTGTTTCGTTAGCTGCCAGCATAAATTCTTCAATTAATTTTTCTGCAACAGATCGTGTACGAAGAACAACATCGGTTGGTTCTCCATTCTCATCAACAAGGATTTTTGCTTCTTTAAAATCAAAGTCAATGGCTCCTCTGCGCATCCGTTTTTCGCGAAGAATTCCAGCCAATTTCTCCATTTCCTCAAACATCGGAACAAGCGGTTCATAGCGCTCAATCAATTCTGCGTTCTTATCAACAAGAATCTCATTCACATCTGAATACGTCATACGCTCTGTTGTTTTAATGACACTCTGGAAAATCTCATGGGAAACAACAGTTCCTTCAGAATCAATCTCCATTTCACATGATAATGTTAAACGGTCAACACGTGGATTCAATGAACAAATTCCATTTGATAGTCGATGTGGTATCATCGGAATAACTCGATCCACAAGATAGATACTTGTTGCACGCTCTGCCGCTTCCTTATCAATTGGCGATCCTTCGGTTACATAATGAGAAACATCGGCAATATGTACACCCAATTTATAATTTCCATTATCAAGTCTCGTTACTGTAACAGCATCATCCAAGTCTTTCGCATCCGCACCATCAATCGTGACAATCGTTTCATCCCTAAGATCACGACGATTGGCCAGATCTTTTTCATCTATGACTTCAGGTGTTTGATTAGCTTGTTCCAGTGCATCCTCTGGAAATTCTCCTGGCAAACCAAACTTATGAATAATGGATAAAATATCAACACCCGGGTCATTTTTATGCCCTAAGATCGTGATAACTTCACCTTCTGCCGACATTCTGCCTTCTGGGTAATTTGTTATTTTAACAACTACTTTATGACCTTCAACGGCACCGTTCTTCGCCTCGTTAGGAATAAAGATATCATTAGCCATTTTTTTATCATCTGGGATTACAAAACCAATCCCTCTTGTTTCCGTATATGTCCCTACGACATTTTGGACACCGCGTTCAATGATTTTAACAATGGTGCCTTCCCGTCTTTGGCCTGATGATTGTGAAGAAACACGGACCATAACAATATCTCCATGCATCGCATTATTTAACTCATGCGGAGGAATAAAAATATCATCCATGCCTTTCTCTTCAGGTAGCACAAAAGCAAATCCCTTAGCATGACCTGATACCTTCCCTTTTACAAGGTTCATACGTTCTGGCAGTCCATAACGATCAGAACGAGTTCTCACGATTTGGCCATGCTCCTCCATATAGACAAGAGCCTTCACAAAATCCTTGAAATCCCCGGAGTCTTCTACCCCCATTGCTGCCTCTAATTCTTGTACGGTCATGGGTTTGTAAGCTTCTTCTTTCATATAAGAATACAGCTTTTCTACATGTTGACGTATCATGTCATCCATCACAAACCCCTCCTTTCTTTCCTTTATCATTGATCTATCTATTAATTTGCCCAATCAAGACTCTCTAAAAACGCAAAAACATCCTGATGAAGCTGATCACGTTCTTTATCCAGTGTTATCACATGGCCTGATTCCTCATACCATTTTAATGTTTTTTGTTCAGTAATTGCAGAATTATAGATAATATTAGCGCTGTCAGTATTGATCATATGATCGTGGCGTGCCTGAGCGACAAAAAGCGGAACATCCACTTGATTCACATGATCTCTTACATTGCCAATCAATTCTTGCAAGGCTTGCAGGGTATTCATTGGACGAAAACAATTCATTTCTGCCTCAATTTGTTCCTGACTTTTACCTTCACGCTTTTTATACTGACGGGCATACTCAAGTACCCCATCATACATAACTTTTTCACTTTTTATATACATAGGTGAACACATGGTAACGATACCCTTAACAGGTACAGTGTAACCTAATTTCAAGGAAAATACCCCTCCTAACGAAAGACCTGCTACCGCAATTTCCTTATGGCCCATTGCCCGCAATCGATCATAGGCTTTCATACAGTCCTTCCACCAATCAGTTGGTCCGAATTCTACCAACTCCTCCGGAGGTACTCCGTGCCCTTTATATTGCGGTGCATGACATGTATATCCCCTGCTTTCAAGATATCGGCCTAACATCCTTACATCAGCGCTATTCCCTGTAAAACCGTGAAGCAATAAGACTGCACGGTTTCCTCCCTCGAATGTAAATGGTTTTGGCTGAGTTAATTTCATATAAAAAATCTCCCTTTGTTAAAACTTATACTATGTACTATTAGTTTACGATGTTAGAGGAACAAAACGCTATTAATATGAACGATTTACACATCAAAAAAGCCTGGCAAAGCTGCCAGGCAATGTTTGTTTTCGCACTATTACTTTGCAAAGAAAGAAACCAGAATGGTTAAAACAAAAAATAATACTGATAAAACAATAGTAGCGCGGTGTAAATATAAATCAAGTCCTCTCGCCTTTTGTTTACCAAAAAGCTGTTCAGCACCACCGGAAATCGCGCCGGATAAACCTGCACTTTTACCGGATTGCAGTAAGACCACAACAATTAAACTAATACATGTAATAACCAATAATACCATGAGCGTAGTATGCAACACGAACAAATACCTCCTAATTACGGTCTTATCAATACTATCACTTTACCATAACCACCTTTTTTTCACAATAACTAACAAGGAGGTAATAGTTAAATTCACCGCAGGCAGGGTATAATCAAATAAGAGGATTCAAAAACCCGGGACAGAGGGGGACATGATTATGTTTACCGATTGGTTATATAAAGTAAATTACATAAATATGATCGGATTTATATTTGGCAGTTTAATGATGTTCTTCGGATGGAATGCCCCCTTAATGGGAGCTCTTTTACTCGCGGCCGGTGTACTATTAATCATTTCTAAACTTAATGGAAGGCCGTTCATCTATTTTATGACCTATTTTGTACATCTATGTTTGATTGGTTTATTGATTTTTGAACTCTTATCTATAGAATGGTTGTCTATTAACCCCATCCTTTTCGTAGTTTGTATAGCAGCACTGATTAGCTTAATAGCAGTCATTATTCGCTCGAATACGAGCACTCTAAGCCTCTTTTGGTTGGCATTACATATCTTAATACTTGCCTATGGATTTATTGGCGAAGGCACTTTCTGGTCGACTGTTTGGAGTCCGGGATCTGTCCAGGTCGTATTTAAAACCTTCTATTCTATATTAATCGCATTTTTCCTGATTGGCGTATTTTTGGACCGTTTTCAAAACGAACTAAGGAGAGAGTACCGCGATAGAAATTAAATGAAAAGACGCTCACTTTTTAGCACCTCAAGTTAGATATAAAATCTAACTTTTGGAGTAAACTAAAAATGGAGCGTCTTTTTTGTTGATTTATTTATACACTTTCACACGATCTTCAATTGGATTGAATTGTTTTTCACCAGCAGGAGCAACTGGTTTACCAAATGGCATTTGGGCGGATAATCTCCAGCTTGCAGGTATATTCCAGGTTGCCTTCACTTCTTCATCAATCAACGGATTGTAATGCTGAAGTGTAGCTCCTAATCCTTCCGCTTCAAGAGCTGTCCAAACGACGAGCTGCAGCATTCCGGAGGCTTCATTAGACCAAATAGGGAATTTATCTGCATATAGATCAAATTGTGACTGCAGCCCCTCTATGACCGATTGATCTTCAAAGAAGAGTACAGTGCCATATCCAGCATTAAACATATCCATTTTTTCCTGAGTGTCACTAAAATTTTCGGCAGGTACGACTTTTCGTAATGTTTCAGTTGTGATACTCCAAAACTTATTACTTTGTTCTCCAAATAATACGACTACTCTTGCGCTTTGTGAGTTAAAGGCAGATGGTGTATGCTTGACGGCGAATTTAACAATCTCCTCTACTCTTTCTTCAGAAATTACCTTTTCATTACTAATCGCATACAGTGAACGTCTTTTTTCAATTGCTGATAAAAATTCATTTGTATTTGTCATGATTTATTCCTCCCCAATGTTTTTATACATACTAAAATCTATTTAGACAGATAACCGAATAGATAAACCAAACGGGTCTGTTGTTACCCAAATTCCATTCTCTTCTCGAACTTCAGCACCTATATTATTCAAACGTGAAATCACTTCTTCTCTTTGTTCATGATTAGGATAATAAATAGTGAATGTTTGGAGTCCCACACTTTCTTTTGAAGCAGCCGGTATATTCCTGCCATTCCATACATTTAAACCGATATGATGGTGGTAGCCACCTGTGGACAAAAACAATGCCTGATTTCCATAACGAGTAACTACATCAAATCCCAATCCCTGGCAATAAAACTCCTCCGCCAGTTCAAGATTGCCAATATGCAAATGAATATGCCCCATTGCCGTATCAGACGGAAGGCCTTTCCACATCGTGTCTTCTCCTGCTGCCAATACTTCTTCTGCCTTCAAAGGCTCCGTAACCATATGAACCTCTTTGTCTTTCCATATCCATGAGGAAGCTGGGCGATCTGCGTAAATTTCAATTCCATTCCCATCAACATCCTGTAAATATAGTGCTTCACTAACATGATGATCTGAAGCACCCAATGGGTAATTAATTTTTGCAATATGATGCAAAAAGCTTCCTAAATCTGCACGTGAAGGCAACAATAAAGCAAAATGGTACAGCCCGGTTTTATGTGCCTCTTTTGGTATAACATTTTCAGGTTGAATCAAAGTTAATAATGGTGTTTCCCCATCAGCTGTTAAAACTGTACGATTCTCCTCTTTCTCCAGCACTTTAAAACCAATGATGTTTTCGTAAAAGGCGAGCGATCTTTCCATATTAAGTATCTTCAATTCAAGACTTTTCACAAACGTATTTGTTTTCTGATGAAAGTTCATATTACTCTCTCCCAAATGGCATTTTGTTTTTTTATAATTTAATCAGTACATAACTTACTTTATGTAAGTAATTATACTTTAGTAATAAATTTATATCAAGTAAATTATTTCCTATAAATAATTATATGATTTTTCAATAATACGATATAATATAGACCAGAGGGGTGATGTAATATGAATCAATCTCACATTTGTCCTAAATTTGAGAAAGCTATGGATATCCTCAGCCGCCGTTGGTCAGGGTTAATTATTTATCAACTGCAATCCGGTCCTCAGCGTTTCTGTACGCTGGAATCCTCAATTGGTATCAGTGGACGAGTACTATCTGAACGGCTAAAGGAATTGGAAAAACAAGGGATTGTCAAACGCGAAGTTTATCCGGAAACGCCGGTCCGAATTGAATATTCCTTAACAGAAGCAGGAGAAGCCATGAAGCCTATGATGCAATCCATTGCAAAATGGGCCGATGAATGGATGAAAAAGGATTCTCCAGAAACTGATCAAAAATAAATGCCGATTGCGCTGGCCGCAATCGGTTTTTTCTTTTTTTGATTGAAATTCATATCAGCCTACAATAAAAAAAAAGAGAATAGGAGGTTTCCCTACTCTCCCATCCCTTCATTATTTTTTAATCATCACTTGTTTAGGTGCTGGTTATAAAAAGCCCTAATACAAGCGTTAATTATATACGCTTTCATTTAGAAGCTATGTATTCACTATCTTTAATTTTTGATCTACTTATATATAAAGTGAAATATTTTAACTTTTCTGATAAACTTAATCAAACGTTTTATTCTAGATAGTAAGTGAAAGTGCAGGACAAATTAGAGAAGAGACAAAGGGGGATCACAGATGGATTATGCATTATTAACATCAGTCATTATTTACATGATTTTAATGCTCGGAATCGGATATTTTGCCTATAAAAGAACATCGAATTTATCTGATTATATGCTTGGCGGCAGAACACTCGGACCTGCCGTAACAGCTTTGAGTGCAGGGGCGGCTGATATGAGTGGCTGGCTGTTAATGGGATTACCCGGAGCTATGTATCTATCCGGTCTTAGCGCAGCATGGATTGCCATCGGTTTAACGATAGGAGCCTGGGCGAACTGGATTTATGTAGCTCCGAGACTGCGTACGTATACACAAATAGCCAATGATTCGATTACAATACCTGGCTATTTAGAGAACCGCTTTGGTGATACCTCAAAGATACTTCGCTTAATTTCTGGACTTGTTATTCTAGTATTCTTTACCTTTTATGTTTCATCGGGGATGGTTTCCGGCGGTGTACTTTTCCAAAGTACATTCGGACTTGATTACCATACTGGATTAATAGTTGTTACACTGGTAGTAGTAGCATACACTTTGTTCGGAGGATTTCTTGCCGTCAGCTGGACTGACTTTGTACAAGGAATCATCATGTTCGTTGCACTGATTCTCGTTCCAATCGTCACTCTCATTGAAGTGGGAGGATTAGGAGAGTCCATTGATACAGCACGATCCATTAATCCTGCCTTATTAGATATTTTCAGAGGAACAACGATACTAGGCATCCTTTCTTCCATTGCCTGGGGACTTGGTTACTTCGGCCAGCCTCATATCATTGTCCGCTTTATGGCTATTTCATCTGTTAAAGAAATTAAAAAGGCTCGTCGCATCGGGATGGGATGGATGATTTTCTCCATCATTGGTGCGATGCTGACTGGTTTTATCGGGATTACGTATTTTTCACAAGCAGGCACTCCATTGGATAACCCGGAAACAGTATTTATCGTTTTAGGCGAAGTATTATTCCATCCGATCATTACCGGATTTTTAATCTCAGCTATTTTAGCTGCCATTATGAGTACCATTTCTTCGCAGCTTCTCGTTACATCCAGTTCGTTAACAGAAGATATTTACAAAACATTCTTCAAACGATCAGCATCTGATAAAGAACTTGTTTTCTTGGGAAGATTGTCCGTTTTAATTGTCTCGATTGTCGCGTTATTTTTATCCTGGGAAAAGAACTCAACGATTCTTGAACTGGTTGGTTATGCTTGGGCAGGCTTCGGATCATCATTTGGTCCGCTCATCCTGTTAAGTCTCTTCTGGAAACGTATGAATAAATGGGGAGCATTGGCAGGTATCGTTGTGGGAGCCCTGACTGTTATTATTTGGTCTAGCATAGGTCTCTCTGATACACTCTATGAAATGATTCCTGGCTTTGGAGCAAGCACACTTGCCATCATCATTGTCAGCTTACTGACCGCTCCACCGAAGCAAGAAGTTAGTATTCAATACAAGCAATTTAATGATTTAATGAAGCAATAGAATTAAAAACATTGAGGCGAGCCTCAATGTTTTTTTATTGATTTTTAGCCCCAAATGACTGAACTCTTACCCCAAAAACGGAGTCGGCGGCAATCTGTTAGCACCGGCCAAAACAGGAGATTACGATCAGATTACTGAAATCGCAAAGATGTATATTGAAAAGGCTGAAGCAGCAAGGAAAAAATAAGAATTCATTCTATTAACTAAGTTGAACAGTCATCCTTTATAATAAAAGAATAGTTAGAAAAAACCAAATTAGACAGAGGAGGATTCAGATATGCCAACAAATCTCAAAGATACAGTCACCTTACATAATGGCGTTGAAATGCCATGGCTTGGATTGGGCGTTTTTAAAGTTCAAGAAGGTGAAGAGGTTATCCAGTCTGTTAAAGCAGCCATCCAAAATGGATATATCAGCATTGATACAGCTGCCATTTACGGTAATGAAGAAGGCGTAGGCCAAGCGATCAAAGAATCAGGTGTGCCACGCGAGGATTTATTTATTACAACAAAGTTATGGAATAGTGAACAAGGATATGAATCTACCTTAAAAGCCTTCGATGAAAGCATGGAAAAGCTAGGCTTGGATTACTTGGATCTTTATCTAATTCATTGGCCTGGTAAGGATAAATATAAAGAAACATGGAAAGCCTTTGAAAAACTCTACAAAGATGGACGCGTTCGTGCAATTGGTGTAAGCAACTTCCTGATTCATCACCTTGAGGATTTAATTTCTACCGCTGAAATTAAACCAATGGTGAATCAAGTGGAATTCCATCCTCATTTAACATTGGAAGACTTGCGTGCTTTCTGTAAAAAAGAAGGAATCCAATTGGAAGCATGGTCTCCATTAAAACGAGGAGAGCTTTTGGACAATCCAGTGCTCAAAGAAATTGCTGAAAAGCATAATAAATCAGTTGCTCAAGTCATCTTACGATGGGATCTTCAACATGGCGTTGTAACGATTCCAAAATCAATCAAAGAACACCGTATCATTGAAAACTCTCAAGTGTTTGATTTTGAACTATCTCCTGAGGAAATGGACAGAATCGATCAGCTTAACGAGGATAGCCGTTCCGGATCTCATCCTGATACAATGAAAGCAGGCTTTGAAGATTAATAATAATCAGGAGGCAGCTTATACGAGCTGCCTCCTTTTTATTGAAATATTAATGTTGCTCTGCATATACTCCTTCTTCTATAAGTCTTGCATGGACCACTCTTCTTCCGTCCTTTAAGCCTTGACTACACGTTGAGAGCGTTAAAACCTTATCCTTATCAGTCAATGGTTCTTTCTTATAGCTAAAATCTGACCTTGATTGTAATTGGTTTATAAAAGCAAGATACTGTTCACTAGTTCCAAACTCAGTTTGGATATAATTAAAATCTGGATCTGTGTTATAAGTAGAAAAAACCTCCCACTTATAATAGCCCGTTTTCCCATAAAAGTTTATATATCTATGCTCGTAAAGAAAGTTTTCATCCTTGTATTTATTCAAATCATGAAACATCGTACCGTTCTTCATATTATGTCCATAAAGAATGATATGATTGTCTGCAAACCCTTCCTGATTACGATAATCCATAAAAATACTTCCCTGAATGGACGAGCTATTGTTAAAATCATGCGTTAAATAGTAACTGTTATCATCACCCTGTACAACAGGGTAGTCAATGGCTGTTCCATCAATGGTGATCCAACCAACCGATTGGTCATTCAGCTCTACCAATTTAGTAAAATCGGCATTACCTGTCTCTTCTGATATGACCTTGTGTTTATCTTGATCCAGCTGCTTCTCCAATTTATACATCTGATATTCATCCATTGCATATTGAAACAAATAAATTCCTGACCAGCAAAACACAATCAGTAGTCCTAAACCGATTAACTTTGATATAATTGTCCGACTTCTCTTCATGCCTCTCAACTCTCTTAAGGAAATTATTATTCTTATATAACATAAGTTTAATAACAGACATTTCAGAATACAATAGCCTATCAAATAAAACAAAACCCACATTATAAGCATAAGGAGGTTAAAGTCTGACTAAATCTATCCCTTTTAAGGTTTTATAAAACTTCTCAAGCGTTTTCGGGAATTATATACATACTCGGATAGGAATTTTAGTTCGTAGAATTATTCTTTTTACTCCCTTTCACAATCTATATTGGTATTTAAGTATTCCCTCACCAATTTCCATTGAAATCTCTTCTTGTAGTAATTTAGTCATCTCAAATTCTCATTTTAGTTGTTCATCTTTCATTGAAACAATCAATCATCCGTTTGTATGCTTTTAAATGATAAACTTAGTTGCTGATCTGTTTCTTCACTTAATTCCAATTCCCAGTGCATTAGTTTATTACTGTCCAGTCTCATCCTTATGTCTTTCTCGAGAACGGTACCAATTTAGGGAGAACATGGATATTTTTCGTCATTATTCGACAATATTTGCATAAAACTTGACTGAATTTTCTCTTTAATGTTACCTTCAATATGGTTAACCAAAAGTTTACTATTTAAATTGTTAAATAGATTGTTTGTTTATATGCGAATAAATATTATTAAACTAGTATTCCTAGGCATTAGTTGATAATATACCTAAACAATACTGGAGGCACATTTTATTATATGAAAATAAAGATAGCCCTTACGATGACATCAGTCATTTTGTTAAGCCCCATGTCAACTTTTGCTGAAACATACACAGTAAGATCTGGTGATAACTTATGGGATATATCGGAACGTAATTATGTTAATTTTCAAGCACTTTTAGAAGTTAATAATCAAATTCCGAATAAAGACTTAATCTATCCCGACCAAGTTATTAACATGCCTGATACTATGAATGAATATACCGTACTTTCTGGCGATACATTATGGGATATTGCCAGGAAATTAGACGTGGATTTTCTTGAATTACTAAATGTAAATTCTCAAATTCATGATAAAGATCTAATCTTTCCAGGACAAAAAATTAATTTACCAAAGGTGACAGAATCTGAGAAAACCAATTTGGAAGTTACTAAACCTGAAGAAACTACTCCTGAAGTAATGGTGCCTGTTGAGACTACTCCTGAAGTAACGGAGCCCGTTGAAACTACTCCCGAAGTAACGGAACCTGTTGAGACTACTCCTGAGGTCACGGAACCTGTTGAGACTACTCCCGAAGTAACGGAGCCTGTTGAGACTACTCCCGAAGTAACGGAACCTGTTGAGACTACTCCCGAAGTAACGGAACCTGTTGAGACTACTCCTGAAGTAACGGAACCTGTTGAGACTACTCCTGAAGTAACAGAACCTGTTGAGACTACTCCTGAAGTAACAGAACCTGTTGAGACTACTCCTGAAGTAACAGAACCTGTTGAGACTACTCCTGAAGTAACGGAGCCAGAAGGCAATGACCAAGCCATCGTCAACCAAATTGTTGCATTAGTCAACGAGGAAAGAGCTAAAAACGGTCTACAACCTCTCAGCAATAATGCAGACTTATCCATAGTTGCTTACACGAAAGCTGTAGATATGTCAGAAAACGGTTATTTTGCCCATACATCACCAACATACGGAACTCCCTTTGATATGATGAAGGCTTTCGGAATCACATACGTAGCAGCAGCTGAAAACATTGCACAAGGCCACAGAACAGCTGAAGCCGTTATGGAAGGTTGGATGGACTCAGAGGGTCACAGAGAAAATATCCTAAATCCAAACTATACTGAAATCGGGATTGGTTATGAAAAGTATGAGCATTACTGGGTGCAAATGTTCATTCAAAATTAATCAACCATTATTCTAACAAAAACGCCTCTTTCCAATAAGGAAAGAGGCGTTTTATTGTAAAAAAAAAACTTCTTATACTGAAATTCAGTATAAGAAGTTTCCCTTTTGAGCTTTTATAATACTTCTCAAGCGTCCTTGAAAATCATATAAAATACTCATCAACTCATCAAAAATTTCTACTTCGTTAATTATTTCTTAAGGTTGTAGAAAGATTGAAGACCTTTGTATTCAGCTAAATCGCCAAGCTCATCTTCGATACGAAGAAGTTGGTTGTATTTCGCGATACGGTCTGTACGGCTCATAGAACCAGTTTTGATTTGGCCAGCGTTTGTTGCTACTGCAATGTCAGCGATTGTAGAATCTTCTGTTTCACCGGAACGGTGGGATACAACTGCAGTGTAACCAGCGCGTTTTGCCATTTCGATTGCATCGAAAGTTTCAGTTAAAGTACCGATTTGGTTAACTTTAATTAGGATAGAGTTAGCAATACCTTTTTCGATACCTTCAGCAAGCTTTTTAGTGTTTGTAACGAACAAGTCATCACCAACAAGTTGTACACGATCGCCAATGCGCTCAGTTAACAATTTGTGGCCTTCCCAGTCGTTTTCATCTAAACCATCTTCAATAGAGATGATTGGGAATTCGTTGATTAATTCTTCATAGAAGTTAACCATTTCTTCGGAAGAAAGACCATTGCGTCCTTCGCCTGCTAGATCGTATTTCTTAGTTTCTTTGTTGAAGAACTCAGAAGAAGCTACGTCCATTGCAAGGTAGATATCTTTACCAGCTTCGTAGCCAGCTTTAGTGATTGCTTCAATGATTACTTCAAGAGCTTCACGGTTAGAACCAAGGTTTGGAGCGAATCCACCTTCGTCACCTACTGCAGTGTTTAAGCCTTTGTCGTGAAGAACTTTTTTCAAGCTGTGGAATACTTCAGCACCCATACGGATTGCTTCTTTGAAAGTTGGAGCTCCAACAGGCATGATCATGAATTCTTGGAAGTCAACGTTGTTATCAGCGTGAGAACCACCGTTGATGATATTCATCATTGGAGTTGGAAGCTGTTTCGTGTTGAATCCGCCAAGGTAACGGTATAAAGGAATGTTTAGGTAATCAGCAGCAGCGATTGCAGCAGCCATGGAAACACCAAGAATTGCGTTCGCACCTAATTTACCTTTGTTTTCAGTTCCATCAAGGTCGATCATCGCTTTGTCGATTCCAGCTTGATCAAGAACATGCATACCGATGATTTGTTCAGCAATGATATTGTTTACGTTATCTACTGCTTTTTGAACACCTTTTCCAAGGTAACGGTCTTTATCGCCATCACGAAGTTCTACTGCTTCGTATTCACCAGTGGAAGCACCACTTGGTACCATAGCACGGCCGAATGCGCCAGATTCTGTTTCAATTTCTACTTCAACTGTTGGGTTACCACGGGAGTCTAATACTTCACGTGCATAAACGTCAATAATAATTGGCATTAAATTTCTCTCCTTTTAATTGGAAAATATAGTACATTTTATAGTTTGTACAACTTACTTTTTAATTAATGATTTTCCAGTCATTTCTTTCGGTTGCTCTACATGCAATAGTTCAAGCATAGTTGGAGCTAAATCACCCAGAATTCCACCGTCACGAAGTTCTACCTCTTTATCAGTGACAATCACTGGAACAGGGTTTGTCGTATGTGCTGTCATCGGATCTCCATCTGGAGTGATTACCTCATCAGCATTACCATGGTCAGCTGTGATAATGGCTTTACCACCCATAGATAGGATTTTATCGACGATTTTTCCAAGGCATTCATCCACAGTTTCAATTGCTTTGATTGTTGGTTCAAGCATTCCGGAGTGCCCAACCATATCAGGGTTAGCAAAGTTTAGGATGATCGCATGATGATTATCTTCATCCAATTCCTTCATAAGGGCTTCAGTCACTTCATAAGCGCTCATTTCAGGTTTAAGGTCATACGTGGCAACCTTTGGAGAATTAATCAAAATACGTTTCTCGCCTGGGAATTCATCTTCACGTCCACCACTCATAAAGAAGGTAACGTGTGGGTATTTTTCAGTTTCGGCAATGCGAAGCTGTTTTAAGTTGTTTTGCGATAAGACTTCACCGATTGTGTTATCCAGATTTGTTGGTTTAAATGCAACATATCCTTTAACAGTTTCACTAAAGTGAGTCAAGCAAACAAAATACAAATTCTGCGGGAATCCTGGGCCTCTGTCAAAGCCGCGGAAATCATCATTTGTAAATACGTTAGAAATTTGGATAGCACGGTCAGGACGGAAATTATAGAAAATAACAGAATCATTATCTTCAATTTTCGCCACAGGCTGTCCATCAGCTTTCGTAATTACAGATGGTAGAACGAATTCATCAAAAATCCCATTACGGTAGGAATCCTCTACTACTTCCATTGCGGAAGAATAAGAAGGTCCTTCACCATAAGTCATGGAACGATACGTTTTTTCTACACGATCCCAGCGTTTATCACGGTCCATGGAGTAATAACGTCCTGAAATAGTCGCGAACTGGCCTACACCAATTTCTTTAAACATATTTTCAGTTTGTTGAATGTACTTTTCAGCAGTTTGAGGACCAACATCACGTCCGTCTAAAATGCCGTGTACATAAACATTTGTAAAGTTTTCTTTAGCACACAAGCGAAGTAATGCAAATAAATGCTGAATATGGCTGTGTACTCCACCATCAGATAATAATCCCATTAAGTGTAGAGCCTTATTATTTTCTTTCGCATGTTGAATCGCGCCTAAGAAAGTTTCATTCTTTTCGAATTCACCTTCACGAATCGCAAGGTTTACTCGAGTTAAGCTTTGATAAACAATCCGGCCTGCACCGATATTTAAATGGCCAACTTCTGAGTTACCCATTTGTCCCTCCGGCAAACCAACTGCTAAGCCACTCGCTATCAGGTGATTATGTGGATACTCTGCCCAATAACGGTCAAAGTTAGGCTTTTTAGCCTGTGCCACAGCATTACCCTGTGTTACATCTCGAGATCCAAACCCATCGAGAATGATTAACGCTACTGGTTTCTTACTCATTTAGAAACAGCCTCCAATAATCCTAAGAAAGAAGTTGGTTCAAGGCTTGCTCCGCCAACTAAAGCACCATCGATATTATCTTCTGAAAGATATTCTTTGATGTTTTCAGGTTTAACAGAACCGCCATATTGAATCCTAATTGCTTCTGCCACATCAGTTGAAAAGCTATCAGCGATTGTTTGACGGATATGACCGCAAACTTCATCAGCATCAGCTGCTGTGGAAGACTTTCCTGTACCAATTGCCCAGATTGGTTCATAAGCAATAATTGTCTTCTTAGCTTGTTCTTCCGTAAGGCCTTTGAATGCCTTTTTAATTTGATCAGCTACAAGAGCTTTTGTTTTACCAGCTTCACGCTGCTCCAACGTTTCCCCACAACACACAATAGGGATTAAATTGTGTTTAAAAGCAGCCAATGTCTTCTGGTTAACTGATTCATCTGTTTCATTGAACATTTCACGACGTTCGGAATGTCCAATGATAACATAGTCTACCCCTAAATCAGAAAGTGCTTCCGGACTTACTTCACCCGTATATGCGCCACTTTCTTTAAAGTGCATATTTTGTCCACCAACTTTAAGATCCGTTCCTTTTGTTGCTTTTACAAGCGATTCAAGAAATAGCGGAGAAGAACACACAACCGCATCCACTTTTTCTGGAGTAGGAATGGAACCTTTAACTTCATCTACAAATTGTAAAGCTTCGCCAACCGTTTTATTCATCTTCCAGTTTCCTGCGATAATTGGTTTACGCACTTTTCTCATCCTCTCGTATGTGTCCGTATAATGTATTTATTTGTCGTTTAACGCTACCACACCAGGAAGCTCTTTACCTTCCATGAATTCCAAGGAAGCACCGCCTCCAGTAGAGATGTGGCTCATTTTATCCGCAAGGTCGAACTTTTCAACTGCCGCAGCTGAGTCCCCACCACCAATTACGGAGTATGTATTTTCCGCATTTGCAAGTGCTTCTGCTACTGCTTTTGTACCGCCAGCGAATTTATCAAATTCGAATACACCCATTGGTCCATTCCAGATCACGAGTTTGGAATTTTTAATAGTGTCTTCATATAATTTTGCAGTCTTTGGTCCGATATCAAGCGCTTGCCAATCAGCTGGAATCGCATCAATATCTACCACTTTAGACTCTGTATCAGGTGAAAATTCTTTTGCAATAACCGCATCCACCGGCATTAAGAAGTTAACACCTTTTTCTTTTGCTTTATCCATAAAGGATTTAGCCAATTCAATTTTATCTTCTTCTAAAAGAGATTGACCAATTTCATAACCTTGAGCCTTGATGAACGTATATGCTAGTCCACCGCCAATGATTAGGTTGTCCACTTTCTCAAGAAGATTATCAATTACACCGATTTTATCCTTTACTTTTGCTCCACCAATAATTGCTGTGAATGGACGTTCTGGATTAGAAAGAGCTTTTCCAAGCACTTCTAATTCTTTTTCCATTAGCAAACCGGCTACAGCAGGGATATGTTTTGCAATTCCTTCTGTCGAAGCATGTGCACGGTGAGCTGCACCGAATGCATCATTTACATACACATCTGCAAGATCTGCAAATGCTTTTGCCAATTCTGCGTCGTTCTTTTCTTCGCCAGGATAGAAACGTACGTTTTCTAGAAGAAGTACATCGCCATCTTTCATCTGCCCGATTTCAGCTTGTACAGCTTCTCCGTATGCTTCATCCGTTTTCTTAACATCTTTGCCAAGTAATTCGCTTAAACGCGCAGCAACAGGAGTTAAGCGTAGCTCTTCTTTTACTGCACCTTTTGGACGGCCCAAATGGCTTGCCAGAATTACTTTTGCGCCTTTTTCAATTAAAAGTTGAATAGTCGGTAAAGCCGCACGAATTCTTGTGTCATCAGTTACTTTGCCATCTTGCATTGGTACGTTAAAATCAACGCGGCAAAATACTTTTTTTCCTTGTACATCAATGTCTTTAATCGATTTTTTGTTCACTTAAATGAACCTCCTTTAAAATAAGGGACCAGCTAAAGACTTAATCAGGTCTGCCCAAACTCTGATTAATTGCCGTTAAAATAAAACAGGGAGAAAGGGGAATTTTCCCCTCTCCCCCCTTAAACAAATTCATTATACCTTTAATAAGGTTTTCTATCTACTACGTTAAAGATTAAAGACCTTTTTTAGCAATGTAAGCTGCAAGGTCAACTACACGGTTGGAGTAACCAGTTTCGTTATCGTACCAAGAAAGTACTTTAACCATGTTGCCTTCCATAACCATTGTAGAAAGAGCATCAATAGTAGAAGATTGAGTAGTTCCATTGTAGTCACGAGATACTAATGGAAGTTCGCTGTACTCAAGAACTCCTTTTAATTCACCTTCAGCAGCTGCTTTTAATGCTGCATTGATTTCTTCTGCAGTTGCTTCTTTTTCTAATTCAGCAACAAGGTCAACAACAGATACGTTTGGAGTTGGTACACGCATAGCCATACCGTTCAATTTACCTTTCAATTCAGGTAATACTAGAGCAACAGCTTTAGCAGCACCAGTAGTTGTAGGGATCATGCTTTCAGCAGCAGCACGAGCACGACGGTAGTCTTTGTGTGGCAAGTCTAAGATTTGTTGGTCATTTGTGTAAGAATGAATTGTAGTCATCATTCCGCGTTTGATACCGAAGTTATCGTTCAATACTTTTGCAAATGGAGCCAAGCAGTTTGTAGTACAAGATGCATTAGAGATTACATCATGGTTAGCTGCGTCATATTTATCTTCGTTAACACCCATAACGATTGTGATATCTTCATCAGATGCAGGTGCAGAAATGATAACTTTTTTAGCGCCAGCTTCAAGGTGTTTTGCAGCATCTGCGCGTTTAGTGAAACGTCCAGTAGATTCAACAACGATATCTACTCCAAGATCTCCCCAACCAAGTTGAGCTGGATCTCTTTCAGCAAGAACTTTTACACGTTGTCCAGCTACTACTAAGTAGTCTCCGTCAACTGTTACATCTTGATCTAAAGTTCCATGAACGGAATCATATTTTAAAAGATGCGCAAGCATTTTTGCATCAGTTAAATCGTTAACTGCTACAACTTCTACTTCCGGATTATTTAACGCTGCACGGAATACGATACGTCCAATTCTACCAAAACCATTAATACCTAATTTTACTGCCATTAGAAGGTTCCTCCTTTTGGAATCTTAGAAATAGATTTTAAATTATATTCAAAAGGGTGTTATCCCTTAAGTAACTGTAGTGCCGCACCTTCATCCGTAATTAAAATCGGTTTTTTAGGTGCCATTTTGATATAAGCTTTTATTGCCTTAGCTTTTGAAGCTCCGCCCGCGACGGCGATTACATGTTCCGCATTAACCAGATCATCTAATTGAAGGCCGATTGTATGGACTTTTTGTATTATGTTGCCATCTTCATCGTAATAATATCCAAACGCCTCTCCGATTGCCTTTTTATTCTCAAGCTCCTGGAGACTGTCATTGGATGATTTCCTTCTTTCAGCCATTGTTTTGGCTTCCCCTATACCATGAAGAACGATATTAGCTGATTTCAGCAAATTCAATACCTCATGTATAGCAGGTTCACTGGTTAGCGTATTGTATGCTGCTTCACTTAGGTTGTCCGGTACATACAGGACACGATATCGTGAATGCATCTTTTCTGCCATTTGTTCGCAAACTGTATTGGCCTGGTATTGAACACCCTTGCCAAGACCGCCTCTCGCTGGTACAAACAAAATGTCATCCACATCTGGAAGCTCTGAGACATCAGGTAACATTCTTCCTATTGCTGCCATTGTTGTTCCACCTGTTACGGCAATGATATTTTTACCCGTTAAGAGACTTTTCATACGCGACGCACCGGCACGTCCAAGCTCATCTATTACCCATGGGGATTGGTCACTATCACCGTTAACGATGATAATTTTCTCCAAATTAAGTTTTTCCTGTAATAGGCGTTCCATATCATCTATACCCGATAATTGCCTTATTACACCACCCAGATGGTCGAGTACCTCTTTCCCTTCATTGGTAACAGTCATTCCAGAGCTCGCAATGAGTATAAGATTTTGGTTTTTCAAAAATTCCACTTCGCTGCGCAAAATCCGCTCCGTAATGTTCAAAGTCAGTGATAAGCTTCGTCTGCCTACCGGCTGCAAAGTACGAATCGTTCTTAAGATATTGTATCTTTTTTGCATGACCTCAAATATATCTGGAATTAATTTCTTCTGTAAATGGAGTATTCCGTCCATATCCTTCAAACTCCTTTTATACTTTGGTCATTTTTTGTCCTAGCAAGACGTTTAGCGTCCCAGTTTATGTAAAAAAATAGCTCCTGATGTAATTCCATTCTAACAGGAGTTTCGAATAGTTGCAAGGTTCTAAATGTGAACATCACGTTAAATAGCGACGAATCTCATCTAAATCTATACGGCCGTATTGAATAACCTGATCATTGATTTCGACTACAGGAATCATAAGGCCATATTGTTCCAGTAATTTATCATTAGAATATATATCGACTTCAAGGAGAGTAAACGTCATTTCTCTTTGCAAAATTTTCAAAAGATCCTTTGCCTCTTCGCATAATGGGCAATTCTTTTTTGTATAAAAATGAATGATTGGTACACTCACTCTCTTTCCCCCTGCTCTTTCTTATTTTCTACATTTATAAATTAATTATTCACTAACCTCATATCGTTTTCTTTTTGAAGAAGATGGTATATGAAGCAGAGTCCGATATTTCGCGATTGTCCTCCGTGATACAAGAATACCAAAATCATCCTGAAGTTGCTTTGCAATTGCCTGATCCGATAAAGGTAATGTTTTCTGCTCTGCCTTTATCAACCGCACTATTTCTTGCTTTACTTGTTCTGATGAAGAGTCTTCCAATTGAGCGTTCGGGATGCTGCTCGTAAAAAACATTTTCATATCATAAGTCCCAAATGGCGTCTCTACCACTTTGTCTCTAATCGCCCTGCTTACTGTGGACTCATGCACATTAACCATTTTGGCGATTTCCTTCATAGTTAATGGCTTTAAGGTGACACTTTTTCCAGTATCAAAGAAGGCAGATTGCTTTTCCATGATGGCATAAGTTACACGCCTTAAAGTTTGCTCTCTTTGCTCAATAGCCTTTTTTAGCCAGTTAAGCTCCAATTTCTTTTCGTACATATACTTTTTAGTTATGTCATCACTTCCATTTATAGGGGAAGTAAATTCATTCGTTTTAAATCTTCTCATTGATAAAACTTTTACAGTGGGTACTCCTTTTGAAACAGAAACACTTACATCCGGTATGAAATATTGGAATTCACCACTATTAAAAGCTGAACCAGGTTTGGGGTTATATGCCTGTATTAAATCAAAAATGGATTGAATATCTGCAATTGTTACACCAACCAGCTTGGCAAGCTCTTTCCACTTTCTATTCACAAGCATATCGAAATGATTAACCAAAACCTCTTCTAGTGGCAGATCATCGATATAATCACGTTTAGCCTGTATGAGCAAACATTCACTTAGATTCCTGGCACCCACTCCGACAGGCTCCAATGCCTGCAAAACAGATAAGGCAACATCCCATTCTGCCTGACTAACCTCCACAAGGGATCGAGCTTCCTCAAAGGTAATACGTAAATATCCATTTTCATCGATACAATCAATCAAAAACAATAAAACGCACTCTTCCCTGTCGGTTAATACTTTAAATGGAATTTGGGATCGTAAATAAGATTTTAATGAAACAGTCTCCTCACTGATTTGATTGATTGATGAGTCGCCATATGATCTGCCTGAGACTTTCGGATACTCGTCATCTATTTCAATTAACGGATTCTCAAGTGCTTTTCCATCGATATAGGCAGCTAATTCAATTGCCGGGTATTGAAGCAAGTTTATTGCCTGATTTAATTCCGGCGTCATCGTCAGCTTTAACTTTTGTTGCTGGTACAAACCAAACTCTACGTTCAAATCCCTGCCCCCTTATAATAAATCGCTTACATTAATAGTAGTAAATAGGAAGGAGCAGAGCAAGAAAAAGGAGGATATATTTACAAAATATTGAATTTGTTAATAAATAAAAAAATGCCCCAGTGCTAAGCTACTTTCGGCACTGAGGCATTTCCTACAATATATTATACGCCCTCGGAGGGAATCGAACCCCCATCGTAAGAACCGGAATCTTATGTTCTATCCATTAAACTACGAGGGCAAAATGTTAGCCTACAAAATTATATTATAAGGAAGAGAAAGTCTTTTTGCAAGAACTATTCCTTAGGTTTATAAGCCTTTATGTTGGGTAAGATGGATATCAGGGATTATTTTGTTTCTATACATAGAATCAGTTGCAAATTATGCGCAGACCAATCAGATAAACTAGACATCAGTCCTTAATAAAAAACATATAGTAATGTAAGCGTCTTTTGTTTGACCTTTATTGACCATAAAGTGTATGATAAAGTCAAAGCCAAATGTATTATTTTTTTACATATAAGGAGGAGAAAATAAATGAATTTAATTCCTACAGTTATTGAACAAACAAATCGCGGGGAACGCGCATACGATATTTATTCCCGTTTATTAAAAGACCGGATTATCATGCTTGGAAGTGCAATTGATGACAATGTTGCCAACTCTATCGTTGCCCAATTATTGTTCCTTGAAACTGAAAACCCAGAGAAAGATATTTATCTTTACATCAATAGCCCAGGCGGAAGCATCACAGCTGGTATGGCAATCTACGATACAATGCAATATATTAAACCAAAGGTTTCTACGATCTGTATCGGTATGGCTGCTTCAATGGGTGCATTCCTTCTTGCTGCCGGCGAAAAAGGAAAGCGTTTTGTGTTACCAAACAGTGAAGTGATGATTCACCAACCACTTGGCGGAGCTCAAGGACAAGCGACTGAGATTGAAATCGCTGCTAAACGCATTCTCTTTATGCGTGAGCGCTTAAACAAAATTTTGGCTGAACGTACTGGTCAATCTTATGAAACAATTGCTCGCGATACAGAACGTGATAACTTCATGACAGCTGAACGTGCGGTTGAGTACGGATTAGTTGATAAAATTATCACCCGCAATGTAGTAGAAGAAAATAAAAAATAATAAACTGATTAAGAGCTGTCGAGATATTCGGCAGCTCTTTTGTTTTATCAAAAAAATAATGTAGATATCCCCCTCTACTCCCCTACCTCACAATATTTTAGTCCTCTAATTGTTTATCACTTTACCAAATTAAAGTTTGATGTTAATATGAAAGCACAATTTAATAATTAGTCATTCTAAAGAGTGTTTATTGTGTTGAATTTCATACTTAAAAGTCTCAACCAATACAGCCACCGGAATGATCAAATTATAATTCGGGTATAGAATTATAACGATTTGTACCACTAGCAATAATTTATCTTATTATATTTTTCGCATATTTTGAAAACAGAAGGGGTCTTTCATCATGAATAATAAAAAATGGGGATTTTGGATATTAACCATGTTTGTTGTCGGCAACATGGTTGGTGGAGGAATATTTATGCTTCCGGCAAACCTAGCTGGTGTTTCAAGTCCGTTTGGAGCATCAATGGCCTGGATCTTAACAGGAGCTGGAGTATTAATGGTTGCTCTTGTATTTGGAAATTTGGCTATCAGAAAGCCGGAATTAAAAACGGGACCGCAAAGCTATGCTCAAGCCATGTTCAGTTCACCAAGTAAAGGGAAAATTGCTGGTTACAGTATTGCTTGGGGTTACTGGGCTGCTAACTGGGCTGCTACGGCATCAGTCATTATCTCATTTGCCGGGTACTTATCTACCTTCTTTCCAATTATGCAAAGCCAGTACATCCTTTTTTCAAGCGGCAATTTTGATCTTGAATTAGGGAAATTCTTAAACTTTATGGTATGTACAGTTATGCTGTGGGGCATTCACTTTATTCTCTGCGAAAGCTTTAACAGCGCTGGGAAAATCAATTTGCTGGCTACTATCACAAAAGTAATTGGTTTCGCACTTTTTATTGTCGCAACCATTTTTATATTTGATTCTGCTAATATAATGAACGGTAAAGAATTTATCGATGCATCTGGGGTTTCCCATTCATTGGGTGGACAAGTAAATAACGCAGCTATTGCCACGCTATGGGCCTTTATTGGGGTAGAAGCTGCTGTGATGCTATCCAATCGAGCAAAGTCTCAGACTGATGTGAAAAAAGCGACAATCACCGGACTGATTATTGCCATTGCGATCTATATTGGTATAACACTATTAACAATGGGCGCTTTATCCCAAGAGGCATTGCAACAGTCACATAAACCTTTGGTTGATGCTCTGCAAGCTGCAATCGGATCTAGCGGTGCTTATATTCTAGGATTCCTTGCCTTAATTTCATTATTCGGATCTACAGTCGGTTGGATTGTCGTTAGCTCCGAGGTTCCTTATCAAGCTGCTAAATCCAACTTGTTCCCGGCATTCTTCGGAAAAACGAATAAAAAAGGAAGTCCAGTCAATTCTTTGACTATCACAAACCTTTTAACGCAATTCTTTTTATTCGCTACTGTTTCCGGAACGATAATGGAAGCTTATGAATTCGCAATGGTCGTTGCTACATTAGCTTACTTAATCCCGTATTTCGTTAGTGTCCTTTATCAGGTAAAACTGATTATTACCGGTGAAACATACACAGGGATGAAGCAATCACGATTGATAGATGGCATAATTGCGATAGTGGCTCTTGTATACACCCTATGGGTAATTAAAACCGGAACAGCCGATTTAAAAACCTTCTCGCTCGGTATAGGATTATTTGTCCTCGGTCTTGTTCTCTATCCAATCCTGATGAAAAACAAGAAACCAAAAGAAATTTCTAGAAGTTTGACAGAAGATAGATAATTATAAGACGAAACCACTCTTTCAAAAAGGGTGGTTTTTTTATGTCTAATCACCCACTTCTTTTTCCTCAACTACTCCTATTCTACCATTTTCTACTATTAAAGAGGTTTTTTAACAGAATAGTTAGAATATTTATAGATGTTAATTAAAATTTAGAGGAGGAAACCATTTGCGAGGAAAATCTATTTTGGCATCGGCCTTCGCTGCTGCTTTAACATTCAGTGCCTTTGCACCAGCCACTTCTGCTCACCAAGTTTCGACAATAAGTAATCATGCTGCAACCGAGACCAGTCATAATCATTCAGTTACCTATACAGGAAGCTCTTTTGATTTAAGCATTGCCAACGAGGAACGATTAATTAAAATGCTTAAAAAGGAAGGTGTTATCAAGAAAAATGCAACAGATAAAGAAGCACAGGCACAGTTGAAAAAGTACCTAAAGAAAAAAGAAGAAAACGCTAAAAAGGACTCATCAAAAAAATTCGATAAGCAAATAAAAGAGTTGCAAAAGAAGTGGAACAAAAAGAAAAAAGGAAAAAAACCTGGCAAAGGTTCCAAACCTAATAACGGTGTTGTTCAACCAGTAAAAGAAGAGAAATATAGAGGGTCTGTAGTAAAAGATAAAGTTTTGGTTCTGATGATTGAATTCCCTGATTACAATGGTGACAATGTCAGACCAGAGGATACAGACATGTATTATAAAGATTATACTAAGGATCATTATCAACAAATGATTTTTGGTAAAAAGGGATATACAGGTCCTAACGGCGAAAAGCTAATTTCTATGAAGCAATATTATGAACAGCAATCTGGCGGTAGCTATACCGTAGATGGTGAAGTAGCTGGTTGGTATATGGCTGAAAAACCTGCCGCTGAGTATGGTGGAAATATTCCCACACCCGATGGAAATGACAAGGATGCACGTAGCCTTGTAAAAGAAGCATTAGAGGCAGCAGCAAACGATCCAAATGTAGATCTTGCTGAATATGATCAGGAAGATCGCTACGATTATGATGGAGACGGCAATAAACGCGAACCAGATGGATTAGTCGATCACTTAATGATTGTCCACTCTGCTGTAGGTGAAGAAGCAGGTGGCGGTACACTGGGCGGAGATGCAATCTGGTCCCATCGTTCAAATTTGGGAGGGGTATTCCCAATCGATAATACGGAAACAGACATACCTTACTGGAATGGACAAATGGCTGCTTACGATTACACCATTGAACCAATTGATGGAGCTGCCGGAGTATTTGCCCATGAATATGGCCACGATTTAGGTCTACCGGATGAGTATGATACGCAATACTCAGGATCTGGTGAAGCCATTGGCTATTGGTCAATCATGGCAAGCGGCAGCTGGGCAGGTAAAGTTCCAGGAGGAGAACCAACTGGGTTCAGCCCATATGCAAAAGAATATCTTCAGGAGAGCCTTGGAGGAAACTGGCTTAATTATGAAGAGGTCGATCTTGATGATCTGACTAGACGGGGATCTGAATTCCTTCTCGATCAAGCCATTACAAAGGGAAGAAACCTGGATGCACTTAAAGTGAATTTGCCACAAAAGAAAACCACAGTAAATACCCCTTATAGCGGGAAGTATGAATATCATAGCGGAAAAGGTAATAACCTAAATAACTCTTTGGTTACTTCTCTTGATCTAACAAATAAGTCGACAGCCCAGTTATCTTTCAAGACTTGGTATCAAATAGAGCAGGATTGGGACTATGCATCTGTTCAAGTGCGTGAAGAAGGACAAACAAACTGGACAGGGGTAGCAGGGAATATAACCACTTCTACTAATCCATATAAACAAAATCCGGGTAATGGTATAACAGGAAACTCCAACGGATGGGTAGATGGTATATTTGATTTAACGGCCTATGCTGGCAAGAAAATTGAATTGCGTTTTAATTACTGGACTGATGTAGCAGCTATTGAAGCAGGTTTTTATGTAGATGATATTACAATTACTGCCGATGGTCAGGAACTCGTAAAAGATAATGCAGATACTTCAACCTCTTCCTTTACATTAGATGGCTTCACAAAGAATGAAGGCTTCTATACAAGTGATCAATACTATTTGGCAGAATGGCGGAATCATCAGGGCGTCGATTTGGGACTTGCTCATATCAAACGCGGAGCCAGCCTAATGAAATATGATGGCGGATTAGTGGTTTGGTATGTGGATGACAGCTATTCAGATAACTGGACAGGCAAACATCCAGGTGAAGGCTTCCTTGGAGTAGTCGATGCTGACCAAGGAACATTGAAATGGAGTGACAAATCCTTAGCTGCAACTCGTTATCAAATTCATGATGCTGCATTTAGATTAGATAAAACAGATAAAATGTATTTGGATTATAAGAACATAAATGGTTTAACATTGTCTGATTTTGATACGAAACCATTTTCTGTGTTTGATGATAGCAAAAATTATTTAAATCCTGGCAAACCGGACGCAGGGCGGAATATCCCTGAGTTTGGCGTAAAAATCAAGTTAACGGGCCAAAGTAAAGACCGTACTGTCGGAAAAATTCTTATTAGTAAATAAGGCAGGAAAAGAGGCGGCTCATAGATAGCCACCTCTTTTCTGTTTGTATCCTAACGGTTCTCCATTTTACTACTCTTTTGTCATAAATGCTTCTAAAACCTGTATAGCCTCTTCTTCATCCTGACCATCTGCTGCAAGGGTCACTGTCTTACCTGAACCAATCGCCATACTCATTAATCCCATAATACTTTTTACATTGGCCTTCTTTTCTCCATCTATAATAAATATATCAGATGAAAAACGACTTGCCTCCTGAACAAATAGAGCAGCCGGGCGTGCCTGCAAGCCTGTTTTAAGCTGTACAGTGACTTCTTTTTCAATCACAGCGATTCCCCTCCATTAAATATTATTTATATCATAATGCTTGGAATACTTATTTAGATTCACCGGCTCGCAGCCTCTCGGCAATTTCATCTATTTTACGTAGACGATGATTTATACCCGACTTGCTTATTTTATCGCTTGAAACCATTTCCCCAAGTTCTTTTAGGGTTACATCTTGGTATTCGACACGCAGTCTTGCAATTTCACGTAGCTTATCAGGCAATATATCCAGACCAACTGTATTTTCAATATAACGTATATTTTCAACCTGGCGCAATGAAGCGCTGATTGTTTTATTCAAGTTTGCAGTTTCACAATTTACAAGTCGATTTACAGAATTTCGCATGTCTCTAACAATACGAATATCCTCAAATTTCAAGAGTGCATTATGCCCTCCAATAATATTCAGGAACTCAGAAATCTTTTCCGCTTCCTTCAAATAGGTGATAAATCCTTTTTTTCTTTCGAGCGTTTTGCTTTTTAATCCAAATGAGTTCATCAACTCACACAAAGAATCATTATGCTGTTTATATAAAGACGATATTTCTAAGTGATAAGAGGAAGTCTCAGGATTATTAACTGATCCGCCTGCAAGAAATGCACCACGTAAATATGATCGTTTACAGCATTTCTTGTGGATTAGTTCCTCGGATATATCATGGATAATCGTAAATCCATTTTCAATGATATTCAAGTCTGTTAGTACTTCCTTCGCTTTCTCAGAAAACCGTACAATATAGACATTATTCTTTTTCAGCTTCATCTTTTTACGAACAAGCAAATCAACCTGGAGATTATAAAGCTTCTTTAAAAACGTATAAATTCTCCGGGCAATCGCTGCATTTTCTGTTTGCACAT
The DNA here is from genome assembly GCF_006346415.1 of Bacillus sp. D386. Classification (NCBI taxonomy): domain Bacteria; kingdom Bacillati; phylum Bacillota; class Bacilli; order Caryophanales; family Bacillaceae; genus Bacillus; species Bacillus sp. D386. The sequence goes on along the minus strand of NZ_VEMV01000004.1, from coordinate 397,928 downwards.
CCACAATAAGATGACGATTGGAAAAGGATAAGGATCCGTTCATCCGGATTAGCGCAGATAGTTCTGACCGTGCGCAGCACTCTTTTACTTCTAAATTGGTTAATTCTTTTTTTGTTTCCGACGCAAACGACACCCTTTTTTACACCTCAATCCCTTTACAACTTACACTTTATTCTTTTCCTTTAATAAATTATAGATAATAGAAGCAACAACGACTGTATCATGTCTGACACGGTTATTTTGAATTGTTACAATATTATCCTTAATCACTTGCAGTCCCATTTGTTCAAGTCTGTTTATATCAAAGATAACCGGTTGGGCATACTCTTCTTTATATTTTAATTTTAAATGCGCAGGGATATCCTCTTTATTGACTAAGATTGTATCCATACATGACTCACCTAAATGCTCATTTATTACTTTCAAATGGTCACTTGCTGTATAATTCAGGGTTTCCCCTGCTTGAGTCATTAAGTTACAAATATATACCTTGGATGCTTTGGCATTTGCAATTTCAGCTGCAATTGTAGGCACAACCAAATTAGGCAATATACTTGTATAAAGACTTCCCGGCCCCATCAAAATTAAATCTGCCTGTCTGATGGCCTGGATGGTTTCATGAGGAGGCTGAATATGCTCAGGACTGAGGAATACCCGCTTTATGCGTTTCCCGGAGTATGGAATTTTTGATTCACCGGAAACAACCGTCCCATCCTCGAGTTCTGCATGTAGGATTACGCTCTGGTTAGCAGAGGGCAAAACCTGCCCTCTTACATTTAAAACCTTACTCATCTCCTGAATAGCATGTACAAAGTCACCGGTAATAGAGGTCATCGCAGCAAGAATTAAATTCCCTAGAGCATGACCTGATAATTGTTCAGAGCCTGTAAATCGATGCTGAAACATTTGCTCAATTAATGGCTCTACATCAGACATAGCTGCTAAAACATTCCGTATATCACCAGGAGAAGGGATGTCCAGTTCCTCTCTCAGTCTGCCAGAACTGCCACCATCATCCGCAACGGTCACTATAGCGGTAATGTCGAGGGGATATGCCTTTAGCCCTCTTAATAGGACAGGAAGGCCCGATCCACCACCTATGATGACCACTTTAGGTTGTGCTGATATGGATGTCATCTGTGCGTACCTTCCTTTTATCAATATCACGATGCGTTACACTCGTATGGTACTCATTGTTATACCGTTTACCCAGATATTCAGCTAAAGTTACGGAACGATGCTGGCCTCCAGTACATCCCACAGCGATAATTAACTGGGCTTTTCCCTCACGTTTATATTGAGGAATCATAAAATCAAGTAAATCCGTCCATTTTTCAATAAATTTCTGGGTTTCACTCCATTTCATTACGTAAGAAGAAACCTCTTCATCCAGTCCAGTTTGCGGACGCATATTTTCTATATAAAACGGATTAGGCAGGAATCTTACATCAAAAACTAAATCTGCATCAATAGGGATCCCATGTTTGAAACCGAACGACATGATATTAATCGAGAACTCTACCCGTTGATTAACGGAAAACTGTTTGGCAATTTTCTCACGCAGCTCTTTTGGCTTAAAATTTGATGTGTTATAAATCGTTTGAGCCCGTCCTTTTAATTCCTCAAGCAAATCTCGTTCCAGTCTAATCCCTTCCAACGGCGATCCTGATGGAGCCAATGGATGAGTACGTCTTGTTTCCTTATATCTTCTTACTAAAACGGAGTCATCCGCATCCAGGAATAAAATTTCAGGAACAAACTTGGAGGATTCGTTAAGATCATCCAAGGCTTTGAATAAGTGTTCAAAAAATTCCCTGCCTCGTAAGTCCATTACTAATGCTACCTTATTCATCTTCTTTCCTGAATTGTTCATAAGCTCCATGAATTTAGGAAGAAGCGTAGGGGGAAGGTTATCCACACAGTAGAAGCCCAGATCCTCGAAGCTCTGTATCGCAACTGTCTTACCGGCACCCGACATACCCGTAATAATGACCAGTCGATTCTCTGATGCTGCAGTTTCTATTTTTTTCTCTTCCATTATTTATTCCCCGTTTCTTTCAAGCTTGTAATCGAGTAGTATGAAATCTTCTGTATATTTAAATGTACCTATTAGTATTCCTTGTCCATTCATCATATGATCCAATATTTTGCGATCTCCCTCTGCCATTGGCAATGCCAGAATATCGTTTAAAGGATGCCATTTCAGAATCCCTTCCTCATTCTCCTGATATGCTTCTCCCTTAAATGCATAGGCACGAAAAGAAAAAAGCATCCATTCATGAACAATTTGGTCATCTTTCATATTAACCATGGTGAAAATGCCTTTTAACTCAGGACGCTCGATTTTCAAATTGGTTTCTTCATAGAATTCACGCATGACAGAGTCATGTATGGATTCTCCAGATTCCATTTTGCCGCCGGGCGCTACCCACCAATTTCTTCTGGGCTTTTGAAGCATAAGGGCCTTGCCATCTGCCATTAACATACAATTGGTTACTCTTTGCAAACTATTTCACCTCAGTTGCTACAGCACAAATTAGATAGACTTCTCTTTATTATACTATTTTAGATGTGCATGAACAATGTACGTTAATCATCATAATTTTTTCAAGTCATCCCTATATTTTTCGACAAACAACAAAAAAAAGCGGCATAGGTTTTATAACCTATGCCAAAAAAATATATAAAAGGGGGTCAATTTCTTATTTTTATTCTACCCCAAATGTATTGCACTTTGATTACAGCTACATTAATTAATAATGACTTTAATGTAAATTTTTTACTCAGCCTTCAAGCAATTTTATTTTGCTTGTGCTTTTAATTGCTCCATCAACTCTTCCACATAATGCTGTGCGGATTGAGCGGCTATACTGCCATCACCTGTTGCCGTAACAATTTGTCGTAAATTCTTTTCACGAACATCTCCGGCTGCAAAAATACCAGGAATTTTTGTTTCCATACGATCATTGGTTTCGATATAACCAGCTTGATTCGTAATTCCGATTGTTTGGAATGGTTTTGTTAATGGCAGCATTCCAATATAAATGAATACGCCATCTGCAGGATACTCGCGCTCAGTACCATCTACAGTGGATATCAATGTTACACTGCCAACCTTACCATCTTTCTCATTAATGCTTTTTAACGTTGTATTCCAAATAAAATCTACTTTTTCATTCTCAAAGGCACGCTGCTGTAGAATTTTTTGGGCACGAAGTTCGTCCCTGCGGTGTACAATCGTTACTTTAGAAGCAAAGCGAGTTAAGTACACACCTTCTTCAACAGCAGAATCTCCTCCGCCAATCACGAAAAGCTCTTTGTTCTTAAAGAAAGCTCCGTCACAAACAGCACAATAGGAAACACCGCGACCACCTAGCTCTTTTTCACCAGGTACGCCGATTTTCTTATATTCAGCACCAGTAGCAATAATAATAGTACGCGTTTTATATTGCTTGGAACCAGCATCAATGGTTTTATATTCTTTTCCATCAATAATTTGTTTTACTTCACCATAAGCATATTCTGCGCCAAATTTTTTCGCATGCTCGAACATTTTAGTTGATAGATCTGGACCAAGAATGGTTTCATATCCCGGATAGTTTTCAACCTCTTCCGTATTCGCCATTTGCCCGCCCGGAATTCCACGCTCAAGCATTAATGTCGAAAGATTGGCTCTTGAAGTATATACAGCTGCTGTCATACCCGCCGGTCCGGCTCCAATAATAATTACATCATAAATTTTTTCCTCAGACATTATGAATCACTCCTTCTTACGATAGGACTCGAACCCTCTCTACATTCATTACATTTCTCGTCTTATCCTCGAACTAATCGTATTAAACTATACATATTAGGTCCAAAAATTTGCTCATTGCAACAATTCGGCTACATGCTTTACATACTTAGAAAGTGTCGAGTTAGATATTCCATATCGTTCCGCCACTGTTTTTTGAGATTCTTTTTCACCGCGCAGCTTGTGCCATTCGTAATCAATAGCAGCTGCCCATGCAAGTGGATTTGAGAACCGTATACCATTCTCTTTTCCTTCTGCATATACAGAAAACCAGAGAAAATAAAGGCCGGACTCAATCAATTTTACCGGCTGATAAAACCTATATAACGTGTCTGCTACCTCTGCCGCAAAAAATTGACGGTTATCGGATAGCTCGATGCTATTTTTATATTCTCGTTCCATCGCTGTGAAACGTTTATTAGTTTCGTAAGAGGGATGAGTTTTAATTTGATTAAATTCCCCCGAATGACTCGCTAAAAAGAGACCAAACAATCTCTCCTCCAGATACTCACTTTCCAACTTTTTAATGATGGAAGGCGCATGCTCTTCAAATCCAGATTCCTCATCTTCAGTCATTGCGCCCCAAGGCTCAAGTCCCTCTTTATCAGGACTGTATTCAACCACTTTAGCCCAGGCATTTTCAGCAACTCTCTTTTGCCCGATTTGATGGGCAGATTTACTGAGCCAATAATAGAAGGTTCCGTCCCCTTCATAACCCTTTTTCTGCAGCTGGCGAAGCCAGATATAAGCTTCCTCATAATAACCAGTCAGCGCAAAGGTCGCTCCTAATTTTAACCGGTGTTCATCAAGAATAGGTCTGACTTTTTTTAGGACAGCGAAAACCTCATCAAGCTTATCCTGCTCCATCTGATAATGGTAAAAGACCATTCCATTGCACAGAGCATGCAGATTGCCAGGGTTCTTCTCAAGGACTCGATCGAGCGTCTCAAAAGCTTTCTCTGTTTTACCTACATAGAAATAAGCCAGTGCCAAATTATTATAAGCCGACCAAAATTCAGGATATAAATCGATTAATTCTTCAATTTTTTCAACGGCTTTCACAAAATTACCCGCTTCAAGCAACTCACGTGCCGCCTCTTGGCGCATCATTAAATCATCCTGAACTTCCAAGGTCTCTTCTGTTTCATCCGTCTCAAATGTGATTAAATCCAGCAAATCTTCTGCATCCTCACTGAATTCACCAAACTGATCTTTATTTAAATATTCGTTAGCATGCTTATAGGCCTCTTTAAATAAACCCATATGAGCAAAATTATTAGCCAGGAAATAATGGCACTCCGTCATAAACGGATCCAACTCCTGAAGAATATTCTCAAGCAGCTGATTCGAAAACTGATATTCACCTAATTCCGTACAAATCACAGCCAGCTGGCAAGCAATCATCGGCTCACCCGGTTCCAGCTGCAACGCACGGTTCATATATTTCTTAGCTCTATATAATTCCCTTCGCTGGAAAGCTTTTATTCCCTTTGTAAAATAGAACTCTCCCGTGGGGTTAAACGAAACAACTTTTGCCTTATTAGTCAAATTAAAATTATTCCCCATCTAGTCCTCCAAGCACATATACTTTAACCCTACAATTATACCATATTAAGAGAATTATAGAAAGAAAAGCGGAAGGGCCTTGCCCAGGAGCGAGGAGCATAAGACAGAGGCTCGGAGGGGGATGTTTTCCCCCGTAGAGGCTATGCTTATGTCCCGAGCTCCTAGGCCCTGACGCTGGATCAGATGAAAAGCGGAGGCGAGACGACTGATTCAAGGAACAAAGATTAAGAACGCCACATCCTGTGGCAACATCTTTGTGACCTACATCCTGTAGGCATCCGACAAGCATATGGAGTGGCGGTTCAGGAGCAGGAGGGGCTTAGCCCAGCCAGAGCTCCTTTCCCCTCTACCTTTCACCCACCTTCGACCCACCTTTACCCGGGTATAGGCAGGTTATAGGTTGGTCATAGTCCTACCATAGCTCCTTTCCTCTACCTTTCACCCACCTTCAACCGACCTTTACCCGGGTATAGCCCGGGCATAGGTCGGTCATAGTCCTGGCATAGCTCCTTTCCTCTACCTTTCACCCACCTTCGACCTACCTTTACCCGGGTATAGCCCGGGCATAGGTCGGCCATAGCCATGACATAGCTCCTTCACCCTGCCACCTTCATCAAACAAAAAAACTCAAAAGGATATCATTCATCCTTTTGAGTCAGTTTCATCATCATTCTGTTTAGTAAGATGGCGTTCACGGAGGTTTTTTTGAATTTCAGAGAATGGGAGATTTTGTTCTTTTAAGAGGACAAGGACATGAAAGAATAAATCGGATACTTCCCATTTTAATTCTTCTAGGTCGCGGTTTTTGGCAGCGATGATGACTTCGGCTGCTTCTTCTCCCACCTTTTTAAGAATCTTGTCTACCCCTTCTTCAAATAAATACGTTGTATATGAGCCTTCGGGACGCTCTGCTTCCCGTTCAGCAATGATTTTCTCCAAATCATACATAAAATCCTTTGCTTCATCTGCCGGCTGAATTAAATTAATATCATCAGCCTGATACAGCGATTCCGTAAAGCAGCTTACCGTACCGTTATGACAGGCTGGGCCTGCTGGTTGAACCAATACTACTAATGCATCCTGATCGCAATCATAGCGGATTTCCCGTACGGCTTGAGTGTTTTTGCTTGTTTCCCCTTTATGCCAAAGCTCCTGGCGGGAACGACTGTAAAACCAGGTTTCTCCCGTTTGAATCGTTTTCTCCAATGATTCCTTATTCATATAAGCCAGTGTCAGGACTTCCTTCGTTTCTCCATCCTGAACAATGGCCGGCACTAATCCGTTCGTATCAAATCGTATATTCTCTATATTCATCTCACAAGCACTCCTTGTTCTCGCAGTCTACGTTTAACTTCCTGTACGCTTGTCTCTTTGTAATGAAAAATGGAAGCAGCCAGTGCTGCGTCTGCTTTTCCTTCTGTAAAAACCTCAGCAAAATCTTCCTTACTTCCCGCTCCACCGGACGCAATCACCGGAACTGTAACAGCCTCACTGATCGCCTTGGTCAGTTCAATATGGAATCCGCTTTTTTCCCCATCACAGTCCATACTCGTTAGTAATATTTCACCGGCACCGAGCGCAACGGCTTGCTTAGCCCAATCAATAGCATTTAATTCGGTAGCTTTACGGCCGCCATGTGTATAAACTCGAAAGCCGTTCATCTCCGCATCATACTTTGCATCAATAGCAAGAACGATACACTGATTCCCAAAATAGCTGGCTCCCTCTGCAATCAGCTCCGGCCGAAGCACTGCCGCCGTGTTTACAGATACCTTATCCGCTCCGGCACGCAGAATGGTCCTCATATCAGCAACTGAGTTAATCCCTCCACCAACTGTAAATGGGATACTCAGGACAGTCGCCGCTTCCCGAACCACTTCCACCATCGTCTTTCTTCCTTCATGGGACGCTGAAATATCAAGGAATACTAGCTCATCTGCTCCTTGGTCATCATACATTTTCGCCAATTCAACTGGATCACCTGCATCCTGAAGCCCAAGGAACTGAATCCCTTTCACGACACGGCCCTCTTTTACATCTAAACAGGGAATAATTCGTTTCGTAATCATAAGGATTCAACCGCCTTCGCTAGGGCCTGCGGCAATGTAAAGCGATTTTCATAAAGTGCCTTCCCGATGATGACTCCTTCAATTCCATCCGCTTGATAGGCCTGTAAAGCAGCGATATCCTCAAGCTGACTCATTCCTCCTGATGCGATGACATTCTTTCCGGTTGCGCACGCAAGTTCAGCTGTTGCCTCTACACTGGGACCATTAAGCATCCCGTCATTGGCGATATCCGTAAAAATGAACCATTCTGCCCCTTTATCGGCAAAATACTTGCCTAAGTCAACGACAGTCCATTCACTTGTTTTCAGCCAGCCATCAGTCGCCACCTTACCGCTTTTACCATCCAGTCCTATCGCAACTTTCCCCGGATATTGCTGAATCATCCGTGTGGCAAATTCCGGTTCTCTTACAGCCACACTGCCAAGAATGACACGCGATATACCATTCTTCAAGTAACGGGCTACCTGCTCCTCATTGCGAATCCCGCCTCCGACTTGAATGGATACGCTCTTTAATTCCCGGGCTGCCTTTAGTACGTGTTCCTCATTAACTGGATTTCCCTCTTTGGCACCGTCTAAATCGACCATATGAATCCATTTGGCTCCTAAATCAGAAAAGGACTTGGCCATTTCAAATGGAGAATCTCCATAAACCGTTTCCTGCCCATAATCTCCCTGCAGAAGACGGACACATTTACCGCCTCTCATATCAATTGCCGGATAGATTGTAAAATTAGTCCCCATCACTTATCCCCCGCCTTCTCTATTACCAGATTCACGAAGTTCCCGAGCAAACCTTTTCCCATCTGTCCACTTTTTTCAGGGTGAAATTGCATTCCCATCACATTCCCTTTTCCTACAATTCCGGGTACCTCGACATCATACATTGCTGTTGCGATTAATTCCGCTGAGTCCTTTATTTGGGCATAATAGGAATGGACAAAGTAGACATAATCCTCTTCCAATCCTTCAATTAAAGGATTCACATTCTTAAATTGCAGTTTATTCCATCCCATATGAGGAACTTTATAGGTTTTACCGGTTTGATCAATCCCCGTAAATTTCGCAATATGTCCTTCCAAGAAACATAGCCCCTCGGAAAACCCGTGTTCATCACTGCTCTCGAACAATAGCTGCATTCCAAGGCAAATGCCGAGCAGGGGCTTACCACTTTCGACATACTCCTTTAAAAATACGTCCAATTTCTGCTCTTTTAATGCAGTTATTGCATCCCGAAAAGCACCCACGCCGGGTAAGATTAACCCATCACAGCCGGCCAATACAGTCGGATCACCGCTTATCACAGGATCCGCTCCCAGCCTGTCTAATGCGTTATAAACGCTGAATAAGTTTCCCATCCCGTAATCAACGATTCCAATCAAGACTGCCACCCCTCTCCACTTACAGCATCCCTTTTGTAGATGGAATTCCTTTCACCCTTGGATCGTGTGATGTCGCTTCATCAAGCGCACGTCCAAGCGCTTTAAAAATGGCTTCAACAATATGATGGGAATTGCGGCCATAATGGACGACGACATGAAGATTCATCTTCGCCTCAATCGCAAGCTTCCACAGGAATTCATGTACAAGCTCTGTATCAAAGGATCCAATCATCGGTGCCGGAATGTCTGCTCTAAATTCAAGATGCGGCCGATTGCTCAAATCAACAACGACCTGTGCCAGTGCTTCATCCATCGGAACAAAGGCATTTCCATATCGCTTAATCCCTCTTTTATCTCCAAGCGCCTGACTCAACGCCTGCCCTAAACAAATACCAATATCCTCTGTTGTGTGATGCCCATCCACTTCTATATCCCCATCCGCATCTACTCGTAAATCAAAATGGCCGTGCTTCGCAAATAGATCCAGCATATGCGAGAGAAAAGGCACACCTGTTGAAAGCTCCGTCTTACCTTCACCGTCAAGGCCTAAAGCAAGCTTAATTTTCGTTTCGTTCGTTCTTCTATCTATTTCGGCTGTACGTTTCATTGACCTTCCTCCTTCGAAATAAATCGCGATTCCACGGCCCGCGCATGAGCCTCTAATCCTTCTAATCTAGCAAAAGCAGCGATTTTAGATGCATTAGCCTCAAAATCCTGTTGACTGTACATAATTAAGCTCGTTTTCTTTTGAAAATCATCTACATTCAATGGGCTTGAAAAACGGGCTGTACCATTTGTAGGCAGCACATGATTGGGACCTGCAAAATAATCGCCAACCGGCTCAGAACTATATTTACCGATAAAAATAGCACCTGCATGCCTAATTGCGCCCGCCACATTCATCGCATCCGCTGTTTGAATTTCCAAATGTTCAGGGGCCAGCTCATTTACAGCCTCAATCGCCTCTTCCAATGTGTTTGCTACGTATATACCGCCAAAATTATTCCAGGCAGCGAGCGCAATCTCTTTACGCGGTAACACGGCCAATTGTTTCTCCACTTCCACTTTGACCTGGCTCGCCAATCTTCGGCTCGTGGTAATCAGCACACTGCATGCCCGTTCATCATGTTCAGCCTGTGATAGCAAATCTGCCGCAACATGCCGAGCCTCTGCCGTTTCATCAGCAAGCACCGTAATCTCACTAGGACCGGCAATCATATCAATATCCACATCCCCATATACTTCCCTTTTGGCAAGCGCGACGTAAATATTACCCGGTCCTGTAATTTTATCTACTTTTCCGATTGATTCTGTTCCATAGGCAAGAGCTCCGATTGCTTGGGCACCGCCTACCTTATAAATTTCAGTGATGCCTGCAATATGCGCGGCAGCAAGCACGGAGTCAGGTAATCTCCCGTCTATTCCCGGCGGCGAAACCATGACAATCCGCTTTACACCGGCCACTTTAGCCGGGATGGCATTCATTAATACGGAGGATGGGTAGGCGGCCGTACCGCCTGGAACATAGATGCCGACTGAATCAAGCGGAGTACGCCTTAAACCAAGCATAGTTCCTGTCACGGACATATCTATCCATGAATTTTGCACTTGTTTTTCATGATAGCTTCGAAGATTTGAAGCAGCTTCAGTCATGATTGAAATCATCTCTTGCGGCATGTTGGCGATTGCTTTTTCCATTTCATCGTTTGTTACTTTAAGAGAATCCATCTCTGTTTGGTCAAACTTTTTTGTATAAAAAAATAAAGCCTGATCTCCGCGTTCCTTTACATCCTGCAGGATTTGTTGGACAACCTTCCTTTGAGCATCGGATCCGCCATCCACCGTACGTTTCAACGATAATCCACTCGTTAACGATTTAATTTCCATGCCTTCTCCCTCCAATTATTCCTTCGGCTGCAAAACCTTTCCCAGTCGAGTTACCATTTCAGCGATTTCTTTTTCCTTCATTCGATAACTTACCGGATTTGCAATAAATCGTGATGTCACATTCTGGATTGCTGCATACTCTACCAGTCCATTCTCACGTAAAGTTTGTCCGGTCGATACAATATCAACGATTCGATCAGCAAGGCCTATCATGGGAGCCAGCTCAATGGACCCGTTTAACTTAATAATTTCAACCTGTTCACCCTGCTCACGAAAATATTGGGAAGCGATATTTGGGTATTTACTGGCAATCTTCGGAGCAATCTTGTTCATTTCTGTATTCGGCATGCCTGCCACTGCTAAATGGCATTCACTTATTTCTAAATCCAACAATTCATACACATCACGTGCTTCTTCCATCAGAACGTCTTTACCGGCAATCCCTACATCAGCCACACCATGCTCGACATAAGTGGGAACATCCATTGGTTTAGCCAGGATAAAACGAAGATTTTCATTCTCTACATGAATGATCAATTTTCTAGTATCGTCAAAATCAGGAGGAATCTGATAATCTGCTTTTCTTAATAATTCCACTGCTTCATCCAAAATCCGTCCCTTTGGCATGGCAATCGTTAATTGTTCCATTATCCCTCTCCCCCTGATCCATCTGTCATGTCAATCATAAATTCAATATTCGGAAAATGATTTGTAAATGTATTTACATCCTTTATTCCATTCACATTTTGTAAAACCACGCGCATGCCGGATTGTCGCAGCTCCGTTGCCCGGCTTATCGCTTTCTGTTGCTGTACAGGGTGATAAATGATGCAAAGGGGCGGCTCTTCTTCAACTCCTGAATCGAGCGCCTCCAGTATACGGTCTAAACGTAAACCAAATCCTGTGGCAGGAGCATCTGTCCCGAACTGTTTATATAGCTCGTTGTATCTTCCTCCATTTCCAAGTGGAAAGCCTACATTTTCCCCAGATACTTCAAACAAAATACCTGTATAATAATCCATATGGCTGACAAGTGATAAATCATACGTAATCATTTCTGTATGATCTGTTAAAAGAAGGATATCGGCCAATTTTTTCAACTCTTTAACCGCATGCTGACCAAGCTGCCCATTTGTCAGTTTTTCAGCCATTTCCAGAATCTCGCGGCCCCCTTTTAAATAAAGAAGCTGAAACAGAGTCTCTTTATCCTTTAATGAGATTGGCAATTGATTCACATACTGTTTAAAACCAACATAGTTTTTTTCAAACAGAAATTTCCTCATAATCCCTGCAGTTTCTGCGCAACCGCCAAAATGAAGGAGTAAATCCTGTACAAAGCCAATATGACCAAGCGTAATATGGAATCTTTCCAAACCAGCACATTTTAAAACATCAGACAGAAGACAAAGCACTTCAGCATCAGCCGAAAGGGTACGATCCCCTATCAATTCAATCCCAAATTGCTCAAATTCTGCTGGACGTCCTCCCTCTTTTTCCTGTGCTCTGAACACATTTGCACTATAGGCGAGCCGCTCGGGATTCCCTTCCTTCAATAGATGGGAAGAAGCAACCCTAGCAATAGGCGAGGTCATATCCGGTCGCAACACTAAACTATGACCATCTTTATCTAATAACTTGAATAAATGAACATCACGGATAGCAGATACCTTACCGACCGTCTCATAATATTCGAGTGATGAAGTTTCCAAAAAACGATATCCGTATTGAACCGTTTGATCCATCATCCTTTGTTTCATGGATTGTTTTATCTTATATAAATCCGGCAATGTGTCACGCATGCCCAAGGGCTTTTCAAACATAAATAAATCCGGCATAATTAACAGTCCTTTATTATAAGTTTTTAGAATACTTTAGTTCGCTAATATGCTAATATGATGAAGTTAAGTTAAAGTGTATCGTTCCTTCCAAATAACGTCAAGTGATATGGATATTCCTTTCCACCAATCTATCATTAGGCCTGCAAATTACACAATTAAAAACCCCGCTCTAATGAACGGGGTTCCTCTTTTACCGAAAGAAATCATCTTCCTTGATTCTAATTTTCATTTCTTCCGCACTATAGATGATTTTCATCGGATTACCTCCTACAAAGGCCCCTGCCGGAACATCCTTATGAACGAGGGTCCCTGCCGAAACAATCGCACCATCACCTATTTCAATTCCGGGCAACAGAGTAGAGTTGGCACCAATCAACACCTCATCACCAATAATTACACTCCCTAAACGGTATTCGTTTATTAAGTATTCGTGCGCGAGAATCGTTGTATTATAGCCAATCACTGAGTTACGTCCAACGGATATTTTTTCTGGAAACATAACGTCAAGCATAACCATTAAGGCGAAGGAGGTCTTCTGCCCAACCTTCATTCCTAAAAAAGTCCGATAAAGCCAATTTTTCATGCTTAAAAAAGGTGTATATCTCGCAAGCTGTATAACGATAAAATTCCGAACAACCTTCCAAAAGGGAACGGTTTTATAAACATACCAAAGGGAATTGCCATCACCTTTTACCGGATAACGCTTAGTTCTTCTCATTGCTTTACAATCGTTAAGAGATCGCGCATATTTTCAAGCATATAATCTGGCTTGAATTGCTCAAGATACTCTCTTCCCTTGATTGTCCAGGCAACGCCCGCTGTCTTCGTTCCAGCGTTTTTCCCAGCCAAAACATCATGGCTATTGTCTCCAACCATAATCGTTTCAGAAGGCTCAGATCCGATTAATTTCAACGCTAACTGGATTGGCTCCGGATCTGGCTTTGGCATTTGAACATCATCAAGTGTGACAACAACATCAAAAAAGGATTCAAGGCGGCCTTTAATCAAGCCCATCTTAACAGCATTGCGCATTTTAGTTGTCACAATACCGACTTTATATCCACTTTTTTTAAGTATTTCAATCGTCTCATATACACCTTCATATTCACGAACAAGTAAGTCATGATTGGCAAAATTGTGTTCACGGTAAAATGCAATCATCTCATCCTTACGCTCAGGATCCAATCCTCCAAAGGTTTCAGCCAGGGAGGGACCAATAAATTGGTAGACGTCCTCACGTGAATATTGGCCTGGATAGTAGTGATTAAATGTATGTAAAAATGAAGCAATAATTAGTTCATTCGTATCAATTAATGTTCCATCTAAATCAAATAGTAATGTTGTGATTTTCTGCTTCACGCTGTTCGTCCTTCCTCTTTCTTAATTCTACCTTTTTCCATATAAATGCAATTGTTACGGCTAAAAGAATGGCTGTCACCAAACGGATGAGTAGCAGGGGCAGAACTGGCACGCCAAGAGGGATAAAAATGACCGTATCCTCCACCACTGCATGGCAGGCGATTAGAAAGATAAAGGCGATCGTAATATCCTTTTTACTAACCCCATCTTCACGAACGGCATCAAGCATAACTCCCGCTCCATAAGCCAGACCAATGACCAAGCCCGCAACCAAAGTCATGGATGTGTTTTCTTTCATCCCCAGCATCCTAGTGATAGGCTTCATCCAGTCCGAAAATTTATTTAGCCAATTAAGATCCTTCATAATTTGGATAACTAGCATCAATGGAATAACGATCAATGCCAGCTTTAATGTTCCATAGGCTGCTTTTTCCAATGCCAGCAATAACACAGGTATGAGGCCTGATACCACTTCCTCATTGCCGCTGATTCCATAATATATTCTCTCTGATCCGCCCTGCCATACTAAATGAATGACAATGGCTGATAATAGCGCGAGTCCAATACGTGTGAGCAGGACAACCCATAGTTTAACTCCTACCTTTAGCGCAACACCGGTTTCAATAAAGAGATTATGGGAAAAGGAAAGCATTACGGCAATAATAAATACTTCTTTAACAGTTAAAGAATCGAGTGCCAATATGCCCCCAATCCCGGCATAGAGATTCAAAAAGTTCCCGAGTACCAACGGAATTGCTGCGTCTCCCGGAAGTCCAATCAGTCCCATGGCAGGACTTATCAAATCAATGATCCAAGGTAATACCGGTGTATATTGCAAGATGGATATTAAAAATGTAACGGGAAAAATAATCTTCCCGAGCATCCACGTAGTTCTTAACCCAGCCATTATCCCTTTTGATATGGTATCTTTTTTCATAAATTCCACCCCTTTAGCTGTTCACGATGTACAACCTGCAATCTGAAATTCTAAAGATGTGGTTATGAGCAATGGACATCATATGTCTAAATATTTTTTCTCTGAATATCCCATTTTCCGTCTTACAACAAGCAGGATTATTCCACCAATAATCAATGAAAGCGATAAGACCTGCGCCATTCGGAATTCACCAAACAGCATGAGGCTATCTGTTCGCATCCCCTCTATAAAGTAGCGGCCGATGGAATACCAAATTACGTATGTCAGGAACATTTCACCCTGACGCAGATTAACTCTTCTTAACAGAAGCAATAAACCAAATCCAAGGAAATTCCAAAGGGATTCGTACAAGAAAGTCGGGTGGTGGTATGCACCATTGATAAACATTTGATCAATGATGAAGTCGGGCAACATTAAATTCTCAAGAAATTGGCGGCTAACCACATCACCATATGCTTCCTGGTTAATGAAGTTACCCCATCTGCCAATACCCTGCGCGAGAATAAGAGATGGCGCTGCAATATCAGCAATTTTCCAGAAGGATATATTTCTGGAGCGAGCAAAGAAAATGGTTGTAATGACGGCCCCAATCAAGGCTCCATGAATGGCAATTCCGCCATTCCATATTTTATAAATATCGCCGAGGTGATCTTTATAATAGGACCACTCAAAAATAACATAGTAAATACGTGCACTGATAATAGAGATTGGAACTGCATAGATCAACAGGTCAACAAACAAATCTTTGTCCAACCCACGGCGTTTTGACTCACGCATGGCAAGCCAAAGCCCAATAAAGACACCCATTCCAATAATAATTCCATACCAGTAAATCTGGATGGAACCGATATGTATGGCAACACGGTCTATCGTATTCATCTACCCTAACACCTACTCTAATTATTTTTCTTTTTCAATTGCTTCATTCAATTTTTCGGTAAATTGCTGAGCTGTATTAACGCCCATTCGTTTCAGACGGAAATTCATAGCCGCCACTTCAATAATAACCGCAATATTTCGGCCCGGCCGAACTGGTATATTCATTCGGGTGATATCCGTATCAATAATTCGTACCTTTTCTTCTTCCAAACCAAGTCTATCGTAATTCTTCTGCTGATCCCATAGCTCCAGATTGATGACAAGGGAGATTCTTTTATGGCTTCTGACTGCTCCCGCACCAAACAAAGTCATCACATTAATGATGCCTACGCCTCTAATTTCCAAAAGGTGCTCGATCAATTCAGGTGAATTTCCGACCAGTGTGTCGTCATCTTCCTGGCGAATTTCCACACAATCATCGGCAACTAAACGATGTCCTCTTTTTACAAGTTCAAGCGCAGTCTCACTTTTTCCGACTCCGCTCTTTCCGGTAATCATGACACCTACGCCATATATATCTACCAAAACGCCGTGAACAGCAGTCGTTGGAGCAAGCTTGCTTTCAAGGAAATTAGTCAGTCGGCTGGAAAACCGGGTCGTTTTCATCGATGTTCGTAAAACCGGTACAGAAACGCTTTCAGAAGCCATCAATAATTCCTTCGGCACCTCTAAATCACGCGTGATAACGATACAAGGTGTAATATCACTGCATAGCATTTGCATTCTTGAAATTCTTTCTTCATCATTTAACTTAGAGAAAAACGATAATTCTGTCATCCCAAGGATTTGAATACGATCAGCAGGGTAATAATCGAAATAACCTGCAATTTCTAAACCAGGTCTGGAAAGATCGCTCGTAGTGATAGGTCTATTTACACCTTCTTCACCACAAACCAGTTCAAGCTGGAATTCATCAATGAGGTCGATTGTTTTAACTTTTGCCAAAAAATTCACTCCCTGATCTAGTGATTATTAAATTTGTGCTTTCATTTTATCATTATTTCCTACATAACCATACAATTACAATAATATAATTCTGGTTTTTCTAAAAAGTTAAAAGTACCATAAGGATAGGACAACTTACCTGGGGGTTTAAGAGAAATGACACTACTGATACAAAACGCAACGATATATCAAGAGAATGCCATCCTGCAAAACGGATATATCTTAATTAAAGATAATCAAATTAAAGAAGTGGGTCTTATGGAAAACTCACCACAGCACGCTGATGAAATTATCACCCTTAAAGAGGGACAGCTAGTACTGCCCGGTTTCATTGATATCCACATTCATGGCGCGGCCGGGGCTGATGCCATGGATTCTACAGAAGAAGCACTTAGAATCATGGCAAAAGAGCTGCCTAAAGAGGGAACCACATCTTTTCTTGCAACAACAATGACACAGGATCCTGCCAATATAAATAAAGCGTTACAAGCTATCAAAAGCTTTAAGATTAACGGAAATCCTGCCGGAGAAACCGAAATGCTTGGCGTACATTTAGAAGGTCCATTTATCAGTCCATCAAAAGCAGGAGCACAGCCGTTGCATCATATCAAGAATGCCGACGTGGATTTATTTAAGGAGTGGAACGAATCATCAGGTAATGCAATCAAATTGGTCACTCTTGCTCCGGAACAGCCTGGTGCAAAGGAATTAATTAAACATCTCCGCAATTCAAATATCATCTGCTCCATGGGTCATACTAATGCCACATACGAACAGGCATCAGAGGCGATTGAACACGGAATTTCGAATGCTACACATTTATTTAATCAAATGACCGGCTTACACCATCGTGACATAGGTGCCGCTGGAGCAGCTTTGCTGCATGATCAGGTATTCGTGGAGATGATTGCGGATGGAATTCACATATCACCTGAAATGATAAAGCTTGCCCTCAAGGTTAAAGGCACAGAAAAGGCCATTCTTATTACGGATGCCATGCGGGCAAAAGGAATGGCGGATGGACAATATGATCTTGGCGGACAGGAAGTAACCGTTACAGGTGATGAAGCGCGTCTTGCAGATGGTACTTTGGCAGGCAGTATTCTCAAAATGAACGATGCCATAAAAAATGTATGTCATTTTACCGGATATTCACTGCAAGAAGTTGTCCAAATGGCATCTGTTAATCCAGCTAAACAGCTTAATATTTATGATCAAAAAGGAAGCATTGTTGTTGGGAAAGACGCAGATCTTGTGATTATGGATACAAACTTTAATGTATCCACGACAATCTGCCGTGGTAAAATAGCTTACAGAGGTGAAGAGCAATGAATCAAACAACTATGAGGATTATTAAAGCAGACAATTATGATGAAATGAGCCAAATTGCAGCAGAAATTTTCATCAGCAAAATCAAGCAAAAACCGGATGCAGTCCTTGGACTCGCTACCGGAAGCACCCCACTCGGTCTCTATAAAAATCTTATAGAGGATCACCAGAAAAATGGGACAAGCTATCAGCAAATCCATACCGTAAACCTGGATGAATATATAGGGCTTTCAAAAGATAATCCAAACAGCTATCACTCCTATATGATGAATAATCTATTCAAATACTTGGACATCCCACAAAATCATATTCATCTTCCACATGGGGATGCAGAGGACCTTATGCAGGAATGTGAGCGATATGAAACGGTGATAAATAATCTTGGTAATGTAGAGCTTCAGGTATTAGGAATCGGAAAGAATGGTCACATTGGCTTCAATGAACCTGGAACACCATTTTCCAGTAAGACACATATCATTGAATTAAAAGAAAGCACTCGACAAGCTAATGCCCGCTTCTTTAATCATCTGGATGAGGTTCCAAAACAAGCGATCACAATGGGCATTTCTACAATTATGAAAAGCAAAGAGATTATACTGCTCTCTTCTGGTGAAGCAAAGGCAGAAGCAACCTACAAACTGATTCACGGTGATCTAACAGAACAACTACCAGCAAGTATTCTAAAGCAGCATCCGGCAGTAACCGTAATCGTAGATAAAGAAGCAGCTTCTATGCTCGATTAATCATTGGCTTTCCACATTCTATGGAGTGCTATAACGCATATTAGATGAAGCCATTACATACATTCTGACAGCCATGAAGCCTGACTGAAATATAATATCCATTTTAATCAAGAGATCCTGTCCTTTTAATTTAAAACGTCACCATAGATGGGCCATTTAGATGGCTTGCCTCATATTATGGTAGTAAAAGGACAGGGGGCTTTTAAAGTTGAAGATTATGATTGATGCAGGCCATGGCTATAAAACACCTGGAAAGTCATCACCGGATGGAATGAAGGAATATGAATTTAATCGAAGTGTTGCTGAATATTTAAAGGATCTATTAACCAACTATCAAGTTAATACTTTCTTTGCCCATTCGGACATAGTAGATGTTCCTTTACAAGAAAGAACGAATCGTGCAAATTCTCTCCATGTAGATTTATATGTATCAATTCATGCCAATGCCGCTGTAAATCGGGGTTGGCATAAAGCAGAAGGTATTGAAACGTATATTCATACATCAGGGCCCAAAGAAGCCCTCTCTCTCGCCACAAAAATCCAGAATAAATTGATTGCCACCACCGGTTTACAAAATCGGGGAGTTAAAACGGCTGATTTTCATGTGCTGAGCGCCACAAAAATGACAGCTGTACTGGTTGAATGCGGGTTTATGACAAATGAAAATGAAATAAAGCTGCTTAAAAGCAATCACTACCGAAAAAAATGTGCACAAGCAATTGCCGAATCTATCATCTCTCATTATTCATTGAAAAAGAAATTAAGCAATCCTTCCAAAAAATCAGATCCGGAAAAAATACTGTACAAGATTCAGTTAGGTGCCTTTTCAGACAAGCAGAATGCAGCCAACTTAGCAACACAGCTAAAACGTCTTGGTTTTGAAACAACCATCATAACGGACAAGCAAGAATGCTAAAAAACCTGAAGCCTAGTAAACAGGCTTCAGGTTCTTTATTTATCATCCATTACACTTTCCATAATCGTATTAACCAATGAAAGAATAATCGATACCAGGAATGTCAGCCAGAAGCCATTGATATCAAAGGCACTTCCCATTGCTGCATCCGTAATCATTAACACAATGGTATTAATGAAGAGCAGAAATATTCCTAGCGTAATGATCGTTATAGGTATCGTTAGGATGGTTACAATTGGTTTGACAATTACGTTAAAGATGGATAATACAATGGCTGCAATAATGGCTGCACCAAACCCGGTTACATGAACACCTTCAAATATCTGTGTCAGCAATACGAAAACGACTGCATTAACAAGTATTTTGGCTATCCATTTCATATGTCCATCTCCTTCACTTCTTCTCTCGGCATAAAACAGCTAAGAATCGTATAGGGAATAATCAGCATAAAGCTAGTTGGAATGAGCGCGATTATAAATAGGATACGCAAAAGCTTTGAACTCATACCAAAATATTGTGAGATTCCTCCAAGGACACCCGAAACAATCTTATCTGACCTTGAACGGACAAAACGCTTTTTTTCCTTCAAAATACATCGCAGCTCCTTTTAATCCATTAACGTATTGATTAATGTTTGATTTTAATATTACCGGCTCTTGATTCGGCCAAAATATGAATGGATTCCTCATAATTACCCTCTGATTTGAATCGGAGCATCTTTTGGACCACATCACTTTTTTCCTCAATGATGTGAATACCCTTCAGGTCAATATTAAAACTGCCGAGATTGGATTTTAACTCCCCATCACATCCAGTATTTGCTGGGATTTGCAGATTAATACTTCCTGCCGACGCCTTAGCTCGGATCGTTTCTCCATAACGGCCGGTTTGTTCACATTGAATGCTTCCATTAATCGTCTGGAAATCTCCTTTTCGGAAGCCTCCCTGGATTTGGATTGCACCATTCATCGTTTCGACTTCCAATTCGCCTACATCAAATCCTTTAAGATTGACAACACCATTGACCGTCTCAAATTCTGCTTCTCTTGCATTCAAATCCGTAAATTGAATTTGCCCATTACCCGTTTTGGTCATGACCGTATCGACTTTAACATTTTCACCGGTAATTGCTCCGTTAAATAGTCGAATTTTCAATTCCTCATAGCGATTGTCTGGCACACGAATGATTGCTTGTAATTTAATGGATTTGTCGTGTGCAGCAAATCGAAGTCTTCCTTCTTCAAGCGAATAAGTTACTTCTTTAAGAAGTTTTTCCCTCGCTTCAGTCGTATTTTCTGCCCTATACACCTTCGCCTGGCATTCAATCCTAATCTCGTCCTTATCCCATGGGAGGAACTGGACACTGCCGTTTGCCAGATCGACATCTATTTTACGCAAAGATACATGATCATGATGATAAATATGCTCGATATCAACCGCTGAGCCAAAATTAAGGTCAAAATCTACATCTTTTATCTTTTTAACAACATCGTCTACGATTCCTAATAGTTTATCCATTGTGGATGCAGACTTTTTGGATGGTGACCCCTTATATTCTGATTCACTTTGGTTTACAACCGTTGATAATTCACTGGTTTCTGTCCTTTGCTCATCTTCTTTAATCAGTTTGTCTTTCTTTTCAATTTGCTCAAGTAATAATAATGCTTCATCGGCGTTAAGTAAGCCTTCCTTCACCATTTCCAAAATTCTTTTTTTCTCTTGATTCATTCTTACCAGCTCCCTTTTCTATGGTATGTACCTATCAATCCTTTACTAGTTTAATACCCTGAATGACATTCCAAATCATCACAATAAAGCTAATCAAACCGAAAAGAAACATAGCCAGTATAGCAGTATAGGGCAAGGCCGTTATTTCCGAACTCGAGGCAAGCTGAGTTAGAAATACAAAGAACACGATAATGCCCATGACGAATGGAAATAGATGTGAGATTAAAGCTCGTTTAGCATGCCCTTTTAGCTCAAAATCATCTACAGCTACGAAATAAATAACCGTAGGAAAGATGAAGCCTAAAAAGAAGAAACTGAAATAACATAGAGCAGCCAGAAATCGATTAGTTGTTGTCATAGATACAGACACCTCTCCTAATTGTACGTATAAATTGAAAGAAAGTTTCTTATATATCAACAATACCTTACAACAATTGGAAAATGGTAACTTTTCGATTATACCCTGGCCAGAAATCGTTAATCTATGAGTTTTCTAAAGGTGCACGGGCAAACGTATGAGTAAGTTCTCTGAAGCAAATACGCCGGATATGGATAAAAAGCAAGCCGTTTTATCTGGCGGCTTGCTTTTCCTTGATTTTATTATTCATACGGTCCCGATCACGTTCTAGAACGGGCTTCAAATATTTTCCTGTATAAGATTCAGGTGTCTCCGCTATGACCTCCGGTGTTCCGGTAGCCAAAATGGTTCCGCCTTTTTCTCCACCTTCAGGACCTAAATCAATTAAATAATCAGCTGCTTTAATGACATCTAAATTATGCTCAATGACAAGCACTGTATCGCCATTATCAACCAAGCGCTGCAATACTTCCAAGAGACGCGAGATATCATCAACATGAAGTCCTGTTGTCGGCTCATCCAAAATATAGAGTGAGCGGCCATTGGAGCGACGGTGTAATTCACTCGCCAGCTTAACCCTTTGCGCTTCTCCGCCGGATAGTGTTGTGGCAGGCTGACCCATCTTAATATATCCCAGACCAACATCATAAATGGTTTGGATCTTCCGTTTGATTTTCGGATGATTTTCAAAGAACTGAAGTGCTTCTTCTACTGTCATATCTAAAATATCAGAAATATTCTTCCCTTTATAGGTTACTTCCAATGTTTCCCGATTATACCGCTTTCCATGACAAACCTCACAAGGAACATAGACATCCGGAAGGAAATGCATTTCTATTCGGATGATTCCATCTCCACGGCATGCTTCACAGCGTCCGCCTTTAATATTGAAACTGAAACGGCCTTTCTTATATCCACGGACCTTCGCTTCATTTGTGGAAGCAAACACATCCCTGATATCATCAAACACACCTGTATAGGTTGCCGGATTGGATCGCGGCGTACGACCGATTGGTGATTGGTCAATATCAATCACTTTCTCCAGTTCCTCCACACCTTTTATCTCGCGGTGGTTTCCTGGTCTCGCTTTCGCCCTGTGCAGCTTTTGAGCTAATGATTTATGGAGAATTTCATTCACTAATGTACTTTTACCTGATCCGGATACTCCTGTAACAGCTACAAATGTCCCAAGCGGAAAAGATACATTTACATTTTTTAGATTATTCTCTTTAGCACCTTTAATCTGGATTAATCGTCCATCGCCCTTTCTGCGTTCCTGTGGCAAAGGAATGAATTTTTCCCCTGATAAATATTGGCCCGTTAAGGAATTAGAATCTGCCATCACTTCTTCAGGCGTACCTGCTGAGACAATCTCACCGCCGTGCGCTCCTGCTCCAGGACCGACATCAATCAAATAATCCGCTGCCAGCATCGTGTCCTCATCATGCTCCACCACAATAAGCGTATTCCCGATGTCACGCATACTTTTCAGCGTCGCAATCAATCGGTCATTATCACGTTGATGAAGACCAATTGAAGGTTCATCCAAAATGTATAAAACACCTGTTAAGCGCGAGCCGATTTGAGTAGCCAATCTGATTCGCTGTGCTTCTCCCCCTGAAAGTGTTCCGGCTGCTCGGTTTAATGTCAGATATTCCAAGCCAACATTATTCAAAAAGCCCAGCCTTTCTTTGATTTCCCTAAATATCAAACGGCCGATACTCATATCTTTCTCGGATAGATTCAAATTTTCAAAGAAATCGTTAGCATCTTTAATAGAGAGGGCCGTAATCTCGCCAATATGCTGTCCTGCTATTAATACCGCCATTGTTTCCTTCTTCAGGCGATAGCCTTTACAGGTTGGACATGCCTGCTCGGCCATATATTTTTCCATCTGATCGCGTGTATAATCTGAACTCGTTTCTTTAAACCGGCGCTCTACATTAGCCAATACGCCTTCAAATTCCACTCTGTTTTCCCGTATTTGCCCGAAATCATTCTCGTAACGGAAATAGATTTTCTCCCCATCCGAGCCATAAAGAATTTTATCAAGCTGGCTTTCCGGTAGTTGAGAGACTGGAACATCCATATCTATACCATAGTGATTGCATACACATTCAAGCAATTTAGGATAATACTGAGAACTGGTAGGTACCCATGGAGCGATTGCATGCTCCCTTAATGTTAATTCCGGGTCAGGAATTACGGCAGCCCGGTCAACTTTTACTTTAAAGCCCAGTCCATCACATGTTGGGCAGGCGCCAAATGGACTGTTGAACGAGAACATCCGAGGCTCCAATTCCCCAATTGAAAATCCACAATACGGACAAGCATGATGCTCACTGAAAAGCAACTCTTCCTCGCCTATTACATCAATGATAACTTTACCATCACCCAGACGGAGTGCAGATTCAAGTGAATCAGCTAAGCGGGCATTGATTCCCTCTTTCACGACAACCCGGTCGATGACCACTTCAATCGTATGCTTTTTATTTTTATCCAGACGAATATCATCATCCAAATCATACATTTCTCCGTTTACACGGACACGGACATACCCTTGCTTTTTAATATCTTCAAGCATTTTGACATGGGTACCTTTTCTGCCTGTTACAACCGGAGACAGAATCTGCATTTTCGTGCGTTCTGGATAGGACAAGATTCTGTCTACCATTTGCTCAATCGTTTGAGATGTAATTTCAATCCCATGCACAGGACAGACTGGTTTGCCGACTCTGGCATACAATAAACGCATATAATCATAAATCTCTGTCACTGTCGCAACGGTTGAACGAGGATTGCGGCTTGTCGTCTTTTGGTCAATTGATATCGCCGGAGACAGCCCTTCAATCAAATCAACATCCGGTTTATCCATTTGGCCGAGGAACTGCCGGGCATATGCGGAAAGAGATTCCACATAGCGGCGCTGTCCCTCCGCATAGATTGTGTCAAAAGCCAGAGAGGACTTTCCGGAACCGGATAAACCCGTCAGTACAACCAGCTTATCCCGGGGGATTGTCACATCAATATCCTTAAGATTATTGGTCCTGGCCCCTTTAATTACAATTTTATCAAGTGCCATCCTATGTTCATCCTTCCACTTTTAACTCTAAAATTAAATCTCTAAGTTCGGCAGCACGTTCAAAATCAAGCGCTTTGGCTGCTTCCTTCATTTCTTTTTCCATATTTGCAATTACTTTTTGGCGCTCTTTCTTGGATAGTTTCTCGTATTTATTTGCAGCTTTTTCTTCTTCATCTTCCGTTATATGAGTGGCCCGAATGACATCGCGAATATCCTTCTGGATCGTCTTAGGAACGATGCCATGTTTCCTGTTATACTCTTCCTGGATCGCACGGCGCCGTTTAGTCTCTGAAATCGCTATTTCCATGGAATTCGTTATTTTATCTGCATACATAATAACATGACCATTCGAATTACGGGCAGCACGGCCGACCGTTTGAATAAGAGACCGTTCTGAACGCAGGAATCCTTCTTTATCCGCATCAAGAATAGCTACGAGTGAGACCTCCGGAATATCAATCCCTTCACGCAGTAGATTTATTCCAATCAACACATCATATTTTCCAAGACGCAGATCTCTGATGATTTCGATTCGTTCAAGTGTTTTAATCTCAGAGTGCAAATATTGAACCTTGATGCCAAGCTCTTTTAAATAATCCGTTAAATCCTCAGACATTTTCTTAGTCAATGTAGTGATTAGGACACGCTCATCCCTTGTGATTCTCTCGTTAATTTCCCCTAACAAGTCATCAATTTGACCTTCAATCGGGCGAACATCAATAGTTGGATCCAGCAGTCCTGTTGGACGGATAATCTGTTCAACCATTTCCGGTGAATGCTCCTGTTCATAAGGCCCCGGTGTAGCAGACACATAAACAATCTGGTTGACATGTTCTTCAAACTCCTGAAATTGCAAAGGCCTATTATCCATTGCGGACGGCAAACGGAAACCATGATTGACAAGTACCTCTTTCCGGGCGCGGTCTCCATTATACATTCCGCGAACCTGCGGGACTGTAACATGGGATTCATCTATAACCATTAAAAAGTCTTTAGGGAAATAATCAATAAGGGTATAGGGGGTAGAGCCCGGCGGCCTTAAGGTCAGATGTCGGGAATAGTTCTCGATTCCTGAACAAAAGCCCATTTCTCTCATCATTTCAAGATCGTAACGGGTTCTTTGCTCCAACCGCTGTGCTTCGAGAAGCTTTCCTTCACCTCTTAAAAAGGTGAGCTGCTCTTCCAATTCCGTCTCAATATTTTGAATAGCAATCCTCATCTTTTCTTCTCTTGTAACGAAGTGGGATGCAGGGAAGATAGCTACATGATCTCTTTCGCCGATAATTTCTCCAGTCAGCGCATCCACCTCTCTGATCCGTTCCACTTCATCGCCGAAAAATTCAACACGTACACAGTGTTCATCCTTTGAGACCGGAAAAATCTCTACTACATCTCCTCTTACTCGAAATGCTCCGCGTTGAAAGTTAATATCATTTCGTTCATATTGAATGTCGACCAATTTACGTAATAGCTGGTTCCGCTCCATTTCCATGCCAACTCGTATGGATAAAACCATTTCCCCGTATTCTTCTGGAGAACCCAAGCCATAAATACAGGACACACTGGCAATAATAATGACATCCTTCCGCTCAAATAATGCAGATGTTGCAGAGTGGCGCAGTTTATCTATCTCATCATTAATACTGGCGTCCTTTTCTATAAAGGTATCGGTCTGAGGTACATACGCTTCAGGCTGATAGTAGTCATAGTAACTGACAAAATACTCGACTGCATTATTCGGAAAGAACTCTTTAAATTCACTGTACAGCTGTCCAGCAAGCGTCTTATTATGAGCAATGATAAGGGTGGGCTTATTAATCTCTTTTATCACGTTTGAAATCGTGAATGTTTTTCCGGTTCCAGTAGCGCCAAGCAGCGTTTGATGCTTAACGCCATTATTAATTCCATTCACTAGCTCTTTAATTGCAGTTGGCTGGTCTCCTTGAGGAGTATACTTGGAAACCAATTCAAATTGTTTACTCACACAAAAGCCCCTTTCATCATTTTCATCTCAAGTCTCGTTTTATTTGATAACAATATTTTACCACAATCATCTATAAACAAACCAATAAAAAGCGAACAAACATTCCCATTTTTTTAACTTTAATAATATCATTTATGCCCATCCTGCAAAAAAATAAAAGAGTCTTCCTCAATATTGCGGAAGACTCAGTCTGTTGTTTATGCACTTTTAGGTGTTCTTTTGATCATCCGCTGAGAATACCAATACCCCGCCGTTAATGAAAATGCGTCAATTATAATCAGAGGCCAGGATGATGTATAGCCTTTATACGCTGATGCGGCGATTAGGGCAACAGTTAAACATAAACCGACTATGCAGCTATATGTCACTCTTGAAAAGAGCACAACTAATAAACCTGGAGCTAAAAGAGCTATTAAAATCTTCATCTGAGGTCTCACCTGCTTCCTCTGGAATCACGCAGCTATTTTCCAGCAATTCTATTCAGCTACAAATATATTACATTTCATGTGATTAATCCAGCAGGATACTAAGTTAATCGCTGACTGGCCCTCCATTTGGCACCCCTCTGACTTCAAATGTGTCCATAGGCCTTTAGGATCATGTATGAAATTTTATCCAAAATTAGGTTTCGTTAACCAAATCTAAAGGAATTTATAAAGAAGCAAGTATTCATTAATATAGGAGGGAAAATATGAAACTTAAAAAATGGTTATCCATCTCTTCTGCTGCTTTCTTAGGGATTGCCTTAACAGCATGTTCGGATGCCGAAGAAACCTCTAATGATGAGAACGATTCAAAAGAAGAAACAGTTGAAATTACATATGCCAGAGGAGTCGATACGACAGGCAGTACAGAAAAACTGATAGAAGCATTCGAGAAAAAACATCCGAATATTAAGGTAAACTATCAGGAAATGCCGAATAGTTCTACTCAACAGCACGATCAATATGTAACCGCATTCAGTAGTAAAAGTGCTGAAATTGATGTATTTGATGCAGATGTTGTTTGGCCGGCAGAGTTCGCCCAAGCTAACTATGCGATGGAATTAGACCGCTTCATCGATCAGGATAAAATAAATCTCGAAGACTACTTCCCCGGTCCAGTTGAAGCCGGGAAATTTGAAGGTAAGCAATGGGCTCTGCCAAAATACTCAGATGCCGGTATTCTTTATTATCGAACAGATTTGGTTAGCGAACCCCCAAAAACATGGGATGAGTTGATAGAAATGGCTAAAGAAGGAAACGGGAAAGAAGGCACAAGCTCAGGCTTTGTCTTCCAAGCAAAGCAATATGAAGGTATTGTTGTGAACGCCATGGAATTCATTGCCTCCTACGGCGGCAAAATCATCGATGAAAACAATGAAGTCGTCATTAACAGTCCAGAAGCCAAAAAAGGACTTAGTAAAATGGTTGAAATTGCAAACGCAGATTTCATGCCAAATAACATTTTAACTTTTACCGAAACGGAAACTGAATCTGCCTTTAAAGAAGGCCAAACTGTATTCGCACGCAACTGGCCCTATATGGAAAAAACAGCTGCTGATAAAAGTACCTCAAAGGTAGCTGGCAACTTTGCCTTTACCTCCTTGCCTGCTGGTGATTCAGGCTCAGCTTCGACACTCGGAGGCTATATGGCCATGATTAACCGCTATACTGATCATCCAAAAGAATCATGGGAATTTGTGAAATTCATGACTGGGGAAGAAGGACAAAAAATCTCTGCGACCGAAGGCGGACGTGCTCCAACCATAAAAGCTTTATATGAGGATAAGGAAGTACAGGATGCGGCTCCTGTTTTCAAAGAAAAGTCTTTTGTTGAAACACTAGAAAACGCTGTACCTAGGCCGGTTACTCCAAATTACCAGGAAATATCGGATATTTTGCAAATCGAAATTTCTAAAGCATTAACAAAGGATATTACAGTTGATGAAGCCATTGAAAATATGGAATCGAAAATGAAGGCTGCATTGAAGGAATAGATAACTTAGCCTAATAGGAACGGCAATGGGAGGGAGATGGGCACAAAAGCTTGTCTCCTATTTTTTAGCTTTTGAAGTCCATCCTGAAAGGAGTAATGATATGAAAAAGAAATTTTCGCTATCCGAACGACAATTAGGATATGCCATGATTATCCCTTCTCTTATACTAATTGGAATTGTTGTTCTCTATCCAATTACCATGTCTTTTTGGAACAGTATGTTTGATTATCGATTGAATACTCCAGAGAAATCCGTACGAATGCTATCTTCTCAAGTTGACCTTGAACGGTATGCCACTGATTATTATTATCTACAAAAAAATCTAGAAGAATTGAATAGCGATAAATCCAGCCGATGGGCAGAACTCATTGAAAAAAATCATCAAAAACTTTTAAATGAATCCGATATCGAAAAGCAATATGAATATGTAGAGAAAAAGGTTGCCAACTTTGAACCTATTAAGGAGAAAGATGAAAAATATGCCTCCATTAATGAGGATACAGCAGAAGCCTATAAAGCTGATTTAAAATCCATCAGTGGTGAATTGAAAGCGATCGAGGGAGAGCAGTCAGAACTTGCAAAGGATACAGCTGCTTTATCTGCTTCTGTCTCTGATTCTATTTTGAAGGAAAACTTTGTTGGGTTAGGTAACTACAGTAAATACCTATCTGATGCACGCATGTGGAAATCGTTATCCAATACGATGATTTTCACAGTTATTACAGTCTTTTTTGAATTGGTGATTGGATTAGCCATTGCCTTATTAATTAATCGAGCGTTCTTTGGCAGAGGTGCGGTCAGAGCAGTTGTATTAATTCCCTGGGCGATCCCTACCGCTGTATCAGCGATGATGTGGATGTTCCTCTATGATGGGCAATCAGGCATTATCGCCCACTTGTTCGAAGAGCTTCATATTATTTCAAACGCCGGGGATTTATTAAGCACAGGTGCCGGAGCGATGGCGTCTGTTATTCTAACGGATATATGGAAAACAACACCCTATATGGCTTTGTTATTGTTAGCGGGCTTGCAGACCATCCCCAAGGATGTTTATGAAGCTGCTTCAGTCGATGGAGCAAGCAAGTGGTACCAATTCCGCAGAATAACACTACCTTTATTAAAATCCAGCATTCTTGTTGCCCTGCTCTTCCGTACACTTGATGCGTTCAGAGTATTTGACCTCATTTTCGTCTTAACAGGCGGCGGACCTGCAAATTCAACAGAAGTGATTACCATATATGCATATAAAACCTTATTCGCTCAACAAAATTTCGGCGAAGGCTCCGTCCTCTCGATGATTGTGTTTGTTTCAGTGGCGATTATCAGCCTGATTTACATTAAATTCATAGGTTCTGACCTATTTGGAGACCGCATAAACGGAAAGGGGGAAAATTAAATGAAGAAGTCTGTAAAAACCATACTTTTCTATGTGTCGATTGCTCTTTTTATCTTTGTTATCATGTTCCCATTTCTCTGGGTCTTTCTTACATCCTTAAAAGAACCGGGTGAAATTTTTGCCTCGTATAAATGGTGGTCCAAGAATCCATCTCTAGATTCATATAAATCTGCTTTAACTTCAAGGCCCCTGCTCGGTTACATGAAAAATAGTTTAATCGTTTCTACCGTTACGACCGTAATCGCCATCACGTTTGCATCATTTGCAGCTTATGCGTTAACACGTTTACCGATTAAAGGAAAGGGTATTATATTTGCTGTAATACTAGCATCATCTATGTTTCCGCATATCGCTATTATTTCACCAATCTATAACTTTGTAACCGACTTCAATTTACGTAATACGTATACAGGGTTGGTGATTCCCTATATTACATTCAGCTTACCTTTGGCTATTTGGCTATTATCCACGTTCTTTCAGAAAATACCAAAGGATCTTGAGGAATCAGCGAAGATGGATGGTGCTACACCATTTCAAACCTTTAGAAGAATCATTTTCCCATTGGCTGCACCCGGCGTATTTACGACAGCCATCCTTGTATTTATCGCAGCTTGGAATGAATATTTATTTGCTTTAACTATTAATTCAAAAGAAGCAGCACGAACTGTACCAGTAGGTATATCCCTTTACCAAAGTGATTACACCATTCCTTGGGGTGATATAACGGCAGCAACTGTCATCGTCACCATTCCAATTGTTATATTGGTGTTGATTTTCCAAAGAAAAATAGTATCCGGTTTGACATCAGGATCAGTGAAGGGATAAAACAAATGTACTGTTTCAACGTTGAGGGGGATTTTGTTGGAAAAAAAACCTTATATTACAGAAGCAATCATTGGTAATTCAAGCATGCTGGTATCTTTAACAAAAGATGGGCAGGCGCAAAGAATCACATGGCCAAATATCGATTTTCCTCAGCATCTAAATCTATTTTATACAGGTATTCGCGGCATTGAAGGCTCGGTAAAGACCTTCTTCCTTCATGAGAATGTTTGGAATCATAAACAAGCCTATATGAACCGTACGAACATTTTAGAAACGATTTCCACACTCGGCGGTTCTGGCTTGTCTATCAGACAGCTCGATTTTGTGTTACCCAAAAAAGATGTCTATGTTCGACACTTTACCTTTAAAAATCTATCAGATCGTCCACAAAATATAAGCTTCGTAGTTTACAGCGATTTTATGATTGATGAAAAAAGACGCTATCAAACTGTTATGTTCGAGGAAGATACAGATAGCTTTACCCATTACCACAGAGAATATGGATTTGCAGTTGGCTCCACTCATAACGTTAAGAAATTTCAATGTGGAGCTACATTTAAGGAGCTAAATGACGGTATTCTTAGGGGTAAAAGAATTGCCAATAAATCATCATGTGGAATTGAATATGATCCGCTTTCTCTCGATCCCAACGAGGAAAAATCCATTACGCTTTATATTGCAGCAGGCAACGGCTCTCAAGGAGCGATTGACATCTTAAAGGATGTAAAAGAGATTCCCTTTGACGAACATTTCAAGGAGACCTTGCACTATTGGTATGAATATTTGGATCAAGCGAAGCCAGTTGAAATTAAAGATGAACGAACAAAGAAAATTTATGAGCGTTCTTTACTTATGTTTCATTTAATGAATAATAAAAATGGCGGTTTCATTGCTGCCCCTGAGGTAGATGAGGAATATGCCTTTTCAGGTGGATATTCCTATTGCTGGGGTCGTGATGCAGCCTACACCGCCACTGCATATGCTCGTGCAGGCTATCACAGACAGGTTAAAGAGTTTTACCGATTTGCCAGAACTCTTCAGGATGAGGAAGGAAAATGGGATCAGCGCCACTATTTAGACGGACATTTAGCTCCTGCCTGGGGCTTGCAAATTGATGAAACAGGCTCCATTCTGTGGGGACTCCATCAATTTTATGAAATTACCGGTGATGAGGACTTTGTAGTTGAAATGTGGCCAGTCATGGAAAAAGGGGCGGACTTCCTTACTAAGTTTATCGATCCCATCACCCATCTCCCTCTTCCTAGCATGGATATATGGGAAAAAAGAGAAGCTGAACACTTTTATTCAGCCGCCGCAGTATATGGAGGGCTGTTAGGATCTTCTGAATGGGCCGAGAAATTAGGTCATCCCGAAAAAGCTATTCTTTATAGGAATACTGCAGCAGCTATTAAAAAGACTATCATGCAGATTGGCTACAATGAGACGAATGAAGCGTTTTTCCGAGCTTTTCATTTAAGACTCGATGAACCGGCCTACTTAAATAAGAAAGCTCAGGGCAAGGATGTCTCAAAGGAATATGATGCCAAGGGATATCCAATCTATCGTCAGGTCAGGGATGATGTCATCGATATCTGTTTACTTGGCCTTCAGGTACCCTTCAATATGATTGATGCCAATGATCCAAAAATGAAACAAACAGCTGCCACCATTGACCGACTGTGCCGCTCCAAGATTATTGGCGGTATCGAACGCTTCCCGGGGGATATCTATATTAGTGGTGACCCTTGGATCATATCGACGCTCTGGCTCGCGATTTATTATATTCGCATTAATAAACAGCTTGAAGCAAAGAAATTATTTAAATGGGTCGTCGATCATGCCACTGATTTGGATCTTTTAGCAGAGCAAATTGACAAAATTACAGGCAGACCTGCCTGGGTATTACCGCTTACTTGGTCACACGCTATGTTCATTTTGACTGTTTTAGAAATGAAAGAGAATGGAATAGAACTTTAACCGCCTGTGGATAAGCCAAGTTGTCCACACACTTATACACGGTAATCACAGTTTATTCATAACATTTAATAAGCAAAGTAAATTTCCCCCTGTGGATAAACTATGCAAAAAGGATCTTCAGGTCTATATTGGCCAGAAGATCCTTTCATTTTATATGGATATACTTTCTAATCTTCTAAAACAACTTAAGCCATCATCTCTGACTGGATGGATATACTATAGACAAGCAACCTTTTCAGCAATACCCTGAGTATCATCACTTAATCTATGGTTATTCTCGATATTTGTTTGAGTTAATATATATCTGATTATTGATTTCTTAATACTGTCAATTACACGTTCCGGCTATTTCAGAGGCAGCTTCCAAACTTTTCAGAACACATATGAAAAGAACTATAATCAACTGCATACCTTCCGAAACATTCATAACCCCTTTATTCATTTGGATGATTATAGATTCTCGGGATTAACTGAGATCCCTCTAAATCTGCCATCAAGGAAAAAAAGCTAATGAACATTGCAATCATTATGATTTATACTTAGGTAGTATTATAAAATAATAATATTTAAATAATTTCGTTCGTCTAAAAAATACTCCAAATAAACCGAAAATAAAATTGAACCATGTGCTGAAACTAAATCAGGTATTTATTTCATGATAGATATTCAATAAAGAGGGGGCATAACATATATAATACGATTAAATAGTCAACAGAAAACAGGCTTGTAAACATACCTATAAATCCTGAGATTGGAGGAGTTTACAATGAGTGGGCATCATCAACATGGGCATCATCATAGTCACGGAAGCGAAGGCCATCATCATCATCATCATAATGCAAATAAAAAAGCCCTTGCGATTAGCTTTAGTTTAATATTTGCCTTCATGATTATAGAAGTGATTGGCGGGATTTGGACCAACAGTCTTGCTCTTCTTTCCGATGCTGGCCATATGCTCAGCGACGCAGCTGCTTTGGGATTAAGCTTATTTGCCTTTAAACTTTCAGAAAAGGCTGCTGACTACTCCAAAACCTATGGCTATAAGCGCTTCGAAATATTAGCTGCATTTACAAACGGCATGACTTTAATCATTATTTCCTTTTTTATCTATTGGGAGGCAATTGAACGTTTTAGAGTGCCGCCAGAGGTTAGCTCCAATATGCTTTGGATTGCTCTAATTGGATTGATTGTCAATTTAGCGGTTGCATGGATCTTGATGAGAGGTGATACAGAGGAAAATCTGAATATGCGAGGAGCCTTCCTTCATGTATTAGGGCATTTACTTGGATCAGTCGGCGCAATCATTGCCGGAATCTTAATCATTCTGTTCGGCTGGAAGTTGGCAGATCCGATTGCCAGCATGATCGTAGCAACTCTTGTCTTAGTTAGCGGATGGCGTGTATTAAAGGACTCTTATCATATTCTAATGGAGGGTACTCCGACAGGCATCCAAATCGAGCAGGTAAGAAAAAAGTCTAATGAGTATAGAGGGTGTTCTGGATGTGCATGATTTACATATCTGGACGATCACATCCGGTTTCCCTGCACTTAGCTGCCATGTTGTCGTTGAGAAAAAGTGGACCGTGATGAAATTCTTATTCAATTACAGAATTGGTTAAAGAACAATCATCAGATTGAACATTGTACATTTCAAATCGAAGGATACACTATAGCAGAGAGCAATCAACATGAACCATGTAACTAATACTGAATGGCCATTAACCTATTAAGATTACAATTTCGCTACGTTTTCAAGTCAAATTCTAAAAGCAATTGAATGTGAAGGTTCTAACTATTATAATAATTTTATCAGTTCATGACCACGTTTACATAATTGTAATTTTTTATCCAGAAAGGGAATTTAAAATGATCGGTGATCGTGTTAAAAGAATTAGAAAAGAGAAAAAGATGTCTATGACGGAGCTAGCGGAGAAGGCGGGAGTAGCAAAGTCCTATTTAAGTTCACTCGAAAGAAATATACAGGTGAATCCCTCCGTTCAATTTCTTGAAAAGATAGCAGCTGTACTAAATATCCCGCTAGATGCTCTCTTACACGATGAACCAGACATGACCAATCTTGATGAGGACTGGGCAGAGTTAATAAAAGAAGCAATGAATTCGGGAGTATCCAAAGATCAGTTCAGAGAGTTTATTGAATTTAATAAATGGCGTATTAAGAAAGATTGAATAGAAAGGCCTTAAAATAAATACTAGAATTCCCAAAACACTTATATAGCTGTAAGTGTTTTTTCTTGTTTAAGAAAGCAAAATAAATACCCCGAACTTCAACTGAAACCGAGGCATTTCATATATTCACCCTCATTCCTGTGCGTTTTCTTCTCTCTCTATAAAGCCCCTAATCTCTTCTTTAGTAAATCCTATTTGTCGGGCGATCAATATAAGATTTACCCACTCTTGATCCAATTCAGCTTTAACGGTACACATCTACTATATCTCCCCCCTAAAATACTTTCCTCTATTTCAGGCAGTCCAGCCATCATAGTAATTAAACCTTAGACCTGTGACTTTGCGTCCTTATTTTTCAATAAGTTTGCCCTTTACTGTCAGTCTTCATTAGTATAATTGCTTACTCACTATTTTATTGCCACTGTTTGTAGTTTTCAAACATTTTTTGGGTATATTTTCCTTCATTTTTCTACAAATATAGGTAAAAAGGATGATATATGCCGTTTCTAAACTAGACTTATGTCGAAAACAAATGAAATTTGTCCTTTTCCATCTGATATTTTTCATAATAAATTTGTTTATTTTGCGAATACTCTAAGGCTCTTAACACCTGTTGTTTGGTTAAATCATTCCCACAGGAAGGACATAGCCATTCACCAATTTCACAGCTGCTATAAGAAGCTCGATGGCAGATATAACAATTTTTATGATACATAATATCCTCCTTAAATGTTCTTTTTAAAGAACAATAACGTCAAAAATATAGCATATAATGATGGTGATTAAGTCCTGAATACGGACTAATGGTCTAAATCCATATTAAATATAGAAACGTTCTTTTTTAAGAACATTTTACTACCTATTTATTTAACAGTCAAATAATTCCAGAACAAACTCTTATACTATTTATTCCTTTAAATAAATCTCTTTTGTATCAATCTATATGGCGCATCCAGATGTCTGATTACAAAAAAATCCTCTCACAACAGAGAGGATTGACAATTATTATTTAGAAAACATATAGGTCTTTGTCTTTGCAGATATATTTAACACAATACTTAAAGCGAGAAGAGTTCCCAATACTGAGCTCCCTCCATAGCTCAGCAATGGTAAAGGAATGCCAGTAATCGGAACAAGTCCCATGACCATTCCTATATTCTCAAAGATATGAAAGGAGAGCATGGAAACGATGCCTATGCAGATATACCGTTCATACTGTCCCTTATTTAATGTGGCAATTGCAATTATTTTATAAATCATAATGAAGTAAAGAGCAATGACCATACTGGCAACGATAAATCCTCCCTCTTCTCCAATTACGGTAAAAATAAAATCCGAGTGAGCTTCCGGAACATACATAACACCATTGTTAAAGCCTCTGCCTGAATCCATTCCTGATCCAATGGCAAGTATGGAATTTTTAAGCTGATAGCCTTCACTAAAATTAAATGGATCAACCCAGGCGTGTATCCGATTTATTTGATATTCTCCTAAAAAGCTTAGTAATAGTTTTGTATGATAAAGATAGATGTAAGCCAGCGTACCCACGGCAGAAATCCCTGTTAAAATCAAGGTGAAAATGATTCTCCAATTCACTCCGGACACAAAAATCATGCCTATTAAAATAGCTGCGATTACCATAGCCGTACCTGCATCGGGCTGCAAGAGAATCAATCCAAGAGGCGGAATTGCAGCCAATCCTAATTTCAGCAATAAGATGAAATCAGATTTAAGAGATTTATTTCTCATAAATTTATCATTATGGGAGACTATGATTTTTGCCAAAAAAAGAATGAGAAATACCTTCATAAACTCTGAAGGCTGCACAGAAAAACCAGGTAGTTGAAACCAGGATTTTGCCCCCTTCGTTTCCTCCGCAATACTTTCAGGAGCGACTAGAAGGAAAGCTAATACACCGAATCCGAAAAGATATAGATAGATAGACATTCTCTTAATCTGGCTCAAATCAAAATAATAAACAACCGATGTCAGGATTAGTCCTATACAAAAATAAATGGCCTGCTTTATTGCAAATGGATTTCCATAAGGTAAATACTTCTGTGCACTATAAATATAGAAACAGCTGATGCCCATAAAAACAAAGATAATCAACAATAAGTCCAGATCAAAATAACTCTTACGAACCTTGTTTAAATTCATTAAATGACCCCTATTGTTTTTCCATATTATAACATTTACTCGATATGTATTACAAATATTACAAAAACCAATACTACTATTACAAAAAGAATTTAGATTACATAAATGTAATTATGGCTGAAAACTGATACTCCCCTTCACCATTGAATAGCAAGAGTATTGATAGCGCAAAAAAGAATAGTTAAGAGGGCTAAAATGAACATTTATCAAACGATACTTTATAAAGTAGAAGATATGCTTATTAAATTGTTTACAAAAAAAGAAAAATACGCCGATGTTAAAGCCAGCATCGAACAAAAGAGAGCTGAAAAGGAACAAGCTCGCCTTCTAAAGCAACAGGAAAAAGAGCGGTTAAACAGGGAACGGGAAGAACAGGAAAGAAGAGAAATAGAAGCCATCATCGCTAATTTGCTGGAACATAACGGCCAAAATTACTCCCCTTATGAATATAACGAAATTAAAAGGAATAAAGTATTCTTTAGAACCCTTATTCAACGTGTTTTTGAACCTAATGAGAAGGCTTTGGCCTTCATTTACTGTGAATATGATAAAAGCAGTAAGAAGGAAATTTTCGGATACTTAATTCCTACCAATAAAAGAATATTTTTTGTTAATAAGAGGTTCAGTGTAATACAAAGATTCAGGTATCAGACAGACCGTTAGAAACGTCAACTGGTTCAAGGATGGACTATTAGAAAGAGGATTAAAAATCCAATATGGTAAGCGTAGATTGGAATTTGATGAAATATTTGATCAGGACCAGTTGATTAGAGTAGGGAATATTATTTTGAATAAGTCCAGGAATATTTGAATAGTATGATCACAAAAACTAAATAAAACAGTGGTCACAGATGTAAGCCTGTGACCACTGTTTTATTTCATTCATACTATTACTAAAGCTTCTACCTCTTCAGTTCACTATCAACTGTCAAAATACCTAATTCGTGATGGTCTCCCTCATATAAGGCATTTTGGACAAGCCTGATTTGCTCATTCGTATCATAGACTTCCAGCTTACAATGAGCACGATTGATTTGTAAGGCTTCATAAAGTTGCTCAGAGTTGTAAACCTGTTGTCCATTCACACGGGTCAAACGCTCCCCTGCTTTTAAACCCATTCGCTCTGCCGGCGATTCCGGAAGTACACCTAGGATCATCAAGCCTTTTTTTCCTGAAGTGAAGAAAGCATTCGATTGATTTTCATTATTTTTATACACAAACTGTATGACTTCCCTGCCAAGGATTGCAACAATGGCAGCTGCTAAACTGACAATCGGATACCACTTTCCAGCTACAGCCAGAGCTAATACAATGATGCCTAGGATAGCTACATGGTTTCCAAGCCTTCCAGCCACATTGCCCATCAAATTACTTTTCACTTTAAGGGAGAACCCAATAAAAAATGGCACCAGAATAGGACTCCAATCCGTTCCTCCAAATGAAAAGACAGGCCAAAAATCTCCGCTAACATTCAACATTCCATTAGGAATAAATAATAAGACCGGCACCAGCCAAACTCTTTTTGTTGTTTGCGTTCCAATATAGAGACCGCGCTTTCCTTTTTCAACTGAAGGAGAAACTTGAATAGCTCCTCTTTTCCGAATTAATACTCCCTCTGTAATAATCAATAAACCTATTAAAACAGCTATTGAAGGATAAATCGCCTGCTCAAATAGAAAATAGCTGTTATTCAGGATGCCCTCAAACCCTGTTACATATAAAATATAGATAACAAGAAAGGCCAATCCAACTGTATAGGCCGGGGAAAGAAATCTGATTTGCATGCTTACACTAATCAGTAACATGAAGATTCCTACGATTACAATGAAATCAAATGGTACAGCTAAGCCGAGTAGCCCAGTGATGACCGATAGAATGAGTCCCCATACTAAACTAGGAACAATATATTCTTTCATTTCAATCATAGAATCCTCTACACGGACATGAAACAGTTTTCTTTCCTGTTTGACCCTCATGGAGCCAAGTATATATGTAAGTATAAATCCCACATAGAAAAGCGGGTGTAAAAACAATTCGCCTATTCCTTTTGCAATTTCAATTATCCACGTTTCCCACAAATTAATCACCAACCTCGCATACACTTACTTAATATTCTATCAAATCCCCCCCTCCTTTCCTATCAATTCTTTTCAGATAGTCACTATACTACAAAACTCACCAAGAACTTCTAAGATGTCCTCCCTGCAAAGAAACAAAAGGATCGGTAACGAATTACAATAATAATGGATGAATCAGCATACAAAAA
Source organism: Bacillus sp. D386 (assembly GCF_006346415.1). Lineage (NCBI taxonomy): Bacteria > Bacillati > Bacillota > Bacilli > Caryophanales > Bacillaceae > Bacillus > Bacillus sp. D386. The sequence goes on along the minus strand of NZ_VEMV01000004.1, from coordinate 358,345 downwards.
AATGAAGGCTCATAGCCTTCACTTTTTTGATATTCACCTTTAAGAAAACAAGGCACTTTATATTCTCATACCATGACCCGAATGCTATTGCTGGGCCAACCAACTTAAACCAGTTTGCAGCTGACGGTCATTTTTTTCATCCTTAATCTTATCCACTACGGCCTGCTGGAGCTTAGCTGCGACATCCTGATCAACACTCCCTGTAACCGGCAATTTATGCATCCGCTGAAAGGCTAGGACAGCCTTCTCTGTCTTACTGCTAAAATAACCATCTGTACGCCCTGGTGCATATCCCAATCCCTCTAACATCTGCTGCAGTGTCTTCACCTGTTTATTATTCATATCCTTCCGCAGGTCTCCCGTAACAACAAGGGGCTGTAAGGTATAGTAGCTATCCTGATGAACGGACATCGTCGGAGCAATACCCTTTTTATGAATCCACGTACCATTTGGTGTCAGCCATTTATAGAAGGTTAACTTAATGGTACTACCATCCCCCATTGAAACAGGCTGCTGAACAGTCCCTTTTCCAAATGTTTTCTCGCCAATCAATGGATAACCTTCCGCTTCCTGCATGGCACCGGCAAATATTTCTGAAGCTGATGCGCTTCCCTTATTAATAAGCACAGCAATCGGGTACTCCTTCTCACTTTTTAAAGTAGAGAAAAATTTATTCTTTTTGCCATTTCGCTCTTGAATTTGAATATAAGGATGTTCATTCGTTACAAATACCTCCAGGATTTCCTGAACACTTGTTAACAGTCCTCCAGGATTTCCCCTTACATCAATCAAAAGTCCATCCACCTTATCCTCTTCCAGACCTTTTAGATCTTCCAGAAAATCCTCTGCAGTTTCTTCACTGAATGAGGTGATTTGGATATAACCAATTTTTTTATCCCTTACTTTCTTTATAGCCGTGTGGATTGTTTCAATCGGAATCTCATCACGCTCCACTAAAAACGTGATTGGCTGATCATTGCCGTTTCTTTTAATGTCTATCGTCACTTTAGTTCCAATCTTCCCACGTATCAGGGAAACCACATCATATAGTTCCAATCCCTTAACATCCTTACTATCAATACGGATAATTTCATCACCAGGTTTTATACCGGATCGTTCGGCCGGGGAATTTTTAAATGGTGACACAATGATAAACTTCCCGTCCATAAAACTTATCTCAGCTCCAATTCCCTGAAACCTGGAATCCAATGTTTGTTGAAACTGTGACGAAGTCTCTTCATCCATATATACCGAATATGGATCTTTGAGCTCCCCAAGCATCCCTTTAATAGCTCCCTCAGTCAGCTGCGCTCCATCTATACGCTCTACGTAATTAGACGTAATAATATCATATGCCTGTCGTACTTTATCAAACTGGGGCCAGGAATCAGCCTGATTCTCTTTTTGATTCTTCGATTCAAGCGTATTCTCCAATGTCACATACTTCCACCACAAGCCAGCGATTGTAACAACTAATAGAAAGATGGCTACAGAAAATAACCAGTACCATTTATTTTTCATAGATCGCTCCTTTCATAGTTCTATCAATTAAAAAAGCACTGCACGTATAAATGTGCAATGCTTAGTCCTACTATATACTGTATGAAAGGCTTGTACATAGTATGATTATTTATCTAATTTTTGACTGGCACCCGGAGCAATCGGTCCTGGATCTTTAGCAAATACTGCAGCACTTCCAAAAGCGCAAGTCAGTATGCATAACGTGATGACAAACCCAGCTATTCGCTTCATAAACCTATTCACCTCCCAATCTTGCTTTGTATCTATGTACATTCTCGGAGTTCAATAGTTGAAGATAAAAAAAGTTTGAGTTTGATGTAAAAACATCTCTGGCAACTTGCATTAATTTTTCATTATCAGTTGCGATGCTATAAAAAAACAGCTGATACGAAGTTAAATACCCATTCTCTTTTTTCAGATTATCTAATATATGCAAAGCCTCTTCTGTTCGTCCTGTTACAAGATAGCGATGGGCTTTTTCTGCTTCATCCTTTGGTATTGAGTCAGTATCGACTCCCCAAAAAGAGTTCAAAAACTCCATAGTATTTATTAAAAAACTCATCCTTTTGGATTGTATATCGGCTGGCAGGGAACTTAAAGTAGCCATTGATTTATTTAGCCAGTATTTTGCCACCTGATAATTTTCAAACATAAAGGATTGACCCAATGTGTGATAGAAAACGGAATAGATAACAGGAAAATATACTTCCAATTCGCGTCTTTCAATCACTTTCATGCATTTTTCTCTGCAGAGATCAATTTTATTCATATACAGGTAGGTGAGAACTTCCATCTCAGCCAAACGGATTGAATATGATTCACGCAGGAAATCATTATCCATTAATTCAACCATTGGTACGATAACACGCCTGACCTTATGAAAAGGTTCATATAGGCCTGTTTCGCTGATTCCATATAGATGAATAATTAATGAAAGAATAAGCGTTTCATTACTCGTATTCTTCACCTTAAAAATGGCATCAATTAAATCCGTACCAGTTAAAAGACCATCTCTTCGCTTACTTAGGATGGAATAGATTGAGAGCCATGTCCTCATCTCCGGACTGTCGAATTCTCTCTCAGTTTGAAGGAGGGATTCTACTTCTTTCGTATCCCCCTGCATCGTAAAGTATTCCATTAAAATGTGAGGTTTTATAGCATCTCTGCAATTGATATAATATTCCTTCAGAAAATATTTCTGTTTTTCATAGTTATTAGGAAATAAATCATTCAGCGAAAATATAATACTATGTAAATCGATTTGTGTAGGATCATAGAGTTCTTTTTGTTTACTGATAAAATCAGTAAACTGTTGATCGTCCTTGATCAGATAATCCTTCAAAATAACACCCTCCATGCCACACCTCACTATTTGTAAAATTCTATACCATAATACAAATTTTAGCAGGCGTTGTCTAAATAGTACACTTTATTTATCCACCAAAATAGTAGGTAAACCGACATATTTCGGGTTTCTTTGCTAGCATATTCACATTTACCCCATGAATAAAAAAACGCAGTTCAATATAGAACTGCGTTACGTGCATCTTTCAACTTACATACCACTTAAATATTTCAATGGATCTACAGCATTCTTTTTAGAAGCAGTCCATTCACCTACGTATAATTCAAAATGTAAATGCTGTCCAAATGAGCGACCCGTATTTCCCATGATTCCGATTTGTTGGCCCTTACTTACTGTTTGACCCTCAGAAACATTTCTTGATCTCAAATGGGCATAGACTGTTGTATAAACTTGTCCATCTATATAGTGCGACAGGTAGATAACATTCCCATAGGAACTTGAAAAATTTGACCTTGTTACGACACCGGCTGCCGAAGCTACGACTGGAACTGTACCTGACTTGGCAATATCAATCCCATTATGGTTTCTTCCCCATCTTCCGCCAAATCCTGAGGATACATATCCTGCTGCAGGGCGCATAAATTTACCGGACGTAATGGCCGGCGCAGATACTGTATTACCATTTCCCCCGCCTGTGCTTGCAGAAACCTTTTTAGCTTCTTCTGCCTGACGGTCCTTTTCTTGTTGAATGGCTTTTTTCACAGCTTCTGCTTGACTCGCCAATAATTGCTTTTCCTCCTCCAGGCTTAGTTTTTCTTCTTCAAGTTCAGCCTGTTCGGATTTTAGAATAGCCATTAATTTATTTTTTTCGACCTTCTGGCCATCAAGCTTTTCATTTATAGTTACCAGCTCTTGTTTCATTGCATTTAATTTATTGAGCTTATCTTCAACTTCTTCTTTTTTTGCAACCAAGTCAGCTTTATCATTTTCTTGTTCCGTTAAGATATCCTTATCCGCTTGCATAATAGTGGATACAGCACCTACACGTTCAACAAATTCACCAAAACTGCTGGCTCCAAAAACAACCTCTAAATAATTCACTCCTCCACCATTTTGCTGGTAGGAGCGAGCCCGTTCTTTTAAAATCTCATTGCGAGTTTCAATTCTGTCCTCAATTTCTTTAATGCTTTCTTTTAAACTTGTAACTTTCTCTTGTGTTGAAGTAATTTGGCTATTTTTCTCTTTAATTTTCTCTTGTGTTTCAGTTATTGATTTTTGTAATTTATTAAGTTCTGCTTTTACTTCAGCTTTTTGAGATTCAATCTGATTGATTTTACCGTTTGCTTCTGAGATATCTGTTTCAACAGCTGATTTCTTTTCTTGGATGTTATTCTTCTTTTGTTGTAAAGAATCAATGGATGCTGCTTGAACACTGCCTCCAAAGAGGCCAGCAAAACCCAGCACTAGCGCTGTGTTTAATGCAACAATAGTCTTCTTCACGTGACTTTCCCCTTTCATACTAGGTAACACAATCTGTCTATTCTATGTAGGCCCCTTTGTTACAAGGGGCACAATTGATAATGTTTGAAATTTAGATGGTTATATTTTCAAAAACTTACGAACCGACATTAAACTTCCCCAAATACCAATCAAAGCTCCAAACAGGACAATCAATAGGGAGACCTGAATGATAAATGGATTGTATGGAAGTAGGCTCATGTAATCAATGGTTAAACCTAATGCAAAATTATCGTAAAGGAACTTATACCCTACAGCAATAATCGCTATTGGAATAATAGATCCCATGATGCCGAGCCATAATCCTTCAAGGAAAAACGGCCAACGGATAAATCCATTTGTGGCACCTACTAATCTCATAATTTCAATTTCACGTCTTCTTGCGAAGATGGTAATTTTAATCGTATTGGATATCAAGAACATCGCCGTAAATAACAAGGCTGCGATTAAAACAATCCCTACATTCCGTGATGTATCGACTATTTTAAACATTTTTTCAACGAAGCCTTGTCCGTATTTGACAGTTTCAACATAATCCATTTTTCCTGCTTCTTCCGCAACCTTTGCGACATCGTCAGGGCGATATGTTTTGATGATATATACATCGTTCAGAGGATTGTCCTGCTCAAAGAGTTCAAAGGCACTTCCCTGATCACCCATATTTTCAATCAGGTTGTTTAATTCATCTTCTTTCGGGGAAAAAGTAATAGAATCTACTTCCCCTAATTTTTCTAGATTACTCTCAAGTTGAATCCTTTGTTCTTCAGTAGCAGTGCGATCCACATGGACACGTACTTCAACATCACTCTCAATGCTGCTGGCAAAGTTATTTAAGTTCATCATAATAACAACAAATACACCAACTAAAGATAGTGTAACTGTTACGGCGCTGACAGAAGCAAATGTCATCCAGCCGTTTCTGCCAATATTTTTGAAGCTTTCTTTTATATGTCGGAGGAAGGTTCTAAAGTTCATAGCCATATTCCCCCTTCTGTTCATCACGCACGATGTATCCATTCTCTATCGCAATAACTCTATGTTGTAGTGTATTAACAATCTCTTTATTATGCGTTGCCATCACAACTGTTGTACCGAGACTATTGATTTCTTCGAAAATCTTCATGATTTCCCATGATGTTTCTGGATCCAGGTTACCAGTCGGCTCATCTGCAATTACCAGCTTAGGCGAGCGAACGATGGATCGGGCAATCGCTACCCTTTGTTGTTCTCCCCCGGACAATTCAGTTGGAATCATACGAACCTTATGCTTTAAACCAACTAAATCAAGCACGTCCATAACCTTTTGCTTAATGACCTGTGGTCTTTCCTCTGTTACTTCCAGAGCAAAGGCTACATTTTCATAGACTGTAAGATTATTCAACAGTTTATAATCCTGGAAAATTACCCCGATATCTCTTCTTAAAAGAGGCACCTTCGAGTTTTTGATATTGGCAATATTCCTGCCATTGATCATGATCGTACCACTTGTCGGTTTTTCTTCGCGGTACATCATCTTAATAAATGTAGACTTCCCTGCGCCACTTGGTCCAACAACGTAAACAAATTCTCCTGATTTGATTTTTACATTTAGGCCCTTGACTGCTGAAACGCCATTAGGATATGTCTTTTGAACATTAATCATTTCTATCATGTCGTTTTCACCTTTTTCTACCTTCATGTTGTGTATAGTACCTCTATGCTTTATCGACAGGTGTCGTTATTTCTTGTTTTATGATGGAAAAATCCATCTTTTGTCACGATTTTATTATAACATCATAAAATGTCAGAAAAACCACGTTTATATTACATTTATATTTCAACTCTATTACCTTTTTTGTCAGATACCGTAAATATAGTATTAACTATGCCTGTGGTTCATTGTACTCAAGTTGCAATCTTAGAGAAGAGGTCATTTAACCTATTCAATTAATTAAAGGACAAACAGAAACCGGTAAGATAATCTCCTCCGGTTTGGTAAATTCTATTAAAATACTTCACTGCTTATTGCTAAGCCATTCAGCCACTTTTTTAGCATCATCCTCTGCAATCAAATCGCCTGGCATGGCAGGTGCCCCATCATTAATGATTGCTTCAATTTCTTGCACGGATAATTTTTCACCTACAGAAACCAACCCAGGACCAATTCGGCCTTCAAGTGTGTCTCCATGGCAATTTGAACATTTTTGTTCATAAATCCTTGCCGCTTCACTTCCATCATTAGCAATCGAAATGGGAGTGGATGAGGCTGTTTCGTTTTTCTCAGTACCCGAATGAGTTGTACAACCAACAAGGGCAATGATAACAACTGCTATGCCAAAATGCAAATAGTTCTTCAAGGAAGTACCCTCCCAATATTAGGAAAACATTTGTATACCCTTATTTTAGCTGTATCTAGGATTTTTTAAAACCCTCTCCAAGTACCTCAGCAGCATCCATAACGACGACAAATGCCTGGTCATCAATACGTTGAACTACTTGTTTCAGTTTTGTGAAATCAGTTTGATCAATTACACACATTAATACCGGACGTTCACTCTCTGTATAACCGCCATGGGCAGATATTCTTGTAACCCCGCGATCCACTTCTTCCAAAATAGCTCTTCTTACTTCTGTTTCATGATTGGTAATGATCATAACCGTTTTAGAGCGATTAATGCCGACTTGGACTAAATCAATGGTTTTGCTCGTTACATATAATCCAATCAATGCATAAAGACCTTGCTCGATATCAAATACAAGACAAGCAGCCAGTACGATTAAGCCATCAATGGCGGCAACACAGGTTCCTAAAGAAAGCCCGGTATATTTATTAACAATTTGCGCCGCTAAATCAGTACCGCCAGTTGAAGCTTTTCCAAGGAATACTATTCCAAGTCCCAAACCAACACCAATCCCACCAAATAAAGCTCCCAATAAAGGATCCTGAGTCCATGGAGACCAGTTACTCGTCAGGAAAACAACGAATGGGAAAAAGATCGTTCCTACAGCCGTTTTAATTCCAAAATGCGTACCGAGCAGTATAACCCCAGCTATAAAAAGCGGAATATTAAAGGCCCATTGCACAAAGGCCGGCTCCCATCCGAATACATTATACGTAATCGTACTGATTCCGCTGACCCCACCGGATGCAACTTTTGTCGGCAATAAAAACATATTAAAGGAGATGGCCACAATGGCAGAGCCGATCAGAACATATAAATAATCCTTAATTAGATTGAAGTAAGGATGTGATTCCTTCTGTGCGTTTCTTTTTTTCTTCACAATTGCAAAAGCCTCCGTCTAAACATTTAATAAAGTATATTCATTCTATACGATAATTCACTATGAAACAATGAAAGGCAACAAAAGATGAAAAAGTCAGACAATAATCGCGCCAAATGGCAAAGAAAAAGGCACCCCGTAAAGGGCACCTATTATAATTAAATCGAAATATCTTTCTTATTGAAAACAATAAAGGTTATCGCGATAAACAGTACATAGTAAGCAGCCAACACACCGAGTGAGAGACCAACCGTCGCACCCTCAAACATAGGCGCACTTTCCATAATATATCTTCTCAAATCTATGTGAGGGAACAAAACAAATTTTAACCATTCATATCGTTCAACAAGGGAGGTGATTAACATATTTAAGGTTGAAGAAGCAAACAAGATGAAAACAGATATACCGACTGCGATTGCCTGGCTTTTAAACAAAGTGCTCAACATAAAAGCCATCGTTATAATGATGAGGAAGCCTGGAACCCAAAATAGCATAAGCTCAAAAAAGTATGGGCCTGCTTCTAATGTTATGACTTCCTCAAAACTTGTAGGGTCGATCATCTTATCTGTGAATGATGCTGAACCAAAGAAAATTAACCCGACAAGGTATCCTGCAACACTTAATACAACCACCATTGTAGCTGCATATAATAAAGTTGTTATATATTTCGAGAGAAGAACTTTCCAGCGCCGATGCGGACGAATTAATAATTGCTTAATTGTTCCATCAGAGAACTCCGCGGACACTGAGGCGCTGCAGATAATAACAGCAAATAAGGTCACAAAAGATGCGATTGACGTAACCCAATTGACCATAAAGGTCCAACTTGTTTCTTGGTTAGGATTGATACCAGTATCCAATAATTTCTGACTTCGGGCAATATCTTCTTGAATCCACTCTTTTTCTTCCTCAGACGTCTTCGGATCATCCAAAACAGCTTGCTGGGACTGTATGTTATTCTCTTCCTTCACTTTCCAATCATCTGCATTATTCATGGTCTTTACTAGAATAGCACTCCCTACTAGAGCAACTAGCAAAAAGCCGATAAATATATACGAAGACATTTTAGAGAAAATTTTCATCCATTCATTTTTAATCAATGAAATCATACTCGCACCTCCTCTTGCTCTGTAATCTCGAAGAATCGATCTTCAAGCGTTTTCTTCACAACATTAATTTCATAAACATCTACTTCTGCTTCATTTAACTGTCGATTTACTTTGGCAATATCTTCGCGTGTTGCCTGGAGGGTAATCATCTTTTTATCCTGCTTTACAATATTCAGACTTGAAAATTGCTCTTTAATTACATTGACTGCTGCCAATACATTATTGATGGAGAAAACCACTTCTCTTAGGTCTTCCTCTTTTTCTTCTATAATATTATTTTCTATATGTATGAGCTTTCCTTTCTCAATAACGGCAAAACGATCACACATTAATTGCATCTCGGATAATAAATGAGAGGAAATTAGCACACCTATTCCCTCATTGGCTAATTGACGTAAATAATCACGGAATTCTCGTATTCCTTGTGGGTCCAATCCGTTTGTTGGTTCATCGAGGATTAATAACTGAGGACGATGCAGCACAGCCTGCGCAACCCCAAGACGCTGTCGCATTCCCAGCGAATAGGTCTTTACCTTTTTATCCATCGCATGGTCTAGCTTTACCAAGCGAGCAACTTCATCAATCCGCTCTGTTTTAATCTTTTCTTTAGCCATACGGGCATAATGGATCATATTCTTCCGGCCGGTCATATATTTGTAAAACTCCGGGTTCTCTACAATTGCCCCTAAATCATGCATAGCCCCTTCAAAATCCCTATCCAGATCATGCCCATTAATAAGAACCTGGCCGTTCGTACGATTAATTAGACTGGCAATCATTCTGATAATCGTTGTCTTACCAGCACCATTCGGACCAAGCAGTCCGAAAATTTCACCCTTTTTAACGCTGAAACTAACATCATTGACAATAACAGTGCTGCCAATCTTTTTCGTTAATGACTTCACTTCAAGAGCCGTATCATTCATGCCATCACTTCCTTTCAAAAATTACACCTATTAATAATACCGTATAAAACGGATAAAAGTTACAGAAATTACAAAATAATTAAAAAATTCATTAAAAAATTAAATTAAAAAAGACCAGCTAAATTAGCTGATCCTTTAAAAGTTCTATATGAATTAGGATAATTTTGAACGTAAATAAGCATCGATGAACATATCTAAATCTCCATCCATGACAGCCTGAATATTCCCAGTTTCGGCATTTGTACGATGGTCCTTAACCATGGAATATGGATGGAATACATAGGAACGGATTTGACTTCCCCAGCCAATTTCCTTTTGTTCTCCACGAATTTCTGCCAATTCAGCTTCTTGTTGCTCGATTTCCAGTTGATAAAGCTTGGATTTCAGCATTTTCATAGCTGTTTCACGGTTCTTGATTTGGGAGCGCTCAGTTTGGCAGCTGACCACTGTATTCGTTGGTAAATGAGTGATCCGAACGGCAGAATCTGTTGTATTGATATGCTGACCACCGGCACCGCTCGCACGATACGTATCAATTTTCAAATCCTCTGTACGAATTTCGATATTAATCTCATCATTGAATTCAGGCATTACCTCACAGGAAACGAAAGAGGTATGACGACGTCCTGAGGAGTCAAACGGCGAGATACGTACTAGGCGGTGTACGCCTTTTTCTGCCTTCAAATAGCCATACGCATTGTGGCCTCGAATGCCTAGCGTTACGCTTTTAACTCCAGCTTCATCACCAGGGAGATAATCAAGTGTTTCTACCTTGAAGCCTTTCTTTTCAGCCCATCTTGTATACATACGCAGCAGTAAGGATGCCCAATCCTGAGATTCCGTTCCGCCTGCACCTGGATGAAGCTCTAAAATGGCATTATTCTTGTCATATTCTTCACTCAATAACAGCTGAAGCTCAAACGCATTCAATCTCTCGGATAGTTCCATAAGCTCGCTCTCCAGTTCTTCCTGGAGATCTACATCTGGCTCTTCCTTAATTAATTCAAAGGTCAAATCCAAATTCTCGTATGACTCATTTAATGCATTAAATTCGCCCACTTGATCCTTCAAGCCATTTGCCTCGTTAATAATTCCCTGCGCTTTCGCTTGGTCATTCCAAAATGATGGTTCGGACATGATCTCGTCCAATTCCATAATACGGGCTTCTTTTTCTTCTAAGTCAAAGAGACCCCCTAAAGTCCGCCAAACGTGTGGCTGTTTTTTCTAACTCGTTACGAATTTCTGCTATTTCCATTTACGTTCACCTCATCTATTTTTACAAAGCTTGTTACTCACAATTGAAATCTCCTTTTCAGGAAAAAGAGAGCCGGCCTATCCTTTAGCCGTCCCTCTTTATTTAACATATCTTATTATACGCGTCAACGTCGTTTAAAGATACTGACATGTCTTATTTATCTTCCATGGCAATTCTTATATTTCTTACCGCTTCCGCATGGACACGGAGCATTTCGCCCAACGGATTCTTCATTGCGTTTCGGTTTTTTCTTAACTGTCTCTCCTTCATCACCCTTCGGATTAACAGCTTGCCCTTTCACAACCTCTTCACGCTCGAGATTATTGCGGATCTCAGCTTTCATGATGTATTTAGCCACATCATCCTCAATCGCAGAAATCATGGCTTCGAACATCGCAAAACCTTCTTGCTGATATTCATTGAGCGGATTGATTTGAGCATAGGCACGTAAATGAATACCTTGTCTCAATTGTTCCATTGTATCAATGTGATCCATCCACTTGCTATCAACCGCACGCAATACAATTACCTTTTCAAACTCACGCATTTGCTCAGAAGAAAGCTCTTCTTCCTTCTCATTGTATTTTTCAATGATTTTGCCATAAATTAATTCAATTAATTCTTCCCCATCAAGCTCTTTTAATTCCTCAGCATTAAAAGTACCTTCAGGCAGAAGGTTGGCATAGACATAATCAAGCAATCCTTCAATATGCCACTCTTCGCTTTCCACATCAGGCGCAAAGGCATAGACATTGCGCTGCAGAGAGGAACGAATCATAGTCTCTACGATTTCACGCAGATTCTCACTTGATAGTACATCAAAACGCTGCTTATAAATAATCTCACGTTGTTGACGAAGTACATCATCATATTCAAGCAATTGTTTACGGGCATCATAGTTATTACCTTCAACTCGTTTTTGCGCAGATTCAACGGCTTTAGATACCATTTTACTTTGAATCGGTTGGTCATCCTCCATACCGAGACGGGACATCATGCTCTTAATATTGTCAGATCCAAAACGGCGCATCAATTCATCCTCTAATGAAAGATAGAATTGTGTAACACCAGGATCTCCCTGACGACCGGAACGTCCACGCAGCTGATTATCAATACGGCGGCTTTCATGACGCTCCGTACCGATAACCGCAAGACCGCCCACTTCCTTCACACCTTCACCAAGCTTGATATCTGTACCACGGCCCGCCATATTCGTAGCAATTGTTACGGCACCTGGCTGACCGGCATCAAGGATGATATTTCCTTCGCGTTCATGCTGCTTCGCATTCAGGACACTATGCGGAATTCCTTTTTTCTTCAATAATTCAGATACATATTCACTCGTTTCAATCGCCACTGTACCAACCAATACTGGCTGACCCTTCGCATGGCGTTCAGCGATATCCTCAACGACCGCTTTGAATTTCCCTTCCATAGAGGCAAAAATCAAGTCTGCACGGTCATCACGCACGATGTCGCGGTTCGTTGGAATCGCTATAACATTCATATTATAAATATTACGGAATTCCTCTTCCTCAGTCTTCGCTGTACCAGTCATACCAGCAAGCTTTTCATACATACGGAAGTAGTTTTGGAACGTAATCGTCGCAAGTGTCATGCTTTCATTCTGGATATCGAGGTTTTCTTTCGCTTCGATAGCCTGATGCAAGCCATCACTATAACGGCGACCTTTCATTAGACGTCCGGTAAATTGGTCAACGATGACAATCTCGCCATCCTGAACCACATAATCCACATCCAAATGCATGGAAACGTGCGCTTTTAACGCCTGGTTAATATGATGGTTCAAGGCAACATGGCTAATATCGAATAAGTTATCAATGCCGAATGCTTTTTCAGCACGGCTCATTCCTTCTTCAGTCAGCTGAACACCTTTTGTCTTTTCGTCGTATGTGTAATCTCTTTCTTTTGATAAAGTACGGACAAAGGCATTCGCCTGTATATAAAGCTGAGTTGATTTTTGAGCGGAACCAGAGATAATCAATGGCGTACGTGCTTCATCAATCAGGATGGAGTCAACCTCATCTATTACAGCATAATGAAGCGGACGCTGTACCATCTGTTCCTTATACAGCACCATATTGTCACGTAAATAATCAAACCCAAACTCGTTATTTGTACCATAGGTAATATCGGCATTATACGCTTCCTGTTTCTCTTCACGGCTCATTCCAGTAAGATTCAAGCCGACTGAAAGCCCAAGGAAGTTAAATAATTGCCCCATTTCAGTGGCGTCACGGCTTGCTAAGTATTCATTGACTGTAATGACATGAACACCTTTACCAGTAATCGCATTTAAGTAAACAGGCATAGTGGAGGTCAATGTTTTACCTTCCCCTGTTTTCATCTCAGAAATATTACCTTCATGAAGGGCGATACCCCCCATTAATTGAACCTGGAAAGGATACATGCCAAGGACACGGCGTGATGCTTCTCTGACTACTGCAAATGCCTCAGGCAGTATATCATCGAGTTTCTCTCCACCCGCGTAACGTTCTTGAAATTCCGTTGTTTTAGCAGACAGTTCTTCATCAGACAAAGCTTCCATGGCAGATGCCAAAGCTTCTATTTTATTTGCAGCCTTATTCAGGCGTTTAAGCTCAGATTTATTAGGGTCAAACAATTTATTCAAAATCCCCATTAAGCAGTCTCTCCTCTTATCTGTACAGGGTTCATTAGCCCTAGAATGATATAGATTAATAATCGTTCATATTTTTAAATTTCACATTAATAGTAACACTTACAAATGGACAAAACAACAGAAGGAGTGTGTACACACATGATATTTTTGGGTTATTTTACCTCAAAATATACTTAAGTTCATAACTGAGCTTTGAAATTTTGATAGAGAAATTGCATGAAGGGCTTAAATATTGAAGAGAGGTTTCCTCATAAATGGTTAGGCTGATTTCTAATTATAATAGAATTGATACACAAACATAGTAGACTAGGTGCCTCCATAGATGAGGTTTCAATAAGTTCAAGTTTTGATTGAACGAGATGGATTTATGCCCATTTTCTGATCACGATCATTCAATGAAAAAGCAGCCCCCTTACAGGAGCTGCCCATTATCAAGTATAAAATTAGCTTTGTGCTTCAATTAAGCCGTATTTGCCATCTTTACGTTTGTAAACGATGTGAGTGCCGTCAGTTTCTGCATCAGTATAGATGAAGAAATTGTGTCCTAGCATGTCCATTTGAAGAATTGCTTCTTCGCTGTCCATTGGTTTAAGATCAAAGCGTTTCACACGCACAACTTCTAATTTATCATCCTCTTCTTGCTCAACACCGACTTCTCCAGCTGGAAAAGTGAATAACTCTTTACCGCTTTCACGAGAACGACGGTTAACTTTTGTTTTATATTTACGAATTTGTCTTTCCAATTTATCGTTAATTAAATCGATACCTGCATACATATCTGTATTTGTTTCCTCTGCACGTAGCACTAGGTTAGGTAGCGGAATAGTGATTTCAACTTTTGTTGTTTTATCATTGTACACCTTCAGATTGACATGTACGTTTGCATCAGGTGTTTCTGTAAAGTATCTTTCCAATTTTCCGATTTTTTTCTCTACATATTCTCTGATTGCTGGAGTTACCTCAATGTTTTCACCACGAATGTTATAATTCATAAGTGAGTCCTCCTTTTCTACTCTATAACTATAATATTCTCTAATCCCTTTTAAAAATCCTGCCTATATCGACAATTTGTTTAAGTTTAAATATTCAGGATTTTCAAGGAATTCATATATAGTATACCCTATTCAACAACAAAAAAGCACTACTTCTCATGATAATTCATTTGAGGTAATCATTTCCTCTTATCGTAATAAACTCCATCTGTCAAAATCGCCTCATAGGGGTTGGCATATTTTTGATTATGCTGCCTTTGCTCCCGTACCATTTTAAGGTTCCGAGCCACTTCCATTCTCCGTTTGGCCATTGCTTTCGCCAGTTCTTCATTCAGCTTCACACATAACTCGCCAAGCTTTTTTTCCTCGTCAGTAAAAGGAGGCTGTATATCTTTTTGCAGACTTTCCCGAATACGAATGATTTCATCCAGCCTAGAAATAGCGATCTCGCGGTCTTTTTCCCAGCTCAAATCACTTAATACCTCTATCGCTTCCCTTGTTACCTGAAAATATTCCCGCAGTGCACTCATCATAAACCGAGCTCCTCTGTCTCTCATTTAAAAAAGCCCTGACTTCGGTAAAAGCCAAGGCCAAACCCCCATTACGTATAAATATTAATGAGCATTCCTTGGATTTCGCCAATCATGCCTAATAAATGTATACGTTTATCTTCCTTATCAAGGACAGCATTTGTGAGGTCAACCAGCTTTTTATCCACTTCTTTTACAAGCTTATACACCTTTGCTGATCCACGATGATTAAAACCGCGATGCTCCTCTAATTGCAGCCCATTTTTTACGGCATCATCTAAAAATTCTTTCACAAGCTTCTTATATTTTCGCAAATGATCAACCGACTGAGTTTCACCGAGCCTCTTGCCCTGCTCCTCAATCTCCTGCATTTTCCGTGTCAATCGCTCAAGAGTCAAATCATTGCGCCTGGTTCCCATAACCTCTTTAAAGGCAATCGAATCCTTGGCTACCTCTTCCTTAGAACTGACCTTTTGCAAACCAGTCCTGCCTACTCGTTGTACCTCCATGAGATCACCTCAACTTTGTTACTTCAATAATTGTAGCACACCCTGTGGAAGTTGGTTGGCTTGTGCCAACATGGCCTGTGCTGCCTGATTTAAAATGGTATTCTTTGTGAACTCAGTCATCTCAAGAGCCATATCTACATCACGAATCCGTGATTCTGCAGAGGTTACGTTTTCACTCATTGTTTGTAAATTCGTAATCGTATGCTCCAGACGATTCTGCATCGCACCTAAGTTGGAACGCTCAGCAGAAACGGCCGCGATCGCTGCATCAATTTTTGAAAGAGCAGCATTCGCAGCCTCTGCTGTTTTCACATTTAATGGTGCAGCTGCGGTTCCTAATCCGAGTTCTTCAGCATTCATTTTATTTATCGTTAACTCAATCGTTTGGCCTGCATTAGCGCCTATTTGAAAACTAAATTCAGATTGGCTTCCATCTAATAGCTTCGCACTATTAAACTCAGTCGTTTCACTAACACGATCAATTTCTGCTGTAAGCTGATTATACTCTTCCTGGATGGCTTCACGATCTTCATTCGTATACGTCCCATTCGCGCTTTGAACCGTTAACTCTCTCATACGCTGCAGCATTTCATGGACAGATGACAAGGAGCCTTCTGCTGTTTGAATGAGAGAAACTCCATCAAGGGCATTTCGTTCCGCCATATTTAGACCGCGAATTTGTGAACGCATTTTCTCTGAAATAGCTAGTCCCGCTGCATCATCCGAAGCTTTATTAATACGAAGCCCAGATGATAGCTTTTCTAAGCTTTTATTTGTATTGGTTGTATTAGTTGATAGATTACGATAGGCATTCAAGGCAGATATATTATGATTAATTTTCATGGAAATGCTCCCTCATTCTATTAGAATTTTTTCCTCATCACGTTATTTTCATAGGCCGATACCATCTTAATTAACGAATCAGCCTTTGCATTATTTTTCAGTTGCATGGCATCATTCCAGGCAGTGGATAGGGTCTCAACGATTTTGATCAGAAATGAAATGCTATCCGTATTCTTAGTTAGATTTACCCGGATCAGCTCATCAGCCAGGAAATTATAGAGGGTGTCCAAATTCTCCGTAATTGGGCCTGCTTCATACCGAAGTCCCACACCAAGTCGATGAACGATATCACTGGCCCTTTGCAGGCTTTTATTAGCCTGGAATAAATTAGGCTCGTCTATTTGATCAATTGCTTCATATAAATTGGTTAATAGTCCTTCATACAGCAATGCCGTTAATTCCTGAGATGATTTTTGCACAATAAGTTCCTCTGTTAAAAATTCCATTCACAAAAACCTCCATGTCCTCTTATTTTATATATCGACGGGCTAGTTATATTGTTTATCGAGCTCTTCTAATAAAAGGAGGATTTCAGCAATCACTGCATAAAGCTGCGGAGGAATCGAATCTCCAAGGTCAATGTCCAAAAGATGGCTGACCAATGACTCATCCTCCTGCAGGTGAATATCATTTTTCTTAGCTGTTTCAATAATCCTTCTGGCTACTTCCCCAGTTCCCTGAGCGACTAACTGCGGGGCCTCTCCATTTTGTTCATCGTACCTGATGACGGCAGCGGTCGGTCCATTCATCTTTTTACGGTTCATTTGATTGAAATATTGCTGTCTCATATCGTTATGTCATACCCCTTTTTCGTAAAGGCTGTTTGGACTGTTGGACTTGCCTCTCGTTCTGAGCTCTTCGTTTCCACGGTCATCGGTTTAAATTGAACCGAGCCAATCGAATAACCAATTTCCTTGAACCGATCAAGCGATGAATCCGATATCCGAGTCATTGATTGCTGTAAATCTTCCTTATCACTTTTAAAGGTTAGGAACAAATTTCGATTGGTTGCCGTCAGCGAAATCCCAATCTCACCAAGCCGCTTGGTCTCCATCACAAAGTAAAGGCTGCAGTTCTCCCAATCAATTTGATCCTTATCAGATTGAGAGTTTACAAATACTTTCACATTCTCAACTTCCTTATGAAGTAAAAGCGGAAGCTGCATGGCCAGATTCTGCATACCGGATGAGTCAGGCTTAGCTAGAAGCTGCTGACCGGTTAGATTTTGAACAGCCTGTTCCACCTGCTGAGCCAGCTTCGGATTAAGCTGGTCAGATTGCAAGATCGAAAGCAGAGAGGATTTTACAGTTTGCGGCATTTCAGGCTGTTTTCCATTCAAAAAAGATTTCGCCACCTCATGTTCATTCATCATCCCAAGTTTCCGAATCAACTCCAGCACATTACGTCCAGACTGCTCTGGCTTTGCACCTTGAGTAAATACATCTTCACCAACATTACTCGTCATGCCTGCCACAAAATGCTTAACTTTAACATCAGACGGTTTAAACAAAAGACCTTCTACAGATGCTTTAACTTCCTTCACAATCTGATTCGCCTCAAGGAACTTTCCACTCATAAGCAAATTCTTTGCTTCCTGCAATCTGCTGCTAGACTGCAGGAGCTTCTTCTCCGTCGACATATCGGTATAAAGCATGAATTCACCCTTTAAAATAGCTTGATCCAGCTGCTTAATGGTAGATTCCAGAACCTGCTTAACCTGGGGCTGTTTTTGCTCCATCATTTGGATAGACTGATCCAAATTTCTCGTAATCTCTCTTTTTATATGTATAAAATCGATCGTAAGCTGGGATAGCTTTTTACTAATTTCAGTAACGATCACATCTTTTGATGAGAGATTTAGCCCCTGGATGATCTGATTGATTGCATTCTGCTCAGATTCGGTTAATGAGTTGGCCGGTTTTACATCCATTAATTTTGGGTTTTCCTCCTGCATGATTGATAATGCCGTCATCAGTTCTTTGCGCGCTGACAATTCTCTACCCTTGGACACAAGCTCTGTTGCCTTTTCAACCACTCCTGTCAGACGTTCAATACCTTCAAATAGATTCGCAGAGTCACCACTCAGAAATTCCGTTGCTTTTGCAAATACCATCGCCATGGAAGAATCCTTTTGAACACTTTTCATCAAATCCATTACTTCCTTGCCATGAACAGAAACCTCCATATTCACTGGAGTGACTGCTACCTTGCTTTTATCAATGAGGGAAAGAATTTGAAGTAAAGCTTCTTTACCAGCCTGCAGAGATTTTAAGATGGCACTCTTTTCAGCTTGAGAAAGATCTGGTGAATCCTTTATAAATTTCATCACCTGTTCAGTGATTTTGGCAGAATCCTGTTGGTGTATGATGGCTGATTTTAAATCGCGGATTGTAGTTATCGGCAGATGAATAGATGGTGTAGAAATCCTCGAAATCTCCGGAAGCTCTTTTCCAATCTCACTGACCATCTTCCCAATCGATTCACCATGCAAGGCAGAGTGAATTGCTTTCAACTGTGGCATGCGTACCTCTAACTGACGTTCCGCCAAAGCCGTAATGGTAGCTAATTTTTGCTCCACTGTCCCTGCCTCTGTATTCATAAAGCGCTGAATCGTCTGTAAGCTATCTTTAGAAAGTGGATACCCTTTTTCCTGCAAAATTTGCACAGCTTGACGGAAGTCTTTATTAGATGCATCAACACCGGCCGCTTTCAGAATCTCTTCAACCTTGGTAGGAGCCTGGCCTTCTGCTGCGGGCTGACTTGTTGAAAGAGTTTTAACCGTTAATTGGTCATTGTTAATTGCTGTAATCTCAACTTGAGCCTTGTTCTGTGCCGGCACTCCATTTTCAAACGTCATGCTCATCTCTTTCCCTTTTAAAGAAACAACAGCTGTATTAACGGATACCCGTTCCTTAATGGTTACAGACTGGATCTGTCCAACTGAATATTGATTGCTTTTTCCGTTTAAGCTTTGCCCCGAATGGATTGCTTGAATCTGCATTGCGTTCACTCTCCGTCCAAATTCCTTATTCTTTTTATCGGTAAATTGCCTACAAATATTAGTTTGTGATAAAGAAATAGACACAATTTCCTAGTTTGCCTAAGCACTAATATTCGTTAAAAAGAACAAAAATTTCTTAATATACAACAAAACGCTTGCTATGACAGAAATAATCGGCAATAATGGGTATAAATAACACATAAGGGTTTTTAATCAAAATGGAAGAAGGATGAGAAATGAAAAGGGGTAAAAGTATCCATATACTGAATGGCTTACTAGTTGTATTAATCATATTTAACATCTATTCTTTCATAACTGGAAGATTACAAGGATTGAACTTAGCCATTCTTGGATCTGTGCAAATTCTCATGATTGGTATTATTAATAGTGTGCATCATATGTGGATCACTCATATAGAAGATCAAGATATAGTCGAGTAATATAGAAAGAAAAGGGCCGAAAGATGAACAATCTACTTCATCTTTCGGCCCTTCTTTAAATAGAATCAGGCTTGTCCGCCTGTGGAATATTGCTTTTGTCGATTAAGTTGAATAGCCTGCTTCCATGTATCACGAAACTCTAAAACTAACTCCTCCGCCTCATCCAACATAGCAGGATTATTTTTTGTATTCGCCTCTATCAACCGACTGTTGATATAATCATACATCGCCATCATATTTTGTGAGATCTCCATATCCATATTTAAAGTGATTCGTAATTCACTAATGATATTTTGCGCCTTTAGAAGATTCTCATGTCTGGCCTGGATTTGTTTCGACTCCATCGCAACTCGTGCAGCTTTAATAAATTTCAGGCATCCATTATACAGCATAAGCGTTAATTCTCCCGGTGAAGCAGTGGTAACAGTATTCGTTTGATAAGCCTGATACGGATTTTGTATTGCCATTTATACGTACACTCCTTTTTATTAACCAGTCGCAAACATCGATGATAAATATCCTGATTGGCTGTTTGCCTGTTGAATTGCTTTTTCCATCGCAGTGAATTGTTTATAGTAGCGATTCTCTACCTGGACTAGCCTGTCCTCAAATCGACTAATACGATCATCAATATTGGTTAAATCTCTTCCCATCGTAAACGTAGCATTGGTCGACAATGAGGTTCCCGCTCTTGCCTTCAGCTGGTCAGTAGCTGCAGATATATTTTTCTGCAGCTTTGATAGAATCCCATCCTCCGAAGCAAATAAAGCTTCTACACTTTCAGGATCATCCTCTAAAGCCTGTTTTAATTTGGTTTCATTGATTTCGAGTTTACCGCCTGCCATGTAATCAGAGGTTGTCGTGATTCCGATGCTGCTTAAGGATGAATACATACCTGTTGATGTATTAACCGAGCTATAAAAGCTCCCCCGCATGGAATCTAAAGCTCCATTTAAAATAGAATCATTGCGCAGCATTCCTGTCTTCGCAATATTTTCCCATTTCTCAACCTCTTTTTCACTCAAGCTATCACGTTCATCATCTGTTAAAGGTAAATAGTTTCGGTTACGTTCCTCGCTGACCTTACTTTGGATTGTTGCAATTAATTCATTGTATTTATCTACAAAGCCCTTTATGTTGTCGTACACTTTAGTAGTATCATTGTTAATTCCAACCGTAACCGCTTCAGTAAATTCACTCTTAAGCGTGAATGTGACACCATTCATAGTGAATGTGTTACTTGCCCGCTGAGTCTCTAAACCATTAATTTTTAATAACGCATTGGAACCTGCTTTGTAATCAGCTGAAGTCAATTGAAGGGCTTGAGCTAATGATGAATTATCTATTTGAATATCCTTCAAATCTGTGGAAAAGGTACCTGTTTCTTTTCTTGTCATAGATATTTTGTCTGTAAATGAATCATAGAACATGTTTAATCCAAGCTTTGATGAATTCACTTTACTGATTACGTTATCCAGAGATTGATCAGAAGTAATGAAGAATGTTTCACTCATCTCTCCACTTGAGGTTGTAGTCTTCATGTTCATGGCAGTATATTTTTTCGTATACTCAGCCTCTATTTCTATATCCTCACTTGCAGCAGTTTTAAGATCAACCTTACCTGTTTTGAAATTTACCGTACCAGATATAGTACCAACACTAAAGTCTCCATTTTCGTCAACCGTAACAGATTTACCCCCAACTTTCAGGGTCATAGACCCTTCATTAATGGCTACTTTAGAAAGTTGAAAGCTTGTGGCATCTTTAGCTATAGAGATTTTTTCTACCTTTTTATTGGTTACATAGTTTACTTCGATGGCTGACCCTGATGCAGGAATATTATTTTCGAATGTAATAGTTCCTTTATCAATCGTATAATTTTTAACGTCATTACCCTTGGCATCCTTTGAATATTGCTCCAACACTTTTCCTGCCACTTTAATTTGAACTTGATCATTTTGAATAGCTACAGTGTCAGGTAATTTAAGATCAATGGGTGACCCGTTGGCTGTAAACTTTTGTGTTTCGACCACACCTGTTTTCCATTCGATAGCTGAAGAAAAGTTGCCCAACATGGATTCTAGGGATTTACTGGAATCCATTTTTGGATTTTTACCAGACAATTCTATAGTTGTAAGAGAAGCAGCTTTCGCTAGTTTAACATCGGATAATTGATAACTGGTTGCGCTCGCGCCAGATGTTGCGGTGGCTGTAACCGCTGCATCATTTGTACTGCTTGTCGTTCTGGAACGATAGGAAGAACTCAGCTTCATATTCAATACATCTTGGCGAAAATTCGTTAACAGTGTATTGATAGAACGGTAATCATCACGTTTCCACTCAAGTGTCTGTTTATTTTGCTTTAATTTATCTAAAGGGATTCTTTCAGCCTGCATCAGCTGTTTAACCATCGTATCGGTATCTATACCACTAGCTAAACCGGAAATACGCATTTTTTCACATCCTTAAACTTTTCTGTCTACAAACAAAGCCATGTTCTCTACCATAGCTGCATACATATCAAGCATCTTCTTTGGAGGAATTTCACGTAGCACATTGCCTGTTACATCATCAACCACGGTTACATAATATTCATTTAGATCCTCGTGAAGCTCGAATTTTAAAGACGCATGCATCGGACCTATAAATTTATTCATAGCTTCCGTCGTTTCTGTAAGCTTCTCTTTCATTTGTACATCTGTCATAGGTGACTGTTCTTGTTGAGGAATAACGTTCTGAACCATAGCCTGCTCTTTTATAGGAACAGAACTTTTAGTAAAAGACTGTGGAGCCAAATGACCAATATCAGCCGAAATACCATTCACCATCTCGCACCTCCAACTATTCAGTTCACTGTTATTAGGTATATCGGTAGGATGGGGGAGATTTTAAGGAAGGAAGGGATAATTAAATGAAGATAAAAATGCGAATCTCTTAGAGCATTCAATTTTGAAGATTATGTCGCAGTTGATTCGTTCATGAAGGCTTACCATACACTCTTTACTTTAAATTAAAAAATCCGGCTTTCCATTAGGAAAAACCGAATTTTCATTATAATTAACGAAGAAGTTGAAGAACTCCTTGTGGTTGTTGGTTAGCTTGAGCCAACATTGCTTGCGCTGCTTGAGAAAGGATAGAATTTTTAGTTTGTTCCATCATTTCTTTCGCCATATCTACGTCACGGATACGAGATTCCGCAGCTGTTAGGTTTTCAGACGCTGTTCCTAAATTATTAATTGTGTGCTCTAGGCGATTTTGATTCGCTCCAAGGTTAGAACGTGCTGCAGAAACTTTTGAGATTGCTGCATCTACCAATGCGATATCTGTATCAAAAGAAGTACCATCTGCTACTATAGTTTTAACAGTTAATGCTGTAGAATCATACCCCGCTTTAGCATCTTTTGTTCCAGAATTAATAGCTATAGTATGTTGTTGCCCTTTATTTGCTCCAATTTGTAAATTTGCAGAATAATTACCATCTAATAATTTTTTTCCGTTAAATTGTGTGCGTTCTGCAATACCGTCTAACTCATCATTTAGTTGTCCAATTTCATCTTGAATAGCTTTAAGATCATCCGCTTCAAGAGTCCCAGCATTTCCTGATTGAACAACTAATTCACGCTGACGT
Source organism: Bacillus sp. D386 (assembly GCF_006346415.1). Lineage (NCBI taxonomy): Bacteria > Bacillati > Bacillota > Bacilli > Caryophanales > Bacillaceae > Bacillus > Bacillus sp. D386. Next base: position 334,844 of record NZ_VEMV01000004.1, on the reverse strand, counting down.
TGTAAAATAGAATGCGTTTCATTAAGCGCTCCCTCAGCAGTTTGAATTAATGAAATACCATCTTGTGAGTTTTTAGCCGCTTGGTCTAAACCACGAACTTGACTGCGCATTTTTTCAGAGATTGAAAGGCCTGCTGCATCATCACCAGCTTTATTAATACGTTGTCCAGAAGCCAATTTCTCCATTGATCCTGCTTGTGCATTTGTAGCCGCACCCAATTGACGGTGTGTGTTTAACGCTGTGATATTGTGATTGATAATCATTTAATTTTCCTCCTTGGAATGTGTAGGTGGACTTCCTTTTCCACCTGTTAGATTTTAAATTTATATATTAATGGAAACTGGCCCGTTGCCTAGGATGGGGGTTTCCAGTAATAACGAGATAAAAAAAAGACGAGCGGTTCTGAAACTGGGATGCTTCCTGCATCGTAGTTTAGTACCGCTCGTCCATGAGCAAATAGGTATCTATTTGTTTTGTTGGTTATCTAATAGTTCCCCACGCGTAATTTTTACGTGTTTGGGGGCATCAATAGCTAAGCGAAGGTGTCCATCTTCACTTTTAACGACCTTTACAGTGATGTCATCACCAATTTTTATAAATTCACCAGGTCTTCTACCAAGTACTAGCATAGTTGTGGTCCTCCTCCTTGAGAAAAGTGATCAGTTTGTAAGACCCCCATAGAGAACATTACCCTCCTTATGCTTTAGTACACATAAAAAAAGTAAACATCCCCTATCTCACATTCGCGTCCTGCGAAGATTCAATAAGAAATATTTACTCGTCCTGAGTATTCAGTATGAAATTTTTTCGGGCTGTTTCTCTTACATAATCTATATCGGAAATTTATTTTAACATTTAATAGTTTTAATATAAAATTTTAACATTTTTATATAAAAAAAATCGAAACCCATAGAGGATTCCGATTTCTATAAAATTAACGCAGCAATTGAAGCACATTTTGCGGTGTTTGGTTAGCCTGCGCAAGCATCGCTTGAGAAGCTTGAGAAAGAATGGAGTTTTTCGTTTGCTCCATGATTTCTTTTGCCATGTCAACATCACGAATACGAGATTCAGAAGCAGTTAAGTTTTCATTTGTTGTATTCAAGTTATTAATCGTATGCTCTAGACGGTTTTGCTGAGAACCGTAAGTAGCACGTTGCAGGTTGATTTCACCAATAGCTGTATCAATATCCGCTACTGTACTTGTAGATGTTAAACCTTTTGTTGAATCTAATGTCGCAGCTGCAATAGTCAATTTAACCGCTGCATCTTCTGTTACCGTAATATCAACTTCAGATGCGAATACATTTTTACCATTGAATTCTGTTGTATTGATAATGTTATTGATTTCTGTTCCCAAAGCTGCCATTTCTAGGTCAATATTCGCCACGTCATCCGTATTGTAAGTTCCGTTTTCCTTTTGTACAGCCAACTCTTTCAAACGAAGAGCCATTGCAGAAACTTCAGTTAAAGCGCCTTCTGCTGTTTGCAGGTATGAGATCCCATCCTGACTGTTACGGGATGCTTGATCTAAGCCGCGTAATTGACTGCGCATTTTTTCGGAAACGGATAGACCAGCAGCATCGTCTCCGGCACGGTTAATACGTAGACCTGAAGATAATTTCTCCATGTTTTTAGCTTGGGCATTGTTAGCAACACTCAATTGGCGGTGCGTGTTTAAAGCTGCGATATTGTGATTAATAATCATAATAAAAAATCCTCCCTGATTTAACGGATCACGTCCATGTGGTCCTTTTTATGTACAAGAGTTGAAAAGCGGCCGTCTTTCCTTCTCTTGTACACTATTTGTATCGGGTGATTTCAATCGCTCTCTATGAGTCTTTCGTCCTATTTTTAGAGTTATTAATCAAATCTCCAATATTAACCGTAATCTCCGCTGCTTCAACATTTTCATGCTGGATTTCCTCAAATAGTTCCTTTCGATAGACGTCGACTTGTTTTGGGGCTTTGATGCCAAGCTTTACCTGATCGCCCTGTACAGAAACAACTGTAATTTCAATATCGGAACCTACTAATATGGATTCATCTTTTTTCCTCGATAGAATAAGCATACTTTACTCCCCCTTGCTTTCTACTTTTGGAAATAAAGGTGTTCTGGTTTGATAGTTTGTTTGATTCAAAATGATTTGTTTCCCTTTACCCTTCTTCGTATCAATAATAAGCGGAGCCTGAAGATTAATCGTCGACTCTTCGAAAGGATCCCTTGCCGTCACAATCGAAAACACCGTAATATGTTCCTCTGTTACTCCTAATGATTCCACAATTTCATCATCTAATTTAAATTCATAATCGGGGTACGTTAAGAACGGACTTGTAACCACAAATGCTAGATTCGGTGTCTTCACAGACTGAAGTACAAAGAAGGATTGATCATCTGTTAATAAAAGAAGCACAAATTTCTGTTCGTTCGGAAAACCGGGAATACCTTCATCAAAGGTAATGATATCTTTTTCTTCGATTACTTGCTCACCATGATATTTTGTTGTCAGCTTCACGTTAGCTTCACCCCTATATATTCATTTCGAATGGATTTTGATTGGCTATAAAAAATTCGAGAGATTGATATTGTTTCATATAATAGTTTATACTGCCTGGAATAATTAATCGTTGGCTGATGGGTTTGTACCTGAATATTCACCTTCTGAGGCTGTATATCTGTTCGATCGATACATCTGCAATCTGTTGTTCAATCGATTGATTAATAGGTTTGATTTGGTAGCCGAGCTGCACTGATGTTGAGTTCATTTGCAATTGGGCAATAGGCATGTATAGTCTCTCCTCCTCTTCACATACAAAAAGAGTTGACCCAATTGGTCAATGGGCGACCAGAGTCAACTCTCCTTTTTTATCGTAAGAAATCAACCAGGCTTGGCTGAATGATGCTCGCTCCCATTTGTAAAGCAGCTCTGTGCACACTTTCCTGCGTAATAAAATCCGTATAGACCTTTTCCATGTCTACATCTTCATTTTCACTCAGTACCTTTTTCGCCAATACCTCCTGGTTATCTATTCTGGATTCCAATAGCTCCAGGCGATTATAGCGGGCGCCAAGGTCGGAGCGTTCAGCTGAAAAGGTAGTGACCAAACCATCGAATTTCTGGAGTAAAGAATCAAGATCCATATCATCCTTTGATAACTCTCTCTCAATCTCTCCAATTGTATTAAATAATTCCTGACTGAATAGCTGAGAAGGATCTGCATTTGCCTTCAATTGAATTCCTCTTGATACTTCCACCAGATAAGGATCATTCTCTGAATTGACCACGACTCCATTTGCATCGGAGGTAACAGGCGCTGTATTCACACTCGTTCCATTAAAAATATAACGGCCGGCAACCTGCGTATTCGCTACGGATACTAAGTCCTCTTTCAGCTGAGCGATTTCCTTTGCAATGGCTTCCCGGTCGGTGGTTTCGTTTGTATCATTGTTTGCCTGAATCATCAATTCACGGATACGTTGAAAACTTTTGTTACCCTGATCCATTGAAGCCTCTGAGTTGTCCATCCAAAGATAAACTTCCGATAAATTGCGCTTATATTGCTCTACTTCATTCAGGCTTGTCCGATAATACATCCCCTTTTGGGCAATCACTGGATCATCGGAGGCCTTTGTAATCTTTTTACCTGTTGATAGCTGTTCAAGATACTGCGCCATCGATCCATAGCTCTTATTGATATTCCGCAAAGAATTGGCTGCAACCATACTTTGTGTGACTCTCATATCTATTCACCTACCTGCCACCGACGCCAAGGCCGTTGATTATTTTATCGAGACATTCATCTATCATCGTAATCATTCGTGCTGATGCATTATATGCCTGCTGAAACTGAACCATATTGGTCATTTCTTCATCCAATGAAACTGCACTGACGGAAGAACGTCGGTCGCTGACATTTTGCAGCAAAGTCGCACTGTTCACAGATAATCGGTCAGCCTGTTCCGTTTTAACCGCCAATGTTCCGATAACACTTTGCAGGTAAGCGCCTAAACTTTCTTTTTCAGCAGCTGGAGAAGAGTCAGCTAATGCATCCTTATAATTGAACTTTTCATAAAAGACATCCGCAAGCTTCAATAGATTGCTTGCATCACCATCATTAGGAGTAGCAACGGACGCATTAGCAATATAATCGTAGCTTTCTTTTATTTCATCGGATATTCGAATGCGGCTGGCAAAGCCCTTGACGTTCTGAGGATCAGCATTATACTCATCAGTAAAAAACAGAATATCTTCATTAAAATCTTCTATCTTCGCAGCTGGATCACTCTCGAGAGCTGTTTTCCAGGCTGCAAGCTCCTTCGCACTTAGACCATCCTTATGAACCTTATTAAACTCTGTCGCAAAGGTATAAGCCATATGATCAAGTTCTTTAATCATATCCGGCAAATCCCCTGCCAGTTTTCCTTCTGTATTTGTATATCCGTATGTTTGCAAAAGGGACAGCAGCATGCCCTCAGAAATAAAGGTAGCAGTAGGTACTGCATTCCCACCAATTGAAATGGTATCCACCGCACCATCCTCCCCATTAAACATTAAAGCAATAGGATTAACTGTAGTAGAATCAACCAAAGTCAACGGTTCAGCCGTGCCGTTATTTAGCTTTATTACAGCCGATCCCATTGCCTGCGCCTGTGAATTACCGCCGTTTTTCACATAATCGACCTTTATATTCATCATGGAGGATAGTTCATCAATCAACAAATCACGGGAATCGTATAAATCATTCGGCAAATAGCCATGCGGTTCAATCGCTGCAATTTGTTTATTAAGCTGGTCGATGCTTCCCAGCATGCTATTGGCCTTTTCAACCGTCACATTCAATTCATTCTTCAAATCGGAGCGGACCATATTTAGGGAGCTGTTCAGGTAGGTAAACGTATCAGCCAGTGCAATTCCTCGCTCACGTACAACAGCTTTACCACCTGAGTTGACAGAATTGGTGGCCAAGTCCTGTATGGATTGCCAAAATGAATCAATGGAATCACTAAGCCCTGTTCCCTTAAGCTCGTCCATGACATCCTCTATTTTGCTTAACCCTTCCGCTCTCCCCGTCCAATATCCTAGCTTCGTGCTTTCGCTTCTATATTGAACATCCAAAAAGCTTTCACGAACCCGCTGAATGGAGCCCGCTTTAACACCGGTACCCATTTGACCAGGAATTTGTTCGCGGTTCATACCCGGGTTTGGGTAAGCCGTTTCCGCTGCCATGTTAACCCGTTGGCGTGAATATCCGAGTGTATTGGCATTGGCAACGTTTTGGCCCACTACATATAAAGCTGCCTGCTGAGTCGTCAGTCCGCGCCTGGCTGTTTCTAACCCATGAAAGGTTGATGTCATAAATGCTCCCCCTGTTTCTTTTTAGGCCTTCGAATAAAATAGCGATTTACTTGGTTTTCTTGCACCCTCTGGATCCTGTGGCCTGTCGTATGTATAGCTCTCATTCTCTGGTAACATAAGATTTAAATTCAGATTCACAAATTGAAGAGATTGATAGATTAACTGCTGATTTAATTCATTCCGCTCTTTTAAACTGATAATCTCTTCTCGCAATTCAACGCCCAGGCTGGTAAGTTCTGTTCGCACGTTTTCCGAAGCATATTGAATACATTCTGATAAGAGTGCGGTTCCATTCTGCACGCCCTTTTCTCTAAGAAAGGCATGTACATCACTCTGCCGCACATTCTCAAGCCGTTCAATCGCAACGACTAGCTTCCTCTCCTGAACAAGCAGACTGCTTAACGACTTTAACTCTTCTGCTTTAATGGCCTCTGTTTTTTCCTGAGCCATTTTGTTCAATTCTCTGTGCAGATCGACCAGCTGCTGAAGGGTTTGAATGATAGATTGAGCTGACATTAATTAGTTCACCCCATATAAAAAAAGAAAGCCAGTACAAACCTTATACTGGCTTCAGGTTTAGTTTTTTGAGTAAAAATCCAATACGCCTTTTGCTGTTTCATTGACATTCACTTGATAGGTGCCGTTCTCTATCTGCTTTTTAATTTCGTCTATTTTAGCCTGACGCTCAACCTCTACACTCGATAGCTGTTGCAATTCTTTCGCTTTACTGGAAATTTCCACTTTATCGGCAAGCTGAGAAGGCTTCATGGAGGTATCGGCTTTATTAACTGCCTTTTGGTACGGATTTACGCCATATTGATTAAGATGATTAATTTTCATTTCGCGTTCCTCACTTTCCCTTCCGTCACACTAGCTTCCAAGGTCTATGTTGATCTTTTAATCTGAGTCATATTATGTCTCAGGCAGATCATCAAGAAGACCTTCTTGCTTATCTACTGTTAGTATCGACATCAAGGGTAATTTGTTTACTGTCTGTGATGAAAATTATGACATACAAAAAAGCAATATTCAAAAAGGACTTAACAGGTCTAAATGCTTATTTTTAGTGCGTTTTTCGGTAATAGGTCATTTGGCGCTCACGTTCCTCTATCTCTTTATAGAGTACCTCATCCCGTTCATGCCTCACAAGGTCTGCCTGAAGATCATCCCTGCAGTCTGCACAAAAGCGGCCCTCGCGAATGAGGGAACCGCAATGCTCACAGGCATAGCCCAAATTAGGGTTGGATGTAATACGCAGCTTTCCACTCCTGATAAATCTCATTAATAAAGATTCATCTACACTAGTTGCCTTCACCACCTGAACAATCGTTGCCGTGCGGTTCTCTCGCTTACGGATATAATGGTATACATCATTATAAATGGCCTCTTCTTTTTTATAGCAGCTCTCACATACATCTCTGAATTGATTTTTCACGAATAGAGCCTGGCAAGTCGGACAGTTGGTCAATTCATTCATATTCTTTACCTCCTCAGGAAATGCTCTTAGATTACTTATCGGATATTCTCTTCAAAGATAAAGATTATCGTGCAATCGTCAAAGAAATGATCCTTTTTGCCCCCGCCTCCTTTAAAAGCGCACCAGCATGCCTCAAGGTGGTGCCTGTCGTATAAATATCATCCAGTATAAGAATCGTTTTGTCCTGAAAATCTGAGGCTTTAGGATGGATACGAAAGACCTGTTCAGTGTGGATACGATCATACCGACTCTTCTTAGACTGTTTTTCACCATGTACACGAACTAACCCATTTTCCAAGACCATTCCAGCCATCATACCGATTGCTTCAGCCTGATTAAACCCACGCTCGTTCAGGCGCTCGTCACTCAGCGGAATCGGAATGACAAAATGAGCCTTCGGCGCTTTTTTACGCAGTTCGGCAGCAAATATACGTGCCAATTCATAATCACCCCGATATTTAAATCGGGCAATCACATCCTTCATAAACGGATTATAGGTATATAAGGAGACATTATAATCAAGTGCTTGACCAAACATGGGATCCACCAGCCATTCTTCACAATCCGGACATTTGTCTCCCGTCTGAAGCGGTTTACAGCAAATCACACACGTATTCCCCTGAATCGAAATAAGCCTGGAGCGACAGGCCAGACAGAGCAAATCAGCCTCCTCTAAAAAGAAGATATTCGCCCAGCCTGCACTCTCACGAATAGGGCTGTGACAATATAGACAAAGTGATGATTGGAAAATCTTCAATCCAGCAGCCCCCTTTTGACAGCTTCTCTATTCATTTGGTTGATTTGCTGAATCGCATCAAGCATGGCATTAGTTTTTCCATAATGAAAATATACACAATCACCGCGAGGATGGTCCTTACTTCTTCCAATCCGTCCTGCAATTTGGACGAGTGCTGACTCGGTAAAGATTTCATCCTCAGCCCCAATCACCGCTACATTCAATTTAGGAATCGTAACGCCTCTTTCCAATATCGTGGTTGTCAGTAAGCCCTGAATCTCACCTCTGCGCAGCTTCATTATTTTATCTTTACGTTCCGAATCCTCTGCATGGACAGAAAGAATTTCAGGAGCATAGCCTTGAAAGAGAGGAAGGGCTTTTTCCATTAATGCGATATTCGGGAAAAAAATAAGAAAGGGGTTCTTACATTCGATAGCAGTTTTGAGCCAATACAAGAGAGGATTGGGGAGTTTATTTTTCTGAATGGATGATTGCCAGTTTCCAACCCATTTCATAGTGGGGACAGGAATAGGGTGTCTGTGAAAACGGGCAGGGAGGAGAATTCCATTTCTTATACCCTGTTGAAATTCGAGCTGCCACTGTTTTGAAGGCGTTGCCGTCAAATAAATAACAGCAGCATCTTTCTTACACGCCTTTTGAACCGCATATTGGAGATGAGGATCAAAGGAATAAGGGAACGCATCTACTTCATCAATAATCATCACTTCGAAGGCATCGGCATAACGCATTAGCTGGTGAGTGGTCGATAAGACAAATGGAGCAAAAAGCTGTTTTTCTTGACTGTCACCATATAGGGCTACGATTGGAATATCTGGAAATACCCTGCGCAGCCTTGGAGCAAGCTCAAGGATAACATCTGTACGAGGAGTCGCCAGGCAAACCCTTTTGCCTGAGAAAAGAGCTTCTTCTATACCGGCAAAGATCATCTCTGTCTTCCCGGCTCCGCATACTGCCCAAATGAGTAAATCCATTTGATTTCGGACAGCTTCCATGATTTTTTCTGAAGCCTCCTTTTGGGAGAAGGAAAGTGAACCATCCCAACGAAGCCGGGCTAACTCAGGACTCCAGCGAGGCATTTCCCCCTTCCATCCAAAAAGAGTAGAGCAGGAGCTGATTCGGCCCATCATAATACAATGGCGGCAATACAGACAGTTTTCACCACACGCACTGTGGGGGAATGTTGCAAACAAACGGGAATCCGTATTGCCGCAGCGTCTGCATATACCATTCTCAATCCCTCTCACAGAATAAATTTGTTCATTTAAATCCAATTGTTCCTTTAATTCATTTGGAATTTCAGTTATGAGGAGTTCTTTACCAATGAGGAGCTGTTGCAGAGATATAGGTGAGGATCCTGTTGAGTGTCTGGATGCTTTCACGTTCAAATTGAAAACCTCCTTTTAAATAAAAAGGGGCGGCCAAACAGCCAAGCCCCATATTACTAGTTAATTATATCGTTTTGTCCAGCCAAGTCCCGTTGCTCCCTGGCCTAAGTGAGTACTAATAACTGCGCCAAAATAGCTTAGTCTAAATTCCGCTTCAGGGAATTTCTCTTTTAGCTCATTTAACATTTCAGTCGCTTCCTCTTCAATATTGCCATGGATTAAAACAGCCTGAAGAGGCTCACCTTTTTTATATTCCTGCTCAAAAAGCTCGACTATACGTTTTAATGCCTTTTTCTTCGTACGGATTTTTTCAAAAGGGACAATCACTTTGTTTTCAAAATGCAGGATTGGCTTCACTTGAAGCAAGCTGCCAATTAGAGCTGCAGCGCCATTTAAGCGGCCGCCCCTTTGCAGGTTGGATAGATCGTCTACCATGAAGTAAGCATTAGATGATTCGCGGAGTTCATGCAAGCGTGCGATGATTTCATCAGGATGTTTGCCTTCCTTCGCCATTTTGGCTGCTTCGAGTACAAATAATCCCTGAATCATGCAAGTGATCTCGGAGTCAAAAGCATAAACCTTAATGTCATCTACCATTTCTCCAGCTGTAATAGCACCTTGATAGGTACCGCTAATTCCACTCGATAAATGGATACTGATCACAGCATCATAGTGCTTCGCAAGCTCTTCATATTTTTCAACGAATTTTCCGGTTGCTGGCTGTGAGGTCGTTGGAAGCATATCCAAACGCTCGACCATTTCATAAAAGTCAGAAGCAGTTATTTCATTCTCCTCCTGATACACTTCATCTCCAAACACTACACTTAGCGGAATCATATGTATATCATATTGCGTTCGCAGGTCTTTTGGTATATAAGCTGTACTATCTGTAACTATTGCAGTTCTCATTATTGAAAACCATCCTTATTATTGAGATTTTCCTTATTATCTTCTCCATTTTAAATCATAATCAGTCTGTTTGCATTACATTGGTTAAAATGGTAATTTTTAAACTTTTCAATCTATATTTTTTTACCCAAAATCAGCAAATCTCTTTGCACTCCATCTAATTCTGCTACACTAGGCAAATGAGCCCATTCTTCAAATCCAAATTGCTTAAATAGACGTATGCTTGGCTCATTATGGGCAAAAATAAATCCCAGCAATGTATGAATCCTGAGGATGGGAGCATTCTTAATTGCATAGTCTAAAAATTTTGCTCCTATTCCTTTTTTTCGATAAGCCGGGTCAATATAGATACTGATTTCAGCAGTAGCTTGATAAGCAGGTCGTCCATAGAAATCCTGAAAACTGAGCCACCCTATAATCATACCATCATTTTCCATAACCCATAAAGGCCTTTTCTCAGAGGTATGATTCAAAAACCACTCCAAGCGACTTCCTACATCCACCATTTCCGTGTCAGCTGTCACCATTCTGCTCTGAATAGTAGAATTATAAATTTCAACGATGCGTGCTAAATCCTTCTCTTTAGCATCTCTAATTGTATACGGTTGATTCACAATATCTCCTCTCCTACCCTAATCTTTATTAAAAACTTTAACAAAATATGAAAAATGTATATACACTATTGAAAAAATTATATATAAACTGACAGTTTGACAGAATCCATCCCGATTAAAAAAGCACCAACCAATTGGTCGGCGCTTAAATCTATCATCTATTATAATCTAACTTCAACCCAGCCGTTTTTAATCGCATATACAACCGCCTGAGTACGATCATTTACATTCATCTTTTGAAGGATATTACTTACATGATTTTTAACGGTCTTCTCGCTGATAAATAAAGTCTCACCGATTCCTCTATTACTTTTGCCATCAGCCAATAATTGAAGGACCTCGCACTCACGTCTTGTCAGCAAATGCAATGGACGGCGAATCTCGACATTCATGACATTATCGCCATTTGCTGCTTCATCCGTTGCCAATCTTCTGTAATCACGTACTAGATTATGAGTAACCTTCGGATGCAGGTAGGAACCACCATCTGCAACGACTTTAACAGCGTCAATCAAGGCATCCGCATCCATTTCCTTTAATAAATAGCCGCGGGCACCTGTTTTTAAAGCATGGGTTACGTAATTTTCATCGTCATGAATTGAAAGCATAATTACTCTGGAATCCGGAAATTTCTCAATCAACTGGCCTGTTGCCTCAACCCCGTTGACGTTTGGCATATTGATATCCATGATGATAACATCCGGATGATATGTATCAACAATTGAAATCGCCTCGCTGCCATCGTCCCCCTCAGCGATTACCGAGAAAGAAGATTCGAAATCGAGAATCCGTTTAACCCCTTCGCGAAATAATTGATGATCATCTATGATTGCAATTGTAGTTGTCATTATCTCTCATCCCCCATCTTTTTACAGTAAGTAGTCATTATCCTAATTATATTCTTGACTACTAGTAAACTCCAAACATTTACAATAAATATAACTAAAAAACTATTTTATAAAAAAATTACACAATTATTGATGCCTTTAATGGAATCTGAATATAGACAAGCGTACCTCCACCCACACTTGATTGAATGGTCATTTCTCCTTCAAGTGTCTCAACACGCTCATTCATTCCCATGATTCCAAAGGAACCTTCCTTTTGTTTATGCGGCTCAAATCCACGGCCATTATCCCGTACAGTCAATGTCCCTTTATCATTCAAAAGTTCCAGTTTAACCTGAATCAGGCTGGCATTCGCATGTTTGATTGCATTTTGGACTGCTTCCTGGGCAAGCCTGAATAACGCAACTTCATAATTCGGCTCAAGTCTTTTTTCCTGTCCATAAATCTGAAATTTAAAATCAATCTCTGAATTGTATTCACCAATGGTTTGCAAATACTTACGCAGAGTCGGGATAAGCCCAAGATCATCCAAGGCCATAGGCCGCAGGTCATAGATAATTCGCCTAACCTCAGCCAGCGCACTCCGAACCATCTGCTTCAGAGATTTTATTTCCAGCAACGCTTCCTCAGGACCGCGTTCCCTGAATATCCGCTCCGTTAAATCTGAACGGACCATCACATTGGCAAGCATTTGTGCAGGACCGTCATGAATTTCACGAGAAAGCTTTTTGCGCTCGGCTTCCTGGGCCTCAATGATTTTAAAGCCAAAGTCCTGTTTCTGTTTATACATATCGAGAACCTCAGACACGTCCTGCAGGTCACTTGTTAAATAATGCAGAACAACCGTGATTTGCGAAACGAGATTCTCAGCTCTATCAATAGTTTCCTTTAGATTAATGAGCCTTCTTTCAAGGTCATCTCGACGTTTACGGAGCTGTTTTTCCAGCTCTCTGTTCATGGTCAGGTCAACCTGATACGTATGTGCCTGTTCATAGGCTGCCCTCACTTGTACCTCCGTAAATTCCTTGAAACGGGAGGAAACATCTGATAAGCATTTACGGGATTCACGCGCCTTTTGATCAAGCTCATCCCCATCAGCAATGACCTTCAGTACCATTGTTTTAACAGATTCTAATTCAGAAGAAAGTTGAGCAAATTCATGCTGACAGTGTTCCCCTATTTCATATATTTCTCCCTTACTATTGTCCACGGTACTGATCATATGATTAAGGATGTTATCGAGTGCCTTTCCATCCAGCTTAGGTACCCGCATAATCTTACCTCCTGTTTGACGCAAAAGAATCCTCCGCTTCTTCTGTACCAATTCATATAAAATAGTTCGGTCTTCACGAATTTCCTTTGTGGGTGTTTTTAGAAATTATTGGGTAAATAAGTTAATATACCAGTGAAATACTACATAATAGTTAAATTATAGCACGATTACCAGTATTTTTTTACTTTTTACTATTTCACATCTCCATCACAGCATATTACTCTTCTGTAATAAAGATGTCGTACGAACCGAATAATAAAGTATACTAGAAGGGATATAAAGAGAAAGGCGGCAGTTTAAATGCTGAATTCATATAAAACAGTAAAGGGATATGGCGAATCTGAACAAATCATCCAAAAGTCACGCTTTATTGCCTATGTGAATCGCGTGGAATCAGAGGAAGAAGCCATACAATTTATTCAATCAATCAAGAAAAAGCACTGGGATGCGACCCATAATTGTTCAGCCTATATGATCGGTGAAAATGACCTCATCCAAAAAGCCAATGATGATGGTGAACCTAGCGGCACAGCCGGTGTCCCTATTCTCGAAGTCATTAAGAAAAAGGGCTTGAAGGACACTGCGGTGGTTGTGACACGCTATTTCGGAGGAATTAAACTTGGGGCTGGCGGATTAATCCGCGCATACGGCGGAGCAGCTTCTGAAGGAATTAACGCAACCGGTGTGGTGGAAAGAAGATTAATGCGCATCATGAAATCCACGTTCGATTATACACTTCTCGGGAAAATTGAAAATGAACTTCGAAATTCGCACTATTCCATTAAAGAAATTCATTATCTGGACCGAGTCATGATTGAATCCTACGCAGAGGAAGACGCAAAGGAAGCCTTCATAGACTGGATGACGGATTTATCAAATGGACAGGCATCCATAGAAGAAGGCGAAATGCTATACCTCGAGCATGACCTCTAATTCTAAAAGAACTCAATTCCCCCTTCTTTGTCTAAAATCTTAGGAAAAAAGTTTAGTTTTATCGACAAAATACAACAAGAATTATAGTTGCAATTAGGTAAAATGAATCAATACGATATTGGACAAAGAAGGGGTTATTTATGAAAAGAGTATACCAGGTTCTATTCAGCCTCACGGTACTCGTTGTCTGTCTATTTGGCAACCTCCTTATCGGCAGAGGCACACGTGAAAAAAATATCCACTCCTGTATACGCCATGAAATAATTTTCAATTCTATTAAAATTTAGGCCAACTTCCCCGCTAACTTTAACCATAGCAACCTAATGCAAAATAACTAAGCCAAAATACAACCCACACTTTTTATTAACTCGACAATTAGCCACTAAAAACAATTTTTATAGAAAAGAATCCATATTAAAGTCTATTAAAAAGATCCAAAGTATAACTATTAAAATAGTTAAATATTACCATATTTATCCGATATAATAAATAGGGGATTATTGTAATTAATGCATTTAAACTAGGGGGATATTGAATGAGGAATTCATTAATTAAAGGAATTAGTGCCTTTATTGTATTTTTGTTTTGTTTCATGGTTTCCACTGCCAATGTAAACGCTGCGGAAACATTACAAAAACAGAACAATGCTCAAAAAGGCGGTATAAAATTATTCAGTACTGCGGATGAGAAAGAATACACAGAGCAAGAGTTGATTGTTAAGTTTAAATCTGTCCTTTCTAAGGGTCAGCGAAAGCAAATCATCAACAGCATTAAAGGTAGTGAGCTATCCTTTTCTGAAACAGGAAATTATTCTTTAGTCTCTGTAGTAAAAAATACTGACCTATCTTCTATTGCCAAAAGGCTCTCTAAGCACAAATCCGTTCAATTGGTTGAACCAAATATATTATACAAAACGGCTTATACCCCAAAAGATAAACATTATAAAAAACAATGGCATTTACCAAAAATCAATATGCCAAAAGCATGGGATAAATCAAAAGGATCCTCTTCGATCATAGTTGCTGTTATCGATAATGGAATGCAGACAAATCATCCAGATTTAAAAGGGAAAATTACTAAGCAAAAAAATATTGTACGCAACAACTCGACGATAACATCGGCAGCTCATGGTACCCATGTAGCTGGTATCATTGCAGCTACTCAGAACACAATCGGTATATCAGGTGTAGCTCCAAAGGTTAAAATCATGCCTGTTCAAGTTTTCAATGGGCAATATGCAGACGCTTATAGTATTGGTGATGGAATTATATATGCAGTCAATAATGGTGCAAGAGTATTGAATTTAAGCTTTGGAAGTTATTCTTACAGTTCATATGTAGACAGTGCAGTGGCATATGCGCATTCGAAGGGCGCTATTATTATTGCAGCTGCAGGTAATGACAGCACCTCCTACACTTCTTATCCAGCTGCTTTAAATCATGTGTTGGCAGTTAGTTCCACTAATAAGAAAGACAGCGATTCATACTTTTCTAATTTTGGAAACTACATAAATTATTCAGCTCCTGGTGAAGATATCTATTCTACCGTCAACGGCAGTTCTTATGAATATATGGATGGAACATCAATGGCGGCTCCTTTAGTAAGTGGAGTAGCTGCTCTAATGCTTTCTAAAAATCCTTGGTTATCACCAGACCAAATAGAAATTATTATGAATAAATCTGTCAAAGACCTCGGGAAAAAAGGCTGGGATTCTTTATATGGATATGGTCGAATTGATGCGAGCAAAGCAATGTCAAATACACCTGGGCAGTTATCAACGATAACCGCGAGTACAAAATTCACTGCTACAGGGAAAAATAAACATAACATCTCTGTAAGCGCATATGGCTCGTCAAAACTATCAATCTATGTAAAGGATTCCAAAGGAAAATTGGTTAGAAGTTTAGTCTCCAATAAACCGTGGAGTTGGGGGAAAATTTCCACATCATGGGACGGAAAGACAGGATCATATAGCTACGCCAAATCAGGAAAATATACGCTTGTTGCAAGAATGACTAGAGGCAGCAAAAACATTTATAAAACCAAAACTGTGACAGTTAAGGATAATGTAGCCCCAACAGTCACCAGTAAAGCTGCCAATTTTTCACACAAGGTCACTACATCAATAAAAGTTCCTTATGTACTTAACAAAGATTCAAAAGTAACTGTTAAAGTTTTGGATAGTACGGGGAAAACAGTTGGAACAATTATGAAGAGCAAGACCATCAAAGGTGGCAAACAATCAATTACTTGGAACGGGAAAAACTCCAGTAACAAGCTAGTGAAGGATGGCAGTTATAAACTGTCATTCGAAACCATCTCTCTAACGAAGGTCAAAGGAAAAACAGTTAAATCAAGTATCACTGTGGATACGACTATAAATGGCTCTCTAAATAATATAGCTACCCCATTTAAAGCAACAGAGAAGAATAAACAGAATGCAACCTTTAAATCCAAAGAAAAACTATATATGACTGTTTCTGTTTTGAATAGCAAGGGTTCGAAAGTAAAAACACTGGTTACTAACAAATTGTATGATCCTTCATCCATACAACATAGTTGGAATGGAACAGACAGTAAGAATAAATTTGTTACAGAAGGAATTTATGTTTTTCAGTATGAGTTAAAAGATCTCATCGGTAATAAAAAAACGATTAAGAGTAAAACTTTCAACCTCGAAGATCATCGTGCTAATTTTGTAAGTGGCAAAGGAACAAAGAATATCACCGGTAATACGGACGTTGCTATTCCATATACACTCATTAAAGCTTCCAGTGTGTCTATCAATGTTTATAAAGGCTCGACACTTGTAAAAACAATCCTAAAAGATGAGGACCAGAAGGCTGGCAGCTATGATTTCTCTTGGAATGGAACCAATTCTAATGGTGAGTATATTGGAGATGGAGTTTATACCTACAGAATCAACGCATCAGACAAGTATAAAAATAACGCAACTTACAGTGCAAATCTTAATGTGGATCGCCAAGTTATTAAAGTTGAGTATCCGAAGCACGTACAAAATAAATCTAAAGAGTATTATGAAACAGATATTGAGGTCTTCTATAAACTCTCTGATCCTGCTACCGTCACGGTTGAAATTTATGACGGAGATGATTCTCTAGTTAAGACTATCAGTAAAAATGTAAAACAAGAGGCGGGAATTCAGAATTTCACGTGGGATGGAGTAAGTGACGATGGCAACGATTATTGGTATTACGAACCTCTCAATTACGTTATTAAAGCCAAAACAGAGATGGGCAGAGAAACAAAAGTAACCGGCTCTATCTTAAGCAATTATTATGAGGAATATCCAGAGTGGATTCAAAGTCATTCCGTAGATACACATAATACGGGCATCGATATAGTAACAAACTTATCAAAAGATACAGAGATGCAATTAACTGTCTATGATTATAATCATTATAACTCCGGCAATCTTAGTAGCTATTATGATCAGCAAACATATACATTCAAAACAGGGCAAAACACCTTGAATTATCTTATACCTGACAATCTCTTTGTTGATAATAGTTACATCGATTTAATGTATGTACTATCCTTTAAGGATGAACTGGGGAATAAATACGAGTACGCCTATAACGATTGGTACTATAACTATTAATTTATAGGATCTTAAATTAGCTGTCTAAGATAACGCATCTTAGCCGTTACTCTAAGTATAACGATTATCTGGCCTGCCCGTGTTATCAACACTCTCATTTTATAGCTGATTTAAAAATAGACATAAACGCCCAGAAAGATGGTTTATGTCTGAATGCTTGGTCACCAATAGATAAAGCTTGAGTAAATAAATCACCAGAACTAAAAAAGCTGCGTACTATCCGTTTTTTAGGATAATCGCAGCTTTTTAGTTTGTCATGATCAGATCGGTCAATGGACTCTTTGCTTCATAAAGCGCTCTAGTGCATGCTTCCAGGTTGGTATGATAAAACCTGTATCCTTTACTTTATCCAAGGACAGGACAGAATGCTTTGGCCTTGCAGCCTTTTGCGGCAATTCAGCAGATGTCCCAGGCAAAACCTCTACCCGTTTACCTTTTAATATTTCTTTAGCAAACTCAAACCATGTCGCCACTCCATCATTCGAAAAATGATAGACACCTGCCCCGACTTCATGATTCACAATATAAACCATGAATGCCGCTAAATCATGCGCATAGGTCGGCCTTCCATATTGGTCTTTGACCACCTTAATCGTATCCATTTTCTTAGCTAAATCCAACATGGTATAAACAAAATTACGGCCATGTTCTCCAAATATCCAAGAAGTACGAATGATATAGGCAGAAGGACTGTATTTTAAAATTTCCTCTTCACCTGCAAGTTTAGCCGCACCATATTGATTAATAGGATTTGTTTGATCTGACGGTAAATAGGCCGCCTCTTTTGTTCCATCGAATATATAATCTGTACTTATATAAATAACTCGAGCCCCAGTCTCCGCTGCCGCTTTACTAATATAAGCAGATCCATCTCTATTAATTCTCCAATTCGCTTCCCTGCCTTCTTCCTCCGCAGCTTCAACATCCGTATAAGCTGCACAATGCAAAACCCAGTCCGGGTGAATGGAAGATATGGTCTCGGAAACTTCCTGTTCATTAGATATATCCAACTCTTCCTTAATAAAGGGGAATACCGTGTGTATCCCATCCTCCTTTAGCAGGGTAACAACTTCAGTCCCGAGTTGGCCATTCGCTCCCGTTACTAGTATCTTCATCTTATTTACCCAGTTTGGCGCGTTCCTTTAATGGACGCCACCATTCCTCATGATTTACATACCAATCAATTGTTTCCACAATCCCCGTATCAAAGGTAAACTTTGGCTTCCAGCCCAGCTCAGTTTCTAGCTTTGTGGGATCAATCGCATAACGGAGATCATGCCCGAGCCGATCCTCTACATAGTGAATCCTATCACTTGAGAGACCGAGATGCTCTACAATTTTTTGAACGATTTCATTGTTGGTCCGCTCATTATGACCGCCAACATTATACACTTCTCCACTTTTTCCCTTATGGAGCACTAAATCTATCGCGGCACAATGATCGGTAACATGCAGCCAATCGCGGATATTCTCTCCATTTCCGTAAATCGGTAACATGTCCCCATCTATTCCATTCGTTATCATCAATGGAATTAATTTTTCAGGAAAATGATAAGGCCCATAATTATTTGAGCAGCGTGTGATAGTAACCGACAAGCCATAGGTCTCATGATAAGCACGGACGAGCATATCTGCTCCTGCTTTACTTGCTGAATATGGGCTGTTCGGTGCTAACGGTGTCTCTTCTGTAAAATAACCTGTTTCCCCCAGCGATCCATAGACCTCATCCGTCGATACCTGTAAAAACCTTTGTATATGACATTCCTTCGCTGCATCCAATAAAGCCAATGTTCCCTGAATATTCGTTTCAATGAATATTCCTGGATTCAAAATACTGCGATCCACATGTGACTCAGCCGCAAAATTAACAATTGCCTGGATATCATATTGTTCGATTAAGCTCTTGATTAGCTCACGGTCCGTGATATTCCCTTGGACAAAATAGTGATTTTGATTCTCCATCACATCATCCAAGTTATGTATATTACCCGCATAAGTTAGTAAATCCAAATTAATAACTCGATAATCAGGATAGGTAGTTAATAGATGACGGACAAAATTACTTCCAATAAAGCCCGCTCCTCCTGTAACCAAAATGTTCATCAGGCATCCTCCCAAACAAAATTATAATCAGCTCCATGAAGCATCGAATGTTTTTGGTCCTTATCAGATAAAATCGGAACCGAAACTGGCCATTTAATAGCTAGCTCCTCATCATTCCAGGCAATTCCCCGGTCATGTTCAGGTGAATATAATTCATCCACCTTATAAAGTACATTTACATTTTCCGTAATGGTACAAAATCCATGTGCAAACCCCTTTGGAACGAGTAATTGGCGCTTATTAAATTCACTGAGGATAAATCCTTCCCATTGCCCGAAAGTTGGCGATCCTTTTCGTATGTCTACCACTACATCATAGATTGCTCCTGTTACCACACGTACTAATTTGGTTTGGCCCTTAGGTTCCAATTGGTAATGCATCCCTCTCAATACGCCGGCTTCCTTTGAAAGGGAATGATTATCCTGAACAAACCGATCAAGAATGCCATGTTCATGAAATAGCTTTTCATTATAGCTTTCCGTAAAGAAACCACGATGGTCACCATAAACGGCAGGTTCGATTAATTTAACACCCTTCAACCGGCTTTCAATAACATTCATAATTCCACCTCTTCTTTAGGCGCCATTTGATCTTGCTCGATCATCCTCATTAAATACTGTCCATACTCATTTTTCGAAAGTGGTTCAGCCAATTGTCTGACCTGCTCAGCATCAATATAGCCCATCCGATAGGCGATTTCCTCTAGGCAGGCAATCTTAAGCCGCTGTCTTTTTTCCACTGTTTCTATGAATGTGGAAGCTTCGAGCAGGCTCTCATGCGTACCTGTATCCAACCAGGCAAAACCGCGTCCCATGATTTCTACGGTCAACTCGCCATTTTCAAGGTAGATACTGTTTAAATCTGTAATTTCCAATTCTCCTCTGGCAGATGGCTCAATTCTTTTCGCATATTCTACCACTCTATTATCATAAAAGTAGACACCTGTCACAGCATAATTGCTCTTCGGGTTCTTCGGTTTTTCTTCTATGGATATAGCCTTCATCTTATTATCAAACTCTACTACACCAAAGCGTTCTGGGTCATGTACATGATAGCCAAATACAGTAGCTCCATATTCCTTCGATGCCGCTTTTTGTACCATTTTGGATAATCCCTGTCCATAAAATAGATTGTCCCCTAAAATGAGCGCAACAGTATCTTCGCCAATGAAGCTTTCACCGATAATAAAAGCCTGTGCTAGCCCTTCCGGGTTTTCTTGTACAGCATAGGAAAGGCTTATGCCAATATTGGAACCATCTCCTAACAGTTGTGCGTAACGTGATGTATCTTCTGGAGTTGAAATGATTAAGATTTCCTTTATACCTGCCAGCATCAATATGGATAAAGGATAATAAATCATCGGTTTATCGTAAACCGGCAGCATTTGTTTAGAAATAGCACTGGTTAATGGATATAGTCGGGTACCGCTTCCGCCCGCCAATATAATTCCCTTCATTTCCATCCTCCTTAATAGTCAACATCACTCACTTGAACAAATTCTGTATTCATACTCCGTCCGTATCCAACGGGCGCAGTTCATACCAACCATTTACACTGGGATAGATTGTTAACTCTACTCCACTTTCTATATAGTGATGAACGACAATAGAATTCACAGAAGGCCGTGCATATTGTAAACATCGCTTTTATTTGTCCTGGCTTTCATCATCCCAACCCCTCCACCATTCTATTCATAACTGTAGACGGCAGTTTTACATTGAGGGATATATTGTCAAATTTTTCTGTAAAATAAGAGCGCACGGTATAGCTTAAGTGAAACGATCCTACTTTATTGCTTCGATTAATTCCATTTAAATGCCTGGCCGCATTATAAATGGGTATAGCTGCAGTAAGGTATTACCCATTCAGGTACCTTTCCCACCTGCCAGAATCTCTGCATAAATCACTTGTTTACCCCCATTTCAAACTAGAATACTTACTAAATCCATAAGACTAGATTATTAACATTTAATTCCTTAAATAGAAATAATATCATTTAACAAAATCATACAAAAATTAAGAAAATATATCTACCTATTTTTACTGGGGAAGTCTGAACGATCCTAATTTGATAGAGCTTGTGCCTAGTTTAAAGTGATTTGATGGTCAAAAAATGCATAATCCCCCTGATGTAAACAAAAAAAGTTGTCAGAATTCCGACAACTTTTGAAGATATTACTTATTTAATTCCATCGTTAGATAAGCAGAAGAAACCCAGCCTTGTGTTCCATTTGATAATTTAACTTTATACCAAGATCCACTTTTAATAGGGTTTTTACTTGAATCCACCACAAGCTCGACATATTGATGATTTGGCAATGATCCCAATATAGCGCCCACAGTACTCGCTGTTGCCCGTACATTCAGGGTACTCGAACCACTGACACTCACCCGAGCTAAGTTTTTAACAGTCATATACTGATTATATTTGCTTAAGCTGACCGTATTTGTATAATATTTCTTGCCTTTATAATTGACTGTCAACCAGTAATCATTCCATTTTTCCAATAGATTAAAGGTTTCACCCTTTCCAATTGTTGCTGCCACAGTCGCAGAGCTGCTTGTCTCATTTCTTAGACTTATAGAAGAATTGGCAACAGCAATTGTACCTGTCGGAAATACATCCTTGCCAATTGGATAGCTTGGCTTGGCTGGTACTGTCGTATTTGCACTTTGGCTGACTGCCCCTTCCTTACTGTAAGCTAAAATCTCGGACATATGGTTGGCAATCTTACTTCCCCAATTGGAATCACTGGCATAGTAAAAGTTCATTCCTTTACTTAAATCTGCACTCCGATTTCCATTGGCATCCTTAATGATATATCCAAGTGTCGCCCCCTGATACTTCCAGTTAGATGGATTTAAATAAGTCGCCTTCATTTCCTGTGCAATAAAGAGAATATTCTCATCAATGGAGGAAAATTTTACAGAGCCTACAAATGGTGCTAGATCATAGGATCCAAAACCAAATAAATTGTTTTTCCCCAAAGAAATCGTCGATTTTCCAAAATCACTTTCATGAATCGCATGTGCTGCTAAATACAAGGCATTTAGGCCATATTTATTGGCGGCAGTGATAAACACCGAGCCTTTGTTATAGAGGACACTATTACTCGATGTTGCATTCTTCGCAATATAAGTATTAATTTGTGCAGCTGTAACAGAGGACTTCGTACGCAAATCCATATGTATAAAGGAATTCTTATTCGCTTCATAAGAGTTCATTTTATCGTAGTTCGCTTTTGTAATTAAGTAATCTCCTGATACATAGCCTGTTACTCCATCATACGTTACCCGATACCATCCCTCACTGGTTTTATAGGTTGATTTTACTTGTGTGTATTTAGGGATTAAACCGATTTTAGTAGACGATGTCGTATCGGAGGCACGAATATTCAAATCAGCAATCGGCAAATAGGTTGTTTCAGTAATAGTAGAACCGCTCGGAGTGTTGCTTGAGGTACTACTATATGCAACCAAATAAGTGCCGCTAACCCAACCAGTTTGACCATTATAGCTCACTTTATACCAATCTCCTGATTTTGCTGTGGCCGTCACGATTGTATTTACAGGAATAGTGTCCAATTTATCTCCGGAAGTGGACGCTGTCTTTCGTAAATTCAGATTGGCCGTCGTCTTATACTTTGTAGCTGTAATTGACGTGTCTGTTGATGATACCGTTTTCGAGAATTTAGCTATGTTGATATAACCCGTTTTTCCTCTATACGTTGTTTTATACCAATCCCCAATTCTATAAGTGGTTGTTATTTTGACTCCCTTAGGGATAGCAATCAATGTTCCATGTTTCTCCCCAGCAAAGGAATATAAATACGTCGCTTCTTTTGCCGTATAGGAAGTACTAGTAACCTTAGCTGCAGACACCTTACTTACAGACCCGGATTTAATGAAATAATTCTTCCCTTTATAGGAAACTCGATACCAGGTTTCTCCTATACTATTAACTACCTTTTGAGTAGATGTAAATATATTATTCTTTGGTATAGAATAGACCGCAGCTTTTTTTGTATTGGCAGCGCTATACAAGGAGCTTGTCGCATTCGTCTTATAGTAAGTGGTACTTGTAGTCGTAGTTTGATTGTATTCTTTTATATACGAACTGCTTACCCAGCCAGTTTTACCACTATAAGAAACCATATACCATGAGCCTGATTTTGCTGTAGCCGTGATCATTTTATTCTTTGGTATAGTAAGGAGTCGAGTGCCACTTGTTGATGCTTTTGACCTCATGTTTAAATTTGCTGTCGTTTTAAATTTAGTCGACTTAATCGAAACAGTGGCAGAGAAACTCGTTTTTTTAGTGACCTTGATATATTTTGAGCTTACATAACCTGTTTTTGTTCCATATTTCACTTTATACCAGTTGCCGCTTTTTGAAAGATACGAAACTGTTTTTCCTTTTGGTATAGTCGTAATGATGGCCGCACTGGTTGAAGCTGATTTGCGTAAATTCAGATTAGCTGTCGTTGTGTATACTGATGTACTCGTTGGCAAAACGGCTTTTAAATAGCTAGAACTGACATAACCCGTTTTTGTTCCATATTTCACTTTATACCAGCTGCCGCTTTTTGATAAGTATGTAACTTGTTTTCCTTTTGGAATCGTTGTAATAATTGATGCAGTCTTACTTGCAGACTTTCGCAAGTTCAAATTAGCTGTTGTCTTATAATATGTCTCCGCAGCTGCTTCTACTTTTAATTCCCAAAAACTATCCTTCAATCCAATTTCAGGCCCAAAAATCAAGCCTGTAGATAGAAGAACGGATGTTGCCATAACTCTAATTGGTTGTTTATACCTTTTATTCATTGAACTCTCCCTTTTTAGTAAATAAGACGCACCGTACTAAACTATTATTTAGATATACATTATATTCTCTTATAAGCATATATTCCCCCCATTAATAGAATTACGAATAATAGCGCGTTTTTCTAAGGGTAAGCACTGAATTAATTCATTCATTAATCAATTTTCTTGTAAAAATGCTTACTTTTCACACTACCATTTCATTCTCTTCCCATAATAGTTTCAATCTTATTCGTGCCCACTTTCTTAATGATGACCAACAAAAAGAGGCTGTTGACATGATCAACAGCCTCTCTTTCTTAAACCTATTTATTTAACTCCCTTACTAAATAACTACCCGATACCCAGCCAACTTTTCCATTTGATAGCTTAACCTTATACCAACCGCCATTAGTGATTGGACTTTTACTTGAATCCACCACAAGCTCGACATATTGATTGTTCGACAAAGATCCCACTTTAGCAGCTTCCGTACTAGCGGATGCGCGTACATTCAATGTACTCATACCACCAACATTTACACGGGCTAAATTTTTAACAGTCATATAATTATTATATGTGCTTAAGCTAACCGTATTTGTATAATATGTTTTGCCCTTATAACTAACTTTCAGCCAGTAATCATTCCATTTTTCGAGTAGGTTAAAGGTTTCACCCTTCTTAATTGTTGCGGCTACAGTCGCTGAGCTGCTTTTTGAGTTTCTTAGACTAATAGATGAATTGGCAACTGCATTCGTACCTGTTGGGAATACATCTTTCCCGCTTGGATAGCTTGGTTTGGCTGGTATCGTCGTATTTGGACGTTGACTGACAGCTCCTTCCTTGCCATAAGCCAATATATTCGACATATGGGTGGCAATCCTTTTTCCCCAATCAGAATCACTCGCGTAGTAAAAGTTCATTCCTTTACTTAAATCAGTGATTCGATTTCCATTCGCATCCTTAATTGTATAACCTAGCGTTGCACCCTTGTACTTCCAGTTAGATGGATTTAAATAGGTTGCTTTCATTTCCTGTGCAATAAAGGCAATATTCTCTTCAATAGAAGCAAATTTGACGGAGCCCACAAACGGCGTACTATCGTAGGACCCAAAACCAAACAAGTTATTTTTTGCTAACGCAATTGTAGATTTTCCATAATTACTTTCATGAATGGCATGTGCTGCTAAATAAAGGGCATTCACTCCATATTTATTGGCTGCTGTAATAAATGCAGATCCTTTATTATAGAGAACACTATTAGTCGATGTTGCATGCTTTGCAATATAGGCATTAATTTGCGCAGCCGTTACAGAGGATTTTGTACGTAAATCCATATGTATATAGGAATTCTTATTATTTTCATAAGAGTTCATTTTATCGTAATTCGCTTTTGTAATTAAGTAATCTCCTGAGACGTAGCCTGTTACTCCACCATATGTTACCCGATACCAGCCCTTGCTAGTTTTATAGGTAGATTTCACTTGAGTATATTTAGGGATTGAACCTACTTTAGCCGATGATGTCGAATCGGAGGCACGAATATTCAACTTAGCAATTGGCAAGTATATGTTTTCCGTAACACTAGAACCGCTCGAGTTGCTGCCCGTATTGTTGCTTGAACTATTATACGCAGCCAAATACGTACCGCTGACCCAGCCGGTTTTACCATTGTAGCTCACTTTATACCAATCTCCCGATTTTGCAGTAGCTGTGACAATCGTATTTTTAGCTATTGTGTCTAATTTCTCTCCGGAAGTAGATGCTGTCTTTCTTAAATTCAGATTGGCGGTAGTCTTAAACATTGTATCTGTAATAGACGCGCTTGATGAAGTTACCGCTTTTGAGAATTTAGCCATATTGATATATCCTGTTTTTCCACCATACGTTGTTTTATACCAATCTCCAATACGATAACTGGTTATTATTTTGGCTACCTTTGGAATAGAAACCAAAGTCCCGTGTTTTTCCCCAGCAAATGAATATAAGTAAGTATTTTGGTTTGCCGTATAGGAGGTACTTGTAACATTTGCTGCAGATACCTTACTTACTGATCCAGCTTTAATATAATAATTTTTCCCTTTAAAAGAAACTCGATACCAGGTTTCTCCTATACTATTGACGATCTTTTGGGTAGAAGAAAATATATTATTCTTAGGAATCGAATAAACAGCTGCTTTATTTGTATTGGCAGCACTATACAGGGAGCTTGTCGCATTCGTCTTATAGTAAGCAATACTTGTCGTTGTAGTTTGATTGTACTCCTTTATATACGAGCCGCTGACCCAACCGGTCTGGCCACTATAAGAGACCTTATACCACGAGCTCGATTTTGCGGTGGCTGTAATAACTTTATTCTTTGGTATAGTTAAGAGCCGACTGCTGCTCGTTGTGGCTTTAGACCTCATGTTTAAATAGGATGTTGTTTTATATTTAGTCGACTTAATCGTTGTTGACGCAGACGTAGATTCACTTGTTTTGTTCGTAACCTTTATATAGCTCGAACTGACATAACCGGTTTTTGTTCCATATTTCACCTTATACCAACTGCCGCTCTTCGATAGATACGAGACTGTTTTCCCCTTTGGGATGGTCGTTAAGATTACCGAACGGGTTGAAGCTGTTTTGCGTAAATTCAAATTGGCCGTCGTTGTATATACGGATGTACTTGTTGCCGGAGCAGTCGAACTCGGTACAATCTTCAGATAGTTGGAGTTGACATAACCTGTCTTCGATCCATATTTCACCTTATACCAACTTCCATTTTTAGATATATAGGTGACTTGCTTTCCTTTGGGAATGGTTATGATAATTTGGCCCTTAATACTGGCTGTTTTTCTCATATTTAGATTGGCTGTTGTTTTATAATATGATTCAGCAGCTTGAGCCACTTGCATTCCCAGAAAACTTTCTGTCGGTTCAAGACTGCTCCCCAAAACTAGACCCGTAGATAGAAGAACGGATGTTGCCATAACCTTAAGTGGTTGATTATACCTGTTATTCATTGCAATAAAATCTCCCTCTTTAGTAAATAAGACACCAAACTAAATTACTATTTTTATATATCTTTATTTTTATATAAAGTTTTAAAATTATCAAATATTTTGTAAATATCCAGATTTAATCAACTTTAAAACATATATTAATTGCTGATTAACCAATCAAATATTATGTCTAAATAGTTAATTTCCATCGTATTCGCTATAACTAATGGCTTACTTCATGAAAAAAGAGGTTGTTGACATGGTCAACAACCTCTTTTCCTAAATTCTATTTATTTAATTCTCTTGCTAAATAAGAACCTGATGCCCAGCCAACTGTGCCATTAGATAACTTAACCTTATACCATCCGCTACTAGTGATTGGATTATTGCTTGAATCTACCACAAGTTCGACATATTGATGGTTTTTTAAAGTTCCCACTGTAGCTGACGCCGCATTAGCTGACGTGCGGACATTCAACGTGCTGGCACCATTGACTCGCGCTAAATTTTTCACGGTCATATATTGATTATAGGTGCTCAGACTAACCGTATTTGTATAATACGTTTTGCCTTTATAACTGATTGTTAGCCAATAATCATTCCATTTTTCCAGTAGATTAAAGGTTTCACCCTTCTTAATCGTTGCAGCCACAGTCGCTGAACTGCTTTTTGAGTTTCTAAGACTGATAGAAGAATTGGCAACAGCGATTGTACCTGTCGGGAACACATCCTTGCCGCTTGGATAGCTAGGTTTGGCTGGAACCGTTGTATTTGGACTTTGGCTGACTGCCCCCTCATTGCCATAATCCAGGATGTTAGACATATGTTTGGCAATCTTATTTCCCCAATCGGAATCACTGGCATAGTAAAAGTTCATTCCCTTACTTAAATCAGTGATACGATTTCCATTAGCGTCCTTAATCGTATATCCAAGTGTCGCCCCCTTGTACTTCCAGTTAGATGGATTTAAATAAGTGGCTTTCATTTCTTGTGCAATAAAGGCAATATTCTCTTCAATAGAAGAAAATTTAACGGAACCTACAAATGGCGTAATGTCATAGGATCCAAAGCCAAACAAGTTATTTTTTGCTAACGCAATTGTAGATTTTCCATAGTTACTTTCATGAATCGCATGTGCTGCTAAATAGAGGGCATTCACACCATATTTATTAGCCGCTGTAATAAATGCCGAGCCTTTATTGTAGAGAACGCTATTAGCTGATGTTGCATGCTTAGCAATATAAGCATTAATTTGTGCAGCTGTTACAGAGGATTTTTTACGTAAATCCAAATGCATATAGGAATTCTTATTTGCCTCATAAGAATTCATTTTATCGTAATTCGCTTTTGTGATTAAATACTCTCCCGATACAAAACCTGTTACTCCACCATATGTCACACGGTACCAGCCCTTACTTGTTTTATAGGTAGATTTCACCTGTGTATATTTAGGGATTGAACCAACTTTAGCTGATGAAGTAGAGTCGGAAGCACGGATATTTAATTCACTGATTGGTAAATATGTTGTTTCAGTTATAGCAGTGCCACTCGGTAATGTTGTTTGATTTCCGTTGTTACTACTTGAGCTGTTATTACCAGTACTGCTAGTGTATTTTGTCAAATAAGCACCACTTACCCAGCCGGTATAACCATTGTATGTAACTTTATACCAATCACCTGATTGTTCTGTAGCTGTAACTACTGTATTCACAGGTATTGTAGTCAATTTCGCACCCGATGCAGATGCTGTCTCACGTAAATTCACATTAGCCGTTGTTTTAAACTCCGTAGCCGTAAAAGACGGTGTCGTTGAAGAGACTGTTTTTGTGAATTTAGTCAAATCAATGTAACCTGTTTTCCCGCCATAGGATGTTTTATACCAATCACCAATTCGATAATCAGTGGTTATTTTAGCTCCCTCTGGAATAGTAACCAAAGTTCCGTGCGATGCTCCAGCAAAGGAATACAAGTAAGTCTTTTCTTTTGCCGTATAGGACGTACTCGTAACGTTCGCCGCTGTTACCTTACTTACTGAACCAGATTGAATATAATAGTTATTTCCTTTATAGGAAACTCGATACCAGGTTTCTCCTATACTATTCACGACCTGTTGGGTAGAAGTGAACACATTATTCTTTGGTATAGAATAAACAGCTGCCTTATTTGTATTAGGAGCACTATACAAGGAGCTTGCAGCCTTTGTATTATAGTAAGTCGTACTTGTCGTCGTAGTTTGATTATATTCTTGTAAATACGAGCCGCTTACCCAACCGGTCTGACCACTGTAAGAGACCTTGTACCAGGAGCCAGATTTTGCAGTAGCTGTGACAACAGTATTCGCAGGGATTGTATTTAATTTCGCACCGGAATCGGAAGCTGTCTTACGTAAAATTAAATTAGCCGTAACCTTATATTTTGTAGCCTTAATCGATGTTTCCGAAGTAGCAACTGTTTTCGTGAATTTAGTCAAATCAATGTAACCTGTTTTTCCGCCATAGGATGTTTTATACCAATCCCCAATTCGATAATTGGTGGTTATTTTAGCTCCCTTTGGAATGGCAACTAAAGTTCCGTGTGTTGCTCCTGCAAAGGAATATAAATAAGTTGCTTCCTTTGCCGTATAGGAGGTGCTCGTAACACTCGCTGCTGTCACCTTATTTACTGAGCTGGACTGAATATAATAGTTTTTTCCTTTATGAGAAACTCGAAACCAAGTTTCTCCGATACTATTGACTACTTTTTGGGTAGAAGTAAATACATTATTCTTTGGAATAGAATAAACAGCTGCTTTATTTGTATTAGCAGCACTATATAAGGAGCTTGCAGCCTTTGTATTATAGTAAGTCGTGCTTGTCGTCGTAGTTTGATTGTATTCCTTTAAATA
This sequence comes from Bacillus sp. D386, assembly GCF_006346415.1. NCBI lineage: Bacteria > Bacillati > Bacillota > Bacilli > Caryophanales > Bacillaceae > Bacillus > Bacillus sp. D386. The sequence goes on along the minus strand of NZ_VEMV01000004.1, from coordinate 304,898 downwards.
TGATCCGCTTACCCAGCCGGTCTTACCACTGTAAGACACCTTGTACCAGGAACCTGATTTTGCAGTAGCTGTGACAACTTTATTCTTTGGTATAGTAAGGATCCGGGTACCGCTCGTTGATGCATTGGATCTCATATTTAATTTTTCTGTCGTTTTGTATTTAGTTGCCTTCATCGTTGCAGATGTAGATGTAGACGTAGATGTTGAGGAACTTATTTTTTTAGTAACTTTTATATATTTGGAGCTAACATATCCTGTTTTCGATGCGTATTTCACCTTATACCAGCTGCCACTTTTTGATATATACGTGACTGTTTTCCCTTTTGGAATGGTCAATAACGTGGCTGAACTAGTTGAAGCTTTTTCCCTCAAACGCAACTTGTCCGTTGTTGTATATACAGAAGTACTTGTAGTAGTTGCAGAAGTACTTGTACTAGATGCAGAAGATGATACAGTTGAACTCGTCACTTTTTTCAAATACTTAGAACTGACAAATCCCGTTTTTGTTCCGTATTTCACCTTAAACCAGCTTCCACTTTTCGATATATAAGTGACTTGTTTTCCTTTTGGAATTGTTATTATTTTTTGCGCCTTAGCACTAGCCGACTTCCTCATATTTAAATTGTCGGTCGTTTTATAATATGTTTCAGCCGCTTCAACTACTTGAATACCCGTAAAACTATCTGCTGGCCCAATACTGCTTCCTAAAACCAAGCCAGTAGATAAAAGAACAGATGTCGCCATGACCTTGAATGGCAGCGTTTTTCTTTTATTCATTAAGATCCTCCTTTGTAACAAAATATCAGACATAAATATTATTTTAATAAAATTATAATTCCTTATAACTCTTGATATATAAATAAACCACATTTCAAATTATATAATTTATTATTTTAAAATAATATCACTATATTTCAAAATATGTTTTATTGGTAATTATTAAATCAATCTCATAAAATTCATTACCTACCGTTTCTATCTTTTAAAGCAGCAAACGCAAAAAAGATGACAACTGAACTGCTATCAGTTGTCATCTTTTGAACTTATTTACTTTTATTTAAATCGATTGAAATATCAGATTTTGAAACCCATCCTGACTTAATCTCACCTTTAGAATATTTAACCTTATACATATTATTCTTTAATTCTGGTTTATTTTTCTTATCCAAAACTAATTCAATATATTGATAGTTTTTAAATGTACCAAGTTTATCAGAGTCAGTACTAGCTGCTTTCCTAACATTCAATGTGGTTGTCGTAATATGAGCTAGGTTTAAAACTGTCATATACTCATTATATTTGCTTAAACTGACCGCATTTGTATGGTAGGTTTTACCGCCATATGTAACCTCCAGCCAGTAGTCATTCCATTTTTTCACTAGGTTAAAGCTAGCTCCTTTTTTAATGGTTGCTGCTACTTTTTTGGTATCTCCCTTTTTGCTATAAAGCTTGATATTGTCATTTGCTACTGCTTTTGTACCCGCAGGAAAACTGTCATACGTGTTTGGCCTAGCTGGCTTCGTTGGAACAGATGTATTAGCCTTTTCGTTCCTCGCCCCTTCCTTGCTATAGGCAAGAATTCCGGACATATGTCTGCCAATCCCCTCTCCCCACTTGGAGTCACTCGCATAGTAAAAGTTCATACCTTTACTCATACTGTCTACTCTGGCACCATTGATATTTTTCACGGTATATCCCAGATAGGCCCCGTTATATCTCCATTCTTTTGGATTTAAATAGGTAGCCTTTAATTCTTTGGCGATATAGTCGATGTTAGCTTCAATCGATGAAAACTTAACAGCTCCTACATAAGGGGCTAGATCATAAGCGCCAAAACCAAATAAATTCTTTTTACCCATTGAAATAACGGAAGTTCCATAGCCGCTTTCATGAATAGCGTGGGCTGCAAGATATAGGGCATTCACTCCATTGGCTTTAGCTGCATCAATAATGACTTGCCCTTGACCAGCTAAGGCACTACTCTTACCATTAGCTCCCTTGGTAATATAATCATTTATTTGTTTAGCGTTTACCGAGGACTTAGTACGTAAATCCATAAACAGATAGCTATTTTTATTTCCCTCTAGCTTTTTAACCCGGTCCATCTCTGCTTGCGTGAGTAAATACGTCCCCGGCACATAACCTTTTTCGCCCCCATAATTCACTTCATACCAACCGTTATTTGTTCGATACGCACTGGAAATAGCTTCCCCTCCAGGTATCGTTCCAAGTTTTTTAGAACTCGTGTCATTTGACGCATAGTAGTCAGCACCTGTTGTAATCAATACATAAGTACTCTTATTAATCACTTTTCCAGCTAGCCGATCAGGGACAGGCACAGGCACAGGCACGGGCTTGGGTACCGGTTTTGGAGTTGGCTTTGGCAGCGGATTCGGAACTGGCTTGGGTGCAGGAGCTGGAGTTACTGCCGGTGCCGTATATTTAGAAAATTTACTGATATCAATATAGCCTGTCTTCCCTTTATAGGTGACCTTATACCAGTTGCCCACGCGATAATTTGTTTTCACGACTGTACTTTTAGGTACAGTCAGCAGACTGCCATGCGTAGCTCCTGCTGATTTATATAAGAAAGTGTTCGACTTTGCCTGATAGCTTGTTTCAGTCAGATTAGCAGGAGTTATCTTACTAACCAAGCTGGAAATGACATAATAATTCTTGCCTTTGTAAGATACTCGATACCAAGTTTCTCCTTTGCTATTTACGATTCTTTGGGTAGATGTAAATACATTATTAGTAGGTATCGAGTATACCTTTGCTTTTTTTGTATCTGGTGTGGAATGTAACGAACTTGTTTTTTTATTAGATAAATAGGCTGTCTTCGTTGTTATATATTGATAGTATTCTTTCATATAGGAGCCGCTGACCCAGCCGGTCTTTGATCCATACTTCACCTTATACCAGCTGCCATACTTTTCGGCTGAGGACAAAATTTTGTTCTTCGGAATGGTAACCAGGACTTTTCCCTTTGTTGAATATGTGGAGCGCATATTCAATTTGGCGGTTGTTTTAAATTTGGTTGCTGCTATTTTTGTGATTTTGACCGTTTTTGTGGTTTTTGTAGTTGTCTTTTTGATATATTTAGAACTTACATAACCGGTCTTGGATTTGTAGCTCACTTTATACCAGCTGCCTGACTTCGATTTATAGGCAACCATTTTGCCTTTCGGTATAGTCAGCAGGACCTTGCCTTTAGTGGATGCACTCTTCCTCAAATTCACATTGGCAGTTGTTTGATAAGTTGCTTTTGATGTAGAAGTTGAAGAGGATTTGGCTACTGATGAAGATGAATTTGTTACCTTACTCAAATATTTTTTGCTGACATAACCGGTTTTAGAACCATATTTAACCTTGTACCAGTCCCCAGTTTTAGAAATGTACGCAACTTGCTTTCCTTTAGGAATGGTAGTTATAACAGATTTCTTTATACTCGCGCCGCTTCTCAAATTCAACTTGTCTGTTGTTTTATAATAAGTTGTTGCAGCTGCCTCCACGTGAGTGCTGCCAAAACCTGCAGTTTCTATAACCGATTCCCCCGTTGTAAATGCTGCAAATAAAAGAAGCATAGTACTAACAATAATGGCCGAGATTCTATTTCGCTTATCCAATAGGACATCCCCCTTTATTTTGCATAATATATAAAACAGTTCATATGACATCTTGTTATTCCATTTTCTATTAGCAAAATTACTAACAATCTATGTATCGGTCATTGTTATTCCTTTTTTAGTAATTCACCTAAATATAACCACTAAAAATTAAGCCCATCATATCAAACTATAACGAACTTAAATTATGTTATTTTAGAAATTATGGAGAGTTGGTGGGCTGGAGGAGATTCGTCTTGGCGAAAGCTTGCCCATCTATCTGAAGGAAACAAGGGTATCAATCATGGCTATCTATAAAAACGTAATTTCAATATCCTAAATTTGCGTAACAAAGTTGTTAGGATGCTGAAATTACATTTATGTTGATTTATTAAGGGGTATATTTACTCTTTAGGGGTTGTATTTTCAAGATATATATTAGAAGTTTTGCTTCTTTCTCTTTTTGTCTAGAAAAGCTAATCTCATTTTGATTTTACTTTACTTCCTTTGTTCCGCTAAAACTAATTGTATAATAGCCACTCGTCTATTCCGATACATTTATTACAAAAGACATATCGGGTCTTCTCACACTTCTTCCAAACTTATTCATTACTTGTTACTTTCTCTAATCTGACAATACCCGTTCCTTGGTCGCTTTTAGTGTCCATCTTCAGATTTAGTTTAAAAAACGCAAGCAAGCTATCATCCTGAGATGATAGCTTGTTGATGAAAATAATTTTCAGGTATTTTATTTAGATGTAATCGTCATGCTGCTTTGTTTTTGGATAGCAGCTTCTCTAAATGCTTTTTGTTGAGCTGGAGTCATAGTTCTATATTCTTTTAAAAATTTCTCATATTTTGGTACAACATCTTCAACTGTACCAAAGTCTTTTATTTCTCCATACTCAAGCCATAAAGCTTTATTACAGAAATCCTTAATTTGTCCAATTGCATGACTAACAAAGAAAATCGTTTTTCCTTGATCCCTAAAGCTGTACATTTTCTTTTTGGATTTCTCAGCAAAAGCTTGGTCACCTACTGATAAAGCTTCGTCGATAATCAGAATATCAGGATCAACTGTTACGGAAATTGCAAAACCAAGTCTTGATTTCATCCCGCTGGAATATTTCTTAACAGGTTGGTCAACGAACTTGCCAATATCAGCAAATTCAATGATTTCCGGCTCCAATTCCTTAATCTGCTTCTTATTGAACCCAAGCATTAGGCATTTCAACTCAATATTCTCCCGGCCTGTCAGCTGATTATTCAAACCGGAAGCAATCGCAATCAAGGAGGTTTGTCCAACTGTTTTAACTGAACCCATCGTAGGAGGAACAACCCCCGCTATTATATTGGATAATGTTGATTTTCCTGATCCATTAACCCCAATCAGTCCAATAACATCGCCTTTACTGGCTGTAAAACTTATATCCTGAAGCGCATAGAAATCATCTCCATATCCTCCCGGCAGAAGGATATCAAGTAATTTTTCCGAGGTTTTGCTATGCATTCTATATCTTTTATAAACATTTTCTACAATAACTGTTTCCATAGTAGACCTCACTCCATTTTACAAATAATCTACAAAATGATTTCTAAATTTCAAATGAAGCGCTGATCCAATCATGAGTAACACAATCGTTACTCCCCAAAAATATAAGGTATAGTGTGAATGCTCGATGAAATACCAGGATTGACCTAACATCGCTGCACGATACCCTTCCACTAAATAGGTAAGTGGATTAAATTTTATAATCATTTGCAAAAATCCTGGCAAACTATCTGATACCCATAATATAGGCGTTAAATAAATCAGCATCCTCATAATAGCTTGTACTATCATCGTTACATCTCGAACAATGGTAGCCAGTGTGGATGTGACAAGCGCAACGGCAAAGAGCAAAATAACCGCTGCAGCCATAAAGTAAGGCAACTGTATATAATAAATGGATATTGGGAATCCACCAAATTGCAAAATGATGGATACAATAATCACGATGACAATATGCTGATAAAATTTCGACATAATAACATATGAGGGAATAGCACTCATAGGGAAACTCATCTTAGAGATAAAATTGATCCTCGTATAAATCGATTTCGTCCCATCCATAATGGCAGGATTAGCAAAGAACCACAGAGAAATACCGGATAACATCCAGAAGATAAACGGTACGTCTCCAATTTCTCTGCCTCCCCGGATTCCCATACCGAACACTACCCAATATACTCCTATTTGTATCAAAGGATTTAAGAACTCCCATAATATACCTAAATAATTGTTGTTATTAGCACTTTTTAATTCAAATACAGACAATCGTCGAATTAAATAAAATGAACGTATTTGTTCTTGTATGACCGTAAACATAGACTTCATAAATTTTGAATATCCTTCCCCACTATTTTACAACAGATACATGTATTGCAAAGAGTCTATTATAACGCTCTCTGTCTGGATAGTATTGTTTTTTCATCAAACAAATATGAAATTAAGTTTTCGCTGGAATGTCCTTTTGAATACTTATTCCATTTATTTGCATACTCTTCAATCGTGTCCATATCAAAACTGTTCTCTTTAATGAGGTCAATAATAGCCTCTGTATTGTTTACTACTGGTCCTGGGACCATTTTTTCATATTGATCCCATAACCCTCTGTCTTTTGTGTATTCACCTAAATCATAGGCGAAGAAAATCATCGGTTTCTTTAATAAAGAGAACTCGAATGATATAGAGGAGTAGTCTGTTATTAAAATGTCCGCAACCACCAGTAATTCGTTAATATCGTACTCTGGTTTAGAATAATTCAGGACAAAATCGGGATAGATTTTAGTATAGTCCGGAATATTCTTAATCGCTGGATGTAAACGTAACATAACAACATATTCATCATGCAATTCATCATATAATTTTTTTAAATCTAATTCTAACTGAAATTCATTCAGTTCGTTATCACGATAAGTTGGTGCATATAATATTACTTTTTTATCCCAAAGCAATCTGTTTTCCTTAGTTAATTGATTGAATACATTTTCTTTTTCAGCCTGATTATAAAAAAAGTCAGTTCGGGGGATACCAGTTCTAAGGATATTTTCTCCCTTTAAATCAAACGCATTCATGAAATAAGTGCCCATGATGTCAGAACCAACAACCACTTTATTAAAGCGTTTATACACATCCATGAATCGTTTTACTGCTTGATCAGATCTGTTTTGAACAGAAGCATCTTCAAGACCAAATTTCTTAATGGCTCCTGAGGCATGCCAAAGCTGAACACATTCCACTTCAGGTCTGAAGTCAGTAGCTGCCAAGAAACCATAATAATTATCAACCATTACATAGCGAGATGTGGCTAAATGATATATAGATTGAATGAAATCAACCGGATTTTTATTTTCAATCAAAGCTATAGTGGCATCCTCATATTGCTGAAATCTTTTATAGCTTGCACCCTTACATAAAAAAACCACGTCAAAAGAAATATGTTTCCGACGCATTTCTTCATACACATACTGAGTGTTATCACCAAAAGATACAACAAATACCACCTTGTTTTTGAGGGGAAATAGATTAAAAATATTAAATATTATTTTAAAGATCAACAAATACAACTGAATAACTAGTTCTTTAGCCATTTTTCACCTTAAATAAATCTTTTTTGATTTGAGATGTTGAAATACCGATCGTTCTTGGTAAATAAACGACCTGGCAGTGCTCTTTCAGAAAGTCGAAATGGCCTTCCCAATCATCTCCCATGACAAAAACATCTATATCATGTTCCTTAATATCTTTAATCTTTTGTTCCCAGTTTTCCTCTGGAATCACTTCATCAACAAATTCGATTGATTCCAAAATCAGTTTTCTATTTTCATAGCTATGATAAGCTTTTTTATTTTTCGCCTTATTAAACTCATCAGTGGACAAGCCCACTACTAAATAATCGCCCATTTCTTTGGCTCTTCGTAAAATATTGATATGACCGACATGTAATAAGTCAAAGGTGCCATACGTAATAATCTTTTTCATTTCTACATCTCCTTACCTAGTTCATTAGCAAACTGGTAACTGACCAAAAAACGGAGCAACGTACAGTAACATCAAAAAACATATTCTTAATTATATAACTCATACATAAAACTTTCAAACCTGTGTCGAATACAATCTAAATTATAACGTAATCATGTATTATTTGTAACATAAAGTTTTTTGCAGTGCATGATGGTATATATGTTTATAACATGCCAGAAGAGTGAATTCACCTCACAAAAAAAGGAAATCATGATCGAATTGATCATGATTTTTTAATCGGTTTTATTAATGTTTCAACAAAACGTTTGGACGCTTGTCCATCAAAGTCTTCAAAGAATCGTTCTTTAAAAGCTTTAACCTTTTGAATATCAAAGGAATTTTGTTGAACCAGAGATATAACTTGTTCGGTATTTTCTGCAAGAGGACCAGGAATAAAATCCCTATACTCATAATAGAACCCTCTATCCTGCAAATATTCCTCTAAATCATACGCATAGAAGATCATCGGTCTTTCAAGCAGTGCATATTCAAAAATAACGGATGAATAATCACTGATTAGTATATCTGTAATGGAAAGAACATTATTGATATCATTCTTACTTAAATTTAGCACGAAATCCTTTGCTTCTTTCGGGATGTCAACACCTTTTGTAACAGATGGGTGAAGTTTCAAGATCAATACATATTCATCAGAAAGCTCTTTAGCCATTTTCTTCAAATCAAGCTGGATATTGAAGCTGGAGCGCTTTCCCGGACCTCCTCTGAAGGTTGGGGCATACGCTATAATTTTTTTATTACGCATAGCTGGATAAACCGCCGCATATTTTTGCCTTAAATATTCAATTCCTTCTTGATCAAAAAACACATCTGTTCTTGGTAGGCCCACCGGATATACATTCTTTTCAGATATATTAAAGGCCTCCGCATAGTGAGGGATAATTTCCTTACTCGTAACAGCCACCTTCGTATAAGAACCATGAGCTTGATTTTCAAACTCTTCCGTATTGCTTTCGCGGTAACCTACTGCACTATGCCCAAATTTCTTAAAGGCACCGGCAGCATGCCAGGTTTGGATCACTTCTGTTCTTTTTCTCACCTTCAATTTATATAACGGACGGTAATAATCATCAAGAATGACATATTTTGATGTAGCAATGTCATAATATAATTTGGCGAAATCTCTAAAAGATCTTTTCTTTTTAAAATGCCCTACTACCTTATATTCAGGTCTTATTTTAATCAGTTGATTATAAATATATTCAAAGGAATCCTGCAGTTCTTGTGTTTTATTAGTAACAAAAGTAATTTTATTTTGTTGAGGCATATATCCGCTTACCGGAAATATTATATGTCTTAAGATTGCCGTTTTGATTTTTGAAGTGGCTCTTTGAAATTTTCTTTTATAAATATACTGAAGTATTGGAATCATACTATTTTTTCTTCCTGCCTTCAATACTGCATTGAATGATTCTTGAGAAATCTTGATGTTCATTTCAGTCTTTAATGAAATCTTTGAATGAGCCATTCTTACTAATTTTAAATACAGTCTTTTAGCTGGATTGGTAAGTAAATCGTAACGATTTACGATATTTTTATAAATAACCGTATGCAATGCAGGAATATCATTAAATAAAGTCATATCAAGATTTTTTACCCATGAATAAAAAATCTCCATAGTATCTAGTTGGGCTTTAGTATTCCGACTATCTATAGCATTCCGTACAGCCGGCCAAATATCTGCAGATACCAATCGATTATAATAATATTTCTTTAAATGATAACGGGAAACTTTATTTTCGATATAGTTTTCCCAAAGCTGATTCGAAACAAGAATGCTCTTCATGATATCCTGCATAACATGAACCGAATTAACCAATACAGTTTGTGATAATGACAAGTTATCTGCTGCTTCACGTGTACGATAGCGATAAATGACCTTATCAATCGTATATATATTAAACCCCGCTCGTAAATAGGCCTCAATTACAAACGGTTGATCTTCAGTGACCTTAATTACAGTAGGAAATCTCAGATCCCGGATTAAAGATTTACTATAGAGCTTATTACAAGGACCTAAAGAATATAGTAATTCCTGATTGGAAATAAGGTTCTTATACCCTTCAGTATATACACCATTATTATAATGGCTTGCAATAAACCAGGTTTCATGTTTATTAAAACTTTGAGAAGCTCCAATCACTAATTCAACCTTTTTTTCAATAGCTGCCTCATATAGATTCTCCAAGGCGTCAGTGGGCAAGATATCATCCGAGTCTACAAAGCTGATATATTCACCTTTAGCTATATCTAACCCAGTATTTCTTGCTGTTCCCGGTCCTGCATTATTCTGCTTTAAGTATATTATATTCGCATGCTTTTTCTGATAACATTTAATTATCTCAGCACTCTTATCACTTGATCCATCATCAATCATAATTATTTCTATAGGTGATAATGTTTGTTTTACTAATGACTCCAAAGTTTCTTCAATATATTCTTCTACATTATAGACTGGGGTGATAACACTTACCTTAACCTGGTTCATATTGTTGTACCTTTCCTGAGTTGGGATTATTTTTCTAAAATTACAGTTATTAAATCAACTATTCTTTCACTAGCCTTACCATCTAATTCATCAAAGAAATATTGTTTAAAGGATTGAATTTTTTCCTTTTGAAAATCTCCTTCAGAAATAATCTTTATCATTTCACCTTGTGATGTAGCTAATCTACCTGGAATAAATTCTTTATAATCATAATAGAAGTCTCTATCAGACGTATAATCTTCTAAATCTGGAGCGTAAAATAGCATCGGTTTGTTTAACAATGCATATTCAAAACAAACCGATGAATAATCCGTAATGAGCAAATCCGAGATAAATAATAAATCATTAATCTCACTATACTCGGTAAGGTCATAAAAAAAGGAACTATATTCCGTTGGTATTTCCCACTTATCTTTGACAAATGGATGCTGCTTAAAAATAAAAATATAATCGTCTTTTAAATTTTGATAAATGTTCTCAAGATGAAGAAAATCTAATGGATAGTAAGCTGATTGTTGCCCATTCCCCCGAAAAGTTGGAGCAAACAAAATTACTTTTTTATCTTTAAAAGCGGGAAACTGTTTATATAATTTATCTTTAATTTCCGATCCTTTTTTCTCGTCAAAAAAAAGATCCGTCCTTGGAATACCAGTAGCAATCACTTTACTCTCATCTATTCGAAAACCATCTGCATAATGCTTTATGACATTTTTCGAACTTACAATAACCTTAGTATAGTTTCTATGGTTCTGCGAATCAGGTTCAGGCCCTCCTGGCATACCTAAACGACTAAACCCAAACCTTTTAAAAGCCCCTACTGCATGCCATACTTGAATTAATTCTGCTCCTTTTCTTATTTTCAAAGGGTAGATCATAGGATAGAAATCATCCAAAAATATCACCTTAGATGTTGCAAGATTATAAGCAAGTAATAGCATTTCTTTATAAGTTTTTTTTGCAGCTGTACTTTCCTTAAACAACATATGACAGCGAAACTCTTTATCGCTTGCCATTAGCTTTTCATATATATAACCTAGGTTCCCCCCCATTTCGGTACGACTATCAGAAATAAACAATATTTTCTTTTTTAATGGTAGTAAACAGAAATAATAATAAAGTAACTTAAATATATAGGTTCGAAAAAACCTATAAAATAAATTCCCTCTATTCCTTTCTATTTTTTGTACTACATTTTTGGAAACAGCTATGAACTTTAACATAGTTGTCTTCACTTCTTCCAATTTTATTAGTAATAAAATTACATCTTTTAATAAATACAACACACCTAGGGAAAAACCCTTTGTTTGTGTGGAAAATTTTTATAAAAAAAATAACCCCAATTAAAGATTGGAGTTATTTTAGTCAGTCTATTCTGCATCTTCTTCCGGATTCTTATTTAAAATCAGTTGATCAACTACCCTTGCGCTCGATTTACCATCCAATTCCCCAAAGAAATAATTAACAAAAGGAGGTATTTTCTCCATTTTATAATCACCCTTGGCAATGGTGGCAACAATTTCATCTGCCGTTCTGACAAGTGGACCCGGGATGAAAGAATGGAATTCATAATAGAAGTCCCTCGTTCTCACATATTCCTCTACATCATACGCAAAGAATAGCATTGGCTTGTTTAATAAAGCAAACTCAAAACAAACCGAGGAATAATCCGTAATCAATATATCCGTGATAAATAACAAATCATTAATTTCTCTATAAGAAGAAAAATCATAATAAAAATCACTGTATTGATATGGGATGCTGATATCATTTTTAACAAATGGATGAATTTTAAATAAAAATACATATTCATCACTTAAATTTTCATAAAGTCTCTTTAGATCAAGGACTTCCATAGGATAATGAGCTGATTGTTGTCCATTCCCTCTAAAAGTTGGAGCAAACATAATTACTTTTTTATTTTTCAGGAATGGATATTCCTCATATAATCTCTCTCTAACTTCTTGCTGATATTCAGTATCAAAAAATACATCTGTTCTCGGAATACCAGTCGGAATAACATTTTCCTGATCAATTCCAAAGCCTTCAGCATAATGCTTCGCAACCTTTTCAGAGCTTACAATCGCTTTCGTATAGTTCCTATGATTAATTGATTTTGGAGAAGGACCACCTGGACGGCCAAGACGGCTGAAACCAAATGTTTTAAAAGCCCCCACAGCATGCCATAATTGTATTAATTCGGCTCCTTCACGAATTTTCAATGGATAAATCAGCGGGTAAAAATCATCCAGTAATATATATTTAGAGGTAGCCAACTGTTTAGCAAGGTCTATTAATTCCCTATATGTTTTCTTCTCATCTACCGCTCTTTTCAGCATAAATTTAAATTCAAAATCTTCATTTCTACGCAATAACTCATCATAGACAAATTGAAAGTTTCCACTGAGGTCATCGCGGCTATCTGAAGCAAACACAATTTTATTTTCTTTTAAGGGATATAAGGAATAAAAACGATACGCCGTATTAAACAAAGCTTTAGATAAGGCTTTATAAACAAATCCTCTTTCTTTTTCTTCTGCATCCAATGCCATCTCAGCTGGATCCATATCCTTTAATTTAGTAGAGGTGATTTTTAATGTTTTCTTAGGCAAGTCATATGTTACCAACAAATTAAAAGCCATTTCTCTTTTTGCTGTAAAGTATTCCATTTTGGTGGAATGGAATCCGTTAGCCAAAAATTCATTGACATTTCCCAATGTAAAACTCTTACTATATTTTCGATCACCAAGTATATGAACCTCTACCTCTAGATACACACGGTATTCCCCTTGATAAAGAGGCATATTCTTATCAGATATAGTAGCAAAATTGACTTTACCTTTAAATCCAGCCCAATAATATTGTTCATCTATTATGTCTTGATCTGTAATAACTTCTGTTATCGCAACATCTGTTAAAGGGATAATGATGCTGCTATTCGCCTTTGTATTTACTAATAATAGTCTCTTTTTAACGAGATCTTCATCTAACATAGGGATGCCCTCTAAATAAAAGTAACCACCGACTTCCATGATAGGTCCATTCCACTCCAAAGAAGTTACTTTCCTTCTTGGAATAAGCTTTTCCTCTAGATTTGCAAGTCTTTCAATAATCGGCAAGGATTCCTCTAACATGTCCCGTTTTACAATCACTTCATTATCATTTATAACCAAAGGATCTTCTTCCAAATAAACGTCTGAAATTACCTCAGGGTTTTGATCAATTGGTGTTGAGGATTGTTTATTTCCAAATAGCATTCTCTTGATGACTCTTTTCATTCTTGAAAACATGGTTGTTTCTCCTATCTATATCAGAATACTCTTATTTAATTGTATAAAAAAACATGCAAAAGAAAAACTTTTTTCGTATATTATATAAAAAAAAAAGGGTATATACCCCTTTTTAATTTTAACCTAAAAGGTCTTTTACAATTCTTTCAGACGCTTTTCCATCTAACTGATCAAAAAAACGTAGACGGAAGCATTTAATCTTCTCTAAATCTTTTGATTCATCGATTATCCATTTAATCAAAGCTTCACTCTCATAAAGAATAGGACCTGGAACAAACGACTCAAAAGAATAGTAAAAATCTCTTTCCTCTAAATATGATTCCAAATCATGAACAAAGAAGGCAATTGGCCTATTAAGAATACTGTAATCAAATATGATAGAGGAATAATCCGTTATAAGAATATCTGAAAGAAGTAATAATTCTTCGATAGAAAAATCTTTATGAATATGATAGGCAAAGCCCTTTAGATTTTCATCTAATCTGACCCCATTAGTCATATACGGATGTAAGTGAATTAAAAGGGCATACTCATCACTTAAACTATCCTTCATTAACCTCATATCAATAGGAATATTAAATGTCTCCTGGTAATGACTTTTCCCTCTAAATGTTGGAGCATACAAGATTAACTTTCTATTTTTCAAATCAGGAAATGAACGGTATAACTTTTCCTTAACAAGATTCTGCCTTTCTTCATCAAAGAAATAATCAGTTCTCGGCACACCCAGCGGGTATATACGTCCTTCATCCATTCCAAAAGCATCAGCATAATGTGGTACAACCTCTTTTGAACTAACGTAAACCCTTGAGTAATTGGCATGAATTTTAACATGTTTTAAATAATCACTACTTGGACCAAAAGACTTGCCCATCGTACTTAAACCAAATTTTTTAAAAGCTCCAGCTGCATGCCAAACTTGTACAATCTCGGTTCCTCCCCTCGGATGAATAACGTATACAGGGAAGTAAAAATCATCAATAATAAAAAATCGAGAAGTGGCCATATGAAAACTAGCCTTTATTAAATGAATGGCATATTCTATTTTGCCAGCCAGAGAGCTATTAAACTTCTTTGCAAGGACGATACATTTGATATTGGGATAATTTTGATCTATTTCTTCTTTAATAAAAGCTAGGTTACCTTCCAAACCGGTGGAGCGATAAGTGGCAATCGTTATTTTATTGTGATCAACCTTTAAAAAAAGAGAGGTCAGGAAATAGGCAAGCTGAATAAGATACTTAGTAAATAATGTAGGTAATATACGTAAGTGTTTCATTTATTCGCCTTCCTGCCCCTCTTAAAAGTAAATCTTATATTTTCCACTCCATCACAGTCTTACCCCAAGAGGACGTCAAATCTTTTTCAAACGCAGATAGAATATCGCTGATTGTCTTAACCTCTTGTACTTCACCAACTAATGTTCCCAGATACTCAACAACATCCGGGTTTTCTTTTAGGAAGTTAACTGTTCTCACAAAATCTTCACGTCCGCTGCGGCTGCTTCCAATTAGTGTGATTCCTTTTTCCAAAATCATTCTTGTATTAACCTCAACAGGGAATTCTGATACCCCCATTAGAGCTATAGAACCTTCTGGATGAAGATGATCGATCATCTGATCAATCGCATATTGGCTTCCTTTCCCACCAACACATTCAAATGCATGATCAATTCTCAAATCCGCCGGGATTTCATCAATTGTATAAACTTCATCTACGAAGGAGAAGTTGTCCAATTTATATCCGGTTTTACCGAAGATAATAACTTTACAATCTTTGTACATTTTTTTAAGGAATAGAGTCGTAATGAACCCAAGGTTTCCATCTCCCCATACTCCAAATACATTACGGCGTTTATGAGACCGACTCTCAAATCTGGATAAAACATGTGTTGTAATGGTCATTAATTCCGTAAAAGCGACAACATACGGGTCAATTCCTTCCGGTAATTCGACAATACGGTCACGTCCCATGAAGACATAATCCTGCATGAAACCATCATAGCCACTAGAACGGAATTTGCTGGAACGCAAATAGTTCTCACCAATTACTTCATCTTTCTCTGTAGGTGTGTTAGGTATCATAACGACCATTGTACCATTCTTAATTTCACCCTTAGGATCGTAGACGACTTTACCAATAGCTTCGTGTATTAAAGCCATTGGCAGCTTTTTCGCCATCGCTTCTTTCCCTCGAGATCCAGTATAGTATCGTTGGTCAGCAGCACAAATAGATAGATGCGTTGGTCTAACTACAACAAAATCTTCATGGTACTGTAGTGAACGATCATTATAAGCTACTTCAAATTGCCTAGGAGATACAAGTCTATATACCTGATTAATCATTATTTATTCGCCCCTGTATAATAGCATTCGCCACTTTCAAATCATATGGAGTAGTAACCTTAATATTAAATACTTCTCCTTTAACGATTCGAACTTTTTCGCCTTTTAATGCACAGATTTTACACGCATCTGTTAAAATACGCTTTTGCTCATCTGTAAGCGAGTTATAGTGATCAGTTAGCATTTTGATATTAAAGCTTTGCGGGGTTTGCCCCTGAAACATTGTGTCACGAACAGGAATATCTGAGATAGTTTGCCCATCCTCAGATTGAATGATAGTATCGATTGCTTCAATCACTGTATCAACAGCACCATATTGAAGACTGGCATCAATATTCTCCTCTATTATCCGATGTGTCAAAAACGGACGTACGGAATCATGGGTAATAATAACATCATCATCATTAATCCCAAATGTATTCTCAATATAACGGATACCGCTCATAATGGATTCGTTACGGTCTTTACCGCCTTCCACTACGACAATATGTTGATTTTCACCAATAAATTTCCTGATAATATCTTTAGTATGATTGATCCATTCTTTCGGTGTAACGACCAAAATTTTATCAAATCGATCGTTTAACATAAATTTTTCAATTGTATGAATGATGATCGGTTTATTATTCAAAGGTAAATACTGTTTAGGCATATTCGTATTACCCATACGAGTGCCCTTACCACCTGCTAATATTTCTGCATATATCATTACCTTACCTCATTTCATTTTTATTCAAATTTATGACAAAAAGGATTAAAATTCACCATGGGTATACATATTAAAAATCCATGTAAACTATACACTTTTTTATTTACTATTTCAAGCACACTGAGGTTATCTATAAGCATTAGCATAATATCCCACAATTTATTTGATATGGAAAGATAGATTACCATGCGGTTTAGTATAGTATGGTTTAACAGAACCTTTTAATAAAAGATATGCCTTTGGTTTATCTAGGGCTGCTGACGAACTTTTCTTATATCCTAATCTCTTCTCTATATAGGCATTCTCCATATTAAAAACCGCACTTATATCCCACACGCCTTTATATAGTTGGTGTTCTTTAAACCATCCAAAAATGTCAAATTGCGCGTAAAGTTCAATTTCATTTCCCTTTATATTCATAATTTCCGCTTTAATGTTAAAGGATTGCTTGTTCTCACGATTTATAACTTTAAAATATATATCTGCATTATTTAAAGAATCATCTTTAAATTTACCTTCTAATGTCATAACACATTTTATTTCGAAGATTCCTTTTACTCTGTTTTTCCAAACTGCTTTATCCAAATTTAATTCAAAATCATGGATGCTATTACGATGTACTCTTTGCTCAACTATTGTGTTAAACATACCGGACCATCTATTGACAAATTCTTCTATTCCAAATGATTTTACACTTTCATAGGAATTGCTAATCATATTTTGCAATTTATCAGGTTGTGTAAACAATGAAAGCATTCTATCTGACAGTTCATCTGTGTCCCCAGGTGTAACCAGATAACCATTCACTTCATTTTCAATCATATCACTTGGTCCGTATTTAATATTATAACTAACAACTGGGCACCCATGAGCCAAACTCTCTAATATAACCAAACCAAATCCTTCATACTTACTTGTTAATATGGAAAAAGCTGAAGTATCATATAATTCACTGGCATTATTAGTAAATCCTTTCAACTCCACATTCCCTTCTATCCCCAGTTGTTTTATCAAACCATATAACTTTTCTTCCTCTTGACCTGATCCATATAATTCTAATACAGCATCTGGAACTTTTTTTATTACTTTTGCAAATGCTTTAATGACATGATCAAGTTGCTTTTCCTCGTGATATCGAGCAATCACTATTGCCCTTTTAACATTCCTTTCTCCTGCATAATTTCTTTTTGCAGAGACTGAATAGGAATGCGGTATCACAAAGTAATTTTTCCTATCTCCAAATCTTTCCGCTATATCTCTCTTTTGTTGATTTGTTAAGAAAACTATAGCATCTGGTTTATAAGCATTATTTAATACTGCTCTGTTCCCTAAACGAATTGTCGAATCAACTTTGTAAGGAGGGCGCAAATGAGTGCTATGAGTTACAAAAACACTATACACATTATCTCTTTGATAAGATAAAACTACTGAATCCATTGCTCTTCCATCAACAATGAGAAAATATTTCATTGTCATATCAGAAGTTAATAACTCTAACCAATATTGCTGAAACTGTAATTCACTGCGAAATAATTTTATTATTTCCCCATCGTTGTTCAGCAAATGGATTCTGTCAATATAATTTTTTCCTTCTTTAATTTTGTACCACTTACTAAGATAACAAGTACCATCTTTTCTATAAAATAGTTCTTGGCTTGGAACATTAAATTGATAATTCATGTAAGTAATTCTTCTAACTCTGCCTTCTAAATCAAAGTCTTCCCGCTTGATTCTATAGCGATTATCATTAAAATAATCTATAAATTTTAACGTTCCATCCGGTCCTTCAAAACTCTTATACATAACATAGAGACCATTTTTAAAAATACGAAATGCTTTTTTTCCCTCTACTGGATCTGCATAACAACCGGGTTCATTAACGGATTGTATAGGATTATTATTTTCTATTTCTAAGGTATTATCTCCACTAAAATATTCATAAATATTGAGTATAGCGATATTTGAGTTTATTTTCCCTTTATTCATTAATGTTTCACGAATATAACGATAAAAAGGATTGAAATTAAAGGTAAGAATATCAGAATGTATATTGGCTTTCTCCCCAAAAATCCTTCCTCTTTGTAACATTGCATTTGTTAATCCACCAAATTCTTGATTCACTGAATTAACTAAGAAATAATATTTAGCTCTTTCTGGAAAGTTTTTATTCATTCATATTTATTCCTTTCGTTTATACAATTAAGTCTATCGAATTTTTTAAATTATACCATATAGCTGATATACTCTATTTTTTTAGGATAGCAAAAAAAATAGATTTTATCATTTGGCTTGATTGAAAAAAGCACCTTATCCAAATTGGACAAGGTGCCTTTAATCTTATTTATATCTAGGTATATCCAGAACGATATGATATTCGTCTAATAATTGATATAACTGGTACATTCTAGAGGTTTGTTTATATGCCCATGCAATATCTGTAGCATATTGGTGTGATGCTGTCCCATAAGTTGCAGCATATAAAGGATTCCAACGCATTTTATAAAGAGTATCCTGGCCTCTATTCACATAGCCATTACCTATAAATGCAGCTCCACCTTTAATTGCAGCCTCTGGAGTAAACCACTCCATCTCATATGCATAAGTTGCACCACCCACTAATGGATTACTGTCTATAGCATTGATTCCATACATGTTATAAGTCTTTTTGATAGCTGTTAAATTCTTTCTATTACTATCATTAGCCACCACTAAATTTCCTTTACTATCGCGGCCTACTTCGACGCCAGTTGCTAATTGAGAAGTTCCATTTCCTGTTTCCAGTAACGCGTGGGCGATTAGGTAAATCTCATTTACACCATTGGCCTTTCCACCATCAATGAAAGCTTTTGCTTTCTCAGCCAATATTCCCTTACCAGCTAATATTTTCTGATTAACCTCATTTATATTCAAATTTGCACTCTCGGAGAGTTTCACGAATTGCATGGAATCTTTTAAAGTTCCTGTAAAGTTGGTAGGATTTAAATAGTATTTTACATCTTCAGGATTAGCATTAACCCATCCAGAAGTATTTTTCACATGATACCATGTGTATCCATCAGTTCCTTTTGCATTATCATAAATTGTAAGAACAGTCCCACCGTTAACTTGGCCATCAGCCATATAATTTGTTCCAGGTCCCCTTCTTAAATTCCATTTATCTCCCTGTATCGTTCCTTTACCATTTGCTATACTCCCTGACTTAAAGGCATCCTCCCTAATCCAAAGCTTATAGCTCTTATCGGTTTGAGGAGAAACTGGAGAAACTTTCATTTGAATATCTAACATGCTACTAAGGCTTATACTATAGTCAGTATATGACTTTAATACTACACTACCCTCATGAACATATGATTCATGAATCCATACTGTCTTGCCTCCCAAAGTACCACGGTACCAAATATTATTTCCGACTTTTTCTGTTAGATTCACAGCGAATTTATTATTCTTATAGTCTGATAACGAAGAATAGACAATATCTTTGCTACCGCCCCAAGCCTTACTATATGCTTTGCCTGTCCCTTTTATATAAAGAGTTTTGGCGTTTTTATCCACTCCAACATGGGTATAAGATTTTAGATCTGATGCATTCACCCAACCAATTACTCCATTCTCTCTGCTTGGTTTAGTACTGATCAAATAAAAAACCTGATCACCAATTTTTGCTTGTTTCTTAATAAAATAAACTGAATTAATATACTTTGTTCCAGCCGCAAAAGCAGATGAAGAATCTCCTATTGTCTTATATATCTTAACTTTGGAATCTAGCATTTGTCCCAGACGGCTTGTATTGCTCTCAACTATTTCTGCAAGATAGCTTGAGTGAATCCAAACTGTCTTACCTCCCAAGATACCACGGTACCATGTGTTATTTCCGACTTTTTCTGTTAGATTCACCGCAAATTCACTATTTTTATAGCTAGATAGCGAAGAATAGACAATATCTTTGCTACCACCCCAGGCCTTACTATATGCTTTGCCTGTCCCTTTTATATAAAGAGTTTTGGTGTTTTTATCCACCCCAACATGGGTATAAGATTTTAGGTCAGATGCATTCACCCAACCAATTACTCCATTCACAGAGCTGGGTTTAGTACTGATTAAATAATATGTTCGGTCCCCGATGACAGCCTGTTTTTTTATATAATATACGGAATCTGTATATGAAGAACCTGCTGTGAAAAAAGAAGAGGTATTATTCAAATCTTTGAATATTTTAGCAGTTGTACTTTTAATTTGTCCAAGCCTGCTTATAGAGGATTCTTGTATTTGCTGTTTTATTTCTGTATTCAATGTTGTTGCGTCTTGAGTATTTACATTCTTTTCTACTGTTTCTTTCTGTGATTCTAAAGGAGTTTGTTCGCGATCTACATTGGTTTGATTCACTTTGTTTTTATCTTCTTCTGCAGATTCGCTTGTTTCTCCAATAGTCGAGCTATCGGGTTGATCTATTGTAATATCCTCTATCATTGTTTCTTCTTTATCAATAGATTCAATTAAATCACTCTCATTTGATTCGCTCTCTGACGCATTTTCTATTTCTGATTGGTTAATTGTTGAATCAGGATTTATACTCTCTTTAGTAAGTGTATCTTCATTTCCCGTTTCAATTTGACTGCTGTCTGTTGTGTTTCCCTCTGCTTCTGCATAATAAGGTCCCACCAAACTAAGAACCAGCATTACAATCAGAAATGTTGCTACAAACCTTCTCATTAGTACCCTCCCAGTATTATCTGTTTTTTGTGTTATAAGCAAACAAGGAATCCAGTCAGAATTTGTAAAAACATCAACAACACACCTATTGATTTTAACTTCTTTCACAATGAAAATACCAAAAAAATAGCACCCATTTTTGGTTAAATAAGGTATAAGAAAACCAGGTTTTTTAAGTGATTTTGATTACAGAGTGGGAAATACTTATCACCTTTATTAAACAATCATTGGAATTTAAGCTAACTTAAAAAAGGAAATTCGCAGGATTTTTACAGTGGGGAAAGGACAATTTTTCGAGTATGGTATTATAGTGACCTTCATTTTTAAATGAGAAAGTTATGTATCATTTACCATTTAAATAGAAAAAGAGGGTTGCACTCCAAAATCCGTAGATGAATTTTAGAGCGCAACCCTTTCTTTATTATTACGAGAAATCAAAATTTAATTAACTGTGGGGTAATGAGAATAGAATTAATATTGTGGACAAATACCACAGCATCAATGTCATTTTTATTAATATAATCCTTAACAGTCATATGTTTATAATACCTTAAATCCAGTATTCTTGTTTCCTCAAAATGGGAAGGGAAGAATTGAATCATCGCATTAGCATAGGAATCTTTAAGGATTAATACTCTTTTTCCATTTTGCACGTTTGGATTTTGGATAATACCCTCTGGTACATCTCCAGAAAAATAACTAACATAACGATTCGTATAAACATCTTCTTTTTTCAATACCTCTTCATTAAAAAGCGGTTGATTACTTTTGCCCCTATAGGATATTTCAAGAGGTTTTCCTTCTGACTTTTTCTCCACTATAGTAATTGTGTCAGCTTGGGATATATTTTCTCTACCAACCTTTCTCGCCTCAGATCCATAAAAGGGTGTTATATCTTCCCTCCAATTGTAGGAGGACATTGGTAAAGGTTGTCCAATATCGGGAATTTGCATATTCATATTTCTTATAATTTCACTATAAGCATAATACGCTGCCTTTGGCTTCCAATGATGATCGGTATAAAAGTACATATTTTCTTCATCCATGTGCGGCTCAATAGCTGATCTTAAATCAAGTAAATTCACATCTTCATTAAAACCTTTGGATAACTCGTCAGACAATTCATTGGCTCTACTCTCTATATAATCAGGCAATTGATACTCTAGCATCGTTGTCTTATTGGGAGTTAAAGCAAAAAAGACAGGAATATCTTTTTCCTTTAGCTCAGTTGTGAAATCATTAATCTTCGAATGGACGCGTTTGATGGATTCCTGAGGATTATCCAATTCCACAGTGCTAATCAGATATCCATCATCGTTAATATAAACACCCTTGAAGAGGTGTTGTCCAAAAACTTTATGACTCGCAGATGAATTAGTTTCAATCCACTGATTACGCAAAGGAAAACTATCATTATAATAGTCCTCAAACCTACTGAAATAATCGCCGGAGGTTACAGTTTCTAAATTTAAATCAGGTCGCTTCTCCAAAGTCCTTCCTTCCATTTCTGAACTTACACGATCATTATCTATCAAGGACCATATGCCAAAAATGAAAATAGAACATAAGAAGAATATTGCTATAAAATATTGGCTCGCTTTTTTTTCCATGTGATTACTCCTTTAAAAACGGAAATAAATAAATGGGTTAAAAGTATTAGATACAACATACGTAACTGAAAGGAAAAATATAGCTAAGTAAAAGACAGCAGACATCATTTCTCTTCCACCAATCATCAATTTGGATGATGAAAACACTAATTTCTCTTGTAGTAATTTAAATATAGGTGTCGCAGCTATAATAGCCACTAAAATAATAATTCCATATTCAAAACTGTAATATTTCGCCTCAAGATCCCATATGCCAGTTCCATTAAGACCAAACATGGTCTGTATATAAGCAAATGCATAATCAAAGGTTTCTGATCGAAAGAAAACCCAACCTATAACTACAATAACTAGTGAGTATACATGTTGCAGAGCCGCTGGTAATTTCTTTAGCAGATTACCAAGGAACGCTCTTTCCATCATAATAAATAATCCATAATATAGACCCCATGCTATGAAAGTCCAACTTGCTCCATGCCATAAACCTGTGGCAAACCAAACAATTAGTAGGTTTCTATAAGTATTTAAATTCCCTTTACGGTTACCCCCCAATGGAATATACAGATAATCTCTAAACCAGGATCCTAAAGATATATGCCATCTTCTCCAAAATTCAGCTATTGACCTAGATATGTATGGATAATTAAAGTTCTCCAAAAATTCAAACCCGAACATTTTCCCTAAACCAATTGCCATATCAGAGTATCCTGAAAAGTCAAAGTAAATCTGCAGGGAGTACGCAATAATTCCAATCCAAGCCAGACCAGTTGACATCTCTGAAGGATGCAATGCAAATATTTGGTCAGCTACTAGCCCACAGTTATTGGCAAGCAGCATTTTTTTTGCGAGACCAATGATAAATCTTTTTACGCCCTCAGAAAATTTATCGAAGTTTTCAAAGCGTACTTTAATTTGGTCTGCCACTGTTTGATACCGCACAATAGGGCCGGCAATCAATTGTGGAAACAAAGAGATATATAAAGCCATATTAAGAGGGTTTTTCTGTACATCACCGTCTCTCCGATAAACATCTATTACATAACTCATAGCCTGGAATGTAAAGAACGATATACCAATCGGCAACGGAATGATTGGTATAGAAATGGAAGTATTAAGAATCCCATTGATACTATCCACTAGGAAGTTAGCATATTTAAAAACTCCCAATAGTAATAGATTACAGCCAACCATAATTCCCAATATCCATTTAACCTGAATCTTTTTGTCCCTTTTAGCGTCTACAAATAAGGCAAACAGATAATTCATTATAATCGATATAATCATAACAATTACAAATCTTGGTTCACCCCAGGCATAAAATAACAGACTGGCCGCCAACAGCACTATATTTTTAAGTCCTGGACGGACCATGAAGTATGCCACTAAAACTATGGGCAGGAATAAGAATAAAAAAACAGTCGAACTAAATAACATGTACTTCCCTCTCTTTTTCTTGGCAATAAATCAATTCTAAATAAGATAGTAACATATATTGCCAAAATTAGTGCATATATTCCACTGATATTCAAGCTATAATTTTTCATCTGTAATTAATTCCAATGTAACGAGCTCTTACTTCGCAGAGACTCAATTCGAGAAGTACTCCCTATATTCTTGTCTCATCAAACAACTGGCAGTTTATCCTTACCTTATTATTGGAGAATTAATAATGATATTTCCTTTTTAACCTTCAGTGAAGTAAAATAAGGAAAGTACGATTTTTAGAAGGGCAGACTCAAAGATATGAAGAAGAATGTGGTTTATATAGAAGATATACCTTTTTATTCATCAACAATGAAAGATTTTATTCATATAGAGATTAAAAAACGGATAGATGAAGGGCAAAAAACCTTTATCGTCACTGCCAACCCGGAGATTGCCGAATATGCACGCAGTCATAACGATTACCGTTCAATAATTCTGCAAGCTGACTATATTACACCGGATGGAGTTGGCATTATTATAGCTTCAAAAATTCTCAATAAACCATTAAAAGAGAGAATAACTGGCTATGATATGATGCTTGAATTTTTAAAAATGAATACAAAGCGGCCATTACGCATATATATGCTTGGAGCTGAAGCTGAAGTAATCAAAAATTGTGCTGAAAAAATCAAAGCATCCTACCCCAATGTTGAACTGGTTGGATACCATCATGGTTTTATCGATATAGATGATAGTCAATTTGCCGAGAAAATTAGTGCATTAGAACCTGATCTCGTTCTACTTGGCATGGGTTTTCCACGTCAGGAAAACTGGATTACCAAACACTATGATAAGTTTAACAAGGGGGTCTTCATTGGTATTGGCGGCAGCTTTGATGTTTTTTCCGGCAAACTGAAAAGAGCACCCGAATTTTGGATTAAGCTAAATCTCGAATGGCTGTATAGATTGCTAAAGCAGCCAAGTCGTTGGAAACGGATGCTGGTTCTTCCCTTATTTCTTCTAAGAGTTTTAAAACATAAATTGCTTAAATGAGCTGAAAGGAAATCTTTTCCCTTTCAGCTCATTTTGTTAATTTTTCACATCCCTCTATCCTAGTTCTATAGAGTTAACTAAAAATAGATATTTATAAGTTACATATTTTGTAAGAACACTGGGGAAAAATCAATTTTTAGTAGAGGTTTTGACATAAACCGTATATAATTGATAGTTGAGGTTGATATATTTATACAACTATTTCAATCTACTATTATATTTACTGCAATTTGGTTTAAAAATAATCATATTGGGTATTTATATTCAGACTTATAAGATAGAGGGTGGACAATTTGTTAATTGCAGCTTTTTTAGTTGCCATATGCCTAACCATACTCATCACCCCATTTGTAATTAAATTAGCGCATAAAATAGGAGCAACCGATGCTCCCAATAATAGAAAAGTGCACAAAAAAGTGATGCCAAGCATGGGCGGATTAGCAATTTTCCTCAGCTTTATTATAACGCTTCCGATTTTTTCACCGGAAATTGCCCGTTCAGACACATTTTCAGCCATGTTTTTGGGTGCAGCCGTCATCTTGATTCTTGGTATATTTGATGACAAATATGAATTGAATGCAAAAGTGAAGTTAATCGGGCAAATTGCTGCCGCTTTAATTATTGTTATTGTCGGCGATATCCAGGTTAACTATATTAATACACCGTTTGGGGAAACGATTGAATTTGGATTTATGGCGATCCCAATCACCGTTATTTGGATTGTGGGCATTACAAATGCTATTAACCTAATTGACGGATTGGATGGATTGGCAGCAGGTGTTTCAACAATAGCTTTATTAACCATCTCCGCGATGGCGGTATTTAGAATTGGCGATATATTCGTTGCCATGATTGCTTTGATTCTTGCTGGAAGTACATTAGGATTCTTGAAATTCAATTTCTTCCCAGCCAAAATATTCATGGGCGATACAGGAGCTATGTTCCTTGGATTCATGATATCCGTACTATCCCTGTTAGGATTTAAAAATATTACGGTAATTTCCTTAATCATACCGATTATAATATTAGGTGTACCAATTTCTGATACGTTCTTTGCAATGGTACGGAGGTTCCTGCAGAAGAAACCATTACATGCACCGGATAAGTCTCATTTGCATCACTGCTTATTGCGATTAGGCTATTCCCACAGAACCACTGTACTGATGATTTATGCAATGGCTGCTGTCTTTGGACTGGCTGCTTTCATCTTTAGTATGGCCACACTATGGGGCGGAATATTCTTCAGTTTTATTCTGCTTATAGCACTTGAATTGATGGTTGAACGAATTGGCCTTCTTGGCGAAAATCATAAACCTTTGCACAAACTTTTAGCATTACGTTCGGCTGATTCAAAAGAAAGATTTTAATAATAATTGTTATAGCTGCCATAAAAATATATGGCAGCTTTTTAATGAGATTTTAATTATTGGACCTGGAAACTGTCGCTTCCGCTTCATTTCATTAATGCACATTAAAAATACCATACGCTTGCTATTCTTTTGAGCTTGCGCATAATGAATACAGTCTTGTACCTACCAATATCTCTTGAAATGCTAAAAAAACCCCTAATTCTATTTAAGAATTAGGGGTTGATGTTTATTAATCTTTATTCAACTATAACTGAATCATTAGGAATGGAATCTGTTTCCGCATCCTTTTTATAATCAAGATGAGCTTGGAGCTCCTGTTTAATATTTTCCAGGGATTGCTCATCTAACTCATAATAATACGTACCGCCAATGTAAGAATCCTTCCCTTCCAGACTAATGGATTCGATTTGAAGGTTGGATGCTGCCAGTACATAGCTAGAGAAACTCTTCATCTCTTTGAAGGTCATATTGGTTTTCATATTTTTACCGATACCTTCAATGACATCAGCATATTTCGTAATCGATTTAGCTGAAGCTGCCTTGTCAATTATAGCTGTCAGAATCTCCTGCTGGCGTTTACCACGCTCAATATCACTGTCTTTCTTTCTTGTTCTGGCCAATGCCAAAGCTTCTTCACCGTTTAATGTTTGCAAACCTTCTTCAAGGGTGATTGCACCTTGCTCATCATTTGAGTTCTGCTCTGAGAATGTATAAGGCACATTAACTTCGATGCCTTCCAATGCATCAACTACATCAACAAAGGCATTAAAGTTCATTTTCACATAGTAGTCAACTGGAACATCCAGTAATTCTTCGACTGTATCGATTGTATATTTTACCCCGCCATATGCATGAGCATGAGTAATTTTTGAATAGTTATCTTTCCCAGGGATGTATACATATGAGTCACGCGGTATACTTAACAATTTAACTGTTTTTTCTTTATCATTGAATGTAGCAAGCATAAGCGCATCTGTTCTGGAACCTTTTTCATTATTGCGCACACTGCTATCATCTACTCCCATAAATAATACGGATACATTATCTTTAGCAGGATTTACTCCACGTCCATCGTTTGCAAAATTTTCATCATATGATTCAGAGAGTACATTTTGAGCTTTCACATATAAGTAACCTGCATAACCACCAGCAATTAAAATAACAATAAGAATCGGAAATAAGATGACCGCTGCAATGCGTTTCTTATTTTTCCGTCTGCGCCTTACCTTGCGCATATTTTGCCTATTTTGCATTGGTTTTCTCCTTTTATATATATTAAAAACATAGAAGTCATTTTCAGTCTTACATCATTGTACCCTTTTTCTTATATTGCGTAAATTAATTTTTTCTCCCAAAATAAGGCTATTACTCTAAATCTCATCAATATAATTCAAAAAAAAGACACTAGAATAAACCACTCTAGTGTCTTTCCATTTTTATTAAATTGGCTGACAGTATATAACGCTGCGGCGCATCCCCTATATAATCAAACGGATAACACGTAGTGACTGTCAGAACAGGACGTGACTTAGGCACAATAACGGTCCGATCATCTGCATCTACAATTCGGGCGCCAAATACTTTATAGGTAAAAGTCCCAGCCGTTGTTTGAACAATCAATTCATCGCCTTTACCAACCTGCCCGAGTTTACGAAATACTGTATCACGATGGCCAGATAGAACTGAATTATCTTTCATTCCAGGCAGTACACTGTCTGAATAGTGTCCTACACCCTTTTCCAGTTCATCTTCATCTGTTCCTTCAATAATCGGGAGATAAGCTGATATCTTCGGGATAATTAACTCACCGAATTCTTCACCCTTTTTTGGGTACACTTTATATAAATCATCCGATTGATTCGTAACTTGCGACTCGGAAACAGATGCAGGTTCGGGAGTCTCTTCGACTATTACCGGCTCAGGCGCTTTTGCCGTTATAAGAGGCAGACCATACTTCACTATCATGCCAGCACCTATGAAAATCAGAATGCCGGCCAAAAGCACCACTATTCTTGCTTTAGGAATCATGCAGCATCCTTATTTTCCGACGGAAGAATAATAGTCCGGCTCCTGCTGCCAAGGCTCCTATTCCTAGTAATACACCTTCAGCATAATTGCCGGCTGTATTAGGCAATTTACCTCCGCTAATTGTTTTATTAATGGCTTTTCCTTCTTTATTCTCAATTTTCTCTGCCTTATTCTCCACCAGTGGCTTTGGAACTGTCTTAACCGGTTCAGTAACCTTATCAATTAAATCAGAACCAAACATTTCTGCTGTAATAATCATGTCTGCAAGTAATTCACCTTGTTTATTATAAAGCTCGATTAGCAGATCTGCACCATTAGTTGATTCAAGTACCATAAGTTCATCAATGGAAATCGTCTTTTTGCTGCCATCTTTCGTTAAATGAAATTTAGCTTTCATTTGGTAGATGTCCAAAACTTCATTAAACAAAGCTACAATCTCTTTCATCTGTGCCTCAGTTAACTCTGAAGAACTCTCAAATTCCGGTAAATTATCTGCTCGTTTTTCTAATTCCAGGAGTTTCTCCTCAAGCGCAGGATCGTCAAAATCTATGGCAGAGATGTGTTTTTCTAAATTCTCTAACTCTTGCCTATCAATTCCGAATTCAGCAAGCCCTTCTAATAATGCATCAATAAACATATAACCTAAAACAGCTGCTTCAAGATCTTCAAGGTATTGATAATTAGATAAGCTGTCTCCATTGCTGGTTAGCAATTCATTTAATTCCTCTAAAGTCATTTCGTAATCCACAAGCCATTGTTTCAAGGATTCATCTGTTATTTCAGTGCCCTCAAATTCTTCCCAGCTTAATGCATGCTCTAAAATATTTAAATAAACGTAAGTGTCCTCAATTGATTTAGACTTATCGTAGCCATCTTGGTATTCCAATTCATCCATCAATTCATCTTTGTCGGTAAATCCGTATGTTTCAATCAACTCTTGAAGATTTTCTTCAGTTATTCTTTCACCCAATGCTACTTTTAAATCGTTAATCGAGTTATATTCTGTATATTCTTTTCCGAAGTATGTAAGTATGAGTTCTTCTAATTGATCTGGTGAAATCCCCTCTGTTTCGGCAAACTTGTCAAAATCCCCTTCATTAATTGCAGCAAAACCTACCACCGGCTTTATAACCGTGAATAACAGCATACAAGCAACTAAAGACATGGCTATACGTTTCATCTTCTTCCCCCTATATTGTAATGTTACAAAAATATTACGCTCCAAATTTAGTATAGTTTGTATTAGAAAATAATTCCATGTATTTTTCAAAAAATACAAAAATGTATATATTAACCTGTTTGATTAGGATAAAATAGCCTTGTGTGCTTCAGTATTTATAATAGTATAATTTGTAAGGAGGAAGCTAGCTTTGCTGGAAACAAGAAAGCAATTACATTCGCCCGTCTATGTGAATAAAAAAATGAAAGTCTCTATTTGGCTTTCCATTATGACTATATGTTTTATCTTTCTCTTACCGTTAGGTGTCATGATTATCTGTGAAACCATGGTCAGGAATGACCTGAATTTATACACACTCGGTCAATTTTTTGATTTAAAGACGAAAGCCTTCCTATTAAATTATCTGATTTATTTTGCCGTCATTAATCTATTCTGTATACTTCCACGTAAATTATATTATGTTACTTCTCTAGTCATAAGCGGTTTATTCATTCTCTTTACGATTGCTAATCAAATGAAACTTGAATTGCGAAATAGCCCCATTATGTTATCCGATATAAGTCTTATTAAGGAATTGCAGGGGTTAGATAATCTAGAATTACCAATGAAACCTATTATATTGGGACTTGTAATTTTAATTGTCGGTATACTGATCATCTACTTCTTACCAAAAGGGAAAGAGTTTTGGATTCCCAAGACTCTACTGTTTACTGGTTCATTCGTTTTTCTCCTTATATTATGGAATGAGAAACCGATATCTCCAATGGCCCAGGCTAATCTTTGGTATACACGCTGGCGACCGGAACTGGGCATCAGCGAAAATGGCTTAATAGGCAATTTCACTCTCTTTGCAAAGAAGGCACAAATCCAGCCACCCGCAGGGTATTCTGAAGCTAAAATTAAAGCGCTCGCTGAAAAATATCAACCCGAAACAATGAAACAAACAAATGAAGAAAGCGAACAACCAAATGTGATTTACATCATGAGCGAAGCCTTTGTTGATCCATATCTTTGGGGTGAGAAATATTTCAAGGAGGATCCCACGCCTAATTTCAGAAAAGCCTTCCAGGAATCAATGCACGGGTTTATGTATTCACCCGAGTATGGCGGAGGAACGGCAAATGTCGAATTTGAGGCGGTAACTGGTTTAAGCAGACAATTCCTCCCCGGAGATGATGTAGCCTATAATCAATATTTAAATCATCCAGTTCCATCCGTTGCAAGGGAATTTAACGAAGCAGGATATCACTCAACAGCTATTCATGCTTTTAAGAATTGGTATTATCAGCGTGCCACCGCATATAAAAACTTGGGATTCAACCGGTTTATACCTGGTGATTTTATGAATCTTGATTATCCATTCAATAGTGGGAAAGGCTACCCCTCCGATCGACATATGACTGATTCTATTTTAAAAATTGTGAAGGAAAATGAGAATCCTTCCTTTATTCATGCTGTTGGACTTGAAGGCCACATGCCGTATCCAAGAGCAAAAAAAGGCTCACCTTTTCTTGATAAAGCTAAAATGGACGTGAACACTTACGAAATCTTTGGTACCTATGTAAATAAATTAAACAGCGTGGACAAAGATTTGGGCAGATTTTTGCAGGAACTACAGAAACTTGAACGACCTACCATTGTCGTCTTTTGGGGTGACCATTTCCCTGGGTTCACACCCTTTCAAACTGTGTACGGAAAAGAAGGATTAAATTTTACTGCCAGCCTAAATGGCAGCTTCGAGGACTGGATGAAACTTCATAAAGTCCCTTACTTTATCTGGAACAGTCAAGAAAACAAGCCGCTTGAAAGAAATCTTACACCAAATATGTTCAGCCAAATTGTTACAGAAATGGCCAATATCGAAGGTAATGCTGTAACAAACTTGTTGACTCAGGTCGCGGAAAACGGAAACTCCTATTTCCCATATAAGCAATTCACAAAAGAAATGGGAGACTTTACAAGTGAAATGAAGGATTTGCAAATGCTTCAGTACGATATGCTTCACGGCAAAAGGTACTTCATCAAGACCTCCTTAGCTACAAATTTTTCTTCCGACTCTGACTACATCGTTGGATGGACAGAAAATCCAAAAGTTAACATAACTAAGAGTAATGGGGAAATTCTGATTCATGCAGAAGGAATACCTAAATACGCCAAACTATTTGATGAATCTGACGACATGCTAGATATTACTTGGGAGAAATCAGAAGAGGGTAGCTCTACTTTTAAGGTTAAAGGTAATCCAAAAGAAGTGTATTTTATAGTACAAGATGACCGCAAAACAACACTGCAAAAAACCAAGAAGTTTTCTGTTGACTAATGACCGAATTGAACCCCCTCATTATTTCAGAGGGGGTTCATTTAAAAGAAATTATATGCCACTTTTCACTTTTACTCTCAATTTTCTTTTTAAAAAGGTAATAATCGATTCTTTTTTATATTTTTCAAGTTCTTTTTGGTTTTCTTCCCTAGTCATATTAATTATTTCCTGTAATTCCCCTGAAATTTTCATTTCATTTAATAAATTTTGAGATAGCTGTTCATTTTTCAAATTATCATAATGCTTAAAGATATCTACCAATATTTTATTCACAGCCTGATCTTTAATATGGTTGACGCACACAATCCGATGCAATTTCAATAAAAAGTTATGATAATAATCCTCTGTGTAGTGAACATAAAAAGGTCCCCATGGATGTTCTTTATATGTATGATATTCTTTATCATTTATTTCGATAACTGATACATGATAATGATCAATTACATATTGATCAAGCTCATCCCAGTACCGGTTTAAGAGCTGTACATTTTCTTTTTTGACATGTCCGCTCGTTGCTAAATCGATTAATGTACCATCATCATTGAAAATATTAACATTCCTAGCCTTATGTATTATGACATGACAATTAGGCAATTTCTCCTTTAAAAAAGCGAACAACTTATCCACACTCTGTTTCCACTTCAGGAAATATTCTTCCGTATAATCTTTTATCGCTAACCTCTCGATGGCACCCTTCTCAATTAGGCTTTTATAGTAAGGAGTTTTCCATAACTTCCAGCGATTATCCGTAATACATTGATTAGTCGCCAAAGAAATTACCCCAAAGTGAATATCAGCAAAAAAATCAATAATTAGATAGGATGGTTCCAGCTTAATTAAATCTGTAAGGAAACTCTTCGAGAAGTCCATCTCTACATTCCATCGATCATATTCGGTTAAATCACCAATATCATTTTCGGTATAATTCAACGGAGAAGACATCAAACTAATTAGAGATGTTTGATTTTGCGTTAAAATACACTCATAAAACTCCTTATAGTTTGGATTGAACTTTGAGTTAAAATTATCTCTCGTCGCACAGCTACCTAAAACCGCTACTTTTATATTATTCATAATCGACTCCTTTTGTATGTCTCGATAAATGAATTTCATCATAAAAAAATTGCCTATAATAATTATAGACAATTTTGTGTGTTTTTCTAATTTCAACCATGCCAATTCCTAAAAATCCCCCAAAACAACTACTCTCCTTACTTCCTTACCGTCAATCGGTAGGAGCTTGTGTTTCCAGCAGCATCAGACAGGTAAACTCTCATGGTTGTCTTTAACTTTTGCTTCTTGACAGAAACGGAGAAGCCACCTGATTTATTTGCTTTACCTTTTCCACCTTACTGTTGACCTTAATTATGACAGTAGCATTCGGTTCTGTTGTCCCTTTTACCTTTGTCGATTTGGGCGTAAATTTATTAATATTAATTAATGCAGGTGCCGTTTTATCCTTTACAATCGTTTTGATGGCCGGACTTTTATTTCCTGTTTTATCAGTTGCTTGAATGAAGCGTGCCGTTCCAGCCTTTTGGGCTGATTTCATAGTTATTTTAAAACTTCCCTCACTGTTCGCATTGCCTGATGCCAGTTGAACATTGCCCTTGCGAACAGTAATTTTAGAACCCGCTTCTGCTTTTCCTTGAACGACTCTACTGTTATTTCCCATACTTTTAATCTTGGGACCAGCAGGCGGAGTTGTGTCTTTCACCTTTCGCTTGACAGGCCAACTTTCATTCCCTTTTTCATCGACTAACTTAATAGAAACAATTGTATCTCCCTTTTGGAGAGGGATATTAATCAACTGAATTAAATGCCCGGTCTGAGCTTATCTTCATTTCAACCTTCGTTTTTCCTGTAATGATAACTTTACCCTTAAATGCTTCTTTATACTGTATACGAATAGCTTTATCTTTATCGGTAAGTTGGCTGACCACCGGGGTTGCAAGCAATCGGTATTTCAGGGCATTCGCTACGTTTATCCTGCCCGTTCCATAGCTGGTATCTTTCCCCTTTTCCCCAAGGTCATCCGCTGTAGACACCAACCGATAAGCCACTTGCTCATTCGTTAATTTCGGTTCCTTTGATAAAATCAATGCAGCCGCCCCGGCCACAATCGGAGAAGCCATTGATGTTCCGCTCATTGACCCGGATTTATTATTAGGAAGAGTAGATGTTATCTCTGAACCTGGCGCAGCAAGGTCTATCGAAGTCCCATAATTAGAGAAATATGACTTTTTATCAAACTTCGTTGTAGAACTGACAGATAATACATTTTGCAATGCTGCCGGGAAGGTTGGTCTGGTAGTTTGATCATTACCAGCTGCAGCGACAATTAAAACGTCTTTTTTATAAGCAGCCTGAACAGCATCATTAAGCGCTTTTGAGCTTTCATACATCCCGAGGCTCATATTAATAACATCTGCACATCCAGCGTTACTTTATAATCAGGCTCAGCATAGAGAACCCCAGGATTTTTCTTTAACTCCTTCAAAAATGAAGCCATTGATTTACTATTTGGCTTTTGAAGCGTCATGAGGTTAGTATTCTTTTCTATTATCGAACTTCCGTATTGAAGAAATCGGTTCAAAAGCTTCGAATGGCTGACCTTCACAATAACCCTATCAGTCGTTTCTTTGCTATTTTTCGAGTTTTGTATAGCTGCTTCGACAGGAGTTAACGGCGCCAACACCCATGCGATAATGCTCAGCGCCACTATCATTCTTTTCATTCTACTGCTCCTCTTCCCCCTTATATAAATGTATAATTCGACCAATTTTACCAGCGTTTCCTATAAACTCACATAGCTCTTTTGTATCATAAAAATAGAAATAGTTTCCAATATTTTTTTCTTGTGTTACCATATTATAGTAGATACATCGAAAGGGGAGTCCAAAATGAAATCAAAAGCTGTCGCATTCGCCGCCGTCGCCTTACTTTCTGCAACATATGCAGGATCTGCATCTGCCGATTCCACTTCATATACAATTAAAAAAGGGGATACATTGTCGGCTATTGCCAATAAAAGCGGAACAACTGTAGCTGCTCTTAAACAAGTAAATCTACTAAAATCCGACTTGATTTACCCCAACCAAGTATTAAAGATTAAATCTACCAATGCTGCCAAACCGGTAACAACTAAAAAGACCACCCAAGCCAAAAGTCCTTCCCAGACAAGCTCTACTAAAACATATAAGGTTGTAGCAGGAGACAGCCTCTCAAAGATTGCAGCCAAGTATAAAGTCTCCATTAACAATCTAATAGAGTGGAATAATCTCAAAAGTACCATCATTTATCCTAATCAGGTGATTAAATTATCAAAAACTACAGGGACTATTAACCAACCAGATGCCCCTAAGTCCCCCTCCACTTCAAAAACTGCAGTATATGTCGTGAAGAGTGGAGATAGCCTAAGCCATATTGGACAAAAGTACGGATTGACAGTCGCCAAGCTAAAATCCCTTAACAATCTTAAGTCCGATTTAATTTATGTTGGGCAGAAACTAAAGGTCCCAGTTGTAACTTCAAACAATCCTTCCAAACAACCTGTCGCACCCAAATCTCCAGCTCCATCAACGAAAACAACATACTCTGTCAAAAGCGGGGATACGTTGGGCAGAATTAGCCAGCAATATGGAATGACAGTGGCACAGTTAAAATCATTAAATAATCTTAAATCAGATATGATTTATGTAGGACAAACACTAAAGTTATCAGGTAACTCTGCAAGCAAACCTGCTCCTAAACAAGATGAAATTGTACGAGATGGTTCAGATAGCCAAATCGGTAATTCCACTTTCACTTCTAGACTGATCAATGAAAGTAAAAAGGTTATTGGAACCAAATATGTCTTTGGTGGCACTAGCACATCAGGCTTTGACTGCAGTGGTTTTATCTATTATGTATTTAATAAGGCCGGATATGATATTAATCGCTACTCAGCAGCAGGCTATTATGACCGTTCTTATTATGTAGATAATCCGAAGCCGGGCGATTTAGTATTCTTCGAAAATACCTATAAAAAAGGCATTTCACATTTAGGTATTTATATAGGAAATAATCAGTTCATTAACGCAGATAATAGCGGCGTCAGAATCGTTAGCTTAAGTAATTCATATTATAAGAAGCACTTTTCCAGCTTTAAGAGATTCTATTAAACTCAGGATCCAGCCTATTTGCTAGGCTGGATTTTTTTTATTACATCGTAGATACTCTTAAATTAATAAAAGTACTAAATGTAATTTCTTCGTTTCAATCATACAGATATAATATATAATATAAATAGAATGTAATATTTTGTAGAAAACGGGGAGCTATATGAGAACAGATAGAACAAAAAAGAAAAAGATGAAGACCTGGAAAAAGATAGTTTTAGGAATCATTGGACTGTTTATTTTAGTTGGAGGCGTATACGCCTTTACGGTGTATCGTTCTTTCGACAATGCCTTAGACGCGATGCATGATCCTATCGATCGGGATGGTTCTAAAAAGAGGGTAGAGAAGGTCAGCTTGAAGGATAAGACACCTTTTTCTGTACTTTTATTAGGTGTAGATGAAAGAGAAGGCGATAAGGGCCGCTCCGATACGATGATTGTTCTGACGGTAAATCCAATCCTCGAATCAGTCAAAATGGTAAGTATCCCTCGTGATACAAGAACGGAAATTATCGGAAAAGGAATAGATGATAAGATCAACCATGCATATGCCTTTGGCGGTGTAGAAATGTCCATGGATACTGTAGAGAACTTACTTGATATTCCGATTGATTATTATGCACAGGTTAATATGGAAGGATTTAAAGATATCGTCGATGCTGTTGGTGGTGTCACTGTTGTAAACGATCTTGATTTTACAGCTGATGGTCATCACTTCACAGAAGGAACGCTTAATTTGAATGGCGAAAAGGCCCTGGCATATTCACGAATGAGATATGAAGACCCACGCGGTGATTTCGGGCGCCAAATGAGGCAAAGGCAAGTTATCCAGGCAGTCCTTAAAGAAGGCGCAAGCCTTTCTTCTCTAACCCGCTTTGATGGGATTTTTGACGCACTGGGTGATAATGTGAAAACAGATATCAGTTTCTCTCAAATGGTCAGCATTCAGCAAAACTACAAGGAAGCAGCTAAGTCGTTAGAACAGCTGCAGCTTGAAGGGCAAGGAACAAAAATAAATAAAATTTATTATTATATTCCTTCTGATGAATCTCTGACAACCCTTCAGGATACGTTAAAGAAACATTTACAAATCAATAAGTAAATAAAAACGGATTAAGCAGCTCGCTTAATCCGTTTTCTCATTTATAGATATTCTTAATCTCTGATTTAATTTCTTCGATGAATTCCTGTGCAGTTAATGTTTCATCTGTTGTTCCCCGAGTGTAGGCATTTTTGATTAGGTCCATAAATGCTCTTACCTGGGTATCCTCAGTCTCTCTGTATTTTAGTTCATTAGTCATCTCACTTTTCTCCTCCAAAAACCATTACCTAATTATACAAATTTATCTATATCTTGTAAATAACTGAAAGATTTTGACATAGAAAAATAATACTGATGAAACAATCATCTACTTAGATGACAAAAAATCTACCGGTCTTTCATTTCTTTCCCTTTTATAATAGAGAATGGCCTCGACAATACGTCTGGATGCTTGCCCATCTCCATAAGGATTAGATGCTTTTGCCATTTCGGCATGCGCCTTTTCATCTGATAAAAGCTCATTTGCCATATTGAATATAACATCCTCATCTGTACCTGTGAGCCTCAATGTACCGGCTTCTATTCCTTCCGGCCGCTCTGTCGTGTCTCTTAATACCAATACCGGAACCCCAAGAGATGGAGCTTCTTCCTGAACACCGCCTGAATCAGTCAGGATTAAATAGGATCTGGATGCAAAGTTATGAAAATCTATCACATCCAACGGTTCGATTAAATGAATACGCGGATTTTCACCCAAAATTTCAGCTGCCAGCTCTCGAACGACAGGGTTTAAGTGGACAGGATAGACCACTTGAATATCCTGGTGAACTTCAGTCAAATGCTTAATAGCTTTAAACATATTACGCATCGGCTGACCTTGATTCTCCCGGCGATGAGCGGTCATTAAAACAAGACGGTCTTCGCCCACAGCATCTAAAATAGGATGAGAATAAGATTCTTTAACAGTTGTTTTCAATGCATCAATCGCTGTATTTCCAGTGATAAAGATTGATTCGTCCGGTTTATTTTCGTTTAATAAATTGAGTTTGGATTGATAGGTAGGTGAAAAATGCAAATCACTTAAGACTCCAGTCAGCTGACGATTCATTTCCTCAGGATATGGAGAATATTTATTATGTGTCCGCAAACCTGCTTCGACATGCCCAACCGGGATGGAATGATAAAACGCCGCAAGGCTTGCTACGAAGGTTGTTGTCGTATCACCATGGACAAGCACAATATCCGGTTTAACCTCCCCCATTACCTCGTGAAGCCCTTCAAGTGCACGTGTCGTAATCCCGGCCAATGTTTGTTTATCTCTCATAATATTCAAATCATAATCCGGTTTAATATCAAATATATCAAGTACCTGATCAAGCATTTGACGATGCTGGGCTGTTACCGTAACAATCGTTTCTATTTGCTCTGGATACTTTTCTAACTCTTTAACCAAGGGAGCCATTTTAATCGCTTCCGGCCTTGTACCAAAAACAGTCATTACCTTTATTTTTTGAGCCATCGGAACTCTCCTTTTTTCGACAATCAATAAACGTTGAACTCAAAACTCCAAGTTAGTTCATATATCCTATACTAACAAGTAAGCATCATTTGAACAAAGGAAATATTAAAAAACATCCTCATATTACCATATACATATATATTATAGATAATAAACTCCTCATTATTTATATAATCTTTGGCTATTCTCTATTACCCTGAATCATAAACATTATCCCAGGAACTCATAGGCATACTTTCCAAATTTTAGTTTTTTATCATACATATTATGGTCCATTACACTTTTTATTTTCGTGAGAAAATATCCTACCTCTATCTCAACAACTAAATCGAACAGACAATTTCACATGTTATAAAAGTTACTAAAATAGCCTATTCAGACGGAAACTAACGTGTTAATATTTGGAAAAGAATAAGAGGTGATCTATGAAGCGAATAGGGATTACAGGTGTAACAGCTCTATTGTGTATTGGATTTTTAGTCTATGGGAATAACCATTATCATGCGGAAATTGAGGAGACCCGTGCAGAAGCGTACAAGCAATACACGGAGGATCAGGCAAACCAGAGCGTAGAAAAAGCACAACTCGAGAATGAACGAAAATCAATTAATGACCAGCAGCAGAAAAAGCTAAAAGAAGCCCAAAAGGTGATCAAAAAAGTGTATGATGATTCGAAGCACCAAAGCACTGAATTAAAAGGGGTACTACAGGACCTTACTCCTCTAATTGAACAAAAAGAAGACTGAACTGACTAGACTTTAGAGTGTTCAGTCTTTTTTCTGTAAAAAGGACTCTACCCTTTTACCTATATTTGGGACGAAAGAATTATTTTAGAATTAGAAGGGAGTATATATTTTATATACTGAACAAAAAGAGGTGCTAAAATGATACTCCTAAAACATCTTTGGTTTGAATATAGACTAAAACGCCTTATCAATAAAGCGGATTCCTGTACTGACTCCGAACTGAAAAAAGAATTAAATAAAAAAATATATGATTTACATGTAAAGCTTAACGAAATCGAGAAATTTTACATTTCAGGTGAACAATCCAATGGATGATCCATTCATATAAAATGGAGTAGAATTGGAGGACGTTCAGAACATTCTACTCCATAAAATAAACTCATCTTCTCTCCATTTCGATCAACCGGACAAGATATTGCAATACGTCCTCCCGTAACTCTTCATTTTTCAAGGCAAAATCAAGTGTTGTCTTGATAAAGCCAAGCTTTTCGCCGACATCGTATCGTTCTCCCTCAAATTCATAGGCATAGACACGCTGGATTTGGTTGAGCTTTTGAATGGCATCTGTCAACTGAATTTCACCACCCGCTCCTACTTCCATTTCACCGAGAAAATTGAAAATCTCTGGCTTGAAAATATATCGCCCGATTATAGCAAGATTAGAAGGTGCTGTTCCTCTCACCGGCTTTTCTACAAAGCTGCCTACCATATGACAACGTCCATCCATTTGAATCGGATCGATAATACCATACCGATCGGTTTCACCTTCAGGAATAGCTTTAATGCCAATAACCGATGAATCGAGTTCCTCATACTGTTCAATCAATTGCAGTAAGCATGGCTTATCATGGACGACAATATCATCTCCAAGCAATACAGCGAATGGCTCATCCCCGATAAAATTACGCGCACACCAGATGGCGTGGCCGAGACCTTTTGGTTCCTTTTGGCGGATATAATGAATATTCGCAAGCTCAGATGGCTTCTGTACCTCCTCCAATAAATTGAATTTACGTTTCTCTTTTAAATTCTGCTCCAATTCATAGGCATGATCAAAATGATCCTCAATGGCTCTCTTACCCTTACCTGTTACGATGATTATGTCCTCAATCCCTGATGCAACAGCTTCTTCTACTATGTATTGAATGGTCGGTTTATTAACTATTGGCAGCATTTCCTTTGGCATGGCCTTAGTGGCTGGTAAAAACCTCGTTCCCAGACCTGCTGCCGGTATGATGGCTTTCGTAATTTTTTTCATACGCATCCCCTTTTCAGTATTATTATTCATTCTATATAACTAATATCCCAACATAAATAATAGACCTATATGATAAAATGGTATAACTCGTTTAATATGTCAGTATTTGAATATCAATAGTTAACTATCATCATTATTTAAATACCTTATAATCTCTTTAACTTTATTAACCTATATGACCCAAGTTGTATTTTTCCACATTTTTCTTTATTAGGATAACGATGAATGATACAATAAGACAGAATTTAATGATTAGGTGGTAGAATCGTGATTAAAGAATGGAATTTACTGCGTGTTATTGCTTGTCTAAGTATCGTTTTATTACATTGTACGACTCAAATCGGCAGAAGTATTGGCTATCCCGAGATAACAAACTATCATTTTTATAGGATGCTATTATGTTATGCTACCCCAACATTTATTGTTTTATCGGAGATTATTTTGGCTAATAGGTATCCATCTAAGCTTCCTCAAAACTTTTGGATGAAAAGATTAAAGTTTATTTTTATTCCTTATTTAGCCTTCGCTTTAATTGATGCATTTGTAACGTTTTATTTAAATCCAAATACAGACCTTTCAGAGAAAATCATTAATAATGCTGTATTTGGCAGATATGAAGGATATTTTATACTGATTATTTTTCAATTTTATATTCTTCATTATATTGTAACGAAGTTTAAGCTTTCCATGGTTTGGATGATACCATTAAGTATATATCTAATGTCATTTTACTTAGATATGATAAGGCTAAATCCAGAGCTTTCAGCACAATATGGAATGACTATACACATACCTTTTCTTGCTTGGTTTGCTTACTTCACTATTGCATATGCTGTGGGTAAAAATTATAAAATTGTTTCAGAGATGTTAATGAAATATAGATGGATGACAGTGCTTCTATTTATTATCTCTTTAGCCGTTATGTATATTTCCTATGAATCTGGAAATACCAGCGTATCATCCAAAAGATTCGATTTACTACTATTTGTTATTATTACTAGCGCAATGATCCTGGCTTGGGGTCAAAAATTACCTAATTATCGTATTATCAATATAATTAGTAATTATTCATTCGGTATCTATTTAATTCATTGGCAGGTTCAACGGCTTGTAGCACCATATATTGCTGGTTTCTTTGATCATACATCAACAAGAGTATTAGCCTTATTTTTTGTTTCCTTGCTAATCAGTATGAGTCTGATCAAACTAATTTCACTTTTACCATTTGGCTCTTATATCATAGGACAATTGAAAAAATCAGCACCTAAACAAAATTCTAAGGATCTAACCTTCTCTCCTCCCTTACAAGCTATGAAATAGAATTTATAGATTTAAAAGATTATAATTGGTAGTATGATCTAACCTTATGCAGACTGCCGGAAATACTTTCAGCAGTCTTTTATTATGGATAGAATTAAAGTAATTCAATAATTTCCACGTTTTATCCGAACGGTTCATCCCCATAAAATTTAGCAAATACTAGATGGTGTAGCACTTCTTTTAGCATCGTCTTTCTAGCTTAGCTGGAAAACCCTTATACCTAGTCCTGCTATCATAAGCTTATGAATCCCTATAACCCACCAGTATGATCATTCATACTATATAATTAATACTCTATTTATTATTCTATTCCTCTAAAAATAAAAATACCCTGCTCAAGCTCCGATTTCCTCCGGAGAGCAGGATGTCATAGTGGATCCTGTTTATTTTAATCTTACAGAAGTTTCCTTACTTTTACTTCGAAGCGTCTATAGCTGTAATTGTTAAAACCGTACCTTTTCTGTAATTGATGTGTGCTTTAAAATAGCCTTTTGTATTCGCTTTTGTGACAGCTACCACATGGTTTTTGTGCTTAATTGTGATGGTTGAACCTGGTTCAGCCCAACCTGAAAGCTGCCTTTGGAAGGAATAGGGAAAAACGAGATTAGTAATGGCACTCGTCAGCTGAAATGTGGGGATTGAGATTGTACAGGTCATCATTTTATTGTCTTATTGCCGGTTCAATTCTCACATTTGCATTGGGGACTTATTGGCTTATCGAACGAATAATGTTATAATAAAATAACAAAGATATTAGTTCTGTAACGGGCTTGGTATCTTTTTTCTGTCATCATAATACATAATATTCTTTTATTCTCGACAAAACGTGACTTTAGTCCCTGTTTTATATTTAATACATTTTGTACCATTATATTAAACGCTGAAAAAGCAAAGCTAGCGAAAACTAGTGACGCAAAACCATAGGGACCAAGGCTCGGTTCACGCTAAGTCAGCCAGTTACCAAAACTAGGAGGTACGAATTTGAGTTACTATCAAACCCCTGAGGAAATGTACAGAAAAAGAAAACTTAAAAAGACTGCAACCTATGCAGGCTTAATTGTAGTAGCTGTCGGAATCATTTTAGGATTACAAGTGCTACTATACAATATGTAAAGTGAAGTGACCCCCAAAAGTTAGAGTTATTGTTACGCAGTTAATTGGCTGGTGTGAAGACGGTATTCAACCGGACTCATACCAGCTAATTTTGCTTTAATACGTTTGTAATTATAATAATGGATATATTCTTCAATCTTCTTTTTAAGTTCCTCAAAAGAACATAATGCTTCTCCATAGGTGAGTTATCCAAACAGTTCCCTTTCCGGGACATACTTTGGAATATCTTGTTTTTCTTTAGAGTTTTCACCCATTTTATATGTTGATAGTGCCATCCCTGATCTGAATGAACGGTTGTCCTAAAGGGAGAGTCTTTCACGAATTCCAACGCTTCTTCAAGAGGTTGAAGGACAAATTCCAAGGTTGGGCGCAAGCTGATTCCAAAGGAAAGTACTTCGCCATTGAATAGATCCATGATGGGATTTAGGTAAAGCTTTACGCCATCTTTACATTTTAACTCCGTGATATCGGTGGCCAACTTTTGATGACAAATACTTGTATAAAAACACCGTTGAATACGGTTTTTCGCAACTGTTCCAACGTTTCCTTTATAAGAACTGTACCGGCGTGTTTTCCTTCTAAATTTATCTCCTTTGAGCCCAAGTTTCTTCATAAGGCGTTGTACCTTCTCTGATTCACTTGAATTCCTCTGTTCCTCAGTTCCAGGTGGATACGACGATATCCATAGTTACCATGATTGTCCTCGAAAATGGCTTGAATATACTCTTCAAGTTCCTCGTCCGGATTCTTTTTTCTCCATCATTACTTTTATATGATAATGATAGGTAGAGTCGGGCAGACCGACAGTGCATAACACATCTTTTAATCGGTAGTTTTCTTTGAGTTCGAATGATAACGCTGCGTGTGCTTTTCGAGATAGCCTTCCGGATCCATCCGAAAAGCTCTCAACTTTTTTAAGTAATCGTTCTCCAAGCGAAGGAGTTCATTTTCTCTTTCTAATTTTTGTTCATACGTCATTTCATTTTGTTCTGTGTTTTTATTTATTCTCTTATTCTTCGCTTTATCAGACATGGGTGGCCGTCCTTTCGGTTTATCCAGGGATTCGGTTCCGCCCTCAAGAAAAGCC
Source organism: Bacillus sp. D386 (assembly GCF_006346415.1). NCBI lineage: Bacteria > Bacillati > Bacillota > Bacilli > Caryophanales > Bacillaceae > Bacillus > Bacillus sp. D386. The sequence goes on along the minus strand of NZ_VEMV01000004.1, from coordinate 260,442 downwards.
TTCTTCCACGAAGCAATCATAGGAGGATTCGTTATCCCGAAGTGTAGGGCTGTTTCTGTTTCTGAAGAACCTGTCCTTTTCATAAAGCTTAATACATCCATCTTGAATTGAACAGGATAAACGCCCTTTCGCTTCTTCCTCCTTAATCCTTCCTTTCCGAATTTATTGTAGAGTTTCACCCATCTTATAATCTGCGCACTAGACTTAATCCCATGTTTCTCAGCCAGGAGGTCATATCCTAGTTTTCCATCTTGATACTCATTCACAATCATAAATTTAAATTTCTCACTATATTTAGCCATAAATAAACACCCCAAAAAGTTAGATTTTAACTCTAACTTTTGGGGTGCAGTACAAGTTCCATTCTTTTTATATTCATTCACCTTATTATTTAATGTAAGAAGAGCCTTCCTTCTAAAAAGCCATGTTTAATGCATAAATCTACGAATGTACCTGAATCCTCTAAAGTAAACCTTCTATCAAGAGATTCATAACAATCTTTATGATAGATGGCATTCGCAAAATCCAGTATAACTTCATCCTCATAATCATACCATATTTTACACTCTGGACACCTAATCGTTCTATGATCCAACCTTCTTATCATTTCCTAAAACCATATGAGATCTCGATACATTCAAAATAATTCCGATTCGCTTTCTGTCCTACTTCCTCATAACTTTTAAGATATTAGCCTAACGAACACCTAGCAATTATTCGATGAATAACCATGAGGATTATTCTTGTGCCAATTCCAAGCATCAGTAATTATCTTTTCCAGTGAGTTAAACTGTGGTTTCCAACCTAAAATATTCTTCGCTTTCTCTGACGAAGCAATTAAGACAGCTGGATCCCCCGCTCTTCTTTCTTTTACTTCTGCTGGTATTGGATGGTTTGTTATACTTCTCGCCACATCAATAACTTCTTTAACAGAGTATCCGTTACCATTGCCCAAGTTAAAGATATTGCTTGAGTTTCCTTTTCTTAAGTGTTCTAATGCTAAATAATGTGCTGATGCCAAATCCATTACATGGATGTAATCGCGAATACACGTTCCATCCTCTGTAGGATAATCATCACCAAACATATAAACCCTATCTCGTTGACCAAGCGGAACCTGTAAAACCAATGGAATAAGGTGTGTTTCCGGGTCATGCATCTCTCCAATATTTCCAATCGGATGAGCTCCAGCAGCATTAAAGTATCTTAAAGAAACATATTTAATATCATATCCCTGATCAAACCACTTCATCATTTTCTCCATGGCAAGTTTAGTCTCGCCATAGGTGTTAGTAGGATTCGTTTCATTATCTTCAACTATTGGAATACTCTTCGGCTCCCCATAAGTAGCAGCTGTTGATGAAAATACAATTTTGTCGACATTATTATTTTTCATAACATCCAGTAAACACATCATGCCGTAAACATTATTATAATAGTATTCATACGGCTTTTGCATACTCTCTCCAACTAAAGAATTAGCAGCAAAATGAATGACTGCTTCGATATTATGTGTCTTAAAGACCCTATCCAAAGCATCTTTATCTCTAATATCAATCTCATAAAAATTATTTATCTCTACTGCTTGTCTATGGCCGCTTTGTAAATTATCGACAACTACAACTTCTTCGTTCTGGTCTAAAAAATACCTTACTGTATGGGAACCAATATATCCTGCTCCACCAATTATTAGTATGGACATTTCCTTGTCTGCCCCCTATAAGTATATCCTAATTATAAATAATATATAGTACGAATTGATAAAGAATATTATTTCCCTTCTAATACATCAGCAATTCTTTTACTTGCAAATCCATCACCATATGGATTACTAGCTTTACTCATTTTTTCATACGCTTCTTTATTTTCCAAGAGTAATTTAAAGTTTATATAGATGTTTTCTTCATTAGTACCTACTAATTTAAGTGTTCCAGCCTCTATTCCTTCAGGACGCTCAGTAGTATCCCGCATAACCAAAACCGGTTTTCCTAAACTTGGCGCTTCTTCTTGGATTCCACCACTATCTGTCAGGATTAAATATGATTTAGAAAGGAAATTATGAAAATCTAACACTTCTAATGGTTCAATAATTCTTACTCTATCATTGTCACCGAGGATTTCGTTTGCTGCCTCCCTGACAGCTGGGTTCATATGGATGGGATAAATAACCTTAATATCTAGATGTTCTTCCACAATTCTTTTAATTGCTCTAAACATATTTCGCATTGGTTCTCCAAGATTCTCTCTTCTATGGGCAGTTATCATTATAAGCCTACTATCTGCTGCCCAAACAAGTTGTTCATGTGAATAGTCTTCTCTTACCGTCGTTTTGAGTGCATCAATAGCAGTATTACCAGTTACATAAACAGTAGAAAGTTCTTTTCCTTCTTTCAAAAGATTCTGTTTAGACATTTCAGTAGGCGCAAAATTATACTTTGCAACAATACCTACAGCCTGACGATTAAACTCTTCTGGAAAAGGCGAATAAATATTATAAGTTCTTAACCCTGCTTCTACATGACCAACTGGAATTTGTAAGTAAAAACACGCTAAAGACGTGACAAAAGTTGTAGATGTATCACCATGGACTAACACAACATCAGGTTTTGTCTCTTCCAATACATTCTTCATTTTTTCTAAAATATTAATAGTTACATCAAATAGGGTTTGCTTTGCTTTCATAATTGATAAATCAAAGTCTGGAACAACATTAAAAGCATCTAAGACTTGATCTAACATCTCTCTATGCTGGCCCGTTACGCAGACAATTGTCTCCAATGTATCTCTTTTTTTTAATTCTCTAACTAAGGGACACATTTTAATAGCCTCGGGTCTTGTCCCAAAAACGACCATTACTCTTTTCATTTTTATCTCCCATCTAATAAATTACATAAAAATAATACCCCCATAAACTGGGGGTTATTAAATCTATAATTTACCTTTTATTATAATAATCAACATACCAATCCGCAAAATGCTGCAATCCTTCTTCAATAGAAGTCTTTGGCTTAAATCCGACAGCCTTTTGCAACTGATCTGTTGAAGCATAGGTAGCAGGTACATCACCTGGCTTAATTGGCTCAAATACCTTATTAAACGAAACTTCTCTTCCTAATGATTTACTTAAGGCGTTCTCAAGTATTCCAATGAAAGTCATCAACTTTTCAGGATTGTTATTTCCAATGTTGAAGACCTTATAAGGTACAGTCTCTCCTCCTGTTGGAGGGTTATTAAGAAGGCGTTCAATTCCTTCCACGATATCATCAATATAAGTAAAATCGCGGTATAAGTCATTCTCAAAATCGCCATTGTTAAAAATCTTAATAGATTCCCCAGCAAAGTACTTATCTGTAAAACCGAAATACGCCATATCTGGTCTTCCCATTGGACCATAAACTGTAAAGAAGCGAAGTCCTGTTGTCGGGAATTTATACAGATGACTATAAGTATAAGCCATTAATTCATTTGACTTCTTAGTCGATGCATAAAGGGAAACAGGGGTATCCACAAAGTCCGTTTCTTCAAATGGAACCTTTTTGTTTGCTCCATATACAGAACTGGAGGATGCATAAACAAGATGATCCACTGGATAATGTCTACAAGCCTCAAGAATATTATAGAAACCAATAATATTACTTTGAATATAAACATCTGGATTTTCAATAGAATAGCGTACACCCGCTTGTGCAGCTAAATTCACCACGATATTCGGCTTGTACTTTTCAAATACATTTGTGACTGCATCTTTATCAGAAATATCCCCTTCAATAAAAGTAAAGTTATTAAAAGGCTTCAACTGTTCTAAACGAGCATACTTAAGATTCACATCATAGTAATCATTTAAATTATCAATTCCGATTACTCTGCATCCTTGTCCTAGTAATTTCTTTGAAAGATAGAATCCAATAAATCCTGCTGCTCCTGTAACGAAGTAGGTTTTATTCGTATCCAACTTGTTATAAACTTCTATCAATGCACTCTAACTCCTTCACTGCTTTTACTCGCAGGAACCCCCATTTTCCTACCAATAGAGTGGTATTCAACTCCAGCTTCACTCATCGCATCAACTCCATAGATATTCCGTCCATCAAATACTAAAGAAGTTCTCATCAACTCTTTGTAAGCCTCAGGAGTAACTGCTTTCACTTCACCCCATTCGGTAAAGATGAAGCATACATTTGCACCTCTTAAAGCTTCTTCTGGATTGGATACGTATGTAATACTTCCCTTGGCAACCTTCCCTTCTGGATAGACTTTAGCAAAGTTCTCTGCTCCAACAGGATCAAAAGCATAAATATCTGCACCTTGCTCTAGTAATAAAGGAACATTTTCTAAGGAAGCAGCTTCTCTTAAATCGTCTGTACCCGGCTTAAAGGTTAATCCAAGTACTGCTACCTTTAGACCATTAAATGTGATAAGTCTCTTACTAGCTTTTTTATATAACATGGTCTTTTGTTCTTTGTTCACATCAATTGCAGCCTTAATCGTTTTAAGTTCATAACCGTTTTGCTTCGCAATATATTCAAGTGCTTTCGTATCTTTAGGGAAGCATGATCCACCAAATCCGATACCTGCATTTAAAAACTTATTTCCAATACGCTCGTCAAAACTCATCCCTCTTGCAACGTCCTGAATATCCGCACCAACTAACTCGCACAAATTAGCAATATCATTCATATAAGATATTTTAAGAGCAAGAAAATCATTTGATGCATACTTAATCATTTCAGCTGATCTTCTATTAACTGAAACAATCGGTAAACGGAATGGCTCATAGATATTCATTAACAATTCTTCAGCCCATTTGCTTTCTGTACCAATGATTACTCTTTCTGCATATAAAGTATCTTGTACTGCAGATCCCTGTGCCAAGAATTCTGGGTTTGATGCTATTTCAACTCTTACATTATTAACAAGGAAATCCTTGATAAATTGCTCTACCTTATCATTCGTTCCAACTGGCACAGTAGATTTAACAACAACAAGACAATCTTTTTCTACCGATTCAGCAATTTGTCTAGCTACTGTTGCAATATGTGATAGATTAGCAGAACCATCTGGTTGTTCTGGAGTCCCTACACCGATAAAAATTGCATCTGCATCTTTATAAGCAGATTGATAATTTGTTGTATAATCGAGTCTTCCAGCAGCATAATTTTTCTGCATTAACTCTTCCAATCCCGCTTCATAGATTGGTGAAATACCAGATTTCATAACATTCACTTTGTCTTCATCAATATCCACACATGTTACTTGATGGCCCTTTTCAGCAAAACATACACCTGCGACTAATCCGACATAACCTGTACCTGCAACTGCTATTTTATACATTAACAAGACCCTCTTCCTATATGATCAATATCTATCTCATACTTTTATCTATTAACCATATTTATTCTAATTCGATTTATTTTGTTGATTTGATATAAAATGCCTAGTGTCAAAATAATTTCTGATATTAATGTAGCACTCGCAACACCAAACATCCCCCATAATGGTCCAAACGTAATATTTAATATAATTAAAAATATAATACTAATATTAAAGGCTTTGCTGTATTCCTTTAAGTATCCACTAGCTATTAAACTTTGGACCCCTAGAAAATTATTTAATATACTAAAAAAAACCCAACAAGACAAAGGTATTAAAAGAGAGGAAAAGTCGGAATATTCATTTCCAAAAAACATATCAACAATTTGCTCAGAAAAAAGAATAAGTAAAGTACTTATTCCGCCGACTAAAGGCATTATTAATCTAGATACCTTTAGTACTGTTCCTCTTCCACTCTCATATGAATCCTCAAAACGTTGACTTATATATGGGAATATTGCTTGACTAACAGGGGCAAATAACATGATTACTAATAATGGTACCTTTTGTATCGCTGAATATACTCCTACTATACTATCACTGTAGTGCGCAATTCCTAACACAGTAATACCAATCCCACTTAAGACTTTTGACATCGCAGATGTTGTAAATGTATACCATCCAGCCTTCATTTCTGATAATATATCTTTCAATCTAACTTTACGCAGCTTTATTTGTAATTTATACCTTACTAAAAATATACTTAACATACCACTAACTAAAGATGTAATTGCATATAATGCACAATACAAATATATATCGTTGGAATTCTTCACTAATAAAAATATCAAAATTACCGATATAGACCTTGCAATTACATTAATAAGCGTAATAAATTTCATCTTTTGAAGCCCATGAAATAACCAATTTTGTTGAATTGCAGTACCTATCACTATTATATATAATATAATAGTAGTATTAATGTATTTTTGTTCCAATCCTAACGATAAAGTTATGATTATCATACTAATAAATGAAGCAATGCATAATAATATCTTCGTAACAGTTATGCTACTGTAAATCTTTGATTGTTCCTTTATATCATTGGTTAGTGCCAGCTTCCTTGCTCCTGTTAAATTAAAACCGTATTCAACTAAAACCTGAAAATAGGTTACTATATTCAAACTGAAAGAAAATACCCCATATTCGGAACTCCCCAAAACCCTAGTAATATAAGGTAAAGTTAATAATGGTATTATTGTGTTAAAAAACTGGAGTAAATACAACCAGGAACCATTAATGAAAACCTTATTTCTTATGATTGATTGAATTTTTATTTGCATTATATAAGACCCCCCGAAAGAAAATATTTAATTTATTAGGTGCTTCCTCCTTGCATAATTCCATTTAAACCAAGTCAAAAAAGCACTTAAAGGGGCTAATATATAATAAACTAACATAGCATCTAAGCTTTGAGTTAATAAACCAATTATCAACATAAGATATAGTGCTTTTCTAGGTACACTTTTGCAATTATCTGCCCAACGGCACAAGATAAGCAATAATAATATAGTAAATAAAATACCTAAAGCAACACCAAGATTAGCTATACTCATCTCAAATAAAGACGGCGTCATCCCTGCAGGTATATCCATAGGAGATGTACCATATAATTCTGCAGTTAAATATCTATAATGCGGAAATGGCTTTGATGGCCAGATTTCTCTAGGAACAGGCATAAATACAGTAGATATAAACGTCTGTCCCCTGTATTCTAATATTGGATCATCTTCTACCAACTCTTTATAAAGAACAAACTTTGTGACATCATCTCTTCCAAAGTCAATTCTATATGTCATATAAAGAGAGTCAAAACTATTCGTAGCAATAGGCTTTACATAAATTGCGTATATTGCATTAAATAATATAAAAACAGTCGCAATTAGTGCAAATAATGGTTTAATAGGTAATCTCTTTTCCTTAGCCTGTATACTATTCAAATAGAAGAATAAAAACATTAATAATAAAGTCACAATAATATATCTCTTACCGTCTATCCATATAATTGAAATAGCATATAATAGAAGGAGAAAATATAGACTTTTATATCTAACTTTGTAGAAAAACAAACAACAAAATGCAAAAATACTTAAAAAAACTAAAATTGAATTCATTTGATAAAATGAATTTGTTAAACCACGCGCACTATAAGTGCCATAAACAAAATATTTAGAAACATTACCTGTTATAATGATGTGTATATATGGCAGAAGGATAACAATAGGCAGGATATATTTATTAAAAACGACCGAGTTATTATGTGTATATACAATTTTCACACTTTCTTTGTTATCGTATCTTGTATACAGTGAGAGTATGCTAATTGTGAGCAATAGATATATAGAGTATACAATACTTACCTTATCATTACCTAAAGCAATTTCAAAATAAGAATACCAAGAATAGTAGCTTGGTATTCCAATCGTATTATCCATTAATACAGGTAAACAATTAAATATATATATTACAGCGATTATATAATCTGCTACTGAGCTAGACTTATAATTTAGAATTCTTTTTAACGAATTATAAAATAGAACTGATGAAATTATTATCAAAAGCCAATCAATTATATTTGCCATTTTACCCTACCTTAACATTCTCTAATCTTCTTTGAAAATCTCCTCAATAATCCTCTTTATTATCAAATTATTATCAACACTTTCATAGAAGCTTTTCGCATTATCTACATACTCTGAATAATTACTTTCAATTTTTTTTATTGCAGATACAATTGATAGTTTATCAGTAAAATCTATGCATTCTCCCGCTCCAGATTTGCCAATAGTATTTACTAACCCTGGAACATCGCTACCTAGTATAGGTTTTCCAAAGTGAGTATATTCAAATATTTTATTTGGCGCACAAAACAAATTATTTAATGATGAATCATCATAATTTGCGATTCCTATAGTGGCATATGGCGTTATTTGAAGATGCTGAGGAGCAGGGAAATAACCCAAGTATACGGTTTTATTATATATAGATTTCACTTTATTTACTCCGTCATAAAATGATTTTCCAATAAGAACCAAGAGGTATTCCGAATTCATTTCTTTCAAAGCTTCAGCTAGTATCCCAAGATCCCTATCGGCAGAAATGACTCCTTGATACAATATTACCTTTTTATTCTGTATTTTGGATATTGCGTCCTTTATTTCTGTAGAGCCTTCCATTTCATACATATCATTATTTGGATATGGCTTATTAGGCATTACGTAAGGTAGTGTTTGTAAATTCCACCAAGATTTCATAATCCTCGCCCTTGTTTCTTCACAGGCAATCACTATAGCAGCATCACCAATTAGCCGTTTTAGACCCTTGAGGTAAAAGGGATACTTGTCATAAAGCTCTAATACACTTAAAACATATTTCTTATTTTCTAACTTACCAGATAGTGCAATTGCACTATCTGCCGTCCCAAACCATAATACTGTATTTTCATCATATAGTTTCTTGAATAGATTTAATATGTTATATCTAAATTTCAGATAACTGAATACTTTTCCAAACAGTTTAATTTTAACTCTTTTATTACCCGTTAAAATACAATTAATATTTCGTTTTCTGAAAATATCTATTAATTTGGAATCACAGTCCCCGCATATAACCGTTACATCAACCCCATTATCATTTAAAAACAATATTTGTGATATGCAAGGAGGATATAAATGTAATGACTCTCTTACAATATATAAAACTTTTTTTTGTTTCATTCTTTATTAATCCCCTCAAAACTAGTAACAAATCGCTTATAAAAATCTAACCTGATTTTGTTTAAAGAACTAATGTCATATTCCTTAGCCTTTTCAAAACTTCTTACTGCTTCTTTTTCCAACTTTGACTTATCTAATTTCTTTAATAAATCACATAAACCCTGTACTGAGCCACTATTAAATATAAATTCTTGATTTAATAACTCTGGAATTCCCCCAGTACTGGATCCAATTGCTGGACAACCTCTACTCATTGCTTCAACTAAAGCCCTTGGTAATCCTTCTTGTTTACTAGGCTGAACATATATATCTATTTCATCTAAATAATCAAAAACCCTTTGATGTGGCAATGAACCATAGAATTTCACTTTATCAGAAACTCCAAATTTTATAGATAACGCCCTCAAATAACTATTATCTCCACCTCCAACAAGGTGGTACTCGAAATTATAACCTTGTTTGTTAAGTTGTGATATAGCTTCAATTACATATTGCTGTCCCTTATATTTCACATTAACAGCAGCCGTTGTCCCTAAAACAATGGGTTTATCTTTATTTAATTTTTTAATTTTACTTAGACGTTTTTCTAAAATATTTTCTTCCAATGAAGGTAATGAAACATCTGAACATCCAATATTAACTCCATCAGTTGGATATCTTCGTTGTAAAAATTCATTTGTAACATATAATACATATTGAGCATTTTTGACTCTTTTTTTAGTTTCATTATACATTATTGGAGCCATAATCTTACCCTTTAAACTATGGTTCCAATATGCATCCCATGGACAAGCAACTAGTTCGACAAGATATGGTTTTTTCAACTTTCTTGCAATGTCAATCGCAAGATTACCACTGTGGCTAGGCAATCTGGCTATTATAAAATCTGAACATTCAACTTCTTTTTCCACTATTTTTAATGCATTCTTGCGATTAACGAGATAACCCTTGACAGAAGAGAGGTTGGGAAAACTAACAACCTTCAGTTGTTCTTTTTTAATTTTAGGTTGCTTTGTATCCTTAGGATCAATTACCCTTGTTCGTACAAGCATGGTGAATTTTTCACAAATCGAGTAATATCGATTCAATACGTCCTCAGTAAGATTTTGTGGATAAGCATTCCCATGTTTATCAATTGACATTGGTCCATCATGACAAAAAAGTAGTTTCATTATTTTATATCCTCCAAAAATACCTCACTTAGCACTTCATCAGTTAATTCACCAAATAGCGGCCCTATTGTTTGCTGATGATGATTCAGTCCTTGGTACATAAGATTAACTTCAATTAACACTGGTTCTCCATCAATACCTATTGCAAAATCCCATGATATTATTCTAAAATGGCCAAATTTCATATGTTCTTTTTTAGTAATATCTTTAATTTTTTCAAAACTAGGTATTTGAATATCACTAAACCTATAACCACGTGGATGTGTTAATATTTTATCACCCTGTTTATATTTTATGGCGTATTCTTGTAGGTATCCATCGTCCTTTATCCCACATACAATTCCATAGTGGTCATATATAGAATCCTCATTTCCTATACGCAAATGGGAAGTTAATACGGATACTTTGTTTTGGTGGAGAAAAGTGGTGATTCTAACAGTATTAACAGACGAAGGGTTTAACATTTTTAAAGTATCATGCTGTTCAAGAACTTCTTGTATTACAAAGTTCCCATTAAACTTTTGCAATACTTTACTAATTTCTTCTCTCATATTAGCAGGACTTTCTGAACGAACTAAATATATATTTTTGCCAGAACCACTATCAATAGTGGCCTTAATAATCACCTTTTTCTTGCTCTCACATTTTGTTAATACTTCTTCTAAAGTTAATGGGTTATAGTTTTCATCGTAGTTAATCCCACTCATATTCTTTGCAAGAGTCAAAGGTCTATTAACATTTGGGAACCAGTAATCATATAATGCTTTATCTGCATAAGCTTTACCAAACGGCAGTTTATTATAGTAAGGTAATATTCTTGTATAAAAGATATCTTCTGGAATATACTTCACATCCATTTTACCATTTATAGAAGTATACCAATTATGCCAATCTGTACTTATCTTCACATTATATTTTCCCCAATATTCTAAGATGTCGCTCTTATACTTCGAATCAATTTTCTTTATATTTTTCGCCAGGGATTGGTTTAATTGTCTTCGATAAGCTATTTTAAGATAAAAATTAAAACAATCCCTATTAATAAATTGAATAATTTTTTTTATTAAGTTTTTCATAAAGCCTCCCTAGGTTGTACATCTTTCACGAAAGGTAGTTGGAAATGCTCACCCAATATAAAATCAAACTCATCCGGATCGAATTCAATATAGCCGCTACCATGAAAGAATGTCATCTCTCCAAAATAGATTTTTCCATTTATATTATACAAATCGACTCTTACATGAGGAAACTCATTAGATAGTGTTTCAGCAATCTCAACCATTTTCTCAAAGTTTATTGGCTTACGGATTCTATTATCTGTATTTTTTAAACCCTTACGTGAGTAAGGGAGAATTTCAAAGTCCCTGCTATATATACCAAATCGCATAATATCGTCTGAGTATCTTTCAGCATTAACAAAAACGCATGCTATCTTACCGTCAAAACAAATAAACTTATAATCTACAAGATCATTATTTTCATCTTTTTCAAGAAACTTTTCACATATAATACGTGGGCTAATATTGTAATATGGCCACTCTCTCCCAGCTTTACTTGTGCGTTTTATCAACCAATTATTAAGTAATTCTCTCGTAGCCTCTAAGTCTAACTTTGATTTATCTTCACAAAGTAAATTTGTACGACTTCCGTTTGTTGTTTTAATGACAAACTTGTCTGGTAGCTGTTTAAAATCTATTTCATCTACTCTTTCATAGACCCCATACAATGGAACTAAAATATCTTCGAAACCTTTAGAAATGATATAGTCTCTAACGGCATATTTATCAGCACACTGAGTCATAATTGGTTTACGATAATAGAGCTTGTACCATTGGAGTTTTTCAGTGAATCTTTGCGGATTTTTTAAATTTAGTTTTCTACCTGTTTTAATCCTGTATTGTAATCTAATCATGACCTCATCTGGGATAAAATTTGTCAACCCTAAAATTCTCAACCTAGTATCTTGGCTTGGTATTAACTTCTTATAGTCCATATCTTTCACCCTAATACTTTCTGTATTTCATTTATATAAGCTTCAATAACAATCTGTCTGTCAAATTCATTTTCTACTTTCCTTCTACCTGCTAAGCCCATGTTTCTCTTGGCCTCAAAATCAAGTTTTAAGAAACTCTCAATCTTATTAATGAGGTCTATACTATTTTGCTGTTCGATAATATAACCATTAATTCCACTATCTACAATCTCTCGACATCCACTTCGGTTAGTCGTAATTACAGGTCTGCCGCAGGCGGAACTTTCCAACAACACATTTGACATTCCCTCCGGATAATAGGTGGGATGAATTGTACAATGCGTTTTATTCAAAATTTGTCTAACATCACGCAACATGCCGTGATATTTAACAATTCCTTTTTCTTCCAAGTCTTTTAATTTTTCTTCATATTCTTCTTCGGTGAAACCACATATATGAAATCTTGTTTGTGGATATTTTCCTCTTATATATTCTGCCGCTTCAAGATATTGCTCGATTCCTTTCTCCTTCATTATTCTAGAGATAAATACAAACTCAATCATTTCATCAGAAGGATAGTTAAGAGTGCTGAAGTGCTCCAAATTCACACCTGATCCTGGTACCAAACGATGTCTATGATTTGCTATCTCATTTTTTGAGAAGAATTGCATATTTTCATCATTTTGGAAGAATACAGCAGATATTCTTCCAAAGGCAATTCTATAAAGGAATACTGTAATCTTTTGCATAGGGCCCTCTTTTTCTACAGCGGTTCCGAGTCCTGTGATATTAGCTATATAAGGAATTTTTAGTATACTTGCTGCAATTCCACCATAAATATTTGGCTTAATTGTATATGTGAGAACAATATCAGGACTAACTTCTTTCATCACCTTTAAATAATAACGAACCAGCTTGATTTCTTTAAAAAGATTTTTCCCATGGCGTTCAAGAGAAGCCTCAATATATTTACACCCCATTTGGACTAAATCATCTATCCTCTCTCCATAAGGGGAAGAAATATAGACTTCATACCCTTCCAATAGAAGGCGTTCTACCAACTCACGTCTAAAGTTATATATGACCACATCGTGATTAACTAAAATTAGCACTTTTTTTTGTTGCAAGTTACTTCCTACTTTCAGTTAGTTTAATCGATTCTTTTAAATCATGTATATGATACTTTTCTTTATAAAGGCTCATATTTTTTTCATAAACTAAATTACCAAATATCTTATTAATGATTCCTAATTTTAACCCCAACAGCTTTATTGCCGGATTAAAAACTTGTGTAAGTTTAATCTGTTTTCCGTGGCATTCAGCTATTAAACGAACCATGTCACTTGTCTTTACATATTCTTGATTTTGTGGGAAGAAGAGCCCACTTTCCTGATTATCGATTAGCACTCTAATAAACTCACACAGATTATCAATATGAAGCATACTACGTTCGTTGTTTATATCCGGAAATACAGGTAATAATTGAGCTGCTTTAGACAATTTTAAATAGTTTCCTTTAGAACCTTTTCCATATATCATTGGTGGTCTAATAATAGCAACCTTAAAATTCTCACTTTCTAATGGTTTAATTCCCTCTTCAGCTTGAAGCTTGCTATTTCCATAAAAGTTACTTGGTGTTGGTATAGTATCTTTATCAATTACTCTTCTCTCACCACTACTGTCACCATATACAATGATACTGCTCATAAAAATAAACTGATAGACACCTTCAGCCTTTGCCTTCCTGGCTATCTCAATGGTTAGATCACGATTAATTCTATAATAAGAATCTTCCATTTTAGGGTCAGTTGAAACATGAGCAATTCCTGCAACATGTAAGATAACGTCATATGCGGATAAATCAGTTTCTCTCCACTTTTCATCTCTTAAACTAATGGTAGAAATTTTATATTTATCAGGGTAGTTTTCTATCCATTTTTCAAAACTTTTGCCAACATAACTATTTACTCCGGTGATCAAAATATTTATCACTTTGATAGCCTCTCCTTAGTACTTGCTAAATCTTGCATAGATCGGGTTCCAGTCCCACCTTCAATAACACCATCACTTTTTACAACACTTATGATGGTTCCAATGAAACACTTAAGATCCATCATAAAACTTATTTTTTGAACGTACTCCCCATCCAATTTTGCTTTTATCTCAATAGAAAGTTCATCTCTTCCATTAATTTGTGCCCAACCAGTAAGCCCAGGTTGAACATCATTAGCACCATATTTATCCCGTTCAGCAATCAAGTCATATTGATTCCACAGCGCTGGTCTAGGCCCAATAATACTCATCTGTCCTACAAGAATATTCCAAATTTGCGGTAGCTCATCTAGTGAAGTCTTTCTTAAAAACTTACCCACTTTAGTTATATACTGTTCAGGGTTTTCTAGTAAATGAGTTGGGGTGTCCTTTGGTGTATCTATTCTCATTGTACGGAACTTCAAAATATTGAAATATGTCTTATTGATTCCAACACGCTTTTGTTTAAACAGAATCGGCCCCCTTGAATCAAGTTTAATAGCGATAATTAAAATCAAAATAAATGGTGACAAAATAACTAATCCAATTAAAGAAAGTAAGAGATCTATCAATCTTTTCACCTTCATATATATCATGTTATAACACTCCTTAAAATGTGATCTATAATAGATTAGGACTTAATTGGAATGCTGATTTTATCTATTCCAATGAACTACTAAACCACTAAAATTACATTTACCTAATAAAAAACTCTCGCAACTTAATAATTTTATTACAAAGAGGGGGAGACTTATTATGTTGTTTTTGCAATCGAATATTCCATTATATCAGTTCAATTATTCTTAACTACCACTCTTTATCTCATATTGATAACATTGCATCTCATAGATAGACACTATCAATTAACGTTAAAACCATATCACTGTAGGAAAAAGTTGGTTAGCAATTCTTAAAATCACTAACCAACAATCAATTCTTCTTATCAAACAACAATTCTGTCATTATCGTAGATTTTTTTGGCAAGGTTTGTTTTTACCAATCCTTAACTACCAACCACTAAAGACTTCTTTTCTCCAAACTTCGTATTAGCAATCCCCACTAGCGTATCCTTCATATCAACTGAATCCTTATCAAGAAGTGACTCAATCACCTCATAAAGCTCTCGCTTATCCATTGGCTGTGCCTTTCCAATAAAGATCTTAGGAAACACATGATCTTTCTGAACCTCATTCTCATTAAGAAGCTCTTCATACATCTTCTCTCCAGGCCTCAAACCAGAGAATTGTATTCCAATCTCATCTACCGAATATCCTGAAAGGGTAATCAGATTTTTAGCCAGATCAACGATTTTTACTGGTTCACCCATATCAAGGACAAATATTTCTCCTCCACGAGCCAATGCCCCTGCCTGTATCACAAGCCGTGAAGCTTCCGGAATCGTCATAAAGTACCTTGTAATGTCTGGATGTGTAACCGTTATAGGACCACCTGCTTGAATTTGTTTCTTAAATAGCGGAATAACACTGCCGCGGCTACCCAACACATTCCCAAACCGTACTGCAACAAACTTCGTCTTACTTTCTTTCGCTAAATTCTGAATAATCATCTCAGCAAAACGCTTTGTTGCTCCCATTACATTAGGGGGATTCACGGCCTTGTCAGTTGAAATCATTACAAAAGTACCGATTCCAAACGTATCTGCCGCTTCTGCGACATTTTGAGTACCTAG
This sequence comes from Bacillus sp. D386, assembly GCF_006346415.1. NCBI lineage: Bacteria > Bacillati > Bacillota > Bacilli > Caryophanales > Bacillaceae > Bacillus > Bacillus sp. D386. The sequence goes on along the minus strand of NZ_VEMV01000004.1, from coordinate 244,491 downwards.
AATATTATTTTTCACTGCTTCTCGAGGATTATATTCCATCAATGGGACATGCTTATGCGCTGCCGCATGATAAATAACGTCTGGTTTGTATTCATCCATCACATCAAAAATTCGATTTCGATCCTGTATATCTGCAATAATCGGAATAATCTCAATAGAGTCACCATATTGTTTTCTTAATTCCATATCGATTAAATAAATACTATTTTCTCCATGCCCCAGCAACAGGAGCTTAGCAGGAGTAAACTTACAAATTTGACGACATATTTCAGAGCCAATTGATCCACCTGCACCGGTAACAAGTATCGTCTTCCCTTCCACATATTCAGAAATGCTACTAATATCCAGTTGTATCGGTTCTCGTCCCAATAAATCCTCAACCTCTACATCCCTAAACTGTGTGACGGATACATTACCAGACATGATCTCTTCAATCATTGGCATGATTTGAACCTTCACCATTGTTTTTGAGCATTCCTCGTAAATACGTTTTATCTCACCCTTTGACAGGGAAGGAATGGCAATAATAATAACTTCAATCTCATGTAAGGCAACAGCCATCGGAATAAAGGACGTATCACCAACCACCGGTAATCCGTGGAATTCAAGTCTTTGTTTATTTGAATCATCATCAATAAAGGCAACAGGTAGTAAATCAGAGTCCACCTTATGAAGTAGTTGTCTTGCTACCATAGTTCCGGCTGCACCGGCTCCAATAATTAACGTACGCTTTTTTGTTGCATCAGATGTGCTGATGTAACGATCTCTGATAACTCTCCAAGAAAATCGCGATCCACCTATCAATAGGATATGAAGCATCCAGGTAATTCCTAAAGCCCGTACGTAAACATCCTGAAAAACGATTAGCTGAATGACAGAAGTGGTTAATATTGAAAACGATACAGCTTTTACTATCGCAATTAACTCTCGTACACTCGCATATTCCCATGCCTTGTTATAAAGTTTATAGATAAATGCATATACATGATGGCAGGTTAATAATGCTAAAGAGGTAATTAATAAGGTTTCCATTTTGAAAATTCCCAAATACGGGTGAAGGACAAGATAACTGCAATATATAGCTGTCAACACGATAAGGGAGTCTAGTAGGACCAGTGTGGTCAGCCTTTTCCGGTACGTCACGTTCTAACATCTCTCCTCTAAAAAAGACCGATACAAAGTCCGGTCTTCTCCAAAATATTTTATTTTTTAATTAAGTTTAATTTTTCTTCCATAAAACGTAATAAATCCGAACGCAAAGTTTCATCTTGAAGGGCAAACTCAATAGATGTTTCAATAAAACCTAATTTCTCTCCTACATCAAATCGTTTACCGTCAAAGTCATAGGCAAATACGCGCTGAATTTCATTTAACTTTTGAATCGCATCCGTCAGCTGGATTTCTCCACCAGCCCCTATATTCTGCTCACCTAAGAACGTAAATATTTCGGGACGCAATATGTATCTTCCCATGATGGCTAGATTAGATGGAGCCGTACCTTTTTCTGGTTTTTCTACAAAGCTCTTCACCTGATAACGGCGGCCTTTTTGCTCTATCGGGTCAATGATTCCGTAGCGATTTGTTTCTTCCATTGGCACATGTTGTACACCTATAATAGAAGAAAAAGTTTTTTCATATTCATCCATCAATTGGCGTAGGCATGGCTTATCTGCTTGGACAATATCATCACCAAGTAAGACAGCAAACGGTTCTTCGCCAATGAAATTACGCGCGCACCAAATTGCGTGTCCCAAGCCTTTTGGTTCTTTTTGGCGGATATAATGGATATCGACCTTGGAAGGAGCCTGTACTTTTTCGAGAAGATCAAACTTGCCCTTTTCCATCAAGTTATTCTCTAAATCATACGCATGATCGAAATGGTCCTCGATGGATCTCTTTCCTTTACCGGTCACAATAATGATATCCTCTATCCCGGATTCAATCGCTTCTTCTACGATATATTGAATTGTTGGCTTATCAACAATCGGCAACATTTCCTTTGGCATCGCTTTTGTCGCAGGCAGGAATCGTGTTCCAAGTCCAGCAGCTGGTATAATTGCTTTCCTTACTTTTTGCAAGGTATAGCCTCCTTTTTAAAATCACTATATATAACGGATCATAAATTTTACATTTCCGAGGAAAATATCTAGGTATAAGTTCTTAATTACCAAAAATAACTAAAAATTATTAGACAATTGCAATTACTATGTTTCATAATCAATATTAAGGGTATTTAATATTCGTTTTTGTTTTTTTTACACACATCTAATCTATTACTTAAACATTAATAAATATGGGCATCTAACCCACCCTCACACCATCCTACCGATGACTTGCATCTAAGGAAGTTTATTGTACTTCCCACAGCATGGCCGAGTGTCTCCTTTGATAACGGTTAGGAGGCATCACCTACATGATTATCATTAAAATAGCCCTAAAAACTTACGCTGTCTGACTGGCTGCGGCATTTCTCTCATGATCGTCTGCCCGCTAATGAGTAACTCTGCATTTTCTTCGAAATAATAAATTTGGTCCAAACCAAATTGTTTCTCAATTTCATCTAATGCCTGGTTCATCCAAAATTGTCTTGTTGATACATTATGTGCATCAGATGCCACAAAATGAATTAAATTAGAGGATAGTAAATCCATTGATACTTTTTTAATTTTTTTCCCAAATTTACCTGCGATGCTACCGCATGTAAGCTGAGTGCTGACGCCCTTTTGGACAAAGTCGTATAGGAGATTTGGATTTTCAACAATGGCCATATTCCTTTCCGGATGGACCAGAATTGGATTAATACCCTTTTGTTGAAGTTCAAAAAATAATGTACTTGCATACCTTGGTATATGATTTGAAGGAAATTCAATCAAGAGATAAGAGGAATGGTTTACTGTTTGAATCAAACCCTGCTCCAGATCCTCGAGCAATTCACCGTACACCCTGACCTCTTGGCCGGGGAGAACCTTTAATGGAATTTGGTTTTTCTCCAAATGTTCATTTAATTGATCAATCTCGGGTAATAGTTTTGTTCTTATATTTTCATACGCACCATTTTTATGATGCGGGGTTGCGATGATCGTATCGATACCTTCGCTCACAGCAAGCCTTGCCATGTCTATTGAATCTTTTAAACTCTGTGCACCATCATCCAAACCTGGCAGTATATGACTGTGTATGTCAATCATTTCATCAAGCAACCCCAATCGTTGTATATTTATTCCAATCAATGAGTCTATCTTACTCACTTTTAATGGAAAAGTCTAGCTAAACATCTACTTTTTACCGTAATAATAGTACGTATTGTCCCTCATTTTTTTGTTATTGAGAACAGCCCCTAGGATTTTAGCCCCGGTTTTCGATAATAATTCCTTCGTTTTGACAGCATCGTCTATCTGTGTTCGTCCGCTGCTTACTACCAGAACGACTCCTTGGCAAAGATTCGAAATGATTTGCGCATCGGTTACAGCAGTCACCGGTGGTGTATCAATAATAATGATATCAAAATGTTCCTTTGCCTGGGTAATTAATTCGCCCATCGCTCTTGATGATAATAGCTCTGCTGGGTTTGGCGGTAGGGGGCCGCTAGTCAACACGTGTAAGCCTAGAGGCTCAACAATTTGTAATGCCTTTTCAAACTCTATTTGTCTTGTTAATACACTTGTTAACCCTACGCTGTTCGTAAACGAGAACGTGTAATGCGAAGAAGGTTTGCGTAGGTCAGCATCTATGAATAAGGTTCTTTTCCCCTGCTGGGCGAAAGTCACGGCTATATTGGCAGCTGTTGTCGATTTTCCTTCTGTTGGTCCTGAGGATGTAATCATAATCGTTTGCATTTCCTCGTCTACCGAAGAAAATTGAATATTTGTTCGCAGCGTACGGAACTGCTCCGAAATCGGTGATTTTTGTTCAAAATACGTGATAAGTTTCCTTTGTTTGCCGTTCCCGATCTGTTTGCTTTTCTTACGCACCATGCTGCACACCTCTTCCTGATCGCTTAGCTCTTGCTCTTGACTCCATTTGAGCATTACTTTCTTCAATAACACCAATCACACCGATAACCGGTAAATCAAGGATTCGTTCGATATCCTGCTCGGTTTTAATTGTATTGTCTAAATAATCCATCAAGAAGGCTATTCCGACACCAATCATTAGTCCGACTACCATCGCAACCGCGATATTAAGTAGTGGCTGTGGTTTAATCGGTGAAGCATTCTCTGAAACTGTTGCTTTCGCTAGGATACTAACATTATCGACATTCATAATATCAACGATTTCCTCTTTAAAAATCTCCGCAGTTGTATTGGCTATTTTCGCCGCCATGTGTGGGTCCTCGTCTGTAACCGATACATTCACTACCTGAGAATTTTGCTCACTGGCAACGGTGATTTTATTAGTTAGTTCACCTGCTGATAAATCCAAATTTAATTTCTCAATGACCTTATCTAATATGGCTGGACTCTTCATAATGACGTTGTATGTTTCGATGAGTTGTAGATTCGTTTGAACCTCATTGTAGTTATAAGTAGTTTCTTCACCCTTCGCTTGATTGACAAGCAGCTGTGTGGAAGATTGATAGATTGGAGTCAAAATAAAAAAGCTTGTTACTCCGCTTATCAAAACTGACAAAACTGTAATCATGATAATGAACCATGCACGTTTTTTTAAGGTTTCAAACAAATCCTTCAAGCTGATAGTTTCTTCCATTTCATCCTCCGATTAACATAATATTAAGTATTATACAATAAAACGACAAAAAATCCTTTATTTTTCGGGAATTTTATTTATTTTTTTCAATTATAAAATGTAGTGTGCGCGTTGTTCTTTCATAAATTAATCCTGTCTGAGATTATAAATTCACCCACACTTTCTCTATGCAAGAGTTTCTATCTGTGATTAGATTCACATTGTCCATCTAAAAATCTTAATGATTTCTCTATCTAAATTGTCACACTTACTTCATACTAAAAAACTCCCCTTATTTAAGATAATGGAAAATACCTAAATACGGAAGTGGAAAATAATACTCCAAATTCATTTTTCTGAAATTTTCATATTGTTATACCGAGCTGAATGTTCAAACTGTTATGTATAAGAAGTCGCCTTTTTTATTAATTACTCAATTAAATATAATATAATTTTATTATATTTATAAGGATTACTACAATATGAATTTATTTCAGACTCTTTCAAAAAAATAATGTCTGCGTTAAACTGTAACTGAGTCATCCTCTCTCTCATTAGGTTAAGTAACGCAACTAACCCACGAGAGGATAAATAGATTCATTTTTCAATACAATATAGAATATAAAAATTATTTATCATCCGGAGGAAGGAAAATGAAATATGTCACAATGCTTTTACTCACAATATTCACCGTTCTTGTTATAGTTTTTGGACAAACATACTGGAGTAATCAAATTGAACAAACTGTTGCCATGGAGAATGAAAAGAAGCAAGCTGAACCAAAAAAAGAAGTGAAGCCCTCCTCTTCATTTGAAGGTGTTGAAAATCAAGAACTAAAGAGCGCTCTTGAAAAAGGAGTCAGCAAGCATAAAAAAGCTAACGTCTTGATCGCCGGCTCCAAAGCATTGGGAAATCAAGATATCGGTTTAGGAAAAACCCTCAGTCAGGAAATAAAAGAAGAATTCGAAGATGGTGTGACGGTATCTCATATAGAGTTTGCAGGTACATCCACCCAATTAATAGAAGAAGGCCTAATCAGTGATTATCAAGAAACTGAGCCAGATGTTCTTATTCTTGAAGCCCTTACCCTAGCCGATAATGGTAATGTTGAAGTGGAGGATAATCACGATAACATTGCAACGATTATCCAAGAATTGAAGTCGGTGAACGAAGACCTATACGTAATTCTTATGCCTACTCACCCTATTCCAAATGCCACTATCTACCCTAAACAAGTAGACGCATTAAAAGAATATGCAGTAGAGGAGAAAATTACTTATATCGATCATTGGGAAGCTTGGCCTGATTATACAAATGAAGCCGAGTTGATGGAGTACCTGAAAGAAGATAAGAGCGCTCCGAATGAAAAAGGTATAGAGGTTTGGAGTAAAGAGGTCTTGAAGTTATTTGGAATATAATAAGAAACTCTGAAGTTTAAATATGATAAATTCGATTTTGTATTAATCAAACTTATAAAGTTACCATTTTTATAATTTATTTTCACTTGATTGAAAGAGTATCTAAGCACCCATTTTGGGTGTTTTTTGTTTTGAGTCTTAACCAATAAAATCTCCAGTTCACTCTTTCCTTTCTCCACTAAAATATATTTCAGGAAATACTACTCACTAAAAAATTTAGATATCCTATTTTCATCCTAGTTTTTTTACATTCTTTAACAAACCTCTTTAAATCTATTCGATTCATCCGATGAAAAGAAAAGAATAAATAAAAAAGAGGTGAAAGAACTTTTGGGAAAATATTTTATTAAAGCTGCCAGTTTGCTGATTTTGCTATCATTTATCATTACTCTGTTACCAGAGAAAGCAGATGCCGCCAGCTTTTCATCTAAAGTCAATGCTGATGTCCTAAATGTCCGTTCCAAGGCAACTACCAAATCCTCTGTCATCGGAAAAATCAAAAAAGGCAAAGTGGTCACAGTTCAATCTGAGCAAAATAACTGGAGCAAAATTACATACGATAAGAAGACCGGCTGGGTAATGAGCAACTATCTTACCTATGTCAATTGGACTGGGTATGCAAAAGTTAATAATCTGTCCATAAAAAAAACAGCCTCTTCCTCTGCCAAATCTCTTGCAACTATTAAGATTGGGACAGCTGTTTCAGTAAAAGGGCAAACGGGAAGCTGGGTTAACGTCTATTATTCCAGTAAAAAGATAACAGGCTGGGTATCCATTTCAAGTCTGACAAAGTCAAAGCCTGCAACTGGTACAACGAACCTGGGAACCTATTATGTAACAGCTACCAGCCTAAATGTTCGTGCATCAGCGAGCACAAAAGCAAAGGTCATCACAACCGTGAAGAAAAACGCTTCGGTTACTCTTCAGCAAAAAAGTGGATCTTGGGGGAAAGTAAAAACCTCTAATGGTAAAGTTGGGTGGGTGAGTCTCTCTTATCTATCTACTAAAAAACTGGTTGCAAATCTTGGTACCTACTATGTGACAGCTAGCAGCTTGACTATTCGCGAGAAAGCCAGTACCAAATCCAAGGTCATCACTACAGTAAAGAAAAATACTGCGGTTACTCTTCAACAAAAGAGTGGATCTTGGGGGAAAGTGAAGACTTCAAACGGTAAAGTGGGCTGGGTAAGTCTCTCTTATCTTTCTACTAAAAAACCGGCTATGAATCTTGGAACCTATTATGTGACAGCTACTAGCTTGAATGTTCGTGAGAAAGCCAACACTAAAGCTAAGGTTATCACTACAGTAAAGAAAAATGCTGCGGTGACTCTTCAACAGAAAAGCGGTACCTGGGGGAAAGTGAAAACTTCTAACGGTAAAGTCGGCTGGGTAAGTCTCTCTTATCTTTCTACTAAAAAACCGGCTGTGAATCTTGAAACCTATTATGTTACGGCTAGCAGTTTAAGTGTACGTCAGAAGGCGGACACATCTTCCAAAGTCATCACGACTGTGAAGAAAAATGCTGCCCTTACTCTTCAACAAAAGAGCGGTACCTGGGGAAAGGTGAAAACTTCTAACGGTAAAATCGGCTGGGTTGCTATGAAACATATTTCAACTAAAAAACCATTCAATACGAAAACACCACAGCCGGTATCAAATAAAACGGAGTACCTGGTTACCAACGCCAATACTTCTCTGTACAAAAATGCTGACTCAAAATCTACCGTATTGGCTTCAGTTTCAAAAAACTCTAGTGTGATGAAACTGAATACAAATGGTAGCTTTACACAGGTAAAACTGACATCCGGCCAGATTGGATGGATTACCAGCAAAACACTGATCGTTTCCAAAAGTGTGAGGGGAAAAATCATCGTTATTGATCCAGGGCATGGCGGATCTGATTCGGGAGCTATTGGGGTAAAGTTAAAAACGAAGGAAAAGAATATTAATCTAAGTACAGCCAATCAATTGGCAGCCTTACTGAATAATGCCGGGGCCACCGTCATCATGACTCGTAGCAATGACACCTTTATTTCATTAGCCAACAGGGCAGCACTCAGTAACTCAAAAAAAGCAGATGCGTTTTTAAGCATCCATTACAATGCAGCTCCAGACTCACCAACCGCGTCTGGAATAGAGACTTATTACTATCAAAATAGTAGTCTGGCAAGTGCTATACACGGTGAATTGATTAAAGCAACAGGGTTGAAAGATAGGAAAGTTAAACAAGGTAATTTTCAAGTCATCAAGAGTAATAAACAACCAGCTACCTTGCTAGAGCTTGGATTTCTTACAAATGCAGCTGAAGAAAGAACCATTTCTCAAACCAGCTATCATAAAAAAGCAGCCCAGGCAATCTATAATGGCTTGAATGTATATTTCAAACAAAAATAATAGTATTTCAATTTACAGCTTCCTATTCAAAGGAAACCGAAGACTATATATAAAAAGCACCCTATTTGAACTGCGCCCCAGTTGTTAGACACTTCTAACATATTTGATGCAGTTTGATTTTTGGGTGCTTTTCACTTATAAATTCCATACATAATTAACACCTTTTTCTTATTTACCCCTTCTAGCCTTCTATTATATTTTAATATATGGGCCTTTACGCTCCATAAGGAAAAATCTATTTCACATTCTTAAAGAAACACATTAGATTTGATAGATTTGTCCGATTAAAAAATAGAATAGTTTATGTAAGAGGTGATATTTTGAGGAAACTCTCTATTAAAGCTGTCAGTCTGCTGATTATGCTATCTTTTTTCATTACTATGTTACCGGAGAAAGCAGATGCTGCCAGCTACTCATCTAAAGTCAATGCCAGCACATTAAATGTCCGGTCTAAACCTTCGACCAAATCCTCTATAGTAGGAAAAATTAAAAAGGGCAAGGTAGTAACTGTTCAATCAGAACAAAATAACTGGAGTAAGATTACATATGATAAAAAAACGGGTTGGGTATCGAGTTCTTATCTTACCTATGTAAGCTGGACTGGCTATGCAGGGACAGACAACCTGTCCATTAAACAAACAGCTTCTTCCTCTGCCAAATCTCTGGCAACTATTAAAAAAGGCATAGCCGTTTCAGTAAAAGGGCAAAAAGGAAACTGGCTTAAAGTCTATTATTCAAGCAAAAAGGTGACCGGATGGGTACCTGCTTCAAGCGTGACTAAGACAAAGCCAACGACTGCCACAGCAAATCTGGGTACATATTATGTCACAGCTACTAGTCTAAATGTTCGCGCCAGTGCGAGCACTTCTTCCAATGTCATCACGACTGTGAAGAAAAATGCTGCGGTGACTCTACAGCAGAAAAGTGGATCCTGGGGGAAAATCAGAACTTCCAACGGTAAAGTTGGTTGGGTTTCTTTATCCTATATTTCTACTAAGAAACCGGTGACTTCGACGAATCTCGGTACCTACTATGTCACAGCAACCAGCTTAAATGTTCGCGCTTCAGCAAGTACTTCTTCCAAGGTTATTACCACCGTGAAGAAAAATGCTGCTGTTACTCTTCAGCAAAAAAGTGGATCCTGGGGGAAAATCAAAACCTCCAATGGTAAAGTTGGTTGGGTTGCTATGCAATATATATCAACTAAAAAGGCCGAATTGGCTGCAATAGAATACCTTTACACTACCGCCAACACCTCCCTGTACAAGGAGGCTGACTCTAAATCTACTATTTTAGCCTCAGTTGCTAAAAACACTAGTGTGATAAAACTTACTACAAAAGGCAACTTTACACAGGTCAAGCTGACATCCGGTCTGATTGGATGGATTCCAAGCCAAACACTGGTATACAAGAGTGTGAAGGAAAAAATCATCGTTATTGATCCTGGTCATGGCGGCTCAGAAACGGGAGCTATTGGTGTAAAATTAAAAATAATGGAAAAGGATATTAATCTAAGTACGGCCAATCAACTGGCTACCCTACTTAAGAATGCCGGTGCAACCGTCATTATGACACGCAGTAATGATACCGTTATTTCATTAGAAGACAGAGCAGCACTCAGTAACTCTAAAAAAGCAGATGCGTTTTTAAGCATTCATTACAATAATGCACCAAATGTACCATCAGCATCTGGAATAGAAACTTTTTATCATCATAATAGCACCTTGGCAAATGCCATACATGGTGAATTAATTAAAGCTACTGGCTTGAAAAATCGTAAAGTTAAATATGGTAATTATCGAGTCATACGAGATAATAAACAGCCCGCCGCTCTGCTCGAACTCGGATTCCTTTCAAATGCAGCCGAGGAAAAAACCATTTCCCAAACCAGCTATCACAAGAAAGCAGCACAGGGTATTTTAAATGGCTTAAATGTATATTTCAAAAATAAATAACGTCCAGCCTTAAGCCTCCGATCATTCCTCGGAGGCTTTTAATTTTCACTAAAATCCAATCCATCACCAAATCCTCGGAATACACTATAACGATTATCCACAAACGGATGTGATAGGGTGTCAAATCAAATGAAAGAAATAGTTGAAGCCTGGCTGACGGCTATCGGAGCCATTGTTGTAGCCATCGGCTCTACTCCAAACACTGGATTATCAAACAAAATACAAAGAGAACTTAATTTAGTCGGGAATGCACTGGAAGCAGTCGGTGCCGGCTTAGCCGCAGACGGGCAAGATAATAAATCCTCACTTGAATATGCAGGGAATGTTATATCTAGTATCGGAGCCTTGGAAGTCATTACTGGAATTGCTGTTGTTTTCCCTGAACCTACTAATACGAATATTGCGATTCAGGGTAATTAATTACAGGCATTAGGCAGCGGAGTCAGTGCAGCTGATGAATTAGGCGATCAAACCACTTTAGGAGAAACAGAAATCTTAATAGGTAATATTATCCAAACCATTGGCAGTGTCATCCAAGCATTCGGCGTTAAAATTCAAGTTAATGACCAGCAGGAGGGACAATTCTATGTTGCATTGGGAAGCTGGATTCAAGCCGTTGGCGCTGTTCTATCCGCCATCGGTCAACAATTCGAGGAAGCTCATGAAAATAAACCAGGTATTAACGAATAAGATGCCCTCCTCTGGAGGAGGACATTTTTACATACAGGAATAGCTTTAAATAGTAGGGAGAAAAGCGGAGAATCCAATAGATGTATATATCGGGACCAACTTTCTGTGCCCTCCGCTAGATGACGAGCTGATTAGCGACAGTATATTCTGGACAACAAGATTTCCTGAAGTTTGATGGATAGTGGTAGTTGGTTTATAGAATATGTCGGAAAGAAATAGCTGCCATCGGAACATTTGAGAAGATTCCCATGATGACAATAAGTCTAATCCCCTAATAAACGTTCTTTTTTATAAATTTCTTAAACTTTTTACCGACACCTTCTGCTATTCAGATAGCCGTTATACAGGTTTCCCTATCACTTTTCCACAGTTGCTGGCTAACCATTTCATTTAAAATGACTATTTGTTGGTATTTGTTTTGTTTTACTTCGTGTTTTTTACGGTATAAATAGAGTACAACTATTCCAAATTATGTATAAAAAGGGAGGCGCGAAACTATGAGAATCCGAGCAGGCAGTTGGAGAATGCTTTCTAAACAAGAAAAGATCTTTATCCTAAATGCAGTCAGTCAGCGTCGGACATTTTAATCATCGCCAATCGGATGGTTCCTTACCTCAAGTATATTTGTAGGGCAGGAACGTAGGTTAAAGGTCTTTTCCTCTGTTCACTTCTAAAAAGATAAATATACAATCCTTCGCTTTATTTTCTTTCTCACTTTTCCTCCATTGTTGCTTTCAAGTAACCAATCATCCGTATCTTGACGGGTGATTATTTTATTTGGGCCTATTCATTAATCGATTGATTAATTTGGTCTTCTAACTCCTCTGGGTTGAAAGTATACTATACATATAGATGGTTACTGTCTTTTGTCATAAAAAATTCAATATGTATTATTTGAAATTATCTTCGATATGCCGATATAGTAGAAGTAAGCAACCGTTACTTATGACCCAATCCTAAAGGTGGTGTGAGGAAAATGGCGAATCTAAAAATATCCCCACTATTTAAAATATCCCTAATGATTATACTTACTGTCATTTTATTCGTTAGCTTTTATTTTATAAAGGGACCGTTTCTCGATAAGGATACTCTTGTCAAAAAAGTTGAGACCGCTCTCGCCGATCAAAATGTACATCAGCTCTCCCGGATTCTAACCTCATCAAATGAAGACCTGGTTATTGACGAAGAAAATACAAAGATCTTGATGGATTACCTTCAAAAAAATCCTGATTACACCCAAAGCCTTCTGACAGTTCTCCATGAACAATCCCGATATTATGATGATGATTCATCCAAATCAGGTAAGGAACAGCCCAGGATTGAAGGATTTTTAACACTGAAAAAGAATACGAATTCCTGGCTGCCGGACAACTATTCAATTGAAATCGATCCAGTTTATCTGACGATCACTACAAATTCTAAGCATGCCACCTTAATGGTGAATGGTGAACAAGTCATTAAGGCCAACGAAGCCATTTATGAAAAGAAAGTCGGCCCCCTTCTTCCGGGAGAATACAAAGTCGAGGCAAAATTGAAAACAAATGATACGGATATCAACGAAAAGAAGCAGGTTGTTTTGTGGAATAGTGATGAGAAAATCAACATGAATTTAAATGATGAGGAAGTCGGCTTGGATACAAATGAATAATGATAAGAAAGACAAAGATCGGTCTTTGTCTTTTTTTATTTCATTCTTTACAAATATATACTGAAATATCATAAGCAACAAAAAAGAAACTTAGGTCTATTCTCTTATTATATTGTTAAAACTTCTCAGTATACTTTTACAAATAGGAAGTTTGAATCAAGCACAGAAAACGAACATTCGATAATATTGTAGAAGAAAGCCCATTTTTATGATTCGTTTTTCCATATAAAAGTACTGAGAAAATCATTTCCTCAGTACAGAAAAATTATTCTGATGTAAACAGTTTCTTAATATACTGTTGGCAACTCATCCGACGTCTTATCATCTTTTTCCTTCTGTCTCACATATAAAAATTCATCAATATGGTTAGCCAATTGTATTCACTCCGTTACTCAGTTTTACATTGTACTGTGTTGGCAATTCTGCTACTCGCGTCGGTTTCACACTGTACTGTGTTGGCAATTCTGCTACTCGTGCTGGTTTCACACTGTACTGTGTTGGCAATTCTGCCACTCGCGCTGGTTTCACACTGTACTGTGTTGGCAGCTCTGCTACTCGTGCTGGTTTCACACTGTACTGCGTTGGTAATTCTGCCACTCGCGCTGGTTTCACACTGTACTGTGTTGGCAGCTCTGCTACTCGTGCTGGTTTCACACTGTACTGTGTTGGCAGCTCCGCTACTTGTGCTGGTTTCACATTGTACTGTGTTGGCAGTTCAGCAAGGTCTGTTTTAGATGTAGAAATTGAAAAAACACTCATGCCTAACACGCAAGCACCGATTAACATAATTTTCTTTTTCATCCGAATTCCCCTTTTCATTATTTAGCTTAAAAGTATAATTAATTTATGATTATAAATATATTTAACCATATATTTACTTTCTTTAGATTGATGAATTCAGGGACTTTTGATTCAATTTATTCTGTATAACAAGCAAATACACAACTATTTGCCTTTAAATATAACTATAGGAATACTCTTGGAAAGGGGATACCATAAATGGACTTCTCCGCAATTGGTCAACGAATTAGAGAACTAAGAAAATCTCTTAAACTTTCCCAGGATGAGTTGGCACAGGGGGTTTGTACACAAGCACAGATAAGTAAAATTGAAAAAGGTGACGTATATCCTTATGCTAATACTTTATATCTTATTTCAAAGAAACTGGGAGTGGATGTCAATTACTTCTTCGAAATTGGCTCTACTCCCAGAGTAGACTATGTTAACGAAGTAAGCAGACAGCTGCGCCTAACTCGTCGCCATCTTCTCTATGATGAAATGAACCGAATTGTAAAATTAGAAGAGAATAATCCGCTTTTTACTCAAAACGGTCGTAACAAACAACTGATTCTATGGCATAAAGGTATTTACGAGCATGCGGTAAATAATAATGTGGAAAAATCAATAGACCTGCTGCAAAATGCAATTGACTTAACGCATGTATTAGATAAAGTTTGGAATGAAAGAGAAATAGAAGTGTTAATGTCCATGGGAGCAGTCTATGTTACTGATAATCAGAATGAAATTGCCTTAAAAATTTTTTTAGAAGCTAAAGCACACTTATCCCAATTATTTTTTATTAGCGATCATTCCATCCTTCCACGGCTGTATTATAATATCGCAAGAGTATATACAAGAATCAAACAATATGATGAATCCATTACATATTGTAAAAAGGGCATCCAATACTGTATAGAAAAAGACAATCTCTTTCCTTTAGCCGAATTACATTATCAAGTTAGCTACAATTACGAAAAACTTGGTGATTATTCACAATCTATATTTTATGTGGACAAGGCTATTTCAATCTTTGAATTAAATGAAGATACGAGGTTTATGAATCTTGTAAAGGAAAAAAAGAGATCATTAGAAGTCCATCTTTCAGAATTAAAAAAAGCTGATCAATTATAGAATGATCAGCTTTTTCTATTCTACCGTAACAATCTTAGCGCCCATTGATGAGGCAGCGTAGATATTTACTTTTCCAAATGTTGTAGCGTAATACTAACGACTGACAACACCATCTGCGGCAGTCTGATAGCTACGTTACCTACGCGATATCTACTCCAAACTGATTCTTGGATTTATAATTTTACGTATCTATAAATAAAAAGAGAGCCTGTTTTTTTTGATAAAAACGAGGCTCTCCGATTAATGTGGCTTTCGATATTTTCTCCATACAAAATATAAGACAATCCCTGTCAATCCACCCACTGTATCAATCATTACATCGTGGAAGAGTGGCGTGCGGTCACCTGTGAATGACTGATGCCATTCATCTGAGCAGGCATATAGAAAGACAATTCCCAGCGTGATTGCCGTTACCTTCACCGCTCGCTGTACCCATACTCTGACGATACTGGCCAAGATAAAAGCCATTACAAAGTAAACGCTAAAATGGGCACCCTTACGGATAAAAAACTCAATAAAACCCGGCAACCCTAACGCTTCCACACTAATCTCTACACCAGCATAGGTGAAGCTTATTTTTGAAAGCAAAGCCACTATCGAATCGGGAAGCTTCAAGTTCTCACTCAGCAATGGTTGGATATTTTGTTCGGTATAAGGCTGCGAGGATGAATAAAATACTACTCCCACAACCAACAATAAAAGGATTAAACGGTATATGATCTTTTTCCTAGCATTATTCATATTCCTATCCTAGCTGAATTCATCCGCAAGGTAAATGCCAAAGACTTGCAGAATGGAGATTTTCTCTTATTCAATCGATTGATTAATTCGTTTTGTATGTACCATGTATGCTTGCCTATCAGTATGAAAGATATTAAAACATGGCTATTACTCCCATTGCTGCATATACCATTCCGAGGATAACCATAAACCAACCTATAGGATTCGCTCTTTTAAACGCTACTTCATTTAAATAAATAAAATAACCTGTCAAAAGACTTACCGTAACTAACTTAATCCAACCTGCTATATAGACATAGTTCAGAGGCACGAAGGAAGAATAGGTCCCAATACTCGATATAAACAATATGACCGTTAAAATAGTTAAAAAAGTCATGTCTCTAACAAATCTTTTTCTCGCTTTTATTTCTTTCATACTCTTCAAATGACATCCCACCTCCTCTGCATGACTTTAATTCCACGCTAGAGGATAATTTTCCTGCAAAATACGGTTCATTCCTACTCGTGTATAAGGACTATTCATAAGGGAATCCATTGCATTATCTACATAGTAAAAAGACCAAATCCCGCCTCCCAAGAGCAAAATTTGGTCTAACTTTATATTGATTTATGCCATACTGGCTAGTCGATTATCTTGGTAACGAATATTTTGGATTCCAATGACGTTTAGAAATTTTTTGATTTCATTAATAGCGGCTGTTTTATGTCCGTCTATGACTGCTAGGTCCGTGACAAAGGCAATTTTCGGGTATTTTGTTTCACGTTTCTTAGGGTTTAGCATCGGCTTTTCTTCAATAAGTTGAGCGTCCATTTCCTCTTCACATGTCAGAATAACCGCTTCACCAATTTTCATGTTTTCCCAATCAAAAGAGAACGAAAATTCAATTGAACACTCACCGTCAATAAACTTTGGTTGTACTTTTACGTTTAACTCCACTATGCCCAGCCTCCTTCATTGGTTATTTGTTCCTAGTATAACAGGAGTGCCTATGAAGGTGGCCTGACCACATATGAGTAAAACACCAATATTCTTACATGTTTATTCAAAAATGC
The DNA here is from genome assembly GCF_006346415.1 of Bacillus sp. D386. Lineage (NCBI taxonomy): Bacteria > Bacillati > Bacillota > Bacilli > Caryophanales > Bacillaceae > Bacillus > Bacillus sp. D386. The sequence continues at coordinate 227,995 of NZ_VEMV01000004.1, read as the reverse complement.
TCGCTCTGACGCATATTTTTATAACTCCAGGAATATTCCTAGACGAATATTTTATATTCTTTATTCTACCTTTAATCCCTAAAATATTCCATATGTTTTTGTAAAATCCCTTTAATTCTTTTGACCTCTTCCGCGCGAATTACCTCATAATAGATTCCATTTATTTTTTCGGCTGTGCCTTCCATACTGATATGATCAATATGCTGAACTGCCTCCTGATAGTTATTTTTTATTTTTATCATCTCTGAAATTGTGATATTTGTTTTCACATTATTCATTAAGGTAGTAGCGATTTGATCATAGTGAGTTAAGCTTCGGATATTGGCACCTGTTCGAATTACCTCTCCAATGACCTCGTACCGGCGTTGTTGCCGCCCTTCTTCACCATTTGGCTCCAGCTGGCGCATGCGCATATAGGCCAATGCCTCTTCACCATTTAACTGGATTTTACCTTTAGCAAAATGTTGGCCATCATAAGAGAAGTCTAACTGGTTTTCAACGGTAATACCTCCGATGGCGTCCACCAGCTCCTCCACCCCATCCGTATTGATGCTCACATAATAATCAATCGGGATTCCGAAAAACTGTTCAACTGTCTCCATCGACAGTTCCGCTCCGCCTTCTTGATAGGCATCGCTGATTTTATCCCAATTCTTGCTTCTAGCAATTTTTACTCTTGTATCCTGTGGAATACCAAGCATTTTAATGTTATTGTGTTCCGGATTGACCGTTATGACCATTGTTGTATCCGGTCTGCCGTTTGTATCTATACCAAGCAGCAATAATGAAAATGGCTCTTTTTTAGTTAAATCAAGCTGTTCTTCTCTATAGGGAGATTGGCGTTCCCGCAGTGGATCCTTTATTGCTTGAAGGGCCTGATAAATAGGATATCCGACAACCATGACAATCACAATTACGAAGCCGGAAATCCCTAACCATCTATATTTCTTTCGTTTATCTGCACCTCGATTTACATTCATCGCATTCTCTTCTTTTTAGTTTTTATCTTTAGTCTTCTACTTTCCTCCCCCTTTTCATACGTTTTTTTGATCAGTTTTGTTACAATTAAGATTAAACTTGGTTAAACTGTCTCGTAAGGAGAATGATATATGCACGATGCACTTAAATTCTACGGGGAGCGAATTTCGGATATTCTCTCTCCTAAATCAACTAATGATGTTAATTTAGTTTCGAAGGGTCTTGTTCTTTATCGTCAAGGGACAGTGGTAAAGCTATCAATCGAATCTGATCTTATTCAAGGTGTCGTACAGGACGTGACAAAGGTGAACGTCACTTTGGATTTAAGTTTTCCAAGCAATAGCTCTTGTTCCTGTCCAGCGATTGATTTATGCCGGCATCAGCTGGCTGTATTCTTTGCTGCCTACAGTAAGGAAGCCAGCGTTACGGAATGGGTGGATCATTGGAAGAATAAAGAGGACCCCATGTTCCGTTTAAAGGAATCACTAAAAAATGGCCCCGTATATAAAGAAAAAAGCAAGCCTTCTAAACCGGAGCATACATACAGTGCCTGGAAGGAATTTTTCATCCGTTCCGCACGGGAAGAGTTAGCCATCCCTCCTTACTTTATGGCCGGGATAAACCGCTCTGCTTCTAATTTTCAGCGTGCGATCCAGCGCAGCGAGCCCTCCAATCAGCAATGGGTGCCTTTATACCGCAGCATTGCCTATTATATGGGCTTGGTACATTTATTTGATCTGCAGAGCAGTACGAAGGATCACTTTCAGGAGGAACTGCTGGAATCCATGATTCACGAATTGTTCCTTGCCTTTAAGGATGAGGTTCATCGGTTTGAATCCTCTATCCGTCCATTTGATTCAGAGGAGTTTATCCATTCCTGGATTGATGAAACAAAGAATTTGCCAACTGGTGAAATGGGAAGCGGTTATTATCGCTGGGATATCTATCGCACAATTTGGACAAATATCATTACAACTAAAGAAGAGCGCGGGGCTGAAATAGATCGTTTGTCAAACCAGCTTCCGACTCTCGCCGACTCCTTGCAAATTGAGTTGGTCTTTTGGATGATGATTCACATATATATGGTCGATGGCAAGGATGAGCAGGCGTTAGAATGTTTAAATAAGCTTGGTCCGATATCCTGCTTCTTCCTTACCTTTGTGTTAGAGGAACTGCATAATGCAAAGGAACATGCACGAATGGTTCCCTTTGTTGAATTCTTCTCAAAAAATATTAAAGCTTATTTACATGATTATCAGACTCAGGAGTATAAGAGAACTCGATTTTTATATAATGCCCTGCAAATTATTCGTCCTTTTTGCTCTGCCGCCAAACGGTTCGACTTACTCGAACGTATTCTAAGGGAAACCATTCCTTACTCCCTTATTCCATATTCACACTATTTGTATGAGAAGAAGGAGTATAAAAAATGGGTCGAGCTCCAGGTTGCTGAGCGTGTTGATGTCCTTTATGAATGGTCCAATCAAACGAAGGAAATTCAAAAGGAACAGCCTGAAGTCCTCCTTCCTATTCTGCATCTGCAGGTAGTTAATTTGATTGCGGCTAAAAATCGTTCATCCTACCGGGAAGCGGTCCGTTATTTAAAAAAGCTGAGAACTATTTATAAAAAACTTAAGCGCGTAAACGTTTGGGAATCTTATATTGAATATATCAGCGATGATAATAAGCGATTACGCGCTTTTCAGGAAGAACTTAAGAAAGGAAAGTTAATTGATGCAGCTGATTGAAACTCTTCATATTCAAATTGAATTACTTGAAGGCGGACGTGTCTTTATTTATGGAACGGACGAGGGTGAGCCCGTTCCTGCCGAATTGTGGGCAACAAGCTTCTTTCTTTGGGACGCGGATAGTTTCTTTGGGACCAAATTGGATATCCAAACACTGGATGGTAAAAGCGGTGTCCTCATGAGCGCCCATAAATGGATGAAGGTGCTGGCAGAAGAGCCTTTCAATAGCTTTATTAATTGGTCCTGGTCCAATTGGGCATCCATTAGTTTAGCTTTGGCCCAATCCTTATATGAAACCGTTGAAAACGGAACGGTTATGCCTGATTTTAACGATCGGAATCAAGACGGCATTACCTTCCCGCTCCCACAGGAAATTCTCGAAGACTTTCAGGACTCCTTTTGGGAACAGGAAATGGCCAGACACGAGCATGACGGAATCCAAACCATTACGGTTCGGCGTTTTGCGGAGGAATGGTTAAATGAAGCGATTAAAGACCGTCCCGGCAATCATCGCGTAGGTGATTTGCTTGATTTGTTTGCTGAAAAAAATATCTCCACCAAGGTACTCAGCCGCTTCTTTGACGGAGACCGTTGGGAAATTTGGACCGGTGCCAAAGAAGATGAATTGCCTTTTTCTATGGGAATGCGCCTGAGCGAGCCTGATTTTGCAGCGGGTGATGAGGTTGACCAATGGAAGCTAGAACCGTTTATGCGCGGCAAGCGAAATGAGGAGCAATTTTTCGTTTGGGATGATCGTCATAGGATTCCTTTTGCCTGGAAAAAGCATATAGAGATGGCTGAGAAGGAAATCGCTCGCTGGAAGGATATTTTCCCTTGGATTGATGATATTGTCACTGAGGATCAGGCCTGGGATTTCTTGACGGATGCATCCGAGGTCCTGCATATGCTTGGCGTAGAAATTCTATTGCCATCATGGTGGCAGGCAATTAAGGATGCGAAAATCGCCATGAAGGCTAAAGTGAAAAATTCACCAAGTCGCCGAAAATCATTTGTGGGTATGAATGCCTTGCTCGATTATAATTGGCGTTTCTCCGTCAATGGCGCTGAGGTTTCCGAGGAGGAATTTAACAAGCTTGTTGAGGAAAAACGGAAGCTTGTCTATATTAGAGGACGCTGGGTGAAACTGGATCCTGCCTTAATGAGGCGCATGCAGGAATTGAAGAAGGAAGCAGATGAGCGAGGATTGCGTATCAATGATCTACTTCAGCAGGAGTTCGCACAGGATGAGGAGCTTGAGGATGAGAATGAAGGGGATTACGCACGAATTCAATTTGAGCTGAATAGTGACCTGAGACGCTTTATGACTCGCATCAACTCACTTCAGGATATCCCGACTGTCCAGGTACCCGATGCCTTCCAGGGCGAATTGCGGCCGTATCAGCAACAGGGAATGAGCTGGCTGATGTTCTTACGTGAATATGGATTCGGTGCCTGTCTGGCCGATGATATGGGTCTAGGGAAAACGATTCAGCTCATCAGCTATCTGTTAGCGGTGGAGGCGAAGAATGGTCCAGCAAAATCTCCATCCTTGATTGTCTGTCCGACTTCTGTGCTCGGAAACTGGCAGAAGGAGTTTGAAAAGTTCGCTCCATCCATGAACGTCCATCTTCACTATGGTCCAAGTCGTATGAAGGGTGAACAGTTTAGGGATGGGTTTGGCAATGCCGATGTGATTCTGACAACCTTTGGGTTGCTTCATCAGGATGAGGAAGACTTTTTATCCATGCAATGGAATGCTGTTGTGCTCGACGAAGCGCAGAATATCAAGAATTCCCATACGAAGCAATCCCGTTCTGCCCGTAAGCTTGAAGGCATTCATCATATCGCCTTAACCGGTACTCCAATGGAAAATAGACTGAGTGAGCTTTGGTCCATTTTTGATTTTATTAATAAGGGCTATCTTGGCTCACTAACGCAATTTGATAAAAACTTTGCCGGACCGATTGAACGCAATGGTGATAAGAATAAAATTGCCACCCTGCAAAGGCTAATTCAGCCTTTCCTTTTAAGAAGGACGAAAAAGGATGAAGAGGTTGCTCTCAATCTGCCGGATAAATTGGAGCAAAAGGAGTTTATCAGCCTAACAACCGAGCAAGCCGCTTTATACGAACAGCTTGTTAAAGATACGCTTGATCAAGTTGAAAAACTAAGCGGTTTCGAACGGAAAGGGCTTATTTTGCAGATGCTAACCAAGCTGAAGCAAATCTGTAATCATCCTGCCCTTTATCTAAAGGAAGAGGCACCAAAGCATATTCTTCATCGATCCGGGAAAATGGAAAAGCTAATTGAATTGCTCGATATCATTTATGAACAGGATGAAAGTGTGCTTATTTTTACACAATACATTGAAATGGGTAATATGATTAAGCAAATCGCTGAGCGCCGCTATGGTCATGTCGTTCCATTCCTGAACGGCAGCGCCAATAAAAAACAACGGGATACCATGGTGGCCGATTTTCAGGATGGCAAGTATCCGATTCTTCTACTTTCCCTGAAAGCGGGCGGTACAGGGCTTAACCTGACGGCTGCCAACCATGTCATTCACTATGACCGCTGGTGGAATCCAGCTGTTGAAAATCAGGCGACCGACCGTGCCTACCGTATTGGGCAAACGCGCTTTGTACATGTCCATAAGATGGTTTCCTCCGGTACACTTGAGGAGAAAATTGACGTTATGCTGGAGAAAAAACAATCGCTTAACGATGAAATCGTCCAAAGTGACAATTGGATTACCGAGCTATCCTCAGATGAATTAAAGGATTTGCTGGTGCTTGAAAGATAACTTTTTGGCCACCCCCTTCTTAAAAAATAGGGGATGGCTTTTTTGTATCTATTAGAGTCGGAATAATAAAAATTGATTAAACAAATAAAATAATTTACAGTTATTAGTAAAAGGAAATGGAAACAGAGGTGAGGAAACTGAGTTTTAAAGAGGTTGTACAAACTTTTGAGAAGACACAAGAGTTAGCTGATGCACCGCTCACGTATATTGCGGTGATCTGTTGGACAATCATTGGAATAGCTATTTTCTATCATGTCATACGTGATCGGAGATCTTTATCCAGTGTTGCGGTTGGTATAAGAGTGATTTCCTTGGCCGCAGTTGGCTTCATTGCGTTTCACTTATATACGAATATCTCTGAATATGATTATTCACTCGATGAGGAAAAATGGAAACAAGAATATTTACTTGCTTACCTGGATTCACAGCCTGAGGAAAGGTTGACCATTGAACAGGTGGAGGCGACAAATACAGATGGTGACAAGGCAATCCCTTCAATGCATCTAAAAAAGGGATCACCTACCGTACACGTAAAATTTTTAACGATCGGGAAGAATGGCGACAAGCAGGAGATTTCCACTCAAGTAAAGATTAAACACGTACAGGCAAAAACCGCTCCATATCTCACCTATAAAACTATAGAGGACGAATTATCCAATCAATATAGAGATGATATGTACTATGAAACGACTCTATATATCAATCAAGATAGCAATTTGTATAAGTAAGGAAAGAGGGTCTCTCCTCTTTCCTTTTTTAAGCAATTTATTTACTTACCCTCTTTTAAATAATGTCAAACCACTTATTTGACGAAATTTGTGCTTCGTTGTATACTTTTCTACATTATTCCTTCTTTTTCCACATTTTCTATATCCATTTATGTAGTAATTTGTTGCGAATGTATAGTCACAGTCCTGGCATATCATGTTATATGCCCAATTAAAACAGCCAGATTAATTAACAGGAGTTGCTTACATTAATGATCGTAGAAGAAAACATCTCTCTTGAAAGTACCTTAAATCGCCCCTCCAGATTAGCGAAAACAGTTTTACGTAATCATTCAAATATCCTACCCGATTTCCAGCTTAAACAAATACTCAAATTACTTTATGACGATTATAAATACTTAGGAATGACCATTTCCATATACGATCATCCAGATCAAGTCATTGCAGACCGAACCGATTATGGAAAGGAATTTATTGATGATTGGTGTTATGAGGATTCTTTAAATGGCACATTGGGCGGATACCATAAGCTTGGTAAGATTGCATTATTTCCCTTTAACCATAAGGTAAAAAACAAAAAATACGAGCGCGGGCTTATGCAGCTGTTTTTACTACAGGATCTCTTTCATGAAATTCGCCATGCCTACCAGCGTGTCTATATGAAGAGGCAGTATAATACGCCTTATGTCAACACAGGCAGAAATGGCTATCAATCACAATGGGTTGAACGGGATGCTAACATGTTTGCCCAAAGGATGATTGAGAAGCATCGCAACTCTATCAACACCATTTTAAATATCGACTTCTTATGGCAAAGCTGCTGGGGACGTTTTTACGTAACAATTGTACGCCAATAGAAATAAAAAGGAGACTCAGGAATGAGCCTCCTTTCTCTTACAATTTTTCAAGTAGTAACTCGCCTAATTTACGAATCATATCCCCACGGCTAATTACACCCACAACCTCACGATTTCCATTGACTACAGGTATCTTTTTGAAGTGGTGTGTTGCCAGCAGCTTGAGTACATCTTCAAGCTCATCCTCTTCTCGAACAAAGACTACTTTTTTCTTCATAATAGCTTTAACCGGAGATTCACTTTTTGATTTTAAGGTTTCATCCAACTCTTCTATATAAGTGACATAAGAGGAAATGAAGGCTTTTGGGTTCATATATCTCAGGACATCCCCATCTGTTACGATCCCCAACAGTTTATTGTTTGGATCGACCAGAGGAAGTCCTCCGATTTTATGTTTCATTAAAACTTCCAGCAATGTTTTAATACTTGCCTCTTCATTTAAACTAATTACATCCTTGATCATGAAATCCTTTGCTTTCACCTTAAATCCCTCCTGGCTGTAATAAGAAAATATGTATCTACCGTTATCTTACCAATAATTTCAATTCTATTTCTAATAGAAATTTACCTTTTAGCAAAATAATTATCCCAAAACTGAAAAAAAGCCGCGCATTGGCGGCTATCAAGAGGGGGTATAACTTTTATAAGTGTATTGGAGGCATTTTGTATGCAGATTATGTTTGTGAGGGATTAATGTTCGTGGAGTTGATACGTTTGTTCACATAATTGATATTGAAGCTCCTTCATGTTAGACAATTCTTTTATGAGGATTTGCAGAGTCTGTTCGATTTTTCTCAAATCTGACTCACTTTTGGATACACGGCTATTTACACTGCCAACGATTCGGATTAAATCAGCGACTACTTCCCGCTCGTTCATAAAATAGGCACTGCGTTCGTTTCCAGACTGCCTTCATGAAGGTTATTCACCCGTTTTCGATCTAAAAAGTTAACACTTTCCACTATAACTTCTGTTACATACGTACGCTTTCCTTCTGGATTTTCATAATTACGTGTATGAATTCTTCCAACGATACTGACTACAGAACCTTTTTGACAATAGGATGCGGTATTTTCAGCTGCCCGATTCCAAAGTGTACAGTTTACAAAGTCCGTCCCATACTCGCCATCAGCATTCTTAAAATTTCTCGTAACGGCCAAAGTAATGTTTGATACAGCTTTTCCCTCCGGTGTATAACGCAGATCAGGATCCTTCGTCAACCTTCCAACAAGCGCAACCTGATTTAACATACTACCTTCACCTCTCTTTTATATAGCTTACAGAGGTATCATAAAAGAGTTATGGTTAAAAGTAAAAGAGGCGATTTGGGACTTTAGAGGGAGATTTTCACTCAAATTTCCTTTTTGAATATATAAATATGGTGTTTGTAATCAATATTTATAATCTGTGAATTATTTAACAAACTCTTCGACAAACAATATAAATATTTTTTCTTTTTTTTACCATGCTATAATGAACATATAATAATTTAAAATTGGAGGTAAGTTGATGAAAACCTTTAAGTTAGTTTCCTTGCAGTTACTTCCAGACAATCAGCATCCAACCGAATTACATATCCTCGACGGATTAATTATTAATAAAGAAAATGAGGCTAACACTTGGCTTATTGAGGCAGTCGTTGATTATGAACATTTCAATCTTTTCAAGGAAATCACTGCTGATACTGACAAGCTTACCGTTAGCTGTATCATCACAAAGAAGGATAATATCCCTGCCTACTTCGATGCAACTATCGCTGATGTCCGCAAGATGGATCAATTCGCCAGCATCCTGTTTCGGGCAAAGATTCGCAATCGCAGAAGAGAAGCCGTTGAATTCCTATTGGATACACTAGTAGATGAAGGATATAATGGTGAGGATTTAAAAAACGCCTTTAAAGAAGGCCTGGGTAATAAATAACAGCTGGCGAGATTACCTCGCCAGCTTAAACTTGTTACTTATTTTTATCTTTACCATTGTTATTGTTGTTATCAAGGATATCGTCTGCGCCTCGATCTGCATCGTTCCTGATTCTATCCCCATCTTCTCTTACATCTGTATCTAAATTGCCACTATCTAGATCGGAACCATTATCATTGATATCATTCATACCATTATTATCATTGTTACGATTGATACCATTGTTACCATTCGTTCCGTTGTTACCATTTGTACCATTATTATCTTTTGTACTTTCGTTCGTATCTATCCCATTATTATCGTTCGTACCGTTATTTTGCTCATGGTTGTTGTTACCTTCTGGAGGCGGGTTATTGTCATCGTTATTATTACACCCCACCATTAACACAGATGCCAACGCAACCCCCATAATCGCTTTATAAAACTTCTGCATTCGGCATGCTCCTTTCAAACTTTTATGACCTGATCAGGTCTGTTTTTAGATTACCCAGAAGAGGGCAGATTATGATGGAGCAAAAAAAAGCAGGCCCAAACATTTGGGCCTTCAAATAGGGAGAAGTGATATGGTTATCCACGTGCCAGTGCTTTTACACTAGCCTATATTCCTTTAATAACACAAACAGGTAAATTCTAAACGTATTTGTGAAAATTCCCTTCACCGTAAATGTGTTCGCTCCTTATTTCAGCTGATGCTTACCCTAATTTTTATTGTATGGATGGTTCATACTAATACAGCCGGAGTTCCTGAAAGCATTTTGCATAAAGGCCTCAAGGTAAAAGGCATACATCATAAGTGAGGAATACTTTATGGATATAAAAAAAGTCGAACAGATGAAAGATCAATCTATGGAGAGACTCCATTTAAAGGAGCTGAAAGACCAGGTAATTGTTATTACTGGTGCTTCTAGTGGGATTGGGCTTGTTACGGCACGTATGGCAGCTGAAAAAGGAGCCAAGGTTGTTGTGGCAGCCCGGAATAAAGATGCCCTCCAGGAATTAGTCTACGAATTGAAAAGCAAGGGGCATGAAGCAGTCTGGGTTGATGCAGATGTTGGTGTTGAAGAGGATGTCCTTAAAATTGCTGAAACAGCCATCTTGAATTTTGGCGGCTTTGATACATGGGTGAACAATGCGGGTGTTTCGATTTATGGAAAAACAACCGAAGTCAGCATAAAAGATATGCGCCGCATGTTTGATACTGTTTTTTGGGGTGTCGTATACGGATCCAGAATCGCGGTCGAGCATTATAAAAAACGTGGTGGTCCAGGTGCCATTATTAATATCGGCAGCTTCTTCGGCGATAGGGGAACTGTTGTTCAGTCAACCTATTCTTCCGCAAAATTTGCTTTACACGGCTGGACGGAGAACCTGCGGATGGAGCTCGAGAAGGAAAATGCGCCGATTTCTGTGACACTCATTCATCCCGGAAGAATTGACACACCTTACAATGAGCACGCTCGTAGTTATCTGGAAAAGCAGCCGACCCATATAGGGATAATTTATGCACCTGAAACAGTAGCCGAGGCCATCCTTTTTGCCGCAGAGCATCCAAAACGCGATATGTATGTTGGATCGCAGGCTAAACTCCTGGCTATGCTTGGCCGGTTTGCCCCAAGGCTTACTGATAAATTTATGGAAAAGACTATGTATCATACACAGCATGATGACCGTCCCTCCAACCCACCGGAGGAAAGCGCCTTGTATAAAGCTGGATATGGATTGCATGAACGCGGCACCAATAAAGGCTGGATCCGCGAAACAAGCTATTATGTAAAAGCATCCAAACACCCAGTCCTAACTTCCGTACTGGCAGCCGGGATCGGCGCTTGCCTATTGGCTACCTTCATGCAAAATAAGTAGGCAATATTAAAAAAAAACAGAAAGGCTATTTATGTGAAATGCCCCTTAAAAGTTGTTTGTTGTCTAACTTTTAAGGCCAGTACATTTTGGCCCTTCTGCTTTTTTATTTTTTACGTGAGTATTAAGGATTTCAGGATTTCTGATCGCCTAAAGCAAATGTTATTTCAGCTTCACAAGCCAGCTCACCATTCACAGTTGCCCTGCCAATTCCTTTTCCAATCGGACCGCGTACTCTTGTCAATTCTACTTCTAAACGCAGTTGGTCACCAGGACGCACCTGTCTCTTAAAGCGGCATTTATCAATACCGGCAAAAAAAGCAAGCCTGCCCTTATTTTCCTCTTTAATCAAAACAGCCACCGCTCCCACCTGAGCCAGCGCCTCCACAATCAGCACCCCCGGCATAACCGGATAATCCGGAAAATGACCATTAAAAAACTCCTCATTCGCCGTCACATTCTTAACCCCAACTGCCCGCTTCCCCTCATCAACCTCCAAAATCTGATCAACCAACAAAAACGGATACCGATGCGGAATAATCTCCTTAATTTGCTGAACATCTAACATATAATTTCCCCCTTTATTTATAAAGCTGAAGGGCCTTGGTCAGCCGCGACAAGTGTAAGGAGAGGCACGTAGGGAGGCTCTTCTCCCGCAGTGGCTATCCTTACAACCTCGAGCGGCTAGGCCCTGAAGCTGGATTGACTAAAAAGCTGAGACGACTGCCCAGGAGCGACAAGCATAAGACGAATACTCGGAGGGAGGGTTCTCTCCCGTAGAGTATTTGCTTATGACTCGAGCTCCTAGGAGTCGAAGCTGGATTACATCAAAAAGCTGAAGGGCCTTATTCAAGGAACGAAGACTAAATGCGCCACGTCCTGTGGCAACGTCTTCATGACCTACATCCTGTAGGCCCGCGAGGAGCATAAGACAGGACATCGGAAGGAGGTGTTCTTCCTCCTGCAGAGGTCATGCTTATGTCCTGAGCTTCTAGCCGTCGAAGCTGGATTACACTATAAAGCTGAAGGGCCTTATTCAAGGAACGAAGACTAAATGCGCCACGTCCTGTGGCAACGTCTTCATGACCTATATCATATAGGCCCGCGAGGAGCATAAGATAAAGGCACGTAGGGGCGTTTTTATCCCCCGCAGTGGCTTTATCTTATGTCCTGAAATCCTAGACCCTGAAGCTGGATTACACTAAAAAGCTGAGACGACTTATGCGCCACGTCCTGCAGGCCAGCAGCAAGTGTAATTAGACGCGAAAGTGGTAAGACCACTTTTCATCAAACTTCTCCTACCTAATAAAAAACAGGAAGGGATATATCTTGCCTTCCTGCCCGTATTATTTGTCTTTATTCTCCGTCGTGTCCTTATTGACCAAATCAACGATATGAGTCCATGTAGATTTCTTAAAAACATCCATTGCTTTTCCATCACCCATAACGGAATAGCCAACCATGGCTCCACCAACAAGGGCCATCATCGTCAACACAAGGACAATTATAATACGAGCCCAAAGTGGCACTAACCGGATTTTGATTTTTTGATCATTACCCAGTTTTTTTCTATCTATTCGACTGTTTGGTTCAGACTCAGTCTGCTCACTTTTATTATTAACCAACGCTTGCATTCTTTTACTCCTTTAACGAATACCGTTGACCAACCCCATCATTTGATCGGCCATACTAACCGTTCGTGATTGAAATTGATATAACCTCTGAGTTTGCATCATTTCTGTCATCTCAGTACTAATATCGACATTAGATTGCTCCAAGTTTCCTTGAACCATAGAAATTTCTTCTCTAAAAGCACCGGTTAGTTGGGTATATATGTCGTTTTCTGATACATCCAATTGTGCCATATTTTTCGGAAGAGTGAAAGTATTATTATTTATCATTTCCATAAATTGTGGCTTCTTGACGGAGATAATCCCCAGATTAAATGATTGAGTCCCATTTTCAGTAGTGACATTTAGCTGGCCTTTATCTGTAAATGTTATGTCATTAGGGTTACCATTTATCCTAATTTCCTGATTATTTTCATCCAATACTGCACTGCCATTTGATGTTACCAATTGCACTTGATTAGATCCATCAGAAGCTGGACTAAGATAAAAAGCCCCATCCCTTGTGTAACCAAGCTCACTGCTAGTGCCATCTGCCGTGCGAATGGCAAAAAATAAATTCTCATTAGTAAGGGCGACATCCAAGTCACGTTCCGTTTTTTGCAGATTACCCTGTGCCAAATTAAGCTGAGACTGACTCATTTTTGCGCCAACACCCACTCGAATACCATTTGGCGTCAATCGGCCTTTTTCCTTCTCAGTTCGCTCCTGATTATTGAATTCCTGAGCGAGCATGTCTGAGAAATAGGTTTCTTTTCTTTTAAAACCGGTCGTCGAAGTATTTGAGATATTATTCGAAACTGTTTCCAGCTTCTTTTGCAGCTGCCCCATTGTATTTGATGAGGTTATCATCATTCGATTCATCCTTATTTACCCTCCTCTTCATTCAGCTCTTTATCGTTTACAGCTTACCTATTTCATTGACGGTTTTTTGCATGCTTTGATCATAGGCTTGTACAATCTTTTGATTGGCTTCAAATGTACGATAGGCAGCCATCATATCAGTCATTGTTTTAGATGAATCCACATTAGACTGTTCAATTGAACCTTGTTGAACAGCAAATTGAACATTATTTAATGTATAGGCAGAAGGCAGCTCTCCTTCATTGATCCGGTATAATCCATCGCCTTCCTTGATGAGCTGTGCCGTTGGAGTAGCGCTAAAGCTTATTCCAATTCGTCCTCTATTCAATGTTCCCTCAGATATCTCACCCTGAGAACTAATCGCAAAATTTTCGGAGTTTAAAAGGATACGTTCCCTATTTTCATCTAAGACATAATAACCGTTAGCAGTTGTTAAATAGCCTGAGCCATCTAATGTAAAATTCCCGTTTCGTGTATATCTCAAGCCATCAGGAGTCTCAACTGTAAACAGGGCCGTACCCGATTGATTCGTTTCAGGATCAATAGGCATAGCTTGATCTACAATAGCCATGTCCGTAGTATTGTCGGTTGTTTTAACATCACCCTGTGAAAAAGATGGGATAGTCTCTTGTACATAAACACCCGTGTTCAATGCACCCACATATTTTGAATGATTGATGGATACTGATTCCTCTACGGGAAGATTCACTTTTTCATAACTGCTAAGCAGCATTTCTGGAAATGAGCGTACACTCGCTTGATCCTCTTTATATCCGACCGTATTGGCATTCGCTAAATTATTTGCAAGCAGCTCCGTTTTGCGTTGCTGAGCTAGCATACCGGATGCCGCTGTATAGAATCCTTTAAACATTTCTCCACCCCCAAATAGGCCTAACAAACACCCATATTACCATTATATAGGGAATAATTTTATAAGATACGGACTTTTTTCCTAAAAACCGATTTCTCTCGACATAGGGGGAGTATATGTGGACTTTGTAGTGTTAACTGGAGTCTTTTTTTGTCGACTTTTCTTTTTGTGTGGGAGGAGAGATGTTGTAGAGGTGTTGCATAGGTCGGGTATAGGTGCTCCATAGCCGGGGCATAGGCGGAGCATAGCTGCTTTCCTCTACCCTTCACCTACCTTTGACCGACCTATACCCGGGTATAGGTGCCTCATAGCCAGGGCATAGGCGGAGCATAGCTGCTTTCCTCTACCCTTCACCTACCTTTGACCGACCTATACCCGGGTATAGGTGCCTCATAGCCAGGGCATAGGTGGACCATACCTGCTTTCCTCTACCTTTCACCTACCTTTGACCGACCTATACCCGGGTATAGGTGCCTCATAGCCAGGGCATAGGTGGACCATACCTGCTTTCCTCTGCCTTTCACCTACCTTTGACCGGCCTATACCCGGGTATAGGTACCTCATAGCCAGGGCATAGGTGGACCATACCTGCTTTCCTCTGCCTTTCACCTACCTTTGACCGGCCTATACCCGGGTATAGGTGCCTCATAGCCAGGGCATAGGCGGACCATACCTGCTTCACTACAACCTCTCACCTACCTTTCACCTGCCTTTCACCCACCTTTACACAGGCACAGGTCGCATCATAGATGAATCATTCCCATGCACTGCATTGCCCTCCAACAGAGGACATCCCTTTATACATATAAAAAAACCAGTTCATCAACTGAACTGGTTTTTTTATTGCCTGGCGATTAAACTAATTTACGGCGCGTGATGCGATCGATATTATCAAGCATCATACCTGTTCCTATTGCTACGCAATCCATTGGATTTTCTGCGATTAATACAGGTACCTTTAGTTCTTCAGCCAATAACATGTCCATGCCGTGAAGCAGGGCTCCGCCGCCTGTTAGAATTACTCCGCGATCAATAATATCAGCGGATAGTTCTGGAGGTGTTTGCTCCAACACAGATTTTGCTGCATGAACAATGACATGAATGGACTCACGTAATGCCTCTTCGATTTCTTCTGAACCAACTGTGATGGTTTTTGGTAGCCCTGTCACCATATCACGTCCGCGAATATCAATAGTTTCATTACGGGAACCTTTAAAAACGGTCGCAACTTTCACTTTTATATCTTCAGCTGTACGCTCTCCGATTAAAAGCTTGTATGTACGTTTGATGTAATTTAGAATCTCGGCATCAAATTTGTCACCAGCCATTTTTATGGATGCTGATGTAACGATATCCCCCATTGATAATACGGCAATGTCAGTTGTGCCTCCGCCGATATCGATGACCATGTTACCGCTTGGTTGGAAGATGTCCATACCTGCGCCGATTGCCGCTACCTTTGGCTCTTCCTCAAGGTAAATCTTTTTGCCGCCACTTTTCTCTGCTGCTTCACGAATCGCTTTTTGTTCAACGCTTGTAATATTAGTTGGACAGCAAATCAAGATACGTGGTTTTGATAAGAATCCTTTTACGTCCAATTTGTTAATGAAGTATTTTAACATGGATTCCGTTACATCAAAGTCAGCAATCACTCCATCTTTAAGCGGTCGAATGGCAACAATATGTCCTGGAGTACGGCCAACCATACGGCGTGCTTCTTCTCCAACAGCTAATACACGATTAGTATTCTTATCCAAGGCTACGACAGATGGCTCATTCAGCACAATTCCTTTACCCTTTACATAAATGAGTACATTTGCAGTACCTAAATCGATTCCAATATCTCTCGAAAACATAACCTAATTATCCTCCTCAAGGAACTCTACAATTCCTTCTACTGTACTAATTAAAAATTTTATCATATTTTGTAGAACAAAAGGAACTATATTACCAAAAAATCTGCCATATTCAGGAACAGTGTAGGGAATATGACTCAAATTAAAAAGGCCGTTGATTTCCTCCGGCCCCTTCCTCCTGTTATTCAATTACTGAACCGGCTCTTCCTCTGTTTTTTTATACTTCTGCTTGGTTGCTTCTCCGCCTCTTAAATGCCTGATTGATTTATGATAA
Source organism: Bacillus sp. D386 (assembly GCF_006346415.1). Taxonomy (NCBI): domain Bacteria; kingdom Bacillati; phylum Bacillota; class Bacilli; order Caryophanales; family Bacillaceae; genus Bacillus; species Bacillus sp. D386. Next base: position 211,611 of record NZ_VEMV01000004.1, on the reverse strand, counting down.
TCAAGTATTTCCTTAACCTCATTAGCCAATTCCGGATTTATATCTGGCAGTCGTTCAGTTAGATCTTTATGGACAGTACTTTTGGATACACCAAACTCCTTCGCGATTACGCGAACTGTTTTTCTCGTTTCCACGATATACTTTCCAATCTTGATAGTTCTTTCTTTGATGTAATCGTGCAATTCCCTCGCCCTCCCTATTTTTTTGAGAAGTACGAGATGTTGATTCGCTGTATTGCAGCCTTTAGTATGTATTTTTATGAATGAGTAATTCATTGTCTTGGATTCCTGATAGATTTAACGAGTCTTCACCTCTTGCATTCTCTATGTGTCAGGTTTGTAAAAGTTTATTAGCTTGGTTCCACTTTTATGCACAAAACATGCAATAAGGACAAGACTTCTTTGGTTTTCGTGCCATTTAAGCCTATTCGACAACTTTTTTTCCTGCACTATTTCCCGAGAAATAACAGGCAATACGTCGAAAAAAATGCCTCCAGACAATAGAGCCTGAAGGCATTTTCTTTATTCGTTACCTGGTTCTTGATTTGGATCGGACTCTTGATTCTCATTTGAGTCCTCAGATGTTTCATTACCTGCATCATCTTGATTTTCAGTTGTTTCTTCTTTTTCTTGATCAGCTGAATCTTTAGCCTTTGTATCGGCTTCCTTTTTCTCAGCTTTCAAAGAACTGATTGGTTTATCAAGATACTCTAACGGGTTGACAGCAACATTATCTTTTCTCACTTCGAAATGGACATGGGTGCCAGCTTCTTCATTAATAGCACTTGTTCCGCCTTTGGCAAAGGTTTCACCTTGTTTAAGGTTGTCTCCCTCTTTTACTTTAATATCCTTAATGGAGGAATAATGAGTTTCTATCCCTTTATCGTGCTCAACAACAACTAAGTTACCGAGTAATGCATCTTCCTGCACACTTTTCACTTTTCCGCTCATAGAAGCCGTAACATCAAAGCCTTTTCCATCCTTCATGGCATAGTCGATTCCTGTGTTAGGCTGATACGTATTATTATAGACAACAAGGGATGCTTCCTGTTGCTTTGTATCTCCATCCACATCATAAAATTCCTTTTTAATGACAGCAGACTCTGCCTCGCTCATTGGAATTGTGAAGGTTTCCAGCGAATTGTTCACTTCAATAGATGGCTCATTATTTTCAGACGTAATGTTTTGTTTGTTCTCAGATGGATCTTGCGTAAATTCATTATCGCTTGCTTGATAAACTAAAATACCTGTCAAAAGGACCGCTGCACTAAAAATATAAACTGCCGGCAAAAACCAACGCTTTTTCATTATACTTTTTACTTTTGACTGAGAAGATCGTTTATTTTCTTCCTCTCTCATTTTCATCACCTCTGTCATCATTCTGAACACTTTTCAGAAAATATATACATGGGCGGTGAAAAAATTTATATCTTTTGTAAAACAAGCTGAAATTATGCATGAAATAATTTATTTATAAGAAGAAAATAAAAAAGAGCCTATACAAAGGCTCTGGTCAGTTCACTTCTTCGCTGTATACGTAGGCAGGTAGGCTGTTGCCTGTGATATTTTTACGTCTTTATAATAGTAGGAGATGATATCCTTATAGGATTTACCTGACTGTGCCATTCCGTTCGCTCCATACTGACTCATTCCTACTCCATGACCGTAGCCCTTTGTCGTGATTACAACTTGGTCGCCCTTTTTGTACCAGGAGAAATCACTTGATTTAAGGCCAAGCTGCTCTCTTACCTTTTTACCAGTGAGACGTTTACCGCCTATCTCGATTTCTCCAATTCGATTTCCTTCTGTTCGGCTAATTATCTTGCCAACATCCTCTTTGCTCGCAACCTTCACATTTAGGAGACGTTCAAACTCTGATAACGATATCGTTGTTTCGCTTAAATATTTTGGGGATTTCTCATCCCAGGGACTGGCCACACTGCGCAGGTATGGAAGTGCATTCGGCCAGTAATCTTCTGAGTTCTCGGTGTATCCATTGCTGGTTGAGAAAAAAGATGGAGTAATTAATTCTTCCTTATAGGTTAAAAGCTGCCCTTTCGTTGCGGAAACGGCCTCTTTAATCTTTTGCATATTCGTTTGATATTTATTTCCCCAGGCAGCTTTTAACTCTTTATCATTTAAATAGACCTGATCATTCACAGTATCCGTTATATCGGCACCCTTTGGAATTTCCTTCTTCGTTGTGGCTGTAAGTGCCTTTACGATAAACGTTCTGGCTGTCAGGGCTTGTGCCTTTAATGCCTCTAACTCGAAATTAGCAGGCATTTCAGCCGCAACTACACCAGCTACGTATTCCTCCAAATCTACAGCCTCCACCGTCTTTTGAGTGTTTCTGTACACTTGGATGGTTGTTTGTATCTCGGCCTTTTTCTCCGGCTGCTGTTTCGGTTCCCTTAACACGTGCTGCTCAGCCTCTGCTTCATCATCATTAAAAGGTGCGACCAGGAGTGTGGGAATCATAATAGTAACGGCTGCAACAAGACTAATAGCAAAAATAATCGGTTTCCAATGCTTCATATAGTAGTCTCCCCTCTATTCAGTTAACTGTCCAACACTTCATATGTATGAATTCTCTTATATGAATATGTCTATAAATAGTTAAGAGGGGCAAACTATTTATTAGGAATGATTCTTCTTTTTCTTTTCATAGTTTCTGTAAAGACTAAATAAAATATATAGAATGATTCCAAACAATAAAACATCAAATAAAATCTTAGCTACCTTAAAGATTAAAACCGCTAAGCAAACAATTAAAATAAGTTTTATTATGGTCGATACGCTTATGTCTTTCAAACTAAAAATCTCCTTTCCTTTATTTTATCAATTATAGTCTATCAAAATTTCAGATTATTTAGTGAGTTACCCCCAGAAGTGATGGAATTGTGTATAAAGTTGTGGATAACTAGTGAACGACCAATATTTTTAATAAAATCTTTAAAAAAACTTGAAAAATAAAGGTTTGAAATGTTGGAGAGCTATTTTCACACCCATTTATGTGGATAAGGCTGTTGATAACCCTGTTACAATTGTGAATAACTTGTTGTTAATTTGTTTATACACCTGTGGGTAACTCTATATACGTTGATATTTATATAAAGGTAACCAATAAATTGTCCACCGTTTTTCGTGAAAACGAAAAAGCCAGACATTTCTGTCTGGCTTTCAACGCACTAAAATTTACGCGTTTTCCGCAATAACTGTAGATTCTTCCTGCTCAGAGGATTCATTAATACGCTCGATATCTGCACCAAGCGCAGCAAGTTTACCATGGAAATTCACATATCCACGATCCAAGTGCTTAAGCTCTGTTACCCGAGTGACACCGTCAGCAACAAGTCCGGATAAAATCAAGGCTGCTGCTGCGCGCAGATCTGTAGCTGCTACTTCAGCTCCCTGAAGGTTTGCTTCTCCAGAAATTATAACAGAACGGCCATCAATTTTAATATCAGCGTTCATGCGACGGAATTCTTCTACATGCATAAAGCGGTTTTCGAAGACCGTTTCAGTAATCATGCTTATTCCATTGGCACGTAACAACAATGCCATCATTTGAGATTGCATATCAGTCGGGAACCCTGGATGCGGCATTGTTTTAATATCTACTGCTTTCATGCTATCTGACCCAATTACACGCAGGCCATCTTTCTCTTCTTTGATTGTAATACCCATCTCTTCCATTTTAGCCACAAGAGAGGATAAGTGCTCCATTACTGCACCTTGCACCAATACATTTCCGCCTGTAATTGCAGCAGCAACCATGAAAGTTCCAGCTTCAATACGGTCAGGAATAATGTAATGTTCAGTACCATATAGCTTTTCTACACCCTCAATACGGATTGTAGCTGTTCCTGCACCCTTAACCTTTGCACCCATTTTATTCAAATAGTTAGCCAGGTCCACAATTTCAGGTTCTTTTGCACAGTTATCTAATACAGTGACACCATCTGCCAATGCAGCAGCCATCATGATGTTTTCAGTAGCTCCTACACTTGGGAAATCCAAATAGATTTTTGCACCTTTAAGACGACCATCAACCTCAGCTTCGATAAAACCGTTGCCGACTCTCACTTTAGCGCCCATTGCTTCAAACCCTTTTAGATGCTGATCAATTGGACGTGAACCAATTGCACAGCCGCCAGGTAAAGCGACGCGAGCTTTTCCGTTTCTAGCCAATAAAGATCCCATTACAAGGACTGAAGCACGCATTTTACGAACGTATTCGAACGGCGCTTCTTCTGCTAATGGCTTTGAGGCATCCACTGTTACAGTATTATTGCTAAAAGTGACTTCTGTATTTAAATTTCGGATTACTTCATTAATTGTATATACATCGGATAGCTCCGGAACGTCTTTAAGAACGCTTTTTCCTTCACTTGCTAATAATGTTGCAGCTAATACAGGTAAAACGGCGTTTTTTGCACCCTCTACACGAACTGTACCTTCTAACCTGTTTCCGCCGCGGACAATGATTTTTTCCAAAGTTATTCCCCTCCGCGTTCAATATCTCTATATTAGTATTCAAATGCTATTATCGGTGTGCCAATGGTAAACTGTGTCCCACTGTTCTTTTGATCCTCTCTGATATCTCGAAAGGCCAGTTGGAGGTTCATTCCATTGGTCATCATATTCTTAAATTGATTGCTTTTTGCAGCAACAGAAATAAAATTACTTTCTATTGCACTTTCCATTGACTTAGCTTCATATTCATTCATCCAGTTTTTTAGTAGAACCTTATCCATATTAGCACCGGTTATCCCTTTGATACAAGAGAAATAGTGAGGGGGGTCCTTAAACATGACCTTTGTCCCATTTTTTAGCCAGTTTTGGATAAAATCAACTTGTCCACGTGTCCACTCAGTCCCTTCTATACTCGTAATTAGAACTGTTTTTTGTGAATCACTGGACATGATTTTAATCTTCGAGGTAATATTCAACTTTTCATTCAGATATGTACCAACCAATGTTTTTCCGTTGCTGCTGGAATCTTCGCTCCAAACATAATTGGTATATTCAGTCTGTATGTCAGCCGCCACTTCAGAAAATTGATTATCAACACTTGCTCGGGCCAAAACAATCCAATCCGTTATTTCTGCTGCTGGATCGACACGCTTTATACCCTCAGCAATCATTAGCAAGTCGCTTTTAGCCAATGCTTCTGTCGTTTTATTCCCCACATATAAAATCATCAAACCAACAATTATTGAAAGAATCACTTTTTTCATGTATGCCACTCTCCCCTATTGCCTTAGTTTTACCTTAGGGAATCATATGCATACAGAAATCCGTTCGTCACTTTCTGACAGCTTCGGTTAATTAAAGAGATTCGTTAATTGCTGAGCATAACTCCAGTAATCAAGAAAAAATCCGCTGACTGCTGAACCGATGGTAATGGTCAGCAATATATACAGCACTCTTGCCTGAAATACTCTTCCTGCTCTCAGCAGCTTATCAAAGTGCAGCGCTTGTAATGCCCACCATGTAACAGCTATAAAAAACAAATGACTCACAATACTGAGCAAAGCTTGCATTCCGAATGAATTCATGGTCTTTTTTCCTTTCAAAACTAAAGATATACGAATTCAGTGTACCATATTTAAAAGGACCGTTCCTCTTTTTCTACAAATTATCGACATTTTCTAACAAAAAGAATCTAAATCGTATGAAATAAACGGATTCTATCAAATAATGTAATAAACAGACATATTTAGGCACGCATAATATTATTTTACAACATAACACCTGTTAATAGCTAGATTCACTTCTTCACAATTTAATGGTAATTATTAAGTTTTCTTTACAAAGAAAACAAATAAAAAGCCAGGAGGTATTTTCCCTCCTGGTCATGTAAATTTATTTTAACATTTGATATATATCCGTGAAGTTCTGATGGAAGAAATCGAGCAAATAATGAGGGAATAATCCGAACAGGATCGATCCCACAGCACAAATTCCGATTACATAGTGGATGACTGATATTTTCATCTTACCTTTTGTTTCTTCTTCCGTCCTCATAAAGAGATGGACAATGATGTTGAAGTAATAGAGATAGGAAATTACGGTAGTCACCAGCATGATTGCTGCCAGTATATAATGGCCTTGTTCCTTCGCAAAAAGGTTCATGAAAATATTCAGCTTTGCAATGAATCCTGCCGTACCAGGAATTCCTGCCATGGAGAGAATGAAAATACACATGGAAACCGCCAAAAATGGTGATTTTTTATACAGGCCGGCCATCATATATTGATCCTCGTCCCCAATCTTCCTATCTTCTGCTATGAATTGGATGACGGCAAAGGCCCCGGTCATCATTAGGATGTATGCAGCAAAATAGTACCAAATCGATTCAATCGTATATTCTCCAAAGGCTGTAACCGCAGCAAGCAAATATCCTGCATGGGCAATGCTTGAATAAGCAAGCATTCGTTTCAGATTCTTTTGCCTTAATGCAATTAGATTTCCGGCAATCATCGTTATACTAGCCAGGACAGCCAGATAGTTTTGATTGGCCGTAAAAATCGATAGGAATCCGATATCATCCATTGTTGCTGTTAAAAACACGGTAACAACGATACGAAGTAAAAGCGCAAAGCCTGCTGCTTTTGAAACAATACTCAAGAAGGCAGTCACCGGCGTCGGCGATCCTTCATATACATCAGGTGCCCACATATGGAAAGGCACGGTTGCCAGCTTGAAGGATATCCCGATTACGAAAATAAAGAAGGATAGTCCAGCAATATATTGAAGCTGCGAGTTTTCTTGGGTGGCAAATATAGTTCCAATTTCGAATATATTCGTCGTCCCGCTCACGCCGTACATATAACTCAGTGCAAACAGGATGATGGCTGTCGAGATTCCCCCATTGACCACATATTTCATTGAAGCTTCAGCTGATTTTCGGTTATTTTTCTGCATTCCAGCCAGAATATAGGATGAAACGGACAAAAGCTCTAGCCCCACAAACAATGTAATCAAATCTCCGCTTGATGTCATGATCATGGCACCTAATAAAGCAGTTAGAAGTAAATAATAAAATTCTGCCTGATACGGCTGCATCCCAGCTCTCGGTTTATGTACCACAGCCAGCACCATGACAAAGGCTAATCCAATCAAAAGTATAAGCTTAAATGCTTTGGCAAAGGCGTCCAATCGGAATGTATCATACAAAATCGAGCCAGCCTCCAATGGGAATAAGCCAATTAAAGAAATGATGGCAAGCCCGATACTACCAAAAGCAAACCAGCCAAGTACCTTTCTTCCAAATTGTTTAGGCATGCATAAATCCAATATAGAGAGGATGATCGCTGCACCAAGGATTATAAATTCAGGTATCATTAAATTCCAGTTCATCGACAGTAATGTTTCCATATCCATATCTTAGTCACCCCCTATCCCTGTCATCATGTCAGCAATTTCAGCCTGAAGCGGTCCTTCCAGGATGGCAGGGCAGACGCCGATCAAAATAATAAAACCAAGTAATACAAATGCCAGTACCGCTTCGTTCGGTTTTAAGTCGGCGATGGATAACTCGTTCTTGGGCGCTCCAAATGTCATATTTAGAACGGCACGCAGCACGTAAACAGCAGTCAATACAATTCCTAACGTACCAATGGCAGCAAGGATTGGTTCGGTCTTAAACAATCCCATGAACGCCATGAATTCACTGATAAAACCGGACATCCCCGGCAAACCGAGTGAAGCCATCCCTCCTGCCAGTAAAATCCCCGAGAAAACCGGAATAGATTTAGCCAATCCACCAAGTTCTTTCAGATTTGTAGTTCCGACTCTTTCATAAAGAAAGCCAACCAGTAAAAAAAGCAAGGCGGCGATCAAGCCATGAGATACAACCTGAAATAAAGCACCCTGAATTCCTGCTGTATTTAATGCCCCCAGTCCCATAAGGACAATTCCCATATGAGAGATTGAGGAATAGGCCAGCACGAGCTTGAAATCCGTTTGTTGCAAAGCAAGCCAAGCACCATATAGGAAATTAATGACGCCAAGCAAAGCAATCCAAAAGGCCATCTCTTTAAACTCACCTGGGAACAATCCCATTCCAAATCTGATTAACCCATAAGCACCAATCTTCAGTAATACTCCGGCATGCAGCATAACAATTGCTGGAGGCGCCTGTACATGGACTCGCAGCATCCAGGAATGGAACGGAAAAATCGGCAGCTTGATTCCAAAAGCGATGACAATCCCCGTAAAGAGGATATATTTCAATTCTGTACTGATTGGAGCTAGAAGCGTCTGCCCGCCAACTGATAAGATTTGCCCCAATATCTCAATATTGGCTGTGCCGGTTCTCGCAAAAAGTACCATGATGACAAACAAGAGGATACAAGAGCCTAAGCCGTTATAAATCAAGAAGCTAAATGCGGCTTTTTCTTTGTCGAAATAACCCCATTTCCCAATCAAGAAGAACATGGCCACCAAGGTAACCTCAAAGAAGAGGAAGAATAAAATCAGATTCTGAGATAGGAAGACACCCAGCATACCAACCTCTAATAAGAGAAGAAGAATAAAATAGCCCTTCCATTCTTTTTTTATCTGAAGAACAGAGGCTAGTGCTGCCAATGTTGATAAAATCGCTGTAAGAATTACCATCACAAGGGAGATTCCGTTCAGGCTCAGTTCAAAGGGTATGGCATATAATTGACTTTGCCTAACTCCCCCGCCTCCTAATTGAAACCACTTATGAAAAACCGAAAACACCGTAAATTTCGTTCCAGATAGATATTCACTATATAGGTAGATTGTAAGAATCAATGGTGGAATGGTTCCCAATATACCTAATCGTTTCAGTGCGTTTTCATTGTTTTTCGAAACAAACATTAATCCAGCTATCCCTAGCAAAGGGGAGAAAACGAGCAAACTAAGAATATATGGGTTCATCTGACATACCCTCCTGTCCATGCAAAGATCACAAGTACGGCAGCCAGGCCAATCAGAGCAATCGTCCCATATATCTGCATTTGGCCATTATGCGCATTGGCACCTTTAGTAGCGCCAAAATTGATCAAGTAAGAAACAGATGACACAATTCCCTGCAGGATATATTTTTCAACCCAGGAGAGAATCATTCCGAAGCCCTTCACCATCCGCACAATTGTAAACTCGTAAAATTCATCGATATAAAATTTGTTCTCCAGTATTTGATAAAGCGGTCCCGGAACTTCCTTCTCCACACCGACACTTTTCCTTTTACCATAAATCAGCCAGGCGGTGCCGCTTCCAATTAAAAAGGCAAGAGTTGCCACAATAGGTATCCAAATTGGCCCCTCTATATGTGCATGGTCCAGATATCGGTTCCCATCAGCCAGCCAATCCCCAAGAAAAGTTCCAAACCACGGGGTGTTAACATAGCCTGCAAAGATAGAAAGTACAGCAAGTATCATCATCGGAGCTGTCATGGAACCAGGTGATTCCTGCACATCCTTTGTTTCATTACATGATGGTCCCCAAAATACGATAAAGAACAGGCGGAACATATAAAAAGCCGTCAAAATGGATGTTAGTAATGCAACTATAAATAGGACGGTATGGCCGCTCTCCCAAACAGATATAAGAATCTCATCCTTACTAAAGAATCCTGATAGGAGTGGAAATCCGGTTAAGGCCAATGTCCCGATTAAAAACAATGGACCAGTTCGCCGTAATTTTTTCCACAAGCCACCCATCTCGTCGATATTTTGAGTATGAACAGCATGGATGACACTGCCGGCTGCCAGGAACAATAGTGCTTTAAAAAATGCATGAGTCGTTAAATGGAATACACCGGCCACATAGCCTGCTGTCCCAAGTGCGAGCATCATATAGCCGAGCTGGCTGACCGTGGAGTAAGCCAAGATCCGTTTAATATCCTTTTGGACTGTGGCAATTGCAGCGGCAAAGTTGGCTGTAAACGCACCAACAATCGCTACAGTCAGCATGGCTGTTTCACTCGCTGCAAACAGAGGAAACATCGTTGCGACTAAATAGACGCCGGCTGCCACCATGGTAGCGGCATGGATTAATGCCGATACGGGAGTCGGGCCTTTCATCGCGTCAGGAAGCCATGTATGTAATGGAAACTGGCCAGATTTCCCGATAGCACCAATAAAAATCAACAGCGCTGTGGCTGTAATCCAGCCTGAAGTCAGGACTCCATTTTCTACAGCTGAGAAAATCGCTTCATACTCAAAGCTGCCTGTTTTCCAGAATAAGAGGATAATGCCGATTAAAAGTCCGATATCTCCAATTCTGGTCATAATAAACGCTTTTTTAGCTGCGCGCCTGGCAGCATCCTTGTAAAAATAAAAGCCAATCAACAGGAATGATCCCAATCCGACCAATTCCCAAAAGATATAGAGCTGCAGGAGATTCGGTGAAACCACCAAACCCAGCATGGCGAATGTAAACAGCCCCAAATAAGCAAAGAAAACAGGCACCCTTCCATCGCCTTGCATATACCCAATTGAATAAATATGTACCAGTAAGCTTACAAGTGAAACAATCACCAGCATCAACGCATTTAATTGGTTTACCTCTACCCCCATTGTCACTTGGTTCTCACCAATTCTTAGCCAATCCACTACAGAGCGATAGTCTGGTGATTGAAGGCGGCCAATGAGAACCAGGAGGGAGAAAAGGAAAGTAAGTAACGTGAAGCCAATCCCTATGTATGCACTCGAAGCCTTCAGCCTCTTTCCAACCACAAGCAGAAGCACAAATGACAGGAGCGGGAAAAGAGGAATGACCCATACAAGCTTCATCATATAAACATTTCCCCTTATGATTGAAGAGCAGCAGTTCCCCTCTTCAATTCGTGTTATCCATTGACGTTAATTTTTCAATGTGTCCATTTCATCTATATTGACAGTTTTTCGATTCCGATAAAGTGAAAATAAAATCGCGAGTCCTACTGCAGCCTCGGCAGCTGCTACTGCAATCGCAAACAAAGCAAATACCTGCCCGGTTATGGCAGGGGCCGGTCCAAGCTTACTGAAAGCTACTAGATTGATATTCACGGCATTTAGCATTAATTCAATCGATACGAGGACAATAATTATATTTCGCTTTGTCAGAGCACCATAAAGCCCAATACAGAATAGTGTCAACGCTAGTGTTAAATAGGCAGGAAGCGGAACTGAAGTCATTTCTCCTCCCCCTCCTTCTGATCATCTTTTTTCGCCAATACGACGGCACCTACCAAGGCAACCAGCAGCAATACGGATACAAGCTCAAATGGAATCACAAATTTCGTATAAATAGCAATCCCAATTTTCTCTGTATTATTTAAATGCAGAGTACTCGATTGGCTGACCAGATCTGTCTCGCCACCTGCTGTATTGACAGTCTCTGCAAAGTTTAAATTGTAGATGCCTGCATAGACTGCACCTGCAAAGCCCAAAACTCCTATTAGGACAAAGGCTTTCCTCCACATGCCTGCCTTTGTTACACTTGGATCCCGGTGATTGGTCAGCATAATTCCAAAAAGCATAATGATTGTGATCGCTCCAGAATAAATCATGATTTGGACTACCGCCACAAACTCTGCTGACAGTAACACATAGATTCCGGCAATGCTGATAAAGGTAAACACAAGTGACACCATCATATGCATGACCTTGGTTAGATGGATCATCAGCACAGCGCCGCAGATTGCTATTAATCCCAGCACAATGAATGCTGTCATTTCTCCACTCATTATTGATTCACCTTTCGAATATTTTCGTCATTTTCATCAAGCCACTCCAGATTCTTAAATAACTCATCCCGGCTATACTCCGCCAGTTCAAAATTATTCGTCATCACAATGGCTTCAGTCGGACAAACCTCTGTGCATAAATCACATAGTATACAAATCTCAAAATTTATATCATAGGTATCGATAATTTTGCCTTTTTTAGTAGAGTCAGGGTGTTTTTTACCTGTCAGATGAATACAATCTGTTGGACAAATATTCATACATTGATTACATACAATGCATTTTTCGGGATAAAATTTTTGAATGCCGCGGAAACGATCGGGTACCATAATCGACTCATTTGGATAATCGTAGGTCACTTTTTCACGAGATAAATTCTTCAGTGTGTACTTCAGACCCTTAGCTAAACCGAACATTTTTTTCTCCCTCCCTCTATTACTCTCTCTATCTTAGGCTATTATTTTTATGACTAATGCTGTTACAAAGATATTTAGTAAGGCAACCGGCAATAACACCTTCCAGCCAAACTCCATTAAATGATCTGCTCGTAAACGTGGGAACGTCACACGAATCCAAACTAGGAAAAACGTGACCGCAAACCATTTCAAGCTGAACCAAACGGCACCTGGAATCCAATCAAGGAACGGGAGAGGCTGCCACCCTCCAAAAAACAGGATTACAGTCAATGTGGCCATCGCAAACATGTACACATACTCTGAAAGCATAAAGAATGCCCATCTAAAACCCGAATATTCAACATGAAATCCTGCTACCAGCTCCGATTCAGCCTCGGATAAATCAAAAGGAACGCGATTTAATTCTGCTACTGCCGCTATCAGAAAGACAACAAACGCAATTGGCTGGCGGATAATATTCCAAACACCTGCCTGGGATTCTACAATATCATTTAAATTTAAGCTGCCTGTTAAGAGAACAATCCCAATCACAGACATGACGAGCGGAACCTCATAGGAAATCATTTGTGCACCTGCACGCATCCCGCCCATTAAGGAATATTTATTATTGGAAGCCCATCCTGCTGCCAATATCCCAACTGTACTAACCCCAGATACTGCAATATAATAGAGCAACCCTACACCCAAATCCGCAAATTGCAGAGCTTCTGTGAATGGCAATGTAGCTACAACAACCATCGCAGGTGCAAACGCAATAAAGGGAGCCAATTTAAACAATGGTTTATCAGCCTGATCCGGAATCGTATCTTCCTTAAGTAGTAATTTGAGGACATCTGCAACTGTCTGGAGTAAGCCCCATTTCCCTCCAAGCTGATTGGGTCCATGGCGCAGCTGCATATACCCCATAACCTTTCGCTCTGCTAAAATGGCAAATGTCACGAATCCCAGTATGACGAACATGAGTACAATTGCCGAACCAGCAAAGACTGCAAATGAACTCCAGCTCGGAGTTGAGGTAAGTAAATTTTGAATCATTACCCATCAACCTCCCCAAGGACAATATCAATTGCACCCAATATTGCAACCAGATTGGCGATATTTTCTCCCTTTAATAACTTCGGCAAAATTTGCAGGTTGTAAAAAGACGGGCGCCTGAATTTAAGACGGTACGGCTCTTTTTTTCCCTCGCTCGCTATGTAACAACCGATTTCTCCTCTTGGTGATTCAATTCGGACGTACCCTTCCCCTTTTGGCGGCTTTATTATTTTTGGAACCTTAGCCATAACAGGCCCATCAGAAGGAAATTGTTCAATACATTGTTCAAGAATCTTTAAGGATTCTTCGATTTCATCCAGACGAATTTCATATCTGGATAACACATCCCCTGTTTCACGTGTAACTATTTTAAAATCAAAACGGTCATAAATCGAATAAGGAGCCGTTTTTCGTAAGTCCTGTTTCACACCTGTGCATCTTAAATTTGGACCGCTTAATGAATAGGCAATCGCTTCTTCAGCGGAGTAAATTCCTATACCCTTCACCCGTGTCAAAAAGATCTCATTTCCGCTTACCAGTTGACGGTATCCCTGCAGCTGTTCACGCATATATGGAATAAATTCAGCCACCTTTTGAATCCATCCATCCGGTGCATCCCATTTCACACCACCAACACGCATATAATTAAATGTCAGTCGGGCACCAGATAGCTCATTCAGGAAATTAAGAATCATTTCCCTTTCCCTGAATGCATAGATAAATGGACTGGTCGCTCCCAAATCCAGCACGAATGTCCCCCATGCCACAAGATGGCTCGATATCCGCCCCAGTTCCATGGCCATAACCCTTAAATACTCAGCCCGGTCCGGCACTTCAATCTTCATCATTGTTTCGACCGCATGGCAGAGCACATAGTTATTGGTCATGGCAGATAAATAATCAAGCCGGTCGGTGTAGGGAATAATTTGAGTGTATTGCAGGTTCTCCGCCAGCTTTTCCGTTCCTCTATGTAAATAGCCAATAACCGGTTTTGCCTCGGTAATGATTTCTCCATCAATTTTAACGACAATCCGCAGAACACCATGTGTACTTGGATGCTGCGGCCCTACATTCAAAAGCATTTCTTCCGTTCGAATCATGCCCTCCTACACCTCCACATCATCATACTGCTCATAATCCTTGCGCAGTGGATGACCAACCCAGTCTTCCCCAAGTAGTATTCGTTCTAAGTTCGGATGGCCTGTAAACGTTATGCCCAGCAAATCATATATTTCTGACTCTGCCCAATTTGCACCTATCCATAACGGCACGACAGATTCCAGCTCTGGCTGCTCTCGATCCACCTTGACCTTAATGACAATTTCACGCTGATATGGAAATGAATACAAATATAAATATACCTCGAAATGGGTGACAAAGTCTGTTCCGTGAATCTCAGATAAATAATTAAACTTCAGTTGCTCATTTTTTCGTAAAAATTCGAGAGTTCGATAGTATGCTTCCTTTTTTAAAACAATCGTTGGTACATCCTTAGAAAGCCTATTAATATAGGCATCTTCCAAAATTTCAGTTCCAATATTGGTTTCAAGTATCGTTCGATAGGTATCAAGCAGGGATTGATTTGGAGATGGCGCTTCTTCTGATGCAGGTGCGGATGTTTTTTCGGCAAGTTTTGATTTCGCCTTGGCTGCTGCCGCGGCTTTTGCCTTTGCTACTGCAATAGCTTTGGCTTTTTCTGTTTCTTCTAGTGGTTTGGTGGATTCGGTGTCTCCCTCTGTCCGTTTTTGCTTCGCTAATGCAGCTGCCTTTGCCTTGGCTGCGGCTGCCGCCTTTGCTTTCGCGAGGGCGATGGCTTTTTCTTTTTCTGTTTCCTCTGACGGTGTGGCGGATTCAGAGTTTGCTTCTCCATCTGTGCGTTTTTGCTTCGCCAATGCTGCCGCCTTTGCTTTGGCCGCTGCTGCCGCTTTTGCTTTCGCGAGGGCGATCGCTTTTTCTTTTTCTGTTTCCTCTGGCGATGTGGTGGATTCAGAGTTTGCTTCTCCCTCTGTTCGTTTTTGCTTCGCCAATGCAGCTGCCTTTGCCTTGGCTGCGGCTGCCGCTTTTGCTTTCGCGAGGGCGATGGCTTTTTCTTTTTCTGTTTCTGTTTCCTCTGGCGGTGTGGCGTTCTCGGAGTTTGCTTCTCCCTCTATTCGTTTTTGCTTCGCTATTGCGGCTGCTTTTGCCTTGGCTGCGGCTGCCGCTTTTGCTTTCGCGAGAGCGATGGCTTTTTCTTTTTCTGTTTCCTCTGGCGGTGTGGCGTTCTCGGAGTTTGCTTCTCCCTCTATTCGTTTTTGCTTCGCTATTGCGGCTGCTTTTGCCTTGGCTGCGGCTGCTGCTTTTGCTTTCGCGAGGGCGATGGCTTTTTCTTTTTCTGTTTCCTCTGGCGGTGTGGTGGACTCAGAGTTTGCTTCTCCCTCTGTCCGTTTTTGCTTCGCTATTGCAGCTGCCTTTGCCTTGGCCGCGGCTGCCGCTTTTGCTTTCGCGAGAGCGATATCATCTTTATCTTGATGAGGATCTGCTTTAGGTGATTGCTCGGAGGATTGCTTTTCAGCAAGCTTTTGTTTGGCTGCTTCCTTCGCCTTTTCTGCTGCCTCTTTCTTTTGCTGGGATAAGTCTTTTTCGCTCAACTACAACACCTTCTTCCCAGTTTTCGCCTCATATTTAATCTTTTCCTTCAATTTATTGATTCCATATATGAGAGCTGCAGGATTGGGAGGACATCCTGGTATATAGACATCAACCGGCACTATTTGGTCGACTCCCTTCACTACACTATAGGAGCGCACATATGGACCTCCTGCGGTAGCACAGGAACCCATCGCGATGACCCACTTCGGTTCAGGCATTTGGTCATACAGTCTTCTTAAAATAGGAGCCATTTTCTTTGTCACAGTCCCTGAAACAATCATGACGTCTGATTGACGTGGAGATGTACGAAAAAAGGAACCAAATCGATCAACATCATAATGCGAGGAACCAACAGCCATCATTTCAATAGCACAGCATGCCAGTCCAAATGTAAGTGGCCATAGGGAATTTCCTCTCGCCCATCCCTTTACCTGTTCCAGTGTTGCCAAAAATATCGTACGTTGCAGTTCATCCTTCTCCCTTGGAGAGAGCTCTTCCAATTTTAATTCCATTTCAGCACCTTCTTTTTCCAGGCATAAAGTAATCCAAGTACAAGCATCAACACAAAAATCAGCATTTCAATTAATGCAAATACGCCTAATTTTTCATAGGCTACCGCCCATGGATAAAGAAATACGGTCTCTACATCAAATAAAACAAACAGCAAGGCAAAGATATAATAACGTACATTAAATTGAACCCTTGAATCATGAAAGGGCTCCAAGCCACTTTCGTAGGTTGTACCTTTT
Organism: Bacillus sp. D386; assembly: GCF_006346415.1. Lineage (NCBI taxonomy): Bacteria > Bacillati > Bacillota > Bacilli > Caryophanales > Bacillaceae > Bacillus > Bacillus sp. D386. Next base: position 195,074 of record NZ_VEMV01000004.1, on the reverse strand, counting down.
GCGTCGGTAGGTTTGTGAGGTCTTAATAACTTCCCTAAAGACAATGCTACAATTGGAAGCAATATTCCAAGGCATAAAAAAACCAGAACGATTATATAATTGTTCTGATACCAATGTAGTGATGCCAATCTCATCCCCCCATTTTTCCCACTAAAATTTTCTAAATATTCAATATGTAACCGTATACATTATAACATTCTGATATATACGTGTCGATATGATATGGTGATTTTGGTCATACCACTTTTATCTCAATTTTATTGGATAGGTGGGGATGATAGGTGACTCATAGGTAGTTGATAGCAGAGCTTTCTACGACCTTTCACACACCTTTGACCGACCTTTACCCCGGTATAGGTGGGGTATAGGTGCCTGATAGGTACCCCAGAGCTCCTTTCCCCCACCTTTCACATACCTTTGACCGACCTTTACCCCGGTATAGGTGGGGCATAGGTGCCTGATAGGTACCCCAGAGCTCCTTTCCCCCACCTTCCGCATACCTATCACCGATCTTTCACCCATCTACCACCGACCTATGACCGACCTCCCACCGACCCAACAGCAAGAGACAAAGTCCTCTCATCCCACTTGTTCCATTCTTCCTTCCTCATATTCTATATATATTTCTCATTTGCCAAGTTATGTACAAAAAAACTCCAGGGGCCCCTCTCCCCTGGAGTTTATTCAACGTTTAACGTTGTCTTTGTTCAGCAATATCTAGACGGTTTAAAGCACGCTTAAGTGCCAATTCAGCACGATGTGCATCAATTTCAACTTGTCTGTCTTGAAGTCGTCTTTCAGCACGTGCTTTAGCCTGTTTGGCGCGAGCAGTATCAATATCTTCAGCACGTTCAGCTGACTGTGCGAGTATGGTTACTTCTTCACCGTTGACTTCCATGAATCCACCGGATACAGCAACCCATTCTGTATTGTTACCCGTTTTTAAACGAACGGAACCGATATCAAGTGGAGCTACCATTGGAATATGTCCGGCAAGAATACCAAGTTCCCCCGTTTTTGCTTTCGTACTGACCATTTCTACTTCTTCATCCAACACAGGACCGCCAGGAGTAACTACAGAAACTTTAATCGTTCTCATATATGTGCCCTCCTATAAGATCCTTCGGTTAAGCCTCAACGCCCATTTGCTTAGCTTTTTCTACAACATCTTCAATGCGTCCAACTAGGCGGAATGCATCTTCAGGAAGGTTGTCGTATTTACCATCAAGGATTTCTTTGAAGCCTCTAACAGTTTCTTTAACTGGTACATAAGAACCTTTTTGACCAGTAAACTGTTCAGCTACGTGGAAGTTTTGAGATAAGAAGTTTTGAATACGTCGTGCACGGGCAACAACTAATTTATCTTCTTCTCCCAATTCATCCATACCTAGAATGGCAATAATATCTTGCAACTCTCTGTAACGTTGTAATGTAGATTGAACGCTACGGGCAACTTCATAGTGTTCTTCTCCTACGATTTCAGGAGAAAGCGCACGGGAAGTAGATGCCAACGGATCCACCGCTGGGTAAATACCCATTTCAGAAAGTTTACGCTCAAGGTTTGTTGTTGCATCTAAGTGGGCAAATGTTGTAGCTGGAGCCGGATCCGTGTAGTCATCGGCTGGTACGTAAATTGCTTGAATAGATGTAACAGAACCCACGTTAGTGGATGTAATACGTTCTTGTAATTGACCCATTTCTGTAGCCAATGTTGGTTGGTAACCAACGGCAGATGGCATACGTCCAAGCAGGGCAGAAACCTCTGAACCGGCTTGTGTGAAACGGAAGATGTTATCGATGAAGAAAAGTACGTCCTGACCTTGTGCATCACGGAAATACTCAGCCATTGTCAAACCTGTCAAGGCAACACGCATACGTGCACCAGGCGGTTCATTCATTTGTCCGAAGACCATGGCTGTTTTCTTGATAACACCGGAGTCAGTCATTTCGTGGTAAAGGTCATTTCCTTCACGAGTACGTTCTCCAACGCCTGCGAATACGGAGATACCACCGTGTTCTTGGGCGATATTGTTGATTAATTCTTGGATTAATACAGTTTTACCTACACCGGCACCACCGAACAATCCGATTTTTCCACCTTTGATGTAAGGTGCAAGTAAGTCTACTACTTTGATACCTGTTTCAAGGATCTCAACTTCAGTAGATAACTCTTCAAATTTTGGAGCTTCTCTGTGGATTGGATCTTTTTGATAGTTGCCTTCTAAAGGAGCATCTAAATCAATTTTTTCACCCAATACGTTGAATACACGACCAAGTGTTATGTCTCCAACCGGTACAGAAATTGGTGCTCCTGTATCGATTACTTCTGCATTACGGACTAATCCGTCTGTAGAAGCCATTGCAATCGTACGAACCGTATCATCGCCTAAGTGAAGAGCAACTTCCAAAGTAAGGTATTCTGCCTCATCAGCAGGCGCTCCTTTGGAAATGTTGATCTTCAGAGCGTTATAGATCTCAGGTAGTTTGCCGTTTTCAAATCTAACGTCGACAACCGGACCCATGACTTGAGTAACGCGTCCTATGTTCATTCCATTCCCTCCTATTTACTCTATGCCGTGTGAATGTTCGAATCTATATTTCCATTTTATCTATTCGAGTGCAGCGGCTCCGCCGACAATCTCGGTAATTTCTTGTGTAATTGCAGCTTGGCGTGCACGGTTGTATGTCAATGTTAGAGAGCCGATAAGCTCAGAAGCATTATCAGTTGCACTCTTCATTGCTGTCATCCGTGATGCGTGTTCGCTTGCCTTACCATCCAACAATGCGCCATATATTAAACTCTCAGCATATTGTGGCAGTAACACTTCAAGAATCTCTTCCTGGTTTGGTTCGAATTCGTAAAGTGTAGCTACAGCATCGCTTTCTACACTTCCAAGAGGTAAAAGTTTAGTTTCCGTTACTTCTTGGGAAATAGCACTAATAAAGTGGTTGTAGTACATATAGATTTCGTCAACAGTTTCGTCTGCGAATAACTTTACCGTACTGGCGGTTATTTCTTTAATGTCATCAAAGCTTGGCTGATCAGACAATCCGACCATTTCCTGGATAACGTTCATACCGCGGATACGGAAGAATTCACTTCCCACCCGCCCAAGAACGATAATACCGTATTCATCCGGGGATTTATGGCGTTCATTGATTGTCTGATAAACTTTTCTTAAGACACTACTATTATATGGTCCAGCTAATCCGCGATCGGAAGTGATAACCAGATATCCGGTTCTTTTCACAGGACGAGTGACCAGCATCGGATGAGATGCATCCGAGCTTCCATTCGCAATGCTCGCTACGACCTCTTGGATTTTCTCCATGTACGGTACAAAAGCTTTCGCGTTTGCTTCGGCACGATTCAATTTGGAGGCGGAAACCATTTGCATGGCTTTTGTGATTTGGCTCGTCTTTTTCGTTGATTTTATACGCGCATCTATATCACGTAATGATGCCATTTCTTCTCACCATCCTTTATTAAATGCCTATCCTGTTATTCCGATACAACAAATTGTTTTTTAAATTCAGCGATTGCTGCTTTCATATCCTCTTCTTTTGGCAGATCGCCAGTAGTGCGGATATGTTCAAATAATTCGTTGTGGTTACGTGCAGTCCATTCAATGATTTCAGCTTCAAAACGTCTGATATCAGCCAATGGAATATCATCTAAGAATCCACGAGTCAAGCAGTATAGAATTAATACTTGTTGTTCTACACGCAATGGCTTATGAAGATCTTGTTTTAATACTTCAACTGTACGTTGACCACGATTTAATTTCGCTTGAGTTGCTTTATCCAAGTCAGATCCGAATTGGGAGAATGCTTCAAGCTCACGGAATGATGCCAAGTCCAAACGTAGAGTACCGGCAACTTTTTTCATTGCTTTAATTTGCGCTGATCCACCTACACGGGATACGGATAGACCCGCATTAATCGCAGGACGTACGCCGGAGAAGAATAAATCAGATTGCAAGAAGATTTGTCCATCTGTGATGGAGATAACGTTTGTTGGGATATAAGCGGAGATATCTCCAGCTTGTGTTTCAACGAACGGTAATGCTGTGATTGAACCCGCACCAAGTGTGTCGTTCAATTTAGCAGCACGCTCCAATAGACGGGAGTGCAAGTAGAATACATCCCCTGGGAATGCTTCACGGCCTGGAGGACGACGAAGCAACAAGGAAAGCTCACGATATGCTGCTGCTTGCTTAGATAAATCATCATATACAACAAGGACATGCTTGCCTTGGCGCATGAAATATTCACCCATTGTTACCCCACTGTAAGGAGCCAAGTATAGCAATGGAGCTGGTTGAGATGCAGATGCTGAAACAACGATTGTGTAATCCAATGCACCATGCTTACGGAAAGTTTCAACTGTTCCACGAACTGTTGATTCTTTTTGACCGATTGCTACATAGATACAAATCATGTTTTCATCTTTTTGATTCAAAATGGTGTCAATCGCTACAGATGTTTTACCTGTTTGACGGTCACCAATGATTAATTCACGTTGTCCACGTCCGATAGGAACAAGGGCATCGATCGCTTTAAGACCTGTTTGTAAAGGCTCGTGTACAGACTTACGATCCATTACACCCGGTGCATTGTTTTCGATCGGTAATGTTGCAGTTGTAGCGATTGGACCCATACCATCAAGTGGTTGTCCAAGAGGGTTAACGACACGTCCGATAATAGCCTCACCTACTGGTACTTCCATGATGCGGCCTGTACGGCGTACTTCGTCTCCTTCTTTAATGTCGCGGAAAGGACCGAGGATAATAACACCGACGTTATTTTCTTCCAAGTTTTGCGCCATACCAACTACACCGTTTGAGAACTCAAGCAGCTCTCCGGACATGACGTTGTCCAATCCATGAACACGCGCGATACCGTCACCAACAACGATTACGGTGCCGACTTCACTCATTTCTATATCAGATTGATAGCCTTCAATTTGTTTCTTAATCAGCGCGCTGATTTCTTCAGCTCTGATGCTCATGAATTTCACCCCTAACTTCTAATATTAACCCAGCAAACGACGTTCCAAGCGTTCTAGCTTACCTGAGACCGTACCATCAAAAATACGGTTACCGATTCGCAGCTTGATTCCACCCAGAAGACTGCTGTCTACGATATTTTCAATGCGCAGTGCCTGTTTTCCAATTTTTTGGGCAAAAACCTTTGAAATGCCTTCTTGTTCCTGCTTCGTTAAAGGACGGACAGAATAAACTTTAGCATCGACTACACCTGTGTATTCGTTTACTAATAAAATAAACTCATCTGCCAAAGTCGCCACAATATCCTCGCGATGACGGTCTACAAGAATCATTAACAGGTTTTGAATAGATGGAGACATAGTAGCAAAAGCCGTTCTTATGGCGTCTTTTTTGCTCTCCATAGATACCTTTGGATGCTCAAGGAATAAAGTAAGCTCCTTGTTTGATAGAAATACTTCCTTCAAAGTCCGCATTTCGCCTTCCAAACGGTCTATTTGATTATCTTCCTTGGCAATTTGGAAAAGAGCATCTGCATAGCGTTTTGCTACAACTGTATTACTCATCGCTCTTCTCCTGCCTCTTGAATGTAATCGTTAATCAATTTTTGTTGATCAGCTTCACTAAGTTCTTTTTCAATCACTTTAGACGCAATTAGAACAGACAAGGATGCAACTTGCTCACGAAGTTGAACCATAGCTTGTTCTTTTTGCTGTTCAATTTCACGTTTCGCTGACTCTTTCACACGTTCAGCTTCCTGACGGGCAACAACGATGATTTCTTCGCGTTGTTTTTCACCATGTTTCTTAGCCTCTTCAATAAGAGATAAAGATTCCTGGCGCGCTTCTTTCAGCATAGTACGTTGTTCTTCTAACAAAGCGGCTGCTTCTGCACGATTCTTTTCTGCTACTTCAATTTCACTCGCAACGTGTTGTTCACGTTCTTTCATAATGCCCATAAGAGGACCAAATGCGAATTTTTTCAGTAAAAGCATCAAGATGATGAAAGAGACTAATTGGAAGATGATATCTCCTGTATTAAGTCCGCTATGTGCTGCAGCTCCAAGTACCAAATTATTAAATAACACCCCTATTTCACTCCCTTCAGAAGTCTTTACGGCTTACCTTTTTAGTGCATATACGTTTAAACCGTGAACTCACGGTCAGATTTTAGTAAACATAAAGGAATGGCGAAGATAATCACTCGATTCTCCGCCATCAGTATTGTCAATTACATTACCATGAACGCGATAACAACCGCGATGATAGGAATCGCCTCAACTAAAGCTACCCCGATGAACATTGTAGTTTGAAGCATACCACGTGCTTCTGGTTGACGTGCAATTCCCTCTACTGTACGAGATACGATCAAACCATTACCAATACCTGCTCCAAGAGCTGCTAAACCGATTGCGATTGCTGCTGCTATAACTCCCAAATCCATTATGAAGTTCCTCCTTTAATTTGTATAACTATAGTTAAATTTTTTATATTATTAATGGTCTTCGCTGACTTTGTGGGCCATGTAAACCATTGTTAACATCGTAAAGATAAATGCCTGGATTGCTCCGATAAATATACTGAAACCTTGCCATACAATGGTTGGACCAATAGCAAGGGCACTGCTCCAGAAATCTGTTGCAAGAGATCCTGCCAGTAGGCTGAGTAAGATTTCACCCGCATAAATATTACCGAATAGACGCAAGCCCAGTGTGAGGGTATTCGCGAACTCCTCAATAATCTTAAGCGGAAATAAGAACGGCATAGGTGATACAAAGTTTTTACTGTACCCTTTAAAGCCTCGCATTTTGATACCATAGAAGTTTGTAAGGACTACGATCATTACTGCAAGGGTTAAAGCGACTACTGGATCGGCTGTTGGTGACTTCCACCATAGGTCTCCATTATAAGTAACTGAGAATGGAAGACCGAGCATATTTGAAACAAATATGTACATGATGAGCGTCGTTCCAAGCACTAAAAAGCGCCCGCCAGTGTTCCAGTCCATATTGCTATTAATAATGTTTCTGACGAAGTCAATGACCCACTCCATAAAGTTCTGCATACCAGATGGCTTAACTGCCAATTTTCTTGTCGACAGTACGGCGATTAAAAATACAATCACACTTGCGACCGTAATCATCAGAACGTTACCAAGATTAAAAGTAAGGCCCATTAATTCGACTGTAGGTGCTCCATGATTCAATCTAAATTCACCTCTTTTCCCCCCGCCTTATGTTATGGATTGTTAAATCTATCATAATGACAAGGTAACCCGTCATTAATCCCAATACGACAAAAAAAACATTAAATTGATCAGGATATCGCATAGCAATGGCGACAGCTAAAACTGCAGCTGCCATTCTTGAGATTGTCCCAAGTGATTTCATGCTGCTTCCCTCAAGCACTTTCTCACCTAATTGAGCAGTTTTTCTTGATAAAAGCCAAATATTATAAATACCAATTATACTGCCAAGTGTCATTCCCAAGGCTTCTGTTTTATAAGGGGTTACTCCCCATAGGATAACATAAATGGATAATAAGGTGAACGTATACCTCAGATAGCGTCTGAAAACAATGTGGACTTCTAGCATTTGAATAGGTTTCTCCATTTAGTAGTTATTTGAACGGATAGCATATACACCTTTCACCAATCCGATCAGGAGACAATATGGGGTTCCAACTGTAAGCGATTATAGACACCCACCAATAAAGATCCGATAAGCATTGGGCCGATCAATTATAATAAACCAGCAGACATTGTAAATTGTTGCAGAAAAACACTGCGATTATTATTTTGTATCGAATCAACTCAGATATGTATATTAGAGGTATATAATCAACACAATTGACAATATAAATGGAAAATTGTCTGTCAATTTGAAAACCCTACCATTTATACCCTATGTAAGAATACAATAGGCAAAAATGATTGTCAATTCAGATAGGTATGAAATCCATTCCCTATACTAGAATAAATTATCAATTATGTTAAAAATAAGTGTATAAATTTCATTCTAACTGAAATTTCAAGTAATTTGTATTCTTAAGCACTACTTTTTGATGGTCTTTTTCAACTTCTGTCACAATTTCGTAATAATTTGAGAGGATATTTTCCGGTAAGTCGACTTTTTGTTTAAGTACCCCTCTTTTAACACCTTTCACTTCTACTAGATCTTTTATGTAAAGAAGTGAATCTGCATTATACAAGGTAAATCTTACAGAATCGGCTCCAAACGGTAAATAAACACTTATTTCCATCTTGCGATCGCCTTTCTCTTGAACAACCTCTACCCCTTCAGCAATTGGGTAATCAGGTTTCGTCATTGCAAAAATGTAAGGGATCTTGCGCACCTTATTTCTTCCCGCTTCATTGAGGTATAGATAACCATCATCCAGTTCACTTTTCTCTTTCCAATTATCCAATTCAAGCTGAACTTCCAGTTTCTTCTTTTGGCCTCCTTCAAGTACAAAAGCTAACGGCAGTTTCCATGTCATAAATCTTTCCTTACGTGGAATAGAAAAATAATATCGCTTTTTTCTACTACTTCTATTTTCTACTACTATATTCGCTTTATACATTCGACCATTGCTTGCCATGCCAAAAGTTACAGATGACGGAGCTAAAAATGTATCCTCTTGCAGTGCATCCTTCACATTTACCCGACCAGCTCCCTGTTCAAATGTATGATATATTTCATCCTTATCATTTTTCAATGATATAGCACTGGTCATTAAAGCCGATTTGATTTTTTCTGGGCTCCAATCAGGATGAACCTCTTTAATCAATGCACACACCCCCGCCACATAAGGAGCAGCCATACTCGTTCCTTGCAAAGAAAGATACGTTCCGCCCGGTATCGTACTTTCAATTCTCACACCTGGCGCTACTACATCCGGCTTTATCGCTATGCTATGAATAACCGGACCTCTTGAACTAAAGGAGGCTAATTTCTCTTTTTCTTCTATATCAATTGTCCTACAGGTGAGTTGTCCATTTTCCAGAGCCTTTTTCATTTTTCGCCCATCTTTTTGCGAAACGGTGATTACGGGAATTTTTGAATTCATTTCGAGAGAAGCGCTTAATTCACCAGGTTCATTATTAAAAATAATTACACCCAGAGCTTCGGCATTCACTGCATTTTTTACTTTATCTTTAAATGATATTACTCCCCGCTCCACTAACACAATTTTATTTTTCGCATTGATATTTTCGTAATTCTCCCTTTTACCAAGGCCTGCATAAGTCATGATCATAGAATGTGAAAAATCCCACTCGGGGGAGCCTGCTGTTAATTGAAAATCAATGTCCGCCCATGGTTTCGTAAAATTCAACCTCTTCGATTTACCTGCATCTGAACTCGCCCCTACACTGATCGCTCCCCCTGATGTCCCAGGCGTACCTACCGTCCAAATACCCGGTCCATCATTTCCATTTGCTACAACAGCCACTATTCCCTTTTTAACTACCTTATCGAGCGCTTTACTTGTAGGAAGATCCGGACCATTCATCGTATCTCCCAAGGACAGATTGATAATATCCATCTTGTCCTTTACCGCTCTTTCTATTGAAGCAATGACTTGATCAGTTGTTCCGTATCCTCCCGGCCCTAGTGCTCTGTATGCATAAATGCTTGCTTCAGGAGCTATCCCTTTCATTTTTCCATTAGCCGCAATAATTCCAGCCACATGCGTCCCATGAATGGTTGCTTTTTTAGAGCTCCCCATCGTCTCCATTGGGTCCTCATCTTGATCCACTAAATCATAGCCGCCTTTATAGTTTGCTTTAAGATCAGGGTGCCTATAATCAATTCCCGTATCAATCACTCCGACCTTTACACCTTTGCCCGTAGCCTGAATTGGCTGGTTGAATTGAAGTTGCGGCTGACCTTTTGGCAGAGAATTCTTTTTAATAGTAGCTTTAATTGGACCCGATAGAAAAATAGCTGAAACTGATTCTTCCTTTTTTAATCTCGGTATTAATATAGAAGGTACGCTAGCAGAAAAGCCGTTGCACACTAAATTGAAATAATAGCGCGGTTTGATTGCTGGATACTTTTCTATCAGCTCTTTCGCCACTCGATGAGCTGATGTGTCTTTTACTGTTTCAATCATCACCACCTCTATATCCTCAGCAGAACTATGTGGAGCATATACTATTAATTGAATAAATATGAAAGCTCCAATTAAAATTTGCTTCAATGATTATCACATCCTTGTTTTTAGAATGGATTAACGGCAGTCTCTTATGCATGTAAAAATAAATAGTGGTTGTTCTGTGTTCTCCATTTTCGGGTAATGGATTGATTCTCCTGATTACAAAAAAATGAATGTCCACATTCTTCCTGTTTGTATGTTAAATAGGTCTGGGTATGAGTGTCAGGTATATGAGTAATTTAAGTTAGGATGTGTAGAGTTATGTTTGGTCTGGCCGATCTTACGTCATTAGTGATTTCTGCCTTTATCATCTTGCCTGTCGTTGTTTTTCTTCGGGAGACAGGCTATCTGTTAGTCAGCTGGTTATTTGGCGTAATCAATCCGAGACTTACGATTGGTTCCGGCCCCCGTATCAAAAAAATTGGAATGATCGATATTCGCAAATACTACCACTTATATAGCTGGTTTTCGTATGATGAATTAAAGCGCAAGAGTAAGTTTGCTTACATCTGCATCTATCTAGGTCCGATTTTAATGAACCTATCCATCGCCCTCCTCATCAACTTTTTAATTGCCAACCATTTTATTGAGGAGTTCAAGACATTTTGGGATCGCTTTGCTTTCTATGCGATTTATTATGTTCTGTTTGACGTTATACCAATGCATACAATTAACGGAAAACCTAATAATGGTATGATCATTTATGAAATGATCCGTTACGGAAAAAGGGTTGATTATAATAATGAATCCTTCCTTCCGGCCACATCAGAAGTCGAGGAACAATATCAGGAAGAAATAAAGAGAATTCAAGAAATCAAAAAAGAGCGCGATGAACATTTAAAATCTTAGGCTTTTAATGAAATCAGTTCTGCTATCACAGCATATTTTTATGCCTGAATAGCATATGCTGGAATCCTTAAAGCGGTGTAGTTGAGGTATCGCCCAGAGAACTTACTTGATCTAAGACGAGTCAATTATCCGCAAAAAAAAGAGGTATTCATCAGTCAGAAACGGCTGATGAACACCTCTATAAATTATCTTTATTTTGTTCCGAACAATCTGTCGCCCGCGTCACCTAGACCTGGAACGATATAGCCGTGATCATTCAATTTTTCATCAAGTGCAGCGATGAAAATATCGACATCCGGATGGACTTCTTCCACTGCTTTAACGCCTTCAGGCGCAGCAACTAGACAAACGAATTTAATATTTTTTGCCCCGCGCTTTTTGATTGCGCTAATGGCATCGACAGCAGATCCACCTGTCGCAAGCATTGGATCAACTACAATAAATTCTCTTTCCTCTACGTCAGCAGGAAGTTTTACATAATACTCAACTGGTTTCAATGTTTCTGGATCTCTGTATAAACCTACATGTCCAACTTTTGCTGCCGGAATAATTTTAATCATGCCGTCAACCATACCAAGACCAGCACGTAAAATAGGGATAATGGCTACTTTTTTACCCGCAATTGTTTTAGATGTTGATTTGCTGACTGGCGTTTCAATTTCCACTTCTTCTAACGGGAGATCTCGGGTGATTTCAAAAGCCATTAAAGTAGATACTTCATCTACCAATTCTCTGAATTCTTTTGTACCCGTATTTTTATCACGGATAAATGTTAACTTATGCTGTATTAACGGATGGTCAAACACATAAACTTTTCCCATATGGATCTCTCCTCACTTTTATGTTCCTATTTTTGCACTCGTTTTATTGTACAGAAAATTCTCCATTAGTTCAATTAAGTTTCTGTATGCCAAAATCTACCGCATTCAAGGTTTATTTAATCTAGCTTCAACAGCTAGAAGCTCAGGACATAAGCATGACCTCTGCAGGAGGGAAGTACACCTCCTTCCGAGATCCTGTCTTATTCTCCTCGCGGGCCTACAGGATGTAGGTCATGAAGACGTTGCCACAGGACGTGGCGATTTTAGTCTTCGTTCCCTAAATGAGTTTCAGCTTTTTATTCAATCTAGCTTCGGCTCCTAGCTCCTCGAGGTCATAAGTGTAGCCACTACGGGAGGAAAGAGCGCCTCCCTACGTGCCTCCTCTTATGCTTGTCGGAGCTGGGCAGTCGCCTCAGCTTTTTAGTCTTCATTAGTTTTTTAATAAAACATGATTCTATACCTTCTTCTCTATTATCCACTTTTTAAAGTGTTAAAATCGTTAAAGAAACGTAAATGGATGTGAAATTTCCGTGAATTGAGCGGAAATGAGAATTAATTGAGCCAATGCGGCAATTATTCCAGCCAATTTTAATATTAATTCAGCCGAACCACGGATTTTACCAGCCAAAACACTCCTCATTCCAGCCATTCCTAAATTTCCAGGCTCATTGATCCCCATTCAGCATCGTTTTGCCCAAACCATATAAAACGACATGTTATACTGCCAAACATCATAAAAAGAGGTGTCAATAAGTCCTATCAGACTCACCAACACCTCTTCTATTCACCCTTAATACTCAGGGTATAATTCATATTTTCCAGATAGCTTAGTCACTCGCTCTGCAGCTTCTTTCAGTTTCTCTTCGTCCTCATGGTTCTTGAGGGCGAGACTGATGATTGCCGCGATTTCATCCATATCCTCCAATTTGAATCCACGGCTTGTAACAGCCGCTGTTCCAATACGAACCCCACTCGTTACAAATGGGCTTTCTGGGTCAAATGGAATCGTATTTTTGTTCACTGTAATACCAATATCGTCCAGTACCTTTTCTGCTACTTTACCAGTTAAGTTGATGGAGCGGACATCGATTAATAATAAGTGATTATCTGTACCGCCTGAAACGAGCGTAAGTCCTTCCTTCTGCAGACTTTCACCAAGGCGTTTTGCATTCTCTATAATTTCCTTTGCATAATCTGTAAAGGAATCCTGAAGTGCCTCGCCAAATGCCACTGCTTTTGCAGCAATTACATGCATTAGAGGTCCTCCCTGAATACCAGGGAAAATGGACTTGTCTATTTTCTTGGCAAACTCTTCTCTGCAAAGGATCATTCCTCCGCGTGGTCCGCGCAATGTCTTGTGAGTTGTCGTCGTGACGAATTCCGCATAAGGAACTGGACTTGGGTGCAAACCGGCTGCAACAAGCCCTGCAATATGAGCCATGTCCACCATTAAATAGGCGCCTACTTCATCTGCAATTTCACGGAATTTCTTGAAATCAATTGAACGTGGATACGCACTCGCACCGGCAACAATCAATTTAGGCTTACATTGGATTGCTTTCTCTCTAACATCCTCGTAATTTATAAGATGGGTTTTTTCATCAACACCGTATTCAACAAAATTGTATTGGATTCCGCTGAAGTTTACAGGGCTTCCGTGAGTTAAGTGGCCTCCGTGGGATAGGTTCATTCCAAGTACCGTATCTCCTGGATTCAAAATCGTAAAGTAAACAGCCATATTTGCTTGAGCGCCTGAATGTGGCTGTACGTTTGCATGCTCCGCACCAAATATCTTTTTGGCACGTTCCCTAGCCAAATCCTCAACTACGTCCACATATTCACAGCCGCCGTAATAGCGTCTGCCTGGATATCCTTCCGCATACTTATTCGTAAGCACGGATCCTTGAGCTTCCATTACTGCTTCGCTGACAAAGTTTTCTGAAGCAATCAGCTCAATCTTACCGCGTTGTCTGCCCAATTCTTGTTGAATTGCATCAAATACTTGCGAGTCTTGCTTTTGCAAATGCCTCATCTTATAGCTTCCTCCCTTTTCGTCAAAACGGACAAATCTTCAATTTAATCCCTTCAATTCTAGCACGAAAAAGGACAATAGTCATTTATTCCATTGACGTATAATTCTTACATTTCTCTAATATTTACTCTATCATATTGAGCTCTCGGCCCACCTATCAGTTTCGGCCGGGTCATAGCAAATGTTACATGCGCCTTCCCAATCTCTCTAATCGCTGAACGCAACGGGACTGCAACATGCTTCAGATGCATTCCAATCATTGTATCCCCAATATCGATGCCTGCATCAGCACGAATATGCTCAACCACAACTGCATTCTCGAAATTAGCAAATGCACAAACGGCCAATGCTCCACCCGCATTCCGGGCAGGCACAACTGATACTTCATCCAGATTATATTGAATAGCTGTCTTTCGTTCAATAATCAGAGCCCTATTAATATGTTCACAGCCCTGAAAAGCCAAGTAGACTCCCTTTTGTTTTGAAAAATCATATATGGCCTCAAAGATTGCTTGTGCCACTTCCATCGTCCCGCTTGTACCAATTCGCTTTCCGATTACTTCACTTGTACTGCAGCCAATTACCAACAAACGGCCATTCATCGGAAAATGAGCTTCCAAATCTTCGAGAATGGCAGTCACCTGAGTTTTTATTTCTTTTAAATTAATCTCACTCATTCTTCTACTGCCCTTCTAAGATTTATTTTTCTGCCTCAGCTATTTTTCCAATCCGTGTTTCATGGCGGCCGCCTTCAAATTCCGTTGTCAGCCAAACGCGGGCAATTTCTCTGGCTAAACCAGGACCAATTACACGCTCTCCCATTGTTAGTACGTTACTGTTATTATGAGCTCTTGTAGCTTGGGCACTAAACATATCATGTACCAATGCTGCACGAATTCCTTTTACTTTATTCGCCGCGATGCTCATTCCGATTCCAGTACCGCAGATCAAAATCCCTCTGTCAAATTCTCCTTTTGCCACTCTTTCAGCAACAGGCAACGCATAATCCGGATAATCAACAGATGTTTCACAATCGCATCCAAAATCCTCATATTGAATCTCAAGCTCTTCCATTAGGTTCATAATTTCTTTTCTTATATTTATTCCACCGTGATCTGATGCAATGATAACTTTCATGGTAACATGGCTCCCTTCAATTTGAACTGCACAGTTTCTATCCTAAATCTAGTCTTTTAATTTTTCCACAAGCTTTTTAATCCATTTAGATAATTCATGGAAAGTTTGCTCATATACTTGTTCATTACCCCCGAATGGATCTGAAATATCTCTGTTCCCAGGATCGTCACTTACAAATTCCTTTAATGTAAACGTCTTTTCAATCGCCTGAGGGTAATGCGAAGCAATTAACTGCTTATGGCCTTCTGTCATCGTTAATACATAGGTTGCCCACTCGATGTCTTCTCCTTTTAATGGAGATGAGGCATGGTCCTGCACAATTTTGTGTTTATCAAGTACCGTAACCGTATACTCAGATGCCGTTTGACCCCCATAGGCATAAACCCCTGCTGATTTTACTTCTATATCAGACAGATTATAATTTCGCAAAATAGCTTCTGCCATAGGACTTCGACATGTATTTCCTGTACAAACGAATAAAATATTCTTCAACGTATTTTCCCTCCTGTCCCCATTATAGAATATTTACGGACAATAAAAAAATGTATCAGATTAATCTGATACACATCTTTATCCATGCAGGTGCAGGATGATCTTTAACCCAACCGCAAACATGATGCTCCCCCCAAAAACAAGGCTGTATTTGCCGAGATATGTATGTACTCTTCTCCCTAACAACAACCCTGACACCGTCAAGAAAAAGGCGGCAAAGCCAAAGCACAGGATGGTCATCAGCGCTCGGGATCCCAGCATTCCGAGGCTCAGTCCAACTGAGAAACTATCCAAACTGACACTTATCGCAAATAGAATCAATCCTGTTCCAACTGGAGCCACAACCGTTTCACCTTTACCCTGAATTCCAGTGAGCAGCATTTGCAAGCCAAGAAATAGTAATAAACCAGCACCGGCGTATGAGGCAAACAATCCAAACTGAGCGGATAATAACTTTCCTGAAAAGATACCCAAGAGCGGCATCCACACATGAAAAATACCAACAGTAAAACCAATGATGAGTACTTGCTTAAGCCTCAGCTTGTACGATCCCATTCCCAATCCAATTGAGAAGGCATCCATTCCGAGTGCGAAAGCCATAAAAAGCAGGCCAAAAAATTCAACCATCGTTTGTTCCATCCAAGTAACCTCCCGGGACCAGCCTAAATAAACATATGCCTGTCCCGGATCAATTAGAACTTGTCTTGTGTGATGATTCTTCCTCCTGCCGCTTTCTTCAAGCGATTCATGATTGCAATCCCAATCCCATCCTCCGGATACACTTCTCCGAAAATTAGATCTGGCTGCTCTTTATCAAATTGGCGCAGCACTCCATACATTTTTTCAGCCACAGTGTCCAGCTGCTCACGGCTTCCGCCAGTAATAATAACATCAGCTTCATACAAATGGGCATGTTCGTCAACCGTGTACACACCCACTCGCTTACCTAAGTCCCGCTCTTCATTTATTAATGTTTGGATAAACTGAGGGGTACCCTCAACCAAGGTCAATGGGGCTTTCGGTGCGTAATGTGTATATTTCATACCGGGAGCTTTCGGTGCATCACTGTCCTTCACCAAGCCAGGGTCCACAGACACTTCACCGACTACCTTCTCCAGTTGTTCACGCGTAATACCACCAGGTCTAAGTATTTGCGGAATACTGCCAGTCACATCAAGTACTGTTGATTCCAAGCCAACCCCAGTTGGACCTCCATCCACGATCCCAGCAATTTTACCATCTAAATCCTCGCGAACATGCTCTGCTGTTGTCGGACTTGGTTTACCAGACAGATTTGCACTTGGCGCGGCTGTGGGACAGCCCGCCTTTTTCAGTAAATCCAATGCCACCGGATGATCCGGCATTCGGATCGCTACTGATGAAAGACCTGCTGTTACAACATCCGGGAACACGCCCTCTTTCTTTTGGAAAATTAGCGTCAACGGACCTGGCCAAAATTGTTCCATTAGTTTATCTGCGACTGCAGGAATTTCTCCCACCAATCCATGAACCTGTTCCTTTTCTCCAATATGGACGATTAAAGGATTATCACTCGGTCTTCCCTTCGCCTCATAAATAGCTGCTACAGACCCTCCAAGTAAAGCATTTGCTCCAAGTCCATAAACCGTTTCAGTCGGAAAAGCAATCAGCTCTCCGGCTTTCAATTTTTGGGCCGCATCCATCAATTGTGGATAACCCTCTTCTTTATCCACAATTTTATCCACTGTCCACATTTTTGTTTCCACTATTATCACCTGCCACCAATCTACAACATTCTCTATAAATTACTTATTAAATAAGGATTCCTCGACATTTTTCACAAAATCACCTTGCAAGTATAAAAGAATTTATACAATAAAACAAGCTTTATCCACAGTCTGTGAATAAAGCCAATAAAATCGTGGATAATTTCATCCTTATAGGGCTCTTTCCATGATATATGTTTCGTTTATTGTCCACACCTTTTCCACAACCGAGGAATCTCTTACGTCTTTAGGAATCTCCCCGTTTTTCACTCTTTCAAATTGAAGAGCCTCAAAAAATCCTAACGCTTGCAGTTTATTCGATATCAGAAATATCTTTTTCAACCCTTTTTCCTTTGCTAAAGCCAAGATCGTTTCAAACAGGGCAGGTACTTGCACCTGAGCCTCCTCTTTAAACAGAAAAGACCTAAGCACCCCATAATCTCCACATGGCTCCAGACCAATCATTCCTTTAATAGAGCCTTCTTCTTTTAATAAAACAAATTTTCCTGAACTAATGTCTTCATGATGCAGCTCAACTCCTTGAGGTGCCGCAAACCGCTCAATTCCTTCAATATCGGTACTTTTTGATATAGATAAATAATACACCTTCTATTCTCCCTTCACTATCAAATCACAACTACTATATGGATATGAATTAATAGGGAAAATAGAACCGGATCAGGCTGATTATCCGGTTGGCTGCTATTTTGGCAAATTCAGCTGAATTCTATGCCAGTTCGGCTGAATTCTGTTCAACTTCGGCTGGTATTTCCCAGTTTCCCGCTCTATTCTGAAACCACTTCGGCTCCAGCACAACACTTCCTATTTGTACTTTTAACTTGATTTGCTCCGAGTACTATTCTGTTTCTCAAAACAAATCCTTCAAGATCTCTTTTAAAAAGAATTTCACCTTAACCGGCTCTTCATCCTGATTTTCATAAACAGGAGGGGCGATATCTTGTCCGGCTTCTTCAGACTGGTTCTCGTAATCCATTTGCGTTTCTTGATCTTCTGCCTTTTCAATCGATTTATCCGTTTGGGCGGCAGTCTTAATCGGTTGTATTTTTTGATCATCCGTTTGCGTTTGTTCTGCAGTTTCCTCGTTCATACTATTATTAACTGGCTCAACTTCTTCAGCTGACTCTTCATACGCTGAATCATTTGCTACAGCTGTTCCGCTGTTGAAATCCAGAAAGCATAGCGGCGGGAAAAGGACGCACCACCAGTTCTCACCTTGACCCTCACCCAATGTGATTTTAATAGCTTCATACTTGCCTGCCGGATATAAATATTGTCCATATAGCTTAGTTGGAAAAACAGTTTCACCAAAATCAACCTGTATCTTTTGTACATTACCTTCTTTGACCATAACATCTTCAGCTATAGCTTCTATATCAGACAAACGGGAACCAATCACTTTTCTGGCTTCCTCAATTGAAGTTAATTCTGCTACCCATTTGTTAATTTCTTTATTGACCTCATCCCTGATGGATCGTTTCAATTCCTGGTCAGCTTCTTTATTACTGTTTGCTAAGATCCGTAAGCGGATCGCTTCATTCGGGATTACTTGAACCTCTGTTTCTGTCGCAGAAGAACTGTTTTTCGGTGTAATCATTCCAGTCATTGTTGCCGCACAAAGTAATACAATATATATTAAAGGCAAATATTTTTTTGCCATCATCGTAAACACCGTCCCTTCACTTACAAACAGTGTGGACAGTTTTTTTCTATCTTAAACTATAATTATCTGAATTTTATTTCTACCGCGTTTTATTTACCGCATTCTTGAAAATAAGGGAAGGGAGAGTATAAAAATGGATAATTTTATGATGGATGATGGTGGGTTCTTTGGCATTTTTTTAACTGGCTTTCCAATCATCTTTGGTATTATTTTTATTTTAGTCATTGGCACTTTTCTATTTATTATCATCAAAAGCCTATCTAAATGGAGTCATAATAATAAACAGCCCAGGCTGAATGTAGTTGCTAAGGTTGTCACCAAACGATCAGAGAGCAGAGGAAGTGACAATTCGTCCAGCACCTGGTATTATGCGACGTTTGAGATGGAAAGCGGTGACCGAATGGAATTGACTTTAAGTGGAAAAGACTACGGGATGTTAGCAGAAGGAGATATTGGGAATCTATCTTTTCAGGGCACACGGTATCTCGGATTTTTGAGAATCTAGCTTCGACTCCTAGCTCCTCGAGGTCATAAGGATAGCCACTACGGAGGTCAACAGGACGTTGATCACAAAGACGCTGCCACACGATGTGGCGTTCTTAGTCTTTGTTCCTTAATAGCCTCCCTTCATGCCTCTCCTTATGCTTGTCGGAGCTGGGCAGTCGCCTCAGCTTTTTATGTAATCCAGCTTCTGGGCCTAGGAGCTCGAGTCATAAGCAAATACTCTACAGGAGAGAAGAACGCCTCCCTCCGAGTATTCATCTTATGCTCGTCGCGGGCCTACAGGATGTTGGTCATGAAGACGTTGCCACAGGACGTGGCGTCTTAGTCTTCGTTCATCGATACAGGCTCTTCAGCTTTTTATGTAATCTAGCTTCAACGGCTAGAAGCTCAGGACATAAGCATGACCTCTGCGGGAGGGAAGAGCACCTCCCTCCGAGCCCCTGTCTTATGCTCCTCGCTTCTGATCAAGCCGTTTCAGCTTTTTATTTCGCCAAAGACCATTCGATCTTTTCCGTTGATATCGAACAGGACTTCTACATGGGCTTCAGGGTAAACAGCTTGCATTAGTTCTGCTACTTGCTCTCCCTGACCGGCGCCTACTTCAAATCCAACCAATGCTTTGTCTGTAAGTACATTTGGCAGATCTGATGTAATTTGGCGGTAACAATCCAAACCATCATTTCCAGCAAACAAGGCGAGATGAGGTTCATGGTTTTTAACCACATCCGAAAGGATTGCATGATCTGATTCAGGAATATAAGGAGGATTAGAAAGAAGAACATTCACCCTTTTACCAGCATCTATTAATGGTTTGAGCAAATCCCCCTGCAAGAACGCCACCTCAGCCTGAAGGCGTTGAGCATTTTCAGCTGCCTGTTTCAATGCTTTCTCTGACAAATCGACAGCCGTCACTTTCATATCAGGACATTCCAATGCCATCGTAATCGCAATAATCCCGCTGCCTGTCCCAATATCAGCCATGTCCAGCTTCTCTTCAGGACTAAAAAGCTTTTTTAGTTTAGCTAAGGCATGAAATATCAGCTCTTCCGTTTCAGGACGCGGAATCAATACATCTCCATTCACCAGAAATGTCCTGCCATAAAACTCCTCGCTGCCAATTATATGCTGCACAGGTACTGCTTCGATTCCATGCTTTTTTACATCCTTTATAAAGATAGCTTCTTCCTCTTCCGTTAACTCATCATGCATATTCGCAAGCATTTGAGCACGGGATAGACCCAGCTGATTCATCAACAGCCATTCTCCAGCATTTTCATCACGGCCATTCTCCCTTAAAAAAGAAGAAGCCCATCGAAGAGCTTCATACACTTTCATCATTCTTAATCCTCCGCATTTTGAAGACGGCTAGCCTGGTCCTCAACAATCAATGCATCAATCACTTCATCCAATTTGCCTTCCATGATTTGATCCAGCTTTTGAATGGTTAATCCAATGCGGTGATCTGTAACACGGTTTTGCGGATAATTATACGTACGGATACGTTCTGAGCGATCCCCTGTTCCGACTGCAGATTTACGAGCACTGTCATACTCAGCCTGTGCTTCCTGCTGGAATTTATCATAAATACGAGCACGCAATACTTTCATTGCTTTCTCTTTGTTTTTAATCTGGGATTTTTCATCCTGGCAGGATACAACAATCCCCGTAGGAACGTGAGTAAGACGTACAGCTGACATGGTAGTGTTAACACTTTGTCCGCCCGGTCCGCTGGATGCAAACGTATCTACACGGATATCTTTGTCATGAACTTCAACCTCAACCTCTTCTGCCTCCGGTAAGCAAGCCACAGTCGCTGTTGATGTGTGAATACGACCGCCTGATTCTGTTTCAGGGACACGTTGTACACGATGGGCACCGTTTTCGAATTTCATCTTGGAGTATGCGCCATTTCCATTAATCATAAAGATGATTTCTTTATAACCGCCAAGCCCCGTTGGATTTGAATCCATTACATCAATCTTCCATCCTTGTGCCTCAGCATAACGGCTGTACATTCTATAAAGACTTCCTGCGAATAGGGCCGCTTCATCACCGCCGGCTGCTCCGCGAATTTCCATAATAACGTTTTTATCATCATTAGGATCTTTGGGAATCAGCAATACTTTAAGCTTTTCTTCCAACTCTTTCATTTGTCCGGAAAGTTCATCTACTTCTTCCTTCACCATTTCACGCATTTCAGCATCCAGCTTCTCTTCAAGCATTGCTTTCGCATCAACAAATTGGGAACGTACATCTTTATATTCTCGATACGCAAAGACAGTCTCCTGAATATCTGATTGTTCCTTGGAATATTCGCGAAGCTTCTTAGTGTCATTTACGATTTCCGGGTCACTCAAAAGCTCATTTAATTTGTCATATCGGTCTTCTACCGCTTGTAAACGATCGATCAATTTCTTCACCTCATTAACAGGTTTTTAAAAGAGGTTTTTACCTCAGTATTTGATTTGTTTATTGTACCACAATCAGACGGAAACGAAAAAAAGAGACGGCAAAGATGAACATACATCCTTTAATCTGCCATACCCTTTTATTTCTGACATACAAAAACACCCCCAAATTCCACTTATTCCTCCGGAGGTGTTCATTCCTTTTAAAGCCTGTTTGTTTTTATGTTTTCGATACCACCGTTAATCGGTGTATGTACCGTTTCTTGTTTGCCTGGTACTTCATGATGATGACGGCATCTTGGCTCATAGGATTCCGATGCACCCACTAAAATAACAGGGTCCTCATAGCCTGCAGGCTTCTTATCAATCAAACGCTGCGTCCGGCTTGCAGGGGATCCGCATACGGAACAAACTGCCTGTAGTTTTGTTACCTGTTCTGCCAGGCACATTAACTCCGGCATCGGCCCGAATGGCTCTCCTCTAAAATCCTGATCAAGGCCAGCCAGGATTACTCGATAGCCGCTGTCTGCCAAATGCTGAGCAACCTGTACAATTTCTTCGTCAAAAAACTGCACTTCATCAATGGCAATTAAATCTGTATCTAAATCTATATGATCGAAGATATGGGATGAATGCGTAATGCCTTTGGCAATAACAGAAGTTCCATTGTGGGAAACCACCGCTTCCTCACTGTATCGATTATCAATAGCCGGTTTGAAAACAGCAATGGATTGCTTAGCAAAGACCGCTCTCCTTACCCTGCGAATCAGTTCTTCAGATTTTCCGGAAAACATGCTGCCACAAATTAATTCTATCCAGCCAAATTGTTTCGTTTCGTACATGTGTTGGGGTCTCCCTTCCTGTCTTTACTAGGTTCATTAGGATTTTGCTTGTAACATTCCTGCATTTACTATACCAATAGATAATTATACATCATAAACTGCTCAAGAAAAGATTTTTTATCATTTGTTAATAGAGACCTTTGTTGTTAAAAAATTGATATAACTCCTCTAAAAACATACAAACACAGACCAACATGTTTTTCTCAGTACATTAGCCTGTGTCTGCCTTAAAGCAAAAAAACAGGCAAGCGGCTTACCCGCTGCCTGTTTCCGAAAATCAAAATTATTGTTCTTGTTGTTGGGATTTGAAACCATACTTCTTGTTGAAACGCTCAACACGTCCATCAGCAGAAGCAAACTTTTGACGTCCAGTGTAGAATGGGTGGCATTCATTGCAAACCTCTACGCGCACCTCTTCTTTAACAGAGCCAGTTACAAATTCATTACCACAAGCACATTTAACAGTTGCTGTTTTGTAATTAGGGTGAATTCCTGTTTTCATCTTTTCCACTCCTTCCGCCCTGAGTCTTTCGAAACAGAGTTATCAAGCGTGCTCTTTTTAGTATAAGCACACTCAAGATATTATAACAGACGTGTTATTTTAAATCAACAGCTACTGCTACTATTACAAGATTCTTTTCGATCCGCCCGTTGACTTTTTCATCTCGTCATCGAGGTATTGAAAGAATTCTTGGTTGGTTTTAGTTTGTTTAAGTTTTCGTAACAGACGCTCAGCAAAATCAGGCATATCTGACATCGTTTTGCGAATAGCCCATAATTTTTCCAAATGGTCTTTCGGAATAATAAGCTCCTCTTTCCTTGTCCCAGATCGGCGAATATCAATAGCAGGGAATATTCTTCTTTCTGCTAGTGAGCGATCCAGGTGAAGCTCCATATTACCCGTTCCTTTAAATTCTTCGTAAATAACGTCATCCATTCTTGAACCTGTATCCACAAGAGCTGTTGCTAAAATGGTTAAGCTACCGCCTTCTTCAATATTACGTGCAGCTCCAAAGAAACGCTTCGGACGGTGAAATGCCGCCGGGTCAATCCCACCTGACAATGTTCTGCCGCTTGGAGGGATTACTAGGTTATAAGCACGTGCCAATCTTGTTATACTATCCATTAAAATAATAACATCTCGTTTATGCTCAACCAGACGCATAGCACGCTCTAATACAAGCTCTGCTACTTTGATATGGTTTTCAGGAACCTCATCAAATGTTGAGCTGACTACATCTGCCTGTACAGATCGCTCGATATCTGTTACTTCCTCAGGACGCTCGTCAATTAAAAGGACGATTAATTCCGCATCCGGGTGATTCGTTGTAATGGCATTGGCGATTTCTTTAAGAAGCATCGTTTTACCAGCCTTTGGAGGTGCGACAATCAATCCACGTTGCCCAAAACCAACAGGTGCTACGATATCCATTACACGTGTAGATACATTGCGGGGAGTTGTTTCAAGTACAACCTGACGATCAGGATACAGCGGAGTTAATGCAGGGAAATGCACCCTCTCCTTAGCTGATTCAGGATTATCCCCATTCACTGCTTCAACATGCAATAATCCATAATACCGTTCATTTTCTTTTGGAGGACGTACCTTACCGGATACTTTATCACCGTTTCTTAGATCAAATCGGCGAATCTGAGATGCCGAAATATAGATATCCTCTGAACTTGGTGAGTAATTGATCGGTCTTAGGAATCCAAACCCTTCAGATGGAATGATTTCTAAAACACCTTCCATGAATAGGTACCCATCTCGCTCCGCCTGAGCTTTTAAGATGGCAAAGATCAATTCTTTCTTTGTCAGCTTACTATAATAGGACACTTTATACTTTTTAGCTTGTTCATAAAGCTCTTTTAGCTTTAAATTCTCTAAATCGGAAATTGTTAATTCCATTATGACACCACACTTCAGTAAATTAATTAGATTGATTTTAGTGATTTGTTTATTACTACATGGATAGGGTTATCAAGAAGAAAATATTTAGGAAGGTAAAAGGATGAGTTGCGGTTTAAATCCACGTAAACCATTTGTTGCTTTCATTAGCAATTATATTCTATTCTATTTTTTTCTCAAAAACAAATCCATTTTACTCGCTTTTGATTCAGACTTCAACTATTAACATCACATAGAGGTTTTTAAAACTATTGCAACATTCTCAATATATCACAATTTCATAATTTTTATAATAAAGTCCTCCAGATTTTCACCTGGAGGAACTACTATTTTTATCTAAATTACGTTTTCATAACCAAATTTGGTTTCTTATTTAGATTGTTACATTAAGAATTCTTAAGCTGCTCAATCTCTCTCGGCGATAATTGTTCTCTCCATATGGTCGCTCCCAGTCCTGAAAGCTTGTCCACTATAAAGCTGTATCCCCGATCGATATGCTCGACACCGGTTATTTCGGTAACTCCCTCTGCTAATAGACCAGCAATAATTAAAGCAGCTCCGGCGCGCAAATCACTTGCCTTCACTTTTGCTCCATTAAGCTGAACAGGTCCATTAATAATTGCAGAACGGCCTTCTACCTTAATATCGGCGTTCATCCTGCTTAATTCATCTATATGTTTAAATCGAGATCCATATATGGTATCCGTAACAACGGAAGATCCAGTAGCCTTCGTCAATAATGCTGTTAAGGGCTGCTGTAAATCCGTAGGGAAACCAGGATATACAAGGGTTTTTATATCTACTGCTTTTAATTTTTCAGCCTTCGGTATATAAATCTGGTCGTCCCGCTCTTCAATACCAATTCCCATTTCTCTTAGCTTTGCAATCAGGGATTCAAGATGCTGCGGTATTACATTATCAATCAATATACCTTCTCCAACTGCTGCGGCAACAATCATATAGGTTCCTGCCTCGATACGGTCAGGAATAATGGTATGTCTGCAACCATGAAGTTTTTCGACACCCTCGATACGAATGACATCCGTACCTGCACCTTTGATACGGGCTCCCATATTCGTTAACAATGTTGCAACATCGATAATTTCCGGCTCTTTCGCAGCATTTTCAATAATGGTTTTGCCTTTAGCTAATACAGCTGCGAGCATGATATTAATCGTTGCTCCTACGCTGACAACATCCAGGTAGATTCGGGCTCCACGTAATTCTTCAGCACGCAAATAGATTGCCCCCTGCTCATTTGTTACCTGAGCACTGAGAGCTTCAAATCCTTTGATATGCTGATCAATTGGGCGAGGTCCCAAATAGCATCCCCCCGGCAAGCCAATAACTGCTTTCTTAAATTTACCGAGCATCGCTCCCATTAAATAATAGGAGGCACGTAATTGTTTGACCCTTCCGTTTGGAAGAGGCATTGATATCATCTTACTCGGATCAACAGTCATTTCAGTTGAGTCAAGTGTTACCTGACCGCCGATTTCTTCAAGTAATCCTTTAAGCATTTCTACGTCAGAGATATTTGGAAGCCCCTCAATTGTTACAGATGAGTCAGCAAGAATAGTTGCTGGTATTAAAGCAACTGCACTATTCTTTGCACCACTTATGCGAACTTCCCCTTTTAGCGGATACCCACCCGCTATTTTAAGCTTTTCCATAATAACTCCCTTCTGCGCCCTTGATGTGATTTTATCCGTCCGGCGAGAATAAGGTAAATATTACCACAAAAATCACCTGAATTAAAGCTAGTCTGTCAAATTATTTCACAAGCTCGGATCATTCATACATATTTTACCACGATTATTTTTCTGTTCTTGTTTCCCAATCCTTAAGGAATGCTTCAATTCCTTTGTCTGTTAGCGGATGCTTACAAATTTGAAGAATTACGTTATAAGGAACCGTTGCAATATGTGCGCCGCGAAGTGCTGCTTGCGTCACATGCTGTGGATGACGGATACTTGCTGCAATAATCTCTGAATCGATATCATGGATTGCAAAGATTTCTGCAATTTCAGCTATTAAATCAAGTCCATTTTGTCCAATATCATCTAATCTTCCGATAAAAGGAGAAACATATGTTGCACCTGCTCTAGCAGCTAATAAAGCCTGATTGGCATTAAAAATTAAAGTTACGTTTGTTTTGATTCCTGCTTCAGTCAATGCATGAACTGCTTTTAATCCGTCTGGAGTCATTGGTACTTTTACTGTGATGTTCGGAGCAATCTCAGCTAATTCTTTACCCTCACGAATCATACCTTCCGCATCCAGTGCAATAACCTCTGCACTTACAGAACCAGGTACCAACGCTGTTATTTCACGCAGACGATCATGGAAAGAAACATCTTTTTCCTTCGCAACTAATGATGGGTTCGTTGTTACACCTGCCAAAATACCAAGTGCATGGGCCTCTTTAATTTCATTTAAGTTTGCTGTATCTATAAAAAACTTCATTTAAATTCCTCCTTGAATGAATTTCTATGTCTTTTATATTGTGTCATTGTTCTCCATTTTGAGCAAATAATTTCACCTTTAAAAACGTATGATTTAACCAAAATTATGTATAGTAAAAAAGAGGATCCCATGATGAGTGGCATCCTCTCGTAAAGATATCTTTTATGCTTTGTTATTAGAACCGAATTCACGAATTTTACCGATAACCGTTTCTTTAATTGCTTCACGAGCTGGTCCAAGGTATTTACGTGGATCGTATACTTCTTTGTCCGCAGCCAATACTTCACGTACCGCTTTAGCAGAAGTGATTTGGTTTTCAGTATTTACATTAATTTTAGCTGTTCCAAGAGAAATAGCTTTTTGGATATCGTGTAAAGGAATACCGGATCCACCGTGAAGTACTAATGGCATACCAGTTTCTTTTCCGATTTCTTCCATCTCTTTGAAACCTAATTTCGGTTCACCTTTGTAAGGTCCGTGAACAGAGCCTAACGCTGGAGCAAGACAGTCGATATTTGTACGTTTTACAAGATCTTTACACTCTTCAACGTCAGCATAGATAACGCCATCAGCTACTACGTCATCTTCTTGTCCGCCAACTGTTCCAAGTTCTGCTTCAACAGAAACACCATTTGCATGAGCATATTCAACCACTTTAGAAGTAATTTCAATATTCTCTTCGTATGGGTGATGAGAAGCATCAATCATAACGGAAGTGAATCCTGCATCAACAGCTTCTTTACATTTTTCAAAGCTGGAACCGTGGTCTAAGTGAATAGCAACTGGAACTGTTGTCTTGTATTCTTCCATTAAGGCTTTTGTCATTGCTACACACACTTTAAAACCGCCCATGTAACGAGCTGCCCCTTCAGAAACCCCTAAGATTACTGGAGATTTTTCTTCCTCAGCAGCTTGAAGAATAGCTTGGGTATACTCTAGATTATTGATATTAAATTGTCCAACTGCATATCCTTCTTCTTTTGCTTTGTTCAGCATTTCAGTCATTGATACTAAAGGCATTTTTCTTCCTCCTTGTTAATAATAAGCTCGAGCCAAACGGCTTCCCTTATCATTTTCCCTAATGGATCGATATGTATTCCCCCTTCTGCAAAAAGCGTCAGAGGGAAGTTATCTCTAGCATATCAACTTGTCCTCAAACTATCAACAAGTGTGCAAAATGTACATTTAACTGTCAATTTTAGCAACCGGTAAATGATCCTTTACCGCTTTCCTAATATCATCAATATCAAATGGTTTTGCAAAATGAGTCAAGGCTCCCAGGTTCATCGCTTCCTGAATCATATCTAATTCTCCATACGCTGTCATAATTAATACACGAATGCCCTGATCTTCTTCTTTCATTCTTTTTAAAATCTCAATTCCGTCCATACCGGGAATTTTCATATCCAGCAACACTAAATCTGGTGATTCACTTTTCTGGAGCGCCAATGCCTGCTCTCCATTTGCCGCCAGAAATGTTTGATATCCTTCCTGCTGCAGTACTTCATTCAGCAAAATACGGATGCCAAATTGATCATCAACAATTAAAATTTTTTCATTCATTTTACACAGCTCCTTCTTTCCGTTAGCCTGTATAAATAAGACACTTAAATCTATAAGTTCTACTAATAGGTAAATAATACCTTTATTCAAACGAAATTGTCTTTCGACAATTTACGTTCAAGCATTTATACTTTGACAGGAACTTATCATTTTAATGCTGTAAAAACAGTAAAAATGAAAGCATCTATTACTATTAAAATCAGGAGTTGACCCAAATGCTGAAAATATATTTAACTCAATTAACTGGTATTTATAAAAAAATTGAACAAGATGAACAGGAAAATATGGAGGACGCAGCGAGATTATTAGCTCAGGCTTTAGTCAGCCATGGTATTGTTTATCTTCATGGTTTTAAAGAAATGGATGGGATTATCAGCCAGGCAATCGATGGACCTGAACCGATCAAAGGCGTGAAGCGATTGTATAACGGCCAATATATGGCTCAAATCGAGCAACGAGACCGCGCCATCATTTTTGCACGAACTGCAACCGAACCGGAAGCAGTTGCTTTAGCTGAATCCTTAAACGGACAGCGTATCCCTTTTGTTGCCGTTTCCCTGGCTCCTGCTGCAGATGATATCAATACGCCGAACCTTGCCAATCTGGCAGATATCCATATTGATTTAAAAGCAACACGAGGTCTTATTCCAAATGAGGATGGAACAAGAAGCGGGATTCCCACCCTTGCAGCCGCCCTCTTCGTTTATCAGGGAATCACTCTGTCAATCGATGAAATCATTAAGGAATATGAAGAAGAATAATTATCCTGCTTGGCCAAAAAATAACTTTACATTACGTAAGCGCATACCAGCAAGTTTCTTGTCTGTTTTTGTTTGATAAAAGTTTTCTGATAATGATTTCGTTTACTATATAAAGTTGTAAGTTTGGACGATTGAGGTTAGTTGAAATTTTATAATTTCAACTAATTGAATAGCCTTTTCAGATGAGCGTTTTCCAATTTATTGAACCTTTATAGGACGAATTGTATATTTAATCGCCCTTATGAGTACAAATATCACTTTTGAGTAAAAAATCACTCGAAAATAAAAAAGGTGTACAGAGCTATCAGTAGTAACTGATTTTCTGTACACCTTTATTTTTATTATTTTTCGCCTAGTGATGCATGAATGAATTCACGGAACAATGGCTGCGGACGCTGTGGTCTTGATTTGAATTCTGGATGGAATTGAGAAGCAATGAACCAAGGATGATCCTTCAATTCAATAATTTCTACCAGACGTCCATCCGGGCTGGTACCTGAGAAGATAAAGCCTTGTTTCTCCATATCTTCGCGGTAATGGTTGTTGAACTCATAACGATGGCGGTGGCGCTCATATACCACTTCATCTTGATAAGCTTCAAATGTTTTCGTTCCAGGAACAATTTTACATGGATATAAACCAAGTCTAAGAGTCCCGCCAAGGTCCTCGATATCAATTTGTTCAGGAAGTAAGTCAATGATTGGGTTTGTCGTTTCCGGATTAAGCTCAGAAGAATGAGCATCTTTTAACCCAAGAACGTTACGTGCAAATTCAATGGATGCTAACTGCATACCAAGACAGATTCCAAAGAACGGCTTTTTGTTAGTGCGGGCATATTCGGTTGCCAGGATTTTTCCTTCAACACCACGGTCTCCAAATCCGCCCGGCACCAAAATACCATCCACATCATCAAGCATTTCATTTACATTCTCTTTATTTACATGCTCTGCGTTAATCCATTTAATCTTCACATCTGCATCAAATGCATAGCCGGCATGTTTTAATGCTTCTACTACAGAAATATAGGCATCTTGAAGCTCTACATATTTTCCAACAAGACCGATTTTCACTTCTTTGGTCAGATTCGTTACTTTATGTAGCAACTCTTTCCATTCTGTCATATCTGCATCGTTTGTTTGCAATTTCAAATGGTTACAAACAATTTCGTCCATTCCTTGTGCCTGAAGATCCAATGGAATGGAATATAAAGTTTCTGCATCACGGCACTCGATGACAGAATTTTTATCAATGTCACAGAACAGAGCAAGTTTGTCTTTCATATCCTGAGAGATTGGTAATTCTGTACGCACGACGATAATATTTGGCTGAATACCTAAGCTGCGCAATTCTTTAACACTGTGCTGTGTAGGCTTTGTTTTCATTTCACCAGCAGCTTTAAGGTAAGGAATCAATGTACAGTGAATGTATAGAACGTTATCGCTGCCAATATCACTCTTAATTTGACGAATCGCTTCCAGGAATGGCAAGGATTCAATATCCCCTACTGTTCCGCCAATTTCGGTAATAACGACATCCGCATTTGTATCATGGCCAGCTTTCAAAATCCGCTCTTTAATCTCATTCGTAATATGCGGGATTACTTGCACCGTTCCGCCTAAATAGTCTCCGCGGCGCTCTTTCTTTAACACGTGAGAGTAAACTTTACCTGTTGTTACATTGGAAAGCTTAGATAAATTGATATCAATAAAACGCTCATAATGGCCTAAGTCTAAATCTGTTTCTGCACCATCATCTGTTACGAAAACTTCACCATGTTGATAAGGACTCATCGTTCCCGGGTCCACATTGATGTATGGGTCAAATTTTTGGATTGTCACTTTCAAGCCTCTGTTTTTCAATAAGCGGCCAAGTGAAGCAGCTGTAATCCCTTTTCCTAAAGAAGATACAACTCCGCCTGTAACAAAAATATATTTTGTCATCTATAAAAACCTCCTAAAAGATCGTATTGATTTCATTTGGTAAGCACAAATCTATTAATAGTGATTAGTTTTTGTTTTTTCATCGGGCCTATCCCCTAAAAAAAATAAAAAAGCCCCCTTGCAAGCAAGGGAGCTTAAAATCGCTTAATAGTGTTTCCTTTATTTTAAAGGAGCCCAATGAATATTCTACAAAGATTGACACTTTAAGTCAAGGTTAAAGGATTAGCGATTGTCGTCCTCTTCTTCTTCGTCAATCACAAGATCTTCTTCCTCTTCTTCTTCGTCGTCAAGATCATAATCATCCTCAACGATAACTTCGTCCTCGATTAGATCCTCGTCATCATCATCCTCATCATCATCGATGTCATCGATATCGTCGAAATCATCAATTAAAGAATCATCCTCATCATCGTCGTCATCGAAGTCATCAAGATCATCAAAATCAAGAACTTCATCCTCATCATCAAAGTCATCAACGAGTGCTTTTTTGCCTTTTTTCTTCTTCTTCACTTTAGAAGCTGGAACTGTTTCTTCTTCAACTTGTTCAACAGGGTACCATCCTTTTAGTCCCCAGCGATTGTCTCCAATACTGATAAAACGGCCGTCTACATTTAGATCTGTATAGAATTGGCCCATTTTTGCACTAACTTCTTCATCTGTCAAACCAAGTAATTTTTGGATTTTATCCATCATTACCTTAAAATCTATTGCTTCTTTCTTTTCTATAAGTAACACGTTCGCAATTTCAATGTAAGCCATTTCACTTACTTCTTCCTTAGACAGGTTGGCTAGTTTCATTGTTCGCACTTCCTTTCTATCAAATCAACATGAATGCCCAATTATGCATATCCCATTATAACCAAACGATTCATCTTTTTGCCACTTTATTTTATCCGTTCTATCCTTTTTCCTCTTGCGGCTTTATAAGAATATAAATAAAAAGCCATCACAAGGACTTAAAGGGGCACTGATCGGTCTTTGTTCAACCCGTTTCCAGTATCCTCTCGTTTCTCCATTATAACCTGCTTTTATGTATCTTATAATAAAAAGCTTCTACTTTTTTATCCTACCATACAACCAGCTATTAATGTTCAATCCCATACACAAATATTGAGCAAATGATCAATCCTTTGAATGTCATCCTAAAAAATCAGAGTACAGACATTAATTAGTCTGTACTCTGGTAGCACAGAAACTTACATATTTCTGCGATATTGCCCTCCAACTTCATATAATGCATGGGTGATTTGGCCAAGACTGGCTGTTTTAACAGTTTCCATCAGCTGTTCAAATATGTTCTCTCCATTAATGGCAGCCTCTTTGAGTTGAGTTAGAGCATTTTCTGCAGCCATTCCATGAATCTCCTTAAATTTATCTAGATTAGCAATTTGTAAATCCTTTTCATCCTTTGTGGCACGGGCCAATTCCATATTGTTTACTTCATCTTCACTCGGCGGATTAGGATTTAAATAGGTGTTCACACCAATAATCGGAAGCTCACCCGAATGCTTTTTCATTTCATAAACAAGAGATTCATCCTGAATTTTGCCACGTTGATACTGCATTTCCATTGCTCCAAGGACTCCACCTCTGTCGTTGATTCGTTCAAATTCGCGGAGAACCGCTTCTTCTACTAAATCCGTTAATTCCTCAACAATGAAGGAACCCTGAAGAGAATTTTCATTCTTCATCCAGCCAAATTCTTTCGTAACAATCATCTGAATGGCCATGGCCCTTCGTACGGATTCCTCCGTTGGTGTAGTGATTGCTTCGTCATAGGCATTGGTATGCAGGGAGTTACAATTATCCTGCAAAGCAAGCAAAGCCTGCAGAGTCGTACGGATATCATTAAAATCAATTTCCTGAGCATGCAGGGAACGTCCCGAGGTTTGGATATGATATTTCAGCTTTTGGCTTCGTTCATTCGCACCGTATTTATCTCTCATAACAATTGCCCATATTCGCCTTGCCACACGTCCGAGAACAGTATATTCTGGGTCCAGTCCATTTGAGAAAAAGAACGAGAGATTCGGTGCAAACGAATCAATGTCCATACCTCGGCTTAAATAATATTCTACATACGTAAAGCCATTCGACAGTGTAAATGCTAATTGTGAAATGGGATTTGCTCCTGCCTCAGCGATGTGATAACCGGATATGGAGACAGAATAATAATTTCTCACCCGATTTTTTACGAAGTACTCCTGGATATCGCCCATCAGTTTTAATGCGAACTCAGTAGAAAAGATACATGTATTCTGTCCCTGATCTTCCTTTAAAATATCTGCCTGAACGGTTCCTCTGACAATCTCCAGGGTCTCTTTTTTTACAGTTTCCTTTTCCTCAGAAGTAAGAGTTCTTTTAAGCTCTGCTTGCTTTTTCTCTATTTGTTGATCAATGGCGGTATTCATAAACATAGCAAGAATGATGGGAGCAGGGCCATTGATTGTCATAGAAACGGAAGTACTTGGTGAACATAAATCAAACCCATCATAGAGTTTTTTCATATCCTCAAGGGTACAGACACTTACACCGCTTTCCCCAACCTTCCCATAAATATCTGGGCGTATATGCGGATCCTCGCCATATAGTGTGACCGAATCAAAAGCCGTGCTCAGCCGTTTGGCCGTATCATCCTTTGATAAATAATGAAAACGGCGGTTCGTTCTCTCCGGTGATCCTTCTCCGGCAAATTGCCGCTTCGGATCCTCTTCCTGTCTTTTAAACGGAAACACACCTGCAGTGAACGGAAATTTCCCGGGAACATTCTCTTTCTGTACCCAGCGCAGGATTTCTCCATAATCCTGAAACTTAGGTAAAGCTACTTTCGGTATGGTCAGACCACTTAATGTACTAGTCCTCAATTCTGTCTTAATTTCCTTATTTCGTACTTTCGTAATCAGTTCTGTTTTTGAATATAATTCCTTCTGATTATTCCAGCCATCAAGAATGGCTTTTGACTCATTGGTTAGATTTTGCCTGTATCCCTTTTGAAGCTCGCTCAGCGGCTCTGTTCCATCCGCTGAATATCCCTCTTCCTCTAACGCCTGTATGGTACCTTCTATTTGAAATAATCGCCTGGCAATCTGTTGTTGCTCAAGTGAGGCGGTATGATATTGCTTTACTGTTTCAGCGATTTCCCGTAAGTAATATTGACGGTCGGGAGGGATGATGACATTTTGCTTTTCTGAACGCACAGATGTATTAAAACGGCTTTTGTATTCCTGACCTGTTTTCTTCTCAATGACTTCAAGCAACGCAGCAAAAAGTGCGTTTGTACCCACATCATTAAACTGGCTCGCAATCGTTCCGTACACCGGCATTTCAGCCAGATCCTTATCAAATAGATTGCGGCTGCGCTGGTATTGTTTTTGAACCTGGCGCAATGCATCCTCTGATCCTTTTCTTTCAAATTTATTAATAACAATTAAATCAGCAAAATCAATCATATCTATTTTCTCAAGCTGTGAAGGGGCTCCAAACTCACTTGTCATGACATACATGGATATATCACATACTTCCGTTATTGCCGCATCTCCCTGGCCAATTCCGCTTGTTTCAATAATTACAGCATCAAATCCGGCTGCTTTTACGACAGCTATTGCATCTTTTATCGAATTGGAAAGCTCAGAGTGTGAGTTCCGCGTCGCCAAGCTCCTCATATACACACGCGGATGAAAAATGGCATTCATTCGTATTCTGTCTCCAAGCAACGCTCCGCCTGTTTTCTGCTTCGTTGGGTCAATCGAAAGAATTGCTATGTTTTGTTCAGGGATTTCATTAATGAATCGCCTTATTAATTCATCTGTAAGCGAGCTCTTTCCCGCTCCCCCAGTACCGGTTATCCCAATTACCGGAATATGATTAACCTGTTTATCATCTATTTTTTGCAGTTCATCTGACAAAGCAACGGCTTCCTGCCCAGCCAGCAAGCGATTTTCCACCATCGTAATCGCGCGTGCTACAGTTAATGGGGCCGATACGGATAGATTCCCCTCATTCAACTCTTCAAGCGGGGGCAGTGGATAATCACATTCACGTATTAGCAATTCCATCATGCCCTCAAGGCCCATTTCTCTTCCATCATCCGGTGAAAAAATCTTTGCAATCCCATATTCATGCAGCTCTTTAATCTCCCTTGGTATGATGACTCCTCCGCCGCCCCCATAAATACGAATATGGCCGGCTCCTCTTTCCTTGAGCAAATCGTACATATACTTAAAAAATTCTACGTGACCACCCTGATAGGAAGAAACAGCAATCCCCTGAACATCCTCCTGAATAGCTGCATTAACAATTTCCTCAACAGAACGATTATGACCAAGGTGAATCACCTCCGCTCCTTTTGCCTGAAGAATTCTTCTCATAATATTGACACTGACATCGTGCCCATCAAATAAACTCGAAGCAGTCACAAAACGGATAGGGTGTTTCGGTTTATATCCTTTATTCATCTTTTTTCATTCCCCTTTGCTTATCTGTTTTCCCCATTGGCTAAACCGCTTAAAAGAAGATGCGATTGCATTTCAATATATTGATCGATTGTAAAGCTTTTTCTAAGTCCCCATCTCCTGAATGCCCACATTTGTCCATGAACAATAATGTTATGTGCAAGCAGGTGAATTTGTATCGGGCTTAAATCAATTTCCTCATGCTGTACACATGTCTGAATAAGTTCCTCAAACATTTTCGTCATTTCATTTTCTTTATTTAATACATATGGCAGTGCTGCCCTACTCAACGATTTTGCTTCCTGGTACATCACCAATACTTCATCCTGCATTTCATCACAAATTTTAAAATAATAGGCGATACCTAAGCGCAGTCCGGCAAATGTCCCCTCGCTTTCTTCAAGCGCCTTTTGAAGCCGGTCCTTCACCTCATCGTAAATATTGTCACAAACGAGATATAAAATATCATCCTTGGATCTGATATATTCATAGAGCGTTCCAATACTGAATCCTGCTGCCTTCGCTATTTCCCTTGTTGTTGTTCGGTGGTAGCCCTTCTCTATGAATAAAGAGACCGCCCCTTTGATCATCTCGTCCCGGCGTTTTTTCACTAGCCTCTCATCCTTTACTGAGGCATGGACTAC
Organism: Bacillus sp. D386; assembly: GCF_006346415.1. Lineage (NCBI taxonomy): Bacteria > Bacillati > Bacillota > Bacilli > Caryophanales > Bacillaceae > Bacillus > Bacillus sp. D386. The sequence goes on along the minus strand of NZ_VEMV01000004.1, from coordinate 158,667 downwards.
GATTCTCTTCACCCTTTCACCCACCTACCTACAAGTATTTCTTTTAAAAATCAATTCTCCCCGGATAAAGATAGCCGGGAAGAACCCTATAAAAATTTGAAATTAGTTTTTGGTGAGCATTCTTGAGATAACAAGTCTTTGGATTTCCTGTGTTCCTTCATAAATTTGTGTTATTTTCGCATCACGCATATAGCGTTCAACCGGATAATCCTTTGTATATCCATACCCGCCAAATACCTGTACCGCTTCTGTTGTGACCTTCATTGCTGTATCGCCGGCAAATAATTTGGACATAGCCGACTCTTTTCCATATGGAAGTCCCTCGGATTCCAGCCAAGCAGCCTGATAGGTTAAAAGTCTTGAAGCCTCTATACTGGTTGCCATATCTGCAAGCTTAAAGCCAACTCCCTGCTGGGCAGAAATTGGTTTGCCGAACTGAACTCGCTCCCTCGCATAATCCACTGCAGCGTCGAGCGCTCCCTGAGCGATTCCAACAGCCTGCGCAGCAATGCCATTTCTTCCTCCATCAAGGGTCATCATGGCGATTTTAAATCCTTCTCCCTCTGTACCTAATAGATTCTCCTTCGGTACTTTACACTCTTCAAAAATAATCTCTGTTGTTGGAGATGAACGAATCCCGAGTTTCTTTTCCTTTTTTCCAACACTAAAGCCAGGGAAATCTTTCTCCACAATGAATGCGCTTGTACCTTTATGTTTAGAGGACGGATCTGTCAATGCAAAGACCACATATGTATCCGCCACGCCCCCATTTGTAATGAATATTTTAGAGCCATTTAAAACATAATGATCTTCTTCCAGACGGGCAGTTGTTTTCATAGCTCCCGAATCCGAGCCCGATCCCGGCTCCGTCAGCCCATACGCTCCAATTTTCTCTCCCTGCGCCATAGGTCTTAAATATTTTTGCTTTTGTTCTTCATTGCCAAATTTATAAATTGGCCAGCCAGCCAATGATGTATGAGCAGATAGCGTAACACCTGTTGAAGCACAGACACGCGAAAGTTCTTCAATGGCAATGCAATAGGCTACATAATCACTGCCGATTCCACCATACTCCTCTGGCCAAGGAATACCTGTAAGCCCGAGCTCCGCCATTTTGTTAAAGATTTCCCTGTCAAAACGCTCTTCCTCATCCCGTTCGGCCGCAGTCGGTGCGACTTCATTCCGGGCAAAGTCCCTAACCATTTTGCGAATCATTTCATGTTCCTCTGATAATTTAAAATTCATTCCTATTTCCCCCTGTTCTATTAGCCCATCAAATGCTTACTGATTACTATTCGTTGGATTTCGCTTGTACCTTCGTATATTTCTGTCACCTTTGCATCCCTGAAATAACGTTCTACTGGGTATTCCTCGGTATAGCCATAGCCTCCAAAAACCTGGATTGCTTCGGTCGCCACTTCAACTGCCGTACGCGAGGCAAACAGCTTTGCCATGGATGCCTCCTTTGTACAAGGCTGATTCGAACTTTTTAAAGCAGCTGCCTGATAAACCAGTAATTTTGAAGCCTCAACCATTGTCCCCATATCGGCGAGCTTAAAGCCTATTCCCTGCTGAGCAGAGATTGGTTTCCCAAATTGGCTGCGATTCTTTGCATATTGGACAGCATGCTGAAAAGCCCCTTCCGCTATCCCAAGTGCCTGTGCTGCAATCCCAATCCGCCCTGTATTCAGGTTATTCAGCGCGATGGACATTCCCTGTCCTTCTTCCCCTAGCAGATTCTCGGCCGGTACTCTCATATCCTCAAAGATGAGCTGAACTGTTCTTGATCCATGCAAGCCCATTTTATTTTCATCCTTGCCGATGGTAAGTCCGGGCGTGTCTTTGTCTACAATAAAAGCGCTGATTCCCTTATTTCTCTTAGAAGGATCCGTAGAGGCAAAAACAATATAGACATCTGCCTCACCGCCATTCGTGATAAATATTTTTGAACCATTGACGATATACTCCCCATTTTTTCTTACAGCTCTTGATTTCAGGGAGCCTGCATCTGATCCGGCACTTGGTTCAGTTAGACAGAAAGCACCCAGATATTCGCCACTTGCAAGCTTCGGTATATACGCCTTTTTTTGTTCTTCATTACCAAAATTCAAAATCGGGTAGGTTCCAACAGATGTATGGACGGATAAAATCACGCCGACTGTCGGACTTATTTTCGATATTTCATGTATCGCTGTAATGTAGGAGATATAATCCATTCCGGCCCCGCCATATGACTCCGGTATCGGAATCCCCATCAGTCCAAGCTCCGCCATTTTGGATACAATCTCCCTCGGAAACAATCCAGCTTCCATCTTTGGTACAAATGGCTCGATTTCCTTGACGGCAAATTCACGAACCATTTTTCTCATCATTTGCTGCTCATCCGTAAACGTGAATTCCATTGCAGCCAGCCTCCTTTTTGACAAACTTAGTTGTATTGGTAAAATCCTCTGCCGGATTTCTTGCCGAGCCAACCGGCACTTACATATTTACGTAGCAGCGGACATGGCCGATATTTGTCATCTCCAAGACCTTCATGCAAGGTTTCCATAATGTACAAACATGTATCAAGCCCAATAAAATCAGCGAGCTGCAGCGGACCCATTGGATGATTCATCCCCAGCTTCATCACTTCATCAATGGCTTCCTTGGAAGCAACCCCTTCATATAGGGTGAATATGGCTTCGTTGATCATCGGCATGAGTATGCGGTTTGAAACAAAGCCAGGAAAATCATTTACTTCTACCGGAATCTTTCCGAGCTCTTTAGCGGTCTCTTCAATTTTTTTATATACTTCTTCAGAAGTTGCGAGACCGCGAATGATCTCCACAAGCTTCATGACAGGCACAGGATTCATAAAATGCATACCGATTACCTGCTCCGGACGTTTTGTTGCTGCTGCAATTTCCGTAATTGGTAAGGAAGAGGTATTCGTAGCGAGAATTGTGTGAACCGACGCAACCTCATCAAGCTCTTTAAATATTTTCTTTTTGATATCCATATTTTCTGTAGCTGCTTCAATTATGAGGTCGACATGACCTGCATTTTTCATTTCAGTTGAGGGTGTTAATCTTTCCAGGATCTCTACTTTTTCCTGTTCACTTAAACGCCCCTTCTCCACTTGCCTTAACAAATTATTTTCGATGGTAACCAGACCCTTTTTTACAAACTCTTCAGTTAAATCGTGCAGAAACACCTCGAACCCTGATACCGCACAAACCTGTGCAATTCCAGACCCCATTTGCCCTGCACCGATGACCATTATTTTTTTAATCTCCATCCCACTTCACCCCGTTTTTTTATTCTTTTGCCTTTGGCACTTCGATCATAATGGCATCTCCCTGTCCGCCGCCGCTGCAGATAGACGCGATCCCTATGCCGCCGCCACGTCTCTTCAGTTCATACATGAGGGTGAGAATGATTCGCGCCCCACTAGCTCCGATTGGATGGCCAAGGGCAACCGCTCCACCATTTACATTCACTTTTTCAGCATCAAGATTGGCAAGCTTGCCACTCGCAAGGGCAACCGCTGCAAATGCCTCATTCACTTCAAATAAATCAATATCATCCAGTGATTTTTCTGTTTTCTTAAGCAGCTCATTAATGACTAAGCCGGGAGTTTTTGGGAAATCCTTTGCTTCCACAGCAATTTCGGCATGGCCGATAATTCTTGCACCAATCTTGTATCCTTCATCAATTGCTTTATCCTCACTCATTAAAACAAGTGCTCCAGCCCCGTCATTAATCCCCGGTGCGTTTCCAGCCGTTATTGTTCCATCCCGGTCAAATGCCGGTTTCAAGGAACTCAGCTTCTCCACTGTCGTATCTTTTCGCGGCGCTTCATCGATTTCCACAACAACCGGCTCACCTTTACGCTGTTTGACCGATACTGGAACGATTTCTTCCTGCAGAAGGCCGGATTCAATTGCTCGAATTGCCTTTTGATGGCTCTGATAAGCCCAGTTATCCTGATCACTTCTTGATAATTCCAGGTCCTCAGATGTGCTGTTACCGTAAGACCCCATATGTACACCGGTAAAGCTGCATGTCAAACCATCATGGACCATCATATCGACCAGCGGCGTATCTCCCATACGAGCTCCCCACCTTGCTTTCGGAAGAATATATGGAGCATTGCTCATTGATTCCATCCCGCCGGCCACGATAACTTCTTCTTCACCAAGCCGAATGATCTGGTCTCCGAGCGTGACGCTTCGTAAACCCGATGCACATACTTTATTAATCGTCTCTGTCTTTACTGACCATGGAAGCCCTGCATGTCTTGAGGCCTGACGAGAAACGATTTGCCCTTGGCCACCCTGTAATACACATCCCATAATGACTTCATTCACATCTGCCGCATTTACACCTGCACGTTCTATAGCCTCTTTGATTGCTATTCCGCCTAACTCCGAAGCTGTTAAACTGCTTAATGCTCCTCCAAATTTTCCAAAAGGCGTCCTAGCTCCATCAATAATTACGGTTTTCCCCATCGTTATCCCTCCGCTTTCAAATTTCATACTTTGGTTAATTGACTGAACGCTCGCTCGTCGTTGGCAGAAAATATGTAAGCGCTTTAATTTGGTATATTTGTATTTTACTGTAAATAAGAAAGAAACGGAAATATTTACGCAATATTTCGAAAACAAATAGTTGTGTAAATTTCCGTTTCTGTCTCATCTATTACTATATGAACCCCTTCATATATCGGTGAAAATTAAGATGCAAGCTCCCTATGTTCCCCAAATACCGCTTTTTCAAGCAGTTCTGCCACATCGTATGTTTTAACTTCTTCTTCAACTTCCTTCGCCTTTGTGCCGTCACTTAACATAGTTAAGCAATATGGACAGCCCGAGCTGATAACTGTCGGATTGACCTCAAGAGCTTGTTCCGTACGGGCAACATTGATACGGTGGCCTGTTTCCTCTTCCATCCACATCAAGCCCCCACCCGCTCCACAGCACATTCCATTTTCGCGATTTCTTTCTATTTCTACAAATGAGGCTCCCGGAATTGCTTTTAAAATATCCCTCGGTGCATCATAGACATCGTTGTACCTTCCCAAGTAACAAGAATCATGGAACGTAATTTTTTCATTAACGGCATAAGTTGGTTTTAATCTGCCTTCCTTCACTAGATCAGCCAGCACCTGTGTATGGTGATAAACCTCTGCCTGTAAGCCGAAGTCCGGATATTCATTTTTGAAGATATTGAAAGCATGCGGATCGATTGTAACAATCTTTTTGACCTCATTTTTTTCGAACTCTTCAATATTCTTTGTAGCCAGCTCCTGGAACAGGAATTCGTTCCCAAGACGTCGCGGTGTATCTCCGGAGTTTTTCTCCTTATTACCGAGAATCGCAAATTTAACGCCGGCTTCATTTAAAAGTTTCGCAAATGATAAAGCAATTTTTTGTGAACGGTTGTCATAGGATCCCATTGAGCCGACCCAGAATAAGTATTCAAACTCTTCACCAGACTTCTTCATTTCCTTCACAGTCGGTACAACTACATCCTCACGAGCTTCACGCCAATCTTCACGCTCTTTACGGTTTAATCCCCAAGGGTTTCCCTGACGTTCGATATTTTGCATCGCACGCTGAGCATCAGCAGGTACTTTACCTTCCGTTAATACAAGAAAGCGACGCATATCAATAATGGTTCCAACATGCTCATTCATAACCGGACACTGATCCTCACAGTTGCGGCATGTAGTACATGCCCAAAGCTCTTCCTCTGTAATAACCTCACCCACCAAAGCTGGATTGTACAATTCAGCTGCTGCCGCAGACTCCGCAGCACCCGCACCCTGTGCAGCCACCGCGATTTGATTGCCTTTCGTATTACTGAATACAAATCCCGGAACCCATGGCTCTTTCCTTGTAACTGCAGCTCCCGTAAACGTTAAATGGTCACGCATTTTAATTAGAACGTCCATTGGTGACAGCATTTTTCCTGTCCCGGTTGCCGGACACATATTGGTGCAACGGCCGCACTCCACGCATGCGTATAAATCGACGAGCTGCAGATCCGTAAAGTCCTGAATCTTACCTGCTCCATACGTTTCCTGTGTTTCATCCTCAAAATCAATTTTCTTTAATTTTGGCGGAGTTAATCTGTGCAAATAAACATTGGCTGGTCCGGCAATTAAATGTGCGTGCTTCGATTGCGGAATATATACCAAGAACGTCAAAATGAATAGTAAATGTATCCACCAGGCCACATAGAATACAGCTATGGCAGCTGTCTCATTCATCCAGCCAAGCGCCATCGCAATCGTAGAAGCAACAGGCTCTGACCAATGAAGCTCACCGCCATGCCATACAATAGCAGCCCCGTTCGCTACAAGCGTTGCTAGCATTAATCCTCCGATAAAGATCAGAACTAGACCGGCTTTAAATCCCCTCTTTAGCCGAACAAGCTTCTCAATATAACGGCGATAGAATGCCCAAACAACAGCCACCAGTACCAGGAGTACAACTATCTCCTGGAAAAAAGTAAAAATCGGATATATAGGTCCCAATGGCAAATGAGATCCCGGTTTAATCCCTTTCCAAATTAGATCAATCGCTCCAAATTGGACAAGGATAAACCCGTAAAAGAAGAGCACATGCATCGTTCCGCTTTTCTTATCCTTCAGTAATTTTTTCTGCCCAAATACAAATACCCAAATCTTTTCCAGCCTCTTCTTTACGTCATTATCAAACTCAGTTTTCTTGCCAAGTTTAATATAGGCAATCCTTGTTCTGATCAGATACGTGAACAGCCAAACTGCGTAAGCGGTTACAAGAACAGCTGCAACTAAGTTGATCCATAGAAGACCATTCATCTCCATCCCCGTCTTCCCCCTTTTGCTACCGAAAGCATGATTTAAAAGTTACCTACAACATAAAACGACACTAAACCCAATATAGTATAACTATATTTTATATAATGAATGAGCATTCAGTCAATCAATAACTTACATATTTTAGATTAATTATTAAAACATGGTAAATATAATCTAGTTTGTCGAATAGATCATTTGAGATTTATTTTTATATTTTTAGTCATACTAAGATGAGTAGATATTGGTTAGAGGAACTACTTTGAGGTATACATTGATTCAGTTTCAATCCATATCCAGGAAGTATTTTACAGTTTAATACCAATACCCTGCCGCATAGCTTAATAAACGGCTACTACTTAAAAACATGGAAAGGAGAGGCCTTTATTTATGGATATTCGATTTGGATATGTATCCACTGCTTTAAATCTTTGGAATTCAACCCCCTCCAAAACCATCACCTATACACGATGGAGCGGACTATCTCAAGAAGAGCAAATCGAACGATTACTCGCAATTACTAAACAAAATATCGAAACCACCAAACGAATTCTCCATTATAATATTGCACATGAAATACCGATCTATCGTTTCTCAAGCTCGATTGTACCGCTTGCAACTCACCCTGATGTTAAGTGGGATTTTATTACACCTTTCAAAAAAGATTGGGCTGAAATTGGCAAACTGGTACGGAAACACAAGCTTCGTGTCAGCTTCCACCCGAATGCCTTTACACTTTTTACCTCTCCTAATCATGATGTGACAGATAAGGCGGTTGAAGATATGGTTTACCATTATAAAATGCTGGAGGCTATGGGAATGCCAGACCAAGCACTCATTAATATCCATGTCGGCGGATCATATGGAAATAAACAAACGGCTATTCAACGGTTTTATGCCAATAGCCAAAAAATCCCTGAATCCATTAAGCAGCTCATGACACTCGAAAATGATGATAAGACTTATACAACTGAAGAGACTCTGCAGGTTTGTGAGCATGAGGATATCCCGCTTTTATTTGATTACCATCATCACGTGGCAAATCCTTCTATGACTCCATTGGAAAAATTGTTGCCCCGTATTCTTCTGACATGGGAATTGAGAGGCTGGAAGCCTAAAATCCATATATCTTCTCCCCGTTCGGAAAATGAAATTCGCGCACACGCAGCCAACGTCGACGTTGACTTTATCATGCCATTTATCCAAATGCTGAAACAAATAGGGATTCCTGAAATTGATTTCATAATCGAGGCAAAAAATAAGGATATTGCGATGATGAAGCTGATTGAGGATTTGGCTTCATTAAGAGGAATCAATCGAATAAGCGGCGGAAGCATCAGGATTAGATAATATTTGATAGCATTCTGTTACTAGCTTAAAAAAACAACCCACACCTCTCTTAAGGTGTGGGCATTTTATTAATATGAGATTACATTTTTTCTGGAGCAGATACACCAATTAGTTTTAATGCATTTGCCAGTGTAATTTTTGTTGCCTGAACAAGAGCAAGTCTAGCTTTACTTCTTTCAGGCTCTTCCTGATCTAATACTTTATCAGCATTATAGAAGCTATGGAATGTGGAAGCCAGATCAAAGATATAATTCGTGATTCTGTGCGGCATACGTTTTTGAGCCGCTTCTGCAACCGCTTGTGGGAATTCACCAAGTTTCTTCAGAAGGTCAATTTCTTTTTCAGAACCCAATCGGCTAAGCTCTGCGTCGCCTTCCAATGTAATACCCACTTCAGCTCCCTGACGAAGGATACTGCAAATACGAGCATGTGCATATTGAGCGTAGTACACTGGATTATCATTGGATTCGGATACAGCCAGATCAAGGTCAAAGTCCATATGCGTGTCCGCACTTCTCATCGCAAAGAAATAACGCACGGCATCTAAACCAACTTCCTCCATCAAGTCTCTCATTGTGACAGCTTTTCCTGTACGCTTGGACATTTTCATTTTCTCACCATTTTTGAACAGGTGAACAAGCTGGATGATTTCTACCTCCAACGTGTCTTTTCCGTAACCCATCGCCTGAATCGCAGCTTGCATACGAGGAATATACCCATGATGGTCTGCTCCCCAAATGTTGATTAATTTTTCAAATCCGCGTTCCAGCTTATTTTTATGGTATGCGATGTCTGGTAGGAGATAGGTGTATGAACCATCATTCTTAATTAATACACGGTCTTTATCATCGCCAAAATCAGTAGATTTGAACCAGGTAGCTCCATCCATCTCATAGATATATCCTTTTTCTCTTAACAGCTCCAATGCAGGCATAATTTTGCCATCTTCATAAAGAGATGTTTCAGAGAACCATACATCAAATGGGACACGGAAGCTCTCAAGGTCTTTTTTCAATTTTTCCATTTCATATTTCAACCCGTACTCACGGAAAAATTTAAAGCGCTCTTCTTCATCAGCATTTACATATTTATCGCCAAATTCTTCAGCCATACGTTTACCGATATTGATAATGTCTTCTCCATGATAGCCATCTGCAGGCATTTCTTTCTCCATTCCAAGCGCCTGTAAATAGCGAGCTTCAACTGAATATGCCAGATTATTGATTTGGTTACCCGCATCATTAATATAGTATTCACGGGATACATCCCAGCCAGCTTTAGCCAGGATATTGGATAAAGAATCCCCAACTGCCGCACCGCGGGCATGACCCAAGTGAAGATCTCCTGTTGGATTCGCAGAAACAAACTCAACCTGAATTTTTTCTCCTCCGCCTACATTAGATTCACCATAAGCTTCCCCTGACTCCAAAATAGCGGGAATCAGATTTGTTAAGTATCCATTGTTTAAATAAAAATTGATAAATCCCGGTCCGGCAATTTCAATTTTTTCAATTGATGCCTTTGAAGTATCAAAATGATTAATGATTTCCTCTGCTATTGTCCGAGGTGCCTTCTTAGCAATACGGGCAAGCTGCATAGCCATATTAGTAGAATAATCTCCATGTGTTTTATCCTTTGGCAATTCAAGAATTACACTTGGAATCACTGCTTCTTCCGCTAATCCAGCCTTAATTACTGCCTGCTTAATCTCTTCTTTAATCTGATCCTGAATCTCTGTTACGATGTTCATCTTGTCTTTTCCTCCTTGACCGTCAATGTAAGTGAGTAGTTGCCCACATTCTCTTGTTGTAAAAATAGGTTGTAGGAAACATGGAAAATCTCTTCCTTCGTTTCCGGATGGACGGTATGCTCCAGCTTATTTGTACGTGTCGTTAAATCCAGTGTACCATGAATGCTTTCATAAGAGCCGCTGGTTTCTGTGCCAATTTTGTAAAGCTGTCTCATTTTAACCGCGCCGCTTCTAATAATTAGCATTTCATCCCCGTCATATTTAACAGTTGTATTGATTTTCCCATTGTTTTCAACGTGCTCAATATAGCGGATATATGTGGCATTTGGCATGTGATGCAACGTGCCAAATGTAATTAGCTCGATGTTCTCTTCATCGTCAACATATTGGATATGCGTCTTTAGCCGTACCATGACCTCTATGGGTGCGTTGCTTTTTTCCTCGGTCATTTAATGAATTCCCCCTGGAATTGATTATTTTACTCAATCATACAAGTATAAGGTAAAGAAAAACTCTCTGGCAACTTGTCCGAATCTTTTTTTCTAAAAAAAATCCCCTTGCTCTACTATCATAGACAGGGGATTGCTAGTCTTATTCAATTACAGGCGTTTATTTACCCAACCTAAAAGAATTTCGCGAATAAATTTAGCTGCAGCAATTTGTGTTTGTTCAGAGGAATCATAAACAGGAGCAACTTCTACAAGATCTGCTCCCACCACATTTACGCCAGAGTTTGATATAGCAGTTATAGCCTCAAGCATTTCTTTAGATGTAATACCGCCTGCTTCAGCAGTTCCCGTACCCGGTGCATGTGCTGGGTCAAGTACATCAATATCAATGGTGACATACACATTTCGGCCGGCAAGGGTGGGCAGTACTTTTTTTAATGGCTCCGCCACATCAAATTTATACATATGCATTCCGGAATCCTTGGCAAATTGAAACTCTTCCCTCATACCTGAACGAATGCCGAAAGAATAGACATTCTCTGCACCAATCAAATTACAAATCTTCCGAATCGGAGTTGAATGGGAAAGCGGCTCGCCTTCATATTCTTCTCTCAAATCTGCATGAGCATCAAAATGGATAATAGCCAAATCCTCATACTTCTTATGAATTGCTTTTATAATCGGCCATGTAACGAGATGCTCGCCGCCCATACCAAGCGGGAATTTCCCTTCTGCCAAAAGGGTTTCAATGTACGCCTCTATCATATCAATGCTTCTTTGCGGATTTCCAAAAGGGAGCGGAATATCGCCCGCATCAAAAAATTTAACAACCTCTAAATGTCGATCGATATAAGGGCTGTATTCTTCCAAACCAAGGGATACTTCTCGTATACGCGCTGGGCCAAACCTGGATCCAGGACGAAAGCTAACTGTCCAATCCATTGGCATTCCGTAGAGAACCGCCTCTGAATCTTTAAAATTGGGATGACTTCCTATAAAAACATTACCGGAATAGGCTTCATCAAATCTCATAATCTGCACTCCTTTAATCCTCATCTATATGTTCATTTCTGTTTATTTTAAAAGATCAGCTACAAATTTAGGCAGCACAAAGGCAGCCTTATGAAGCTCCTTTGTATAATACTTTGTTTCCATTTCAATGAATCTATCATCACAAATCTCTAAAGGATGGTGTTTTTTTGAACCAATTGTAAAGGTCCATAAACCGCTCGGATAGGTTGGGATATTAGCCGTATATAGGCCGGTAATCGGAAAAATCTCTTTTACATCTTTAAAGACCGATTGAATTAAATCCGCTTTAAACCAAGGGTTATCCGTTTGTGCAACAAAGATGCCCTCTTCCTTTAATGCCTGATAGATTCCTGCATAGAAGCCCTTCGTAAACAAATTTACGGCCGGTCCAACCGGCTCTGTAGAATCTACGATAATTACATCATATTTATTTTCGCTTTTGGCAATATGCATAAATCCGTCATCAACCAGTACTTCAACCCGATGGTCAGTCAGGCTTCCTGCAACTTCTGGTAAAAACTGTTTTGAGTACTCAATGACTCTGCCATCAATCTCTACCAAAGTAGCTTTTTTTACATTCTCATGCTTAAGCACTTCACGGATTACGCCACCATCCCCGCCTCCTACAACGAGGACATGCTCTGGACAAGGGTGCGTATGTAGGGGAACGTGGGCTACCATCTCATGATAGACAAATTCATCCTTCACAGATGTCATCACCATATCATCCAGCAGCAGCATCTTACCCCACTCTACTGTCTCTACAATATCCAGTTTTTGAAAGTCTGTTTGTTCCGTATGCAAGGTACGACTTATCTTCATGGTGATTCCAAAATGATTTGTTTGCTTCTCCGTGAACCAAATACCCATGATGAACCTCTTTTCTTGTTTCAGTTTCAGCGGCCCAATTATCATTCACTATCTATTAAACTTAGAAGAGTATAGTGCATTCTTATAAAAAAGTAAAGATTTTCCGATATTTCCAATATTATCGTTTCTATGTCTGTTTTACGTTTAAAAATGTTGGTTTATTTTCATACTACTAATATGAATAATTTCACAACAGATCAGGGGGAAGACATGTGTCTCCAAGCAGACTTAGAAGAAGGAAATTACTTGCCTATAAGAGATCCCTTATACTTTTCGGATCACTGATTGCTACATTTGGAGTGATTGGGTTTGTTACCGTCCTACTTATTGTAAAGCTTGCCGGACCTCCAGCCATATCCGTCCCGCAAACCACTCAATATTTAGCTGATGATTTAAGTACATTTACGGAAAGCCACGGGGCCGAGAGGCGGTATTGGGTACCTCTCAGTGAGATATCGCCTTATTTAATACAATCTACTCTGGCAGTTGAGGATCGAAATTTTTATCATCATAACGGGTTTGATACAAAGAGAATTATAGGAGCAATTGTATCTGACACGATTGCCATGGCCAAGGTGCAGGGAGCCAGTACAATCACTCAGCAGTATGCCAAGAACCTCTTCCTTGATTCAGAAAAAACCTGGTCACGAAAGGCTAAGGAAGCTCTCTACACTCTTCGGATTGAAGACCATTTCAGTAAGGATGAGATTCTCGAAGGTTATTTAAATACGATTTATTACGGGCATGGAATGTATGGTATACAGGCTGCGAGCCACTATTATTTTCATAAGGATGCCAAAGATCTATCCTTGGCTGAAGCAAGCCTGCTTGCTGGCATTCCAAAGGGACCAGGCATTTATTCACCACTTGTTTCGAAAAAGAACGCAAAGGAACGGCAGGCTATTGTCCTCAACTCTTTAAAGGAAACCAGTCAGCTGAGTGCAGAACAGGCAAAAGAAACATTGGCATTAGCCGACCGCTTGCCCATATACGGTTCCCTGATTACAGAGAAAAAACAGGAGGCACCCTATTTTCTGGATGCAGTCAATCATGAGTTACGTCAGGTCTTAAAGGGGAATGAGGAGCTAATCAGGCAAGGGGGATTAAAGGTGTATACAACCTTCAATTCCAAGCAGCAGGCCATTGCTGAAGAGGCTATTGCCAAGCATGTGCAGCCGGAAGGTGATTTTCAGGCTGCTTTAATTGCGATGAATCCCCATAACGGTATGGTTAAAGCATTGATTGGCGGAACCAATTATGAGCATAGCTCATTCAATCGTGCGACCCAGGCACTTAGACAGCCCGGTTCCACGATTAAGCCGCTGCTATATTACACAGCTTTAGAAAAAGGGTTCACACCATCGACGACCTTGCGAAGTGAAGTGACCACCTTTTCATTTGAAGGAGGAAAAGAAAAATATACACCCCATAATTTTAATAACCGATATGCCAATGAATCGATTACACTGGCTCAGGCCCTGGCTGTATCAGACAATATATTTGCCGTCAAAACACATCTGTTCCTTGGAGAGGATGAACTGGTTAAGGCTGTAAAGCGATTTGGATTAACCACTCCTATGACCAAGGTTCCCTCACTGGCGCTTGGAACGTCCGGAGTTAAGCCTTTGGAAATGACAAATGCCTATAACTTATTTGCCAACGGAGGAAAAAAGGTTAAACCTTACTTTATCACTAAGGTTACAGGGCGTGACGGAGAGGTTTTATATCAGAAAAAATTAGAACGGACAGCCGTACTGAAGCAAGCGGATGCCTATGTCATGACACAAATGCTGACAGGTGTGTTCGATAAAAAGCTAAATGGTTACGCATCTGTGACAGGCGCCTCAATCGCACCTAAGCTTTCAAGGCCCTATGCTGGAAAGTCAGGCTCAACTGAGTATGATAGCTGGATGATTGGCTATACTCCTCAGCTTACGACAGGTGTTTGGACCGGATATGATCGCTCTCAGAAAATCGAAACTAAACAAGATAAAATTGCAGCCAAAGAAATTTGGGCGAGCTTTATGGAGCAATCCCTAGAGGATGAGCCTGTTAAAGAGTTTAAACAGCCGAAAAATATTGTTGCGGTAGAAATTGACCCCGAAAGCGGCTTGCTTGCACACGGAGCCTGCCCGGTTAAACGCCTTACTTACTATAAAAAAGGAACCGAGCCGAAACAGTATTGCCATAATCATATAAACAAGGGAAACGATCTAAGCCCTTCTGATGAAAAGAATAAAGAAAAGTCACATGATCCGTGGTACAAGAGAGTATGGCCATTTGGAAAGCTTTAAACAATCCGACCCATGAGCATAAGAAAACAAAAATCCCCAAACCATTAACGGTTTGGGGATTTTTGCGTCCTAGCTCTACGTGCTTGCACACTGTTTTTAGTGTACTTTTTTTACTGAAAACCGACAAGTAATATGCTGAATTACTTTACAAAAAAATCCATAATTTTCACGTTTTTGTCAATATTAGTTAGCGTTTAGCTTTTCCTTCAATTCATCAGGGGAGTTTTTCCAAAGCTCTTCATTATGTTTTTTCAGGAAGTTAGCTAAGATGATTTTTGAAGGTTCATCCATATGCTCAACGATAATATGTCTTTTCAATGATTTATCCATGCGATTCACATGCTCTGGCAATGATTTATAGCCGCGGCGAATCTCTTCATCAACCGTCATTTCGCATGCCGTCACACCAGCATAATAGGCTCCCTGTTTCGTCTGTTCAATTGTAACCCAAACAAGCCAGTATGGCTTTCCGTTTGGTACTTCATCTTTATTCGGTAAAAATTTGATTCGTCTTTCGATAGCACTTCTTGCATGCATAGCACCAATATCGACAAACGCTTCACCTGCTTCCACATCAATAATGACAGGTGAAACATTTTCCAGGCTCAACGCCCCCATTCCAAAGCCTTTATGGCCATCAGTAGGGTCGTTTTTGATGATATTAAAAGTTGGTTTTTTCTTCTCTTGACTCATGGATATGTACAAGCCTCCCTTTAAATAAATATTGAAACTAAGAATCGCTCAATCGCTGGTACTAACTTATAAATGATTGGATCGATTGTGTAATTACCAAGCGGTGTAATCACCAGGATAAGGAAAATCAACGCTCCATATTGTTCATACTGTGTCATTTTTGGACGTATATCAGCCGGAACGAGGTCCTCAATAATACGATACCCATCAAGTGGAGGAAATGGCAATAAATTAAATACAAACAGTACAACATTCAAGCGGATAAAAATATTAAAAAACGTGTAGATAAACTCAGGTAAATTAAATCCTGCGATGCTTATAATATATATCAATAGGACACCAATAAAAGCCAGCACAAGATTACTCAAAGGGCCTACCACTGAAACAACAATACTGTTCATCCGTGGATTTTTAAAGAAGAAGCGATTGACCGGTACAGGTTTCGCCCAGCCAAACCCGACCAATATAATAAATATCGCACCTAATGGATCAATGTGCCGAAGCGGATTTAATGTCAGCCGTCCCTGATTTTTTGCAGTCATATCTCCAAATTTATAGGCCGCATAGGCATGTGCATATTCATGAACAGTAAACGCAATGGCGAGAGTTACAAGTGTATATGGTAAATTGACCAATATGCTTTGAAAATCAAACATCAAAACATCCCCTTTTTCCTTAATATAAAACCTTTCAGTTAGGTTCAACTTTCCATTCTGCTTTTCACCACTTGCTTTCCGCCGGCGATTATGAAAAACTATCAACATAATCACTTGTTTTACAAATGAGGAGGACATTATATGCCGTATGTAACCGTTAAAATGTTGGAGGGCCGCACTGAAGAACAAAAAAAGGCCTTATGTGAAAAAGTCACTGAAGCAGTTTCTGAAACAACAGGAGCACCAAAAGAAAGAATTACGGTGTTCATTGAAGAAATGACTAAATCTCATTATGCGGTTGGCGGTGTACGCGCCAGCGATCAATAAACTTTGTTCGGATTGCGTGTCTTTCATCCACACCGAACATTATTGATCCAATTACATATTATTGGACCCGACTTTCGTTTTTAAGTGGGAGCCGAATGGAGCAAATATGCTCCATTCTTTTTATTTCTCCAGTATTAAAAAGAACTAATTCGCGTACATTGGTTTATTTTCCTTAATAAGCTGTGCTGCATAATTGAAGGCTTCCTCTATTTCCTCAGGCAAATACTGTTGCTCCGCCTTTAGTTCCTGGATTTTCTTAATAATCTCATCCTTGGATAAATGGTCGAAATAAAAAACCGTAGAAACCAATTCAAGAAAACGTGCATTATGATTGTTCAATCCCTTCACACATGCAGACAGCTCGTCGTTTTCATTGTCTTTGCTGTATAAAGAAAGAAATTCTTTGCCTGCCTCTGTTAAAGAGTAGTCATAATGAACATAGCCATTTTCCTTATCCTTTATTTCAGATAAAAGCCCTAAATTGCAAAGCTCTTCTATCTTTAACGTTAATTCCTCTGAATAGGGTCCATAAAAATGAAATTCAAATCTCTCCTGAAAAGGATATTCGAGTTTTTTTGAGATAAACACCATCTTTTGAAGCTTTTTTCTTCCCCCAATATGCCCGGCCGCATCTATGGCTGAAAGAATTCTGGCATGCTCCTTCAACACCATTCTTCACTCCTTCAATATCAATTAATCCCAATCAAGCAATTCTTTTATTTTTTCCTTTATTTCTTTATGATTCGCTTCATCTTCTAAAATATCAGCAGGAAAGTACAGTTTATGATCCGTGCGTCGTTTACCGGAAATCGCGTCTACGATATCCGATTGTCTGGAAAGCTCTTTAAGTTCTCTCGTTTTGGATAACAGATAAATCGGTACCCTTTCTCCTTCTTCTCCAGGCCGATAAAAATCATACGGTAAATCCGATGAAGAATCTAGCACCAAATAATACTCCGGATCGAGACCGGCTGCTGCGAACAATTGAGTGAGCTCCATCACTTTTTTCATTTCCGCACTGGATGACGGAAGGAATTCTACATACTGGAACAAATTCCGGTTCATGAACCTCGTGCATAAATCACTCAGTATGCTATCCTCTTCTTCTCCCCATAACTGAAAATAGTACAGCATTATACTATCGTCTAATTTCAAATAATCATATAGGGTAACAGACTGGGTAAATAAAGACGAAAAATGATGAGGTTCCTGTTTAAATTGATAATTCTTCTTATATAAATCTTTAGCGCGGTGCAAGATTTTTGTCAAAATCACTTCTGCGCTTCGAGATACTGGATGGAAATAAACCTGCCAGTACATTTGATAGCGGCTCATAATGTAATCTTCTACAGCATGCATACCGCTTTGCTTGAAAACTACCTGATCCTCCGTCGGTCTCATCACTCGGAGAATCCGCTCCATATCAAACTGGCCGTAGCTCACCCCAGTAAAATAAGCATCCCGTAACAAGTAGTCCATCCGGTCTGCATCAAGCTGACTCGAGATTAAGCTGACAACCAATTTATTGGCATGTGTTTTGGCAATGACTTCAGCTACCTCTTTCGGAAAGCTGGCATCTACCTTTTTTAAAATTGCATTAACCTCAGTATCCCCTAAAATAATCTTCCTTGTGAATTCCTCATGGTCCAAATCAAAGACTTTTTCGAAGGCATGTGAAAAAGGACCATGCCCGAGGTCATGGAGCAAAGCTGCACATAAAGAAAGAAGACGATCTTTCGGGTTCCATTCCGGCCTATTAGCAAATACCCCATCCACAATTCTTCTCACAATCTCATATACTCCAAGAGAGTGATTAAAACGGCTGTGTTCAGCCCCATGAAATGTTAAATAGGTCGTTCCAAGCTGTTTAATTCGCCTTAAACGCTGGAATTCCTTTGTATCAATTAAATCCCAAATGACCCGGTCATTCACATGCACATAGCGATGCACCGGATCCTTAAATACTTTTTCTTCGTTTAATTTTTCCAGAGAATATTCTATCATTCTATTCCCTCTTCCTAATCGGTCATGGTTTTATTATAGCTTGTTTAATCTAAAAAAACATAATCATCTTCTTCCACAATAATACACAACAAAAACCCTTTGAATAGAAATCGATTCTGTTCAAAGGGCACTTTATCTTTATTTAGTCGTAAATTTCCAGACCGGAGAACGTGATCGCCCTCCATAGCTGTCGCTCACTTCTACATACCAGAAATAATCCTGCTTGTTTTTTAGATCCTTTAGGCGGATTTGTACTTTTTCCCGATTCCTTCCGTCCTTATCTTCACCCAATAAGGTATTCGAGTACACATTTACGCCAATATAGTCTGTTGCCACCTGTTTCTGAATCGGGTTCAGCTCCAGTTGGTCAATTGTAAATTCATCGACTTCCGGCTCAAAATAATTATAATCATCCAAGTAAGGCGAGTACGTTTTGACTGATAACTGCTTTGCCTCCGGATTGAAATGGAGCATCCGCATATACCCCTCGCCGCCTTCCGGACCACTCTGATAATCGGCCAGCATTTCATACACTTTACGGAATTTCGACGGTTTTCCCTTCAGAGGAATGGTAGCTACATTACGGCTTGCCCCTGAAATATGCCCTGCAAGAACCAATTTAATATTCTCGTATTTCCGGACAATTTCTTTAAAGACCTGATTACCGTTATACGTCCGTTTTCCTTGATGGTCGAGATAATTATGGACCGCAAGCACCACATTTCTCTCTGAGTATTGGTTTAATACCTTATTAACCCAATCCAGGGTTGCAGTCGTGGTTTCTTTACCCCAGCCCAGATACAGGAAGAGGAAATCGTGCCCGCCAAAGGATGCTAAATCATAGTGATTTGTGTTATTTTCCATCCCACCTCCGTAATGGGATGTATGCTTAAATCTTTTTTCTCCAAAGTATTTACCATAATTGCGATAATCCAGTACCAAGTTTCCCACATCATGATTTCCGGACACTACCCCATAAGGAACATGATGTTCGTCCAAAATGCCCATACTCTTATCTGCGGTATCCCATTGCTCCAAATCCCATCTGACATTAATAATATCCCCTGTATGAATAACATATTCCGCATTTCCAAGCTGATTTTGGATTCTAATCCAGTTCGTCATCACTGGGAAAATATGTGGGAATGATTCAGAATAATATTGGGTATCTGACATCCAGATCAAATTAAATGGACGATTCACTTCTCCAATAACCTGGTCCTGCACAAGGACCTGCAGCTTTTGATTTTTCAAATAGGCCTCTGTCTCAACCTTTGCTTTCAACGAAAAATCCTTATTGCCGTAGCCATACGCTAATGCATCCCATCTAGATTTTTGTATGTTCCAGGCATATAGAGTGACCTTTCTTCCCTGTAAGGAATGCCCGATCCACTTTACTTCAACCTCTTTCATTTCCGCGGGTGTTTCATCCAGTGAAATTTCGAATCGCTGATACGGAAATCCTTTATTTGAGGCAGTCACCCAATAAGTCTTATCCGCTTTGGCTATCTGCTTTATTTGCTTGGCTAAGATACCTGTTTCACGCGGATAAGTCTGATTGGGCGGCGGTTCCTCATCTGCAATATTGGAAAATGCTTTTAATTGATTCCTCCCTTTGGAGGTAAAATCATAGCGATTGCCTGAGAAAAACTTAGCCACTATTTGATCATTAGTTGGATCTTCTACCTTCACGCTTAGCTTCGGATGAACAGATACTTTTGTATCATTATCAAGCGGTATGGCTTGATTCATAATAATAGGTGCTTCATCCACAATCTTAAAATGAATCGTTTCCTTTTTGCGATTCCCAGCTGCATCTACTGACATGAAGGTTACCTTGTGTTTCCCTTTAGACAGTCTGCCGGAGGAGGTCGTATATGGCAGAGTGATTTCCCGACCATCCAGATAGCCTTTAATGGAGGCTATTGAAGTCACCTCATCCTCGGGGTTTGCATCAATGGTGAATGTTCCCTTATAGGTTCTGCCATTCAGCGGTGTTTTTACATGGAGCTTTGGTGCTGTATTATCAAAAACAACATCTGCTTGGTGAATGGATGTGCCTTTAGATTGAATACTATGGACTCCATCCTGATAAGCCATCGTATCAATCTCTGCCTCTTCTGCTGTGAACATAGCTGCCGGGATGATAAATTCGTAGGATAGGATGAACACTCCCTGATTACCCACCTTCCATTCCTGGGCTTCCCGAGTGCTTTCTCGATTCTCATCACCATCTCCCGTGATTGAATTTACACTGATTGGGCGAATCATCGTACCATCACCCATCAGCAGCTTTATATTCTTGATAGAAAAGCGATCGACATCTTTTTCTTCAACTGTACTTCCGGGCATAAATGTTTCCTTCTTCGTGCCTGTGTGGATGGAAATCGTATTTTTACCCGGTTTGAGTTCATCAATTGGAATTGACAATTCATATGGAAGATATAACCCTGCTGTAGGTTTTAATTTGGATATTAAACGGTCTCCCATGTAAACTGCACTTTTCTTTCTTTCATCAATGCCAAGGCCTTCAAATACAATTGCAGCAGGACGGCTCAAGATCCTCTGTGTCTTCAGTTTTTGTCCATCAACCGTAAGCTTAATCTGTTCCTCAGCTGTTGCCTTTTGAACTTGTATCTTTTTTGTACCTTTTAAAATCGTATTTTTTTGGACAGAAAGCCCCGGCTTTAGGGGTTTGTACATATCTGGATTTCCTATTTTTATCGTCTTTGTCCCTTTTTCGGGGTATCTAATGACATGCTGTCCATCCGATATTTCTATATAATACTCAAAGGTTGGAACAGAACCATAAACATCGTATCGAGATATAATTGATTGATAAGAAGTCGTGGTTTTCATAAGCATATTTGCTTGTGTAAAGGCAGAATCCTGACCTCTTTTATAAAATATTTCTGCCCGCTTAATTAGATGTTCATCCTCAATTTGAATCTCGATAGAGACATCCGAGCGTTCTGGTACTTCTTTTGGCATGGTCACAGGTCTAACAATCGGCTTAGTGGTATCCGTCTGCTTATTGGCATTTAACGGCACCTGTTCATTACTCACTTGACCTGGTGTACTTTCTTTGATTTGTTTATCCTGTTTTAATTTTTTTGCTCCCATATCCTGCTTATAATGGATGAGTCCCTTATCGTAGGTTACATATGAAATAACCGCTCCTGTATCAGTTGCCAGAACGACCGTATTTTTGCTGCTATTGTGTAAGTTACCTTCCAGGCGAATCAGTTGCTTATGATCCACCGAGGCATGAAAGTGGTGTTTGAAATCCTCAAAATCAAACTCATCTTTGCTGGCAGCATTTTTAATCCAAATGATTTTCGTAGATTTTGGCTCTATAAAAGTTGATTCTTTTATATCCCATACTTGCATCGATTTATTCATAGAGAGGTATCGCAGATTGTAATCACGTAAATCGATTGGTACGTCTGTATTATTATAGATTTCGATATATTCATACGTTTTCCCCTGCGGAGAAATCTCTGTAATCAGTAAATCTGGTGGATCATTCGAAAGCGCTATGCTAATTTCGGGATTAAGCCATATACAACAAACTACAGTTAGAATCAGTACACCTATTTTTTTCATATATAATCCTCAATTCCCCATTCAAAGATTGATACCTTAGTATGGATTATTAGATAGGATTTTATGAAAAAAAGTCGCTCTTCTAAAATTTGATCTTTTAGAGGAGCGACTTTTTATTTATTTTATCTTAGCTTTTACTTTTTCAATTAATTCATCTTCTGTTGGTGCAGCTACTGGACGATTATTGACGAACGCAAATGATTTTTTGCGTCCAGGTCCACAGTAGGACTGGCATCCAATCTCAATTTTTGCATCGGGATCGAGCTTGTTTAATTTTGGTAGCAATGTCTTTAGGTTTGTAGCCTGACAGTCGTCACATACTCTAAATTCGTTCGACATGACCGCCTATCCTTTCTTGCCAAAAAATTTGACTCTTTGTTAGTTGTGAGCCTCTTGGGACTAAAGCGTATTGTATCACTCCGGCTCCCTTATTTGCAAGAATCGGCTAAATATCTATTAGGTTAATGAAAAAATCTAGTAACCTGTATAAACTTTGTTCTTTTTGTCCATGCTAGAACCATAATTTGCAAATTTATTTTAAATCTTATAGAAAAGGGAGTTGCAGATCATGAAAATCAGACAAGATGCATGGACTGAAGAAAATGATTTATTACTAGCAGAAACTGTTTTAAGACACGTCCGCGAAGGCAGTACCCAATTGAATGCATTTGACGAAGTTGGAGATAAATTGAACCGTACCGCAGCTGCTTGCGGATTTAGATGGAATGCGGTTGTAAGACACACTTATGAGAAAGCATTGCAGCTTGCCCGTAAACAGCGTAAACAACGCCAAAGATTGCTTGGAAAGGATCAGGGCGGCAAAAAGAAAATCCTGTACCAGCCACCGACTCCATCTTTACGAGACTTTGAAACAGTAACTACCGCAATGGAAGATGAATTGATGGACATGGATATTTCCACCGAACAAAAAGATACTGAAACATTTGAGCAAACAAGCCTATTTCCAGTGCTGGAAGAATACAAGACTCCGGCTTTGACGATGGACGATGTTATTGTATTCTTACAATCTTATGATACAAACAGCCTGAAACTGCAAGCATTACAATCTGAAAATGAAAGATTGCGCCTTGAAATCAGGGAACTGAAAAATACAAATAAAGAATTGCAGCACAAGCTTGATAATGTTGAAGAAAATACCGTTACGATTCAGGAAGACTACGAAACACTCATGAATATTATGAATCGTGCCCGTAAATTAGCTTTATTGGATGAAGATGACCGACAAGCTACTAAATTTAAGATGGATCGTAATGGAAATCTAGAAAAAATCGCAGAATAAATATAAAAAGCCGGCTCTTTTCAGAGGAGCCGGCTTTCATCTGTAATATCAAACCATGCTCACTTTCATTCGAGCATGTAAGAGACTACTTTTAACAGCCCCTCCTAAAACGATGGAAAGAATTAATCGATTTCCAATTTCGCATTGCGGTCTTGCATTCTTTCTAAATAGGATTCGAACAGTGGCATTTCTGCTTCCGCCAAAGAATTCATCTCAATCTGCCCGGCATGATCCTGTAATGCCTTCATTAAGCGAAGCATTACATCATTTACAGTCAGCTCGACACCGAGCAAATCAGATAAGGAAGCCATAACTTTTGGATTCACAGTAGGGTAAACAAATTTCGTCTCAGTCCCATTTAGAGCAATTTTATAAAAATCTCTCACTAATGCAGCTCTTTGTTCAGCATCCCCATTGATATCCAAGTAGATTTGTACTGCTACACCATGACGGATTCTCCTTTGAGAGATACCGGCAAATTTTTTGCCATCAATGCTTAAATCATAGCTTCCCGGACAATAAGAGCCTACGATTTCACCCGCTTTAATCTCATTATCAAAGTCTCGAAACATGTACTTGATCAGTTCCCACATAGCGTCATATCCGCGATTAATCTCAATTTTCCGGTCTTTTTCCGGAAAAACAAGCGTCAGGTTCAAAATTCCTTCATCCAATACAACGGCCAATCCGCCTGAATTTCGGACAATACAGTCATAGCCCTTCTCATGCAGGAAATCAGCAGCTTGCTTCAGCATCGGGAGCCTTCCGTCCTGGATACCCAACACAACTGTTTTTTGATGAACCCAAGCCCGTGCGGTAACTGGTGAGTTCCCAGCTCCAACCGAAGCGCATAATGTATCGTCAATCGCAAATGATTGAATGGCACGTGTATGCATACCTGATTGACTATGGTCAATGATTCTCCAGCGATCCTGCTGTAATAAATTCATCTTACCTCTCTCCATCTATAAAAAAATAGGCGCCAAAGGGCGCCATAGGTCACTTATAAACTTATTTTACCAAAGCTTGAGAAGCTGTGATCAGTGCAAGGTTGTATACATCCTCTGCGTTACATCCTCTGGATAGGTCGTTCACAGGAGCATTTAGACCTTGCAGGATTGGTCCAACTGCTTCAAATCCGCCTAGGCGTTGTGCAATTTTATATCCAATATTACCTGCTTCAAGGCTAGGGAATACAAATACATTTGCAGAACCTTGAAGTGGAGAGTTAGGAGCTTTAGATGCAGCAACAGATGGAACAATCGCTGCGTCGAATTGAATTTCTCCGTCTACGATTAATTGTGGGTCCATCTCCGTTACAAGCTTAACAGCATCCGCCACTTTTGTTGTTTCTTCAGATACAGCAGAACCAACTGTGGAGAAGCTAAGCATTGCAACACGTGGATCTAGATCAAACATACGCGCTGTTCTAGCACTTTCAATTGCAATTTCAGCAAGATCCTGGCTGTCAGGAGCAATATTGATTGCGCAGTCTGCAAATACGTATTTTTCATCACCTTTAACCATGATGAATACGCCAGACGTCTTTTTAACGCCTGCTTTTGTTTTAATGATTTGCAATGCCGGACGTACTGTATCTGCTGTAGAATGCGCAGCACCGCTGACCAAACCATCTGCTTTATTTAGATATACAAGCATTGTTCCGAAATAGTTTTCGTCAAGCAAGATTTTACGTGCTTGTTCTTCAGTCGCTTTACCTTTACGACGTTCAACGAAAGCTGTCACAAGCTCGTCCATCATAATATATGTAGCAGGATCGTAAATTTCCATATTATCTACAGAAATATTCATATCCTTCGCTTTTTTTGTGATTTCATCAATATTTCCAACTAAGATTGGAATGATTGTTTTCTCAGCTGCCAATCTTCCTGCTGCTTCAAGAATTCTTTCATCCATTCCTTCTGGGAATACAATTCGCAATTGATTGCCAGAAACTTTTTCTTTTAAAGTTGTAAATAAATTACTCATTTTTTATGTCCTCCTCAAAATGTCACTCTACCTAGAATACACCTTTATGATGAATTATTTAATAGGTTTGCCTTATTTTTTAAAATTATAGCGGTATGTCAAAATATCGACAAGTTTATCGAAGCCTTGATTCAAGAAAATATGCCATTGATTGTGATATAGTAAATGGCATGAACGAAATGTTATGTGGGAGATGATAAGTATGAGTGAAGCAGCTAAAACATTAGACGGTTGGTATTGTTTACATGATTTCCGTACAATTGACTGGTTATCCTGGAAAATGTTACCTGAAGACGAACGTGCCACTGCCATCAATGAATTCCTGGGATTGGTTGAAAAATGGAATAAAACTCAGAATGAAAACCAAGGCAGTCATGCTCTTTATACAATTGTCGGACAAAAAGCAGACTTTATGATGATGCTTTTACGCCCAACAATGGAAGAATTAAATGCACTTGAATTAGAGTTTAATAAAACTAAATTAGCAGAGTTCACAATTCCGGCACATTCTTATGTATCTGTTGTTGAGCTAAGTAATTATCTGCCTTCTGATTCAGATGAAGATCCATATCAGAATCCTCATGTTCGTTCCAGACTATACCCGATCTTGCCGACATCTAAGCATGTTTGCTTCTATCCGATGGACAAGCGTCGTCAAGGCAATGATAACTGGTATATGCTTCCGATGGAGGATCGTAAAAAACTTATGTATTCTCACGGAATGATTGGCCGACAATATGCTGGCAAGGTTAAACAAATTATTTCTGGATCCGTTGGATTCGATGACTATGAGTGGGGTGTTACCCTTTTCGCAGATGATGTTCTCCAATTTAAAAAATTGGTTTATGAAATGCGTTTCGATGAAGTGAGTGCCCGTTACGGTGAATTCGGTTCCTTCTTTGTTGGAAATATCCTTACACCGGACTGTGTCAGCGAATTTTTACATGTTTAAATAGGATAAAAGGAAGTGCCTTTAAAAGCCATTATACATGGTGGATAGGGCACTTTTTTGTTGTCCAAGCACCAAGATCCCCTTTATTTCAAAATACTCTGTTCCCCTCAGATAAAGGTTGAAGCATTTCCCCAATAACCGCCTGTCTCTTCATTTGCTTCAGTATCGACTTCCCCTGTGTTGTTAACCTTTTTAAATTCCACCACACAGGAAAATTATGTGAATAGTGCGACCTGCAAAAACAAAGCAATCTCTTCTGCTCTTCTTGAAATGGATGAAGTAATATCCTTTTTTATCATAAGCCGGTCTCCCCCTGCATAATTTTCTATAGTGAGCATACCTTTTACGTATCTACAACACATCATGAAATGACCTATCGAAAAGAGGTGCTTCAAGCATGGCAGTTATAAAAGCTACTGAGGAGGATATAAAAGTTCTTGCCCGATTAATGAGAGCAGAAGCTGAGGGTGAAGGAAATTTGGGCATGTTAATGGTTGGCAATGTAGGTGTCAACAGGGTACGTGGTGAATGTTTGGATTTCGTAAATATCCGATCGATTCCTCAAATGGTTTTCCAAAACCCCGGTGGATTCGAAGCGACACAGAAAGGATACTTTTATCAACGTGCCAGAGAGAGTGAAATCAGGCTGGCAAGAAGAGTCGTCAACGGGGAACGTTTTAATCCGGCCACGAACGCTCTTTGGTTCTTCAGACCGGAAGGGGACTGCCCGGCACAATGGTTTGGACAATACAATTCTGGGCGTTACAAATCACACTGCTTCTTTGCACCGACACAATCTGATTGTCCAACTGTTTTTTAGAATACTATTGTTTATAGAGGAGGAGTCATTTTATGAAACAACCGGGTTCACAATCATACGGCGGGGGGCAAACGTATGGAGGCGGATATCAAGTCCCTTATAATCCCTATATGGCAGGACAAACAGGCATGGGGCAGCAGCAACAGTTTCAGCCACAACAACAGCAACAACAACTGCCCTTTCCGGCGCAGTCGTATACTCTAGGCGGTGGTGGATCACCGTTCCAAACTTCTCCGTCGCCTGCTCCGGGTCAATTCGTAGAACAATCCTATATCGAAAATATTCTGCGTTTAAATCGCGGTAAACTCGCTTCGGTATATATGACCTTTGAGGGAAGTAAGGATGGTAATACAAGACTATTCAAAGGAATTATTGAAGCAGCCGGCCGAGATCATCTTATCTTAAGTGATCCGCAAACAGGCATGCGCTATTTATTGCCACTGATTTACCTCGATTATGTAACTTTTGATGAAGAAATCGAATACTCCTATCCTTTTGGTTCTCCATCTCGTTAATCGAGAATGGTTAGCATACCGAGAATAAAAAATATTTGACGAACTAATCCCTATAGTACATAGAAGAACCGCTTATGTCAGACATAAGCGGTTCTTCTATGAACATATCAAACTTATGAATATTTATAAACAGCCACAATCATTAATACCCAGGAAGCAATAAATGCAACTCCGCCAAACGGCGTTATAATACCAAGCTTACCAATACTTGCTACACTGAGTACATATAAGCTTCCAGAAAAGAGAATAATTCCAACTAACATGAGCCAACCTGACCAATTTAACAATTGATGTGAGGATAATCGATCCCACAACAATCCTATTGCCAATAATCCACCTGCATGGAACATCTGATACTGAACGGCTGTTTTCCAGACCGCCAGAGACTTTTCAGAAATCTTCCCCTCCAGCCCATGAGCTCCGAATGCACCGCATGCCACGGACATCGCCGCATTAATGGCTGCAATAATAATAAATGTTTTCATCCCCATTCTCTCCTTTGCGTTTAAAAATCAAGCAGTGAATCCCCGTTTGCGTCCTCCATCTTAACTGGTTCCTCCTGAGGAAGAGAGACAGTCGGATTCGTTTGCTGAATTGGATTATATGGAACAGTTTTCTTCACAGTTTGTCCTTCCGCCTTCGTATGATCACTTATGACCAAGTCGATTAAGCTTTGAACGGCAATTAGGTATCCATTCCTTTTTTCAGCAGGCGCCATTTTAGCCTTATGAATCAGTTCATCCATTTTGTCCAATACCTTTTCTGATGTTATTTCCACAGATTCACACCTCTTACCTTCATCTCTTCTTATTCAATTCTATCCTAACTTCGCCAAGGAATCTATTTTTCACAACCTCACAAATCAGGAATGGCCCAATCGATTTCCTTCAGCCCATTTTGTCGGAGAAGTTCATTCGTTTTAGAAAATGGCTTACTTCCAAAGAAACCTCGCCGAGCAGATAGCGGGCTCGGGTGAACCGAGGTAATGATGTGATGCTTCTTCTGATCAATTAAGTGAATTTTGGATTGTGCTGGTTTTCCCCATAATAGGAAAACAACCGGTTCTGATTTTTCATTCAATGTCTCTATTATTTTATCTGTTAATCGCTCCCATCCTCTCCCCTTATGTGAATGGGCTTCTCCCTGTCTGACAGTCAAAACGGTATTTAACAAAAGTACCCCCTGATCCGCCCAACTTTTCAAGTATCCATTGTTAGGGACTGGAATTCCTAAGTCATCATTTAGTTCCTTGAAAATATTCCGTAGCGAGGGCGGGAGAGCAACTTCAGGCTGTACAGAGAAACTTAATCCATGAGCCTGATTGGGGCCATGGTAGGGATCCTGCCCGAGCAATACCACTTTTACGGATTTAAAATCAGTATAGTTCAAAGCGTTGTAGATATCTTCAGCCTTTGGATAGACAATCTCGTTTTCATACTCCTTTTTTATAAAATTACACAGGGCTGCATAATATGGTTGTTTAAATTCATCCACTAAATACTCCAGCCAGTCATTCTGTAAAATTTGGTGACTCATCCAATCCACTCCTCTATATACTTCAGAAATTATTATATTTGTCGAACAATATTTTCCGCTTACACTCTCTTTACCCTGCTCAACTTATGTTTATAGATTTTTTAATAGGTTATATAAACACTGTAACTACATTTTAAATTAAAATCCAAAAATCGAGGAGGATGCAAGATGTATCAAGTTTTTGTAGTAGAAAATTCAGTTCAAGCTAAAGAGAAAGTTGAACAACTTGCAGCTGAGGGATTTACAAAAGAGAATGTTTATCTGTTTTCCCATAATAAAGAGTTTTCGAAGGATTTAACTGATGCTACGGATACAGGCAACATTGGTATTGGTGAGCAAGGTTTCTTTGAAAGTGTAGGAAATCTGTTCAAAAAACGTGGCGACGAATTGCGCAGCAAGCTCCAATCACTTGGATTATCTGAGTTAGAAGCACAACAATATGAAAAAGATCTTGATGACCACAAAATTGTTATTGTTACTTCGAACCAGGCAAGTGATATTGATAATACAAAAATAATGTAACGCATACAGCATAAAAAGGGCTTAAGGATGGGTTCTCCCTTCCTTAACGCCCTTTTTTTTACTGGCTTTTTTACTACTCTGATCAAGTTACAATGCATAAGAAAAAACTTTTTTGCATATATCAATCTGATGTTATTAGAATCAATCATTGTTCATTCTCGTCTCCATGATCACGAGCATCTGCTTACTATGTCTTAAATCATATAAGCGTTATTGTTATCCACTATTTTTCACTTATAGTATCATTACTATATGAGCTTTTACCTTTATAAACTCTTACTGTATACTTCCGGTTTATACCTATGATAAAATACCGCAAAATGGTAATTCGGAATTTATTGTTCACGGATTATGTATACAATTAACAGCATCAGTTTTTTTCCATACATATTGTTTTGGTATGTATTATAAAGTATAACTAAATTAAGTTTTATAATGAGGGAGGATAGGCCAATGAGTCTAAAAAAAGCATTGACTATAGCTGGATCAGACAGCAGCGGCGGAGCAGGACTTCAAGCAGATTTAAAAACATTCCAGGAGCTTGGCGTTTATGGAATGACTGCTGTTACTTCAATTGTTGCAATGGACCCTAAAAATAACTGGTCTCATAATGTATTTTCTATTGATGTTTCAACTGTGGAGGCACAACTGGATACAATCCTTTCTACAGGAATTGATGCCATGAAAACAGGGATGCTTGGGACCGTTGATATTATTGAATTGGCTGCACGAAAAATTAAAGAGTATGGCCTTGATAAAGTCGTCATAGACCCTGTAATGGTTTGCAAAGGGACAGATGAAGTGTTAATGCCTGAGAATACAGTGGCAATGAGAGAATTGCTTCTCCCTCTTGCTACGGTTGTAACACCAAATCTTTTTGAGGCTTGGCAATTATCCGGGATTGGCCCCATCACTACTATTGATGAAATGAAACAAGCTGCAAAGATTATCCATGATCAAGGGGCAAAATATGTCCTTATCAAGGGTGGCACTAAACTTGATGGGCAAGATAAAGCAATTGACCTAATTTATGATGGAACAGACTATACCATCCTTGAATCCGAAAAGTTTGCGACTACTTATACCCATGGTGCCGGTTGTACAACTGCTGCAGCCATTACTGCTGAGCTGGCTAAAGGAAAAACAGTTGAAGAAGCCTTGGCTACTGCAAAGGAATTTATCTCAGCCGCTATTGAACATAGCTGGAAGCTAAATGAATTTGTTGGACCAGTTATGCATGGTGCTTACCGTACATATAAATAATTTCTTCTTTATTACAGGCTGTCCGAAATTTAGGACAGCTTTTTTCCATCTCCATTTTTAGCAATTTTTCAGATACTTTAGTATCATAATTAATACAACACTAATTTAATAGGAAACTAATGTGTTCCTTTTTATATAGGAGGTAATCTTAATGAAGCCAATTGACCTGCTTGATTCACAAAAAGCGCTGCAATCATATGCCGGTTTACAGGTTTATTTGCATTTAGAGACAACAAACGGCGCTTATGCCACTCATAATGATGAATCATTCTTCTCAGCAGGTGCGTTTATCCGTAATGTTTCTATTTGTTTTGAAGAAGGTAAAATTATCGGAGATGGCCCTTATCGGGTAGGATTAAGAATGAAGGAAGGCTGGGTATACGCTGAAGGGATTACCCATTACGAAATCGATGAATTCGGCCGCCTTTTAATGGCTGGACTTGACCAGAGCGGAAGACTGGCTGTCGCTTTTGAAATCAGTACCGTCCCATTTGATAAATAACAAGGAGTTGGGATAAATGGATAAAGAGAAACATGTATTAGTCATATTCCCTCATCCTGATGATGAGGCATTTGGGGTTTCCGGAACAATCGCCTCTTATACAAGAGCTGGTATCCCCGTTACCTATGCATGCTTAACGCTTGGTGAAATGGGACGTAATCTTGGAAATCCTCCTTTTGCAACACGGGAGAGTCTCCCGAAGATTCGCAAGAAAGAATTAATAGACGCAGCACAAATAATGGGTATTAAGGATTTACGTATGATGGGACTGCGCGATAAAACTGTTGAATTCGAAAATGAAGAGTGGCTAGCTAATCAAATGACTAAGCTTATTGATGAGCTTGATCCTTCCCTCATTATCACTTTCTATCCGGGATTCAGTGTCCATCCGGATCATGAGGCTTGCGGAAGAGCTGTCGTACAGGCAGTCTCTGAAATCAATCCTGAAAAAAGGCCAAAGCTTCATTGTGTAGCCTTTTCCAACAACCATCAGGATGTCCTTGGAGAGCCTGATATCATAAATAATATTCAGGATGTAATCGAGACTAAACTAAAGGCAATCTCTGCCCACCGCTCTCAAACTGAGGCGATGATGGCTGGTTGGCCTGAATTACTCGCCCAAAAGAATAAAGAGCTTGAAAGCCGCCTTTGCTTTGAAAGATTTTATTCATATAAATGGCCTGAAAAAATATAAGAATTAGATTTATAAAAGCTGTCATACTAATGACGGCTTTTTTTGCGGGCATCTTTATTTCATAAAAAAACCGCCTTCATTACTAAAGGCGGTTCAAAAAAAAGGGGGGGGATACTTTGGAAAACTTCATTGTAGTACTATGATAGCCATATTCTGGACCACCTATACCTAATTTTTAAATTTATTTTTGAACGATGTACTTATAAATGATATGGGCGACACCATCCTCTTCATTTGTTAAGGTAACATCCTTGCACAGCCCTTTAATCTCATCGGATGCATTACCCATAGCAACGGACATCCCCGCTTTTTCGAACATAGATAAATCATTAAAGTTATCTCCCACAGCAATTGTTTCTTCAAGTGGGATTCGTAATTTTTCTAGCAATTTCTCCAAAGCTATTCCCTTAGAAACACCACTCTGGTTAATTTCAATATTCCCCTTACCGGATGAAGTGACAGTTATTCCTTCCATCTCTCCAAGAATAGTGCCAGTATTTTTTAGTTTATTCATATCAGAGGAAAAGACTAGTATTTTGTATATTTCGATATCCTCTTCATTAATTAGCTGGAAGTAATCGTCTGTCGCAAATAAGAATCCAAATTTAATTCTGCCTTCAGCAAATTCACGAACTTTATCTTCTTCCTGATCAGGATTGGCACTCAAGAAGATATCGACAAGTGAATCAATAGCCTTTTCGGGGTTTTTGGAAAATGTCCCCCTGTTTGTATACATTTCAAAATAAAGATCCATTTCTTCCAAAAGCTTGACTGTCTCCACTAAGCTTTCTTGCTTCATCGGATTGGAATCCACCAAACTGCCTTCCTGATTATAAACAGCTGCTCCATTTAAACTGATAATAGGACAGTGAAAGTTAATCTCATCAAGTGCAAACCTTGCTTCTTTATAAGATCGGCCCGTAGCAACAATTACTTGTCCCCCGCTATCCCTTACTGCCTCCATCGCCTTTCGGTTCTCGTCACTTACCATTTGATGCTCATTCAGTAATGTTCCATCCATATCGGTTGCTATACACTTCATACAGTCTCCCCCTTTAGAAAATGCTTACTACCTTCTCTTCTGCTGAGAGGTGCAAGCTCTGTTTTTTTTATAAAGTTCTTCACAGACTCCGGATCCGTTTTTGAATATTCTCTCAGTGCCCACCCAATCGCTTTTTGAATAAAGAATTCTTTACTATCCGCATTTTTCAATATGTAGTCATATAAGATTCTCTCATTTGTTTGACCTTTATAGGAAAGTTGAAAGAGGATTGCTGTTCTACGTAGCCACATATTATTATCTATTACCCAATCATTCATGATAGTATCTATTAAATCAGGATTTCTTAATACCAAATTGCCAACCTGCTTAGAGGCAATCATATCTACGGTATCCCACCAAGATTTTGTCGTAATTAATGTTTTTAGTAGCGGTAAATCCTTTACTTCCAGTTTGTCGATATAGTTAGCAAGGTAATCAAGCGCAGCATTTTGCCATTCTCTCTCCGGCATATTCCAAAGCTTTAAACAAAATTCATGTGAAAGCGGCATAGCAAGAATACCTGTTTCCTTAAAGAATACAGACATACATTTTCTTCTTTCCGGGGTTTTAATCCCGTAAAAAGGAAATTGATTCTTCATATATTGCGCCATTGCTACTGCTTGTTCTTCATTCTTTTCATTCTCAAATAACTGTTTTAAACGATTAATATAATCCACATTTCCACCTCACCTATTCTTCCCTTATAAGCCAGCTTCCGGGCCTAACCGCTCGAGTCATAAGTGTAGCTGCTGCAGTAGAGGAAAAGCGCTCTCCCTCCGTGCTTGTCGGAGTTGGGCAGTCGCCTCAGCTTTTTGTATAATCTAGCTTCGGCTCCTAGCTCCTCGAGGTCATAAGGATAGCCTCTACGGAGGTCAACAGGACGTTGATCACAAAGACGTTGCCACACGATGTGGCGTTCTTAGTCTTTGTTCCTTAATTCGCCTGCCTTCGAGCCTCTCCTTATGCTTGTCGGAGCTGGGCAGTCGCCTCAGCTTTTTGTATAAAAGAACCTGTATTGGATAAACATACAATTAATTAATTGAGTGTTACCTCTTTTTTATTAAGTCTAAGAATATTAAACTAGGGAAGTGGCTTCATGGAAGCTATTGCCAGAACTCATAATAACCTGGCTATGTATATACATATATTCTACGCATACATAATGACTGTTTTCAAATATAGTGATGAAAGAATTAGGAGTGACTACTATGACTAAACAAACTCAATCTCCTTTATCATTTTGGGGAGGTCTGGGCTTTACGGCCTTATTGGCGCTGCTTGGATTTGTCCTTGCTGAATTGCCCTTTTTCGAATACATAGGACCATTAGCATGCAGTATTTTGCTCGCCATCCTGTATCGTAATATTCGCAGCTATCCAACAAATTTACGGACGGGCGTTCATTTTTCAGCAAGAATTCTCTTACGTGCTGCCATTATTTTATATGGGTTGAAATTAGATATGCAGATTATTTTTAGTGAAGGTCTTGGCCTTTTGGGTAAAGCTCTGATTTGTATCGTATTCTCTGTAGCCCTCATGGTATTGCTTGGCAAATGGCTGAAAATTGATCCAATGATTTCTTTCCTGCTTGGTGCAGGGACAGGAATATGCGGCGCAGCGGCTATAGCAGCGGTTTCACCTATAGTGGATTCAAAAGAAGAGGACACGGCGATGAGCGTCGGGATGATTGCATTGATTGGTACTATTTTTTCAGTCGCCTATACGATGCTTATTCCGATTCTCCCCCTAACACCTACTGAATATGGAATTTGGTCCGGACTTAGCTTACATGAATTGGCTCATGTAGCTTTAGCGTCTGAGCCTGCTGGGGAAGCTGCTGTTACAATGGCTTTATTAGCTAAATTATGTCGTGTTTTCTTATTGATTCCTTTCTGTTTTGTATTAGTGTTCTGGATGAAACGTAAACAAGGCGCTGGCAGCCAATCCTCCATTCCATTTCCATGGTTTCTTCTAGGATTTCTGGCCTTAAGTATTTTTAGAACTTATCTTGCTGGATCCTGGTTTCCTGAATACCTATATGATTACATTGCCATGCTGACCACTTTTCTACTTTCGATGGCTATGGCTGGGCTAGGCTTAACGATTGATTTAAAAGAGCTTAAGAAACGAGCAAGCCTTCCCTTGCTTACAATGGTTATTACATCCGTTCTTTTATCAATTCTGACATATTTTTGGGCATGAGCCATTTGAGGCTTATGCCTCTTTTTTATGTTTTCCTTAAACTATTCTTTTTTGTCGTACAAGCCTGTATACATGCATATGATAATTTGAGCAATTAAAATGGAGGTATAAATTGTATGTATGGATTATTGGGATATGTCTATCTAGGAATTTCCTTATCGGCTCCTATCGGACCAATTAATGCTGCACAAATGGAAATTGGTTTAAGGCATGGATTCTTAAATGCCTGGGTATTCGGTCTGGGCGCTATACTAGCCGATATCTGCTATATGCTTGTTGTTTATACCGGGTTGGCTCAATATATGCAAGTTCCTCTAATCCAAACCTTTCTCTGGTTATTCGGGGCTTTCGTGCTTACTTATTCCGGAGTAGAGAGTCTGGTTGCTGTTTATCATAAAAAAAACCAAAGCAATATACGGAACAAGGATATCACTCGTTCCTTTCGCTCTGGCTTTTTTATGTCGTTATTGAATCCATTATCCATTCTTTTTTGGTTGGGCATCTATGGCTATCATCATTAACAGCTTGGCCATCCTTTTGGGGATATTAATTTGGGACTACTCGATGGCGATGATGGCATCCATATTTAGGCGCTATTTAACCAATAAACTCTTAGCGGGAATTTCAATCATATCCGGAATTTCCTTAGTTGGCTTTGGGATCTATTTTGGAGTTATGGGGGTTCAATCCCTAATTTAATCGTTAGTTATGGATTCTTCGCCTTGTTAAAGGCCGTTTTCGTTTTCGAATAATAGCCATAATAATTGTAATCAGGCTTACAAAAGAAACAAAAGCTAGACTTACGAAAAAGCCCATTCTCGTGTCCTTTTCAATGACCGTCCCAACAATAGCCAGCAAAATAAGCCCAAGCCCTATAGTTCGTTTTATTTTATCCTTTGTTTTTAGGTCAGCAAGCTTGGAATACGTCAACAGGATTAATATCCAATTGTAAAGGATGAGTAAACTCGCACCAGTCGTAAAGTATTCATAGACCTTATCCGGCATCACTCTCGACAGAACGATAGAGATTAGCAAACCAGTCACTGTTACAGCAAAAGCAGGCAGAGGGATTGCGAACTTCCCTTTTTTTCCCAATATTTTCGGGGCATCTCGATCCTCAGCTAAGGTCGTCAGCATATTTGCAACAGAAAAAAGTGAAGCCGACATTGTTGAAAAACCGGCAATTATCAAAGCTCCATTAAAAAGATGCATAATGAACCTAAATGGATAATAACTCAAGACCGTTAAAAACGGGCTTTCTTTTAGATTAACCTTATCCCATGGCAACAGCATTACGACTAAGCCTAGGGATATGATGTAAATGACGGTTAATGCTAGAATCATGACTCTCCCTGCTTTTGGAGCATCCTCTTTTTTCTCTAATCGCATAGACATAATACCCAGAACTTCAATACCTCCAAAGGCAAAAAAAGCAAAAACGAGAGATGACCAAGTTTTCTTCCAATCTGTAGGAAAAACCTCCTTAACCGTTGAAGGAAAATCAAGTGTTTCTTTTCCATCAATCACACCACACAAGCCAAGGATCACGATAATGACAAACATTAAAATTGCGGATACTTTAACGATTGCACTGACATTCTCCATCGGTTCAAACAGCTTTGCCCCAATAATAATAACAATCAGTCCAAGTGCTCCGTAGATGGCTGCAAATATCCATAAAGGAAATTCAGGAAACCAAAACCTAGAAAATAGAGACAGGGCTGTTAATTGGCTTCCCATTATAAGCATTTCTGAAAACCAGTAAACCCACCCATTTAAGAACCCAAAAGAACGTCCAAACGCCTTACGGGAGTATGTACGAAAAGACCCTTTTTGAGGATCTTTTTCCGTCATCTTTGCTAAAGCTTCATATACGATATATGTCGTACAAGCGGCAAGTATAAACGCAATTAATATTGATGGGCCGGCAAGCCTGATTCCTAATCCGGAACCTAAGAAAAAGCCGGTTCCAATCGTACAGCCTATCCCTATAAGGGAAAGCTGCCACCATTGCAGTTTTTTCTTTTCTTGATTTTTTGTCGCTGCTGCTTTTTTCATATCCTATTCCGCCCTTTGATTTATATCAGACTGTATCCTCAATTAATCTGCTCCATCCAGGCGAAACTTATGCTTTATTTGCTTGCCAATATAAAAAGGGTACAATCCGAAAAGGATTGTACCCGATGGTTTTAAATTTAATTAGATACGCTCTACATTAGCAGCTTGTGGTCCGCGATTTCCATCAACGATTTCGAATTCAACTTCTTGACCTTCTTCAAGAGTTTTGAATCCTTCACCTTGAATAGCAGAGAAGTGTACGAATACATCGTCACCATCTTCACGCTCGATAAAACCAAAACCTTTTTCTGCATTAAACCATTTTACTTTTCCGACCATTTTTTTGGCCCCCTAACTTTTAGTGAAAATTTTAAAAGTAGAAAACCAGAAAAACCTTTTCTGTCTAAGCATGTACTTAAAGACTGTAAAAATTTTTTTGATCTTCAAACCTTTTTGCTGTTTTATTGTAACATACAGCTTACTAATTAACAAACAATTTAAACAAATCAAACTAATCCAAAATGTGATGGTTATTCCAATATAGGGTAAAAATATAATTTGTATCTTCTTTATCAATACAAAATGAAACTTTTGAACTAGAACTGTCTTCTTCGTAAAGGCTCGTTAATTCATCTGGTACCACTTGATCTTCATCAGTCTCCTGATTTTTAACAAAAACGCCTATCCTCTAAAATTAGGATAGGCATTTTTGTTTTTGAAAAATTAACTTAATTCTCTAGTCAAATTTCATTCCTTTTAATAAATCAGCAAATGGATTGTTGATAGGCTCCGTTTCCTTTTCTTGCTGTTTCAGGTACTTTTGTACAGTTCGTTTATCCACTTTTCCGCCAGACTCTTTTTTACGTCTCTCTTCAAAAGCAGATAATTTTTCACGGTATCCACATTTACAGGTAAATATTTGTCCCTGACCTTCGCCACGGAGTTCCATTTTCTTTTTGCATTGAGGGCATCGTGCATTAGTGACACGTGACACGTTCTTTCTATGACCACATTCGCGATCTTGGCAGACAAGCATTTTGCCTTTCTTTCCGTTTACTTCTAACATTGGTTTCCCGCATTCTGGGCAGGATTTTGTGGAGATATTGTCATGCTTATACTTTTTATTGCTGGCTTTAATTTCTGCCACAATCTCTTTTGTATGCTCTTTCATCTCATTAATGAACACAGCCTTTTTCATTTTCCCTTTAGCGATTAGCTCAAGTTTTTGTTCCCACTCTGCTGTTGTAGTTGGCGACTTCAATTCTTCCGGTACTAAATTAAGTAACTGGCGTCCTTTAGAAGTAATATATATATCTTTTCCACCACGTTTTTCGATTAAGAATGAATTGAATAATTTATCTATAATATCTGCACGGGTTGCAACTGTACCAAGCCCGCCAGTTATCTTTATCGTATCTACAAGCTTTTTATCTTTTGTTTCCATGTACTTCGTAGGGTTTTCCATCGCTGACAGTAAAGTAGCCTCTGTAAAACGCGCAGGGGGCTTAGTTTGACCTGAAGTTTGCGATATTATCGTAATTGCTAATTTGTCACCCTTATTGATTTTCGGAAGTAACTGTTCCTTCACCTCATCGCCAGATTCCTCTTCCTCAAAACGATTGTTATAGACTTCCTTCCAGCCTGGCTGAATCACTGTTTTACCACGGGCGATAAAGGACTCTGGGCCAATCTTCGCATGGACTGTTAATTGCTCGAATTCATGGGCCGGAAATAGAACAGCGAGAAACCGCTTCACGACCAAATCATAAATTTTACGTTCCTTATCATTAAAGGCAGCATAATTAACGAAGCCTTCCGTTGGAATGATGGCATGGTGGTCGCTGACTTTACTGTCGTCAACAAAGGCCTTCGTCGCCTTAATAGGCTTATTTATAATCTTAGTTACTAACTTACGATACTCATTACCGCCGATTGCCTTTAAGCGCTCTGGAATGGTGCTGACAATATCAGATGATATATAGCGTGAATCAGTACGTGGATATGTTAGTACTTTATGTTGTTCATATAGTTTCTGCATAATATTCAGTGTTTCTTTAGCTGAATAGCCAAAGATCTTATTAGCATCACGTTGAAGTTCTGTTAAATCATATAAGGCAGGTGAAAAGTTTTTCTTTGCTTTGCGTTCAATAGAAACTACATTCGCATCTTTATATCCAAGCGATTTAACAATTGCATCTATTTTTTCTTTATTAAAGCTGCGGCTATTACCATTCACATCTTGCCATGTTAATTTAAGCCCATCAGCTTGCGCTTCAATACCATAATAAGTTTGCGGTTTAAAGTTTTTGATTTCATCTTCACGTGCCGCTACCATAGCAACTGTTGGTGTTTGGACGCGACCACAATTTAATTGTGCATTAAATTTAGTTGTTAATGCACGACTTGCATTTAAACCGATATACCAGTCTGCTTCTGAGCGTGCTACTGCGGAAGCATATAAATTTTCATACGATTTACCAGGTTTTAAGTTATTAAATCCGTCTTTTATCGCTTTATCTGTTACAGAAGATATCCATAGGCGCTTGATTGGCTTATTGACTTTTGCTTTATCAATAATCCAACGTGCAACTAATTCTCCTTCCCTTCCCGCATCAGTAGCCACAATTATTTCATTCACATCACTGCGACTTAATTGTGCTTTTACAGCATTAAACTGTTTTCCAGTTTGTTTAATGACAACTAATTTCATACGTTCTGGAAGCATAGGAAGATCTTCTAGATTCCATGTTTTATATTTATTATCATAAGCTTCAGGATCAGCTAAAGTAACTAAATGCCCTAATGCCCAAGTAACTATATATTTGTTTCCTTCGAAAAATCCATTGCCCTTCTTTGTACATTTCAGTACATTCGCAATATCACGGGCAACGGAAGGTTTTTCAGCAATGACTACACTTTTTGCCATATTTCTAAACTCCTTTACTAACTATGTACTGTCAATATACCATAGTTTCAATGTTTGAATTGAATAGACATCCTATCGCTTTTTTTCCAAATTAAAACTGCCCCATAAAAGTTAGATTTAGTCTAACCTTTAGTGGGCAGTTCAACTATCTTTCATTTAGACTTCAATAATTTCTTCAAATCATCACGGACTGTACGGTCGGTAAGTTTTACGTTTGAGCGATAAGCTGCCCGGCAGATGATATGGCCTGCTACCGGAGCAGTCAGGAATACAAAGAATATTCCGAGAAGCAGCCGTATACTAACATATCCTTCACCAATTAAAAAAAACAGAAATGCTCCCAGAAGGATGAATAGTACTCCAAGTGTTGTACTTTTTGAAGCTGCATGTGATCGTGTATAAACATCCGGAAGCCTAATCAGCCCAACACCACTTAGAAGCGTTAAGATTGTCCCCGTAAGAATACAGACAGCAGCAATCCACTCACTTATCATTTCCACGTTCAATGACCACACCCCTTTCTATGAATCTCGCAAACGCGATAGTCCCGATAAAAGAAAGGATCCCTAACAACAATATGATGTCCAAGAAGGCATGGGATTTGAACAGTACAGAAAAAATAGCCACACCTGAAATTAAGTGGATTCCAATTGAATCCAGTGCCATAACCCTGTCTGGCATGGATGGACCTTTATAGAGGCGATAGATGGAAATGAGAATGGATAACGTTAAAATGAATAGCGCTACAGTCATGGCTTTTTCAAACATTATCGTGTAACCTCCTTAATCGCCTTTTCAAAGCTCATTTTTGCCTGAATAATCGCTTGTTTAGATTCTTTGTAGTCCATGGCATGAATATAGAATGTTTTGTTGTCCGGCGAAATCTCCAATACCACGGAGCCTGGTGTCAGCGATAATAGCAAAGCCAACATTGGTATTTCCCAATCTCCATTCAGATCTGTCTTTAAGGCAAAAACCGCCGGCTGAACATCTATTTTTTTACGTGTGACCTGCCTCAGAACAAGCACCGTAGAAGAAACGAGCTCTTTAAGAAATACAAATAGCAACTTTAATATAGAGAGAAATGTCCCCATGTAGAAGGATTTATTGAAAAAGCGACGCACAAAAAACAAAATAACGATTCCCACTAGATATCCGGCAAAGAACGAAGGGAAACTCCATTTATCCTGCAAGAGCATCCATAAGAAACCAATGAATATATTAAGCAAGACTTGAACGGGCACAACGACCACCCCTTTTTGTTTATAGACTAGCTACTATTCTCCTAAAACCGCATCGATATATAAATCAGGGTTCATCAAGCCTTCGGCAGCCAACTGGATATAAGATGAGATTATTTCTCCACCCAATCCCAGAAAAATTGTTGCAGCCGTCAAAAGCGTAATTGGTATAATAACCCCTCTTGTTGTCCCTTTCTCCATTTCTTCACTTAGGTTTGTCTCACCCCAGAATGCATTCATGAAGATTTTCATAACAGAATATAGCACTAACAAGCTTGATAGTAATCCAATTGCCCCCAGCCAATAATCTCCGGCTTCAAAGGTACCTTTTGTAATCAGCATCTTCCCGAGGAAACCACTGAAAGGTGGGATACCTGCCAACGCCAAGGCTGCGACAAAGAACATCCAGCCAAGAAACGGATGAGTCCGGATCAAGCCGCTGATTTCCTTTAATTTAGCAGTGCCAGTTAGGTAAATAACTGTACCGCCGATTAGAAAAATCAGTGCTTTCACATTGATGTCATGCACAAGATAAAAAATGGAACCTGTGATGCTGCCTGTGGTGAAAGCAGCAAGTCCGGCCATAATCAAACCGACAGAAATGATAACATTGTAGGTCAAAATTCCTTCTATATCCCATCTCGAGACCGCACCGATTGCTCCGAGTAACATTGTCGCTGCCCCTAGGATTCCGATCAACAAGTGGGTGATTTCCGGTTGATGATAGAAAATCAATGTAAACATACGGAAAATAGCATAAATTCCAACCTTGGTGAGCAAAGCCGCAAAGATTGCTGCCACCGCTGTAGGTGGAACACTATATGATCCTGGTAACCAATGAAATAGCAAGAGACCGGCCTTCAGGCTGAAAACCATGAGCAGTAAAATCGCAACGGTCGTCAGCAGCCCATTTTGTCCCGCTTCCGCAACACGGACAGACAGATGCGCCATATTCAACGTACCTGTTACAGCATATAGGTAGGCAACGGACACAAGGAAAAAGAAGGATGACATGACATTAATCAATATATATTTGATTGATTCCCTGAGCTGTTTTTTCTCCCCGCCAAGTGTAATCAATGCATAGGAGGAAATCAGCATCAGTTCGAAAAAGACAAATAGATTGAAGATATCTCCGGTCAAAAAAGATCCGTTCACACCGCTGATCATAAACAGGAACAATGGATAGAAGAAATTTTTCTCTCTTATCTTTCCAATTGTGTAAAAGGCGTAAAGCAAACAACAGAAAGACACAAATGCCGTTATAATCAACAGAATGACCGCAAACATATCGGCGACAAGGCTAATTCCATAAGGGGCCGCCCATCCCCCTGCCTGCAGAACCTGTATTCCCTCCACCTTTACTTTCATAGCCATTAGCACTGAAACCATTCCCGTGGCTAGAATTGCCAGAAGAGCAATTGATCTTTGCGCATATAAGTTTTTTCTGAATATGACCATGATAAGTCCCGCGATAAGCGGAATAATGACCGGCAGAATGATTATATTATTCATCTTCATTTCCCCTTAATTCATTCAAATCGTCAGTTCCCAAGACTCGGTAACTACGATAGGCAACCACCAGAAAAAGACCTGTAACTGCAAAGTTAATAACAATCGCTGTCAGGATGAGCGCCTGTGGCAGCCCGTCTGTAAAGGAAGTGCTTTTCAATCCTAACAATGGCGGACCCCCGGTCTTTAATCCCCCCATTGTTAAGATTAAAAGATTGACAGCGTGGCCGATCACCGAAGTCCCAAGAATGATTCTCAGCAGGCTTTTGGATAGGACCATATATGTTCCAATTGTGAAAAAAATACCTACAAGTATAGACATAACTGTTTCCATAATTATCGATCCTCACTTATGCTCAGGATGATTGTCACAGCTGAACCAATGACAGCTAACGCTACACCAGTGTCAAATATAAGAGCGGTAGCTAGTTCCGTTTTACCTAAAATCGGAAAATCTACATAACCATACGTTTGGGAAAGAAAGGGAACACCGAACAGAAATGAACCGACACCCGTAAGAATTGCAATCAGTACACCGATCGCTGCCACTGTTTTAAAATCCACAGGAATAATCTTATTGACCGCTTCCGTCCCAAGCGTCAAATACATGAGTACAAGTGCACTGGCAATTCCCAACCCTCCGATAAATCCTCCTCCAGGGTTGTGATGCCCCGAGAAGAACAAATCAATGGAAAAGGTGAGGATAATCAATACTGCAACTTTTGTTACGGCCGTCAATAAAATATCATTAGGCTTCATTTTTTATCCCTCCCTGTAACATTGACCTTGATTAATGTAAAGACAGCCAATCCCGCAATACACAGGACCGCCACTTCGACCATCGTATCAAGTCCCCTGAAGTCAACCAAGGTCGCGTTCACTATATTTTTAGCTCCGGCAAGCGTATAGGAATCTTCGAAATACCCAGAAATCGTTTCAAACAAACGGGTTCCATTGGCGGAAAGGGCCAATAGTGTTACCGTCAACCCCACTCCAACTGAAATCAACATATTGGTGAATTTGAAACGAACTTTACTTACTTCTTTTCGAAACTCTGGCAAATGATAGAAGCACAGCAGGAATAAAGCGACTGTCACTGTTTCCACAACCAATTGCGTCAGCGCCAGATCCGGTGCCTGAAAAATAACGAAAAGAATAGACACTAGATATCCAAGGGCACCAACAGCAATAATCGATGTCAGTCGATACTGGGAAAACAGTGCGATTAAAGCGGTCACCACCATACCAATGACCATCACAGCTTCATAAATGCTCACCGGTGAATCCTTAGACATATCGAAAGCAAAACCGTTGAACAGCCACAGAGAACCACCAACAATGAAAATAAAAAACGCAAAAATATAAACTAGATAATCACGTGTATATCCAGTCATGTACTTCTTCGTTGCATAAGCAGATATCGATTCCATAAGCAGCAAAGACTCATTGTATATATTGTTAAACGTCAGGCTTTGCGGATACCAGCTGAATACCCTGATCCACTTAGGCAGCAGCTTGTATAGCAATAGGCCAACTAATACGACACCGATTGTCATCAATAATTCTGTATTAAAACCATGCCAAGCACTAATCTCCTTACCCAACCCTCCTGCTGCCTCATAATCCGGCAAGATTGATATAAGGGCAGGATCTAAAATGTATTTTGCCAAAATGTTGGGGAAGAAGAATATCAGGACTACAAACATCGCCAATATAGCAGGCGGAATCAGCATACCGACGGGCGGTTCATGAGCAGCCTTTGACAGCATCTCAGGTTTATGTTCTCCAGTGAACGTCTTAAA
Organism: Bacillus sp. D386; assembly: GCF_006346415.1. Lineage (NCBI taxonomy): Bacteria > Bacillati > Bacillota > Bacilli > Caryophanales > Bacillaceae > Bacillus > Bacillus sp. D386. The sequence goes on along the minus strand of NZ_VEMV01000004.1, from coordinate 113,935 downwards.
GACCATAATCATACAGTAGACGAACGTTAGGATACTTGCTATCCAAGCAACAACAGGGAATATCATGCCGAACTTTTCCATCCCGAAAATATCCATCCCTGAAGCATTCACCACGCCGGTAAAAAACATTTCTTTACTCAAAAAGCCATTGAATGGCGGTAATCCTGCCATAGAGAAACTTCCAATCATAGTGATCGTGAAAGAAATCGGCATGAGGCTCATTAACCCACCCAGCCTTTGCAGATTCCGGGTTCCTGTCTCATGGTCAATGATTCCGACAACCATGAACAGACTTCCCTTAAAGGTTGAATGGTTAACCAAATGGAATACAGCCGCCATAATAGCGATTGCATATACTTTCGATTCATCGCCATAGCCAAAATAAATGGCAGCAGACCCCAATCCTAGTAGACTCATGATCAAACCGAGCTGACTAATTGTCGAATAAGCGAGCAAGGCCTTTAGATCTTTCTGACGAACTGCATTCCAGGATCCGTATAATAAAGTTACAATTCCGACCAAGGATACCGTCCAGAACCAAACTGCATCACCGCCAAACAAAGGGGTTAACCTAGCCACCAAATAGATGCCGGCTTTGACCATTGTAGCCGAATGGAGGTAAGCACTGATTGGTGTCGGTGCCTCCATCGCATCAGGTAGCCAAAGACTAAACGGAAACTGAGCTGATTTAGTGAAAGCTCCCAGTAAAATTAAAATCATCGCAGGTAAAAAGAGGACATTCTCCGGCAATGATTTAGCTTGGGAGATCATTTCACGGATGCTATATGTATCGGTAATGATGGAAAGGAGCAACAACCCGGCCAACATAGATAATCCACCGAAAATGGTGATTAGCATCGACTTCCGTGCTCCTTCTCTCGATTTTTTCCGTTGGTACCAATAAGCAATCAACAAGAAAGATGAAATACTGGTCAGTTCCCAGAACACGTAAAGGACGACAACATTATCCGAGAAAACGACTCCAAGCATGGCCCCCATAAACAACATCAGATATACATAAAAGTTATGCAGCTCCTCCCGAGCCCTGGACATATAGAAAATCGAGTACAAAATGACAAGCGATCCGACACCTGTGATTAACAAACCGAATAAGAGGGACAATCCGTCGACATAAGCTGTGAAATTAATCCCGAATGATGGCAGCCATTTAAATTCACTGGTCAATGTATTCCCAGTCGTTGTAATTGGGATATACTGTAATAAGGAGATAAAGATGATGACCGGCAAAAAAAGAACAAACCAGCCTATATGTAATTTTTTATTGAACATACTATAGAGGAAAGGTATCAGAACCGCAAAGAAAAACGGTAATAAAATCATTAAATTAATCATGTCCTCGCGCTCCCTTCATCATAGAATACTGTACGCACACACAAAAGTGACGATATATCCAACGGACCCTTTTTATATTAGAAATATTTACTCTATTTTGTGTAATAATAATTGACTGAAAATCTGGCATGGGCTATATTCGTAATAGTCCAATGAACTACCATCTATTTAGAGGTGAACTTTTAATGAAAAAATGCAAAAGCCGAATGGACGAAAGCATCCTTGTGTGTGTCTATTACGGCCCCAATGGTGATCGCTTGATCCAGCGTGGCAGTAAAATCGCCAACATGTTGGATTGTCCCCTATATATCTTGACAGTGGACCCAAGTCCTTTTGATGAACTAGACGCTGAGAAATCCGAAAGTATTGAGAGATGGCGTCAGCTCGCCGAGGAATTGGAAGCAGAGGAATTCATTTTGAAAGATAATGAGAAACGACCGTTTGCAAAAGTAATAGCGGATGTCGCACGTGAAAAACAAATTTCACAGATCATCCTTGGTCAAACAGCACAAAGCCGTTGGGAACAGATTGCTAAAGGTTCGATTATAAATACTTTGTTGCGAGATATTCCATTTGTTGACATTCATATAATATCCGTCGCCCGGGCATTGAGAGATGATCCAGACGGCCTTTACGAAAAAGGCGTACGTGCCTATCTCGAAAAAGAAGACAATCATTATCGGCTGAGCTTTGAACATACAAAGAAAAGTGAATTTGAGGGTATCTTCTTTAAAGAAATCGGTACTGATTTCAATACTGGTATCTTTAAATTTATGAAAAACCAAAAAACACTGCAAGTAACCGTGACTGATAACTATGTCAAAGAAACTTTATGATGTGACACCTCCACAAAAAAATGTGGGGGTTTTTTCTTTTCTAAGGAAACTGGAGTCTGTTATACCTATAGATTCACATCAACTTTGACAGGAAGTTTTTCATTTTTGTCGATTCCCAAATACCGTAATGTTTCACCAGGACTATGATGATGATAAATGTTCATCAGGATTGAAATAGCAATCCCTTTTCGATAGGCATGATAACCGAATGTCTTCCGTAACGTATGGGTTCCGATTTTTCCCGGTATCCCCACTTCCTTAGCCGCACAATTAATAATCCTGTATGCCTGTTGCCTTGAGATAGGCTGCTGATTTTTTTTGGATTTGAATAAATAATCATCCGTAGAGAAATCAAAGGTTTCTAAATAATGTTTCGCAGCTTCTCTCACATTTTGATTGAGGTAAAAAGCCCTCTCTTCCGAAGTCTTTGCATCTTTTATATAAAGGAACTCCTTGAACTTCCCGCCTTCCCAGATATCACCCACCCGTAAAGAGAGCAGTTCACTGACACGGAGACCAGTATTAATTCCAAAAACAAATAATAGTAGATCACGCAAGGATTGCTTTTTAAGAATCCTTTTTATTGCGGTAATCTTGCGGATATCCTTTATGGGATCAACGTATTCCAAGGAAATACCCCCTAACTATAATGTTACTTAATTATGATATTATCAAAAATTAAGTAACATTACAAATATAGTGACTTGTTTGATTTTTTAATCTAAAACGCTTTATAAAGAGGCTTTATTAAAGTAAGGCAGCTCCATTTACTCCCTTTTCGCGGTTCTGGCAGTGGCCTGCAGGAGCACTCCCTGGATTTCATTAGCAATGTTATGTAGTAATATCCATCTTTTAGAATACAGGCTAACGAGGAAGTATTTAATTGCTACTTAGGAATAAAAAGAGTAAAAAAAGCGCCCCAAAATTGGGACGCACTTAAATTGCTTAGTTTTGATATTCCTTTATTAATTCATCCAGCGATAGGTAAGATGTATTGCTGTATAGGAGATCCGCTTTAGCCAGTTGTTCTTTAGAGCCTATTCCGACCGCAAACATGCCAGCACTCTTAATGGCTTCAACTCCTGCTTCTGCGTCCTCAATCCCAATGCATTCATCAGCAGGGACACCAAGCTTTTCAGCGGCTTTTAAGAAAATTTCCGGATCCGGTTTACCCCTCTTAATTGTACGCGCATCAACCATATAATCAAACTGGTCACTGAGCTGTAAGGAGTTCATCACAGCCGGCGCGTTTTTGCTAACAGAAGCAAGACCCAGCTTATAGCCGGCAGCTTTTATATCAAGCAATAGCTGTTTAATGCCAGGTAAACTATCATTTGGTGTAATTTGCTTGATTAGCTCCATATAATGCTCATTTTTCTGCGCAGCCAGTTTTTCTTTTTCTTCAACCGTATAGGAAGATTGCTTATTCCCAATTTCCAGAATGATTTCAAGGGATTCCATTCGAGAAATTCCCTTTAATCTTTCATTATCCGCTCTGGTAAACTCAATTCCCAATTCACTGGCAAGCTGTTTCCAGGCAAGATAATGATATTCTGCTGTATCCGTAATAACACCATCCAAATCAAAGATAAACGCTTTTAATTCCTTACTCACGCGACCGTGTCCTCCTTCATTAGCGGTATTTTTACAACACCATCAGCAGGCAACTCAAATTCACTGTCGTAAACCTTGAGTTTCATTACCGGGCCAGTTTGTGAAATACTCACTTCGTTTTTATTCACTTCAATAGTTAAATGATGATCTCTATAATTGATATTAAAGCTATAACGGTCCCATGCTGCCGGAATAAATGGTGCAAACGACAGCTCCTCATTAAATGTTTTCATGCCAGCAAAACCTTGTACAATCCCTAACCAGGAGCCTGTCATACTTGTAATATGAAGGCCATCCTCCGTGTCATTGTTATAGTTATCCAGATCCAGCCTTGCTGTTCTGGTATACATCTCATATGCTTTATCTTCCAGTCCAAGTTCAGCAGCAAGTATCGCATGAATGCATGGAGACAGAGAGGATTCATGTACGGTCATTGGCTCATAGAATTCAAAGTTTCGGCGTTTTTCCTCACGTGTATATTCATTATTCAGGAAATAAATCCCTTGCAAGACATCCGCCTGCTTGATAAAGCAGCTGCGCAGAATTTTATCCCAGGACCATTTTTGATTTAGCGGGCGGTCTTCTGGCTTTAATTGCGAAGCAGGCATTAAATCCTTATCCATAAATGTATCATGCTGAATAAACACTTGATTCTCCTCATCAAATGGATAGTACATTTTATCAATGATATCCTGCCATTTATTTAATTCATCGTCTGTCATATATAAATCTGAAAATCTCGCTTCATGCCCGTTCTCTTTTAAATATCCAATAACTTCAAGGGTGTAACGTAAAGTCCAGGCTGCCATTGTATTCGTATACCAGTTATTATTGACGTTATTTTCGTATTCATTTGGACCGGTTACTCCATGAATCATATATTGATCTTTCATTTTATTATAATGGACGCGGTCTGCCCAAAAGCGCGAAATCCCGACCAGCACATCTATGCCATATTCGTTAAGGTAACTCTTATCTCCTGTATAATTCACATAATTATAAATAGCATAGGCAATAGCTGCATTACGGTGGATTTCTTCAAAGGTAATTTCCCACTCATTATGGCACTCCACTCCTGTGAAAGTGACCATTGGATATAATGCTCCTTTTAATCCTTGTCTCTCAGCATTGAGATAGGCCCCTTCGAGCTGGTTATGACGATAGATTAAGAGATTGCGAGCCACTTCAGGCTGAGCTGCTGCCAAATATAATGGAATCGCATATGCTTCAGTATCCCAATACGTTGCACCACCATATTTCTCGCCTGTGAATCCCTTAGGTCCGATGTTTAATCGGGCATCTTCTCCATAATAGGTTGAAAACAGCTGAAATAAATTAAAACGGATTCCCTGTTGTGCTTCAATATCTCCATCAATTTGGACGTCTGCTAACTCCCAGCGCTCTGCCCATCGATCGCAATGTGCCTTTAAGCAAGCTTCATAGCCTTGTTGCATAGCTGTATTAACAATTTCCAGACCCTTTTCACTTAAAAATTCTGAAGCATGATCACGGTCTGTTGTAATGCCCACATATTTAGTTAACGTAACAGTCTTACCTTCTTCAGTTGGAATTTCAATTTTATTATCTACATATTCTTCGTGTTGGAACGGTTTGATATCGGCCGTGTTGCCATTGATTTCAAGACCCATCGTCGCAGAGACTGTAAATCTGTCTGTTCCGAAAGGGTTTTCATTTGTTTGCATAACCAAATTACCCATGAGCTCAGATGAGCTGGAGGAAATATAATTCCAGAAGTCTTCTTCATAGTTGGAATCTTCATTGCGAACTTCACCATCTAAATAAGGAATAAAGGTAATCACACTATCATGGTTAATTGGTGTAACCGCATACTTGATCACCGCTAGTTGCTTCTCTGCAATTGATAAATAGCGTACTACCTCAACAGCTGTTTCTTTACCAGCTTGTGAGACCGTAAAGCTTCTCGTAAGAACACCATTTTTCATATCGAGTTCACGGCGGTAATTACTCATTTCCACTTTATTAAGGTCAATTTCCTCCTCACCAATAAAAACACGAATTCCGATAAAATTAATGGTATTGATCACTTTACCAAAGTAATCGGGATAACCGTTTTTCCACCATCCAACCCTGGTTTTATCCGGAAACCAAACGCCTGCCACATATGTCCCTCTATGACTATCACCTGTATAGGTTTCTTCAAAATTACCTCTTAACCCCATATGCCCGTTTCCAAGACTTGTCATACTTTCAGCAAGTCTAAAATCCTCTTTATGTAACTCTTCTTCAATAATTTTCCACGGATCTATTGAGAACAGTCTTTTCATATAATACCCCTTTCCATCTTCCCTCAATTATTTATTTAATAGAATATATATAGGCTTCTACTGTTTGTGCAATCGGTTGCATAAAAGTACATTCTCATTATAACCGATTCATTAACTTATGAAAGCATAAAATTAAAAATTCTAAAATTTATCTAAAATTTATTACATCTACGTGAATTTGAATAGTAGGATAAAAAGCCTTTTTTAATGCCCTACTATCCTTTCTTCTATAATTACTCAAAAATAAAAATACCTCTAAAGAATTCTATTCCTTAGAGGTTATTCATGCTTTATTATTCGTTAGATTCAGTCCCAGGACTGTTTTCATGCGGCGGCTTACCAGGGTGGGTACCTCCAAAAGGATGTGGAGGAATATATCCGTTTGCCTGTATTCTTTCAAATCTTTTATCCATATGATTCTTTAACATATCAGCATTCTGCTTAGACATCACACCGAATTCAACATACTTTTCAACAATAGCCTTTTCCTTTTCCATCACTTCTTTATGCATCGCAGCAAGCTCTGCTTTCTGTTGTTCCGTTAAAGTTGGCCTTGTTTGCTTTGTTTGATTATCGCCATTTTCTGCCGCATGTACGACGGTATTGGATATACCAATTGAGGTAAAGCTCAAAACACATGCCATTATCAACAAGAGAGACATTTTTTTCATTAGTATTTTCACTCCTTCTTTATTTTCTGCCCCTAGTTTTTACCAACTTTAATTATTTATGCATGCTGTTTTCCTAAAATAAAAAAGGCTGAACTCTAATTAGAGCCAGCCCATTTCATTCTTTATTTTTTATACCTTTTAGGATTCGGTTTCTTCTTTATAGACTTTGAATTTTGATTATATACAGGTCTCTGATCTACAATACTACCTTTAAACAGTTCCTTTTTCTGAACTTCAATATGCAGTTCCCGAGCGTATTTCTTTAATTCACGTTCTTCACGAGCCGTTACAATTGAAATAACCGTTCCACTTTCTCCCTGGCGTCCAGTCCTACCTGAACGATGCACATATTGAGCAATCGTTTCAGGGAAATCCACATGGATTACAAATGGCAGCCCTTTAATGTCCAAGCCCCTTGCTGCCACATCTGTAGCAAGTAATATAGTTGACTCCTGCCTACGAAACTCACGTATAGCCGCTTCTCTTTCTATTTTCTTGGAATCGCCATGAATAACTCCTAAATCTACTCCCTTGAAACGAAGCTTTGAAGCCATCACATCCAAATTTCCGATGTCCTTTCCAAAAACCAATGCACGCATTTCAGGCATTTTAACTAATTTTTCAAGAATATTTATTTTATCACGCGCCTCAGTGACAAAATAAATATGATCCACCTTTGATTGAACGGTATCTTCCTTTTTAACCCGTACTTTAACAGGGTCATTCATCCATTGCTCGGCTTCTTCCTCTAACCCAGCCGGCAAAGTAGCTGAAAACAAAACTATCTGACGGTCTCTCATAGTACTTTTAATAATTGTCCCAATAGTTGGCAAATGCTCAGGGATCATTAGTTGGTCCCCTTCATCCAGCACAATTGTTTTCACTTCATGCATCTTTAGCTTTTTCTGCTTAATCAGTTCTTCTAGTCTGCCTGGTGTTCCGATGACAACATGCGGATGCTTTTTCAGCTTTTCCAATTGACGCTTCGGATTAGCACCGCCGATAAACGAAGCAGCCGTAATACCTGTTTCTTTTGACCATGCTTGTACAACTTCAAAAATTTGCATAACAAGCTCTCTTGAAGGAGCAAGAATAACAGCCTGTACTTTTTGTTCGTCTGCTTTTATTTTATTTAAGATTGGCAGGACATAAGCAAGTGTCTTTCCTGTTCCTGTCGGCGATTCTGCCAAAACATCTTTTCCTTCATATATAGGACCAAAGGTCTCCTTCTGAACTGTAGTTGCTTCTTTGAATCCGGATAATTCCCATTGTTTTTTTAATCCATTTATTAACTCATTGACTATTGAATCATTTGTATTCATTAATTTCTCCTAACTAAACACATACTTGTATGATTCTTATTATACATATGCCAAACGATGATTATCAATAAAGGAGAGGTTCCTCCCATAATAAAGAGGTCTCTCCGTGTAAAGCCATTTTTTTATTTAGTTTTTAAACCTTAACCATTTGAAAAATTAAAATGGTTTTTTCCGGGCGATAAATCAACTGTTTTAAGTATTAATTTATCTTTTACCACTTTATAATTTTTAGCCGGCTGCAGAACTCCATTAATAAATAGATTCGTATATGATACATCTTCTGGTGAAGGTATTTTGCTATCTCGATACTCGTTCACCTGATCACAGTAAGAGAAAACACGCTGATTTTCTTTAGCATACATATAAAATTCATATAACTCGACCTTTTTAGGGATTTTATACCTATATGTCTCTGTCTCCACCATTGGATGCATAAGTAATGGTTTTGGTAAGGATGCGGTATAACTATAACAATCGATATCCGTTTTTCTCATTAGCTTCACTTCCCTCGTTACCTCCTCACCTCAAAATGGTTGCTCACTTATCCCATGAGGATAATTTCATTAAACCTTTTTATTCCTTTTTCATATATATATACACAAGGGTTAAAAGTTTAGTGAATAAAGATATTTTGCATGACCTGTTACAAAGGAGTGTTTATTTTGCCCTTAGTAATTATGAAATTGGCTATTGAGGCTACAACTACCACTACGGTATCTCCTATATCTACAAGGTATTTTACAGTCGTAACAGGCGATGTTGCCGGGGGTGCTACACTTACGCTTGATACTGCTGAATTTTTTGATGATGCCGGAAATACGCCAGCAGGCTTACCAGCATTAAATCCAGAAACACTACCACTCAATTATTTATAAATGGCGTACTCCAAATGGATGGGATTTATGTCTATACACTGGGTGCTACAGGTGCAGGAAGTGTAGTGATTACCGTTCCTGAAGCGGGGTCTATTCTGGCTGGAAGTCCAATTGTGCTCGAAATTGTCAACTATACACCTACTGCCATTACGGATGTCACCACATAAACAAAAATGGGGTTAATTCCTTATTAGCCTGGGATACCTGCTCCTGGCTATCTTTTTTAAGCAATATGATGTATTGGCAAAGGTAAATACAGTTATACTAAATACAAACAATAAAATTACTATATTAGAAGAACGCACAAATAGTGAAAATGTAATTATTTTTAGGCTTCTTGCGACATGGGATTATTTCCATTAGAATGAAACTACTAGTTTATGCGAAAGAGGTTGAAGATGGTGGAGCACAATACGTCAAATTTTATTCGTAACATCGTTATTGATGATATAAAATCAGGTAAAACAGATCAAATTATTACTCGTTTCCCTCCTGAACCAAATGGTTATTTGCATATTGGACATGCAAAATCTATCGTTTTAAATTTTGAACTTGCTGATGAATTTAAAGGAAAAACAAATCTACGTTTTGATGATACAAATCCGTTAAAAGAAGATACGGAGTATGTTGAATCTATTAAAGAAGATGTCAAATGGCTTGGATTTGATTGGGACAACCTCTTCTTTGCCTCTGATTACTTTGAAGAAATGTATAATCGCGCCATCTTGTTAATTGAAAAAGGATTGGCTTATGTTGACGATTTAAGCGCAGACGAAATCCGTGAATATCGCGGTTCATTAACTGAACCAGGTAAAGAGAGTCCCTACCGTAACCGCTCTGTAGAAGAGAATTTAGAGCTATTTAAACGTATGCGTAATGGTGAATTCGGCAATGGCGAAAAGGTACTTCGTGCCAAAATTGATATGAGTTCACCAAACATCAATTTGCGCGACCCGGTTATTTACCGAATCGCTCATGCAACTCACCATAACACTGGTGATAAATGGTGTATCTATCCTATGTATGCTTTCGCCCATCCAATTGAGGATGCAATTGAGGGTGTTACTCACTCCATTTGTACGTTGGAGTTTGAAGACCAGCGTCCGCTTTACGACTGGGTTATTAAAGAATGTGAGATGGAAAGCACACCAAGACAGTATGAGTTTGGCCGTTTAAATTTAACAAATACAGTTATGAGTAAACGTAAGCTAAAACAATTGGTTGAGGAAGGCTATGTAGATGGCTGGGACGATCCAAGAATGCCTACCATTTCCGGTCTGCGAAGAAGAGGCTATACTCCAGAAGCAATTCGTAATTTCTGCCGAGAAATTGGTGTCGCTAAAACAAGCGGAATTGTGGATGAGAAAATGCTCGAGCACTTCGTAAGAGAAGATTTGAAATTAAAAGCACCAAGAACAATGGGAATCTTAAAACCATTAAAGGTGGTTATCACCAACTATCCGGAAGGACAAGTTGAAATGCTTGATGCAGAAATCAATCCAGAAAATCCTGAGATGGGAACTCGTCAAATTCCATTCTCAAGAGAAATCTATATTGAGCAAGAGGACTTTATGGAGAATCCTCCAAAAAAATATTTCCGACTATTCCCTGGAAATGAAGTGCGTCTGAAGCATGCTTACTTCATCAAATGTGAAGAAGTTATTAAAGATGAGGAAGGCAATGTGATAGAGCTTCGTTGTACCTATGACCCTGAAACAAAGAGTGGAACTGGTTTCACTGGACGTAAAGTAAAGGGAACTATTCACTGGGTTGAAGCTACACAAGCTATTCCAGCTGAATTCCGCTTATATGAACCGCTTATTCTTGATGAAGAAGCAGAGGAAGACGGAAGCTTCCTTGATCATGTAAACCCTAACTCATTAATTATTGAAAACGGCTTTGTTGAGCCAAATATGAAAGATGTTCAACCTAATGAGAAATTCCAATTCTTCCGTCATGGGTACTTTAATGTTGACCCTAAGGATACAACAGCTGAACATTTAATCTTCAACTTAATTGTATCTCTGAAGAGTTCCTTTAAAATCTAAGGCTATAAACACTGAAGGACCGTGGTCATACACGGTCCTTTGTCATGTTGATTTGAAATGGAATCGGTTTTTATTCATAATTACTTGCTTTTAAATACTCCCTCGGTGACAGCCCAAACTCCTTTTTAAAGGCCCTTACAAAGGTTGAATAATCATTAAAACCTGCACTTTGGGAAATATGTGTCATGGATTCCCCCTTCGAGAGCATCGATTTTGCTAGATATAATCTCTTCTGCAGGATATACTGATGCAGCGTGTACCCTGTATAGGATTTAAACTTTCTCATTAAATGATACTTACTCAAAAAACATTTTGATGCTAATACCTGTATAGAAAGATCCTCATTTAAATGTTGATTAATATACGTTAAGACTTCTGTTATATTTTTATCAAAAAGGATATCCTGTGAATGCGCTGCTGCTTCATCATGAATAAAAATACGATTAATAATAATCAGCAATTGCATTAACAGAGCCGATTTTAAAATATCATCTCCAAAAGCAGCCTCCCGTTCAGTCTCTATTAATTCCTGAACAATGCTTTTGATTTTTTCAAGTGGCTTATCTGTAATCCGTATTAGATTAATTTCACGACGGGCAGCCAAATCAAAACACATCAATAAATTGCTATTTTCTCTGCTATGTTTGGAAACCATAGCTGGGTCGAACCAAATGATAAAACGCTCATATTCTTCCGTTGGATCAATAATAGGCTTATGGATTTGTCCATGCCCTATGATGAGCAAATCCCACGGCTTCAGTTTATAAGCCTTTCCTTCTATCATATAAGTGACGTTTCCTTTAATAAAGATGATGATTTTATTAAAATCATGATAATGATATTCGAATTCATTCACTATTTGGTCTTTAATGTGAAAGACTTTTATTTCCTGATTTAGGATTCCCCTTCTCTCTGATTGCCATCTATTGAATTCATGCATGATATTCCTCCTGTTTAAGAGCACTTTTTACCATGTTTTAAGCAATATTTTCATAGAATGTGGTAAAATAGTCAAGTATGCTTATAGTACTAATTATTGAGAGGCAGTGAAAATAGTGAAACAAATCTTTTTAAATTATAAAGGTTCCATCATCTTACTGCTGGCAATCGCGATTGGTGGGGTAGCCGGTTATCTGATCGGTCCCGATATAGCAGTTATTAAGCCATTCGGGGATTTATTTCTGAACTTATTATTCATGATTATCGTTCCGCTTGTATTTTTCAGTATCACTTCCGCTATTGCAAATATGAGTGAAATGAAGCGTCTCGGAAAAATCATGGGCAGTATTGTCATCGTGTTCTTCACAACCGCTCTTATTGCGGCGGTACTCGGCTTTATCGGTACAACTTTTATGAATCCAATTGGGGATTCCGATGTATCATCCATTAAAGAATTAATGTCAAACACTGAAGTGGTTGAAACAGAAGAAATTTCTTTCCTGGGCCAGTTAGTTAACACTTTTACAGTAAGTGATTTCTCAGAGCTCTTATCCAAAAATCATATATTACAATTAATCGTATTTTCCGTATTAGTTGGATTGGCTACAGCTATGGCTGGGGAAAAAGGTCGGCCTGTTGCACAATTGATGAGCTCAGCAACTGAAGTATTAATGAAGGTTGTCAAAATTATCATGTACTATGCCCCTATCGGATTAGGCTGTTATTTTGCCACAATTATTGGAGAGCTTGGGCCGCAAATTCTTGAAGGATATGCCCGTTCATTTGCTCTGTATATGATTTTAAGTATCATCTACTTCTTTGGTTTCTTTACTTTATATGCTTATATAGCAGCAGGCAAAAATGGTATCAATGTATTTTGGAAGAATGCCCTTCCTCCATCCGTAACTGCTATAGCAACATGCTCAAGTGCTGCTTGTATACCTATCAACCTGGAAGCTACTAAAAGAATCGGAGTTCCAGACGATATTGCTGAGACTGTCATCCCTCTTGGTGCCAATACACATAAAGATGGATCTGTCTTTGGAGGAGTTTTGAAGATTGTCTTTCTATTCAGCCTCTTCGGCAAAGACATGACAAGTGTATCAAGCATTTTAAGTATTCTTGCTGTTTCCTTCCTTGTCGGAGCTGTCATGGGAGCTATACCTGGCGGCGGTATGATAGGAGAAATGCTCATTCTTTCTGTATTTGGTTTCTCACCAGAGGTGCTGCCAATTATCGCTGTAATCAGCACAATTATTGATATTCCTGCAACCTTATTGAACTCAACTGGAAACACAGTATGTGCAATGCTCGTAGCTCGTCTGGTTGAGGGTAAAAACTGGCTGCAAAACTCACTTAGTAAAACAGCTAAAGCATAACTTCAATGAATTAAAAAAACAGCAGACAAACTTCCTATGTGAAAGAAGTTTATCTGCTGTTTTTTCTATCATCAAAAATCCCACTCTTTAAAATAGTGCACAAGATGCTGGGCGTGCAAATTCTCCGAGTCACGTTTCCACGGTCAACAAAATCCGGTAATCTTTAATGCTCCAATTATTTATCATTCATAAATTAATAGTTTTTCAAAGATATCCAGTGTTGTTCCAGGGTAAATACCTCTTCCTGGAATTTCGAGCTTACTATCACTTCGAGAAGCCATACCATCTTTTAATCGTGAAAGCTATGTCCGTATCTAGTTCTTTAAGGATCAGAATTAAACAGGAAAAGTTTAGCACTTCCATGTTCATAATTCCTTAACGTAATCTAACCTAATCCAGAGTACTTCTTGCTTTGAAGATCATATGACATAGAAGAAACCTGCTTATAAAATCAGGTGCTTCTATAACATTATTTTTGCGCACGAATTATCCGATAGCCCATTGCTTCACGATATTGAAGCACAAACGTTTCATGCTGTTCCATTAAATCAAATATTGCTTCAGGAACCTCCTCTGATGGATGAAACTCTGTCAAAGGCTCATGATCATCATAAAAGGATGGCAACGTTCTAAATTGCACGTCCGCAAACCCGGCCTTTTTCATAGCGTCTCTCCATCTATCTTCGTTCCACATCTGTTGAAATCCATAAAACTGTCCAATCTGTTTTTGTTCTATTTCAGAAAGCGGTCCTTGCATGGTCAGTTCAATGGCATACAAAACACCACCAGGCTTTAATACTCTTAGCATTTCTCTAAGAACAGGCTCTATTTCAACAAAGGATAGAACGGATTCAGCCAGAACATAATGAGTGGATTGATTCTTCATTGGAATAGCTTCCAACGAGGCTTCTACTGTCTGTATAGGTAATTGCAATTGCAAAAACCTGTTCTTTGCTTTCTGAATCATGAGTGGGTGGGCATCGAGCGCTATAATGTTTGCATGATAGGTATTATATAAATAAGCACTGGTTTGTCCCGTACCACAGCCCACATCAAGAATGACGGTGTCTTGATTAATAGGCTCATCCTTCAGCATAATTTCTGTTGCCCTTAGCCCTCCCGGATGAGCTCCTCCAATTCCAAGCTTAGATAATAAATCCATATACGTAAATGTGGTCATCATCCACCTCTGTCAGTGTTTTACACATTGTATGCCTCTTCTTTTTTTTGGTTCTTGGCTTAGCATTGGATTTTTTATTGGAATTTTAGGTAAACAAACAGTCAAGTTGTCCATCTATCAATACAATACAAAGAAGACATTATTTGAAAGGGGCATCAGGTAAATGAACTATTACAACCTATGCAATAAACATATTGGTCGAAATGTGCGCATAACTGACCGTCATAATCGTGTTCATGCCGGGACAATCACAAGAGTCACTAGAAGCCATGTATGGATTAAGCCACATGGCGGACAGAATGGCTATGGCTATTGGGGCTGGGGCGGAGGAGGCTGGGGCTATCCGGTTGGACTTGGCCTTATTACCGGCTTTGCTCTAGGAGCTTTATTTTTCTAAAAAAGAAGGCCTCGTATATTCATTACGAGGCCATTTTTATTATCTTGCTAATTGGATAAACACTACTTTTAAGTAATTACCTTCTGGGTATTCATTGATCGTTCTAAAATCATCCGGTAATGAAAATTCTTCAACAATTTTATATTTCTGATGCATTTCCTTACATGCACTGTCGATAAAAGATTTGAATTTATCCATTCCAAACAGGCTGCAATTTGTTGAAGCAACAATCAGACCACCTTTTTCAGTGATTGCGATTGATTCCTTCAGCAGATTTGTATAATCCTTTGCTGCACTGAAGGTGAATTTCTTGGACTTTGCAAAGCTTGGCGGGTCGAGAATAACCATATCAAACTTTAGCTCTTTTCTGCGTGCATATTTAAAATACTTAAATACATCCTCTACGATGATATCCTGTGCTTCATAATCAATTCCATTTACACTGAACTGTTCAATCGTTTTCGCCCGGCTTCTATTGGCAAGATCCACACTGGTCGTCTTTTTCGCTCCACCTAATGACGCAAACACAGAAAATGCTCCCGTATAAGAAAACATATTTACAACTGTCTTTCCTTTAGCATAGTGGTCCCGGATTGTTTTGCGTACATCACGCTGATCTAAGAAAACACCTACCATAGCACCATCATTCAGATTGACTGCAAAATGCACGCCATTTTCCTTTACGATGATTGGAAACTCACCTTCTTGCCCTTCAACAAAATCATCATCTTCAATGTATTTTCCTTTTGTATCGAAACGTTTTTTTTTCATAGATTCCTTTAAAATCTGTTAATCTGCGTAAAGACTCTAAAACATATCTTTTAAATGAGTAGATCCCTTGGCTATACCATTGAATGACAAAATATCCATCATAAAAATCAATAATGAGACCGCCAATTCCGTCACCCTCACTATTGAACACACGGAAAGCTGTTGTATCTTCTTGTTGGAAATAGTGCGCTCGCTTATCCAGAGCCTTTCGAATTTTTTCATCAAAGAACGCTTGGTTAATAGATTCATTTTCCTGTCTTGTTAATACCCAGCCATATCCTTTATTCTGCTTTCCAAAATATCCTTTGGCAATAAAGCGACCTGAATCATCAACAAGCTTAAGAATTTGACCTTCCTCCTGCAGTTTTTGAGGAGACACAATAGCCTCCTTTAAAATAAGCGGAAATCCATTTCTTAATTTTTTGCTATCTCTTGGTTTTACTTCACAAATTATTTCCTTATTACTTGAACTCATCTATATTTCACATACTCTCTTTTAATCTTTTCTACTTACAGTATATCGAAAACTGCCTTCCTCTCAAAACTAATACTAAGTAAAATGAAGGATTTTCCGCTATCTCCATCAAATACTTTATGTTACATTCACAGGAAGGAGGGAATTACATGAAGGTTAAATTACTTACTCTTCTCATTTTAGTAATGAGTATTATCTATATTTTTTTCATTCCAGCTGAGCCGTTTGGAATCAAATTGCTATTCAAGCTCATTCCAATGTGGTTAATTATCTACTTTGCCTATCTTCAAAAACCTGCTGAAGGACACAAAAATAAAGGACTCATCCTTACCGGACTGTTTTTTTGTATGCTCGGTGATGGGCTGCTTCACTGGTTTATAATTGGGCTAAGCTTCTTTCTGATCGGACATATCATTTATATCGCAGGCTTTCTAAGGAGATGGAATTTCTCTAAAATTCGCCTTTTATCCATTTTTCCGCTCCTTGCATTTGACCTGATCATAGGCAATAAACTTATAAATGCCCTTCAAGAGACGGGAAATGATGGATTAATTATTCCTGTTGTTATCTATATTGGCGCTATTTCTTTTATGGCATGGGCAGCCTTCATGACGGGGAATTTATATGCGATAATCGGCAGCTTGCTCTTCGTCATTTCTGACACTATATTATCATGGAATATGTTTATATCTGATGTTCCATACTCGCATTTTTTAATCATGTCAACTTATTATGCTGCTCAATACACAATAGCCTCCAGTATTAGCAAGACATCTGGTCTGACCACTCCTTTACGTATAAAGCCGTTAAGGGGATAATTTCTGCGCAATACTGTAACTTTCAAACCTATTAAAAAAAGCAGATTCGCACGAATCTGCTTTTTTCTAATTTATATTTATATAACTAGAGAACCAAGCCTACAATAATACCGGATAATACACTTACAAGCGTAGCTCCAAAGAGTAATTTTAAGCCAAAACGCGCTACCACATTTCCTTGCTTTTCATGTAGACCTTTCACTGCACCGGATATAATTCCGATTGAGGAGAAGTTTGCAAAGGAAACAAGGAATACAGAGATAATTCCCAGTGTACGTTCACTAAATGTATCTGCTATTTCTGTCAGGCTAATCATCGCAACAAACTCATTAGTTACTAGTTTAGTAGCCATAATTCCACCTGCGGATACTGCTTCCGACCATGGTACACCCATTATGAAGGCAAATGGTGCAAAGATATATCCAAGTATTTGTTGGAAGGATACACCAATAGTCATATCAAACAAGGCATCTATACACGCCATTAACGCCACGAAACCAATTAGCATGGCTCCTACGGTAACTGCGACTTTAAAGCCATCCATGATATATTCACCAATCATCTCGAAAAAGGTTTGTTTTTCTTCCTCTTCTGCTACAACGAGAATATCTTCTTTATCATCAACTTCATAAGGATTGATCAGTGAAGCAATAATAAATCCACCAAATAGATTGACCACTAAAGCGGTTACGACATATTTAGGATCGATCATTGTCATATATGCGCCGACAATCGACATTGAAACTGTAGACATAGCCGATGCACATAAAGTATATAAACGGTGAGGCGGTAATTGCCCCAATTGTTTTTTCACCGTTATGAATACCTCTGATTGTCCGACCATAGCTGAGGCAACTGCATTGTATGATTCAAGTTTACCCATTCCGTTCACTTTACTTAACAGAAGGCCAATTCCCTTCATAATAAAAGGAAGTATTTTAAAGTGCTGTAATATTCCGATTAATACCGATATAAAAACAATTGGCAATAGTACTGTAAGGAAAAATGGTGCTTCTCCTTCATTTGCCATTCCGCCAAACACAAATGATACCCCTGCTTCTGCAAATTTCAGTAAATATCCAAATACGGTGGCAATCCCTTGGATTAAAACAAAGCCGAATTTAGTATTTAATAATAAAGCTGCTAACGCAATTTGAATAACAACCATTATCCCAATATATTTATACTTGATTTGTTTCCTGTTTGAACTCACTAACAAAGCCAACCCTACCACTGCAAGTAACCCGATGATTGAAATTAAATATTTCATAATTCCTCCACTAAGATGTTTAGATTATTTTACGTGTACACCTTAACTAAAAAACCCATTCTACTTTACAGAATCCGGCTCCAATACTACTTGTTTAGAGATTGGAGCCGGAAACGCTCTTGGTTAATGATTTAAATTATCCCGTTCAACTAT
The DNA here is from genome assembly GCF_006346415.1 of Bacillus sp. D386. Taxonomy (NCBI): domain Bacteria; kingdom Bacillati; phylum Bacillota; class Bacilli; order Caryophanales; family Bacillaceae; genus Bacillus; species Bacillus sp. D386. The sequence goes on along the minus strand of NZ_VEMV01000004.1, from coordinate 95,528 downwards.
TGGCCGGCGGTACCCCACCGAAGCATTAGTTTCACTTTATTTCCCCATGTCCGTCGATTTAAAAAATCCTGGCAGTAATTCTGCAATTGAAGTCTCCAACAGATCACCCTTCAAGTTGGATAGATAGACTTTTGTATTGTTATCACTAAACTCAGCTATTACTTGTCGGCAAGCTCCACATGGTGAAACCGGACCTTCCGTATCGGCAACAATAGCAATTGCCTCTACTTTTGGTTCACCTTCTGAAACAGCTTTAAATATGGCTGTGCGTTCAGCGCAATTTGTCAGGCCGTATGATGCATTTTCGATATTACATCCACGGAAAACATGTCCACTTGTAGTTAAGACAGCTGCTCCCACCTTAAATTTAGAATAAGGTGTATATGCCTGTTTACGTGCTTCGATTGCTTCTTGAATTAAACTGTTTTTATCCATTAGGGGGCCTCCCACAAACTTCTTCAATTAATTAATAGTCTGAATTTGCTGTTTCGCCTTTTGCAATAGAGACTCCAGAGCTTGCACCAATACGTGTAGCACCAGCTTCTGTCATCGCTTTTGCATCCTCAAGACTTCTAACACCGCCGGAAGCTTTAACGCCGATTTCTGCTCCAACTGTTTTTCTCATTAGAGCGATGTCTTCCACTGTTGCTCCGCCTGTAGAGAATCCAGTTGATGTTTTAACAAAGTCTGTACCAGCAGAAACAGCCAGCTGACATGCTTTCTCAATTTCTTCTTTTGTTAATAGGCATGTTTCGATGATCACTTTTACTAATGCTTTACCTTTTGCTGCATCAACTACTGCTTTAATATCAGCTTCAACCTCATCATAACGGCCATCCTTCATAGCACCGATATTGATTACCATATCGACTTCGTCTGCACCATTTTCGATTGCATTAGTAGTTTCAAATGCTTTTACTTCAGGAGTATTCGCTCCAAGAGGGAAACCAATGACTGTACATACTTTTACTTCGGGTGTATCTTTTAGCATTTCTGCACATTTTTTTACCCATGTTGGATTCACACATACAGATGCAAATTTATATTCCTTTGCCTCTTCAACAATTGTCTTTACTTGTTCTTCTCTAGCATCCGCTTTTAATAACGTATGGTCGATTAAAGATGTTAATTTTGTAGTCATGTCTTAATTCCTGCCTTCCAAAAGCTTATATTAATGAATTTCTGTGTAAATTAATGTTGGAGCCTGTACTTTTTCAGTACTGATGTTGTATGCTCCGTAAATTTTTTCCAATACATTGGCAATTTCTTCTGAGTTGGAATGTACAGTTACAAGTGATTCGCCTTCCGCAACTTCATCGCCAACTTTTTTATTCAAAACAATTCCAACAGCCAAGTCAATTACAGATTCTTTCGTAGCACGGCCTGCTCCAAGCATCATGGCAGCAACACCAATTTCCTCCGCCTGAATACCAGCAACATATCCAGAAGACTTTGCAGGGACTTCAATAAGGTATTTAGCCGTTGGAAGTTTGGATGGATCATCTATCACAGATGCATCCCCGCCCTGTGAAGCAAGGAATGTTTTGAATACTTCAAGCGCTTTTCCATTATGCATAACTTCCTCAAGCATGCCACGTGCCTCTTCAGTTGTTTCAGCTTTACCAGCTAGTATGACCATATGGCTTCCCAAAGTTAAGCATAGTTCATGTAAATCAGCCGGACCTTTACCTACTAATGTGTCGATAGCTTCTTTAATTTCCAATGCATTACCAACTGCAAATCCAAGTGGCTGACTCATATCTGAAATGATAGCTTTTGTATTTCTGCCAACTCCATTCCCGATATCAACCATTGCTCTTGCTAATTCTTTTGCATCATCAAGGTTTTTCATGAATGCCCCATCGCCTGTTTTAACATCCAGGACAATAGCATCTGCTCCAGCTGCAATTTTCTTGCTCATGATGGAGCTTGCAATTAGAGGAATAGAATCAACTGTTGCTGTTACATCACGTAATGCGTATAGTTTTTTATCAGCTGGTGTTAAGTCACCGCTTTGTCCAATAACAGCAATTTTATTTTTATTTACAAGATTAATAAAATCCTCATTTGAAATTTCTACATGAAATCCTGGAACAGCTTCCAGCTTATCAATGGTTCCGCCTGTATGACCTAGACCACGTCCGGACATTTTTGCAACCGGTACTCCAAGTGCTGCTACTAAAGGTGCCAACACAAGTGTTGTTGTGTCACCAACACCACCAGTACTATGCTTGTCTACTTTTACGCCCTTTATTTGTGAAAGATCAATTTGATCTCCTGATTCAACCATTAGCTCAGTTAGGTTAACTCTTTCTTCCTGAGTCATACCTTGAAAATAAATCGCCATAGCAAATGCTGACATTTGATAATCGGGTATACTTCCATTCGTAAATCCTTCAATAACAAACTGGATTTCACTTTTATTCAACTCATGACCGTTACGTTTCTTTTCAATAACGTCAACCATTCTCATGATTTTACACCTCATTTTTGAATTATCGTAAAATAGCCACCATTACTTGGAATAACCATGTAAGTGAAAATATTGGTAGCACTTACAAAACTAACTATACCATATTAATTGAACAAAAGTAACATTAAAGTGTGAACAAATGTAAAACATTTTGTAGGTGTATCCTTATTGACCCCTTTATCCATTTTTTAACACTAAAAACCTCCTATTAGGATAAACAGGAGGTTAGAACCATATTCATATATAGGTGATATATTTATTTATCCAAAATAAACCTTGCCGTATATTGATCGGTGATTAATACATTGGCGAATTGTCCCTTTAGAGCCGCGTGAATGGAATCTACCTTTTGAGTACCGCCGGCAACCAATATCGAATATTCTTTTTCCTTCAGCTCTTCAAGGTCAATTCCCAAAGTACGTTCGTTCAATGAGTTGTTACATATATTTCCCTTTGAATCGAAAAAGCGTGAACAAATATCACCCACAGCCTTAGAATAAAGCATCTCCAAGTCTTCTTCCGTAAAATAACCAAGCTTAAAGAGCAGAGATTCTGGTTTAACCGGCCCACATGTGAATAATGCAATATTAGCTTCTTTTCCAGTTTCAATAATTCCTTTAATATGTCTGTCTGCCATCATTGCTTGTTTAACAACTACCTGGTCGACAATCGCCGGTAAAGGTAAATGCAATGGAGTAGTACGGAAAGCCTTCCCGAATAAATATAGAATTTCTGATACATAGGTATGCGTCTCGGAATGGCTGATTCCACCTTTAAGCTGCACAATCTTCACATTATTTACTGCCTTTTTCTTCAACTCCACTGCCACATGATAGAGAGTCGTTCCCCATGTCACTCCTATAATGTCATCATCCTTAACAATTGTATCAAGATATTCTGCAGCCTTTAATCCAATAGAAGTTTTGATAGTGTGATCCTCATATTGTGGTACAGGTGTTACTACTGCCTTTTTTAACTTATATTTTTCTTCAAGTTTAACCTCAAGATTCTCCAAATTTTCTTCCATATCATCTATTTTAATTTGGACAATCCCTTCTCTTTTAGCCTTTTGCAGCATACGTGACACCGTAGGCCTTGAAACACCGAGTTTTTTTGCAATTTCATTCTGTGTATAATCCAGTAAATAATAAAGTTTAGCAGCTTCTATCACTTTACTTTTTTTATCCGCTTCCATTTTGGTCCCCTAGTTTTCCACTAATTTTCACTCTTTTATTTTATTGACCTAAAAAACAATTGTCTTATTCCCCTGAACAATAATCCTGTCCTGTAAGTGCCATTTCACAGCTTTGCTCAGCACATTTCTTTCAATGGATTGTCCTATTTTCTTCAATTGCTGAATATTATCCTGATGATTAACCCGCATAATATCCTGTTCAATGATGGGCCCTTCATCTAAATCATCTGTTACATAATGACTGGTTGCTCCAATTAATTTAACCCCACGTGCAAACGCTCTTTCATACGGTCGTGCTCCCATAAACGCCGGCAAAAAGGAGTGATGAATATTAATGATTTTATTCTCATACATTTCAACAAAGCTTGGCGAAAGAATTTGCATGTAGCGCGCTAACACGATTAGATCGATTTGATGTTTATCGAGCAGCTCCTTCTGCCTTAACTCCGCATCTTCCTTTGTTTCCTTCGACACAGGTATATAGTAAAAAGGGATGTGCAGCGATTCTACCAGCTCTTTAGCAGCCAGATGATTACTGATTACGATCGGAATCTCTGTCATTAAATCTCCTGATTGCCACTCCCATAGCAGCTCTCTTAAACAATGGAGCTCCTTTGAAACAAATATAGCCGTTTTCTTTATGTGATAGTTAAAAATTATATCCCACTTCATCTTAAACTTATTCGCTATTGAAAGGAATTCTTCTTTTAGTTTCTTCTCGTTTTTAGCCAAATCAGGGCATTCGAATTCGATCCTCATAAAAAACGTACCGCCATTACTGTCTGTTGAATATTGATTTGATTCCAGGATGTTAGCGCCTTGTTTAAACAAGACATCAGATACTGCTGCCACAATTCCTTTTTTGTCCGGACAGCTAATTAGCAGGCGCCCTTTATCTCGCTGACTCTCTTTATACAGATTTACATGCTTTTCAGCGATCGTTTCCATTCCCTCACCATCCTGATCTGCACAGATATGTATTTATCCGCTTACATTCCTTACATTTTATCACAAATATTCCATCCTACCTGCTGAAATATTTTTATACTAATAATTTAATTGTTTCGGTAAAAGAGCAAAATGTAGCACTTCCTCATCAAGCCTTTATAATCGTTGATTTGCCAGCATTATAATTTTATTCACCAACGTTCTTATTCACCGTGTGAATGTTGATTCTTATTCATTTTGACTATTTGTTTTCCCATCTTAAGAGACGTACTTCTCGCAACAAATACGATTTATTAATTATATTTTCATTTCATGTTTCTAAAGGTATGCTTAGCGGGTAAATAGGTAAATATTGTTTTATAGTTGAAGCTGCTAATAGAGAGATGCGAGGTGGTACAAATGGGGCATAACCATACAATGATGCAATTTTTTGAGTGGCATATTTTACCTGATGGTACTCATTGGAAACGGTTGAAGGAATTAGCACCAGTATTAAAAAACTGCGGAATAGATTCTGTTTGGATCCCACCCCCAACGAAAGGACAAACACCTGAAGATACAGGTTATGGTATATATGATTTATATGATTTAGGGGAATTTGATCAAAATGGTTCTGTACGCACGAAATATGGTACGAAGGATGAGTTGATAGAAGCAGTTGAAGCATGCAAAGAAAATGATATTTGTGTGTATGCAGACATCGTTATGAACCATAAAGCAGGTGCGGATGAAACAGAGAGATTTAAGGTTGTAGAAGTTGATCAGAATGACCGTACACAAGAGATATCGGAACCATTTGATATCGATGGCTGGACGAAGTTCACGTTTCCCGGGCGCGGTAATACGTATTCTGATTTCAAATGGAATATGGAGCATTTCAATGGAACTGATTATGATGAAGGAACCATTCGAACAGGTGTATTTAAAATTCTCGGTGAAAATAAAGGCTGGAATGAACATGTTGATAAAGAGTTTGGAAACTATGACTATTTAATGTTTGCCAATATTGATTATCGCCTTCCAGATGTACGAAATGAAATGAAAAATTGGGGAAGATGGCTCGCTGAAACAATTAAATGTGAGGGATATCGCTTAGATGCCATTAAGCATATTGATTATACCTTTATTAAAGAATTTGCCATTGAAATGAGAGAAGCTCATGGTGATGACTTTTATATGGTGGGAGAATACTGGAATCCCGATTTACGGGCATGCCAGGAGTATTTAGAAAAAGTTGATCATACACTTGATTTATTTGATGTGCCTCTCCACTATAAATTACATCAAGCTTCTCAAATGGGACGAGATTTTGACCTTACAACCATTTTTCATAATACTCTAGTAGAATCTAATCCTTTAAATGCGGTAACCTTCGTAGACAACCATGACTCACAGCCGGAAGAATCTCTGGAATCATGGATCGAAGATTGGTTTAAACCATCTGCTTATGCACTCATCTTACTTCGCCATGACGGTTACCCGTGTGTTTTTTACGGGGATTATTATGGAGTTGGCGGCGAAAACCCAGTTGGGAGAAAAAACAAACTGATTGATCCGCTTCTTTATGCAAGGGTCCATAAAGCCTATGGAGGACAGGTCGATTACTTTGACCATCCAAATACCATTGGGTGGGTAAGATTAGGAACCGAAGAAAAGGAGAACTCTGGCTGCGCTGTTGTTATTTCAAACGGTGACGAGGGCGAAAAAAGAATGTGTGTAGGAGCTGAACGTGCCGGAGAAATATGGACTGATTGTACAAGCAACCGACCAGATAAGATTGAGATTGACGAGGAAGGCTGGGCAACATTCCCTGTAAATGGTGGCAGTGTTTCTGTGTGGACCAAGCCTGACCCAGAAGATTAAAAAGCTTAAGCTAGAGTAGCATCCAGAATTTATATAAACAGGGGGCTTTTGAGTGATGAAACACTGTTTACTGCAGTGTTTCATCACTCATAGCCCCCTCATATTTTTCATCATTTCACTAAATCATACGAAATGATTGCCGGTTTACCGGTTCTGGGATCCTCTACAATAGAAGCATCAATCTGGAATACTTCTTTTAATACTTCCGAACTCATAACTTCATTAGAACTCCCCTGTAAAATTAACTGACCCATTTTAATCGCAACCAATTCATCTGCAAACCGGCTAGCATGATTCAAATCATGGATCACCATCACAATGGTTCGGCCATCCTCGTGATTCAGTTTTTTTAAAAGCTCAAGAACCTCCAGCTGGTGAGCCATATCCAAATACGTGGTTGGTTCATCCAGTAACAATAACCCCGTCTCCTGGGCAATTGCCATTGCAATCCATGCACGCTGACGTTGCCCGCCGGATAAGGAGTCCACTGCATGATTTTTAAAATCACTTAATCCAGTAACACGAATCGACCAATCGACCATTTCTCTGTCATGTTCATTTAAGCGTGAGAAACCGCCCTGATATGGAGTTCTTCCATAAGAGACCAAGTCGGTTACAGAAAGACCGGCAGGAGCTTCCGGTGACTGGGGCAGGATAGCCATTTTTCTGGCAATCTCCTTTGTAGGTGTATTCTTAATATCTTTTCCATCTAAAATAACTGATCCATACATAGCTGGATGTAATCTTGCCATTGTCTTCAAAATAGTCGATTTTCCACAGCCATTTGGACCAATAATGGCTGTAATCGCTCCTTTTTTTATATCTAAATTCAGTGAAGGAACAATTACATTTCCGTCGTAGCCTATTTTTAAATTCCGAGCTGACAATTCCAAAAGGTTTACCCCTCCTCTACTTTGATTTCATTAAGAGATAAATAAAATATGGAGCACTGATAATAGAGACGATTACCCCTGAAGGAATATCGACACGGAACATATTTTTACCCAGCATATCTGCCAACAGCAAAATAAGGGCTCCAATCATAGCTGAAGCTGGTAAAAATGCCCCATGTTTAGGACCAACAAGCTTCCTTGCAATATGGGGTGCTATTAGTCCAAGAAAAGCAATCCCCCCGCCAACTGTCACACCTAACCCAGCCAATGCAACTGCGGCACCAATTAAAACTAAGCGCTCTTTTTCTGTACGAATTCCCAGTCCTGACGATACAAGACTCCCAAGATTTAATACATTTAGTGTGTGTGATTTATATAAAATAAATGGAATTAAGATTAAAAACCACGGCAGCAAGGCCCACACATATTTCCACTGTGTAGCCCAAAGATCTCCGGATAACCAAACTATCGCTTTCATGAAATCATGCGGATTCAATCTGAGCTGCATGGCAGTTAAGACAGCTGAAAATCCAGCATTAATACCGATTCCAACTAAAAGAAGGCGAATCGTGTGCAGCCCTTTCTTCCATGATAATGCCAATATCAATACGGCTGTAAGCATGGCTCCGGCAAATGCAAAGAAAGGCATAATAAATGTACCTATCTGGCTCTGACTGCCAAGCGTAGATTGAAATACAGTAATATAAATTAATACAGCAAGACCAGCACCTGCATTAATCCCTAATATCCCAGGCTCCGCTAATTCATTCTGAGCAACTGTTTGCAATACTGCTCCCGATATAGCCATTCCTGCTCCTACCAAAATAGCCAGTAAGATAGCCGGCAACCGGATCTCAAATAAAACAAGCTCCTGCTTAGCTGTTCCATTTCCCACAATCGTCTGCCACACCTCTGCTGGTGAAATACTGACCTTTCCTATATTCAGACTGATTAAACTGACCGTAATAATTAGTATGAACAAAGCAATCCATACTCTTGGCAAATTAGCAATCTTCTTCAAAACAATTGCCTCCCTTCACTGCGAACAAGGTACAGGAAGAAAGGAACTCCAATAAGTGCTGTCATAACACCAACCGGAGTTTCATATGGGGGATTAATCACTCTTGAGGCAACATCGGCCAACAATAACAAGGCACTTCCGAGAACAGCTGCGAGAGGCAGTAACTTTCTATAGTCCGTTCCAATCAACATCCTGGTTATATGAGGAATGACAAGACCGATAAAACCAATCGTCCCAGAGACCGCAACCGAGCTGCCAGTCAGTAATAAAATAATGATAATTCCTAAAGCTCGGACTAGCTTGATGTTAACCCCAAGCCCCTTCGTTACATCCGTACCAAGCGATAATAACGTAAGCGAATGTGCAATACTAAGTAAAATAGGCAATCCTATTAAGCCAACCGCTGTAATTATTTTTACCTCAACCCAATGACTATTCGCCAATTCACCTGCATACCAGAAGCTAATATTTTTCGTGACATCAAAATATAAAGCCATGCTGGTTGTCAAAGAACTTAAAAACATCCCAGTTGCCATACCCGCCAAAGCCAATTTAACTGGTGTTACCCCTCCTCTGGATAAGGCAGATAAAGAAAATACCAATAGGACAGCCAATCCTGCTCCAATCATGGATGCACTAATAGAACCCATTATGGATAATCCAGAGAAAACCGTTAATGATAAAACTAAAGCAAATGCAGCCCCATTGGATACTCCCAAAAGAGATGGTTCAGCAAGTGGATTTCTAGTCAATGCCTGCATAACAGCACCAGAAATGGCTAAGTATGCCCCAACAAGGCCTGCCATCAGTGCCCGCGGCAATCTGATTTCCCAAATAATCTGATGTGTCACATTATCAGGATTTCTATGGAGCAAAGCCTCCCATACTGTTGAAAGGTCTATCATTTTTGTTCCAATTATTAATGAAGTAATAAAAATAACTAGTAGTAGTAAAAAAGACAGCGGGAGAACAATGCCAATCCGTTCCCTGCGAGATGGAATATTTCTATCCTCGTTCTTCTGCACGTACGTTCAGTCCTTCAAAATTATAATATGTAGTCCAAAGGAATCCACCTTTCTAGTGTTACCTTAAAATGAATAGGTATGAATTTCCTTTGACCCTTCAAATGAGAATGATTATCATTAATAGTAACGAATTTATTTTACATACTAAAGGAGGATATAGCAATGGTAATAAATAATAAATACACACGTCTTCTGGTATTCATGCTGTGTGCAGTATTATTGCTTGCAGCCTGTGGCTCAAATGATGACAATGATACTTCTAACAAGGAGCAGTCTGACAAGAAGGTTACAGATGCAATCGGTGAAATGAGCTTCCCTAAAGACCCTAAAAGAATACTGGCACCAAATTTAGAGGATTATTTAGTCACTTTAGGCATTAAACCTGCTGCTCAATGGTCAATCGGTACAACTGTTCATAATTATTTACAGGATGAACTTAAGGATGTTCCTTTGATTTCATGGGATATGCCGATAGAAGATGTGATCGAAGCGGAACCAGACTTAATTATGTTCGAATCTGAAGCTGCTATTCAGGAAGGCCAGTATGAGGAATACAAAAAAGTAGCTCCAACCTATGTATTTAAGGAAGAAGATGCTGCTGACTGGAGAACTTTACTGACAAAAATGGGCGAGTTGTTCGGTAAAGAAGATCAGGCAAAAAAAGCAATTCAAGACTATGAGGATAAAGCTGCGGAAGCTAAAACAGCAGTTAAAGAGAAAATCGGAGATGAGTCTGCCGCTCTGATTTGGGTAACAGGCGGTCAGTACTTTGTTTTCGAGGGTGATCGTTACGCTTCAAATGTACTCTATAATGATTTAGGAATTAAGATGCCAACTTATATTAGTAAACTTGGTGAAGCACAGGCAACATGGCAGGGCACTTCACTTGAGGCATTAGCGGATTTGGATGCAGACCACCTCTTTATTGCTGCAGCGAGCGGCGAACCAGGAATGGAAACATTGGAAAACAGCTCTATTTATAGATCCATTCCGGCTGTCCAAAAAGGAAATGTTTATACATTTGAAGATTCCAGCAACTGGACAACCAATGCTAAAACGGCCAATGCTAAAACAATCGATTTGGTACTAGATTCCTTAACTAAATAATAAACAAAGGAGGCTCTTTTTTAAGAGTCTCCTTTTTATTGTATGTCTGAAGCTTACTTTTTTCTATTATATAAATCCTCTCTTCGGTCCTCAAAAACGGAGATGCGAGTTCGTACCTGATCGACTTCCTGTATGTTTAAGTCAGCATAAAGGATAGATTCTGCTGTAGAACCAATTGCAATTGTATCGCCCCATGGATTGATAACCATGGAAAACCCGCCGAATGTGTTATTAGGATCTTTTCCGACTCGGTTGACAGCTATAATAAATAGCTGGTTTTCTATGGCTCGTGCCTTCAAGAGCGTTACCCAATGATCCACTCTTGCTTCCGGCCATTCTGCCACTACGAATATAAGCTTTGCTCCCGCCAAAGCATGTTTTCTTACCCATTCGGGAAAGCGGATATCATAGCAAATCAGGCCTCCGCTCATGTTCCCATCTATCTTAAATAAATTCTCTTTTTGTCCCGCTATAAGATATTGATGTTCATCCATTACGTTAAAAAGATGAGCTTTATCATACTCAGATATGACCTCTCCAAAGCGATTGAATACATACATTCTATTAAAATACCCTTTTGAGGTTTTCACAGAAACAGAGCCGCCAACAATATTGACATTGTACTTTAAGGCCAGTGAGGAAAGTAGCTTAATCGTTTCCTTTCCTTCAAGATCAGCAAGATCCCCCAGCTGTTGCAGTGCATAGCCTGTATTCCACATTTCAGGTAGCACAATACAATCCGCACCATTCTGGGCCGCCTCAGATATAGACTCTGTTACATGCTTAAAATTTTCATTTGGCTTTCCATACTCGATATCCATTTGTACACAGGCGATTTTCAGGTGGCTTCCCCCTCTCTCTTCTATTAAATAGGTTATTTCAATACATGGCTGATAGCAACTTTGATGCTATCTGTTTACCCAATATGTAAATGAAAATGGAATCGGGCTTAATCATCAACTCCATCATCCAATTCTCCACTAAGAATTTATAATTGTCTGATCATAACCATTCGGATTTTGCCTTTGCCATTTCCATGAATCTGCGCACATATCCTTCAGACTCTTTTCTGCTTTCCAGACCAGTACCTTTGCGGCCTTTACGGAATCAGCGTAACTAACAGCCACATCACCGGGCCTCCGTTCCACTAATTCGTAAGGGATTTTCCTTCCGCTAACACTTGCGAAAGCATACACCAGGTCCAGGACACTATATCCGTTTCCTGTTCCAAGATTAAATGCTTCTACTCCAGATCTACCCTGCAGATATTCCAATGCCTTCAAATGGCCCTTCACTAAATCGACTACATGGATATAGTCGCGAACACCGGTACCATCATGAGTTTCATAATCGCTGCCAAAAACGGATAATTTATCTCTTTTTCCAATGGCAACCTGTGTGATATATGGCATTAAATTATTGGGAATACCACTTGGATTCTCACCGATTCTTCCTGATTCATGAGCTCCTATAGGATTGAAGTACCTCAGCAAGGCGATACTCCATTCTGGATCGGAAACATGCAAGTCACACAGGATTTCCTCTATCATTAATTTTGAACGGCCATATGGATTGGTTGCTGATAATGGAAAGGACTCATCAATCGGTACCCGATCCGGCATACCATATACAGTGGCAGAAGAGCTGAATACCAGCTTCTTCACCTGATGCTTCGCCATAACTTCACATAGTCTGATGGTACCCGTCACATTATTTTCATAATATTTCAGAGGCATCGAAATGGACTCACCAACTGCTTTTAAACCGGCAAAATGGACAACTGAATCAAAATCATATTTTGCAAACAATTGGTCAACAGCTTCCTTATCTACTAAATCTATATTATAGAAAGGAAAGTTCCTACCAGCTAACTCTTTCACTCTTTCAATTGCTTCCACATGACTGTTAGAGAAATTATCCAGCACCACAATATCATAATTCGCTTTTAAGAATTCAACTGCCGCATGGCTGCCTATATAACCAGCACCACCTGTAATGAGTATCGCCATCCATGATCCACTCCCCTGTTTCTCACGATTGGTAATTAGAAATACACATACACTAATTTCACCTTATTTAGAATTATGTGGTACTTAATTTCTTTATGAGTTAAAAATACTAAAAGAAGAACAGGGCAGTGGATACTCAATTTATATTGTCGCAAGTCGATATTTAGGCTTGTTTAAATATCACTTGTTTTAGCTTTAAGGAATTCATCCTTAATCCTCTGCAGTAACGACTGATTTGTCAGAAGGCGATAACCTGTATTGGCCAAGGCTTTTGCACCAGTAATGACGGCTTGGTCTCCAAGTTCTGATATAGCACACTCTCTAAATTCTTTTGTGTGGGCAATTAGATCATTCGGACCAATTTTGATATAAGGATGCGCTGTCGGAACAACATGGCTTACATTTCCTGCATCTGTTGAACCGGATGCATTCCGCGTACCCTGTACAACCTCCTCACCTAGAGCTGCCAGTTCTTCTCGAAGTACCTCATCAAGAGCCGTGTTCAGAACGAAATCATGAACTTCATTTTGAAATCTTTCTATTTTTACATCGGCTCCGGTTGCCAACGCCGCACCTTTGGCAATCTGAATAATCCTTTCCGATATTTCCTCACAACTTTTCCAAGTTGAAGCTCTAATATAGAATCTTGCAGAGGCATAATCAGGAATGATATTAGGTGCATCTCCTCCATTTGGAATAATGCCATGAACCCTTATATCTGTCGGCAGCTGCTGTCTCAATGCGCCAATCCCATTAAATAACTGGATGACCGCATCAAGTGCATTAATCCCTTCCTCTGGTGCTGCCGCAGCATGCGCCGGTTTCCCATAAAAATGAAAGTCAAGGGGATTAACAGCCAAGAAAGGCTGAGTTGTTCTCGTTTGACCAGAAGGATGAATGATAATAGCTGCATCCACACCGTCAAACAATTGATGCTTTACATAACTGCCCTTCGCACTTCCATTTTGACCCCCTTCTTCTGCCGGGGTACCGTAAACAAGTACCGTTCCCCCTATTTCCTCGAGTACTAAACCAAGCGAAATTCCAGCCGCTACGCTGGTGATGCCAATGATATTATGGCCGCATGCATGGCCAAGGCCAGGAAGCGCATCATACTCGGCAAGAAAAGCTATCGTAGGCCCCGGCTTTGAGGATGATTTCCTCGCTAAAAATCCAGTTTTATGGCCAGCAATATCATTTGTTACCTCAAAGCCAGCATCGATTAATACCTTGGTCAGTGTTTCAGATGCAAAGAATTCTTCATTCCCTATTTCTGGATTTTCATGAATTTGGTGGCTTATATTTATATATTTGTTTTTCTGCTGATCTATATATTCATTGATAATATCTTTATGAAAAATGCGACCTTCGTTTTTAATCATTGCTCTGCCTCCAATCTCTCTAATAATCTTATACCTATGTTAGTATCCGAAGTAATTCATTGATCGACTGCCGGGCTGGTCCAGGCATCCTGATAATTAACCAATTCTTCTATTGAAACAAAAGCCGGAATGGTATTTCCTTTAAATGTTTTAAGGATAAAATCCTCCACTTCCTCGGAATGATAGATGTCTGCCAGTTTTTTTAGCTCAGCGCGGTCTTTATCCCCTTTTTTTATAGCGATAATATTAATGTATGGTTTGGCCGTTGCACTTTCATGGAACAAGGCATCCTTTAATGTCAATCCTGCCTCAACCGCAAAGTTATTGTTTATAATAGATGCATCTACATCTTCAAGAAAACGCGGTGTATTCCCGGCAGCTACCAGTTCGAGTTTAATATTTTTTTGATTTGATTTAATTTTTTCCAAAGAGCCTATTCCATCAAAATTATCTGTTAGTGTAATGAAGCCAGCCTCCTGCAAAAGAAGTAGCGCCCGGCCAAGATTTGTACCTTCATTAGGGACAGCAATTTTAGCCCCATCAGGCAATTCCTTTAAATCCTTATGCTTATTTGAGTAGATTCCCATTGGTGCAATAACAGTAGAGCTTAGTGGCTCAAGATCTAATTTTCTTTCCGCCACTTGTTCTTCAAAATAAGAGATTGTTTGGAATGCATTAGCGTCCACTTCACCATCATTTAGAGCTGTATTCGGCAAAATATAATCACTGAACTTTACAAGCTCTATATTGAGCCCCTTCTCCTTAGCGAGTTCAGCAATATAATCCCATATTCTTGTGTCTCCGCTGCTTACTCCAACCTTAATGGTAGAGCTGCCCTCTTTTGCACTGCCTTTCGAATCGCTTCCACATGCTGCTGTTACGACAGTACATGCAATTATTAAAATAGTAAGAAAAAGTTTTTTCATTTTTTCCATCTCCTTCTTTATCGTCTTCTTATTTTTCTAGCCAGCGTATTACCTATGGATTGTAAAAGCTGTACAATGATTACCAGTGCCGCAACGGTTACAATCATGGTGTTAGTGTCAAACCTCTGATAACCATAGGTGAGGGCAAGATCTCCAACTCCTCCAGCTCCTACTGCCCCTGCCATTGCTGAGGCTCCAACCAGCCCAATAGTTGCTGTTGTAAAGGTTAAAACAAGAGAGCTAAGTCCCTCTGGTATTAAAAACCGAAAAATGATCTGCCATTCAGTAGCGCCCATTGACTGAGCTGCTTCAATAATTCCCTTATCAACTTCCAATAATGAATTTTCAACCAATCTGGCAATATAAGGACCTGCATAAAATACAAGCGGTACAATGGCGGCATTCGTTCCAATCGCCGATCCAACAACCAATCGTGTAAATGGAATCAAAGCCACCAATAAAATAATGAAGGGAACCGAGCGTAAAATATTAATGATTGGGTTCAATATATTAAACACCCACTTATTCTCCAGAATGTGACCCTTTCTCGTTATGACGAGTAAAATCCCTAAAGGCAATCCAATCACGGCCGCGAATAGTAAGGAGAAGAAAACCATATAGAGTGTGTCACTGAATCCAATCAGTAACTGTTCAAGTGTAATTTCCATTCCTAAAAACTGTTCATTCATGATAGCTTAACCTCCTGCAAGAGCACATCCTCACTCTCTATGTATTGGATCGCCTTCTTTATTTCTTCTGTTTCACCGATGACCTCAACGATTAAATTTCCAAAAGGGGTTTCCTGTATTTCAGAAATATTGGCAGAAAGAACACTTAAATGGACATCAAAACTTTTCGCCACTGTTGAAAGTAGATGCTTGCCAGACGAAGATCCCAAAAAATTAAGTTTCCAAACTGCTGGTTTATTCTCCTTTAAGGATTTCAAAAAGCTCTGCGGAATCTCGTCGTGAATGACTGTTCTAACAAACCGCTTGGCAACCTCAGTGGTTGGCTTGGAAAAAATATCAAGAACAGGACCCTGCTCAACAACCCTCCCATTTTCCATGACAGCGACCTTATTGCATATCTCTTTAATCACCGACATTTCATGTGTAATAAGCAAAATTGTTATATTGTATTCTCGGTTTATTTTTTTCAATAGCTCTAAAACATCCCTGGTCGTCTGCGGATCCAATGCCGATGTAGCTTCGTCACATAGCAGGATAGATGGATTCGTGGCCAGAGCTCTCGCAATTCCAACCCTCTGCTTCTGTCCCCCTGACAATTCATCCGGGTAACTTCGACCCTTAGCTGATAACCCCACGAACTCCAGTAATTCTCGAACTCTATTTTGAATCGTTAATTTACGAACGCCGGATAGTATCAATGGAATCGCTACATTATCAAATACCGTCTTAGATTGAAGTAAATTGAAATGTTGAAAGATCATCCCGATTTTCTTTTTCTCTGCCCTTAATTCCTTTGCTTTGAGACTGGCAAACGATTTACCATTCACAAGGACCTCCCCCTCAGTAGGCCGTTCAAGCATATTAACTAAACGCAAAAGTGTACTTTTCCCGGCCCCGCTGTATCCTACCACTCCAAAAATATCCCCTTTTTCAACCGTTAAATGAACGCCTCTCAGAGCATCTACGCTTTGACCATTTGCTTGATATGACTTTTTTATGTTTCGAAACTCAATCATGTTCTCTCCTCCAGGCCTAAAAAATTCGAAATGCAAAAAGCCCCTTCTGTCATTAGACAGAAGAGGCTTTGTATGAACATATACATAAAAAGACAAGTAGAAATATGTTCGCTTAAAGCTTCCTCTTATCTCTCAAACAGATGTTTGTTGGAATTAGCACAGTATTTTTACCATAGTAAAAATCCGCTGCCGAAGTATCATAGGGCCAAATCCCTCCACTTCTCTCGATAAGAATCGCTTGCTATTCAATTAAATTTGATGTTTCCAACTATATCCTATCTTGTTTAGCAATGTCAATAATAATTTATAATATTTAAAATATTTTTGATTTATAATAAAGAATATCCTAAATCAAGTTACAGCAACTAAAATTCATGAATATTTCCAATTCATGAATCATTTTGGTCAGTTATTCGTATAGGATATTAAGGTAAATTATAGAAAAAATAAGGAGGGGTACTTTGTGGGAAATATCTTCATCTATTCCATTATCATTGGGATTATATCGGCACTTATTCTTGTGCCATTCAAAAATAATGAAAAATTACGTATCCATATGAAGGGGAAAACAAAACTGCTTGTTTTTGTCAGCTTAGCTGCATTAATCACGATTGGAGCATTTTTATTTTATTACTTCACCCTATTGGATCAAACTATCTCTTCTCTTTGGATTTTTGTCATCATACTAACCTTGCTGGGTTCAATGCTTGCTACGGGTATGGAGAGAACCATTAAGGGTATTTTATTTGCAGGTAGTTTGCTTGTCGGTCTCTATTTTTTAACGGCATTTCTGTTCAATGCCGATGAAAAGTATACTATAGCTAAAATGGACATCAAAGAAGAAATTCAAACATTTGATGAAAATAAAAAGCCGGCCAGCGTGCCTCCTCAATACGCGCGCAATAAAATGAAAAAAGCATTTGGCCAGGTACCAAATACGAGCTACTACGAATTAGGGAATTTACAAATCCAAAAAGTAGATGGTGAGTATGTTTATATTGCTCCAGTCGAATTTTCAGGATTCTTCAAATGGCTGAAAGGGAAAGAAACTCCTGGTTACTTTATATTGAGTGCTACAGATTCATCAGCCAACCCAAAATTTGTTGATGCAGAAATGATCTACACTCCTTCTGCATTCTTCAATAAAGAAACAGAGCGCCGTATTCGTCTACAGTATCCATCCTACATATTCTATGGGGATTCACAGCTTGAAGTAGATGATAATGGCACGCCATTTTATATTCGCTCTTATGGTGATTTTGTCTCTGCCAGAAATGGCTTTAAGGTAAAAGGTGTTGTGGTGATGGATGCCAAAACTGGGAAGTCCAACTCTTATTCCCTTTCTGAAGCGCCCGAATTTATTGATGGTGCCGTTGCACCAGAAGTTGTCAGTACACAAAACAGCTACTTCGGAAATTATATTCATGGCTATTGGAACAGCCTATTTGGAAAATCAGATGTTAAACTGCCTTCTGATGAGGGTACCGAAGCGAATGTAAGTCCGATCTTTGATGAAAATGGAGATATGTATTATTTCACTGATTTCACGAGTCCTAAAGAAGGCGTCGATTCTATGCTCGGCTATGCGCTCACAAATTCCAGGACAGGTAAAGCTGTCTATTATACAGGTAATATGGAGGAATCCTACATGGATTCACAGGGTGCCCTGCAAATTATCGAGAAGAAGTTTATAGAAAAGAAATGGGAAGGAGAAATGCCCATCATCTATAATTTTTACGGTGAAGCCAGTTGGTTAACAGGAGTCCTGGATTCAAATGGATTCCTACAAAATTATTTCATTGTATCTGCTGCCAATCCTGAAATAACAGCATATGGGTCAACGCCAAATGAAGCCTTAAAGCTATACAAAACAGCACTTCAAAAAGGCGGCGGAACGGTTAACGGCACCTCCACAAGTGTTGAGAAGAAAATCGATGGGAAAGTTATCAGAGTCTATAAAGAAAA
Source organism: Bacillus sp. D386 (assembly GCF_006346415.1). NCBI lineage: Bacteria > Bacillati > Bacillota > Bacilli > Caryophanales > Bacillaceae > Bacillus > Bacillus sp. D386. The sequence continues at coordinate 77,016 of NZ_VEMV01000004.1, read as the reverse complement.
ATCAGGTGAATATACCGTCGTTTCGTTCCTTCTGGATAATGGACAAAGCTACAATATGTCCTCTGAAAAGGATCCTTTGATCATATATCTGCAGGAAAACGATGAGGTATCTGTAACGTACCTGGATACCGGGGAAAACTTTTTACCTGTTAACGGTATTACAATTAAGAATTTACAATAATATATACTGAAGAAAATAGATCATCCTCACTCGAGGATTGATCTATTTTTTAACAACTGGACTAATTTTATTACCCATATTTAAATTATTGTTAAATATATAGTTAGAATCGTGTTGAATAGGGTAAATAAAATTAGTCATAAATACTCATAATAGGTAGTGTTTACATTATTAAGAGGAGGGCTTTGGAGTTAAATTCTATAGATCAATACCCATACTGGATGTAGTTCCAAAAGAATTAGAGCACAAATGGAAATATACTTTAGAATTCATTCTTCAGAACTAAAATTTGCTTAAGATACACTTACATGGTTAAAGCATTCTCAGCTGTTTTCCATACATAATCAGTATTAATATGTGAGTTAGATTATTTTCACATAACATTTAGGAAGTACTTTCCATTTACAAATCTCTATATATTTTATTAGATTAAATACGTATAATACTGCTCTTTTTTTATTTCTCCACCCTTTATTACATCTTTTTCTTCACAACAAATAAATGGAAATCTTATAGTAATCTAATATTATTTGGTAAGTATTGATTGCCAAAAAACCGTATCTTTATATATACTCATAGAGATACATACATTCTGTTATAAGATTAAAACATCCCTTTTAACCCGCCCCAATTGGATATAGAGGGTTTTTAAACGTTACTTATATGAAGGAGGTTCACAATGAAGAAATTTTCAAAATTCACATTCCTAATAGCAATGGCTATTGTCATGATTGCTTCATTTATATTCCCGGCTTTAAACACGAAAGCAGAAGGAAAAAAATATGAGATTGCAACAGATATTACATTTGCCCCATTTGAATTCCAGGAAACGAATGGCGAATTTGTAGGTATAGATATCGATTTACTCAATGCTATAGCTGAAAATCAAGGGTTTGAAGTAGAAATTAAGCCGCTTGGATTTAATGCAGCCGTACAAGCACTAGAGTCCAATCAAGTAGACGGCGTTATTGCCGGAATGAGTATAACAGATGAAAGACAACTGAAATTTGATTTCTCCGATCCCTATTTTGAATCTGGTGTCGTAATGGCGGTTGCCGAGGGAAATGAAGAGATTAAATCCTATGAAGATTTAAAAGGAAAAAAGGTAGCCATTAAAACAGGTACAGAAGGTGCCAGCTTTGCAGAAAGCATAAAAGATAAATATGGCTTTAAAACGGTAACCTTTGATGATTCCGCCAATATGTATGACGATGTTAAAACAGGTAACTCTGCAGCTGTTTTTGATGATTACCCAGTTCTGGCATATGGGATTACGCAAGGCAACGGATTAGAAATCGTTACTGAAAAAGAAAAAGGCGGCTCCTATGGATTTGCTGTCGCTAAAGGGCAAAATGCGGAATTGATTGAGCAGTTCAATACAGGTCTAGCCAATCTAAAAGAATCCGGTGAATATCAGGATATTATGGATAAGTACTTGAAGGCAGAAAAAAGCACCGATACTAATAACGGTTTCTTCGGCTTATTAGAATCAAGTATGCCAAGTCTGTTAAAAGGTCTTCAAATGACCCTGATATTGACTGTCGTATCTCTCGTTATAGCATGTATCCTAGGTATTATATTTGGTCTGATGCGTGTGTCCCATCTCAAAATCTTAAGGGCAATCGGCGTCATTTACGTAGATATCTTTAGAGGAACTCCACTGATTGTTCAAGCTTTCTTTATCTATTTCGGTATTCCAGCAGCACTTGACTTCCGTATATCTGCAGTTGCTGCCGGTATCATAACATTAAGCTTAAATGCTGGTGCATATATGGCTGAAATTGTACGCGGTGGTATCGAATCCGTTGATAAGGGACAAATGGAAGCTGCCCGAAGCCTTGGTCTTCCATATAAAAAGGCAATGGCAAAGGTTATCCTTCCACAGGCAATCCGTCTGATGATTCCATCTATCATTAACCAATTTATCATTACATTAAAAGATACCTCTATCCTATCCATCATTGGTATTAATGAATTGACTCAAAGCGGAAAAATCATTATTGCCAGAAACCTTGAGTCCTTCCAAATGTGGCTGATTGTAGGGTTTATATACTTTATCATTATTATGATTTTAACTAAGGTATCAAACCGTATGGAAAGGAAGATCCAAAATGGGAAAGCTTAAAGTAAAAGGATTAAAAAAATCATACGGGAAGCTGGAAGTACTAAAGGATATCAGTCTTGAGGTTAAAGAAGGCGAAGTTGTCTGCTTAATCGGCCCTTCTGGATCCGGTAAAAGTACACTTCTGCGCTGCCTCAATTTACTTGAAGAAGTAAATGAAGGTGACGTAACAGTTGATGATAAACATTTAACTGATAAAAACACAGACATTAATAAAGTTAGGGAAAATATCGGAATGGTATTCCAGCATTTCAATCTCTTCCCGCATATGACAGTACTAGATAATATTACTTTGGCTCCTGTTGAGCTGAATAAAGCTACAAAAGAAGAAGCAAAAAAAATCGGCTTAAAGCTATTGGCTCGTGTGGGTCTTGAAGATAAGGCCAATGCCATGCCAGCTCAACTGTCCGGCGGACAAAAACAACGTGTGGCGATTGCACGAGCTCTTGCCATGAACCCTGACATTATGTTGTTTGATGAGCCTACGAGTGCACTTGATCCCGAAATGGTCGGTGAGGTTCTGAATGTTATTAAACAGCTTGCACAAGAGGGTATGACCATGGTAATTGTGACTCATGAAATGGGCTTTGCCCGTGAAGTAGCTGATCAGGTCATCTTTATGGATGGCGGTTATGTTGTGGAAAGAGGAACACCTGAAGAAATCTTCTCCAATCCGCAAAATGAACGAACTAAGGATTTTCTTGATAAAGTTTTATAAGGATAAGTTAGGGCACAGTGCTTAAGCACTGTGCCCTTTAGTATTTCTATTTTGATAACCTCCTTCTTGCTGATGTAATGACTATCCATATATGCAGTTACTAAAAGGCCTGATATATATGAATCCTGCCTTTACTCTGATATAAACTTCTATTTCCTGGTTACATGCAACCCTTCATGCAAACACTCCAATATTTTCATAAAAACCTTTATTACGCGCAAAATAAGCTTTAGTATTAATCCAGTTCCCTTACTTTCTGAATTTTCCAGTTTCGAACCGTTCTCTCCAAATGATATTATTATTTTAGTATAATAAATAAAAGTAAAAGCTATAAAATAGGAGTGTTAAAATGGATTCAATTAGCTTTATTGAAATAATACAATTTGTTTTTTTAGGATTACTGCAAGGTCTTACTGAACCTATCCCTGTATCTTCAAGTGGCCACTTGGTCATCTTTCAGCATTTTTTCGGACTTAACATTCCGGGATTAAGCTTTGAGTTGTTTGTAAACTTTGCGTCCCTACTGGCCGTTATCTTTATTTATCGAGCAGATTTAATGAAGTTGATTAAAAATGGATTTTCCTATTTAACAGGTTCTGATAAATCTACCGCCACGAAAAAGGATTTTTATTTTATTCTTTACTTAATTGTTGCTACAATTCCAGCTGCATTTATCGGTCTTTTCTTTGAGGATCAAATCGCATCTATTTTTAAGGGTGTACGTGTCATTGGCTTTGCGCTGATTATCACAGGTATTGCTTTATGGCTTATCCGTAATTTAGAGGGCAGGAAAGCTGAGGGAGAACTAACATTTAAGGATGCCATTATTGTGGGATTATCACAGGCTGTTGCTTTAATACCTGGAATCAGCCGTTCCGGTGCAACGATCGTATCCTCTATGGCTATGGGAATGAACCGTGAAACTGCGTTGAAATTCTCGTTTTTTCTATATATCCCAATCAGTCTTGGCGGCATGGTATTTTCAGTATCCGATATGGTGAACGATCCTGATTTAGGAAGACTGCTGATTCCGTATGCATTGGCATTTATAGCTTCCCTCATCGCCTCCTATTTTTCACTGCGTTGGTTTATGGATATTATGAAAAAAGGGAAATTAGGTTATTTTTCTATTTACTGTTTTATCGTAGGAATCCTCGTTATTATCTTCGGTTAACTTATAAAAAGGAGAACAAGCATTGGTGCTTGTTCTCCTTTTTATATTTGCGAGTCGTTTTTATAGTACACTATATTTATATATACTATACATTTTGAGCTTTACATGACAAAACAACTAATACCCTAAAATAGTTCGAGCTACTTTACCACTATTCGTAATCCTAATAAATAAAGAACGGGTGATGGTTATGTTTAAAATTTTATTAATTGAAGATGACACCAGCCTTTTTAAAGAAATTAAAGAGAGGTTAACCCAATGGTCTTATGAAGTATATGGCGTTCAAGATTTCGGAGAGGTACTTAATGAATTTACGGATATTCAGCCTGACTTAGTCCTTATTGATATTCAGTTGCCTAAATTTGACGGTTTCCATTGGTGCCGGCTGATACGGACGCACTCCAATGTACCCATTTTATTTTTATCATCGAGAGACCACCCTACTGACATGGTGATGTCTATGCAACTTGGTGCTGATGATTTTATACAGAAGCCCTTTAACTTTGATGTTTTAGTTGCAAAGATTCAAGCCATTTTACGAAGAGTTTATAATTATAATGCTGATCAAACACAGCTGAAAATCTGGTGCGGAGCGACCATTAATTACGAAAAAAATACGGTTGAAAATGAACTTGGATCAATAGAGCTTTCAAGGAATGAAATTTACATTTTAAAGCAGTTAATCGATCATAAGAATAAGATTATCAGCAGAGATACTTTAATTCGCAGTTTATGGGATGATGAGCGGTTTGTCAGCGATAATACATTAACGGTCAATGTGAATCGGTTGCGAAAAAGGCTGGATGAACTTGGACTCGGACATTTTATAGAAACAAAAGTAGGTCAAGGTTACATGGCAAAAGAGACGGCTGATTCTTTATGATAAAGAGCTATTTAATTGAAAGACGAAGCTGGATTATCTTATTCCTATCAATTCATCTATTTATACTCTTTGTGGCTTATATTGACCAGTCTATCCCTTTTCAATCAATTGCTTATATCGTCTTTTTATCTGTAATTTTATTTACCATCTTCATTATCATACGCTATAAAACTGAAACGCAATTTTATAGAAGTTTAGATAAGCGGGAAACTGATTTAGACATCTCCACTTTGCCGGATGCAAGGAGCCCTATTGAACGAATTGTTCTAAATAGTATCCTGAATCAAACAGAGCAGCTGAAACATGCAACTGCACATAGCCAAACCTTAATTGAACAAGAAAAAGATGACTTACTCTCCTGGATTCACGAGGTTAAAACTCCGCTAACAGCCATGAATTTAATCATTGATCGCCTTGAGGATGAACGAACAAAATCTGAGCTAACCTATGAATGGATGAGAATTCAACATCTTCTTGATTCTCAACTTTTCCAAAAGCGACTTCAATTTATTGAAAACGACCTTTTAATAGAGAATTTAGATTTACGTAAAATTGTCTATAAAGAAATAAGAGAATTGCAGAGTTGGTGTATCCAGAAAAGAATCGGCTTTGACCTCCAGCTGGATATTACCGAGGTTGTAAGTGATGCCAAGTGGTTGAGCTTTATTATTAGACAGTTATTAACGAATGCAGTCAAATATAGTCATGACTCAGATATTATTATTTCAAGCCGCCCCCTGCCAAATGAACATATCATTTTAACCATACAGGATTTTGGCCGCGGCATTGATCAGAGGGATTTGCCGCGTATCTTTGATAAAGGCTACACTTCTGCTGTGGAACATACCGATAATGCTGCGACAGGTATGGGCTTATATCTAGCTAAAAAAGCAGCAAATCCTCTTATGATTGATATTGGAGTAGATTCAAAACTAGACGAAGGCACCCGATTTACGCTTACCTTTCCAAAGAAGAATGATTTTGTTGAGGTCATTAGCATGTGACAGGAATGTCACATGCTTTTCTATTTTGTTCGGAGAATAGAAGGATTTGAATAGAACGTCCTCTATATAATGAAGGTATCAATTAAAGGGAGACGATTCCATATGAATATATTAGAGGCACATAAAATCCATAAATCATTTGGTAGCAAATTTAATCAGCAAGAGGTTCTAAAAGGCATTGATATTACTATTAAAACAGGAGAATTTGTTGGAATAATGGGCGCCTCCGGTTCAGGAAAAACGACTTTACTTAATGTATTATCTTCGATTGATAAAGTCAGCACAGGGACCATCATGATTAATAATACAGAGATGACAGCAATGAAGGAAAAGAAATTAGCTGAATTCCGCAAGCATCATCTTGGCTTCATCTTTCAGGAGTACAATCTATTAGATACCTTAACCGTTAAGGAAAATATTCTTTTACCATTATCTATTAGCGGCTTATCCAAAAAAGAAGCTATAAAGAAGTTTGATGAGGTAGCTAAGGATCTTAGCATCCTGGACCTGAAGGATAAATACCCAAATGAACTCTCAGGCGGTCAAAAGCAGCGAACATCTGCAGCAAGAGCGTTTATCCATGAACCAAGTATTATTTTTGCCGATGAACCTACAGGTGCCCTTGATTCTAAATCAGCATCCGATCTGTTAAATAAACTAAGTGAATTAAACCAAAAGAGGAATGCAACGATTGTATTGGTTACACATGACCCTATAGCAGCCAGTTATTGCAATCGCGTTATTTTTATTAAGGATGGACAAATCTATACACAGCTAACTAAGGGCCAAGAAGATCGTGAATCCTTTTTCAGAGGAATTATTAAAACACAAGGAATCTTGGGTGGTGTTATGGATGAGCGTTAAAACACTCATATGGAGAAACCTCAAAAAAAATATAAACAACTATTATCTCTATGTATTTGCTTTAGTTTTCAGCGTTGCCCTTTACTTTTCATTTGTTACTCTGCAGTATGACCCCGCAATGGATGCTGCTAAAGGTTCGATAAAAGGAGGGGCTGCACTTCAAGTAGGATCTATTTTGCTCATTAGCATCGTACTTGTATTCCTGCTCTTTGCCAATAGTATTTTTATTAAAAGGCGGGGCAAAGAAATTGGTCTATTCCAGTTAATCGGTATGACGAAATCGAAAATATTCCGTATTTTAAATATGGAGAATGCGATTCTCTACTTTGGTTCATTGGTGGTAGGTATTTTTATTGGATTCTCCATTTCAAAGCTTATTATGCTTATACTAATTAAATTAACTGGTGTCGAGGATATAGCTGCTCTACGTTTTTCAGGAGAAGCGCTAATCCAAACTATTATTGTGTTCAGTGTGATCTATCTACTAATCATGTTATCAAATTATCTCTTCATTAAAAGACAAACTATATTATCATTATTTAGAGTAACTTCTTCCACTGAAGTAAAAGTCAAAAAAATATCTAAATTTGAAATCACAATTGGTATACTTGGTCTTTTTTTAATAGGATCTGGATACTATATTTCAACTAAACTTTTCGGTGAGGATTTATCTACTGGCGATGAGTTAATAGCAGCAATGTTATATATTCTTGGGGCTGTGATAGTTGGGACCTATTTGTTTTATAAAGGCTCTGTGACCTTTATTTTAAATAGTATTCGTAAAAAGAAAGATGGTTATTTAAATGTGTATGAGGTTCTCTCTCTCTCATCTATCATGTTTCGCTTGAAATCGAATGCTATGTTATTAACAATCATCACAACTGTTTCAGCACTTGCAATCGGTTTACTCTCCTTAAGCTATATTTCCTTCTATTCAGTAGAGAAAACAGCGAAGAATGATGTTCCAGCTAACTTCTCCTTTATGAATGAAAAAGATGCTGATCATTTTACAAGTGTCCTTCGTGAAAATGGCATTGCTTTTAAGGAGAAGAAAGTTGACGTTATTCAATCGAGAGTTAATATTGAGCAAATTATAGAAACCAGCCTTAATGTACTTGATCTTCGACTGAATTCTATGCCAATGCCTGTTATCAGTGAAAAGGCAATTGACGATGTTGAGTTATCTGCCCATGAGGCTTATTTCACCGGGTATAGCGACATGCTGAAAAATACGTTGGATTTTAAAGACACAGGTAACATCCAAATAACAGGTAACAACATAACGATTGACCAAAAATATACAGGCCTAAATAGGGATTATGTGATTTCCTGGAACTTTACCATCAGCGGTATACCTGCTGTAGTTGTGGATGAATCTACTTTTCAAAGATTAAAGGATGATATAGATCCAGCTATCCAGGATGCTGACTCACTCTATATTGGGATTGATATCACAGATAATGAACAGCTTCCAGAAGCAAATAGTCTATTCAACCAATTAGCTACTCAGGATGATACACATGAATCTCGTATTAACATGATCCAAGATAACAAAAAAAGAATGGGATTAACGATGTTTATTGTCGGATTTCTCGGTTTAACATTCCTTATTACATCGGGCTGCATTCTTTACTTTAAACAAATGGGTGAAAGTGAGGACGAAAAGTTAAACTTCTCTATCTTAAGAAAACTTGGATTTACCCAACAGGATCTTTTGAAGGGTGTTAAGCTAAAACAATTATTTAATTTTGGAATACCACTCATATTAGGTCTTTGTCATAGCTATTTTGCAGTTAAGTCAGGTTGGTTCCTATTTGGAATAGAGATTTGGACACCGATGTTACTAGTAATGGTGTTGTATACAGTATTCTATTCTATATTTGGAGTATTATCTGTTTCATATTATAAGAAAATCATAAAAGAATCGTTATAAAATTATTTATGGAGCTCTTGCTTTAAATAGCGGGAGCCTTCTTTTCATTTTGAAGAAAATAATTCGAGGAAAATTCTATAAATAGCGTGTTTTAATGATGGGAATTTAAATTTATGGTGCATACTCTAATTGCCTTTGTCTATTCATTTTAGATAAAGGCATTTAATGAAGTATACACCATTCCTAAAGTAGCAACTTTAGAGACAAATGTTATCACAATTGCTTTCATATTAGATCCTCCCTTGTTTCAATATTAGCCCAATATCGCATATGATTAATTACATTAAACAAATAATACAAGAGCCATTGTTACAAATTTAAGTCCAAATACAATTCCTAATCCTTTCATTCTGCCTTTCCTCCTATCTTTTTTTCTTTACGTTTGCATTCCTACAAAGAGCAAATATTACTACATACAATGTTCATTACATAAATAACATTAACGCCATTGTTACAGCTTTAAATCCAAATACAATCGCTAATGGTTTCATTCCTTCTCCTCCTATCTTTTTAATTACATATTGTCCTATTACATAAAAATTTGCATTGCTGTATAAACTAACAATAATGATCCCGCTTTAAGCGCAAAAGTTGATACTACACTTTTCAATTTCACAATCTCCTTTTCAAAAATAAGTGATCTTTCAAGTTGATTTCTCAACCTTACAGATACAGTATAGTCCAAAATGACTATAACAGTCCAGTGAAATTTTCAAAAAAAGTTTGTGAAATTATTCACTTATATTTTGTTAAGCACACCGTTTAATCTATTGGTATACATAGTTGTATACAAGTATTCATAGAAAAATATGATTGTGAAAGCAATGAAAACACTTCCAAAATCATGTGATTTATTTCACAAACTGTATTACTCTATAAAAATATAGACTATAACAGTTTTGTTATCTTGATAATTTTTTTCTAGATTTTATTCACAAACTTTTGTCTGTCTGCACCCAATTAATTCGACCTTCAATCTTCAATAAAAAAACCTAACCGAATGTTAGGTTTAAATGAATGAGGAATTTAATCCTTTAACATAATAAAGATCAACTCGAACAACTCGAATATTTGTTTAGGATCTTTACTTGTTATCTCCTTAATTTTATCCAGACGATATTGCAGCGTATTTCTATGAATATGTAACTCTTTTGATGTTAATGTCATATTGCCATTCTTATTAATATAGATCTGCAAGGTCTCCAGCAATTCCGGCGAAGAGATAAGAGAACCTTTAATATAGGAGTGATTAATAAACGAATCTATACCTATCTCGCTGATTCTGGATAAAAAGGATACATCCATATAATGAATAACTCTCTTTTGAAGATTTAATTTTTCACTAATTTGCATAGCACTGATTGCTTGATGATAGCTCTCAGAAATAGTGTCTACATGACTTCCAACACTGATCTTTATAGTCGAATTTTCATTAGTTAACAGGTCAGCCAAGGGTTTGACTCCGCTATTATCCTGTAGCAGGATGATGGAATGCTCATCTTCCTCAAAAACAGGATAATTGATTCTTTTAGGACTTGGCTTTGGCTTTGCAATCAGGACAGATGTTTTTCTTGTCAGATCAAGCTGATAATTCAGGGCTTCCCTTTTTATTTCATCTGAGTATTGGTACTTCGTTTCTACTAATAACTTAAGAAACGCGGACTTCTTTTTACTAATCTCCTCCATACTCTTCAACGCGATTTCTTGTTCAATTAACAGAGAGACTGTGGTTTTGACTAGTTTGCAAAAAGGGATTACCTCACCCGGCTCGCCACTAATCCCAATAACACCTACCATCTTTTGATTAATGACAATCGGTTCATTTGTACCCTTTTTTTCGTACCTATTATCCTCTGTTATTGTAATCATCCTGCCTAAACGTAGGGCTTGGACTGCTCCAGTATGAAAGGTTCCGATTCTGTCCTTACTCCCGCTGCCGATAATGATGCCCTTTTCGTTCATAATATTGATATTATATGGAATATCCGCCATCATTTTATCGACAATATGTTGCGCCTGTTTATTAGTTAACTGATACATGGTGAACAAAACCTTTCTTTATTTCTGTACCGCCTTATCTTATGATCCGTAAATCTTCTCCTATATTTCCATTATAAACTAACAAACCTCTCATCACTTTCTTTGTGCGTTTGCACAAAGAAAATCATCTATCCATCAATAGAATTGTAACCGCTACCAAACTATAATAAGACGTATTCCACACTACTTAGGAGGTTACAAGATGGACGGGATTATGATTAGTTGGATTGGGGCTTTAGCTGGTCTGGCAATAGCCATTATCTTAATCTTAAAAAAGCTGAACCCGCTGTATGCTCTATTTTTAGGAGCCATACTCGGATGTTTAATAGGTGGAGCTAACCTTGAGGAAACAATCAATATACTTGTTGGCGGCACTCAAAGTGTTATGGGGACTGTTATTCGTGTTCTTGCCGCTGGAGTTTTGGCTGGTGTCATGATGGAATCCGGGGCTGCAGAAACAATCGCCCAATCTATTGTTTCTAAATTAGGGGAAAAGAAGGCTCTCATTGCATTAGCTCTTGCCACCATGATTATTACAGCGGTTGGGGTATTTATCCCTGTAGCTGTCCTGATTGTAGCGCCTATCGCTTTATCAATTGGTAATAAAATGGGCATTTCAAAAATTGCTCTATTATTAGCACTATCCGGAGGAGGAAAAGCGGGTAACATCATCTCGCCAAACCCGAATACAATTGCAGCAGCCCGAGGGTTTGATTTAGAACTTAGCGATGTAATGATTGCAGGTCTTATCCCAGCAATTTTCGGCTTAATCGCAACTGTTCTCATCGCCACTTTAATCAAAAATAAAGGCGAAAAAGTTTCAGATAATGAGGTTGTGGATCTTGATCATGGTTCAGCTAACTATCCTCCACTGAATAAAGCAATCGTAGCTCCATTAGTAGCCATTATCTTATTAATGATTAATCCAATCGGTTCAATTTTAAATATAGAGGCCTTATCCAGCTTTAAAGTAGATGCTATGTACATTCTCCCCCTTGCAGGTATCATTGGAACAATAGCTATGGGGAAATCAAAAAATTTATTGAAATATACAGCATCAGGCTTGGATAGAATGACAGTAACTGTGTTAATTCTAATTGGTGCAGGTGCCATCGGAGGATTAATTTCTCAATCCAATCTATCCGCACAGGTTGTTTCATTAATTGAAGCTACCGGTATCTCTGGTACATTCCTGGCACCTATAGCAGGTATTTTAATGGCAGCAGCCACTGCCTCTACATCTACTGGCGTTATTATTGCCACAGGATCATTCAGCGAAGCTATTTTAGACATGGGAGTTGCACCACTTGCCGCTTCAGTTATGGTTCACTCAGGTGCAACAGTAATTGATTCATTACCGCACGGAAATTATTTTCATGTTACAGCGCAAAGCATGAACATGTCCATTAAACAAAGGATGTCCGTAGTCGGCTACGAAGCAATTGTCGGTGCAACCATGACGATTGTAGCCACCATTTTATTCGGATTTATTTTATAACAGGAGGGGTTACAATGAGCAAAACGTTTGTACTTGCACCAGATTCTTTTAAGGAAAGCATGACAGCAAAAGAGGTATGCATTGCAATGGAAGCAGGTATTAAAAAGGTCTATCCAGATGCAGATTTTATCCATGTTCCGATGGCAGATGGCGGAGAAGGTACTGTCCAGTCACTCATTGATGCAACAGGCGGCACTCTCTATTCATTAGACGTTACAGGTCCATTCGGCAACCCCGTAACTGCTCGATATGGAATTATGGGGGATCATGAAACCGCAGTTATTGAAATGGCAGAAGCCAGCGGTATTCACTATGTCACCCAAGAAACAAAAAATCCACTCATTACTACTACATATGGTACAGGTGAATTGATTCGCGCCTGTTTAGATAAAGGGATTAAAAAAATCATCATTGGAATTGGCGGCAGTGCTACTAATGACGGAGGAACAGGTATGGCTGAGGCGCTGGGTGTTCAGTTTCTTGATAAAGAAGGAAACCATATCCCTAGAGGAGGTGGCTACTTAAATCAATTGCATACAATTGATACGTCTAAAATAGATACACGTCTAGCTGATGTAACCATGATAGTTGCCTGTGATGTAACGAACCCTTTATGCGGCGAAACTGGAGCATCTCATGTTTTCGGGCCTCAAAAAGGCGCCACACCTGAAATGGTTAAACAGCTAGATCAGAATCTAGCGCATTATGCTGACATGGTAGAGCAGCAATTAGGACAAGCTGTTCGGAACACCCCAGGCTCTGGAGCTGCTGGTGGCCTGGGTGCTGGCTTACTCCTGTTTACAAATGCCACTCTTCAAAAAGGGATTGACATTGTAATCGAATTCAGTGGGTTACGAGAAAAACTTAAGAACGCTGACTACGTGTTCACAGGCGAGGGCGGCATTGACTATCAAACGCAATTTGGCAAAACACCTTATGGGGTCGCGCAAGCTGCAAAAGAACTTGACAAAAAAGTAATAGCAGTTGCCGGATACATTGGGGAAGGTATTGAAGAGCTTTACGACAAAGGAATCGATGCCATCTTCGGAATCATCCCAGAACTCGCACCCCTAGACCAAACCCTAAAAAACGGCCCTAAAAACATAGAAAGAACCTGTGAGAATATTGCAAGAGTGCTGAAGGGCCTCTAATAAAGGAACGAAGACTAAAAACGCCACGTCCTGTGGCAACGTCTTCATGACCTACATCCTGTAGGCCCGCGAAAAGCATAAGTCGAATACTCGAAGGGAGGGTTCTTCTCCCGTAGATTTTTGCTTATGACTCGAGCTCCTAGGCCCTGAAGCCGGACTACTCAGAGTGCTGAAGGACCTTGATCAAAGGTACGAAGACTAAAAACGCCACGGTTTATAGACCTTCAAAAGACCTTTAGAACCCTCATCTCGGAGGCTTCTGACACTCATTTGTGTGCCGTTAGGAACCTATGCCAGATCTGATAGGCTTAAGTGTAGTTCCTAACGTTACAAATAATAAAAGAGGCCGGGACATAAGTATTTCAGTTAATGATAAATCCGAACTATTTAGGTGATATTTTAATTGGATATTCGCCGGCTAGTGTGAGTTTTATTTGTTTTCATAGATAGGTTCATGCTGCATACCCTTATTCATATCTAGTGGAATGGAGCGGAAGCCACTCGACTCCTGCGGGAAGTAGAGGAAAGGCTGAGACCTGAGCAAGGCGCAGCCGAGGAGGCTAAAGCCTTCCTCCCCGCGGAAAGCGAGTGGCTGTAGCGCAATGGAACGGACTTTTTTCTCCAACTTAACTCCTTATCATGCAACAAAGTCTACTAGAATTAATTTAGATATCTTCGTCTTTCAGCATTGTTTATAAGTTAGTGTCCCAGCCTCTTTTTTAGTCATTATAATCCTCTTATCCCTTTTGATAGTCTCTGCCTATTCTATTTTATGAAATACCAAACCAATTTCTCATGTCTTCTCCAAAATAACCGATTACTTTGACATCCATAATACCTATATTTAATTATGAACTGAGTAATAATAACTAGTTTTTTAACCTGAACCAATATAATTAATAGTAGTATTTAACTGTTATCCTAGATACCTATCCATATACCACTTTAAATTTGATATATTTGTAAGCGGAGCCTAAAACTCTCAAAAAAATACAAAGGATAGGTGCCTCGTATGAAACTATGGAGTAGTATTAAAGGTCGGATCTTTTTAACAAGTACAATGGCAATCAGCTTGGTAGCAACCTCTTTTATGACAAGTGAAGCAGAAGCCACCAAGCACAAGCATCACAAGCCTAAGGGACAATCACAAGTAGAACTCCGTATTATGGAAACGACAGATATTCATACTAATCTTTTAAGCTATGATTATTATAAAGATAGCTCCGCCCCTAACATAGGTTTAGCTAAAACAGCTACTCTCGTAAAAAAGGCACGTTCAGAAGTAAAAAATTCTGTATTAGTTGATAATGGCGATTTAATTCAAGGGACACCTCTTGGCACATATAAAGCTAAAATCGATCCGTTAGAAAGAAGAGAAACACATCCAGCCATAAAGGCTATGAATATCATGGATTATGATATAGCGACTCTTGGAAACCACGAGTTTAACTATGGGTTGAAATATCTGAACGAAGTATATAATGACGCTGATTTTCCTGTCATTAATGCAAACGTATACATTGATGATCAGGATAACAATCCACGCAATGATGTTCATAAATTCCAGCCCTATAAAATCGTCAATAAAAAAGTTAAAGACCAATCCGGAAAAACCAAAATCATTAAGATTGGCTATATCGGTTTTGTTCCACCACAAATCAACGAATGGGACAAGGCCCATCTTGATGGAAAGGTCATTACAAAGGATGTTGTAGCAACTGCTAAAAAATACATTCCTGTCCTAGAGAAAAAAGGTGCGGATGTGATTGTTGCTATGGCTCACTCCGGTTTTAATGGGAATCTCGATAATACGGAGGATACCGTATATGCTTTAAGCAAAGTACCTGGTATTGATGCTCTCACTTTTTCACACACACATAAAGTATTCCCAGCTAAAACCGATGCTGAATTAGATGCTTTATTCAAAGATTCTGCAGGAAATCCTCTTCCTGGTGTTGATAATACTAAAGGAACCATTAATGGCGTGCCTGCTGTTCAGGCAGGGTATGGTGGCGCTGCACTTGGAATTATTGATTTGACATTAAAGCAAGTAAAAGGTGAGTGGGAAGTATCCAAATCTCAATCCTCCACAAGGAGTGTTGATGAGTCTGTACAACCTGATAAATCGATTGTTCGTGCTGTTCAAAAGGATCACGAAGGTACATTGAAATATATTGATACTCCTATCGGTACTACAACTGATGATATTTACAGCTACTTCGCACTGGTTCAGGACGATCCATCTGTTCAGGTCGTTACGAATGCACAAAAATGGTATGCAGAAAAGTACATTGAATTAAATAAACCGGAATTAAAGGATTTGCCTATATTGTCTGTTGGCGCTCCGTTTAAAGCCGGACGAAACGGTGTTGATGAGTTTACCGATATTAAAAAAGGCGATTTAACCATTCGAAGCGCCGGTGATTTATATCTTTACGACAATACATTGAAAGCCGTTAAAATCAAAGGCTCCGTAGTAAAAGAATGGATCGAAATGTCGGCAGGGAAGTTCAATACGATAGACCCTGCCAAAGAAAATGAACAAGAACTATTGAACCCTTCCTTTGCAGTATATAATTTTGATGTCATCGATGGTGTCAATTATCAAATTGATGTGACGAAGGCTCCAAAATATGCACCAAACGGTACTCTTATAAACCCAGAATCAAGCCGAGTAATTAATCTGGAGTACAATGGAAGTCCAATTGATCCAGATCAGGAATTTATCGTTGTGACAAACAACTATCGTGCCGGTGGCGGAGGTAACTTCCCTGGATTAAAAGGCAGTGAACTGGTCATTGATTCAGCAGATGAAAACCGCCAAGTTCTAATGGATTACATTTCTGAAGTAAAAGAAATCACACCAACTGCTGACCGCAACTGGTCTATTGCTCCAATATCAGGAAATGCGAATGTCACATTTACAACTTCACCAAAGGCAGAAGAGTATATTACAGATGAAACACCATTCACGTACACTGGAAAAACAGACTCTAAAGGCTTCGGAATCTTCAATATCGATCTAAATCGTGGAGTCAATGTTCAGTTACTGGGATTAAATGATTTACACGGACAGTTAGATACTGTCACTACTGTTGGAGATTTACCAACAGGACCTATTTCATATACAGCGGCAGCATTAAAGAAGGAAGAAGCTACAAATCCCAATACATTTCTAGTGCATGCCGGGGATATGATTGGAGGAAGTCCGTTAGTCTCCGCTTTATTCCAGGACGAGCCTACGGTTGAAATATTAGAAGCAATCGGATTTGATGTCGGAACATTTGGCAACCATGAGTTTGATGAGGGCATTGATGAACTCAAGCGTATGATGAATGGCGGCGACCATCCTAAAGGCAACGCTGACTATGACGGAATGAACTTTCCATTAGTTGCTGCCAATGCTTTTGACACTAGAGATGGGAATTTAATCACCCAGCCCTATACAGTTTTAGAAGCTGAGGGCGAAAAAATTGGTGTTATTGGCGTTGTAACTCAGGAAACGCCTACTATGATCGTAACAAAAGGAAATGAATCATTAAAAATCACAGATGAAGTAGCTGCCATCAACAAATATACAGATGAACTTAAGAAACAAGGAATTGAGGCTATTATCGTGCTTGCCCATAATCCCGCAACGCAAACTGGCTATACCGATTCCTTCGATGCAAGCCGGATTGCAGAGCAGATTAATGATGAAGTCGATGTGATTTTTGCGGCACATAACCACGTAAACGTGAACCGCGTCGTTGATCAAAAATTAATTGTTCAAGCTTACTCCTATGGAAATGCTTTCTCTGATGTAGACATCACCATTGATCCACTAACAGGCGATATCGTCAGCAAAACAGGAAAAATAAACACTGTTTACCAAAAGGACTATGCTCCAGATTCTGAAGTCTCATCTATTCTAAAAAAATACTCTGATCGAGTAGAGCCCATTAAGGCGCAAATAATAGGCAATAATACGGCTTCGCTTGAAAAAAGCTATCCAACTACAGCAAGGGAACTCAGTGACATTGCTCTCGGTAATTTAATTGCAGATGGTATGAAGGCAGCCATGGATTCAGATTTCGCCTTAATGAATGGCGGCGGTGTACGCTCTCCATTAGATGCAGGCGAGGTAACATTTGGTGATTTATTCGCCATTCAGCCTTTTGGTAATGTATTAAACAAAGTAAAGCTTAGCGGATCTGATTTGGAAGTCGTTTTAAATGAACAAATCACAGCAAGAGGTTTAGATTATCACGTATCCGGTTTTAAATATACCTACACTTATGATGACCAAGCAAAAACCGGTAAGGTAGTCGATATCCTTTTACCGGATGGCAGTAAAGTCGATCCGAATAAAGAATACACAGCCGTGATCAACAACTATATGTATGGAAATATCAGTACGAGCTTTGGTAAGCTATCAACAGATATGGAAGTCGGACCAGTTGATATAGATGCAACTGTTGAGTTTGTAAAAACCTTGCCTTCCCCGTTTGAGTATAAGGCAGAGGGTAGAATTCAAAAAATAGATTAACAAGTGATTAAAGGACTGCCAATTTCATAATAGGCAGTCCTTTCTTAGTTTTACTTATTAAATAAACTTAAATATTGACCGTATCCCTTTTCCTCTAACTGATCTAGAGGGATAAATCGGAGGGCGGCGGAGTTAATACAATAACGTGCTCGATCCGGTCCTGGCCCATCATCAAAAACATGCCCCAGATGAGAGTCTGATGTTTTGGACCTTACTTCAATTCTTCGCATCCCATATGAAGTATCAAGCTTTTCTTCCATTTCATGTCGCTGTATTGGTTTCGTAAAACTCGGCCAGCCACAGCCGGCATCATATTGGTCAAGTGAACTAAATAAAGGTTCACCCGAAATGATATCTACATAGATTCCCTCTTCCCTATTGTCCCAATACTCATTTTGAAACGGCGGCTCTGTTGCGTTATTCCTTGTTACCTCATATTGGAGCGGTGTTAATTCTGCTCGAAGCTGTTCATCACTTTTTGTATTATTCCAATTATCTCTTATAAAACGAGCACGGCCAGATCCCTCTTTATAAAGATTATAGTGAAAAGAATTCTTCTTATAATAATGCTGGTGCTTCTCTTCCGCTCTGTAAAACGGACCAGCCGGGAGTATCTTCGTTACAATTTCCTTCTGAAATCGTCCACTGTTGGCTAGTTCCTTCTTAGAATCCTCGGCTAAACGATGCTGCTCTTCATTATGATAAAAAATGGCTGTTCGATAAGAATCGCCCCGATCATTAAATTGCCCTCCGGCATCTGTCGGGTCAATTTGCTGCCAATATTGTTTAAGCAATGTTTCATATGACATTTTTTCAGGGTCATAAGTAATTTGAACAGCTTCATAATGGCCTGTTGTATCACTGCAAACCTCTTCATATGTTGGATTCTCCGTATGTCCACCCGTATAACCGGATACGACTTTTATAATTCCCGGCTGCTCGTCAAATGGTGATACCATACACCAAAAACAGCCGCCCGCAAATGTTGCCAGTTCCAACTGATGATCCATTCAGTATACACCCCACTATCATTATTTTGGGTAATCAACCCTACTATCTTTTCCAACCCTACTTCTATCGTATTCAAACTCATATGCGTATTTATATAAACAATAAAAATGATTCCTACTATGTATCTTATCCCTCAAGTAAAAGACTGCTCTAAATGGTTTATATTAAGGCAATAATAAAGGCAGTGCAAACAAAAGGTCTCATTACCCTTTGTTTAACACTGCCCCTTTAATTCATTTATTTTTTAAATGTACCAGGCATAACGACTGCTTCGACAACTCCCCTGGCACAAAGTATTTCATCAGCATAAACCTCTGTTTCCACTTTCCACTTTTTCGGGTGGATTTCAGTTAAAGAACCGATTGCAATTAATGGGACTCCCTCAGGTGTCGGTTTCATAAAATCAACATGTAATGAAGCAGTTACGAATCGAGGTGGAATTGCATCATCTCCCACATCAAATCCGTTTTTTCGATGGAGAGCCAGAGAGGCAGAGCCAGTCCCATGGCAATCAATTAAGGATGCAATGACTCCTCCATAGACAAACCCTGGTATTGCCATGTGATCAGATTTTGGCTCATATACGGTTTTAGTCTTATCACCATCCCAGCCAGTTCGAAAATGATGTCCATCTTTATTCAGTCGCCCACAGCCATAGCACCAAGCAAAATCATCCGGATAAATATCCTGGATTGCTTTTTCAATCATCTTTATCACCAAATCACTCCTTACTAAAATGAGTAGCTAAAGATTTTTTCAATTCAATATGCATATAAATCTGAGCACATTATCCTTTGGTTGGGTTAATGGCTGCAGGTGCAACTTCTTTTTGTCATAATTATGAACCAGTCTTTTCGGATTCAATCCACATCTTCTGTTCTTCTTCCTCTACGATTCTACTTTTTTGTTGCTTTTTTAAATTAATATAGCCAATTGCTGTGACAGTGAACGCACCGAGAGCATCTACAATGATATCTCCCATCGTATCCATTACAGCGTCTCGCCCAATCAAGACAACTCCCTCTCCTGTAATGAATTTTTGCATATTTGTTCCTAAGACACCATCAGCAAGAAACTCATAAATTTCCCAAACGGTTCCACAGGTTATTGCAAAACAAAAGGCGAATAGAGCCACAAAAAAGGGACTTAAATCAATGGTTTTCTTGGTATTGTTAAGGAAGTTCACAATAATGAATCCTAACGCTCCCAGCATAGCTGCACTAAAGCAATGTAGAATTAAATCCCAGTAAGGAACTTTATAATAAAAATTTCGAACCTCACCAAGGTAGATCGCACAAAATAAAAAGATAAAATACATAATTTCCATGATATCCGGTATATCTATGCGGAAGCGATGTTCAAGTTGGGATGGCAGGAAAATAACTATACATCCTGTTAAACATTGCAAAATCATTAATACATAATCACTTTTCACACGTTCATATTCATTTTGGGCAACGCCTGATGGGGCATTGATTAACATGTATATAGCATAAATGACTGATATCGCGAGTAATAGCAGAACTACTCTAAAAGTCCAGTTTTTCCTTTTTTCATATTTTATGTATTCCACTTTAACCCCTCCTCTCTCTTATTTTACCTTTATTGCCCTACATATTGGTATGGCAAATGGGTACATTGCTATAAAAAGAGATTTATAATAGGATTCCATGCAATATTAGTCGCTAAAAGGCTATCGGCTTAACTAATTGTATGTTACACTCTCCTTTATTGGGTAATAATACCAAAACATAAGATGATGGTGGTGATAATATGAGGCTTCGTAATGGGATAACTGGATTCTTCGATTCAGCAGATAATCAACTGACACCAATGGACGAAAGGTAGTTCAAGCAGCTCTTTTATTCTATTGTTAATTACAATGGCGGAACGCTTAATAAATGGAGAGATCCTGCATATCCAACGAGTTTTTATCATGCACACATATCATTTAATAATGAGGAATTACATATTTTACTGAATAAGCATTATCCCTTGCTTGCTTTTGCCTCAAGTGTTGAGTATGAATACATTGAATTCATTGATCTCCCCCATCTTGTCGAGACATTCCTCTTTTTATAAAGTATTGCATACAAGTGAGCTGAACGAGACTGTCATTATTAAAAATCATTTAAAGCATGATTTTTTACAAAACGATCATGATTTAACTCTCGCTGAATTAGAGAAAATTAAGTATTGGAAACCTAATATAGTTGGAGAGATTATTTTTAACTATTGGGATTAGGAAACCAAGGGAACCTATTATAGGGCCTTCCTTGGATGATAGTAAAGGTAAAACAAGCAATCTATCAATCACCTATACCAACAGGCAAGTAATAGGATAGATTATTGGTAATCATTCCGCCAACCCTGTAGCCGAAGGCAGATGATTTTCCGTTAAGCAGGAAGCTTCCCAAGAGCAACCGGCCTTCCTGAAGCCCCTTTTCACTTAGATATTGTACAGTCGGCTGTTCCATATAAAGTTGATAAACTGAGGTGTACTCAGAATATGACTTTTGGCTATCTGCGTACATTAATCGGCCATTTTCACTAAAGATTTCAACTGTGTCGCCCTCACGCCCAAAGGCTGGTTTTTTCACATAAGGCAGTTGATTTTTCAAAAAGGGCTCAGCTTCAAGGTATGTCGGCAGAAAATAATCCTCTACCCACTTATGTTCCTCCTCCGTAAAAAAGGGATGCCCCTCTTCATGCAATCCCCAAATGACAGCCTGAACTGCTTTATTTTGCAGTAAAAATGCCGATGGTGGATTCAGGATGGATAGCTTCCCCTCTTCCACTAACTCTAGCAACCATAAGCCAATTGTATTCCCATCTTTGTCCTGATCCATAATAATATTTTCAATCGGAAAAGTCTGCCGATAAAGGATATCAATCCTGACTCCATTCTCATCGAATAAGCCTACGCCTCTTTGAATTTGCAGCTTATGCAAGGGAGTAGATTTGGATGAGGGTACAGCCTGTTTAAGATACTGAACGGTTTCTCTGTCCTCAATATGATCCTCATGAGCCGTAAACACGATATGCGGAGCTTTTCCCTTACTGACTTGCTGGATACTTTCCTGAACTGCCTTATACAACTGCACCTCCAAGCCATCATTTGGATTCCCTGCCCCAAACTCTTTGCAAATACGTCCATTTATATGAAATAATTCTTTAATAAATGTAGGAGTATCTGAATTAATCTCGATACACTTATAACCATCTCCGTATGGAATTAGATCCAGGCGCGCGATCACACTTTCAGCCGGGTGAACTTTAAGTCTTAAAAAAGAGATTGTCTCTTCTGGATAACCCATCTCGAGAAAAGTTTCATATGGAACTTTACGTAATAGTGACGCCATTTTCGAGTATACCTTGCCGATTCGTTCAGTAACTAGGCGTATATGTGCTGCCTCTTGCCTGCCTATCAGCTTCATATCATATAAGGCATATTCCTCACCATAAAGATTAGCCCAAAAGCCCTCTATATGATCATAAAATTTGCTTCTTCTTTCATGGTACTTATCCATCAACATCATCTAACTCCTTAACATAAATCACATAAACACCCCGGTCTTCATCAATCTCAGTGGACGTCACTAACATCTGTCCGGCGCCCGGTACATCAACTACATCCTTCAAGAGATAGCGGAGTACTTCATAATGATTCTCGTAAGGAGTGCAAGAAAGCAGCCGATAGTTTTCCCGTAATTCATGGTTTCGAAATTCAATATGAATCCCTTGACCACGGTAGTTTTTTTCTTTCTCCCCCTGCAAATTCCTCCCTGTTTCCTTAACCACAAGGATTTCCTCTTCAGCAGACATTTCATTCGATATTAGCTCATATTGTGTTCCTCTTACAATAAAATACGTACAAAGCTGTCTGGCATAGCACTCATCCACCCCAACAGTTGGGAGATTGTATTGATAAAAGGGCTCAAACCGCTCATTTCCTTTATCTAAATAATACGTTAATTGCTTCACTCCACTTACCTGCCTTATTTAATAGGATAGACATTTCGCTAAAATTAACCCCACAGCCAGTGACAACGAGACTAACATGATTCCAACAGCATGATTATCTTCCTCGATTGCTTGATGAATGCTAAACCTTATCGTAAGAACCTCGGCAAGCAAGAACACAACAATCTGTGAGACAATCCCGATAACTCCCCATATCACCATATCTCTAAGTGATACGGAATATTCAATTGCTGCCCCAAGTACGATTGAGAGCCCAACGATCTTACCGCCGAGTGACATGGCTGCTGTAGAGTTCTTCTCAGAAATCAGCTTGAATTCCCTCAGCTTTGGCGTACTTATAGTAAATAAAGCAATCCCTGCAGCAAGCAATAACAAGGCTACTCCTAAATATGAAAGAAAATTAAGATATAAATTCATATAAATCCTCCTTTTTCAAAGGCTTAACCTCCAAAAGATTTTATTCCGCTGCCAAATCCCGAACTAGCCTTAATCCCCCCCTTAAAAGAAGAACTATTTTTATAGGATTGGTAGCCCTTATTGTTCAGAAGCATGCTTCGATTTCCATAAAAATAACCGCCATAATAATAATGGCCGTGATACCTCGAGTTGTCATCATCACACTCCCAAACACCATCATCATCATCCCATTTCCAATCTCCGCAGTCTGAATCTGTGGGTTTTGGAGGAAGATCTGCATTTGATGTCCCACACCCGACCAAACCAATGGTCAACGCAGTTACAGTCACACCAATCATGATTTTTTTGGTTTTATTCAATCATCTCACCTCAATCCCTCTTTCGTTATATTTTACTAAATACTTCCAATAAAAAGTATAATAATTGGAAGAAGAATTTATGTCTTTCTCTTTAGTTATAGGGATTATTTATGTATAACACCTGCTTACGAAAGTATTTAGTATTCTAAAGTAACCGGCACCCTACTAACCAACACATATAATCCCTGCTGAAAAACTATTAAAGACGATTGATTTATTCTCCGAAAAAAATCACCTTCCTTACTCAGGAAAGTGATTTTAGATTAATATATTGTAAATTTACTACAATACATTTTTATTAAGAGTCGTTTTTTCTAATGGTTCAGCTGTATTTGTTCTATTTCCGATTTTCTTGGTGACGAATAGACCGATCAGACAAATCAGAGCAGCTCCGGCAAGCCAAGCCCAAGTATGTACACCAAAGCCTATTTCACTTGCGAGACCGAGTTTTGAGAATACGATATAAAAAGCAGTGACACAGAAGATCATTCCCCAGGCAGCTTCCTGACGATATTTCCATGGATCCAGGTTTACAAGATTGCGGCTTGGAAGAACGTATGCCTCTTCTCTTGGTTTGATTTTACCGATTATCAACATAAGCAGACAGCTGATGACAAACAGAATAGCCAATTGATATAAGAAGCTCATCTCAGGTTTAACAACCAGCTGAAGGATTGCATACGTTGCAATAAAGAAGGTTATGGCTATTTTCGCTGCGATAGCTGGAACTCTCTTTGTCACATAACCAATAAAGATAATCGTGAAAATCGGTACATTGAAAAAGCCGTTTATAACTTGTAAGTATTGGAACAACCCGCTTGGTGCATACATAATCAGTGGTGCGATAAACATGGAGATCAGAGCAATGAAGACACCGAACCATTTCCCTTTCCTGACAATTTCCTCATCAGATTTATTTTTTCCAAAGGTTGGCGCATACACATTGATTGCAAATAAAGTTGACGCGCTATTTAAGATTCCATTAAAGACACTTAATACAGATCCAAACATAGCAGCTGCAAACAAGCCAATTAACGGTTTCGGCATTACTTCTGTTACAAGAGCTGAATACATTGTGTCTGGGTTAGCTCCCGTATTACCGATAATCTGAAATGCCATAATCCCAGGGATAATAACAATAATCGGTGTAAAGATTTTCATTAAACCGACAAACATGATCCCCTTTTGTCCTTCTTTTAAATCCTTGGCTGCCAAAGCACGTTGAATAATAGATTGATCAGTTCCCCAATAATAAAAGTTCACTAGTAAAAGGCCCGTTAAAGCCGCTCCAAATGGAACAACATCATGATTGGTACCAATTGCATTAAACTTTTCAGGAGTCGCTGCAACAAATTGTGAAAACCCTTGAGATATGCTGCCGTCTCCTAAAGTAAGCAACGCAAAAATTGGGACTAATAAACCGCCAATGGCCAAAGCAACTCCATTAAATGTATCTGAAATCGCAACCGCTTTCAATCCACCCAATACTGCATAGAAGAAGCCGATTATTCCGATTAACCACACCATAATCCAAATGCCAGCCTCATAGCTGATATGAAAAGTGCTTTCAATATCAAACATTTGGCTTAATGCAATGGCGCCCGAATAAAGGGTCGTTGGTAGCATATTTAACACATATCCCAACAAGAATAATATCGACACAAACGATTTAACTTGACTGTCATACCGATCTTCTAGAAATTCAGGAATAGTTGTGATTCCTTGTTTTAAATAACGTGGAAGCAGATAAATAGCTACTAACGCTAAAACGAATCCGGATGTAACTTCATAAGCCATGTTACTCATATTCCCCGCAAAGGATTGCCCGCTCATTCCAACGAATTGTGTGGCATTTAGGTTCGTTAATAGCAGGGACATCCCAATAACGCCCCATGTTAGACTTCTTCCGCCTAAGAAATAATTATCCTTAGATACTTTTCCTTTAACCCTTTCTTTCCTCAATTTTGAAAATGTATAGTAGGCAACTACACCCGTAAAGAGAATAAAAGAAAGAATGATATACCACTGCACAATGGTTCCCCCCTGTTGACTTATTATAAAAACGTTTTCATGGGTATCATAATAAATTTTAGTAAATTAATCAATTTATTTACTAAATACACAGAAAATAATTTTGTATCTTCTAAAATATATCAAGGAATTATTAACACGAGTGATTGGTAGTGGTTATCGTAATGGTTATCTATATTTTATGTATTTCATACTTCTATCCCTTACACCCTTCCTTAATAAAACGAAAATAATCTAAAGAAATTTACTAAAAAGTATAGTATACTGAAAGCGCTAAAATAACCGGATTTTACTTTTAGAAAAGAAAGGGGGCAGCTGTCCAATGGCCACCATTAAAGATATCGCAAATATGGTTGGAGTTTCGATTGCGACCGTTTCAAGAGTGCTTAATTACGACAACTCTTTATCAGTCAGTGATGAGACGAAAAAAAGGATTTTTGAAGCGGCTGAAGAATTAGACTATCAAAAAAAACCTAAACGCAAACCTATCATGTATAAAGTAGGAATCGTGAATTGGTATACTGAAAAAGAGGAATTAGACGATCTTTATTATATGGCAATCAGACTTGGCGTGGAAAAGCGCCTGGAATACCACAATATGAAGTTCACTAATTTTTCTATAGAGCATTTGCGTTCCCTCCAAAATGAAGGATTTCAAGGAATTATCGCAATTGGTAAATTCAGCGAAAACCAGGCTGAGGAACTAAAGAGTGTGTCAAGTAACCTTGTTT
This sequence comes from Bacillus sp. D386, assembly GCF_006346415.1. Lineage (NCBI taxonomy): Bacteria > Bacillati > Bacillota > Bacilli > Caryophanales > Bacillaceae > Bacillus > Bacillus sp. D386. The sequence continues at coordinate 50,387 of NZ_VEMV01000004.1, read as the reverse complement.
TTGTAGATAGTTCACCTAATGACGATCAATTCGATTCTGTTATAGTTGATTTCGAAAAAGCCACACGAAATATTCTTCAATATTTTCTGGATCAAGGACACACTAAAATTGGCTACTTAGGTGGGCGGGAAATTTATAAGGATCACACTTCCAAAATTGACGATCCTCGAAGAACTAGTTTTGAACGATTTCTATCGGACATGGGCCTCTATCAGGAAGCTTATGTGTATGAAGGCAAGTTTTCTGTTGAAGATGGATACCACCTGATGAAACAAGCAGTCAAGGACCACGAAGATGAAATTCCTACAGCCTTTTTTGCCGGAAATGACTCTATTGCTGTTGGAGCATTAAGGGCCCTTCAAGATGCAGGTGTCCGCGTACCGGATCAAGTTAGTATTGTTGGAGTAAATGATATTAGCATTTCAAAATATATGTCTCCCCCTTTAAGCACGGTTAAGGTCTATACCGAATTAATGGGTGAAACGGCAGTAGATTTATTGCTTGAGCAGTTTTCTGGAAGACAAGTCTCAAAGAAAGTAAGTATAGCTACACAACTTAAAATAAGAGGAAGCTCCAAGTAAAGCGCACAAATAAATGTGCGCTTTTTTGTATGGTAAACTAATTAGTAAAAATTTTAGTAAAATTAATTGACGTACTTTACTAATTTTTATTACAATAAAGTTGGATACGCTTTCAAAAAAAGGAAATATACTCTCGTTAAAAAGCAAACTGTTCGATTCACTAATTATAAAAAGCTTTACCTAAAATTTAGAGGGAAGTGACCAATATGGACCATCAAAAACTATTATCTGCATTTCACAGTATATTCTCAGGCAGTATGAATGATAAGGTTCGTACCTTTTTTTCACCTGGCCGAATCAACCTAATCGGTGAGCATACTGATTACAATGGTGGGTATGTTTTCCCATCTGCCATCACCTATGGCACATATGGGTTAGTACGACTGCGTGGAGACCGCACTATTCGGCTATATTCACTGAATTTCAAAGAGGTCGGGATAATTGAATTTTCTTTAGATGATCTGGATTATGACCCATCCCATCAATGGGCGAACTATCCTAAGGGAGTACTTCGATATATAGCCGAGAATGGAAATAATCTGCCGAACGGCCTTGATATTCTCATATACGGCAATATTCCAAATGGAGCTGGCCTTTCTTCCTCTGCTTCACTTGAAGTTTTAATCGGTGTAATGGTAAATGAAGTCTTTCAATTAAAGATAGACCGTATCAAGTTAATAAAAATTGGTCAAAAGGTGGAAAACCAGTTTATTGGAGTAAACTCCGGTATTATGGACCAGTTTGCAATTGGAATGGGAAAAGCAAAATCAGCTATATTGCTTGATTGCCAGACTTTAAGCTATGAATATGCCCCATTTGATATAGCAGATCACCAGATTGTCATCATGAATACGAATAAACGAAGAGAACTGGCAGATTCAAAATATAATGAACGGCGAAGCGAATGTGAATCAGCGCTTGCAAGACTGCAAACAGCAACTGATATAACCTCCCTTGGAGAACTATCTATCGATCTTTTTGATCAACATAAAGCTGTCATTGCCGATTCCACACTTGAAAAACGGGCACGCCATGCAGTTTATGAAAATGAACGCACAAAAAAAGCCTTTCAAGCCTTACAGGATGGTAATTTAGTCCAATTCGGTATCTATATGAACGAGTCCCATATTTCACTTCGGGATGATTACGAGGTAACCGGACCGGAACTCGACGCATTAGTGGAGGCAGCCTGGCAGCAAAAAGGTACCGTTGGCTCTAGAATGACGGGGGCCGGTTTTGGCGGCTGTGCGATTGCATTGGTTCAATCAGCTCATATCGAACGTTTTATTCAGGAAGTCGGTGATGCGTACAAACAAACAATCGGTTATGAGGCAGACTTTTATGTTGCCAGCATTGGTGATGGAACAAAGGAAATTATAACGGAGGCGATTGTATGAGTACACTAGTTCTTGGTGGGGCTGGTTATATTGGTTCCCATGCCGTATACCAACTACTCGACGAAGGTTACGACACAGTGGTGGTTGATAATTTACAAACAGGCCATAAAGGAGCCATACATCCAAAGGCAAGATTTTATCAAGGAGATATTCGAGACAAGGACTTTTTACGCGAAGTTTTTACGAAGGAAAAGGTAGACGCTGTACTTCATTTTGCTGCCTATTCACTTGTTGGAGAATCTATGGAAAAGCCGCTCGAGTATTTCCGTAATAATGTATATGGAACACAAGTACTGCTTGAAGTGATGAACGAGTTCAATGTTAAGCATATTGTCTTCTCCTCTACCGCAGCTACATATGGAGAGCAGGAACAAACACCGATTACGGAAGAAATGCAGACAAATCCAACGAATGCCTACGGTGAAACAAAACTGACGATGGAGAAATTGATGAAGTGGTGTGATACAGCCTACGGCATGAATTATGTGTCGCTCCGTTATTTTAACGTTGCCGGTGCCCGTTCAACCGGGGAAATTGGTGAAGACCATCATCCGGAAACACATTTAATTCCAGTAGTACTTCAAGTAGCATTAGGACAGCGAGAATCGATTTCCATTTTCGGAGATGATTATCCAACGGAGGATGGCACATGTATCCGTGATTATATCCATGTTGAGGACTTAATTGATGCTCATATTTTAGCATTGAAGTATCTTCAAAACGGTGGAGAAAGTAATATCTTTAACCTTGGCAGCAGCAATGGATTTTCAGTCAAGGAGATTGTCGAAGCAGCCAGAGCTGTAACAGGCCACGAGCTTCCCGCTAAAATCGCCCCTAAAAGATCCGGTGATCCAAGTACGCTAATTGCCTCTTCTGAAAAAGCCGGGCGCATTTTGGGCTGGAGACCAAAACGGACGTCCATCCAAAATATTATTACGGATGCCTGGAAATGGCATCAGGCCCATCCAAACGGCTATGGAGATAAGTAACCTAGTTAAATCGATTAAAAGGGGAAGATATCATGGAGATCTATGCAGCAGTTCAACACCTTTTGAATCAGGCTAAAAGATTACAAATGCTTGATTCAGCAGATGAAATATACGCCAGAAATCAGATATTGTCACTGCTTCATTTAGATGGCTTTTCGAAACATCCAGTAAAGAACGAGCTGTCGATCCCAGATTTATTGGATGTTATCGCTGATTATGCTGTTAAAACTAGCATTATTGAGGATTTAATAGTCAATAAAGATATTTTAAAGGCCAAGATAATGAATGTATTTATGCCAAGACCTTCAGAGCTAAATTACACTTTTTATCAAAAGTATAAAGAATGCCCTGAGGAAGCAACCAAGTATTTTTATGAGTTAAGCCAGAATAGCAATTATATCCAAACTAAACAGATTGCGAAAAATATCAGCTACACGGTTGATACGGATTATGGGGAACTGGACATAACAATTAATTTATCAAAGCCTGAAAAGGATCCTAAACAAATCGCATTGGAGCGCGAGATGAAGCCTGCTACATCTAATTATCCAACTTGTCTCCTTTGTATTGAGAATGAAGGATACGCAGGACGGTTAAATCATCCTGCCAGGTCCAACCATCGTATGGTCCAGATTCCACTCGGGGAAGAATCATGGTATTTACAGTACTCACCATACGTATATTATAACGAGCATTGCATTCTGTTATCGGAACAACATCGTGATATGAAAATTAATTTCCATACGTTCACCAATTTGCTGATGTTTGTTAAAAAGTTTCCGCATTATTTCTTGGGATCTAATGCCGATATCCCTATTGTAGGGGGATCTATTTTAACCCATGACCATTATCAAGGCGGACGATATGAGTTCGCAATGGCCCGAGCGAAGGAAGAAGGGACTTTTTCAATTAAAGGGTTCCCTTCTATTTCTGCAAATATCGTGAAATGGCCTATGTCCGTAATTCGTATAAAAGGAGTTCGTCTGGAGGAAGTTGCAGGCGCAGCTGATCGGATACTCAAAAAATGGATTCACTATAGTGATCCATCAGTTAATCTTGTAGCCTATTCCGGAGATACCCGTCACAACACCATAACACCGATTGCAAGAATGCGAGATGGCCAATTTGAGCTTGATCTTGTTCTTCGCAATAATCGAACAAGTGAAGAGCATCCATTAGGAATCTTTCACCCTCACCAGGATGTTCACCATATCAAAAAAGAGAATATTGGTTTAATAGAAGTTATGGGTCTTGCTGTATTACCTGCCCGCTTACAAAAGGAGCTTATTGAGGTTGAAAAATATCTGCTCAATCAACGCAATGAAGTGGCAGATTATCACCAAGCCTGGGCTGAAGATCTAAAAGTAGTTAACGGGAAAGAAATCACTCCTGAATCCGTAAAAATGATTATCTCTCAGGCAGTCGGTTCCAAATTCCTGAGATGTTTAGAGGATGCCGGTGTATTTAAACGGACCCATGAAGGAAAGCAAGCATTCAAACGATTTATCGATATACTCTAACCGTAAAAGAACTTAGTTAGAAGAGAAAAAAGAAGGCAGATTTACGCCTTCTTTCTTCATTCCATTCATCTATACCAGTTTACGATTCATTAAAATGGATTTGTTGCAATAAAACTTGCCGTTTTCACGTAAACACGAGGGTTCAATTTTAATTGGTCGACTATAAATTCTGCAAGATCCTCAGGCTGAATGAATTTTGAATCGTTATTCTCTTTAATTAAATCGAGGTCGAGAGCCAAATCTGTAGCAACTGTACTTGGTGTCAAAGCTGATACCCGAATATTATTCCGGCGAACTTCCTGCGCAAGTGATTCGGTAAAGCCAATCACCGCGAATTTTGAAGCACTGTAAGCACTGGATGTAGCTGCCCCATTTAATCCATTAGTGGAAGAGACATTGATAATATCTCCCCCATTTTTTTCTATTAGTTGAGGAAGTACAGCTCGTGTCACGTAATAAGTACCCATTAGGTTTATATCTATAATCCTTTTCCATTCCTCCGGATCCATCTCCGAAACTGTTCCGAATGTTGCAATTCCTGCATTATTTATCAAAATATCAGCAGTGCCTAAATTCTTGGTTAACACTTCAATTGCTGCTTCTACCTGTTCCTTTGATGAAATATCAGCTGTTGCATAAGATACTTTTACGCCTAAACCTTCTATTTCAGCAGCTGCCTTTTTAAGATTTTCCTCTGACCTTGCAAGCAAACCAACGTTTACACCCTCTTTAGCCAGTGCAATTGCTGTCGCTCTACCAATCCCTCTGGCTCCGCCAGTAATAAACGCAATCTTTCCCTTTAATGTCTGTGCCATGATTAGAAGCTCCTTTCCAAATCAACCTTGAAGTTCTTTTCCTCAGTATAATACGCAGCAGTTAATAAGACTAAAGGTATGCACTGAGCTACCTTCCTATAACGCCAATTATTTCATTAAGACAAATCTCATAGTCCAAAGTTTGAATTGCTTGCATTCACCTTTCTGGGCAATGACACATAAATTGAATAGGTAGCGTCAGGATTATTTATGATGATTTTATCAATTATGATTAACCGTAAAGACTATAAAACTTAGTTTTTCAGGAAAGGAATAATGCCGTGAATTTTATGTCATTTCGAGGTATTGTAACCGACATGAATGATTTTATGATAGGACAAAACGGGGAATCAGAGGGCTGTTTTAAACAACTTACAGTTGAAGATGGGAATAACGGAATAGTTAATTTCATCATCTCACCGACTACTTACTTCGTAGAACAGGCAATTGTGGGCCTCGGTGATAAAATTACTGGTTATTATGATGGGGATGTACCAGTACCATTGATCTATCCGCCACAATATCGGGCTCTTATCATTGTGAAGGAATATAACGATCAAAATGTTAAAGCAGATTATTTTAACAACCAACTGGTGAGCCGTGATGGTCAATTACAATTAAACCTCTCCCCTTACACTCCTATCATTTTAAGAAATGGGCAGCCATTTTCAAAAAATATCGGAAATAGGAATCTCATTGTCATCTATGGACCAACTACAAAAAGCATCCCTGCTCAAACGACACCATATCGGATTATTGTTTGGTGCTAAAGTGGTTCCTAACTATCTATTTCTTCATATTATTTTAACTACACGCACGGAACTTCGTAATCAGCTACGTGCATGTTTGGTTAATTTTTTATGATAACGCCCAATATTTGGATATACTTTTTTAGACAGACGTTTCTCAAAAACATTCAAATTTGCTTCACATTGATTTTCTCTTTCTTTGTGAGAAAAGGTATTCCTAATAATAGTTAATGCAAAAAACCTACATTCCAATGGATCTAGGTTTTTTCTATATTTTCATATTTGTATTATTTCAGAATTATTAATAGTATATTACAAAATACTACAATTTTATCAGTAACTTCTACTCGGACATCTTTCTTTCGCTAATCTATCTAATAAGATGCCAATCTCTATTTAAAATCTATTTTTCATGCATACTAAATGACCCTCTAGATTTATTTTTCTTAATTTATCTTTATATTGTTTGGGTTTATTTTTATTATAAATTTGAAGAATCAGATAATTTAGTATATCATTTCTTTATTAGACTAAAGTACACACACTAAATTACTGTTCATCTAAGGGAGGGCTTATAACAGCATGACTGTATTGACAAAGTTTAAAGACACAGAAACAATCACTGCAAAAAATTATGTTAATGAAGTATTTGAAACAGTCAAAAAGCGAAATCCTAATGAAAGAGAATTTCATCAGGTTGTTAAAGAAATCTTTGATTCACTCGTCCCTTTATTTGCTAGGCATCCAGAATACATGGAGCAAAGTATCCTTGAAAGAGTTGTAGAGCCAGAAAGACTGATTACCTTTCGAGTTCCTTGGGTAGACGATCAAGGCAAGGTACAGATAAACCGTGGATTCCGTGTACAGTATAATAGCGCCATCGGTCCCTATAAAGGCGGCTTGAGATTCCACCCTACTGTTAATGCAAGTATTATTAAATTTCTCGGCTTTGAGCAGATTTTTAAAAACGCTCTTACCGGTCAACCGATTGGAGGAGGCAAAGGTGGGTCTGACTTTGATCCTAAAGGGAAATCTGATGGAGAAATCATGCGATTCACTCAAAGTTTATGACGGAACTAAGTAGACATATAGGAATGGATATAGATGTACCAGCTGGTGATATTGGCGTTGGAGCACGAGAAATTGGATTTCTATTTGGACAGTACAAGAGAATACGCGGAGGCTATGAGGCAGGTATTCTGACAGGAAAAGGACTTGGTTACGGCGGAAGCTTAACTCGAACCGAAGCTACTGGATATGGCACTGTTTACTTTGTGCAAGAAATGCTTAAAGAACAAGGCCTTAGCTTTAAGGAAAGTACAGTGGTAGTATCCGGTTCAGGTAATGTCTCCATCTATGCAATCGAAAAAGCTACACAACTAGGAGCAAAAGTTGTCGCCTGCAGTGATTCTGACGGCTATATTTTCGACCCAAACGGTATTAACCTAGAAACCGTGAAACGTCTAAAGGAAGTTGAGCGGAAAAGAATCTCGGCATATGTAGAAGAACACCCACATGCACAATATACGAAAGGTTGCTACGGAATTTGGTCCATACCATGCGATATTGCCTTGCCATGTGCCACCCAAAATGAAATTAGCGAAAAATCAGCGAAACTTCTGGTTGCAAATGGACTAAAAGCCGTCGGCGAAGGCGCTAATATGCCATCTAGCTCCGAAGCTATTGATGTGTTTTTGGATAACCATATCCTCTTTGGTCCAGCAAAAGCTGCCAATGCAGGTGGTGTAGCCGTTTCTGCCTTAGAAATGGCACAAAACAGCGCTCGATTATCTTGGACATTTGAAGAAGTCGATGCAAAATTGCAGGATATTATGACTAACATTTACAAGGAGAGCGTCAAGGCTGCTGAGGACTATGGCCACCCAGGCAATCTGGTGGTTGGCGCTAATATCGCGGGCTTTAAAAAAGTAGCCGATGCCATGATTGCACAGGGAGTCATTTAACATTTTATTTTATGAGATATCATAATGGCCTCGCCCCTTATTGTTATCCTTATCTGATATGACTTCGGTTGGTATAGGCAAAGACACGCCAAAAGTCTATATCCAAGGTTACTTCAATAACTATATAAGATAAGATAAGATGAATACAAAAAGGATGTCTCTTAAGGCCAGACATCCTTTTTGCTTGAGTTATAATTCCGTAAGACAATGTGTTTTTCGTATTTTTCAAGAATATCACTGATTTTTACAACCAGGATTGCGAAATTCTGCTTATGAAAGAATCTTCTATTTATATACTCAAGTCGTTATTAATTGGTCCTTTTGCTTAAGAAGATAGGCCATCAGCTTCTTACATTGAGGAATGGAAAAGCCTAAAATGGGACCCAATCCAAACGCAATGAACAAGGTTCCAATCCCAACAGGACCTCCTAACATCCAACCAATGAGAAAAACGATAACTTCAATTCCATTTCTGACCAACGGGATACTCCATCCCATTTTTTCAACAATTAATAACATAAAGCTGTCTCTAGGGCCTGCTCCAAAATCGGCAGAAACGTATAATCCAATACCATATCCCATTAAAATAACACCTATGATAAAGGCAATTGTTGCTCCTGCTAAATTATCAATACTAGGTAACATCCAATTAAAAAGATCAATAAATAAACCAAGCAACATCATATTCAGAAAGGACCCTATTTGGGGCCATGCTTTATTGAAAATTGAACTGATGAACAAAAGCAATAGACCACTAATGATCGACCAAGTTCCTATAGTGAATCCGAATTTAGTAAATAGTCCATAATGAAAAACATCCCATGGTCCAATCCCTAAAAACTTTCCTTTAATTGTTAGTGCTATACCAAATGCTAATACCAATAATCCGAGAATAAAAACAGACCAGCGTAACACCCATTTCCTCTTCATAACTCTGTCCCTCTAACTTATATTTTATTTTTTTACTATAACATTAAAGCAGGACAGAATACATAATTTATATTTTCTGAAATATAACCTAAAACAATTAAAAGTAAATCATCTTTTTGTAACCCTTCTTAATTCCTTAATTCCCATATGCCAACCAATCTTTTCATACTAAAGGAAGTTATTGATCTTTAACTATGACTGCTTCTTTTCATATACATTCCACAAGAAAAACATATTAAGATAAAACAAACACCTTACTTATGATATGGTTCACCGTGATGTATATAAATGAGGTTTTTATAAAGCATATTCTCCTCATTTATATACTTTCAATACAAATCCACTGAAGTGTGATTGACTATTCAACTCTTCAATTAAGTGCTTAGAGCTCTATAAATTTTTTCTTTGTCTCTTTCGCACACTTTTGGATATTTAATTTTAAGGTGTGCAATACTCATTAATATAAAATTTCGCAAACAACTGAAAGAATGCTTTAATATAATAAGTGGATTAAAATTTAATATTCATATCAGGGGGAAGCAAGAATGGAAACTGCCAAATATGATGACTATTTACATATAGTTGTTGAAAAACTTAAATCTATTAAAAAGGATGCAGTTAATGCAACCAATAACTTTTGTAAAGAGAAAATTTTAACAAGGGGAGGACGAGTTGGCAGTGGTATGGGAACACTGCTGGAAGCATTATGGGGTTTCAATATGAATCAGTTATTGTTAAAAGACCCAGAGTGTGATTGCGAGATAGCATGGTTTCCAGACAATGATTATAATGATTTTGCATGTATTAAGAGAGATGCTATTTGGGATCCTAAAACCCAGAGGGGAGAATTATTTAGAATTGAAATAAAGTCAATGAACAAAAATGCTGATGAATCTAAGGGACACTTTGATGAAATAAAAGAAAATCTAGGTGAATTTGATTTATTAGTTGTATTGATTTGGAGTTGGGGGACTGATGATGGTATACGTTCTTTTCCATATATAGAAGATTACTTTATCGGTAACGCATTAGATGTAGCATACTTAAGAGACAAACTTCATATCTCAAGAGGAGGATCATTTGTAGACGCTTCAAACTGTCCAGACAATTGTGCCGACTTAGGTATTAAATGTAGACATCACGGTGAGCCTCTAAATGCGAGTGGAAATAGAGAAAGGATATCAGGCCCTAAATCTTGCAAACCATCAGGAAGTTCTCACGCATCCAACTTTGGTGGATTGGTAAGAATGCTTAAAACTAGTAATGATGACATGAGAACTGTTTTTAGAGAGATTCGTGCTAAAAATCAAACCGCTCATGAATATATTTCATTTATACATAGAAACTACCCTAATGAAGAATATCATCAATATACGGCAAACGAATGGCAAACATTAGGAGGTTCTCTTGGTATATCTGTAAGCAAAAAGAAAGAAGAAGCTGTCCAAACAATTAGAGAAACTGTCACGGATTATAAGGAAGGGCTTCGTAATCTATTTGAATAAAACCTAAAAGAGGAAAACTAGATAGTAATCATCAGCTTTCCTCTTTTCAGCTTAATATTAAACAGCTATTTCTGAATTATATCCCACTCTATAATACCTGATTCTAATGAATTTTCAACTTTTGATATCATCATTTCTGGCAGTGAGTTTAATTCTTTCTTTAATGTTTTTATTCTTTTAATTTTATTTATAATAAATGTTTCAAAATGAGACTGTACCTCAAGTGGAGGCAGCGGGACTTCAAGTTCCATTAAATCTTTTATACTAAGTCTTGGGAGAGCTGAACCCGTTTGCATGAATTTTACATATTCTTGAATATAATTTGAAGATAAGACAGTTCTTAAATAATTTGGTAATACTTTACTGATATCTGGTTGTAAAACGTGAAATTCACCTGAGCAAATCCCTTCTTCTATTTCATATTCGACTGTAGCTAAGTAAACTTTATTTAAATTTGGTCTTAATCTAGCATACAAAACATCACCTTTATGAAAAACCTTAGAAGTGGATTTAATTTCATTTCCTTTTTTTGGATTAAAATTTTTCAATTCTCCTGTTTGAGGAGTTACATTTTCTAAACCAATATAGTTAAACGATTTATCTGGAAACTCAAAAGGTTTAATATTTTCCTTCCTTTCTTTAACAATTTCTTTTATTTTCATCATTTTATAAGGAGATTCCACTTGTGTATTAGTGGTAGTAAATAGTTCTACTTTCCATCTCCCATCTTGCTTTAGATCGTTAGAACTAACAACCTTTATCCACATTTTTACCATCCCTCCTCATTTAAGAATCTCACTAACGCTTCTTGGACTACTTCTAATTCGCTTCCTATTTTATCGCGTCCAGCAGCATCATATCCTATATTCTCTATTTGAGCTAAACAGATATTATAATTCTCTTCAATAATTTCATTAACATCCCACTTGCGCAGAAATAAAATACTTGTTTTAATATTTGCACCAAAAGGAGAAAAAGTTTCCACAGGCAGACTAATTATTGCTCTTATCTTTGCATGTTTTTGCAGCCAATCACGAACATATTGTGTTCTTTGATTCGCTAGAATACCATCTGGAAGAACTATAGCCATTTTCCCACCCGGTCTTAAAAATTGTAAACATCTCTCCAATCCAATTACTTCAAGAGGAACCGATTTAAACCCTTCAGTTAACTCAAAGTTACCAATTTGCATAAAAGCTTCTTTACCTAATAAAGAGCCAAATGGAGGATTAGTAAGTATAATATCGAAATGTTCAGATTTTAAATCAGTGTAATTTCTAAAATCTAGTAAAGAATCATAACATCTTATGTTAGTACTCCCATCACCATGGAGCATCAAGTCCGTCATAGCTATCCTCACCATTCGGTCGCTCTTTTCAATTCCATGGAGATTATTTGAAGAAAACTCTTTTAATAAAATATCTAAATCACCTTTTTTATCATTAACAATAGAATTTTTAATATATTCAAGAGTAGTTAATAAAAAGTGGCCTGAACCACAAAATGGGTCAAGCATTATTTCATTTTTTGTGGGTTGAACTATATTAACCATTAATTGGATGATTTGTAGTGGTGTAAAATATTGGCCCATACCTGCTCTAATTGTGGGACTCAAAACTTTTTGAAATGCTCTTCCCTTTATATCAACATTTGATTTAGTTAAGTTGAAATTTTGAAAAATTTCAACTACTTTTGCTAAAGCCGCAGAAGATAGTTTTATTTCTGTTTTAAATACACCTGCATATCCTAAATATTTTTTAGTTGATTCATTAGCTTTTTTATATAGACCTCTAATATTTGCTGCTAGTTCTTCATTACTCCCATATATTGCACGTTGCATTTTTATTGGTGTATCTATTAAAGTTTCATTTTCGTCGAAAATCTTGCAATAAATTACTTTACAGAGTTCATCTAATGCTTCATCCATATGAAGTCCATCTATGTCTCTGATATGACTATGAGCTTCAAAGAAGACACTTTCTACTTTTTCTGATAATAAACTTTGTGTTTTTAATTTTATATTACCTACATTCTCAATATTATTTATAATAACTTTTTTTTCATTATGCAACTTATAACTTTCAATATCTATAATGTAATCTTGTTGTTTAAAACTACTTTTTTTACTTACAACTTTTGTGCCTTCTTCTGAGCCATCTGTAACTATACCTATTCCAACAAATTTTTTTTCTTCAAAAAAAGAAGATAGATTCTTTTCAGCAGTTTCAATATCACCAGGTACCGCAATAGAAACTATGATAAATGGATGTCCATCTTCTGTGTTAATGGTAAAACCATAAAAATCTTTTTCATTTATTAGCAATGTACGTTCTTTAAGCCAGTCAATTGGATAATTATATCTTTCTATAAGTTCATTAAATATCCAACTTGTTATATCAGCTTTTTGAATAGGTTGCTCTATATTTTTAACTCTATCAGAAAACATAGCCCTAATCTTCATAATGTCCCTCCAATTTCTTCACTAAATAGAAGATATAACAAAAAAGACAAGCTGTCAATCTAAAAAACGACAGCTTGTCATAAAAACCTCATTTACTTATGGTACGGTTCCCCTCGATTAATCCGAAACGCGCGATACACCTGCTCCACTAAAATCAGCCTCATCAGCTGGTGAGGGAAGGTCATTTTCGAAAAAGACAGGGTGTCATTTGCTCTTTTCATTACATCTTTACTTAGTCCAAGCGATCCGCCAATGACAAAGGCTATCTTGCTTTTTCCGTAGGTGGCGAGTTTATCTATTGTTTCTGCAAGTTCTTCAGATGATTTCATTTTCCCCTCAATCGCCAAAGCAATAACATGAGTATCGTCAGAAATTTTTGCGAGGATTCGCTCTCCTTCTTTCGCCTTGACTTGCAGCATCTCCATCTCACTTAATGTTTCAGGTGCTTTCTCATCGGGTATTTCAATTATGTCTATTTTGGCATAGACCGATAATCTTTTTACATATTCTCCGATACCCTGTTTTAAATATTTCTCCTTCAATTTACCTACAGTTATTATCGAGATATTCACATGTTACCCTCACTTTACAAACATTTTATCCACAGGAGTTATCCACATATACACAACCATCGTCCACATATTGTGCCCGAATATTAGTTCGCCACAATATATACAGCAGGTTGTCCACAGTATTCACAGGTGAATTCATTAGAATTGTTAGTAACTTCTTTATTTTCTTCCTCTGAAATCATATTTATAAAAGGAGGGACTTCCGTCTCATCCACGATTGTATCAAGTCCAACTTCTACATGATCTTTACAGCAATAAATTTTCATATTCATTCTCCTTTTCTTGTTGTCTTTTGTAATATCTGCTTCATTTTAAGCCCGCATATTTAAAGCAGGGAATTTGGAATCCCCTGCTTTCGTACCTAACTATATCACATTTGGGCTTCAATCAATGTCATTTCGGTTGACGCTTTTTGTCCATTCCTATAGTATGTCACTTTCATTTTATCGCCAATCTGCTTATTTACATATAAATGTTTACGGAGCTCCGGAACATTAGCGATTTTCTTCCCATCCAGCTCCACAATGACATCGAACTCCTTTAACCCGGCTTTAGCAGCCGGAGAACCTGGTTCAATACTTGTAATGACGACACCTTCTGTCACACCAGTAGGTAATTTCAATGTTTCCTGCCTCTGATAATTGGTCACTTCATTCAAGGAACGAAGACTAGTTCCCATATAAGCCCGTTTCACTTTTCCATGTGCCTCTAAATCCTCAATAATCGGTATAGCATAATTGCTTGGAATCGATAATCCAATTCCCTCAACGGATGACTCGGCTATTTTCATGGAGTTTATCCCAATCACTTGGCCGCCTATATTAATTAAAGCACCTCCGCTATTCCCTGGGTTAATCGCTGCATCTGTCTGAATAACCTCTGCATTCCAGTCCTCCACACCATCTGAATTCACATCAATCGGTATAGTTCTGTTCAAACCCGAGATAATCCCTTGGGTCACGGATCCGGAGAAATTCAAACCTAGTGGATTACCAATTGCAATAACTGGTTCTCCGGCTTTTAATTTATCAGAATTACCAAATTCAGCAACTACATCAATACCCTTATCATCTATTTGGATAACAGCTAAATCTGTCCATATGTCGCTTCCTAAAAGTTCTGCCTTTGTTTTAGTACCATCAGCTAAAGTAACCTCTAAGGAAGATGCACCCTCCACCACATGATTATTGGTAACGATAAACGCTTTTCCATTCTCCTTTTTATAGATGACTCCTGAGCCTGTGCCTGCCTCCTGAGTTTCATTAAAAAAATCAGAGCCTTGGATATTTGTAATCCCGATTACCGCGTCTCCCGTTTTTTCAACAGCTTTAGTAACGTCAGTCGTCACATCCATAGAAACATTTTGAGTCAATTTGGATGCATCATTACCGTTATTTGTACTAGTATTCTGATTTAATCCATTATTATTCAAGTTGCCTGTCAATAGAAGGACTAATAATGCACCAATAATAGCACCAATTAAACCAGAGAGAAAATAGCCTGCTTTACTTCCTTTTCGTTTAGTTTGCTGTTGTTCTGACTGATTATAATTTTGATCATAATAGCCCATTTGCCAACATTCCCTTCACTATTTACTTATGTAGGTCTAGTATTTGTTGTTTTCCATTTTATAAACAAAAACAGCATCGAAAGGAAATTCTTGTTGCAGAGTTTAATGATATGTTTAATAACTAGTGAGTATTCTCCAACCTTTACCAACATTATATATATTACCTAAAAAAATAACAGAGGAAACCTCCTCTGTTAAACAAGTATTAATTCAGTTGGTTCGTTAGGATCCGTATCATACAGGCTAAATTGCTCTCCCGCTCTGATCCCTTTTGTTTCAAGTGTTTGACTGACAGACATACGTGCCAGATCCTTCATATTATTGTCCTTACTTAAATGAGCCAGATAAAACCGTTTTGTACGGTCACCCGCAACTTCACTCATGGCTATAGCAGCATCCTCATTACAAACATGGCCTACATCGCTTAGTATCCGACGCTTTACACTCCATGGATAT
This sequence comes from Bacillus sp. D386, assembly GCF_006346415.1. Taxonomy (NCBI): domain Bacteria; kingdom Bacillati; phylum Bacillota; class Bacilli; order Caryophanales; family Bacillaceae; genus Bacillus; species Bacillus sp. D386. Next base: position 34,878 of record NZ_VEMV01000004.1, on the reverse strand, counting down.
CGACCCATGCGGAGCATACTTACATCATGATTGCTCTCAAAGATGTACACATCTGCATTTTTAATAATGCCCTTCATTCGATCACTTACATACCCCGTATCTGTAATTGTCACCAGTTTCTTACCATCCTGGTGAAATACATAAAACATCGGCTCTGCCGCATCGTGCGAAACACCAAAGGACTCTACATCAAGGTTGCCAAATGACTTAACGGTCTCCATTCCAAATTCAAATTTTAAATCTGTAGGAATTTCGCCAATTAACCCATCCATTGCTCTCCATGTGTTGGCATTTGCATAAATAGGCAGCTGATATTTACGAGCCATAATACCAAGCCCTTTTATATGGTCACTGTGCTCATGTGTCACAAAAATTCCTGATAAATCCTCAGGCCTTTTATCAATTTTATTTAATAGCTCGGTCATTTTTTTGCCGCTTAAACCAGCGTCCACTAAAAATGAATGCTCTCCTGATTCCACATAGAGTGAATTCCCCGTGCTTCCACTGGCTAGAACGCTAAATTTCATCGACATTCTTCCTCACTCCGTTACATTTCCTTCTTCTGTATTCAGCACTTGTCCTTCAATACCATTTACGAAATAATCCTCTTGCTTATTTACTGTAAAATGCCATGTTGGTACAAGGACAAGCACTTTTGATTCTGATACTTCTATTAAGGTATAAAAACCAAGCTCTCCCTTTGAAACTTCACTTCCAGATGACAAGTATCCTCCATTCAACAGACTTTCTACTGCTTGAATTGGCGGATTAATCTCTTGGTTTTCATTAAATTCCTCAATATCATCGAGGTGTGTTTGTATATACGAAATTACTTCATCATTTTCATTAAGCGTAAATATTAAGGCGCCGTTTTTATTATTAAAAAGTAAACGGCTTTTGTAGGTTTGATAATATGTTATTGTTCCATCTTCTTTACGCCAAAATTTATACTCATCTCCCGAATATACATTTTTGTTAATGAAGCTTTCCAGCTCAAAATATTTCCCTTCACCAGTACCAATTTTAATTGGTTTATCCAGCGTCGATCGAATGGTTCTTTTATTATCAATAATTAAGGTTTGATTTTTGAGGGTATTTAATTCCTCTTTACTGAATTCCTTAGGCTTAGCACTTATCGTCTTTTCACTTACTCTTTCCTGAGTTCCTACATGATACTTGATTCCCTCAGCCTTTAGCCTTTCTTCAATGGTTGAATCCGAATCCTTATTGATTTCAAGCTTTGCTGCCCTAAAATCCAGGAACTGATATAGGAGGAATACATCCAGAATTAGAAACACAACAATAAATAAACCTTTTGTTTTATTCCAATCCATCCATAAGTCCTCCTAAATCCTTTTCGGGAATCTCCATCCAGCTGCCACCATACTGATAGTACCAGACAGGTTTCAATTCCAAAAGAGTCGTGCCTGAATTATCATCATAAATTAGCTTATAGCCGACAGTCATATCCGTAAGTTTATTTGCATCATATTGTTTACCCATACCGTTTTTGAAGGACTTTAAAGCTTCATTTGCAGAAGGAAGAGTAACTGCGCTTTGATCCAAGGGCTCATCCACAAGATTAAAATAGGAACGTTCATATCTCTTCACATTTTGAGTTCCATATTCCAGGTGAATTTCAGTCATACCTTCCTCATTAAATACAGGAAGTCCATCAATATATAAACGGAAAGCGACTTCTCTGCTAAACTCATCTAATGACGCATACCGGTGGCGTGTATCCCAACCGGCATGAATATTGATAAATTCTATGCTGCTTTGCAATATATGAGTTTCCAGCTTTTTCTCATCTTTGGCACCGACAACAAGATTTTTGTATTCAATCATTGATGTCTTTGGGTTCTTTTTCATTATACTCAATCCATCGGTATAGATATCCCCTTCCTGCTTAACAGTGCTTGGTCTGATAAACAGAGCTTCCTTAAAGCTTTTCACATCAGTAGCTTTTGTTAGAAAATCATATTTACTTACTTTTATTTCGCCGGATGGAACCAGGATTGAGTTAGTTTCTGATAATTTCAGCTTTGTGTAGGGTTTTAGATTTTCAACCCTCGCGTACTCTTTTGTGAAGTCTTCAATCAAACTTTTATCAACGGATGCTTCAATGACTGTTTTCTTTTCACTAGAAACAAAGTAGATAGAATCATTATCGGTATGAATAATAACCCTGTCAAATTTAACATTTGGCAACTCATTATCTTCTATTTTTAAATAATTTTTATAAAAAGACAGCGGAACGATATCATTAAATATTAATTCAATGAATCCATCCTTCTCACTAAACTTATTGATAGCAGCAGTATTTTTATACTTTGATGATTGATCCTGAAAGTTAAACATATTCCATTTTTTTATGGAGTTGATTGCTTGTGTAATCATTTCCTCAGAGTAAGTTCCATAGGATAAATTACCTTTATGATAAATCATTTTTGTTGGCTTTACGACTTCATCGGGTTCAAGATTACTGAAGATTTTCTCCTGAACATAGTTTGTATTCTCCGTCTCGTTATAGGTTGGCTGATAAAACCAATATGACCAAGTCAAAAGGCCACTTATCAAAATGAGGGACACCAATAAGATATTTTTAAATCCTTCCCAGCTCATTCCCAATCATCCTCTTGTAATGTTTCATAAGGGAGAGTAAAGAAAATGGTTGTCCCCTTCCCTTCCTCACTAGAAGCCCAAATATGCCCCTTATGTGCTTCAATCATTTCCTTCGCTATCGCGAGACCTAAACCTGTACCGCCCATCTTTCTTGATCTGGCTTTATCTACACGGTAGAATCTTTCAAATATCTTAGCTACATTTTCTTTTGGAATACCCATTCCTTCATCTCTAATGCTAATTTCCACAAATTGTCCGATTACTTGCAGCTTAAAGGTAACTTGTCCACCCTCAGGTGAATACTTCAATGCATTCGAAATAATATTATCGAGTACTTGAGTAATTTTATCCTCATCTATTTCAACACCAATTGGCTCAGATGGGATTAAACGCTTAAAAGTTACATTTCGCGATTTAGACATTTCAAAACGATCGATAATTCGGTGGAAATAACGGCCAAAATCGACCCAGGTTGTAGAAAGCTTATAGTCTGTATTATCTAGCTTTGAAAGCTGCAAGAGATCATTGACCAATCTGATCATCCGCTCTGTTTCTGTTTGAGCTATATTCAGAAAACGCGGAGCAAGCTCTTTATCTTCCATAGCGCCATCTGCCAAAGCTTCAAGATAGCTTCTCATCGTTGTCAGCGGCGTTCTAAGCTCATGGGAAACATTCGCAACAAATTCTCTTCTCTCTTCATCGATCTTTTCTTGCTCGGTAATATCATGAAGAACGACAATTAACCCATTAATAAAACCTGTTTCTCTTTGAATAACAGAGAAATTCGCTCTTAAATAAAGCAGTTTCTTTTCATTGCTGTAATTAAGGATAATGGAATCTTTCTCACTCAATAATTGATCAAAAGTGAACGTGTCCTCTAATCCTAATACCTCTGTAATCGGCTTAGATAATGACGTTTCACGTGAAACTTTCAGCATTGATAGTGCTGTGTCGTTAATCAAAATGACTCGGCCTCTGCGATCTGTTGTTAGCACGCCATCTGTCATATTAGTCAATACAGAAGAGAGCTTCCTTTTCTCTGCATCAGTTGTCGCCTGTGCATCTTGTAGCTTTTTAGTTAAACTATTGAATGTAATAGCAAGCTGGCCAATTTCATCGTATCCATACACCTTAACTTTTCTCGAAAAGTTACCACGTGACATCGCTAAAGCTTGCTTACGCATGTCAGATATTGGCCTTGTAATGGTTTGTGCCAGCAATATTCCTAAAAAGGCTGTCACTGCAAGAGAAATAATCGTTCCCTTCGCCATTATCGTATTAATTTGTTTTAATTGGGAATAGACATTCTCTATTTTCGTATTCAGATATAAATTCCCTATAATTTGTCCATCACTCAAAATCGGTTCTGACCAAAGGAGAATTCTTTTTCCCGTCTGAGAATCGATTCTGATTTCTGTTTGGGGCGTTCCTTGGTTATTTGCCCTATCAACAAGCTTTTCAGTTGAACGGCTCCCTATTATATCTTGTTTCTCCGGATCAGATGTGCCAATAATTTTTGAATCCTGATCCATTACCCGTATTTCCGTTATATCCCCAGAGGAATATCCCTCCAATGTCGTCTTAATGTCTTCTATTAAGGTGGGATCTTCAACTTTGCGGGTTTCCGTTATTTCTTTTTCTAAACTATAGGAAAGAATCGTTACCCGCTCTTGAATAGAGCTCTTAAAATTCTCCAATAGCTGCTGTTCAAGTCCCTGTGCAAAATAAACTCCGATAATTTGCATGGCAACTAAAATAAGCAGCACATAAATTAGTACAAACTTAAAATAAATCGATTTAAAGAAACCAACTTTTCTCATAATTTTTACTCCTGTTCAGGATGACGGAGGTAGTACCCAACTCCTCTTCTTGTAACAATCCATGCAGGATGGCTTGGATTATCTTCTATTTTTTCACGTAAGCGTCGAACGGTTACATCAACTGTTCTGACATCTCCATAGTAATCATAGCCCCATACTGTCTGCAGAAGATGCTCCCTTGTCATTACCTGGCCTATATGTTTAGCGAGATAAAAGAGAAGCTCAAATTCCCTATGGGTTAATTCAATGGTGTCACCTCTTTTGGATACCATATAAGAATCAGGATGTATCACTAGATTGCCAATCGTAATTTCATTTGTTTCCTCGTTATCTTCCTGCTGATTTGCAGCATGTTTTTGCCTGCGTAAATTCGCTTTTACGCGCGCAATTAATTCACGAGTACTGAACGGCTTTGTCACATAATCGTCTGCGCCCAGTTCCAGGCCAAGCACTTTATCTATTTCGGAATCCTTTGCCGTCAGCATAATAATTGGCATATCATATTTCTTCCGCACTTCCCTGCATACTTCCATTCCGTCCTGTTGCGGTAGCATGATATCTAATAAAATCAAATCTGGCTGAAGTTCTTCTACCAGTTTAATGGCATCATTACCGTCATAGGCACAATACACATCAAATCCTTCTTTTTTCAAGTTAAACTGTAATATATCTGCAATAGGCTTTTCATCATCAACAACCAGTATCTTTTTATCCATCGTCTATTTCTCCCTTTTATATAATAAAATGTCTATATTAATGACATCTGCGAGTCACAATTTTGTTAAACTATCCTAATCTTACTTTACCATTTCTATTGAAACAGGTCATCTTTTTAAAATTTAATTCCAAATATATACAAGGGTGAATACCAAAAAGGATTAGACTGGTGTCTAACCCTCAAATTCTCTATGAAATATACTAGTACTAATGATTAATTTATTCAAAAAGCTGACAAACGTTTTCGTCTGTCAGCCAGTTATTTTTTATATACCGTATGGATTGCGGAGTATATTCGTTTGATTACGGTCCGGTCCTACAGAAAAGATTGATAATGGAATACCTGTTAACTGAGATACTCTTTCTAGATAAGTACGTGCATTTGCAGGCAGTTCAGACAATGTTTTCACACCCGTGATATCTTCTGTCCAGCCTGGCAGTTCTTCATAGATTGGTTCACATTCAGCCAATATTTTCAGACTCGCCGGGAACTCCTCCAATACTTTTCCATCGTGTCGATAAGCAACACAGATTTTTAATGTTTCAATACCTGTTAAAACATCGATAGAGTTAAGAGAAAGATCAGTGATTCCACTAACGCGGCGCGCATGGCGGACAACGACGCTATCGAACCAACCTACCCTTCGCGGACGTCCCGTAGTAGTACCATATTCTCTTCCTACCTCACGAATTTGATTACCAATTTCGTTATCAAGTTCGGTAGGGAATGGTCCATCTCCAACACGTGTCGTGTAGGCTTTACATACACCCACTACATGATTGATTTTTGATGGTCCAACTCCGGAACCGATTGTCACGCCGCCCGCAACTGGGTTGGAGGATGTAACGAATGGGTATGTTCCCTGATCGATATCAAGCATTACCCCTTGTGCTCCTTCAAATAAAACACGGCGTCCTTCATCCAAGGCGTCATTTAAAACAACAGAGGTATCACACACATATTGTTTAATTTGCTGTCCATATTCATAATATTCTTCAAAGAAATCATCCATCGTAAAGCCTTCAGTTTCATAAAAACGTTCCAGCATACGGTTTTTCTCTTCCAAGTTTCTTGTTAACTTCTCTTCAAATACTTCTTTATCTAATAAATCGGCAATCCTGATACCTATACGGGCTGCTTTATCCATATAAGCCGGGCCAATTCCCTTTTTAGTAGTACCTATTTTATTACTCCCTTTTCTCTCTTCCTCTACTTCATCAAGTTTCAGATGATAAGGAAGAATCACATGGGCTCTATTGCTGATACGTAAATTATCTGTGGTAATCCCACGATCGTGCAGATAAGTAAGCTCCTCAATAAGTGCTTTAGGGTCAACGACCATACCATTTCCAATTACCGATATCTTATCCTTATAGAATATGCCTGAGGGAATCAAATGAAGCTTATATGTTTCACCATTAAATTTTATTGTATGTCCCGCATTATTTCCACCTTGATATCTGGCAATTACTTCTGCGTTTTCTGAAAGGAAATCTGTAATCTTTCCTTTACCTTCGTCTCCCCATTGTGTACCTACTACTACGACTGAAGACATTCTTTACACCTCCACTAATTTACCAACATCTTGCACTTTGGCTTAACAAACAAATTAAGTGTATCAATTACATGAAGTAATTTCAAGGAATTCACGAACGTTTATATGAAAATAGTAAAATATGTTCGTGTATTGATGTAATAAAAATAAACCCACCTTTGTTTGGTGGGTCGGTCTATAAACTATTATGCTCCAGAAGGTATGGCATCATCCTGGAATCTTCTCTCTAAATTAACAAACTTATTGTATTCCTTCACAAATGCCAGTTGAACTGTTCCAACCGGGCCATTACGCTGTTTCGCAATGATAATTTCAATAACATTTTGGTTTTCTGTTTCTTTATCATAATAATCTTCCCTGTATAAGAAGGCTACAATATCAGCATCTTGCTCAATACTTCCTGACTCACGGATATCAGACATCATCGGACGCTTGTCCTGACGTTGCTCAACACCACGAGAGAGCTGGGAAAGAGCGATAACCGGAACTTCTAGCTCCCTTGCCAAGGCCTTAAGGGAACGGGAAATTTCTGATACTTCCTGTTGTCTGTTTTCGCCTGATCTGCCATTTCCCTGAATAAGCTGGAGATAGTCAATCAGGATCATGCCAAGTCCATGTTCTTGCTTTAAACGACGGCATTTTGAACGGATTTCACTAATTCGGACACCCGGAGTATCATCTATAAATATACCTGCATTTGATAAGCTTCCCATTGCCAGTGTTAATTTGCGCCAATCTTCGTCTGTCAGAGATCCTGTTCTAAGGTTTTGAGCATTTATATTACCTTCTGCGCAAAGCATACGCATGACCAATTGTTCTGCACCCATCTCCAAACTGAAAATCGCAACATTTTCATCCGTTTTTGTTGCAACGTTTTGGGCAATATTAAGTGCAAAGGCTGTTTTACCAACAGATGGACGGGCAGCAACGATAATTAAATCATTACGCTGAAAGCCTGCTGTCATGTGATCCAAGTCATTAAAGCCTGTAGGTATTCCAGTTACATCTCCTACGCGGTTATGAAGTAACTCAATATTGTCATAGGTCCGAACTAAAACATCTTTAATGTTGTGAAAGGCTCCGGCATTTTTTCGAGAGGCAACTTCCATAATGCTCTTTTCGGCTTCACCCAAGAGACTTTCTACTTCATCTTCACGTGAATACCCATCTTGTACAATGCCAGTTGCTGTATTAATTAATCTTCTAAGAACGGACTTTTCTTCAACAATTCGGGCATAATATTCTATATTGGCCGCGGTAGGTACTGATGACGCCAGTTCTGTTAAATAGGGAACTCCCCCTACCTCTTCAAGCTGCTTTGTTGCACTTAGTTCTTCTGTTACTGTGACTAAATCGACAGCCTTTCCTTTGTCGTTTAGCTTCAGCATAACCAGGAAGATTTTTTGGTGTGCACTTCTATAAAAATCCTCAGGTATCAAAATCTCAGAGGCAAGTATTAAAGAGGAAGGCACAAGAAAAATTGCTCCTAAAACCGCTTGTTCCGCCTCAACATTTTGTGGTGGAACCAAATCAGTAAAGAGCTCATTCATTCGGCAAACCCCCTTTATATATTTAAACGTAATTATATATTTTTATTAGCAATTAAAATGGATTGCTATTCTATTGTATATGGAAATGAAGAGAATAGGTACAGGAAATTATTTATTTTAACTTTCATTTGCATTAGTAACTTCTATCATACTAAAAAAAAGTGATGAAATCAGCTAACAAGCTTTTCATCACTTTTTTTAAGAAAATTATTTCCTGGGAAAATATTTTATTGTTCTTTCACATGAACATTTAAAGTAGCGGTTACCTCATGATGAAGCTTAACCGGAACTTTTGTGTAGCCGAGAGAGCGAATTGCGTCTTCTAATTCAATTTTACGTTTATCAATTTTATGCTTATGCTGTTTTTGTAATTCGTCAGCAATCTGTTTGCTGGTAATGGATCCAAAGATTCTGCCGCCCTCACCAGTCTTCGCTTTTAATTCAATTGTAAGCTTTTCTAATTGCTCTTTTAATTTTTTTGCATTTTCTAGTTCCTCAGCTGCAAGCTGTACTTCTTTATTTTTCTGATTTTCTAGTGTTTTCATATTGCTGCCGGTTGCTTCTACAGCTAATCCCTGTTTCAAAAGGAAATTATGTGCATACCCATCTGCAACATTTTTAATTTCACCTTTTTTTCCTTTTCCTTTAACATCTTTTAAAAATATTACTCTCATGTGTTTGTGCCTCCTTCATATAGCTCATCAATTGCATCTTTCAACATTTGCTCTGCTTTTTCCATTGAAATGTCATCCAGTTGAGTTGCCGCATTTGTAAGATGCCCTCCGCCACCCAAACGTTCCATAATAACCTGAACATTTATATCGCCAAGAGATCTTGCACTTATGCCAATGCTAGTTTCTGATTTTCGTGATAACACAAAGGATGCGATCACTTCATCCATTGCTAACAATGTGTCTGCAGCCTGGGCAATCAAAACCTGATCAGCAAATTCATTTAAATCACCATGAGCAATAGCAATCCCTTTATGATAAAAATAAACGTCCTCAATCAGCTTTGCGCGCTTTAGGTAAGTATCTACATCTTCCTTAAGAAGCTTTTGTACAAGGACTGTGTCTGCACCATGCCCTCTTAAAAAAGAAGCAGCATCGAAAGTTCTGGATCCTGTTCTAAATGTAAAGGATTTTGTATCCACTATAATACCAGCCAGCAAAGCAGTTGCTTCCAGCATACCTACCTTAACACGCTTTGGCTGGTATTCAATAAGCTCCGTTACTAACTCGGCTGTAGATGATGCATATGGCTCCATATAAACCAGGATAGAATTATCTATAAATTCCTCGCCACGCCTGTGATGATCAATCACCACGATTTTTTCAGCCCGGGAAACCAGTTTTTCCTCAATGACCATGCTTGGCTTATGAGTATCTACGATAACAAGTAATGTTTTATCGGTGATTAGCTCAACACCAATTTCAGGTGATATAAATCTGGAGTCCAACTCAGGCTTTTGCTTCACTTGAGATAGAAGTCGTTTAACACTTGAATCTAATTCACTTCTGTCTAGAATAATATATCCTTCACGGTTATTCATTTCGGCAATTTTTAATATCCCTAAGGACGAACCAATAGCATCCATATCGGGAAACTTATGTCCCATTACAATAACTTTATCACTATCGACTATCAAATCACGCAGTGCATGTGAAATTACCCGTGCGCGAACTCTAGTTCTTTTCTCCATAGGATTCGTTTTGCCACCATAAAATTTCACTTTTCCATTTGGGAGTTTAATGGCAACCTGATCTCCACCTCTACCCAGAGCCAGATCAAGACTTGATTGAGCAATGCTGCCCAATTCAGGTAATGCAGAAACTCCGCTCCCCACACCTATACTCAGTGTTAACGGAACATTTTGCTTGGCCGTTGTTTCCCGTACATCATCCAGTATGGAAAATTTCGTTTTTTCTAGGTGGTTAAGAATACTTTCGCTAAAAATAGCGATAAACCGATCCGAGGAAATTCTCTTTAAAAAGACTCCATATTCTTTAGCCCAATTATTTAATAGGGAGGTTACAAAGCTATTTAAGCTGCTTTTTCGCTGGTCGTCCATTCCTTGTGTCACATCGTCATAGTTATCTAGATAGATAATTCCAATGACAGTTCGCTCTTCTTCGTACATTTTTTCAATTTCTGTTTGCTCTGTAACATCGAAGAAATAAAGCAATCTTTCCTCCGGTTTATGGACTACTCGAAACTTACGATTATAAATTGCTACAATATCTTCGCTTTCCTCTCTTTTCACCAAAGGTATTAAGGGTTCTGCAACCTCAGAAATGTATTTTCCAACCAAAGTATCTTCCTGGAGACACTTAGCCATATATGGGTTGGTCCATTCAATTACATAATCCTCGTTGAAAAGCAGTATACCTATTGGCATTTCTAATAGAGCTTCTTCCCCCACTTTTTTTAATCGATAGGATAGAGTGGAAATATAGATTTCCGTTTCTTTTTGTATTCCATATTCAATTTTTAATATTAGAAAGAAGAGAATGCCAAAAAGCAAAGAAGCTACTATTGCAAATATCCAATTATAATAAGCAAGAACTCCGATGATTACTAAAGATACACCCAATAATGCGTAGATGGGATAACGGATCGCTTGCCTGTTTAAATAAGATGGCATAGATTCAGCTCCTAAATAATGTGGATCAATTTATGTATTACTTATCATTATACTTGATAAAACTCCATTATGACCAACAGAGCAATTAATTACCTGTTCAGAGGCGTATAATTAATACCCTTCATTAGTACCTATTTAAAACAATAAATACATACAAAGAATATTATAAAGCATAAATAAAATGATATCCAAAAAACAAGACATTACATTAAACCATAATGTTATATTTAAATAATATTTAAAAATAATGTAATTCGATGTCTGTAATTTTATTAATAATTCCTCATGTCAATACTGTTTCCTTAAATACAATTAAAAAACGGAAAGGATTCCCTTTCCGTTTTTATGTGTAAAATCTTATTTTTCCTCTGCTACGAATGGTAGAAGAGCCATAGTACGAGCACGTTTGATTGCAATAGTCAATCTACGTTGGTACTTAGCGCTTGTTCCAGTTACACGACGTGGAAGAATTTTTCCACGCTCAGAGATAAACTTTTTAAGAAGATCTACATCTTTATAGTCGATGTGCGTAATGCCGTTTGCTGTGAAATAACAAACCTTACGGCGTTTTGCACGTCCGCCTCTGCGTCCGCCTGCCATATTATTCACTCCCTTTCATTATAATTATATACGTCCGTTCGAATTATCAATGTTAGAATGGAAGGTCATCATCCGAAATATCGATAGTTTGTCCATTACTACTGAATGGATCATCATCAATCTTCGTATAATTACTGTCCTTCCGTTGATTCTGGTTTTGGTTGCTATTTCCCTGGCCAAATGGATTGGTATCATGACCACCATATTGGCTTCCGCCGCTTTTTTCACCGGCAGATGAACCTTTAGGCTCTAGGAATTGTACGCTCTCTGCCAACACTTCTGTTACATAGACACGTTTTCCATCCTGACCTTCATAATTACGAGTTTGAATACGTCCATCAACTCCAGCAAGATTACCCTTTTTCAGATAATTAGCTGCATTTTCTGCCTGGCGTCGCCAAACAACACAGTTAATAAAATCTGTTTCCCGTTCACCTTGTTGGTTAGAAAATGGGCGATTCACTGCTAATGTGAAGGTTGAAACAGGAACACCATTCGGAGTATAGCGGAGATCAGGATCCTTCGTTAAACGACCTACCAAAATGACACGGTTTATCAACAGAATCAACTCCTAATATTAGAAAATTGTTCCACATGAAACAATTTATGTTCAATCAAAATTACTCTTCTTCTTTAACTACAATATGACGGATGATATCTTCGCTGATTTTAGCAAGACGGTCAAATTCTTGAACAGCCTCTGCAGTTTCAGCTTGGATTTTGTTGATCATGTAATATCCATCACGGAAATCATTGATTTCATAAGCAAGACGGCGTTTGCCCCATTCTTTTGTTTCAAGAACTTCAGCACCCTTGTCAGCTAAAATTGTGTTAAAACGCTCAACTAAAGCTTTTTTTCCATCTTCCTCAATGTTTGGACGGATGATATACATAACTTCGTATTTTGTCATCACTGTCACCTCCTTTTGGTCTAAACGGCCCTTATGGGCAAGGAGCAATTAATTACAATTACTCACAAGTTAAAAGTATAGCATACATATAAGAAGTTTGCAAATTGATAAAAAAGACCGATCATACTGACCGGTCCTCTTGTTTATACATTGAAACGGAAGTGAATAATGTCTCCGTCTTTTACTTCGTATTCTTTACCTTCTAATCTAACTTTACCCGCTTCTTTCGCAGCATTCATGGAACCAGCTGCCATCAGATCTTCATAAGAAACGATTTCTGCGCGAATAAATCCACGTTCAAAATCAGAGTGAATAATTCCAGCACACTGTGGCGCCTTCATCCCTTTACGGAAAGTCCAGGCACGTACTTCTTGAACACCTGCCGTGAAATATGTTGCCAAGCCCAACAATTGATAAGACGCTCGAATTAATTGATCCAACCCAGATTCTTCTATGCCTAGTTCTTCAAGGAACATCGCTTTTTCTTCGCCTTCAAGCTCTGCAATTTCCGATTCAATTTTGGCACAAATCACGATTACCTCAGCATTTTCCTTCGCTGCAAATTCACGAACCTGAGTCACGTAATCATTATCGGACGCATCTGCTACTTCATCTTCATCAACATTAGCAACATATAAAACTGGTTTAATCGTGAGAAGATGTAATCCTTTCACGATTTTGAGCTGTTCTTCCGTGAATTCAACTGCTCTGGCTGGTTTTTCAGCTTCAAATGCTTCTTTTAATAAGGAAAGAACTTCATACTCAACAACTGCTTCCTTATCTTTTTGTTTAGCTAATTTACCTACACGGTCAATTCTTTTCTCTACCGTTTCCATATCAGCGAGAATTAATTCGAGATTAATCGTTTCAATATCATCGATTGGATTAACCTTACCTGAAACGTGGGTAATATTTTCATCAGCAAAGCATCTTACTACATGGCAAATTGCATCTACCTGGCGAATATGGGAAAGGAATTTATTGCCTAAGCCTTCTCCTTTACTTGCCCCTTTTACAATTCCTGCGATATCGGTAAATTCAAAAGCAGTCGGTACTGTTTTCTTCGGTACTACAAGCTCTGTCAGCTTTTGCAATCTATGATCTGGTACCTCTACAATCCCTACATTAGGATCAATCGTACAAAATGGATAGTTAGCAGATTCTGCTCCAGCCTGTGTTATTGCATTAAAGAGAGTAGACTTCCCTACGTTAGGCAGACCTACTATTCCAGCTGTTAATGCCACATCATTCACTCCTTATGTGAAAACATATTAAATGTTATATAATCTATATGTGATAAACCTTTACCAATTATAGTGACAAGTCATCTAAAAGACAAGCCGCTATTATTTTTCAATTAGTATTTGAATTACACTTTATTATGATAGCATACAAGCTGTACATTAAGCTTTGAGATTATGCCTCGTGTTTCTGAAGTATCTTTTTCATCTTCCTAACAAAATCTTTACGGGGCAACATGACACTATGGTCACATCCTTCACATTTAATTCGGACGTCCATACCAAGTCTAATAATCTTCCAGCGGTTGATACCACATGGATGAGGCTTTTTCATTTCAACAACATCATTCAATCCAAAATCCTTATCATCCATAGTTTTTTAATCCTCCATTATTTAAACTTTTCACTTTATATCCATGAATTATATCAGCATATGGCCAGACCTCCAATTAAAACCAACATCCAGAATAAACAGAAATCTACCTAGACTCCCGTTTCTCTAATTTCTTTCCTTTCATTTCATCATATAAGAATAACGTTTCACACTAAATTCGCTATAAAGAACCATTCACTATTATTACCTGGGTATATGAATTGAAACTAAATGTTTTTTTAATATAACTTATTCAAATCTACTAGGATCTAAATACCTATATAAATGAATAATGACAATGTTTCTTTATTCCTTATGCTTGGGTATACATATGATAAATCAATCTGTTTAAAAGAAACGTTAACCATTTTACTACATCTCAGCTTTGGAAGGAAAAAGTGTATATAAAAAGACAAGTATTTTCATCCTGATAACCGGATGGGAAGAATATAGGATTCGAAAGTCTGCAAAATATTCCAAAGTTCAGTGTATAAAATTCCTATATTTTCCGTATACTGATAGTACTTTTGCAGAGGAGTGGTAATTATGAACATGAGGCCTTCTTTTTTTGAACAACGCAATACAACAAATCGAATATCATATGAGGAAGAGAATGCCCACCATGTTATCTCTAGAGAATTACTCACAATCCTCCCTTCTCATAAAGTACGTCCTGTTGTCATTGTTTGTATCGGTACAGACCGTTCAACTGGTGATTCACTTGGTCCTTTAATTGGAACATTGTTAAGTGAGAAAACACTGCCCAATTTTTATATATATGGTACATTAGAGGATCCAATCCATGCTGTGAATTTACAAGAAAAACTTAATTATATTCATAGCATACATGAAAATCCATTTATTATTGGAATAGACGCTTGTCTTGGCAGAGTTAAAAGTGTTGGAATTATCCAGGTTGGTAAAGGCCCTGTAAAGCCTGGTGCCGGTGTAAATAAAGAATTGCCCAATGTGGGAGAAGCCCATATTACAGGAATCGTTAATGTTAGTGGATTTATGGAATACTTTGTGCTTCAAAATACTCGTTTAAATTTAGTCTTAAAAATGGCTAAAGCTATTACAAAAGGTATTTATTTAGCCGGTTTATCCTATAATCATGCCGCTTCCATAACTACAACATTTAATTGGAACTTCGAAGAAGAAAAGGTACATGACAATAATTTATAGAGAAAAATAAAAAACCATATAAATGGTTTTTTATTTTTCTAAAATTTCAAGGAGTCTCTCTAAATCCTCATTGGAGAAAAATTCTATTTCTATCTTCCCACGCTTATTATTCTGTTTAATATTAACTGTTGTACCGAAACGTTCTCTTAATTGATTTTCTCTTTCCTGAATAAATATATCCTTAGCAGGGACTTTTTTTGTTTCACGTGGAACACTTTCATTCAAACCTTGAATGATCCCCTCTAATTGCCTAACATTAAGATTTTCCTTGATTACTTTATCAGCCAGAGGTTTAATATCTTTTTTTGATTTCAGGCTTAACAATGCTCTTCCATGTCCCATTGATAATTTTCCTTGAGAAATATAATCCTGAATCAATGCAGGCAATGATAACAATCGAATATGATTGGCTATATGAGGTCGGCTTTTCCCCATTCTTTTCGCCAATTCTTCTTGAGTGATATCAAGGTTTCTCAATAATGACTGATAAGCAGCACCCTCCTCTACTGGATTTAAATCTTCTCTTTGAAGATTTTCCAATAAAGCAAGTTCCATCATTTGTCGATCATCAAATTCACGAACTACAGCAGGCACAGTTTTCATTTTTGCTTCTTTAGCAGCACGAAAGCGCCTTTCTCCAGCCACTATTTCATAGCCTTTAATACTGCTTTTCCGTACAATCAGAGGCTGTAAAATTCCATGTTGAAGAATTGAGTTCTTTAATTCTTCAATAGCTTCAGGCTGAAAAGATTTCCTTGGTTGATATGGATTTGGCCGCAAATTTTTAAGCGCAATCTCTTGTACCACTTCTTCTTTGCTGACTTCCATGTTAGCAATAAGGGCATCAAGACCTTTCCCCAATCCCTTACCCATTTGCAACCACTTCCTTTGCCAAATCTAAATATACTTCCGCTCCACGTGACTTTGGATCATAAATAATAATCGGCTCACCATGGCTTGGTGCTTCACTTAAACGTACGGTACGTGGAATGATCGTTTTATATACTTTATCCTGAAAGTACTTCTTAACCTCATCTATGACTTGTATACCCAGGTTTGTCCGAGCATCAAGCATGGTTAATAATACTCCCTCTATTTTTAAATCATGGTTTAAATGTTTCTGGACTAATCTAACCGTATTAAGTAATTGACTGAGGCCTTCAAGGGCGTAGTATTCACATTGCACAGGTATAAGCACAGCATCAGATGCTGTAAGGGAATTTAGAGTTAATAAACCTAAAGATGGAGGGCAATCAATAATAATATAATCATACTCATTAACGACTGCTTCTAACGCTCTTTTCAAGCGTACTTCTCTGGATATGGTAGGAACCAATTCTATTTCAGCACCTGCAAGTTGAATAGTAGCCGGTATGACATCTAGGTTTTCAACTTTCGTTGCCTTAATAACATCAGCAACATCCACATCATCAATAAGTACATCATAAATGCATTGTTCAACATCAGCCTTCTCTATCCCTACTCCACTGGTCGCATTTCCTTGTGGATCAACATCGACTAGCAAAACTTTCTTTCCTATGTACGCCAAGCAGGCCCCCAAATTAACTGAGGTTGTTGTTTTACCAACTCCTCCTTTTTGGTTTGCAATAGATATTACTTTTCCCATGTTGTCACCTGCCTCACTTTACATTCAGACTTATAACGTTTCTATTTTAACATGTTTCTATTTTTCAAAGTTCATATATTTAAAATTATCACACAGAAAGTATCGATTTTTGTAAAAAGTTTTGATTATATAAAAAAAACTGGCAACCTATCGGATTGCCAAGTTATCAATTAATGAAACTATTATTTCCTCTTTTTCGGAATACGGATTGTAATTTGATAAAAATCATCAAACTCTGTTTCCTCTGAGTCTAAGTTAATTCCATTATCCTTAACCATGCTCATTGATTGACGGATAGTATTTACCGCTATGCGCATATCCTTACTGAATGCTTTTCGGATGGCACGAGGCTTTTTGTCTTCATCAGCTGAAAGCAGTTTGTTGACTCGTTCCTCTGTCTGCTTCACATTCAGTCCTTTATCAATAATTTCTTCGACAAGCTTCGCCTGTTTTTCAGGATCTTTTAATGGGATTAAGGAGCGTGCATGTCTTTCTGTGATTGCCTTTTGCATGACCGCATTCTGAACCACCTGCGGCAATTTAAGTAAACGGATTTTATTGGCAACCGTAGATTGTCCTATTCCAAGCCTGTTTGCAAGACCTTCCTGGGTCAATTGATGCAGTTCAATTAATTTACTGTATGCCACAGCTTCTTCAATAGGAGATAATTCCTCACGTTGAAGGTTCTCTATTAAAGCAACAGATGCTGTTTCAGTGTCTGAGAGATTATTAATAATGGCAGGAATTTTATCCCAACCCAATTTACTTATGGCTCGGTATCGACGTTCACCGGCAATTATTTCAAATTGTCCATCATGGATTTCTCTGACAACAATGGGTTGAATAATTCCATGCGTTTCTATAGTCAGAGCAAGTTCTTCAATTTTCTCATCATCAAAAATACTTCTTGGTTGAAAACGATTTGGTACAATTGAAGAAATAGGTAATTTATGGATTTCGTCATGGTTTATTTCTTCTTTTTCCGTCTCAATTTCCGATTCCCTGTCAACATTTTGTTCTTTATCTCCAAGTCCAAAAAAACGTGAAAAAGGATGTTTTGTCATCCCTACACCACCTTTAAAAAACTTCCAACTAGCTTAATCATTGGCAAAAATCATATTTAAATAAGTTCAGATTGTCTCATTTTTTGGTAATAACTATCTTTATTATACCGTTTTTTAGAATATCCGTCTCAATAAAGTTTACTCTAATGGCTGCTTATTTGGTGTTCCCGGTTTTCGTGGATATTTTTTTGGCGTTTCTTTTACTTTATCTATTAAGATAATATGACGTTTGCTGTCTTCCTTTGGCAGTTGGAAATAAAAGTCCTGATCCATTTTACCACCTAAAATTGTCAACGCCTTTTTCCCTGCCAATACTTCATCATCAGCACCGGCACCTTTTAAAGCGATAAATTTGCCTCCTTTTTTTACTAATGGAAGGCATAACTCGCTTAAAACCGATAATCTGGCAACTGCTCTAGCCGTAACATAATCATATTGTTCCCGGTGTGCTGCTAATTTACCAAATGTTTCTGCACGATCATGATATAAATTGACATCCTGTAAACCCAGCTCATCTGTTAAGGTTTTTAAAAAGGTAATCCGCTTATTTAAAGAATCTACAATAGACAATTTTATTGATGGAAAGCAAATCTTTAGTGGTATACTGGGAAACCCTGCTCCCGCTCCAACATCACATAAAGAAAGATCCTGATTAAAATCAATAAAGAAAGATGGTGAGATGGAATCATAGAAATGTTTCAAATAAACCTCTTCTTTATCCGTAATAGCTGTCAGATTTACTTTTTCATTCCATTCTACCAAAAGCTTAAAATACGTTTCGAATTGGTCAAGCTGAGATGGAGAAAGAACAATTCCCTTCTCCTCTAATGCATGTTTAAATTCTGATATGTTCATTTATTTACCTCTTAATTTTGGGGTATTTTTGCAATTTTCCCTTGTTCAATATAAACGAGCAAGATAGAAATATCAGCTGGGTTAACACCTGATATACGTGAAGCTTGGGCCATAGATAATGGACGAACCTGTTTTAATTTCTGACGTGCTTCAGAAGCAAGCCCTGTAATAGCGTCATAATCAATTAAATCAGGGATTCTTTTGTTTTCCATTTTCTTCAGCTTTTCTACTTGCTGAATCGACTTTTCAATATAACCCTCATATTTAACCTGTATTTCCACCTGCTCTGCTACATCCTCAGGAACTTCACTCTCTGCAGGAATTAATTGACTGATATGTTTGTACGATAATTCTGTCCTTCTAAGCAGGTCATTGCCGCGAATGCCATCCTTTAGTTCACTGCTTCCCCATTCTCTTAAATAAGATTGGGTAGTTTCATTTGGTTTAATGATGGTAGCAGCCAGCCTTTCGATTTCATTCTGAATAGCTTGCTTTTTAGTCAAGAAGCGTTCATAACGGTCCTCACTGATCAATCCAATGCGATGGCCTATTTCTGTTAATCTCAGGTCTGCATTATCATGTCTCAGCAATAAACGATATTCAGCACGGGATGTAAGCAATCTATAAGGCTCATTCGTTCCCTTCGTAACCAGGTCATCAATCAGAACCCCAATATAGGCATCCGAACGGCTCAGAATAATCTCCTCTTCATTCAGAGCTCTGCGGCCTGCATTGATCCCAGCCATTAGCCCCTGTCCAGCAGCTTCTTCATAACCTGATGTACCATTAATTTGGCCAGCAGTATATAAATTTTTAATATTTTTTGTTTCTAATGTCGGCCAGAGCTGTGTTGGTACGATAGCATCATACTCAATTGCATAGCCAGCCCGCATCATCTGTACATTTTCGAGCCCCGGTATGGTTGCCAGGATTTCCTTTTGAACATCTTCCGGCAAACTTGTTGAAAGCCCTTGTACATATACTTCATTCGTGTCTCTGCCTTCCGGTTCAAGGAAGATTTGATGGCGTGGCTTATCATTAAAACGAACTACTTTATCTTCTATTGATGGACAGTAACGCGGTCCAGTACCCTTAATCATTCCAGAATACATAGGAGAGCGATGTAAATTATTATCGATAATCGTATGTGTTCCTTCATTTGTGTATGTCAGCCAACATGGCAACTGATCCGTAATATAGGTCGTTGTCTCATAGGAAAATGCCCTTGGTACATCGTCCCCAGGTTGTATTTCAGTTTTATTGTAATCAATTGTATCACCGTTCACTCTTGGCGGTGTACCTGTTTTAAAACGGACTAAATCTAATCCAAGCTCTTCAAGGTGTTCAGATAGCTTGATGGATGGTTGTTGATTATTTGGACCGCTGGAGTATTTTAATTCTCCTAAAATAATTTCTCCGCGTAAAAAAGTCCCTGTTGTAATAACAACTGCTTTTGAATGATAGATAGCCCCTGTCTGTGTAATAACGCCCTTACATTCCCCATCCTCAATAAGTAAGCGATCAACCATCCCTTGCATGAGGGTTAGATTCTTTTCATTTTCGAGCGTTTTTTTCATTTCGTTCTGATAGGCGAATTTATCTGCCTGTGCTCTTAACGCACGCACAGCCGGACCCTTACCTGTATTGAGCATTCTCATTTGAATATGGGTCTTATCAATATTTTTACCCATTTCTCCACCAAGAGCATCAATCTCTCTGACTACGATCCCTTTTGCAGGACCACCAACTGATGGATTACAGGGCATAAATGCAACCATATCCAAATTAATTGTTAATACAAGTGTTTTAGCCCCTTGTCTGGCAGCAGCAAGACCTGCTTCACTCCCCGCATGACCTGCTCCTATTACTATTACATCATATTCACCAGCATGATATGCCATTGTTTTACCTCCTTATTTCCCAAGACAAAACTGCGAAAACAACTGATTGATTAAACTCTCATGGACACTTTCTCCAATAACTTCCCCTAATAGTTCCCATGACTTTGTTAAATCGATTTGAACCAGATCAATTGGTACACCGGCATTAATGCCATCCAGTGCATCATCAATTGCCTGTTTTGCTTTATTCAAAAGGGCTATATGACGTGAATTAGATACATATGTCGCATCGCCGGAATTTAAATTTCCCTCAAAGAAAAGTCCAGAAATAGCTTCCTCTAAGTCATCTACACCTTTATCCTCTTTTAGCGATGTTAAAATAATCGAATAGTTCTTTGCAACAGCTTTAACTTTATCAATTTCAAGCTTTCCAGGAAGATCTGTTTTGTTAATAAGCACAATGACATCCATCCCATTGACAGCTTCAAACAAACGTTGGTCTTCTTCTGTAAATTCTTCTGCATGATTTAGCACAAGAAGTATTAAATCTGCTTTCTTTAATACCTCTCTGGAACGTTCCACTCCGATACGCTCTACTATATCTTCTGTTTCACGTATTCCGGCAGTATCCACCAAACGAAGCGGTACTCCCCTTACATTAACATATTCTTCAATGACATCCCTTGTGGTTCCTGGAATATCTGTAACAATTGCTTTATTTTCCTGTACCAAACTATTTAATAAGGAAGACTTTCCTACGTTAGGTCTGCCGACAATTACGGTTGAAATACCTTCTCTTAAAATTTTCCCCTGATGACTGGTTTGTAGTAATTTTTCAATTTCCCCACTGACATATTCACAGCGTTCCTTAAATAAGTGGTGAGTCATTTCCTCCACATCATCATATTCAGGGTAATCTATATTAACCTCCACCTGAGCTAGTGTTTCAAGGATATCCTGGCGCAATTTCTTTATCAATCTTGACAGTTTACCTTCAACTTGCCCTAAAGCTACATTCATCGCTTTATCTGTCTTCGCTCTGATTAAATCCATTACAGCTTCCGCTTGAGACAAATCAATTCTTCCATTTAAAAACGCCCGTTTTGTAAACTCTCCAGGCTCGGCTAAAGTAGCTCCCTGTCTTAAGATAAGCTGAAGTACTCTATTCACGGAAACTAAACCGCCATGGCAATTAATTTCGACGATATCTTCACGAGTAAATGTATTTGGAGCTTTTAAAACGGTCACCATTACTTCTTCTATAATGGTATTCGTTTTAGGATCTATGATATTTCCATAGTGTATCGTATGACTTGGCACATCAGTCAATCTCTTCCCTTTAGGGCTCCGATAAACAGAGTCTGCGATACTTATTGCCTCATCTCCGCTTATACGAACAATTCCGATTGCTCCCTCTCCCATCGGAGTTGATATCGCAGCAATTGTATCAAAATCCATGACCTATACTCCTTTCATAACAAAATTAAAAATCTATAATAATCGACACATACCATTTGTACCCGCCGCTCTTATCCACAACCACTAAAATGCAGTACGTATAATTTTAACTTATCCACATGTGAATAACAAGAATCTAAGCACAATCTTCCTTTTAGATATAAATTATTCAGCTAAATTGTGAACTCTGTTCTTATATTTTTTTCACCTTATATCTACTTTGCCCTAATACACTCGTTTAGATATCAGAAAGTCCAGTTCTTTTAATTATTAAAAGCCGATAAATTCAATCAATTATAACTGGAAGCATTCAAAAAAAAATCTCCGAAATCATTCGGAGATTTTGTTCACGCTATTTATTTGGCGAAATCACGATATGACGATGTGGTTCAGTACCAGCAGAGTACGTTTTGACTTTTTTATTATTCATCAGCGCCGTATGAATCACTTTTCTTTCAAATGATGGCATGGGCTCCAATGAAACTTCTTTTTTTGTATAGATAGCTTTATTAGCCATTTTTTCCGAAAGATTAACTAAAGCTTCATTTCTTCGGCTCCGGTAATCCTCTGCATCGAGCATGATCGTTAGATATTGGGTAGAGTTCTTATTTACTACAAGCTGAGTCAGGTATTGAAGGGAATTTAATGTTTGTCCCCTTTTTCCAATCAGCATGGCTATTTTCTCACCAGATAACTCAAATGTAACAACTTTGCCTTCTTGCTTATGATGAACATGTACCTCTGCACCCATTTTTTCTGCTACATTCTCGATGAATTGTTTTGCTTCTGCTAACGGATCATGCTTTACAGTCACCTTCACGATAGCCGGTCTTGAGCCAAACAGGCCTAAAAAACCTTTTTTCCCTTCATCTACAACTTGGATTTCAGTCTTTTCCTTCGTTGTATTTAATTCCTTAAGAGCAGATTCAACAGCTTCATTAACTGTTTGGGCTGTAGCGGTTACTTGTTTCACTTTTTCTTACCTCCGGCTTTTACATTTGATTTATCGGCTTTTGCTTGCTTTAAATCAGGCCCTTTAATGAAGTAAGTTTGGGCAATCGAGAAAATATTACCAACAACCCAGTATAAAGATAGTGCTGCCGGGAAGTTAATTGCGAACACAATAATCATAATCGGCATAATATATAGCATCATTTGCATAGTTGGATTATCATCCTGTCCAACCATGGATATTTTTTGTTGAATAAAGGTTGTTGCACCTGCAATTAGCGGAAGGATAAAGTATGGATCCTTGTCGCCTAAATCAAACCATAGGAAACTATGATTAGCAATTTCAGTTGTTCTCATAATTGCGTGATAGAACGCAATCAAAATCGGCATTTGAACAAAAATCGGCAAACATCCTGCCAATGGGTTTACCCCATGTTTTTGGAACAAAGCCATTGTTTCCTGCTGCAGTTTTTGTTGAGTTTCAGCATCCTTAGAGCTGTATTTCTCTTTCAATCTATTCATTTCCGGTTGAATAGCCTGCATCGCTTTTGTACTTTTAATTTGTTTAATCATCAATGGTAAAATCAATAATCTAACCAAAATTGTGACCAGAATAATCGATATTCCATATTTATTACCTAATAACTCAGCCATTTTGATTATCAGCCAGGAAAGCGGATAAACAAAGTATTGATTCCAGATACCAGTACTTTCTGAATCTATTGGTTGATTGACTTCACTACATCCTGATAGAACAGCAATGAGAAAAACAACCGAACCAAAGAGAAGCATATGTTTCTTCTTCAAGCCTTATTTCCTCCTAACTACTTAAGAGGCATTAATACCTCTTATATGCCAATGAATGTATTTTAACATCTTTTAGATGTCTACGCCTAAATGTTTTAGGCTTTTTTATAACAGAAAACCTACACTACATTTTTCTCAAGACGCCAGCACGCTTTAATACATGGATTAGACTCGCTTTCGATTCATGGAAGTCCATTTCTGAGGTCGGTTTTCTTGCAACAATGATGTAATCATTCCCCTTCATGATTCGATCATCAAGCTCTAAAAAGGATTGCCTTACATAACGTTTAACACGGTTCCGTGTCACTGCATTGCCAATTTTCTTACTCACTGAAAGACCCAGACGAAAGTTTGTCTGTTCCTTCTTTAATACGTAAATAACAAATTGCCTGTTCGCAAAAGATTTACCTTTTTTAAATACTTCCTGGAAATCCTGATTCTTTTTAATCCTGCGCTCTTTGTTCATATATCCACCTGCACCTAACACATACGTTCAACTTTTAAATGGGTTTCGATTTATTTCTAATCCCATTATATTTCCATTGTACATCATTAACAAATTTACGCATTATTAAAACGCCAATCTGTATATAACTTTGATCTATTTCTCATCTTAATCATTAAAAAACGCTATAAGCTTAAAAAAAGACCACTGAAATGGTCAGTGGTCTAGGCAGATAATACTTTTCTTCCTTTACGACGACGAGCTGCAAGAACACGACGTCCGTTTTTTGTGCTCATGCGGGCACGGAACCCATGAACTTTGCTGTGTTTACGTTTATTTGGTTGGTACGTTCTTTTCATATTAGTACACCTCCCTGAGGATTACAGTTAAAGACAGTCTTTACAATTATATAGATGGTGATACGTAATTGTCAACTTATACTTTCAAACATTAAAAACTACCTTCTGATTTACAAATAAATAAATTTATATGGATCGCTTAAATTTCATTTTTAAAATTTACCTTGTTCTCTATGGATAGGTTGTGGATAATTAAATTATCACTATTTAACAATCCACACCCCTTTTCGACAGGTTTTGCACAAACCCACTTCTTGTGGAAAACTTTCATCCCCATTCACTGAGTCTTGTGGATAAATAACAAAAAACGTTGCAACTCAAGCAAATTTTTGATATCATATTTTTTGTTTTCATTCTTAATAACTTATCCACATAAATAATTATCCACAGATTGTTAATAAGCTGTGGATAGGATTTTACACAGGAGCGTATAACTTTGTCCACAGGAAGTGGATATTGTCGAAAACCTATATTCCCCATAATGTTCCTTATACATTGTTTTTTATATTTATACATTTCCTATTTATATTGTTTTAATTCAAGTTTATTGTGGTTTGGCTGTCTTTGAAGGAGGATTGACGAGTGAAAAATATAGATGAGCTATGGAAGCACTCATTATCAATATTAGAAAAGAAAATAAGCAAGCCAAGCTTTGAAACCTGGCTGAAGTCTACAAAAGCTTATTCTTTAAAAAAGGATACACTCACAGTAATTGCGCCAAACGAGTTTGCCCGAGATTGGCTAGAGGAACGTTACTCAGATGTAATAGGTGAGGTTTTATACGAAACTACAGGCGAACAATTGGAAGTTAAATTCATTATTCCTCACAACCAAAGGGAAGAAGAATATGATTTACCCGCACCGGCCAAAAGGGTTAGAAAATCAGATGACGATCAGCATGAGATACCTCAAACCTTATTAATACCAAAGTATACTTTTGATACTTTCGTTATTGGTTCCGGCAACCGTTTTGCCCATGCAGCATCCTTGGCTGTAGCGGAAGCTCCGGCTAAAGCCTATAATCCTCTATTTATTTATGGGGGAGTTGGACTTGGTAAAACACATTTAATGCATGCTATCGGCCATTATGTATTGGAGCACAACCCATCAGCTAAAGTGGTTTATTTGTCATCCGAGAAATTTACAAATGAATTTATTAATTCAATCCGAGATAACCGTGCTGAAGATTTCCGTAATAAATACCGGAATGTCGATGTACTGCTAATTGATGATATTCAATTTTTAGCTGGAAAAGAATCGACTCAGGAGGAATTTTTCCATACGTTTAATGCACTCCACGAGGAAAGTAAGCAAATCGTTATCTCAAGTGATCGTCCTCCGAAAGAGATTCCGACTCTTGAAGATCGGTTGCGGTCTCGTTTTGAATGGGGTCTGATTACTGATATTACACCACCAGATCTCGAAACAAGGATTGCGATCCTGCGGAAGAAAGCAAAAGCTGAACGACTGGATATTTCGAATGAAGTTATGATTTATATAGCCAACCAAATCGATTCCAACATTCGTGAGCTCGAAGGAGCCCTAATAAGAGTGGTAGCCTATTCTTCCTTAATAAATAAGGATATTAACGCAGACTTAGCTGCCGAAGCTCTAAAGGATATCATTCCGAATTCGAAACCAAAAATTATCGCTATATCGGATATTCAGAGGACAGTTGGAGAATACTTTAATGTAAAATTAGATGATTTTAAAGCTAAAAAACGGACAAAATCAGTTGCCTTCCCTAGGCAGATTGCTATGTATTTGTCCAGAGAGCTTACGGACTCTTCATTGCCCAAAATAGGTGAAGAATTTGGAGGACGTGACCATACAACTGTTATACATGCACATGAAAAAATATCTAAGCTTTTACAAATCGATTCTCAGCTACAGGATCATATTAAGGAAATTACTTTAAAACTTAACAATCACTGATCAACGAAGCAGTTACTAACTGTTGATAATCAATTAAGTTGCTATCAAGATTACTCACAGTCTGTCCACATGTGGATAGACTGTTTTTCGGTCAAATAGTTGAGTTATCCACATTTCCACAGGCCCTACTATTACTTCTTCTTTTATTTTTATAAATAAATTAATAAATATGTATCTAAAATCAATCATCATACTGGGAGGATTACTTATGAAAATTACGATTCAGCGCGACCGTCTGGTCCAAAGTGTTACTGATGTTCTTAAAGCGGTATCAACCCGTACAACGATACCAATTCTTACTGGAATAAAAATTAAAGCAAATGAAGAAGGGGTCACTTTAACAGGAAGTGATTCTGATATCTCTATTGAATCATTCATTCCAGCAGAAGAAGAAGGCAATGAACTAGTTGAAATTAAAGAGTCTGGATCAATCGTTTTACCGGCTCGTTTCTTTGCTGAAATCGTAAAAAAACTTCCAGAGAGCACAGTTGATTTGGAAGTATATGCACACCTGCAAACAATTATTCGTTCAGGAAAAGCTGAATATAAACTAAACGGACTAAATGCTGAAGATTATCCACAGCTTCCTCAAATGGAAGAACAGCATATGTATTCTATGCCAATCGATTTATTAAAAAATATTATCCGTCAAACTATTTTCGCAGTGTCCACCTCAGAAACACGCCCTGTGTTGACAGGTGTAAACTGGCGCATAGAAGATGGGCAATTAATCTGTATTGCAACAGATAGCCATCGTTTGGCTATGAGAAAAACGGTGATTAATGGGAATGGTGATAGCTACAGTGTAGTCGTCCCTGGAAAGAGCTTAAGTGAATTAAGTAAAATCCTCGATGACACGGATGAAGAAATAAAAATTATATTTACAGAAAATCAGGTACTGTTTAAATCAAAAAATTTATTATTCTTCTCCAGATTATTAGAGGGTAATTATCCAGACACTTCTCGATTAATACCGAATGAAAGCAAAACAGATGTTAGAATAAATACAAAGGAACTTCTTCATGCCATTGATCGTGCTTCTTTATTAGCGAGAGAAAGCAGAAATAATGTTGTTAAGCTTTCTACAATGGGAAATTCCTATATTGAAATTTCCTCTCATACACCAGAGGTTGGTACAGTAACTGAGGAAATTGTTACTCAAACGATTGAGGGAGAGGAATTAAAAATATCCTTTAGTGCGAAATATATGATGGATGCCCTAAAAGCCTTGAATGTAACAGAAGTGACTATTAATTTTACTGGAGCGATGAGACCATTTGTTCTTAAAGGTGTAGATGACGATAGTATGCTGCAGTTAATACTGCCTGTTAGAACATATTGATTTAAAAATTTTTGAGAACCTGTTTTTGGATATGCATCGAAACAGGTTCTTTTTGTGCAAAACCAAATTTTTTAGTAAAATAAACTTTTAGAGACTTTTACAGGTGGGATTATTATGATGGAATCAATACGTATTCAAACCGAGTATATTACCCTCGGGCAATTTTTAAAATTAGCGAGTATTATCGACTCTGGCGGGAACGCAAAATGGTTTCTTTCAGAATATGAGGTATACGTGAATGGTGAACTGGATGTTCGCAGAGGCAGAAAGCTCCGGGTTGGAGACCGTATTGAAATCCCGGATGTCGGTTCCTATATTATTACGGATTAAAGTAAAGGATCTAAAGATATGTATCTTGAAAAGATTAGTCTTCAACATTATAGAAACTATGAAAGTCTGACCGCCGAATTTGAAAATAAGGTGAATGTTATACTGGGCGAAAATGCTCAAGGAAAAACAAATGTGATGGAAGCTATGTATGTACTGGCCATGGCTAAATCTCACCGCACCTCCAATGATAAAGATCTTATTCGATGGGACCAGGAATATGCTAAAATAGAGGGAAGAGTATTGAAAAACAGAGGACCTCTTCCTATGGAATTGATTATTTCCAAAAAAGGCAAAAAAGCTAAAAGTAATCATTTGGAGCAAAAGCGTTTGAGCCAGTATATCGGCAATATGAATGTGATTATGTTTGCTCCGGAGGACTTAAACCTGGTGAAGGGCAGCCCTTTAATCAGAAGACGCTTTATAGATATGGAAATAGGACAAGTATCGCCTGTTTATTTACATGATATAAACCAATACCAAAAGATTCTCAATCAACGTAATGCGTTTTTGAGGCAAGCACAGCTGAGCAAAAGAGCTGACGATGCTATGCTTGCGGTTCTAAATGACCAATTCATTCATTATGCTGCAAGAATTCTTTTAAAGAGGTTTGAGTTCCTTGAATTGCTTAAGAATTGGGCAAAACCTATCCATAAAGGCATTTCTAGAGGTCTAGAAACGCTGGATATTCAATATAAACCATCCATAGAGGTATCAGAATCTATGGACTTGTCGAAAATAGTAGAAAGATTTCAGGAAAAATTTGATAAAATAAGTACTAGAGAAAAAGAACGAGGCACAACATTAATTGGTCCACATAGAGATGACCTGCAATTCTTCGTCAATGGTCATGATGTGCAAACGTTTGGGTCGCAAGGCCAGCAAAGAACAACAGCCTTATCTTTAAAATTAGCTGAAATTGAGCTGATTCATTCAGAAATCAATGAATATCCAATTCTTTTGCTTGATGATGTTCTATCTGAATTGGATGATTACAGACAATCGCATTTGTTGAATACCATTCAAGGTAAGGTACAAACCTTTGTAACGACTACAAGTGTAGACGGAATCGATCATCAAACATTGAGAGAAGCTGCAACCTTTCAAGTGAAAAGCGGAACAATGTCCAGATTGAAATGAGGTGGTTAAGATGTATCTTCATGTCGGAAATGATACTGTAATTAAGACTAGTGAACTAGTTACGGCACTTGATGCCAAAATGCTAACAGATTCACCTGTATTACAGAGATTTTTAGATGAAAATAAAGTTATTGATCTGGCTGAAGGTAATACAAAATCAATTGTGGTTACAGTTCATCACATCTATCTCTCACCAATTGGACTAACTGCTTTGAAAAGAAAATCAGCAAAGATGTCTACGTTGTAACACAATCGATAAGATACGAAATAAATGCATGAAAAGTGTAGGTGAAATGGTTTGACAATGGAGCAAAAAGAAATACAAAAAGAATCCTATGATGAAAACCAGATACAAATACTTGAAGGGCTAGAGGCAGTACGTAAAAGGCCTGGTATGTATATTGGTTCCACAAGTTCCAGAGGGCTTCACCATTTAGTCTGGGAAATTGTTGATAACAGTATTGATGAAGCACTGGCAGGATATTGTGATGAAATCAATGTATTCATCAATAAAGACAATAGTATTACGGTTAAGGATAATGGTCGTGGTATTCCTGTTGGTATACACGAAAAAGTAGGCCGTCCTGCAGTAGAAGTCATTATGACAACTTTACATGCCGGTGGTAAATTTGGCGGTGGAGGCTACAAAGTCTCCGGCGGTCTTCATGGTGTGGGTGCTTCAGTTGTTAATGCCCTGTCTACTGAATTGTCTGTCCAAGTAGAACGTGAAGGGAAAATTCATCTTCAACGTTTTGAAAGAGGTACACCAAAAGGCGAGCTTGAGATTTTAGGCGAATCCGATCGTACTGGTACAACTATTACATTTAAACCTGATGGTGAAATTTTTACGGAAACTCTTATATATGAATATGAGATTTTGGCGGTAAGATTAAGGGAATTAGCCTTCTTAAACCGTGGTATTAAAATCACGATTAAGGATGAACGTGAAGATGGTAAAGAAAATGAATATTACTATGAAGGCGGCATTAAATCCTATGTAGAACATCTAAATCGTACGAGAGAGGTACTTCACGAAGAACCAATCTATGTCGAGGGTGCTAAAGATGGGATTTCTGTTGAGGTTGCTTTGCAATACAATGATAGTTTTACAAGTAATATTTATTCATTTGCCAATAATATCCACACCTATGAAGGTGGAGCACACGAATCTGGATTTAAAACAGCCTTAACTCGTGTAATAAATGATTATGCAAGGAAATACGGCATTTTCAAGGAAAATGACCAAAATTTAACCGGTGAAGATGTTCGCGAAGGCCTAACTGCGATTGTATCGATCAAACACCCTGATCCGCAGTTCGAAGGACAAACGAAAACTAAACTTGGTAACTCTGAGGCAAGAACGATTACTGACTCCATTTTCTCTGAAAAAATGGAGAAATTCATGCTTGAAAATCCTAGTGTCGCAAGAAAAATTATCGATAAAGGATTAATGGCTGCCAGAGCGAGAGCAGCAGCCAAAAAGGCTAGAGAGCTAACAAGAAGAAAGAGTGCATTGGAGATTTCCAACTTACCAGGGAAATTGGCTGACTGTTCTTCAAAAGATCCATCCATTAGCGAAATTTACATCGTTGAGGGTGATTCTGCTGGCGGATCGGCAAAATCTGGCCGTGATCGACACTTCCAGGCCATTTTGCCTTTACGCGGTAAAATACTAAACGTGGAAAAAGCGCGTCTGGATAGAATTCTTGGCAATCAAGAGATCAGAATGATTGTAACAGCTCTGGGAACTGGTATTGGTGAGGATTTTGATATTACGAAGGCACGATATCATAAAGTTGTCATCATGACTGATGCCGATGTCGACGGTGCCCATATCAGAACCTTATTGTTGACGTTCTTCTATCGTTATATGCGACCGATTATTGAAAATGGTTATATCTATATTGCTCAGCCACCGTTATACAAAATACAGCAAGGCAAGCGTATAATGTATGCTTATAATGATCGAGAGCTGGAAAGTATTATGAGTGAGCTCCCTAGCCAGCCAAAACCTGGTCTACAGCGTTATAAAGGTTTGGGTGAAATGAATGCAACACAGTTATGGGATACAACGATGGATCCGGAGCACAGAACATTGTTGCAGGTTAGTCTAGAAGATGCAATCGATGCAGATGAAACCTTTGAAATGCTTATGGGCGACAAAGTCGAACCGCGTCGGAATTTCATTGAAGAAAATGCATTACAAGTTAAGAATCTAGATATATAAATTCGATTGATTTTTAAGTATGACTTCAATGGGATTGTTATTGAATTGGGGAATAGCGATCCATACATCTTTTCTGCAGGATAGACAACATCTATCCTGTCTTTTTACATGTATAACTGGATTTTGCGGATAAGAGGAGGTAATTCCATGGCGGAAATGGAAAACTCGAGGGTTAAAGAAATAAATATAAGTCAGGAAATGCGAACATCATTCTTGGATTATGCTATGAGTGTTATCGTAGCCAGAGCACTTCCGGATGTTCGTGATGGGTTGAAGCCTGTGCATAGGCGTGTATTGTACGCTATGAATGATTTAGGTATGACGTCGGATAAAGCATTTAAGAAATCGGCACGTATCGTTGGTGAAGTTATCGGTAAATACCATCCTCATGGTGATACGGCAGTCTACGACACGATGGTCCGTATGGCTCAGGATTTCAACCTTAGATATATGCTGGTTGAGGGGCATGGTAACTTTGGATCTGTTGATGGTGATTCAGCTGCGGCAATGCGTTATACAGAAGCCCGTATGTCAAAAATATCAATGGAGTTAGTTAGAGACTTAAACAAGGATACAATCGATTACCGAGACAACTACGATGGTTCAGAAAAGGAACCAGTGGTACTTCCATCACGTTTTCCTAACCTGCTTGTAAATGGCTCTTCTGGAATTGCGGTTGGTATGGCTACGAATATTCCTCCACATCAGTTAGGAGAGGTCATTGATGGTGTGCTTGCTTTAAGTAAAGACCCTGAGATCTCCATACAGGAATTGATGGAAATTATTCCGGGTCCGGACTTTCCAACTGCAGGTCAAATTTTAGGAAGAAGCGGTATTCGTAAAGCTTATGAAACTGGTCGTGGTTCCATCACGTTAAGGGCAAGATCGTTTATTGAAGAGAAACAAAACGGTAAACAGGTCATTATTGTAACGGAACTTCCATACCAAGTGAACAAAGCCAAACTGGTTGAACGTATTGCAGACTTGGTACGTGACAAGAAAATTGAAGGTATTACAGATTTACGGGATGAGTCAGACCGTAATGGTATGCGTATCGTAATTGAATTAAGAAGAGACACGAATGCAAACGTACTTTTAAATAATTTATATAAGCATACAGCAATGCAAACAACCTTTGGCATCAACATGCTCTCTCTTGTTGATGACCAGCCGAAGGTTCTTAATCTGAAACAAATGCTTTATTACTATTTGGAACATCAGAAGGTAATTATTCGCAGAAGAACGCAATTTGAACTTCGTAAAGCAGAAGCAAGAGCGCATATTTTAGAAGGACTACGAATTGCACTTGATCATATTGATGAAATTATAGCCTTAATCCGTGGCTCTCAAACTACTGATATTGCCAGAGAAGGATTAATGACTAAATTCGAATTGACTGAAAAGCAAGCTCAGGCGATCTTGGATATGCGTCTGCAAAGGTTAACAGGCTTAGAACGAGATAAAATCGAAAACGAATATAAAGAGCTTATGACATTGATTGGCGAGTTAAGAGCCATTCTTGCTGATGAAGAAAAGTTGCTTGACTTAATTCGTGAAGAGTTAACTGAAATTAAAGAACGGTTTAATGACGAAAGAAGAACAGAAATTGTCTTGGCCGGTCTGGAACATATTGAGGATGAAGACTTAATCCCTCAAGAGAATATCGTTATCTCTTTAACGAATAAAGGGTATATCAAGCGACTGCCAGCATCCACATACAGAAGTCAGCGTCGTGGAGGACGAGGTATTCAGGGAATGGGTACCAATGAAGATGACTTTGTTGAGCATCTGCTAACAACTTCAACGCATGATACAATTCTCTTCTTTACTAATAAAGGGAAAGTATATCGTTCGAAGGGGTATGAAATACCTGAATATGGACGGACAGCTAAAGGTCTGCCAATTATAAACTTACTTGAAATTGAAAAAGATGAGTGGATTAATGCAATTATCCCAGTTGAAGAATTTGTGGACGATTGGTTCTTATTCTTTACTACTAAACAAGGGATTTCTAAACGTTCCCCATTATCTTCTTTTGCCAATATTAGAAATAACGGATTGATTGCAGTTGGTTTGCGTGATAACGATGAATTGATTTCCGTTAAACTAAC
Organism: Bacillus sp. D386; assembly: GCF_006346415.1. Taxonomy (NCBI): domain Bacteria; kingdom Bacillati; phylum Bacillota; class Bacilli; order Caryophanales; family Bacillaceae; genus Bacillus; species Bacillus sp. D386. The sequence goes on along the minus strand of NZ_VEMV01000004.1, from coordinate 1,167 downwards.
AGATGGCACCCGGAACATCATCATTGGAACAAAAGATGGTCAATTGATCCGATTCCCAGAAACTGATGTGCGTTCAATGGGACGTACAGCAACGGGTGTGAAAGGAATCACTTTAAGCGAGAATGATGAAGTAGTAGGTATGGATATACTCGAAGAAAATGATGATATATTAATCGTTACTCGCAATGGGTATGGAAAACGTACCGGAGAAGAAGAATATAGAATTCAAAGTCGTGGCGGTAAAGGAATTAAAACCTGCAATATAACCGATAAAACTGGTTCATTAGTATCTGTAAAAACTGTTACAGGTGAAGAAGATTTAATGGTTATTACTGCTGCGGGTGTTATTATTCGTATGGATGTTGGACAGATCTCCCGTTTAGGAAGAAATACAATGGGTGTTAAATTGATCAGACTTGAATCAGGTGATGATCAATATGTGTCTACAGTAGCTAAGGTACAAAAAGAAGAAGACTCTCCTGAGGATGACGAGCAGGAAGAAACAGTAGAACAAACAGAAATACAATCAGAAGAACAAACAGAACAAGGCACGGATGTTGAACCACTGGATTCACCTGAAGAAGAATAATAGGAGATAATACATTTGGTATATACAAAATAGCTTTTACTAACAACACCTCTTTTTAAAAGAGGTGTTGTTTTTATAAATGATTGTTTAAAGAAATTGGTTTGAGGTCGTATCATATTATGCTGTTTATATGGAGTTGATACATGCTAATAACAGCATTCATCTGTAGATTGGAGATGATAAGAGAGGCAGAGTTAAAACCTTTAAGCTAATACGATTAGTTGATTATATTTGTTTTATAGCTTTTTATAAAAAAGTGTTGCATTCCTGCCTGGAAATTGATATACTGATTTAGCTGACCGGGAAACACCGGGATGCACAAACATTAAATAAAAAAAGTTGTTGACAAAAGGTTGCTAACTTGATATGATAGTTAAGTCGCTAAAACGACAACAAAACAGATTGTTCTTTGAAAACTAAACAAAACGAAACGCCAAGCAAGTCTAAAAACAAGAGATTTTTAAAATCTCGTCAATTTGCTTTAAAATTTAGCTAGATCAAACATCTTTCGGAGAGTTTGATCCTGGCTCAGGACGAACGCTGGCGGCGTGCCTAATACATGCAAGTCGAGCGAATCT
>NZ_VEMV01000003.1:0-708228 GCF_006346415.1 Bacillus sp. D386 | reverse complement strand
ATCTTAGTATGTATATCGATATTTTATTTCACTACCAAGGACACCTTACGGATTTAGAGAGCCAAATGGTATCCCTGGCAAATGAAATAGAAGAATATAAGATTATCCAATCGATTCCTAGTATCGGTGAAAAGATTGCGGCAACAATCATTTCGGAGATAGGAGAAATTGATCGGTTTAATCACCCTAAAAAGTTAGTGGCCTTCGCTGGAGTAGATCCCAGTGTCTATTCATCTGGTAAGTTTACTGCGAACATAAATCGTATAACCAAACGAGGATCCAGTAGGCTAAGGCATAGTTTGTATTTAGCTGTTTTATGTGGGATAAGAGGCTCTAGAAATAAAAAGCTCAAAGAGTTCTATGATAGAAAACGTTCAGAAGGAAAACCTTCAAAAGTTGCCATTGTAGCTTGTATCAACAAGCTGCTTCACTGGATTTATGCTTTATTGAAAAAGAACGAGAATTTCCTAGATTTAGCTTAGGAAATGATATTTATCCAACATAAGAAAAACCTTCCAAAAAGAAACTGGAGGGTTATTTGGCATACCCAAAAACAGTATAGCATATAAAAAAATGAAATATACAGAGAGATATTGACAACCTATTAGCTGGTTTAGCTGAATAAGAATGTTTTAGGATTTGCATTATAATTATCAAAATTCCTCTTGAACCTCTAGTTACGTGAGGTTTTATCATGAGCTTAAATATTTATGGGGAGGGATGTTGATGAAAGGGAATATAGAATATTCCATTGGTGAATTTTCGGAAAAGACAGGAATACCTATTCGAGCTCTACATTATTATGATGAAATTGGTCTTTTACAGCCAAAGAAGAATCCAACATCAGGTCATCGTATTTACAGACATCAAGATACTTTAACGTTACAAAAACTCTTAAGTTTAAAGTTTCTTGGATATAACTTGGTTAAGATTGCTGGATTATTAGGTGAATCAAGTTTTTCAGATGATTTAAATAAGACTTTAAACCTCCACTTTCGAGCACTAGAAAAAGAAAAAGAACGAATTGAGCGTTCAATGACTGCTGTTAAGAGAGTGATTATGATACTTGAGAAAGAGGGAGAAGTTGATAGTACAGTGTTATTCAGCCTTATCCATAGTACAGAGATGGACAATATGCAATACAAATGGATGGAACGGCATAACTTATCTGATGTAGCGGAAGGAATAGCAAAGAAATCTGAAGAAGAAAAACTAGCCCTAGATCAAACCTTCATTGAGTTAAATAAGCAAGTGAAACAATTATACGGTAAACCTATCGACCATCCTGAAGTGCAAGAAGTGATTAAAATGTATCTTGAAGAGTCTTTTGCGTTTCTTGGTGAAGATTTGGTGCAAAATCTAGCTGATGCTGACGTAGAAGAACTCGATATTCAAGAGTTTGAACAACTCGCACCTTCACCATTCACAGAAAATGAGCAAAAATGGCTTAACCAAGCAATAGAATTTTATATGAAACATGTAGAAATGGAATGAAAATAGGTTTTTACCTGACTACAGTATAATTTCATTAAAGGGTGTTAAACCAAGAAGAATTAATGCCCTTTTCTATTGAATTTCTTATTTTAGAAATGGGCCAGATTAGCGGACGAAGACATTCGAAAAGTCGGAGGATTTTATGAAAAGGAAATTTCCGTTTGTGATTTCAATTGCTGCGGTTTCGGGTGGGGGCAAAACAACAATAACTTCTTACCTAAAAGGACAGTTGCAAAATAGTAAAACAATATCTTTTGATGATTATGATTTTGATGGTCCCGATAACTTTATTGAATGGGTTGATAATGGTTCTAATCCTGATGATTGGGACTTATCACCACTCATTAGAGATATAAAGAAGTTAGTTACTGAACCACTAGATTACATCATTTTAGATTTTCCATTTGCTTATTTACATACTAAAACAAGAGAATTAATTGATTTTGCAGTGTTTATTGATACCCCGCTGGACATTGCAATGGCACGGAGAATAATTCGTGACTTTAAAGATGGTTCTACCGAGGATATTATGCTGGATCTAGATAACTACATTCTTAGAGGAAGGCAGGGGTATCTGGATATGATAAATACAACAAAGCCGAATTCTGACCTAATTGTAGATGGGACATTATCTAAATCTGAGATTGTAAGTATTATCGTTCAAAATATAATGTGAATAGAGTAATTCACAGGACAAAGCAAGAATGAAAATATAATATCTTATTCAAGTAACAGGGATGTTGATTTAAGCAGGATTAATGTCCCTTTATGTTGAACTCATATGGTTGAAATGGGGCAGGTTAGTTCATTAAGAAAGTAAAAATATAGGGGGAGTATTTATTTAAATGAGGTGCAGCACCATTAATGCTCTTTTTAGTTGAATTCCTTAATGTAGAAACGGGGATTTTGACATTGAGCAAACATAGACTGGTGGTTTTTATGTGTGCTCAAAAAGCGTCAATAGGAATGGTATAAGAGTGTTTATTAAATCACCACAATAAAAATAGAACGTTTGTATTATTTTAAACAAACGTTCTAACTATGCTTCTGGCTATCTAATAGTCTCGAATTTATTCTTGTTGTTCTTGATCATCCTTCAATCGGCCTGCTTTTTTTACGGCTTCTTTTAAGAGGATTTCTATTTGAGCATTTACACTGCGAAGTTCATCATCTGCCCATTTTTCAAGTGCGTCATAAAGTTTAGGATCAATTCTTAGCGGATATGCTTTTCTTTTGGCCATCTTAAAAACCTAATGAATGCTTCCTGTATTAATAATTGGCTGCGTTCCCTTTTCTGAAACAATTGCAACCATTAAGTTGTTGACCATTTGTGCTTTCTTGTCTTCATCAAGTTCAACAATATCTTCATCCGCCAATTGGTCGATCGCACTTTTCACCATTCCAATGGCACCATCAACAATTACCTTACGGGCAGCCAGCACAGCCTGGGCCTGTTGTCTTTGTAACATAGCGGAAGCAATCTCAGAAGAATAGGCTAGATGCATGATTCGTGCTTCAAGCACATCCACACCAGCTACCTCTAAACGTTTTTGTAAATCCTCTGCTAAAAAAACAGCAATTTCATCACTATTTCTCCGTAGTGACAGATCGGTTTCTTTGTCAAAGTGATCATAGGCGTATTGGCTTGCGATATGACGAATTCCCGTTTCACTTTGGATTTGTACAAACTCTTTGTAATCCTTCACATCAAAAGTTGCCTTCGCACTATCATTGACACGGTATACCACCACGGCAGCTATTTCAATCGGATTACCTTCTAAATCATTTACCTTTAGGGTATCGCTATTGAAATTGATGACGCGCAGTGAAACGCTGGATTTGATGGTAAAAGGTATTGCCAACCATAGACCTTGCTCGCGTATGACTCCTACATATGTTCCGAAAAATGTTAATACTTTTGCTTCGTTTGGTTGGACAATGGTGATGCCAGACAATAATACGGCAACAGCTATTAATAATACGATTGGAAGTACAGTTGATCCATTTATCAACATATAAGCACTAATGCTGATAATGACCAACCCTGCAAGGACGCCTAAATAACCATTCATTTTAACTGCCTTCTTTTCAACCATCTTAATGCCTCCTATATATCAAAGTGATATCACAATTATATCACTTATTTAGTTAGATAGTTAGCTTTTTATAACAAAATATACCAAATATTCTAATTAAGTTTGTAAAGCAATCCTAAAATACACCTGTATAATTATTCGGAAAGTTTAAAATAATCTTCCTTTGGTTTATTTGATTTGCTAAAATAAGAAGGCCTTATAAAAGAGAAAAGGAGGGCATTTGTGAAGATCTTTGTAAAGCTAAAATGGTTTTTTAAGAAAGAAAAAAAAGCATACATAATTGGCATCATTATGTTATTATTCGTAGCTATTTTGCAGCTGATTCCACCTAGAATTATAGGAATTGTAGTTGATCAGATTAATAATGATTCTCTGACAGGTGCAGGTCTTTCGAAATTGACTGTTATTTTAATTGCTTCGGGCGTTGGTATGTACATATTAAGATATTTTTGGCGAATCAAGATCTTTGGTTCAGCCGTGAAGTTAGCAAGAGAACTTCGTTATCGATTATTTGATCATTTCACGAATATGCCGTCATCCTTTTACCAGCGTAAGCGCACCGGAGATTTGATGGCACATGCGACCAATGACTTAAATGCAATCCAGCAAACCGCAGGAAGCGGTGTCCTATCCTTGGTTGATTCGCTAACGACCGGTGGGTTTGTTGTTCTGGCCATGGCCTTTATTGATTGGCGTTTAACGTTGTTTGCATTGCTTCCTATGCCCGTTATTGCCATCTCAACAAGCTATTATGGGAAGCTATTACATAAAAGATTTAGGGCTGCTCAGGCTGCCTTTTCTGAATTGAATGACAAGACCCAGGAAAGCATAAATGGGATTAAAGTGATCAAGACCTTTGGCCAGGAAAGAGAGGATATTGAATCCTTTCGGTCTTCCTCTAATGATGTAGTGGATAAAAACATATCGGTGGCGCGTATAGATGCCTTGTTTGATCCAACTATCAGTGTAATGGCGGGACTTTCTTATTTTATTTCAATCGCTGTTGGCGCGAAATATGTGATGGAGGGCAGTTTGACGATTGGTGAACTTGTATCTTTTTCGACCTATCTAGGATTATTGATTTGGCCGATGCTCGCTTTTGGATTCTTATTTAATATCGTGCAACGGGGGAACGCATCTTATGATCGAATTACTGAACTCCTAGCTGAAAAAACCGATATTTTTGATAAAACTGGCGCTCTTAACGAACAAGCCAGTGGTGATATAGAATTTGAGATTTCATCCTTTACTTATCCTGATGAAAAGGAACCTGTACTGGAGGATCTCTCATTTACGATAAAAAAAGGGGAAACTCTCGGAATAGTTGGGAAAACTGGTGCAGGTAAAACGACTTTATTAAAATTACTGATTAGGGAATTTGAGACAACAGAAGGGTGCATAAGCATTAAAGGACACGAAGTCCAAAATTATACGTTGAAATCCTTACGAGAAGCAATTGGGTATGTACCACAGGATCCTTTTTTATTTTCAGCAACAGTTGGTGAGAATATCGCCTTTGCTAAACCGAATGCTACCCAAGAAGAAATTAAGGAGGCGGCAATTCTTTCATATATTCATTCTGATATTGAAGGCTTTACGGAAGGATATAATACGGTTGTAGGTGAACGTGGAGTCTCGCTTTCTGGTGGTCAAAAGCAAAGAATCAGTATAGCAAGGGCATTGATGCTTGATCCTGAAATCTTAATTCTGGATGACTCACTATCGGCAGTCGATGCCAAAACAGAGGCAACAATCCTCCAGAATTTAAAGGAAAACAGAGTACACAAAACAACGATTATCACATCCCATCGGTTAAGTGCTATCCAGCATGCCAATCTAATCATTGTTCTGAAGGACGGTAAAATCGTTCAAAAAGGTACGCATAGGGAGTTAATGGACTTGGAAGGCTGGTATAAAGAAATGTACCAACAGCAACAATTAGAAGAATTAGTGGAGCAGGGGGGGTAAGAGATGGATGAACTTAAATCAATAACAGGAAAAGAACAGCGAGCAATTCTCTTCCGTCTCTTGTCCTATGCGAAACCATATAAAAAGAGATTAATAGGAGCATTTTTCTTATTATTTCTTGCGACAGTGGCTGACATCACAGGACCTATTTTAGTGAAGATATTCATTGATGATTATTTAACGCCAATGAATATGCAGTATAAGCCAATAGCTATTTTGGCAATCGGGTATTTGATACTCCTGTTTGCTAAAATGTTTATTACTTATTTTCAAGAGTTTTCGTTCCAGCTTGTCGCTTTAAAAATTATTCAGCAGCTTAGGGTTGATGTTTTCAGTAAAGTACAAAGCCTTGGATTGAGATATTTTGATAAAACACCAGCAGGAGCAATTGTATCCAGGATTACTAATGATACAGAAGCAATTAAGGATATGTTTGTGACTGTGATTGCAGCTTTTATATCCAGTGGATTTTTCGTGATAGGGACGATTATTGCGATGTTTATTTTGAACGTTAGGCTTGCTGTGTTTTGTTTATTCATCCTGCCCATTTTATATTTGCTTATGAGATTTTATCGTAAATTCAGCAGTGTTTATTATCAAGAACTCAGGGAAAGGCTAAGCCAGTTGAACGCCAATTTAAATGAATCTCTCCAGGGGATGTCTATAATTCAGGTGTTTCGCCAGCAGAAACGCTTAAAGGATGAGTTTGAGGAGATTAATCAAAAACATTATGAAGCAGGAATGAGGAATATTAAGATAGATGGGTTATTGCTAAGGCCAGCGATAGATCTAGTATATATATTTGCGATTGTTCTTGTGCTCAGTTACTTTGGGATCAACTCGATGAATTCAGTAGTTGAAATAGGTGTTTTGTATGCGTTTGTAAACTATATTGATCGTTTTTTTGAACCAGTTAACCAAGTGATGCAAAGATTATCCTTATATCAGCAGGCAATTGTGGCTGGATCAAGAGTATTTGCTGTTTTGGATGAAAAAGAGTTAGCCCCCGGGGCAGAGAGCATTCAAACGTATAAAATCGAGCTGGGTGTCGTTGAATTTAAAAATGTTAGTTTTTCTTATGATGGAAAGAGAGATGTACTAAAAAACATCTCCTTTAAAGTCAATGAGGGCGAAACAGTTGCACTTGTTGGACATACGGGTAGTGGAAAAAGTTCTATCATAAATTTGATCATGCGTTTCTATGAATTTAATAGAGGAGATATATTAATTGATGGGAAATCCATCAAAAGTTATTCAAATGAAGAACTGCGGGGGAAGATGGGGCTTGTATTACAGGATGCTTTCTTATTCTATGGGTCTGTTAGAGATAATATCAGTTTGCATGATCAAACAATAACGGACAATGAAATAGAAGAGGCAGCTAAATTTGTTCAGGCGCAATCCTTCATTGAAAAGCTACCTGATAAATATAATCATTTAGTAGTGGAGCGGGGAGCAACATTTTCGAGCGGTCAAAGGCAGTTGATTGGCTTCGCGCGAACAATCGTGAGAGATCCTAAAATTCTTATTCTTGATGAAGCGACTGCCAATATTGATACAGAAACTGAAGAGGCTATTCAAAAAAGCCTGGAAAAAATGAGAAAGGGCAGAACGACAATTGCAATTGCCCACCGTCTTTCCACAATCCAAGATGCTAACCTTATACTTGTTTTGCATCAAGGCCAAATTGTTGAACAGGGAACACATCAGGAACTGCTGGCTAAGCAAGGGCTTTATTATAAAATGTATTTACTTCAAAATGGTATCCGTTCAAGTTTCAACAAAGATGTAAGCTGAAAAAAGACTCTAACTAAATAAATCGCATCCGATTCATCGGATGCGATTTATTGTTCTTCTGAAATATACTTTTGGGTGACTCCTGAAACTGTTTGAACAGTGTTTTAATGGAAAAAGAATGAGTTCTTCTAACTCTATTCTATCCTTATGTGTTTGGGTTTTTCTTACTTTAGCTTAACATGATATTTTTGATCTATTGTATGTTTTTTCAGGTTGATAGTTGTTTAACAGATGATCGAGTTCCTGGCTATATTGAATGGTTGTTTGAGATGATAATCCATTCTGAGAGACGATAGTAACTAGTTCTGCACGCTTGATTTCTATTTTATCTAACAACTCTTGATTATCCATGGTTGCAGATCCTTCCTCGTTTAGTGGATTATGTTTAAATTTACAAGGTTATAACATATTCTTACAGAAAAGAATTGCGGTAAAACTATTATACATAAATTTTACTAAAAATGTAAAATATATTGAAAAATTAAAACTATACTCTTTATCATCTGCTCAGACAGTTACTTTATATGGAGTAATTTGGTACAATGTAAGGTGGAATGAATTAGAAACAGTGGGGGTAATTTCATTTGGGTGATATTAATATATTTTTGGCATTCGGAGCAGGTTTCCTCAGCTTTATATCTCCATGCTGTCTTCCGCTTTATCCGGCCTTTCTTTCTTATATAACAGGAATGTCGGTTGGAGAATTAAAAAATGATAACGCGATGATGCATAAAAGGAGCCTATTACATACTTTCTTTTTCTTAATTGGATTTTCCATTATTTTTATAGCACTGGGATTCAGTGCATCTTATATTGGAACCTTCTTTGAAAACTATGGAGATATTATCCGGCAATTAGGTGCTATTCTTATAGTCTTTTTTGGCTTAATTATAATTGGCTTCTTTCAGCCGAAGTTTCTTATGAAAGAACACCGTTTTGAATTTAAAAATCGTCCGGGTGGTTATATCGGATCAATTTTAATAGGAATTGCCTTTGCAGCAGGATGGACTCCATGTACTGGACCTATTTTAATGGTTGTCATTGGGATGACCGGAACCAACCCGGAATCTGGTATGTTCTACATGTTAGCTTATATTTTAGGATTTGCTATTCCGTTTTTTATTATGTCTTTTTTTATTGGGAAATTAAGCTGGATCAAACGTAACTCGGATAAAGTTATGAAGGCAGGCGGAATGTTAATGATTCTGATGGGAATCGTTTTGTTTTTTGATTGGATGACCAAAATAAGCTCATATTTTATCGCTTTATTCGGAGGATGGAGTGGTTTTTAACTAGTTTTAATCATATTCAGCACAGAGTTATACTTTTATTTTGTAACAGGGGGAACTAAAGATGGCTAATATTCTAATAGTGGATGATGCAAAGTTTATGCGGTTGACGTTGGCAGCTATCCTTAAAAAAGGAAATCATCACATTGTTGGAGAAGCAGAATCAGGTATAGAGGCAATTGATCTATATGAAAAGTATAAGCCTGATTTGGTTACTATGGATGTAACGATGCCATTAATGAGTGGATTAGAGGCGACCAAAGTAATTAAGGGTAAATACCCGGATGCCAAAATTATTATGTGTTCGGCAATGGGTCAGCAAAAGATTGTCAGAGAATCTATAGAAGCGGGTGCAAAAGACTTTATTATAAAACCATTTGAAGAGATAAGGGTAATAGATGCGGTCAAGCGTGTCTTGGATTAACATAAATCGTATTAAACGTTTGAAATTAATGTATGCTAAAAGGAATGATGATATATGATGTTTGCAGTATCTACAATACTTGCAGTGATAATGGGACTTTTTGTTTTTGCAGTAAGGATGAAGGCATCTCAAAAACCGGCTTCTATCAAAAAGATTATATTGCCGCCGTTTTTTATGAGTACCGGTGCACTTATGTATGTATTCCCATATTTTCGGTTAACTGGAATGGAAATACTCGAGGCAATCATACTGGGCATGTTTTTTTCTATATTTTTAATAAAGACATCCAAATTTGAAATTAAAGATAAACAAATATATATGAAACGGTCGAAAGCTTTTGGAATTGTCCTTATAGGACTCATTTTAATCAGAACCATCCTTAAGGTATTTTTAAGTTCATCAATTGATTTAGGTGAAACAGGAGGAATGTTCTGGCTATTGGCTTTTTCAATGATTGTGCCATGGAGAATAGCGATGTATATGCAATATAAGAAGTTTGAGAACATCTTAAATGATACACAGGCAGGTAATAATCCGGTTACTTCCGTATAAATGATAAAAAACGACCTTTGGTCGTTTTTTTAATTTTGGCTGTTTTAACCCGAATCATGTTAATCGGGTTGAATTTGTTTCACAAAATACAACCGTATTTTAAATTGAAGATATTTTTGAGGAAGATCATAAAAATAAAAGGCTGTTTTCGCATAGATTGTTGCTCTTGAATAAAAGGATATAAATATCCAATTTGTGGTACAGTTGAATTAAGGTGGCTTGTTCAACAAACGGGGCAGGTTAGCGGAAGAAGGACTTGAACAAAATATGGCGAATAATTGATATTAGAACATACCAACGACTAAAAGACGATCAACGAATTAGGGATAAAACCAGTAAATAAATTTCAGGGAGAGTAACATGAATTTTAATGAGTCGGTTTTGGATGAACAGCTTGAAATACTAAAAAGCTTTTTATGCCATTTATTCTAGTTTTAGATATTTAAATGAGAAATTTGATAACCTATGTAGATTTGGTTCTCAGGAATTTTGGAAGTATACAATAGATGCACATTACTTTCAGTCAATTAATCTCTGGTGTATGATTTTTGGTACTGACGAAAATGAAATACACTGGAAGAAGCTTGGATTAGATGGTGATTTAAAGCCAATTACTTTGTCTAACATAGAGTTAAGTGAGAAAGATTATAATTTGTACTGGAAGAGTTTGAAGGATTGGCGAAATATGTATTCAGCACATAGAGTACCAGGATTTAAAGAAAAGACACCAGACTTGAAAATAGCCCGAATGGTAGTATTTATAATGAAGACTGGGTTGAAAGGAATATTGATGCAATCAGTTAGCTATTCCTCATTGAAACTATATGAGGAAAACTTTAAAGAAGAATTAAATTTATCAATTAGCACTTTGCTAACAGCGTCAAAATAATACATAGTCTTTAAGCAGGGATAAATATTTTTGGCTATTATAGTTTATTGAACTAAAGGGGCAGAAGAGTTGAAGAAGCCTATGATTAAGGATGGGGAAAATGAAAGAAAAAATACACATATTGGGAGCCTCTGGTTCTGGTACTTCAACGCTAGGTTCTTCATTATCAAAGGTCTTACCTCATACACATCTTGATACTGATGACTACTTTTGGACAACTAAATTTACTAAACAAAGAGAAGTACCTAAAAGAAGAGAAATGCTTGAAAAAGATTTATTACTTAATGAAAACTGGATTCTTTCTGGTGCAGTGTGTGGTTGGGGTGATAACTTTAAAAGTTATTTTGACCTTGTTATATTCTTATGGGTTCCGCAAGATATAAGGCTTGAAAGGTTAAAGCAGAGGGAATATGAGCGTTATGGAAGTCAAATATTAACTGGCGGAAGCAAATATGAACAATCGAAAACTTTTTTAGAGTGGGCTTCTCTTTATGATAGTGCGGGAATGAAAGTTAGAAGTAAAAAATTGCACGAGCATTGGATGGCAGACTTATCTTGTCCAGTATTAAAAATTGAAGGGGATTATTCAGTCAATGAAAGAGTTGATATTGTCTTAGATTATCTAAATACTAATTGAACTAACAGGGGCGTTGATCCAAGAAGGATTAATGTCCTTTTCTGTTGAACTCCTTATGGAAGTAAAGGGACAGGTTAGCTCAAGAAGGAATTGAATAGAATAATAATGTAAATGTGATATGATTAGACAAAAACTTGGGGAAATGACTTGTTGTAAGGGGAGAGAAATATGCTAAAAACATTAAGAATTATTTTATCGATAGGTGTTCTTGCATTAGCGTTTTTTGGTCTAATAACTAAGAACTTTGAGTATATGCCTTATTTAATGATGGTACTAAGTTTTTTAATATTGACTACGGGACTAATTGAGCTTCAAAAAGATAAAAAAGCATTTTGGGGTTATATGTCTATTGGTGTTTCTGGTTTTGTTTTTTATGTTTCAATTCAGGGATTCTTATTGAGTTAACAGGGATATTAGCATAAGAAAAGGCTGTCAAATTGACGGCCTTTTCTTATGCTGCTAACGGGGCAGTTTAGTGGAAGAACATTGTTTAATTTGTGTTGAACATTAGAGTTGGATTGTACTAATATAAAACTTATAAGTAATGAAAGGAGCTGCTGTGTTTATGTATAGCAAGCGAAATGTGGAGATTGTAACAAATAGGGAGGTATGCACAAAATAAACTAATGCATAAAACCTCCCAAAAGTTATTATCTAAACTTTAGGAGGAAATGAAATTGAATAATATTGATATGAAAAATTTAGGACTTACTGAAGAATTCATACAGGAGTCTACAATATATAAAGACCTTTTTATTGGGCGAGTTTCATCACAATCTAAAAATTTATATAAGGTGATTACAGAAAGTGGTGAGGTTGTTGCTGAGATATCCGGTAAGTATCGCTATAATGTAACAGGAATTTCTGAATATCCTGCTGTTGGAGATTTTGTTATGATCGACAGAACAAATAATTCAAAGGGGAACGGAATTATTCATCATATACTTTCACGAAAAAGCGTATTTGGACGTAAAATGGTAGGAACCAAAAAAGATATTCAGATTGTCGCTACAAATATTGATACGGTTTTTATTTGTATGTCACTGAACAATGATTATAATCTGCGTAGACTAGAGCGTTATCTTTCTATCGCTTGGGACAGTGGTGCAAACCCAGTTGTTGTACTTACAAAGTCAGATTTATGTGATGATATAGCATCAAGACTTGATGAAATATATTCTATTGCAATTGGTATAGATGTGATTGTTACAACAAATACTTCTGATGAAGGATGCCAATCTTTAAAAAAGTATCTTTCAAATGGGAAGTCAGTAGCGTTTATAGGTTCATCTGGAGTTGGGAAATCAACCTTAATTAATTGCCTTATCGGCCAAAACTTATTAGATACAAATGAAATAAGGAATGATGATAAAGGCAAACATACTACTACAAGCCGTGAATTAATTATGTTGCAAAATTTAGGTGTTGTTATAGACACTCCTGGTATGAGAGAGCTTGGAATTATAAGTGCAGATTTAACCAAGTCTTTTTCTGATATTGAAGACCTTGCTAATGATTGTAAATTTAATGATTGTACACACCAACATGAGCCAAACTGTGCAGTACAAAAAGCAATGAAAGATGGATTTTTGTCAATTGAAAGGCTAGAAAGCTACTGGAAACTAAAAAAAGAGACTAAGTATCAAGGTTTGAATTCTAAAATGATTGAAAAAGAAAAGGCAAATGAAATGTTTAGTAGCATAGGCGGCATGAAAAATTTCAAGAAATTTAAAGAACAAAATAGAAAGAAAAGAAGATGAAGTTTTATAGCTCTTTGAAGTGAAAAATAGGTAACAGCTCGATGTTGAGCTGTTACCTTATTTTTTGGTAGATAGTATAGTTAAATGAGATTTTATTTATAATATTTGTGAAGGAATGTACTTAAACAAACAGGAGAGTTAGTCCAATAACAAGTACAACCACTTCCTTTTTGGAGGTGGCTATTTTCATAAAAACAAGCGTTAATCAATAGCAACAATACTTACGAAAACAGCCAAGTAAAAATAGCTAGAGGCTATTCTAGTAACACCAAGGGGAAAAGAATCAGAAAAACCGAATGGATTAGCCGAATAAAAAGCACCCAATCGGGTGCTTTTTAACTGCTGGAAATTAGGTTGTCTTAGTTCTTCTGATCAGTTTTTCAATCTCAATTACAATGATTGGAACAAATCCAAGTCCAAGCGCGATCAGATAGTATTCAGAAGGAAGAGGAGTTACCTCGAAAATATAAGCAAGCGGTGGTATAAATACAATCGCAACTATAAGTAAAAGTGAAGCAAGCAGGGCAAGAATCATATATTTATTTTCACGAATATCGGATTGGAAAATAGATTTGGTTGTTCTTACATTTAGAACATGAAAGAGCTGCGAAAGTGATAAAACTAGAAAAGCCATTGTTTGGGCAGCGCCTAATGAGTTCAGATTGACTCCTGCCAGATAAAAGCCGATTAAGGAAAGTACAGCAAACATCAACCCCTGAAGGACAATCCGGTAAAGGAGCCCACCTGCAAAAATTCCTTCTGCTTTTGGCTTCGGTCTCCTCTTCATAATATCTTCTTCAACAGGTTCCATTCCAAGAGCGAGTGCAGGAAGTCCGTCTGTCACTAAGTTCAGCCACAAAAGATGGATGGCAAGGAGCGGTGTTTGTTGCCAAATAATCATGGCAATGAAAACAATAAATATCTCACCCATATTAGTGCCAAGCAGGAATTGAATGGCTTTGCGAATATTATCATAGGTACCGCGACCTTCTTTTACTGCATCGACAATTGTCGCAAAATTATCATCCGTCAAGATCATATCAGATGCTCCTTTCGCGACATCCGTCCCCGTTATACCCATCGCGCAACCGATATCAGCTGCCTTCAAGGCAGGAGCATCATTAACCCCGTCACCTGTCATTGATACGATTGCACCTTTTTGCTGCCAGGCGCGGACAATCCGTATTTTATCTTCCGGTGACACACGTGCATAAACAGAGTACTCATCGATTGAGTCATTTAATGCTTGATCGCTCATTTTTTCAAGTTCTGCACCACTAAGAGACTTTTGTCCGGCATTTAATATACCGAGTTCTTTGGCAATGGCATTTGCTGTTCCAATATGGTCACCTGTGATCATAACCGGGCGGATACCAGCTCTTTTACAAACCTGTACAGCATCCTTAGCTTCTGCACGTGGAGGATCAATCATTCCAAGCAAGCCGACAAAGTGCAAATCATGCTCAATCTCATCGCTATTAGGGTGATCAGGAACACTGTCAAGTTCCTTATAAGCAACAGCGATAACACGCATAGCTTCATCCGTCATTTGGTTGTTAATTCTCTTGGCAGCTTCAAAATCACCAGTTTTACAACGGTTCATCAATACATCAAAAGCACCTTTTGTTAATGCATAAGGTTTTCCTTCTATTACATGGATGGTTGTCATTAGCTTTCTGTCAGAATCAAAAGGAATCTCACCAACACGGGGTGCTGCTTCATGAAGGCTTTCTTTTGTCATTTGATTCTTAAGCGCTGCTGAAAGGATAGCAGTCTCTGTTGGATCGCCTATGTGCTTTTCTTCTCCATCTACGATTTCAACGGTCCCATTTGATGCAAGTGAACCAAGGCGAAGCAAGGATTTAATTGGACCGGAAACATGGTCAGTTATATCTTCTGGTTCACCTTTAACCCAGGCTTTGATGACTGTCATTTTATTCTGTGTAAGTGTACCTGTTTTATCAGAGCAAATAACAGAGGCACTTCCTAAAGTTTCAACTGCTGGAAGCCTGCGTATAATAGCATTTCTTTTGACCATTCGCTGGACGCCGAGTGCTAAAACGACTGTGACAATTGCTGGCAAACCTTCTGGAATAGCAGCGACTGCTAAGGATACTGCAGTCATAAATATCTCTAGTATCGGCATCCCTGAGAAGAATCCGATAGCAAAGATTACAATACTGATGGCAAGCGCCAGCAAGCCGAGGTACTTTCCTAGCTTGCCTAGTTTTTGTTGCAGAGGTGTCTGACCTTGGTCAGCTGATTCAAGCAATTCGGCAATCTTGCCCATTTGTGTATCCATTCCGGTTCCAATTATAATTGCTTTTCCGCGACCATAGGAAACACTGCTGCCTGAAAAAACCATATTCACTCGATCTCCAAGGGGTGCATCCTCATTAACTGTTGCATTCTGATCCTTTTCAACTGGAACGGACTCTCCAGTTAAAGCTGACTCCTCAATTTTCAAGGAAGCTGCATCAACTAATCTTCCATCAGCCGGAATGAAATCACCAGCTTCAAATTCGATTAGATCACCAGGCACAATCTGGCTTGCTTCAATCTCGGTTAATTTTCCATTACGGATGACTTTTGCCCGTGGAGAGGAAAGGTTCTGTAGTGCCTCGAGTGATCTTTCCGCCTTATTCTCCTGAACAACTCCAAGTACAGCATTCAATATAACAATACTTAAAATAACAACTGGTTCAATATATTCCTTTGTATCATGGCCTTTAAGGGCGACGAAAAAGGAAACCGCAGCCGCGATGATTAGAATCAAGACCATGATATCCTTAAATTGTTCAAAAAAACGTTGGACGAGCGACTTCTGTTTCTTTCCTTTTAATTGATTAAGTCCGTATTTCGCTTGGTGTTCCGCTACTTGTGCGTCGCTTAAGCCAAGCTTACTATTTGTCCGATATTCCTTTTCGATATCATCGAGTTTTTTCATATGTGGATTATTCATGAAGAAACCTCCATTCTTTTTCACTAAATATGCCTTTAGCATATCCAAAAGAGAGCGAAGGATTCTTTTAAGATAATAAATTAATAAAGAAAGGTAGACTTACTCAATATCTTCTTTTGATATCATAAAGAATTAATGAAATACAACTATTCACTCGAATTGGACTTGCCGATAGAAGTGAGATAGTTAATGAATAAGCATTGTTTTATTACTTAGATACGATAGGTAAATATTATCGATTAATGGGGGAGGGGGGATGTTTTTTATAGAACATGGAATGAGTGGCTAATGTTCCCCGGAATTTAGATTACTTTACAGTACAGAAATAAAATGCGATTCGATATTCTTTTTAAATGACACATAGAAATGAAAGAATTTTTACGATATTCACCAATAGGGGATGCAATAGTAAAATAAGGACAAGAAGAGCAGGGGAATCAATGGAAAATATCTATGAAAAAAGGACTTCAGAATAACACTTATTCTGAAGTCCTTTTGTATGCTAATCAAAAATATACATTAGCGTTTATAAGATTGATTTATCTGTGTCCATTGGCAATGTGTTATGTGTTTCAAGTGGAGCTGGTTTTAACATTGGTTTTGCGCCTTCTGCAGGTGGAACGACAGCTTCATAGCGGAATTCACCTTGTCCATCCGGAGCTTCACCGCTTGCCCACGTTCCAGTACTGCTTTCTTCGCCTTCAGAGAAATTATATAAAGAGTATGCGATATCTAAGCGTTCTTTTTCACGAGGGAATGTGCTTGGAACAAGTAATCCTTCTTGTTCTTCTAATTCAGCGATTGCTTTTGCCCATAGATTTTGGTGATAAGAATCACGTGCAATAAGAACGGAAAGCAAATCTTTAATTCCTGGATCATCTGTCATTTCATAAATACGGACTGCAGCTAATCGACCTTGTGATTCAGCGTTTAGGTTAGAGCGGAAGTCAGCCAATAAGTTGCCGCTTGCTGTTACATAGCTTCCCATCCAAGGGTTACCAACACTGTCCTGTGGACGAGGATTTAATCCAGAAACAATAGCATGTTGTGGATTCATACCGCTTAGTACAGCAGCGACTGCTGGGTCAGCCATTGCTTTTTCTTGATCTTTAAGTGGTGCGTCATCAAGAAGACGTGCGACCATAGTCGCTAACATTTCAACGTGGCCGATTTCTTCTGTACCGATATCAAGTAAAAGGTCTTTATATTTTTCATTGCCGCGTACGCTCCAGCCTTGGAACAAATATTGCATCATAACGGACATTTCACCATATTGTCCACCAATCAGTTCTTGAATTTTCTTTGCCATCAATGGATCTGGTCTAGTTGGTTTAGCTTCGAATTGAAGTTCTTTTTTATGAAAAAACATATTCATACCTCCGTATATAATAGTATTTTGTGAGCGATTGCTCGTACAATCTATTACATACCCAGCGTTTTTAGGAAGAAACATAGAAATTTTGTAAAATCAGGTAATAGAGGTGTGAAATGCTATGGTAATATTGACATAGAGAATAAGAAATAAATTTTATTTTCAAGTGTATTTTTACATATTTTTTTCTTGGTTGTTGAAAATTTATGGTCTATACATAAAAAATGTCATAATAAGAAAAGAGCACCCAGAATACATGTATTCTGGGTGCTTTAGTTCGATAGGCGATAGCGCCAGATTAATTTTTCATTGCACCGATTGGCGTTAATTGTTCATTAGGCTGTTGCTTGGTTATTGATTCCATCTTCTTTAATTCTTCTCGAAGTAATCGTCTGACTTCCCTGCGTCTGTGTACTTTTTTTCCCATTAAGTAAAGACCTCCTTAAAGTAGTGGAAATGCAACAAACCAATCTGACCCTTAACAAAAATAACCACAATCCCTGATTAGATTAAAGAAATATCTAGATTGAATGATATGAGGAAACTATACAGTATATTCATTACTTCTTTAATACAGTCAGATTGTTATCTTTAGTTATATCAGAGATTGATAATTCTGACAATTAAAAACAATCTCAATTAACAAGGGAAAACAATAGAGAAAAGCCCAAAATCTTTGATATATTTACGTAATACACCCTTTTCCTGCAATTCTTTTTATTTTTCTCCAAAATCCATGTTAGGAATGGAGGTTCCCTTATACGAATTTTGTACAAACAATTTAGTAATTATTAGTCAATTTAGTTGAAGGTTTCCAACTCTTTGTTATAATAATACATGGAAAATGATTGTTAAATTAGGGGATTGTGTATTACTTAACTGGGGTGAATGATTTATGTTAGAAGGATGGTTTTTATGGTTCATCCTGTTTTGGGTTGTCTTTATGATTGGTTTTATGGCCATCGGTGGATTTTTTATGTTTCGAAAGTTCTTAAAAAAACTGCCCAAAGAAGATGGAAAATCAGATATGGACTGGGAAGTTGAATTTGTTAATCAGACAAGGCATCTATGGAATCAGGAAGAAAAAGATTTTCTAGAAGAATTAGTAAGCCCGGTTCCTGAATTATTTCGAGATGTAGCAAGGCATAAAATCGCAGGGAGAATCGGTGAACTTGCACTTAAAGAAAAGGCTAATAAGATAACGATGGATCTTATTATTAAAGGGTATATTCTAGCAACACCAAAACGTGATCACAAATTTCTTCGAAAAAAATTAGAAATTGAAAAAATAGACGTCAGTCCATTTGAAAAATACTTCTCTATTTGACCTCTTCTTTTTATGAAGAGGTTTTCTTTTACGGAAATAGCGTTTGATTGAAAATAGGACCTTAATAGGTCCCCGGGTTATTATGGCTGTGTTTGACAAATTATTTGTTGTTACTATCTTTTATAGAATCAAAAAAGCTATTTACGTCTTTAACGTATTGATGGAAAAACTCCGGAATCTCTTTGTCGTCCAAACCATAAAAGCTATTCATTGCAACCCCTCTGATATACCATTCCTGAGAATCCAGTCCTCTTTTAAAGCAGTTCCAAATTTCACTCCCCAATAATTCATGTCCGGCAGTCATGGATTTTAGGTTATCCCATTTATCAGCAACAATAAGAGCCTTTACTTCAAGAGGCGCTTCTTTAACAAGCTCAAGTGTATGCTGCTTACGTTCTTCCCAGGTTTTTGTTTTGTCCTCTGTATGAGCAGAAACATAATGCGCGATTTTAGGTCCAAACTCCTTTTCAATCTGTTCAATCGTTGTATCTGTGTCCTCCACAGTATCGTGCAGGAATGCTGCAATCACCAATTCTTCACAAAAACCAGCCTCTTCAAGAGTTTTAGCCACCTGCAAAGGGTGTATAATATAGGGTTCATTTGACAGCTTACGTACTTGTCCGGCATGTGCCTCCGTTGCAAATTGTACTGCTTTTTCCTTTAATGTCATTCATTCAGCCACCTTATCTATATATACTGAAATTTCACTATCTTATTATAAATAAATAATTCTGTGCAGCTAGAATATATAAAATATACATATGATTATGGGTATTATATCATATTTAGCTTTGAGGCAGGTCTTATGCGTTTTATTTATGAATATGTATAATAATATATTACACAGAAAGCTAAAATTATATATAATCATACTGTGGATTATTAGAAAGATTTAAAAGGGGTCATAAACCATGGAACTTATCAAGGAAATTTATGATGATGCGTCAGAACAGTATACGGATCATGCATACCGTATTAGAAAGGCATCCAGAGCTGTAGTCATTAACGACCGTGATGAGATTGCTCTTTTATTCGTTACAAATGGAAACTATCATAAATTGCCTGGTGGAGGCATTAAAAGCAATGAAACTATTTATGATGCATTAAAAAGAGAGGTAGAAGAAGAAGTAGGAACCTTAATAGAAGATATTAAGGAACTGGGACTTACTATTGAATACCGTAATAATGAAGAGCTGCTTCAGATATCTTATGGATATATTGCTAAAACTATTGGTGAACTTAAAGACCCGATGTATACCGACGATGAGATTAACGACGGATTTGTATTAAGATGGGTGCCAATCAAAATAGCGATTGAAATATTAAAACAAGACATGCCTTCTAATTATGCAGGACAATTTATTCAGCAAAGAGATCTGGAATTTTTATTAAAAGCTGACGAACTGATTTAAAATAATGTCAGTCACTACTCTAAAAGCTGCACTCCAATTGTTAGAGATTTAATTGCAATTGGAGTGCTTTTTTAGTTTAGTTAAAATAGTTTTCTAAGTCAGCTAAAGAATAGGCATCAGAAACACCTTTTTTGGAATATAAATATTGAATTAGATTTTTATCATCTTCATACAGATCAGCTAGTCCATAATAAATATTCTTTAAATAGGGAAGAGAAGGTGGAGTGATGTTCTTTTCAGCAATAGTTCGATTATCTGTAAAGGTGAAAATCGGATATCCATCCGTCTCACCCAAGTAGAGAATATTACCATACCAAGAATCGTTAAAGGAATAGGTATGAACATTTTTGGCTAATTCAAGATCTATCTCCATTTTATAATTGTCATTCTCCTGCTGTACAATTTGTTTAAACTGTTCGCTAGTAATTAGGTATTTCTTACCGTATGTCCTTGTATTCGTATCTCTATCAGTATTGATAAAAGCGACACCGCCATCCCAACGACCTGAGTATTCAGCGAAGTACATCTCATAAGGAAGAGAAATCGGAGCAATTTTTTCTGGATAAGCAGGATTCGTACACCCACGTTCATTTTTTGTAGAACCCTCTGGTGTCCCTCCGCTTATATAACAACGAAAGCGGCTCTCTAATAAATTGGATCCATAACTTGCGTACCATACATAATCCATTGTCGTATAATACCTCCTCAATAAAATTCTATATAGATATACGTACCACAAAAGGGATTGATTACACATGAACATGCGGGAGGCAGGTTAATTCCTTAGAAAAATCAAACGTATCGTGAGCACGAACAAAAACGGTAAGCTGTGTAACCTTCAGAAAAAGAATTTTAAACAATCAGGGAGAGAAAAGGGAAAGTTAATAATAATATTTTTAGTTAAAAGGCGAAAATTTAAAAATATAGAGGATATTAGTAGTTGTATTAGGTCTGCCAGTAGGAAAGGCCATTAAAGATAATACAAAACCTTATAATCAATGTTTCTGTTGAAAGTCTGAGGATCTTTTCCTGAATACTATCTATGAGCGGAATTAAAATGCGAGAGAAAAAAATTCCTCCCGCAGTCTTTTAAGAAAAGATAATGCTGTTACATATCGTGATGAGAATGATGTTTTTGACGTGTATGCTGCCTGTTTTTCACTTTATGAGAACCGCTTAAGGGTGCCGGTTGGCCAGAATGATTTTTATCTTTAGGGCCTTTTTGGTGATTAGCGTTTTTATTCGACATATTCATCCCTCCTACCTATAGTATGAGAACCTATTAAATGATTATACAGGTATATAATAACGGGTATTTAGAAGCTGATTCACATCATGAATAAGGCAATAAACTTCCGTACATCATAAAAGATATATTGTTAAGGAGGGGTGTACGTGCCTTATCACAAAAATAAAGTTCAAGCGTTTCAATCCGCTCAAAATGGCGTCAGAAGAGCGGTGGATGCACATGAAAATCTTGAATCTATGCAGCATGATCCTCAATTTGGCCATGAAGTGGGACATTTGTGGGAAGAAATTAATGAGGCGTATCAGCAGGTTGAAAATGCTTATGAAGTGGCAAGTGAACATCAAAAGGACCAACTGGATGATTATAGAAATACATTAGACAAAATGGTTTCAGATTTAGACAAATTTGAAAAATATCGATAAGGTACCGGCCAGCTAATATTACTTTGCTGGCCGGCTTTTATTTTATCAGGAAAATAATTACCAATAAGCAGAACTTATGACAGGTAATAAATTACTTATATTTTACTTTATGGAAAGGTTATATTAATATTAAATTGTTAGAATATTAGGATTGAATGAAAAGTGTTTTACTTTTCTACAATTTATTACTATATTCTGTAATATCTTTTACCTAGAGGGGGTAATTTGATTGGGGAAAAATGATGTGTTCGATTCACGGAGATTTTTTGAAATCGACGGTAAACGCTATCATTACTACAATTTGAATGTATTGGAAGAAGCAGGAGTTGGAGAAGTTTCCAAATTGCCTTATTCCATTAAAGTTTTACTGGAGAGCGTTTTGCGTCAACAGGATGGGAGAGCTATTAAAAAGGAACATGTGGAAAACCTTGCTAAATGGGGAACAGAGGAAATGTCAATCGATATTGATGTACCTTTTAAACCTTCCCGTGTAATATTGCAGGATTTCACAGGTGTACCGACTGTAGTCGATTTGGCTTCATTACGTAAAGCCATGGCTGATATCGGAGGAGATCCGGGTAAAATTAACCCTGAAATCCCGGTTGATCTTGTTATCGACCATTCAGTTCAGGTTGATAAATATGGAACTGCAGATGCGTTGCAGATTAATATGGATTTAGAATTTGAAAGAAATGCGGAACGTTACCAATTCCTAAGCTGGGCACAAAAAGCATTTGATAATTACCGTGCGGTTCCACCAGATACAGGGATTGTTCACCAAGTGAACCTTGAGTATTTGGCTAATGTTGTACATTCAGTAGAAATGCCGGATGGCGATTATATGACATTCCCAGATTCTTTAGTGGGAACTGATTCACATACTACCATGATAAATGGTCTGGGTGTATTAGGATGGGGTGTAGGCGGAATTGAAGCGGAAGCTGGAATGCTTGGCCAACCTTCTTATTTCCCAGTACCTGAAGTTATCGGTGTACGGTTTATTAATTCCTTGCCAAACGGAACAATGGCTACAGATTTGGCGTTAAAAGTTACTGAAATACTGCGTAAAAGTGGTGTGGTTAATAAATTTGTAGAATTTTTCGGCCCTGGGATGAGCGCTCTTTCACTTTCAGATCGTGCGACCATCGCAAATATGGCACCGGAATATGGCGCTACTTGCGGTTTCTTCCCAATTGACGAAGAATCTCTTACTTATATGCGTTTGACTGGACGTACAGAAGAGCATATCGCAATTGTTGAGCAATATTGTAAAGAAAACGGTTTGTTCTACTATAAAAACAGTGATGAACCAAGATATACAAAAATTATTGAGATTGACCTTTCAGAAATTGAGGCTAATCTATCCGGTCCAAAACGTCCGCAGGATTTGATTCCTTTATCTAATATGAAATCTGCCTTCAATCAAGCTTTAACAGCTCCGGTTGGAAATGCAGGATTCGGTCTTAGTCAAGATGAAATTAATAAAAAAATCACTGTTCAGCTGAATGATGGCCGTCAGGCGCCGATGAAAACAGGTGATATTGCCATTGCTGCCATTACAAGCTGTACGAATACCTCTAACCCATATGTTATGCTGGGTGCTGGACTAGTTGCTAAGAAGGCTGTGGAATTAGGATTACAGGTTCCACATCACGTAAAAACATCATTAGCTCCGGGATCAAAAGTCGTTACAGGCTATTTGCGTGATTCTGGTCTGGGAACATACCTTGATAAACTTGGTTTCAATGTTGTTGGGTATGGCTGTGCTACATGTATCGGGAACTCCGGTCCATTAATGGAAGAGATTGAAGCAGCTGTTTCTGAATCAGATTTACTTGTTACTTCTGTCTTATCCGGTAACCGTAACTTTGAAGGACGTATTCATCCGTTAGTAAAAGCAAACTATTTGGCATCACCGCCATTGGTTGTCGCATATGCCTTAGCAGGTACAGTGGATATCGATCTTGAGAATGATCCAATTGGAAAAGGTAAAGATGGAAAAGATATTTATTTCAAAGATATCTGGCCATCCAGTGAAGAGGTTAATAAACTTGTACAGGATACCGTAACATCTAATCTCTTCCTTAAAGAGTATGAGCATGTATTCGATGACAATGCAAGATGGAATGAAATCCAAACCAGCAACGAACCTTTATATAATTGGGATTTTGATTCAACTTATATTCAAAACCCACCTTATTTTGTAAATATGGATCCTAACCCAACAGAAGTAAAACCGCTTGACGGACTGCGCGTTGTCGGATTATTTGGAGATTCAGTTACAACAGACCATATATCTCCGGCTGGATCTATCGGCAAAGATACACCAGCAGGTAAATACTTGCGTGAAAAAGGAGTTGCTATCCGTGACTTTAACTCATACGGTTCTCGTCGTGGAAACCATGAAGTTATGATGCGCGGTACTTTCGCTAATATCCGAATCCGTAATCAGATTGCTCCAGGCACTGAAGGTGGATATACAACGTATTGGCCAACTGGTGAAGTGATGTCTATCTATGATGCATGTATGGAATATAAAAAAGATGATACTGGCTTGATCGTATTGGCTGGGAAAGATTACGGAATGGGAAGCTCCCGTGACTGGGCTGCCAAAGGTACCAACCTACTTGGAATTAAAACGGTCATTGCGGAAAGCTTTGAAAGAATTCACCGTTCCAACCTTGTATTAATGGGTGTACTTCCGCTTCAATTCAAAGAAGGCGAAAGCGCTAAAACACTTGGTTTAACTGGAAAAGAGAGAATCTTTGTTCCAGTTAATGAAAATGTTAAACCACGTGACATCATCGAGGTAACTGCAGTTGGAGAGGACGGAACAGAGAAGAAATTTGATGTTTTAGTTCGTTTTGATTCTGATGTGGAAATCGATTATTATCGTCATGGCGGTATCTTACCAATGGTTTTACGAGGAAAATTACAAGAAGCATCATCTACTAAGTAACGATAAAAAACTGACTTCGGTCAGTTTTTTATTTTTGTTTAGAATAACTAATTGTAAATATGAAGATCAGAATTCTGTAAATCTTATCAGGATGAGATTTTCACGCTTTCGTAAAATTGGAAATACTGATACAATTTCAGGTGGGGAATATACTATTTGTGGCTGGGGGAGTTTAGTGTGAAAAAAATCATCGGGTCACTTTTATTGCTGATACTGATTGGAGTAGCATTTTATCAAGTGTTGAATCAGCCTGATACACCTGTCAAGGCTGATGAGGGCAAAGAAGCAGTCGACTTTACATTAAAAGATCCAGATGGAAAGGAAATTACACTATCTGATTATAAGGGGAAAAAGGTGTTGTTAAACTTTTGGGCAACCTGGTGCAATCCGTGTAAAAAAGAGATGCCTGATATGGAAAAAATTAAACAATCTCATCCTGATGTAGTTGTTTTAGCCGTAAATATAGATTCTGATCAGGATATAAAAGGATTTATGAGTGATTTAAAACTTACGTTTCGGACTGTATTGGATGTAGATGGTGAAGTGAACAAAAAATATAAGGTTGTGTCCATTCCAACTTCATTCTTCATTAATGAAGAGGGAGTTATTGATAAAAAGGTTGTAGGGTTAATGGAATATAAACAAATGGAAGAGCATATCGCAAACATGTAAGCAGCCTTGAAGGCTGTTTTTTCATATTTTAAAGACTAATTAGTTATCGTTATTTTCTAAAAATGTTATAAATACAGAAAAAGTAGGCAATGATATTATAAAATAAAGTATGGATGGTGGTTGACGATGAAAAAGCGTAAGCGGATGTCTTTAGCAGATTTAATACTGGAAAATAAAAAACAAATTATAATGGATAAACATGCAATGGAAGTTCTAGAAGATCGAATCGATAAAAGAATGATGGAACGAGCGGAGTAATATCCAATATCTACACCTTATAAGTCATGCGTAAGTAAGCATGATAAGAAAGAAGGGGTGAAGATAAAATGGGAAATCCGAAGAAAAATTCCAAGTCATTTGTACCAAATCACATTGGAACTCAACCTAGAGCTGCCGGTGGAAATAAAGGCAAACAGATGCAAGATACATCTGGAAAGCATCCAGACGTGATTCAAACAAAAGGTGAATAGCTGAATAATTTAATCTCAAATCTGCCTGAATCCTAATGGAGACAGGCAGATTTTTTAGTTGGTTTGCGTCCAGGATATTTCCTTCGCGTTCATTAATGAACTAAAAAAACCATGTTCCAAATCTTCATCGTGAATTTTAAAACCAAACCCAAGTAGTCAAGAAAAATAATCCGTAAAAAGAGGGACAAATGAAGCGGCCATTACGACTAAAAGACAGAACTTCTGAATAAGAGAATGTTTAATTTCAATAGTTGACTGGTAAATCATACATTAAGCTAAAATGATTAATCTGGAACGTGTTGTATGATAGGATGGAGACATCGACTGAAAAAAGGATGAAGCAGTAAATGGAATTATCAATAACCAATTATAAAAATATGATTGATGAGTGGGAGAGAACGTTGACTAAAGAAGGTTCACTCCCCATAAAAACAGAATTACTTGGTGTGCTTCAATTTATATGTAAAAACCAGGGTGAGTGGGGAATATCAGCAGATTTAGAAGGAAAGCTGTTATATTTATTAGCCCTGGAAAGAAGTAAGCAAGAGGAACAAGATGATTTATATTATCTATTATTAGATGAAGCAAACCGATTATTGAATAATCGCTCTGAAATACAACGATTGCTGGAAACTAAGCAGCTCAGTCGGTTTAATGACTTATATACCGGCTTTTCTACTCCTACTTTACGTGAAACGGATAATAGAACGGCAAAACGTAACACGGTAGGGCAGATTATGAATGAAACAAGCAATTACATAAACCGAACAACTGAAGCATTAAAGCAAATCAATCAACTGGCAGAAACCGACTTAATCTTTACTGCTAAAAAATACTTAAATGAAATATTTGACGGTATGCAAAAGGTACTCTCTACGGCAAAAGAGTATGAAGAAACATTAAGTGGGAATTTTCATACCGCAATTGTTTATCAGGAGTTAAAATCCTCGTTAAATCTGCTGAATAGCCATATTCATCAATTTAACGAGTTTATATCACAGCATGAAATTGTTGATGCAAAGGATCATGCCAGTGCCTTAGCAGAGTTGAACGAAATGGTTGGGCTGATTGAAATAAAAAAACGGGTTAACCAGCTTTATCAATTTTTAAAGTATCAAAAACACCGTGAATTAATGGGATTTAATAATACAGGTGATATTAGCCTAAACATGATTTTAACGGGTAATCCGGGAACTGGTAAGACTACCTTGGCCAGATTATTAGGGAAAATCTATTATGAATTAGGGATATTGCCAAAAGAAAAAATTGTAGAGGTTGATCGTTCTAAATTGGTTGGAGCTTATGTTGGACAAACAGAAGAAAACGTTCGTAAAGCTGTGGAAGAGGCAGTAGGAGGCGTCCTTTTTATTGACGAGGCATACAGCTTAAAAAGAGAGGGCCAACAAGGAACAGATTACGGGCAGACAGTGATAGATACGCTTATATCTCTTATGGATAGTGCAGAGTATTCTGGAAGGTTCGCTGTTATTTTAGCAGGATATCCTGAGGAAATGAGACAGTTTCTGGATAGCAATCCTGGTTTGCGCAGTCGTTTCCCGAATTTTAATTATATGGAGTTACCAGACTATTCATTGGATGAAATGATTGAAATTGCGATTCAAACGGCAGAAAAAAATCATTATTTTATCGCTCCTGATGCGATTCCTTCTTTAAAAAAACGAATTGAATATGAGATGGTTGATCAAACTTTCGGTAATGCCAGAACAGTTAAATCAATTGTTATGGATGCAATCTTCCATAAAGGTTCTACAGGTGAACAGCAAGCCAATGAAAGCTTTTTAAATTATCTTCTTCTGCAAGAAGAGGACTTTTCTTCTCAGTTTCCTGTATTCACTGGAAATCCCCAGGCAGAACTAAAGAATCTTGTTGGTTTGGATATGATTAAAGAGGAAATTCATAAACTTTCAGCATTTGTAAAGATACAGCAATCCAGGAGACAGGCTGGAGTAAAAACGGTACCTGTCCAGCTTCATGCGGTTTTTACCGGGAATCCTGGAACTGGTAAAACAACGGTTGCAAAGCTGTACTCGGAAATACTGCGAGATTGTGGACTGTTGAAGAGAGGTCATCTTGTTGTAGCTAGCCGTGCTGATTTTGTAGCTGGCTATGTCGGGCAGACAGCCATTAAAACGAAAAAGAAGGTTCAGGATGCATTGGGCGGTGTATTATTTATTGACGAGGCTTACTCCTTACTAAGCTCTTCCAATTCAGATTATGGAAAAGAAGTTGTGAATACTTTAGTGGATGAGATGACCAAACATAATGAAAACCTTGTCATCATCTTGGCAGGATATCCTGATGAGATGAAGGCGTTGCTGTCCAGTAATCCGGGATTTTCATCCAGGTTCAAAAAGTTCATGCATTTTCCGGATTATAGCACAGAGGAATTGATGCAAATTATTGAAAATTATGCTCGTAAATATCAGTATATACTGGACCAGGCGGCAAAAGATTACTTGGTTGAAAAGTTGAACCTAATTGAGATTGATGGGAACGGACGATTTGCTATTAATTTGGTTGACAATGCGATACAGGTACAGGCGGTTCGATTAATCGAGCAGACGGGAGAGGATCTGGCTGCGGTTGATTACTCTACTCTGACAAAGGCTGATTTTCAAGATGTGTTAGAATAGAAAAAGGACTATTGTAGAATAGGAGTGTAGAAGGAATGTTTGTTTCAAAAAAAGAAATCCAATTATTTTACGCAGATACTGATATGATGGGTGTTATGTATCATGCAAACTATCTTAAATGGTTTGAGCTGGGCAGAGCAGCCCTTATTGAGGAGTTGGGCTATAAATATACTGATATGGAGGAAGCAGGCTATTATGCACCTGTTTACGATATTCATGTAACCTATAAAACACCATTACGATATGGTGATCAGGCCTATGTACATACTTGGGTAGAAGAAAATAATGGAATAAAAACACTGTATGGATATGAAATCCGGAATCAGCATGATCAAATTTGCGCAACTGGAACAACTACGCATATTGTAGTAAAAAAAGATAATTTCAGACCGATTCAGTTTAAAAAAGCATTTCCGGAATGGAATGCAAAATACGAAGAAATCAAACGAAAATAGATAAAGAGAATCCCCTGTGTCAGTGGTACACAGGGGATTTCTGTTCTTATTTGCTATAGGAGAACGTGGGCTCAGCCTTCTGTTCGTCAAAGGTTATATTGAGGTTATTTCCGTCAAAATACCATATATCATCCTCATTAATAAAATAGGTGATTCCATTCTTTAATAAGGTAACAGTGGCTTGTTTTCCTTCCTCTTTGCTGATTCCCAAAGAAAAGCCTGATTGTATAGGGCTATAGCCTCCATAACGGGGAAAGAACCGAAGGCAGTCGCCTTTTTCAAGTTCCAATTCTGCTTTATACCATGCAGCTGATTGCTCATCGATTGTAATTTCCATGTTTGAATCCTCCTGATATGTTTATTGGCAGATAAAGGTGAGCTATCTAACTACTGAATACTACCATTATGACATAATTTTAATAAGATAACGATTGGTAACACTCAGTAAACAAAAGGATGTATCACTAGAGTGGTTTAAACTGTTTCAATTCCCACTTTTTATTCGGTGGAAAATTCATCTCTGATAAAGACTCAGTTGCTGTTAGATTATTATTATAATACTCTATAGCCCTTATCCATCTCTTTTAATCTTTTTCTCTCCTAAACTTGAAAAAGAAAAACTGTCCCAATGCAAATTAAGCAAATTTGGAACAGCTCGTTAGTTTAAATTCTTATTTTATGGATGGATGGCTAAGCATAAAATCAGTCAATTTTTCTTTATCGATCTTTTCCTGTCCAAATACATCTTCACTTCCAAACGTATTTATTCTGTAGTCACGGTCGTTTTGATTAGTTACATAGGTTGGAGAGAAGTTTACGTTAGTTACTTCGGTCTCAGTTCCCTTAGCTGACCATTCTTTACGAACGCTAATGGTAACCATACCGCCAATATCTTTATAGTTATTTTTTTGGGCGGAGATGAAGTTTCCTAATGAATAGACAACTAATGTTTTTTTCTGATTGGATTCTATCCATTCAATTGGTTGGAGGACATGCGGATGATGCCCAATAATAATATCTGCACCTGCATTAGACATTAATTTTGCCATTTTTCTTTGTTCATCAGATGGGTTTCTTTGATATTCCAGTCCCCAATGAGCATTAATGAGTATAAGATCCACTTTATCACGTAAATCCTTGATATCTTGTGAGACTTTTTTACCATCTAAGTAATTGACTAAATAATCTTTTCCATCCGGAATAGGAATCCCATTCGTTCCATATGTGTAAGAGAGAAAGCCGATGTTAATACCATTTACGTTCATGATGCGGTCTTGTTTGGCATCCTCTTCATTCTTATGAATTCCTACGTAAGGCATATCAATTTTATTGTAATACTCGATTGCACGCAGAATACCTTTTTCACCTTTATCGAGGGAATGGTTATTTGCTAAGGTTACGAGGTCTATTCCAACGTCTTTTAAGGTGTCCGATATTTCATAAGGTGAATTAAATGTCGGATACCCCGATAACCCCAAGTCACTTCCGGCTGCAATAGATTCCTGGTTGGCAATCGTAAAATCTGGGTTGCTTAGCATGTCTTTTACAGGTGCGAACATATCTGAGAAATCATAACCAGAACCAGTATCTGCATCTTCATATACCTTATCATGCAAAAGTATATCTCCGATGGCTCCAATTTCAGCAGTAGAATGGTAGTTACGTTCAGATAAGAAAACTTCCCTGTTATGGGTTAAAGCTACGTTTTTTTCTTCATAATTATTGAAAATCTCCTGAGTGTTTAGATATATAAGTATACCTATAGCTGCGGTAATGATTAAAAATGATAGGAGGGCTATTTTTTTCTTCATTCTTCACCTGCTTAGTAAATTTTTCTAAATATGAGTACATATTTTTAATATATTCCTACATGTATATTGACACTTTTTAGATTAAAATGCAAAATAAGGTATTTTTCTGGTTTCATATGACTGATAATTTTATACTAAATTATCCGATCGTTTAATCCTATTAGGTAATCAGTCGATAGAGGTCGAGCTTTGTTGTTTGAATATGAGATGAGGTTTTCGGAGGAGAATATTGCTTTTGTATTCTGTTTAGCAAAAATAAAAAAGACTGTTTTTGGACCACTAATCGTGATTCCAAAAACAGTCTTATATCATCGTTTAAACAAATTAACCTTAGGTTCTGTTTTATTAATAATACGTTTGATATTAGCGCGATGGCGATAGAAGATAAATCCTGCCAGGAAGATAATTAGGATTAACATGGAAGGATCTCCGCTAAACATGGCATAAATAAGTGCCACAACTGCAATCAACATAGAAGATAAGGACACGATTTTAGTTAGGTATAAGAATACAAAAAAGCATGCAACTAGAATCACAAATAAAAGTGGATCGTATCCGAGCAAAATACCTCCGGATGTAGCTACAGCTTTACCGCCTCTGAATCCGGCAAATATAGGGTACATATGGCCGATAACTGCCAATAAGCCGCATATCAACGGAATAGCAATCCAACTTGGCCATTGATCAGCTTGTATATTAAATATGTATGGCAATAAGGTGGCCAAAGTACCTTTTAAGATATCTATAGTTGTAACGATAATTCCGGCTTTTTTCCCAAGTGTCCGGAATGTATTGGTTCCTCCTAAGTTTCCACTGCCATGCTCACGTATATCAGTGTTATAAAAAACTTTTCCTATAATTAAGCCTGAAGGTATTGAACCTAGCAGATAGGCCAATATAAACAAAAAATATAACATATAAACAGTTCCTTTCTTACACTACTGGTTAATATATTTTAACATGTACCTGCAAAAAGAAAATAAAAAAATTATTTTTATTAACTTCCCTATTCTGCGCTGACCGTTTATTCTATAATAGCCTATGGGTATACATAAGGATAAATTTTATTATTGAAAGGGGCTATATTCATGATAGAAAATCCAAGCAGAGATGAAATTGGTCTCCTCTTAAAAAAAGCGAAACGAATAGCTGTCGTCGGTCTTTCTGATAATCCGGAACGGACATCTTACATGGTATCTAAGGCCATGCAGGATAATGGATATGAAATTATCCCGGTCAATCCTACAGTGGATAGTGTTTTGGGTGTAAAGGCGGTTGCGACATTGAAGGATATTGAGGGGCATGTGGATATTGTCAATGTTTTTCGCCGATCTGAATATGTGATGGATCTGGCTAAGGAATTTTTGGAAATCGACGCCGATATATTTTGGACACAGCTGGGAGTTATTGATGAAGAGGCCTTCCAAATACTAAAGGACAAGGATTACACCGTCATTATGGACCGTTGCATAAAAGTGGAGCATGCATTAACTAAATAATAAAAAATGGCCACCAATTGCTCGTAAATAGCTCATTGGTGGTTTTATAATGTTGTAGGTAATAAAAACTAATAGTTGTAAAAACACCGAAGATGATACCATAATTAAGATACAGGGACTTATTTTATTTGTTTTTTACAGGGACTGGAAGCTGGGATGTCTCGTATACATAACCTTTATCTAAACTTTATTTGCGAAACGAAAAATAATCTGTAAAAATAGAGCAATAGAGCTTTAGTGTGCTGTTTATACTATCAAGAACATTTGTTCTTGTTTAAGAATATGTATATAATAGAAGTTGTAACGTAAAGAGAGGGGTACATAAGTGGCAAAAAATATAAAACCTATTGACTATAACGAAGATGCCATCCAGGTACTTGAAGGATTAGAAGCTGTCCGAAAACGACCGGGAATGTATATCGGAAGCACAGACACACGAGGCCTGCATCATCTCGTTTATGAAATCGTTGATAACTCCGTGGACGAAGTATTGGCCGGACATGGGGACGAAATTATTGTAAAAATTCATAAAGATAATAGCATCAGTGTAATGGATAAAGGTAGAGGGATGCCTACTGGAATGCATAAAATGGGTAAACCGACTCCGGAGGTTATTCTAACCATCCTTCATGCAGGAGGAAAATTTGGTCAGGGTGGCTATAAGACGAGCGGTGGTTTACATGGGGTTGGTGCATCGGTCGTAAATGCTTTATCAGAATGGCTTGTTGTTACCATTAAGCGTGATGGTTTTATTTATGAACAGCGTTTTGAAAATGGCGGAAAACCTGTAACGACTTTAGAGAAAATTGGTAAAACCAACCAAACTGGAACAACCATTCATTTTAAACCGGATGAGAGTATTTTCTCTACCATTGTTTACAATCGTGAAACCTTAAGTGAACGCTTACGCGAATCTGCCTTTTTATTAAAAGGTTTAAAAATTGAATTACATGACTTACGTACGGATGAAAAAGATGTTTATTATTATGAGAATGGGATTGAGGCATTTGTTTCTTACCTAAATGAAGAAAAAGATACATTGCATCCTGTTGTAAGCTTTGAGGGGACTCATTCTGATATTGAGGTTGATTTTGCTTTTCAATTTAATGATGGATATTCGGAAAATATTTTATCATTCGTCAATAATGTCAGAACAAAAGATGGCGGAACTCATGAAGTAGGAATGAAAACTGCTGTTACACGTGCCTTTAATGAGTATGCACGTAAATCCGGTTTGCTGAAAGAAAAGGACAAAAACCTGGATGGTTCAGATATCCGCGAAGGATTGGCTGCTATCATTTCTGTAAGAATTCCAGAAGAATTATTACAATTTGAAGGACAGACAAAAAGTAAACTTGGTACCAGTGATGCCCGTTCTGCGGTAGATTCTGTTATATCTGAAAAATTATCTTATTATTTAATGGAAAATGCCGATATTGCGACATCCTTGGTCCGTAAGTCGATTAAAGCGGCTCAGGCCAGAGAAGCAGCCCGAAAAGCAAGAGAAGATGCACGCAGCGGTAAAAAACGCAAGAAATCGGAAGCGTTGCTTTCAGGAAAACTTACACCGGCGCAGTCCCGCAATCCATTGAAGAATGAACTATACCTCGTCGAAGGAGATTCTGCCGGAGGGTCTGCCAAACAAGGGCGTGATCGAAGGTTCCAGGCTGTTTTGCCTTTACGCGGTAAAGTTATTAATACAGAAAAAGCTAAGCTTGAAGATATTTTTAAAAATGAAGAAATAAACACAATTATTCATGCTGTCGGTGGTGGAGTAGGATCCGATTTCTCCATCGAGGATATCAATTATGATAAAGTCGTCATTATGACCGATGCTGATACGGATGGCGCCCATATCCAAGTATTATTGCTTACCTTCTTTTATCGTTATATGAAACCATTAATTGAACATGGTAAAGTATTCATCGCCTTACCTCCTTTATATAAAGTTAGTAAAGGAAGCGGTAAAAGAGAAGTTATAGAATATGCTTGGGATGATGATGAATTAGAAGGTACCATTAAAAAGGTTGGAAAAGGATACATGCTTCAGCGATACAAAGGTCTTGGAGAGATGAACGCAGACCAGCTATGGGAGACGACTATGGATCCAGAACAACGTACCTTGATCCGTGTATGCATTGATGATGCGGCACGGGCAGAGAGACGGATTACCACATTAATGGGTGATAAAGTAGAACCAAGGCGTAAGTGGATTGAAGCCAATGTTGCTTTTGGTTTAGAAGAAGATGGAAATATTTTAGAAAATGAGAACTTAACGGTTGCTGGTGAGGAGGAAGTATTATGACAGCAGAGAAATACCGCGATCTCCCTCTTGAGGATGTGATTGGCGACCGCTTCGGCCGATACAGTAAATATATTATTCAAGACAGGGCATTACCGGACGCACGAGATGGATTAAAGCCGGTTCAACGAAGAATCCTTTATGCCATGCATTCGGATGGTAATACCAATGACAAACCGTATAGAAAGTCAGCCAAGACAGTCGGTCTGGTCATCGGTAACTTCCATCCTCACGGTGACTCATCTGTTTATGAAGCCATGGTCAGAATGAGCCAGGACTGGAAGCTTCGCCGTGAATTAATTCAGATGCATGGGAATAACGGAAGTATTGATGGGGATCCTCCGGCAGCCATGCGTTATACGGAGGCACGTTTATCCTCTATTGCAGGCCAGCTTTTACGAGATATCGAGAAGAAAACAGTCGATTTTGTACCAAACTTTGATGATACAGCTGAAGAGCCGATTGTGCTGCCGGCTAAATTTCCAAATTTGCTTGTAAATGGTTCAACTGGAATCTCAGCTGGTTACGCCACTGAGATTCCGCCACATAATCTTGGAGAGATTGTTGATGCTACCATCATGAGAATCGATAATCCGGATTGTACAGTTGATGAGCTAATGACTGCTGTAAAAGGACCTGATTTCCCTACAGGTGGAATCATTCAAGGGGCAGATGGAATTAAAAAGGCGTACGAAACAGGTAAAGGCAAAATTGTCATTCGAAGTAAAACGGCGATTGAAACTTTACGCGGTGGCAGACAGCAAATTACGATAACTGAGCTTCCCTTTGATGTAAACAAAGCTAATCTTGTTAAAAAAATTGATGAATTGCGCCTTGATCGTAAACTTGAGGGTATCTCTGAAGTAAGAGATGAGACCGACCGTACAGGTTTACGGATTGTCATTGAGTTAAAAAAAGAAGTAGACTCTAATGTTATTCTTCAATATTTATTTAAAAATACAGATTTGCAAATTACATATAATTTCAATATGGTTGCCATTCATAAGAAACGTCCGCAGCTTATGGGCATAAAAGCAATGCTGGATGCCTATATTGATCATCGCCGTGAAGTGATAACAAGGCGCTCTGAATTTGATTTGGCAAAAGCTCGTGATCGTCAGCATATTGTTGAGGGACTTATCAAAATGATTTCCATTCTTGATAAAGTAATCGCAACAATCCGTGCGTCTCTCGATAAAAAAGATGCAAAAGAAAACCTAATAAAGGAATATACATTTACAGAGGCACAAGCAGAAGCGATTGTTTCCCTTCAGCTCTACCGATTAACGAATACGGATATTACGGCATTGGAAAACGAAGCTGAAGAACTACGTAAAAAAATTGAAGAGCTGACAACTATCCTTGGCAGTGACAAGAAGTTAATGTCAGTTATTAAAAAAGAACTAAAAGAAGTTAAAAAGGATTTTTCAGATTCACGTAGATCTCTAATAGAAGCTGAAATTCAAGACATTAAGATTAATCTTGAAGTTCTGATTCCAAGCGAAGATGTTATTGTTACGGTCACAAAAGAAGGGTATATAAAACGGACAAGCTTACGATCTTATACTGCTTCAGGCGGCCAGGATTATGGAATGAAGGAAGGAGATAGGCTCCTTCATAAGCTGGATATGAATACAACCGATACCTTGTTGTTATTTACAGATAAAGGTAGTTATATTTACTGTCCGGTTCACTTACTTCCTGATATCAGATGGAAGGATACTGGTCAGCATATCAGTAATATCGTACCGCTTGATAAGAATCAGAATCTATTAAAGGCTATTCCAGTTTCTGATTTTGAAAAAGGATCGTTTTTATTATTTGTTACGAAAAATGGATTAGTTAAGAAGTCTGAACTTGCACTATATAAGGCAACGAGATACTCAAAACCATTAACAGCTATTAATCTTAAAGGAGATGATCAGGTTGTGGATATCCATCAAACAGATGGAAATCAAAACATCTTCCTGGCTACTTCTATTGGGTATGGATTGATGTTCCCTGAAAGTGAAATTCCAACTGTGGGAGCACGTGCTGCCGGTGTTAAAGGCATAAATCTCAAGGACGATGATTATATAGTTGCAGGTAAAGTTTTTGCTGAAACTGATTCATCTATGATAGCGTTGATCACACAGAGGGGCGCTATTAAGAAAATGAAACGAAGCGAGTTTGAAATGACTTCCCGTGCAAAACGAGGAGTTGTTATGTTGAGAGAGTTGAAGAAAAACCCACATCGAGTAGCAGGAATAGAATTTGTAAACGATGTTGATACTATTGTGATTTTGTCGGAAAAAGGCATGATAGAAGAAGTTGCATCCTTCCAATTACGACCTAGTGATCGCTATTCAAATGGTTCGTTCTTTATGGATGAAGGAGAAAATGGACCAATCGTTGAAACATGGGTTAAGACTCCCGAAATTTCAAATTCATAGCTATAATGAATTTCTATCCAAAAAGCTGTAAACAGGATCATCTGTTTACGGCTTTTTTCTTTGATTTTCATCAGTTATATGCATAATTAAGTTAAATTCCAGGCAATCTATAATGAATAATCCTATACCTGGGAGTTGATGAGTATATGATGAAATGGATTAATCATTTTATAATTTTTTCGATAGTTGGGTGTTTGCTTCTGCCAGTATCCATAGATGCTGCAAAAAAAGATGCAAAGAGCCAGGAAGTTGAACTTGGATCTTATAAAGTGGATGTGACAGGAGACGGGAAGAAGGATCAAGTATATTTATATGGTAATCCTTTTGATCAGGAGACAAAGTATTACAAGGAATTCAAGTTGGTAGTAAAAACAAAAAAGGAAACAAAAAAGGAAACGATTCAAGGAGGGTTTAAGCCTGCCGTTAAGTTTCTCGATCTTAATGACGACAGTACATTGGAAGTTCTGATGGAGATTCCAACAGGGGGTAGCGGAGGAGTTAATGATTATTATGCCTTTTGCATCTATAATAATAAAATTGAACTGATTGAGCTCCCCGAAACATTAAATATCAACGGAGCATTCAAAAATAATTATCAAGCCACTGTAATGGTACCAGAAATGAATAAATCCTACTTAATTGATTTAAAAGATCATAAAAAGAAGTATGATAAACTCGGGGTTTATCGAAAAGGGAAATTAAGTGAACCATCTGAAACATTAGTAAGTGAATACAAATCCTTAAAGGTAAAAGACATTGATAAAGATGGTCATAAGGAATTGATAGGCATTCAGCAAATTTCCGGCGCATCCGTGGTTGATCGAATCGCTGAGGTTCGATCAAGCTGGGTATATAAAGAAGAACAATGGGTGCTAAAGGATGTTCAAGTGGTGCCAAATTAAAACCTTATCCCACGATCTACGATTTCCTTTTGAATTTAATGAGTGAGCGTGTTTAACAGGATTTATGTTTAAATGAAAAAAGTCTCCTAGTCGGTAGGATTACGTATCCTTTTCGACTAAGGAGGCTCTTTTTATTGCGGAAATTGCTGATATACATTAAATTGCCTTTTTATACCGCTGACAACCAGTTTTAGGATATCTTCTGAGAACATCTCCAGCTTGCATATTTATGAATTCATGACAGTAAAACAAGCTACAACAGCTATGGTAGGTATGGCTAATACTAAAGTGACACCCATCATGGTGAGAGTCTTTATTGCTAATTTCAAGTCCCCTGGGGTATTCAAATCATTCGTTATTTCAGAGGATGTACCATAGATGAAGATAATATTAAGAATTGTAACTGCACCTACTATGATAAGGGGTAAAATAACATCAGAAGTTGAAGAGGATAGGTTAATAAAGCCAAAAATGATTAAAATAATGGGAATTGCCTCTACAACAGCTACTTTGATGAACATCTTAGTTTGAATGTTTTCTTTTCTTTCTGGCTCATTGACCAATTCCTTGATTGCTGTTCGAACAGCCCAGCTAATGCCAAATGTTGCGATAACAGCAGCTAAAACAAAATAATAAAGAGCTTCCATCAGTAGTACCACCTCAATCAATTATTTTTAAAATAGTCCTATATTAAAAAATCATTCTATTAATAGAATATCACTATTGGATATATTTGTAATGCGATAATCGTTATAGCGAAACAAAATTATTACCTAGCTATTATTTTATATAATGTATTACAATCTAGATCAAAAGTAATTAAAATAGTATATAGATGTAAATCTAAGTAAAAATAGTCAATGATATCACAGTATATGATTAGAATGAGGGGATTTATTAACTGGAAGATTAACTATTTATTAATGATACATATTCAACTCTACGATAAAAATAGTATGATAAACCACTTTCTCGTTTAATTTCGTGTGATATTTTGAAAAAGAGATTTTTTCGTTTAATAAATATCAGATGGTCAACTCATGGCATTACATGCAGCTATCATCATATTGGGAAAAAGTATACTTCAGGAGCAGAGGAGAGAACATAATGAAATCGGTTATCTTAGACGTAGATACAGGAATAGATGACGCATTGGCTATAGCTTATGCCGTTCATTCACCGGAATTAGATATAATAGGTATCACTGCGTGTTTCGGCAATATTCCTGTTGAAGAAGCAGTAAGAAACTCGCAAATCGTTCTAGAAAAATTGGGTCGTTTTGATATCCCGGTGTATGCCGGTGCGTATGAATCTCTTAGGCGTGGACCGCGAAAAGTATATGCTCGTCATGTACATGGTGAGGATGGTCTTGGAAATGTACTTAATGGAGAGAAGCCCAGTGAAATACCAGAGGTCCATGCAGTTGATTATCTGATTGAGCAGGTGAAAAACAACCCTGGTAAAATTACTTATATCTGTGTAGGACCGCTGACAAATCTTGCGCTTGCCCTCCAAAAAGCGCCTGAGATAACTGCTATGTTTGATGAAATCATCATCATGGGAGGAGCGGTTTTCTGTAAAGGAAATGTAACGCCGCATGCAGAAGCAAATATTCATTGTGATCCTGAAGCAGCTGACCTTGTTTTCCGCTCTAATCTACCGCTTTTCCTTGTAGGACTTGATGTAACCATGCAAACCCTGCTTAAGAAGGAGGAACTAGCAAACTGGCGGAAGAAGGAAGATGAACTCGGTTCCTTTTTGGCAGACATGACAGAGTTTTATATGGACTTTTATAAGAAGGCCACTCCTGGCATCAAAGGTTGTGCCCTGCACGATCCACTGGCTGTTGGAGTAGCAATTGACAAGAGCTTCGTCACACTGAAGACAGAACCCATCTCGGTGGAGCTCGAAGGAGAAAGGGTAGGGGAAACCTGTCCCAGTGGAAACGAAAGGCCGCTTGTTCATGTATGTGTAGAAGTGGACGAAAAACGTTTTGTAGAACATTTTTTAAATAGAATTATTTGATGTTATATAAGTGGGTAAAGAGCTATATGACTGTGAAGGTAAACATCTGGTTTTAACATACCAGTTTACGAGTAAGGAGAAAAATAGCGATCTATTTCATTTGCACCATTTTTAGGCTGATGTCATAGAATAGTAAAAAAAATCTTCTTATTTAAAGGAGTGTTTCAGATATGTCCTTCCAGACAGAACAATTGAGTGTGACCTATATTCCGCCGATAACCCCTTCAGGACCTTTAGAGGGTAGAAAATATACATTGACACATTCTGACTTAACCGGACAGTTGTTTTTAAGCATTGGCTGTGAGATTGATGCACTGAACATCAACTGGGAGATGCGGGATGAAGTTGTAGCTGATTGGCGTATGTTAAACGGACAATTTGTCCTAACAGTTTACATTCATATTAGTAAAGGTGAATTTGATGAACAAAAGGCCCAATCACGTTATGATCATTTTGTAAAGATGATGCCTGTAGCCTTACATGCAATTGTACATGGTGATCAAACGTTATTTGCTTACTATCCATGGTTGCTCGATAGCCCCATTTATGTTCAGTTTTCTTCTATTTATCCGGAATACAATAAGATTGAGTATTATGGGACGGTCCGACATTATCAATGATAATGTCGGCTGTCCTTTTTGTTTGCTGTAATTACCTGTTACAATAAAGTTGAAATGAAATAGAAAATGTGAGGAAGTACAATGCAACTAACATATGATCTTAAACTGACTGATGTAACCAATTTTTATCTCCACATGAACAAACAATCTGAAATAAGCAATCGGAGAATGAGAAATAGACAACTAAGATTATTTTTGATTACTTTATGTATTTCACTAATCCTGCAATGGCTATATTTTCGACCTACTACACCTATTTACTATTTGATCAGCTTATTCATTGCACTCTTACCGGTACTTTTTTATTCATTCTATTTAGAGAGAATAATCAGAAGGAAGTTTAGAAAATTTCATAAAAATAGCAGGGAGCCTAATCTATTTGGTACATACCGCTTATCCATCGGAAAAGGCGGATTAACAGAGATGATTGATGGTGGGTATGAGGTACTCTATGAATGGAAAGATATTAAACAAATTGAAATGCTGAAAAATTATATTTATATTTATACGAATGCCATTCATGCTGTTATTATTCCGGTAAGGGTGTTCGGTACATTAGACGACTGTACCTTTTTTCTGAATGAATTGAAGAGATATATAAAGGAATCAACAAAGCAAAATATCGAGGTGAATCATCGATGAAAATCATTGTGATATCAGATACCCATATGCCCAGAATGGCAAAAGGACTTCCACCGCGTTTAAAGGAAGAATTGAAAACAGCTGATCTTATTTTACATGCTGGTGATTGGCAAACGAAGGATGTATACGATGAACTGCTATCCTATGCACCCGTTGATGGTGTTTGTGGCAATGTCGATGGAAAGGATCTGATTGACCAACTTGGATATCAAAAAATTCTCACATTAGATGGATATCGAATTGGTTTGGTACATGGGCACGGTAAGAAAGGAACTACAGAGGGAAGAGCAATTGAAGCATTTAGCGGAGAGGAACTGGATCTAATTATTTTTGGACATTCTCATATCCCTGTTAATAAAGACATAAATGGGACAATTCTATTTAACCCGGGTTCTCCGACAGATAAAAGACGCCAAACTGAATACTCATTTGGGATTATTCGGATTGAAAAGAGTTTATCGGTTGAGCATGTGTTTTATAAAAATAAGAGATAAGTGTAAAACAAGAAGGATACAGCTTTATCAAGCCTGCATCCCTCTTGTTTACTTTTTCTTTTTTTGCTGATTTTTAGTAGTCTTATAGGCTTTATAAAATGCAAAGCTGCAATCATACACAGATATTAAAATAACAACTGCTAATGTGATGGCTATAATACCTGATGGTAATGTTCCATTTGTAGATTTTTCAAATAATAAATTGAAGCGTTCGATAAAATCGCTATTGTATAAAGTAGTGTCATACAGCATTTTATAAAGGATTGCTATAACAAATGCGCTTTGGACTGTATAAAATATAGCGATATGGTAGGTCCATTTACCCATCATGTATTTCAATCCCGCTAAACTTATTTCTAACACTGCCAAGGCAATTAAAAGGGGGATATACGTTTTCAGAACTTCTTGGTTAAACAAGGAGGCTTGCAAAACAAGCTCGCCATTAACGGTCTCATACCAGCCTAATAGATATTCAGAAAATAATAGAATTAGGATCCATATAATTGTCCAAATGAGTCCAAAGATTGCTTCCCCTTTGGATATTTGATACTTATGCTTTTGAACAGTCCGCCTCTGCAATTGGTCAGTGTTCCATTTTGGCTTTACAAGGGGGATGCTATTTGTTTTATTTGCAATTTTATCTATAAATATAAATGTAATGGTGACCCAGGTAAATACCTGAAATGCTGCCTGGAGGATTCCTATGATAGAATCTGTAAACATGTCAATTAGAAATGATACAACGGAGGAATAACTGGTATAATCCGTAATCCCGCTGACTATATGACCCAATAAAACCAAGCCCGCCATCAAACCAAAAGCTATTAGTAAGACCCGAATATAACTATCATAAAAAATCGGCCCTATAATATATCGGTTATTTCCGCTATAATCGGCAGCAAGAATTCTGGGGTCACCCAAGCTATTCAAAACGTTCTTTACATCATTTTCAGTATAGTTATGTGGCAGCATATCCTCAATATTCCCTTTGAGTTCCAGCGCAATCTCCTCTTTTGACTCTTCTGGTAGCCACTTTGTAACTTCATAAATATATATATCAATTAAACTCATCACATTCATCCTCTCTTAACAATTGTACCATCTGATTAGACGTTTCAGACCATGCTTCCTTTAATTTTTCATAAATCTGTTTGCCATTGTGGCTCAATTGGTAGTATTTTCTCTGTCGATTTCCATTTAACTTCCAATCGCTAACCAGTAAACCTTGCTTTTCTAATCTTCTCAATAAAGGATAAAGTGTGCTGGGATCAATAGTAACATTTTTTTCTTCAAGGGATTGAACGAGTGAGTATCCATATTCGGGTTTTTGTAATTGACTTAAAACTGCCAGAGTAAGTGTACCTCTTCGCAATTCGATAATGAGAGATTGTATGAGTTCATCCAAAACACCTTCACCTCCTAATTCTATAATAGTGTATGGCATACAGTATTGTTAAGCAAATAATATCCAAAAATTGTTACAAGAAGAGTCAAAAAACGACCTTCATAATTGGGTTTTAAGGTCCTCTTTTTTAATTCCTAAGGTGTTTGTATTCTAAACGTTTTTTGTCGAATGTAGGCGATTTATAGCCTTTTTGGGAAATGTGTAGAATTATGATGGATTTTACCATTAATAATTAAAAAATTCCGAATGTAACAAAGGACTTGAATTGATACATTCGAAAACTGATTAAATCAAGGTTTACAGAAGGTGTGGAATTGAAAAAATCTTGTGTTTGAATGGCCTCTTCACGTACAATAAGAGATGGGAAGAAGGGGGACTGGCAAAAGTGGTTACAGCAACAAAACGAATTAAAAATGTACAGCCTATTCGCCGGCTTGATCAAATAGAGGCCATGAAAAAAGCATTATTACGCTATTGCAGTTATCGGGATTATATAATGTTTACAATTGGGATCAATATTGGGCTGAGGATAGGGGACTTATTGCAGCTACGGGTAAAGGATGTATTGGATGGAACGCATATTGTCATTATTGAACAGAAGACGGAAAAAACGAAAAGGTTTCTGATTAATCCGCACTTGCGAAAAGAAATTAAAAAATACGTCAAGAAAGAAAAACTTTCAAAGGACGATTATTTATTTCCAAGCCGTAAAGGAAATGGACCGATTACAAGGGTTCAGGCTTACCGTGTGTTAAATAAAGCAGCCGAAATGG
Source organism: Bacillus sp. D386 (assembly GCF_006346415.1). NCBI lineage: Bacteria > Bacillati > Bacillota > Bacilli > Caryophanales > Bacillaceae > Bacillus > Bacillus sp. D386. Next base: position 664,463 of record NZ_VEMV01000003.1, on the reverse strand, counting down.
CAGATATTCAGGATGTAGGGACACATACTTTACGTAAGACATTTGGTTATTTACACTACCAAAAATTCAAAGACATTGCATTGCTGCAGCAAATTTTAAACCATTCCAACCAAAAAGATACGATGATTTACATAGGATTGACACAGGATTTAATGGATGAAACTTTAATGGATTTCTACTTTTAACCAATTATTTACGAACCAACCACCTCTAGAATGGTTGGTTTATTTGTACAGTTAAGCCAAACCTGTCATAATTAAAAGGCATAAAATCCCAATAATAGGATGACAAATACTTTTGATAGGCGGGAGAACGAATGACTAAAAAACAAGATAAGAAAAAATCAAAGTGGCTATCTCTTTTAATATTAATAGTAGGTATATTAGCAGCTGGAGTGATTGGTCTTACTGTCTATTATCATTTGAATGATCCATCTAAAGAAGCAATGGATCAATTAAAGAAAAACCCTCCGAAAAATATATCGAATCAAGAAAGTGTGTTAATTGCTGAATATCACGCTAAATACAATGATTTAACAGGCTATGGTAGTATTGAAGAATTAGATATGTCAGAGGCCAAGAGTTTATCAGCCATACTTGAAAAAGATACGAATGAGATCATTAGCCAGGGAATAGAAAATAAAAAGGTATCGGAAGATTTTAAACAAATCCACGCAATTGCCAAGGCGACCAAAAATAAAGCAGACAAAGAACAGATTCGATTAATACATCGTTATTTTCATGATCTAGATATTGCGATTAATCAGTATAATGATACGAAGGATGTATTTGGGGTGACTAAGACTCTCGGTAAGTAAGTCTCGTGATTTAATGTAGATATTGTAATAGACAGAGAAGAAAAGTTTTAATTAAACGCTTAACTTATACAGTAGACATATTAAAGATAATAAGGATAGACAGGCATAGATAATTGCTTGTCTATCCTTTTGTTTACTGACTTCTAACTGCATAAATAAAGTTCCTGATACTCACGCGATGAAAATTTCGTCAAAAAACGTTGTAAATTCTCAACATTCTTAAACTATGGATATACGATATGGTAAAATGAAAAATTGTTAAAAAAATAGTTTTCTGATATCCATGTTTCCTTCATATAATGAATGTGAGCGGGGTTTCTTGGGTATTACGGGAAGAGATGTTTGCCCGCTGTGCCATCATGACGGTTGGGGGAAGACAATGGGGGTGTTTGGCGGAAGTAGACAAATGGGTAGGAGAAAAAGATATCATTTTTCTGCTCGAACGCATGGGGTTATGGAATTGAGGGGATGGGGGGAGGACTGAATATACCGCTTTTGAAGCAGACTCTGCAAATGGTAAAAGGGACTGTAGGATTACCGGGTCGAATGCTTTGCTTTCGAAAAATCATGACCAGCCGAGAAGCTTCAGCACCTGGGTAAATGACGAGTCATGGCGCAGAGAAAGTGCCCAAGCACTCAGCACCTTGTTTTTGGAACCACGTTTATTTATGACGGGCAGGAAATCAGCATGACAAATATCCACTTCGCGACCATTGAGCAGTACAACGGTGTGGGCATGAAAAATTTACACAATATTGAAATATGGCAAGGGCGATTTATACGAGGAGATCATGCAGATCATTGGAAAAATGGAAGAGACAATTCTCGAACATTAGTACAATGGGATGATACTCATCAAGCGGGAATTACAACGAATAAATCTGCTTAGTTTGACATCAATCCCAACTACTCTCATGCTAATGTGTTCAATCAGAAAAAGGATACGCAAAGTATTTTCTCGTACTACAAACAGATGATTCAACTCCGAAAAACCAACCTCTTATTTGTGTTTAGAACTATGACATATTCACCACGTACCACAACTGTGAATTTATACCTATGCCGAACCTTCGGGGACGAGCAGGCGGCGAGTCTGGTCTAATTGGCTCTCCAAGAATGTACCATTGTGATACAGGAAGAACTGAATGTACCCGTTAATGGTTATTTTTGAAAGCGTTTTCTAAAGGTGCCGCTGGATTAACTTTTGTTCGTATGAGGAAATGGTCTATCAGAAACGAAAGTTAAAAAAAGTGTGTATCGCAAAAGCACTTACAGCTTCTGTTTCATTAATTTTATACATGGTACAAAAATTCCCACATAGGAGGTTTCACATGATCAAGAAAAGAATAGTTGGTATATTGGCATCCGCCACCCTATTGGCAGGACTATTGGCAGGATGTTCGGAAGATGAAACGAAAAAAGCAACCACGGAAACAAAACCCAAGGAAACCACAAAAGAAACACTCAAACCTGAAGATGGAGCAACCCTGATTATTTGGGACAACGGAGCGGACGAGGGCGCGTGGGCGACCTATGTCGCAGAGCAATTCACGAAAAAATACAATGTGCCTGTTGAAGTACAAGAAGTGGGACACACAGACGCAGCAGGAAAATTGGAAACTGATGGGCCAGCTGGCTTAGGTGCCGATGTTTTCAACTCCGCCCATGATCATTTAGGAAAATTGGTGAAAGCAGGTTTGGTATATGACAACTATTATGCCGATGACTATCAAGACATGTTCTTGGAAGCAGCGGTAAACGGGACAAGTTTTGTGGATAAAGATGGAAAAAAGAAAATGTTCGGCTATCCCATCTCCATTGAAACATATGCCTTGTACTACAATAAAGACATCGTAAAAGAGGCACCAAAAACATGGGATGACTTGTTCAAAACAGCTAAAGGATTCCAAGCAACGAGCAAAGGAAAAAATCAGAAATATGGTTTTATGATGGAACCAGGTAACTTTTATTACACACATGCTTTCCTATCTGGTTATGGCGGTTATGTATTTGGAAAAGAAGACACCGATCCAACGGATCTTGGTGTCAACAATGAAGGAGCCATCAAATCGGCGGAATTTATGAAAAAAATCAACAAAGAATTGTTACCGATGAAAAAAGAAGACATTACAGGTGATGTGATTTCCTCTTTCTTCAATGAAAGTAAATTAGCCTACCGAATTTCAGGTCCATGGGATGTTAAAAACCATCAAGATGCTGGTGTGAACTTTGGAATCGCTCCACTTCCAACATTGGATAACGGCGAAACGCCAAAATCCTATTCAGGCATCAAAGCGTACTATGTAAACAGTTATTCCAAATATCCCAAAGCAGCAACTCTTTTAGCTCAAATGGCTTCCAGTGAAGAAATGCTCTTAAAAAGATACGAAATGACAGGCCAATTGCCACCAGCGACTTCGCTCCTTGAAAACGAAACCATCAAAAAAGATGAAGTGTCCATGGCTTTCTTGGAACAGGCGAAAAATGCTGTGCCGATGCCAAATATCCCTGAAATGCAAGCTGTATGGGGACCAATGGAAACGGCTTACACATCCATCTGGAATGATGGAACCGACTCGAAAAAAACGTTTGACGCAGCCAAAGAACAAATTGAAGATGCAGTGGCCACTCAGAATAAAAAATAAAGAGTTCATCTATCAAAAGAGCCGATATCCAGGTAGTGAGATATTGGTTCTTTTTTCTAAGAAGTGAAAAGGAGGTTAAAAACAAATGAAAACACATGCCAAGAAAAGCTTGATCTTTTCTTTGCTGTTTATGGGACTTGGGCAATTGTACAATCGACAGTACATCAAAGGGATCTTATTTATCTGTATGGAGCTATACCTTGTAGTGTTTTGGACATTACCGTTTCGAAATGCTATGTGGGGGTTGGCCACATTAGGGGAAACGGTGCAGACCCGTGTGGGATTTGAAATTCAGCAAGGGGATCACAGCATCTTCTTGTTAATCGAAGGTATCATCTTTTTAATTTGTGGCTTGTTCTTTGTATGGATGTATTATTTGAATGTGAAGGATGCTTGGAAAGTCGGACAATGGCGAGATCAAGGGGGAAAAACAAACTCATTCAAAGAAACCCTCCGTGTCTTAATAGATAAAGGATTTCCTTACTTTTTGCTCACACCATCCATTGTATTCACGGCCTTTTTAACCATCTTGCCTTTGATTTTTGGAATTACAATCGCTTTCACAAACTATTCAGGACCGAACCACTTGCCGCCTGCTTCTCTAGTGGACTGGGTGGGATTTCAAACCTTTGTGGACTTATTTAACTTGAAAACCTGGAACCGAACGTTCATCGGCGTCTTCGGATGGACGATTCTTTGGGCAATTTCAGCCACGGTTACCACGTTCTTTGTCGGAATCTTATTTGCAGTTCTCTTGAATTCAAAGGGAATCAAATTTCGGAAATTTTGGAGAAGCATTTATATCTTGCCATGGGCGATTCCTTCGTTCGTCAGCATTTTGATCATGAGGAACCTATTCAACGGGGAATTTGGACCTATTAACCAATATTTAGAAGTCATTGGACTATCCAGTATCCCATGGCTTAGCGACCCGATGTGGGCGAAATTCGCGCTTATCATGGTGAATGTCTGGTTTGGATTTCCGTTCTGGATGGTCTTGATGAGCGGCGTCATGACGAGCATAGATCGTGAATTATATGAGGCGGCGCAGGTGGATGGGGCAAACGGGAAGCAACAGTTCTGGAAAATCACCATGCCGATTGTCATGTTCTCTACCGCCCCCTTACTTATCATGCAGTTTGCTGGGAATTTTAATAACTTTAACCTGATTTATCTCATGACGAATGGAGGACCTGTGAATGTGGATTACAGTTATGCAGGCTCCACAGATATTTTAATCAGCTGGATTTACAAACTGACCCTCGACCAAAGCCAATTTAATATGGCAAGCGTTGTGAGCATCCTGATCTTCATTGTTATTGCCATCATTTCGGTTTGGAACTTCAGACGAACGAAAGCATTCAACGAGGAGGACATGATGTCATGAAACAAAAAACACGTGAACGAATTTCATTCGTGTGGAAACATTTTCTGCTTCTCGTGGTGGCCATCTTCGTGCTTTATCCAGTTGTATGGATTCTCATGGGAAGTTTGAATCCTGGGGATTCCCTATTCAGTGCACAGCTTCTTCCTGGGATGGAATGGGGTCTCTTTTGGGAAGGGGTTCGGAGTTTTGATTTCGCTCAAATTGCCCAGTCCGTAAAAGGAATCCGTTTATCCTTAGATCATTTTGTCTATTTGATTCAGAAAACCGAGTATGTGACATGGTATAAAAACACTTTAAAAATAGCACTATGGAACATGGTCATTTCGACCTTTTTAGTGGTCACAGCTGCCTATGCGTTTAGTCGATTCCGCTTTCCAGGCCGGAAAGAAGGATTGATGGCTATGTTGATTCTGCAAATGTTTCCCGGATTTATGGGTATGATTGCTATTTATATCCTGCTTTTACAAATGGGATTATTGGACAATCACTGGGGACTCATATTGGTTTATGCAGGCGGATCGATTCCGTTTAACGCCTGGCTTGTGAAAGGATACTTCGATTCCATGCCTCGCAGTTTGGAGGAAGCTGCGAAAATTGACGGAGCAGGTCATTTCACTATTTTCTTTAAAGTGATGATGCCATTGAGCGTTCCAATTCTCGTCTTCGTAGCGGTTTCGAACTTCATCGGTCCGTGGATGGACTTTATCTTTGCTCGACTGGTTTTACGATCCAATGAAAATAAAACCTTAGCGATTGGGTTGTTTGAGATGGTGACGGGACGAGGAAACACCGAATTTACGACATTCGCGGCTGGAGCAGTGCTTGTTGCACTGCCTATCACGATTCTCTTTATGGCGTTCCAAAAATACATGGTAGAAGGGTTGAAGGCTGGGGCGAATAAATAAGCCCCAAGCCCCCTTACGATGGCAGGTATTTAGAGAGCAAAAATTGTTCGGCATTTAGTAGAATCACGAAAGAACATGATGCCGTAATATTGGTTGGCCATTGATTATTCAATAAGTTTATTCCGAATTGAATTCAGAAACTAAACGGGTTTGTTCAGTTATGCTAAAGAAATGTTATCAATCTGCTGTAACTCTTCTTCTGTGAATGTGATATTTTTTAAAGCTCCAATGTTATCAAGAATCTGGCTAGGTTTGGAAGCTCCTATGAGAACACTGGTCACAATTCCATCTCGCAAAATCCAGCTTATCGCCATCTCTGCAAGTGTCTGCCCTCGCTCCTCAGCTATCTCATTGAGTTTTTTAATTTGAGTTAATCGGTCTTCGGATAAGGCAGAAGCATTTAAAAATCGTCCATCCGTCTTTATTCTACTGTCGTCCGGAATTCCATGTAAATATCGATTGGTTAACATTCCCTGTTCCAAAGGACTAAACGCAATAATACCTTTTTTTAACTTTTTAGATGTATCTTTCAAATCATTTTGTTCAATTGTTCGATCAAAAATTGAATACCTATTCTGATTTATAATAAATGGGCAATGTAATTCTTGTAAAATTTCAGTCGCCTTTTCTAACGTTTTTCCATCGTAGTTTGAGAGACCTACATATAATGCCTTGCCACTTCTAACGATTTGGGCTAGCGCATTCATCGTTTCTTCCAATGGTGTGTGGGGATCCATTCGATGATGGTAAAAAATATCAACATATTCTAATCCCATTCTCTTTAAGCTTTGGTCGAGGCTTGCAATAAGATATTTTCGGCTTCCCCAGTTTCCATATGGACCATCCCACATATCATATCCTGCTTTAGTACTGATGATAAGTTCATCACGATATGCTGCAAAGTTTTCTTTCATAATAAGTCCTAGATTTTTTTCAGCACTCCCAGGTTCTGGTCCATAGTTATTTGCTAAATCAAAGTGAGTAATTCCATTATCAAAAGCGGTAAAACAGAGTTGTTTCATATTTTCATATGAAGCTGTATCGCCGAAATTGTGCCAGAATCCTAATGAAATAGCTGGTAATTGAAGTCCACTGTCACCACAGTGGAAATATGTCATAGATTTATAACGTTGTCTTGATGCCTGATACATGTTTTCCCTCCTATATTAAATACTCTTACTTTACTCAGCGTAGCCTTCAAGTAGACTTGAAGTCAAGCGTAGTATTTTGTTTTTTAAGAGTAATTTAAATATTCTAAATTTATATGGAGGAAGGGGAGTCTATCCCAGAATGGAAGAATGATCGGGATAAACTATTTGATGTGTAGATGGTATTTTTACTATCTTCTCTATAAATGAATCTCACTGTTTTAGAGGTATTAAAAATCTCCTAATATACTCCTTTGTAAGATAGATTAACATTGTCTGTTCTATGTTACGATTCTGCATTTACCTTTTCTGCTGCTTGATTTTCAGTTTGGATTTTTGCCCAGCCAGTTCCTTTATTAACACAGGAACCTTTTTATTTTGCTATTGTCGGGAATATTCTAATTGTCCTCTGTGATTAGCCATATTTATAATCGGTAATCCAACTATCTAAAAGAGATACAATATGCATTGTTATCTTTGGGAAGAGTTTAACTAGTAGTAATAAACCGGTACATTGGAGTTATCTCCTATTATTAGTGATTGGAAATGCGAATCTTTTGTGTGGTTGCCGGTAAAATATGATAATCTGCAAGTATATAGGGACCTGGGAGGGATACTGGATGGAGTATAAATTATTGGCGGTTGATTTGGATGGAACTTTGTTGAATGCGAAGATGGATATTGACAAAGAAACGATAGAGGCCCTGCATGACTTTAAATCAAGGGGAGGAAAGATAATCATCTGCAGCGGAAGAACGCCTTTAGCGACTAGGTGGATTGCGGAGACTATCCGTATATCAGATCCAATCATTGCCTACAATGGAGCTGTTATACAAGGGCCGGACGGGAAGATTATTCAGCAATCTACCTTTAAAAAAGAAAGTCTGTTGGCCTTTATAGATGCGTGCCAAAGCTATGGGGTATATGGGCATTTGTATGAGGGTGACTGTTTACTAGTTCCAGAGAAAAATAAGTGGAATGAAAAATGGATTGAGAATAATATCCTGCCTTTACAAGGAACCGGTGCAGAAATGGTAGGATGTGAACGATTCCGGGCTCAATGCGAAATCAGGCTGTTTCATTCTTTCGATGAATATGTGAAAGAAAACGAACCTGCCATTCAAAAGCTGGCTGCTTTTCGGAAGGAACAAGGAGACTATGAAGGATTTATGGATCGGCTATTCAACATGGAAAATCATTTTGAAGTGAGCAGCAGCTTCGGTTTCACAAGCCTTGAAATTACTCCACCAAAGACTACTAAGGCTTCTGCTTTGGAATATTTGGCAAAAAGGCTTGGCTTGGATATGTCTGAGGTGGCTGCGATCGGTGACAACTTAAACGATAGACAAATGCTGCTTTCAGCGGGACTTGGCATAGCTATGGGAAATGCGCCGGAGGAAGTTAAGGAAGCAGCTGATGCTGTGACCGAGCCTAATGACCGAATGGGAGTAGCGCATGCAATCAAAAAATATATAATGTAAAAAGGTTTTTTTAGCATATCCTATGTAGTTCTGCATATGAGAATATGCTTCTTTTTTTGGATTAGAATGAAATAAAATTTTAAATATTCAATAAAATTATTGAATATCAATTTCAGTTGGAGTATATTGGAAGTGTTGAGTTACTAGTAAATGGTAATCGCAAAAGGAGCTACCTGGAGGTCTTACTAATGAAAGAAAATCTTAATCTATTAACCACGGAATCACGCAATGATCGAAGTATGCAGATAGACACTTCCAGTCCGATGGAAATTCTGCGAATTATGAATGAGGAAGACCAAAAAGTAGCCGCTGCAGTTCAAGAGGTTTTACCAGATGTTGAAATAGCCGTTCACTTTGCTGTTTCATCTTTCCAAAATGGAGGGCGCCTTATCTATATGGGAGCCGGGACTAGCGGAAGGCTTGGTGTACTCGATGCTGTTGAATGCCCGCCAACATTCAGTACCAAGCCAGAGATGGTACTGGGTATTATCGCCGGCGGAGAAAGCGCATTCATAAAGGCGGTTGAAGGAGCGGAGGATAGGCCGGAGGATGGCGAGAAGGATTTAAAAGACATCACCCTTACTGAGAATGATGCGGTTATCGGTATTGCTGCAAGCGGCCGGACACCATATGTTATTGGTGCACTTCGTTACGCACGGTCGGTAGGAGCCAAAACAGTGGCACTGTCGTGTAATAAACAGGCTAGAATCAGTGAAGAAGCAGATCATGCCATCGAGGTGGTCGTAGGTCCGGAAGTGCTTACGGGATCTACTAGACTGAAATCTGCAACCGCTCACAAAATGATTCTAAACATGATTTCAACCTCTTCAATGGTTTTGCTCGGCAAAGCGTATGAAAACTTAATGATTGATGTCCATGTCAGCAACGAGAAGCTCAAAGAAAGAGCTATCGGCATTATTAGCAAAATCACAGGAGTAAGCTATGAAACAGCGAGACAAACATTAGAGGATGCTGATCATCAAGTAAAGGTCGCCTTAGTCATGCTTAAAAAGGATATTAAGAAAGAAGAAGCGGCTCTGATTCTGGAGCAATCTGGAGGGTATGTCCGAAAAGCCATTGAAGCCGAGCTCTCAGATTGATTTAAACACAAGTAGGTGATGATAAGTGGTTTCCGGAGTATTGAAAATGGTAGTAAACAGGGTAGAACACTTGCCTGCATCTGAACGGAAAATTGCTGAATATATACTGGAAAATCCGTATGAGGTTGTCAATTGTAAAGTCAATGAATTGGCAGAAAAGACGAGTTCAAGCGGGGCAGCGGTCATCAGGCTATGCAAGTCACTGGGGCTGAATGGCTTCCAGGATTTGAAGGTCCGTATTGCAGGTGATCTCGGCAGACCGGAGGAACCGGGATACAGAGACATTGAACGGGATGAAACCGCCGAGATGATCGTCCAAAAGACTTTGAATAATAGTATACAAAGTTTGCGTGATTCCTCTGAAGTAATCAACTACGAAGAACTAAAAAAAGCGGTCGATGTGCTGTTGAAAGCGAAAAATGTCCATTTCTTTGGAATCGGGGCATCATCAATCATCGCCGTGGATGCGCAGCAAAAACTGCTTCGGATCAATAAAAGCGCAACAGCATTTTCGGATGCGCATCTTGTAGCAACATTGATTGCTAACGCCGAGCCGGATGACGTGGTATTCACCATTTCGTTTTCTGGTGAAACAATCGAGGTCATCGAAGTTACAAGACTCGCAAAGGAACAAGGTATCCAAACAATCAGTTTGACTAAATATGGGCCCTCATCGGTTGCAGCATTAGCCGATATTAATTTATATACATCCTATTCGAAGGAAGCTCCGTTCCGGAGTGCGGCCACTTCTTCAAGGTTAGCTCAGCTGTTCATGATTGATATTTTGTTTTTGAGCATGGCGACAGAGCAATATGAAGAAACGGTCAGAGCCATCGATAAGACGAGAGAGGCTATAAGATTTATGAAAGGCAAAACATACAAATAATCAGTTTTTGGGGGGAAAGAAAATGGCTGGTCAAGATTACAAAACTCTGGCTAAAAAAATCTTGGAGCAGTTGGGCGGGGCAAAGAATATTAAAGCCTTTACGAACTGTATGACACGTCTTAGAGTCACACCTTATGATGAATCACTCGTTAACAAAGAAGCCATAAAAAAAATCGATGGAGTTCTCGGCTTTGTTGAAGAAGAAACGCTGCAAATCATTCTGGGTCCTGGACATGTCAATAAGGTCACGGACGAATTCGAGAAGCTGGTCAAGGAATCAGGAGACATCAATCTTAATGAGCGGGCTTCCAGCCTGAAAGGTGAACTTAAAAAGAAAAACAGCACGCCGTTTAAGCTCTTTTTGAGGAAAATTGCCAGTATATTTATTCCTTTGATTCCTGCGTTAGTTGCTTCCGGTTTGGTCAATGGTATTTCTAAGGCTGTCATTCAAGCAGGATGGTTATCGGCTGAATCACAACTTGCAATTATTTTAACAGTTATCGGTGGAGGTTTATTCACCTATTTAGGAATCTTTGTAGGGATCAATACAGCGAAAGAGTTCGGTGGGTCCCCTGCACTTGGCGGGTTAGCCGCTATATTGATTATTAACCCTGCTGCTGCCCAGATTGTCTTGTTCGGGGAAGAATTACTGCCTGGACGCGGTGGTTTAATCGGGGTCATGTTTGCTGCGATATTTATGGCTTTTATTGAGAAGAATGTCCGTAAGTTTGTTCCAGCGTCGCTTGATATTATCGTGACACCGACTATTGCCCTTTTGCTTACAGGTATTATGACGTATCTGGTATTTATGCCTGTCGGGGGATTTGTCTCTGATGTGATTACAGATGGATTGACCGCAGTGCTTGATTTTGGAGGAGCCATTGCAGGATTTGTTCTTGGAGCGACATTCTTGCCGTTGGTCGTGACAGGCCTGCATCAAGGTCTCACACCTATCCATTTGGAATTACTCAATACAATCGGTGACGACCCATTATTACCTATTCTTGCAATGGGTGGCGCAGGTCAGGTTGGCGCTGCGTTCGCTATCTATATGAAAACAAAGAAAACACGCTTGAAAAGAGCGATTGGCGGGGGACTTCCTGCTGGTATTCTTGGAATCGGCGAGCCATTGATCTTCGGAGTTACATTGCCGCTCGGCCGTCCGTTCTTGACCGCATGTTTGGGGGCAGGCGTTGGTGCAGCCTTCCAAGCACATTTCAATATCGCAACGACAGCAATTGGGGTATCCGGTTTGCCGCTTGCATTCCTTGTGAATAACGGTGAGGTACTGCTTTACTTAGTCGGGGTATTAATTGCTTATGTTGCTGGCTTCATCTTTACATACCTGTTTGGGTTTAAAGATGAAATGGCTGGTGAATTTGATTGATCGGAATTTCCTTTTATTTGAATGATCCTCTGGCTGAGGAACGTATTATCCAAGCAGGCCAAATGGGGGTGAAGCGGGGATTTACCTCGCTTCATATCCCGGAGGAAGCAGGTGAGCTTGCAGTACGTGCCAAAAAGCTGCTACATCTGGCTAAAGGACAGGGAATCGATGTATATGCGGATGTTTCATTAAAAACCCCGGGCCATTTGGGAATCGACAGTTTGTATCAATTGAAGGAATTGGGTGTCACCGGGCTAAGACTGGACGATTTCTTTGACCATGGTTTTATTGCTAGTCTGGCAAGGGAATTTAAAATTGCGGTTAATTCAAGTATACTGTTCGAACGTGATATACAGCTGCTGCTGAATAACGGACTCAAAACTGAACAGATAATCGGTTGGCATAACTTTTACCCGCGGAGGGAAACAGGACTAAGTGAATCGTTTTTCCGGGAGCAAAATGCATTGTACAAGCGATATGACATTCCGATCTTTGCTTTTGTACCGGGAGGAGGCGAGAAACGCGGCCCTTTATTTGAAGGACTGCCGACTCTGGAGAAGCATCGATATATATCCCCTTTTATTGCCGCGCTTGAACTATATAAAGATGGAACGGAAGTATTTGTTGGTGATCCGGAGCCTGGAGAAGACTTACTCAAAAGGATGGATGGCTTTGAAAACGGAAAGATTAGCATCCAAACAGAGCAAGGATTCGAAAAATATGGTGAATACCGTTTGCGCCCGGATGCTTCCAGGGACGTTCTTCGTTTTATGGATACAAGGGTTGCGGAATCTGTACCGCCACTGCAAAATGATCTCCGTCCGAAAGGGAGCATAACCATTGATAATGACCTTTACGGACGCTATCGCGGTGAAATGCAGATTACGCTGACAGATTTGCCTGCTGATGAACGGGTCAATGTCGTTGGAAGTGTGGCAGAAAGTGATTTGCTGATTTTGGATCATGTGAAGCCTGGGATGGTCATTGAACTAGTATAGGAATAATGTAAACTCCACCCAATCAATGGGTTGGAGTTTTTTTGTAGGGAGACATGACTCATGAGAATTGCTTTTCCCTTCGACGTATTTATATCGACTAAAAAAGTAGCCTTCTTTCCTGCTAAATAAAGCCATTTAGACCTTACCAGCATATACTGTCCATGAAGGAGGGAGCTAAAAAATGTCCTTTATTGGCATCCTGTTTGTTGGTGGCTTTATTGGTTGGATTGCGGGATTACTTATTCATGAAAACGTTCACAACGGGATGGTGGGGAATTTCCTGGCTGGCATAATTGGTGCGTGGATTGGTACAGGAATTCTCGGTGAAATGGGTCCTGAAACTGGAGGGTTTTATCTATTTCCAGCATTCACAGGTGCTCTTGTCCTTACCCTAATTGTGAGTTTTATTTTAATAAAGACAAGTAAATGGTGAAATTATATAATGTGCCTCCTCAAAATCTGATTTTGAGGCTTCTTTGCGTTATACAGTTTTTTATTAAGCTATCCATTATAAGTTATTCTACCAAATTTTGTACCTTCATTTTAAGAGTATGGCTTGGTTTAATGGTAATGTTGTTTGTTTACGTATTATACAAAAAATAATGGCGGGCAAACTAATGGTGCTATTGCAAGGAGGAAGATATGAAAGATAGACGTTTTAAAGTAGCCCATAGGGAAGCAATCATAGGTGTCGTACTTGTCATTATAAATTTTATCTGGTGGTTTGGATTTGCGTATGGGTTAGGATCAGGTAATCCGAAGGAATATACATACATTTTAGGATTGCCAGCTTGGTTTTTTCTAAGCTGTGTAGTCGGCTTTCTTGTTATGGTGGTCCTTGTTACTCTTATTGTCAAATTTTTATTTGAAGAAGTATCTTTTGATGTGGATGACGAAGAGGAGGAGCAATCATGAAGTGGGAGGTCATTGTTCCTTTATTGATCTTTTTAGTTATTATTTTTTATATAGGATTCTGGGCAAATGGAAAATTAAAATCCTCTGATTCCTTCCTGCAGGAATATTTTCTTGGCGGGAGACAATTAGGCGGTTTTGTGCTTGCAATGACTATGATGGCAACATACGGAAGTGCTTCAAGCTTTATTGGCGGGCCGGGTGTTGCCTATACACGTGGGCTCGGTTGGGTTTTACTATCTATGGCTCAACTGGCAACCGGGTATTTTGTATTAATGGTTTTAGGGAAAAAATTTGCGATTATGGCTCGTAAGTATAAAGCAATCACGATCATTGATTTTCTAAAAGGCAGATATAAAAGTAATACGGTTGTCATTATATCGGCCATTAGCATCATTATATTCCTATTTGCGTCGATGACTGCCCAATGGGTTGGGGGAGCGCGATTGATTGAATCCTTAACAGGGCTTCCATATAAGACAGCACTTTTCATATTCGCCGTTTCAGTTTTAATGTATGTTATTATTGGTGGATTTAGAGCAGTCGCTTTAACAGATACCGTCCAAGGAGTAGTCATGTTAGCCGGAACCGTCATCCTTTTAATCGCCACCATTATTGCTGGCGGAGGAATATCGAACATTATGTCAGACTTAATGGCTGAAAATCCCAACCTAATTACTCCTTTTGGTGCAGAACGAGATTTAACGCCTTTGTATGTCTCATCTTTTTGGATTTTAGTTGGTGTGGGCGTCGTGGGTTTACCGCAAATCAGCATGCGAGCGATGTCCTATAAAAATTCGAAGGGAATGCACATCGCGATTATCACAGGAACAATTGTGGTAGGTGCTGTGATGCTGGGAATGCATTTAATCGGAGTTTTCGCGCGTCCATTGATACCTGGGATAGAAATTGGTGATATGGTCATGCCTGCATTAACTATGGAGGTCTTGCCACCATTTATTGCGGGTATTGTCTTAGCCGCTCCCATGGCTGCTATCATGTCCACAGTTGATTCTCTTTTAATATTAGTAAGCGCAACTATAGTAAAGGATGTATATATCAATTACATAAAAAAGGATGCTACCGAGAAGCAGATTAAAAGAATCAGCTTTTGGATTACAGCGGCAATTGGAATCGCTGTTGTATTGTTTGCGTTAAGTCCACCTGATTTAATTGTATGGTTAAACTTGTTTGCATTTGGAGGCTTGGAGTCGGTGTTTATATGGCCAGTTATTATGGGATTATATTGGTCTGGCGGGAATAAATACGGCGCGGTTTCATCCATGATTGTAGGAATGGGCAGCTTTATGATTATAGATCGATTTTATCCAAATCCTTTCGGGATGCATACGGTCGTACTGCCGATTGTTTTATCGTTTTTTACCTATGTTTTAATGAGTAAACTGACGAATGCAAAACAACAGTTATCTATTCAATAACAAGTAAGATAATCGCACAGTCAAGGGCGGTCTCAATATTTAGATCAATCAAGCAAAGAATGCATAGCTTTATCAGCATTCTTTGCTTTTTCTTTTATCCACGATCAGCTAATTCAAATAACATTGGAAAAGAAAAAGGAGTAGTCGTCCTTGAAAGAAGATAAAACAATAATTCATAGCTGACAGTGCATATTTACTCTTTACTTTCTAATACTAAATGAGAGAAGGAGGGATCGTATGCCGAAAAGAAAGCATGATGCAGCTCAAAAAAGTAAACAGGGGTTTGATTCTAGTAAAACGGATGCTGAATTCTCAAAGGAATTAGGAAGCGCCAGCGCAAATCAAGCTTATAAGAATAAATCTAAAAAGGCAAAGAAAATATAAAATAAAGGAAAATAGGGCGATATGCTTCAATCTTTTGCAATGAGTCCTATTTTAATTTGGAGGTATATATATGTCACATTCAAAAAAAGAAGAAGAAAGACACTGGAAGCAAAGAAAAAATTCACAGCATCCTCATGACGAAGTAAAAAGTTATAAGAAGCTTGGTGAAGAAATAGCAAAAATAACAAAAAAATATGATGAATAATGACATAAAACACATGGACCATCCATGTGTTTTCTTGAGCATTAAATGAATTTTATACTAGTCACTTTTCTGATATAGTAAAAGTATAAACTACAATGGGGTGATATACATGTTAAAGAAAATGGCTTCTGATGCATTGGGTTTGTCTGACGTAGGTGTTATTATTCCGCCGGAAGATTATGACAAAACGGATGCAGACGACTATGTTATGCACGAGGATAATGAGAAGATTTATTTCATTATCAAAACGAAGGCAGACGAATATTGCTTTACAAATCTAGCATTAATTCATGTAGATGGCGAAAATGCTGTCTCATCTAAACGTTTATTAAAACGATACCCATATTCTCAGTATAAGATTTCAAATGTCATGCTTGAAACTGCAGGGCGATTAGATTTGGATACAGAAATAAAGTTTGATGTAGGAAATGTTCATTTTGATATTGACGTCAAGAAAAATCAAATTGAACAATTAAAGGATTTGTATAAAGCATTACTGCGAATTGAGGAAATCACGTATGAAAACTCCATTCAAATGAATTATGCCAAAGAAGGACTCGATCGAGCGGTTCAAACACTCCAACACTCAAGATCTGAGGAAGCATCATTAACAGGCACATATAAAGGGATAACTGAATTTACATTTGAATGGTTAAAATCCTCCTATAATGAATATCATATGAAAGATTTTGGTGCAGTTTTTGAAAAATACATTAATAATTAATTTTGCCTGGATAGAGTGCCAATTTATGAATAAATAACTAAAAAGGGAGTTCTAAAGTCTATTTATTTTAGAGCTCCTTCCTCTTTTACTAATTCTTCTGATACCCTCAATAACTTACTCCAATAGTAGGCTCATAAATAAATGTAAGTTAACATACTAGGGATGATGAATCCTTGAGCCAATGCACTCGCATCTGCTGTCTTCCCATTTTCGCCTCATAAATAGTTTAGTCCACTTACTTATCGAACTTATCGACTTTCGCTTCGATTTGCGGAAGTATACACTGACGTATTTTAATTTCTTCTGCAACCCAGAGGAAAATTCCAATTCCAAATTAACTAATTTCCTCATAAATACACCATAGAATACATAATCGGGTCTATTGGAAATAGAGGTGGTTGTCCTCTTATTTTTCATAAAATCTGAAACTCTTGGGACAATTCAATAATAAGCGAAATAAAATCTTGTTGAGAGCCATATAATCGTATGAACGGCAGGGGGATGAATACTAATTTTATAAGAATGAAGTAAATTGGTACTATGTCGGCAACTATCAGGAGAAACGACGGTGTGGAAGAATACTACTATAACACATAAAGGGGGAGGAAGAGGGTGGCTAAGAAATATAAAGTGATGGTTATCATAGCAGCTGCAGTATTGATATTAGGGATAGCGGCCTTTGCAGGTTATAAATATTACTCAGACGCGGAAAACAAAATAGCTAGGGTTGCCAAGAATAAAGTGGAAGATGCTTCATCAAAGGATGAAACTTTTGAATTTATTGGGCATAGCAAAGTTGAGTACAACAAGGATGAAGATTATTATGTCGTGAGCGGATTCATGGAAGTCAATGATGAATATGAGGCTGGACGCAGAGTGATGTATATAGCAATAGTGGAAGAGAACATGGGGGAATATCAAGCTACAGAAGTGGAACGAACAGATGATGAAGTAAAATATGAATTCGTGGATTATTTCTCCGATTATGAGGAAGAGGATGATGAGGAAGATGATTATTGAACCAGTCTGGTACTAGGCTGGTTTTTTATTTATAAAAAGGGAGGAATATAAAACTGTTGATTTAGGCTCATAATTTTAAGCAAAGTAAATTCTTCTTTTTATATCAGTATACATACCTAAATTATGGAACTATAGATTAATATAAGAGTATAAACGTTTATCAAAAAGGGGGAAATGCATTGGAGTTCGATGCGATCGTTATTGGGGCTGGTTTGGCCGGTTTGGTGGCTACAGCAGAAATTGCAGATGCAGGGAAAAAGGTATTATTGCTAGATCAAGAACCTGAAGCTTCATTAGGCGGACAAGCTTGGTGGTCATTCGGTGGTTTATTTTTAGTGGATTCCCCTGAACAACGTCGTATGGGTATTAAAGATTCTAAGGAATTGGCTTGGCAGGATTGGATGGGTACTGCAGGGTTTGATCGAGATGAGGAGGATTATTGGGGCAAAAAATGGGCAGAAGCGTATATTGACTTTGCTGCTGGAGAAAAACGTGCTTGGCTTCATAAACAAGGAGTTCGTTTTTTTCCTGTAGTTGGTTGGGCTGAAAGAGGAGGTTATTTGGCTGAAGGACATGGTAACTCAGTACCAAGATTTCATATTGTTTGGGGAACAGGTCCAGGTATTGTATCGCCTTTTGAAAAAAGGGTAAGAGAGCATATTAAAAATGGATTAGTTGATTATCGTCCTCGTCACCGTGTAGATGAACTGATGAGCAGTAATGGGATAATTCAGGGGGTGAAGGGTTCCATATTGGCAGCCAGTTCGGCTTTAAGAGGTGAGAAAAGTAACAGGGACGTTATTACTCATTTTGAGTTTTCTGGTAAAGCAGTTCTTGTTTCGAGCGGGGGTATCGGAGCCAACCATGATTTAATTCGCACAAATTGGCCAGAAAGACTGGGGCCGCCTCCAAAGAACATGATTTCAGGGGTCCCGGCACATGTGGATGGCAGAATGCTGGGGATATCAGAAGAGGCAGGTGGGCGTATTGTAAATCGAGATCGTATGTGGCATTACACAGAGGGAATCAAAAACTGGAACTCGGTATGGGAAAACCATGGAATTAGAATTTTGCCAGGTCCGTCCTCTATTTGGCTGAATGCAACAGGCCAGCGCTTCCCGGCCCCCAACTTTCCTGGGTATGATACACTTGGCACCCTGGAGGCTATCCAAAAAACAGGATTTGATTACTCATGGTTTATTTTGACACAAAAAATGATTGAGAAAGAATTTGCGCTATCCGGTTCTGAGCAAAATCCGGATTTAACGAATAAAAGTATCCGCAAGGTCTTAAGCAGAGTACTCCCTGGTCCTCCTGGTCCGGTAAAGGCATTTATGGATCATGGCGAGGATTTTGTCATTGCAGATAACTTAGTGGAACTGGTTAAAGGAATGAATGAATTAACAAAAGATAATCTATTAAATTACGAAGAAATTGAAAGACAAATAAAAGCGAGAGATCGTGAAATGGATCATACATTCACAAAGGATTTGCAAATTACGGCATTAAGGGGAGCGAGAAATTACATAGGTGACAAATTAATCCGAGTCGCCAAACCGCATAAAATACTTGATCCTCAAAATGGACCATTGATTGCTGTTCGTTTAAACATTGTAAGTCGCAAAACTCTAGGCGGGCTACAAACAGATTTATCAGCACGAGTCCTCAATTCTAAGGGTGAGGCAATACCTGGCTTTTATGCAGCTGGTGAGGTTTCTGGATTTGGAGGGGGAGGAGTTCACGGATATCGTTCGCTAGAGGGGACATTTCTTGGAGGCTGTTTATTTACAGGCAGGGTAGCAGGCAGGGCAATCGCTTCCTACTTAAAAGAGAAAAAGGATTAAACCGAGGAAGGTTTAATCCTTTTTTTGCTTTTGACAGATTAAATGTATGTGTCTTTTAATCCGCAGTATGCATCAACTGGGCTGTCACCCTTGAATGGTGATTTACCCATCATTTTTTCTACTAGTACTTCAATTGTTTCTTTATTACCGTCATACGTGTTGATGTATGTTTTCACTTGTGGAACATCCGCTAAGTGGAATGGGTAGTTTACAGAAACAAAGATTGTTGGTACTTCGTGTACATAGAACGGAATATCAGGTGTTCCTTTTAACGCATTCCATGTCATACGTTGAACAACTTCACCCATTTTGATATTAGCGATATTAATGATTAAATCATATTTATCTGTTAATTCTTTAATAGGGCGTTTTGCTGCATATGCGTTCATGATGCTCTTCATTTGTTCTTCTGGTGGCAGGTCCGCGATTTTATCCATTGGAGATTCGTGAATTTCCACTTCAAAGCCTTGCGCTTCAAGCTCTGCTTTCAGAAGATCAATTGGCTTAGGTTTGTTACCGCTAATTAATTTACTGAATGCACCTTCAGCAGTTTTAACATTAACTAGTAATACTCGTTTGTATTTTTCAGGAGTAACAGGCCAAATATCTTGTTTGTCTTTTACCAATGTGATTGCACGATCAGTAACTTCTTTAAATAGCTTAACGTTTTCAGGAAGACCGATTTGTTTAAGCGCTTCTTCTTTCGGCATCATGATTTCCGTTTTTGCTTTTTTGTGAAGACCTAAAGATGCTTTAAGACCAAGGATACGAGTAAGAGCTGCTTCTAAACGCTCTTCTGTAATAATACCGTTTTTGTATCCGTCCATCATGTAGCCGAAATCTTCATCTGGATCGTTGAAGAATAAGAATAAGTCACAACCAGCAGCAATAGCAGTAGGAAGCATTTCGCTGCGTTTCATTGCAGAAGTCATCGCAACCATGTGGCTCGCATCTGTAACAACAACGCCATTGAATTCTAATTTACCACGTAATAAATCTGTGATTAGCTCTTTAGAAAGAGTTGCTGGCAGCAAATCTTCATCTGTAAGGCTAGGGTTGAAGTGCTTGGAATAAGCAGGCATATGGATGTGACCAGCCATGATAGAAGGTAGGCCAGCATCGATTAAGCCTTTGTAAACTTTTCCGAAAGTTTCATCCCACTCATCACAAGATAGGCTGTTAGGCGCGAAGGATAAATGCTGGTCACGCTCATCTACGCCGTCACCAGGGAAGTGTTTAGCAGCAGGTGCAATTCCGCTTTCCTGGATACCTTTCATGTAAGCCAAGCTCATTTCTAAAACTTGATCAGGGTCAGAACCAAAAGTACGGCTAGAGATGATTGGGTTACGCCAGTTCATGTGAATATCTACGATTGGCGCAAAGCTCCAGTTACATCCGATTGCAGACGCTTCTACACCAGAAACTCGGCCCATTTCATATGCCCATTTCGCATCTTTTGTTGCACCGATTTTAACTTCAAGACCAACTTCAGTACCGTCTGTACAAGCTCCATTACCGCCTGCTTCTGTGTTTGCAGCAATTAGCAATGGAATTTTGCTGTTTTCTTGAAGAATTTTATTTTGATCGTAAACTTCTTCAGCTTTACCAGGATTGTAACGTACAGCACCGATATGGTAGTTGTTTAGCATACCTGTTAAATATTCTTCAGTACGGCTAGCTCCCATATTAACGAATAATTGGCCAATCTTTTCTTCAATTGTCATAGAATTAATTGTGTCTGTTACCCATTTAATATCTTCATCAGATAAATGGTATGGTTTTGCTTTTAAATCCACTTTAGTCATCCTATGTAATACTCCCTTACTAAATATTTGAGAAAAATTTCTATCATCATGTAGTATGTACGTTTTTTCCTTTATTTATGTTTAGGCTTTCATAATTAAAGACGAAGGCATCAACCTTCAAATAAATTAGCCATACATTTAAACTACAAAAAAGTAATTTAACTCAACCACTAGTATTCTAGCATACTAGTTTAAGGATTTCTATAGAAAGTTCAATATTTCACAAACTTATTCAGGATTTAAATAATAAAGATTAATATTTAGAAAAGCCATACAATTGTCAAGATACCTATAGGTACAGTGTTTGATAACGGGAATAATGATAATAGAAGAAAAAGGGGGGATAGACGATGATTCTAAGATTTTCAATACTAATCTTACTCGATATCATTTTTGCAATTACCCTTATTGATCAGCAGCTCATATTGGCAGCCCTGATTGCTCTTGCCTTTGTTTATTATACAATAGAGCTTGCAGCTGAAATGGAGTTTGACAATGTGGAATTTGAGTTAGTTCACTTATGATTACCAAAGCGATTAAATGAATTCACAAAGATGTGTATTACACATAATTCATATAAATATCTAAACAGTAGAACGAAAGGGCAGGTATGCTCTTTCGTTCTTACTTGTTAGACTGTTAGGAAATTAACCGACTCGGTTTAATTATCTTATAAAAGAAAAACTCAAAGTATAAATTCAGGATTTTATATTTATTCTACATTCTCTACTCGGTGAGCTAAACGGCTGGAAGCGGCAGCAGCAATCGCCCCAACAATATCATCCAGGAAGGTATGGCATTCACCGGAGGATTTATCATTCAATTTTGCCAGTATGCCTGGTTTCTTTTTATCAATATATCCATAATTGGTAAAACCAATAGAACCATATACATTCACGATGCTAAATGCTAAAATCTCATCAACCCCATATAATCCTTCATCAGTCCGGATTATGGATTGTAAAGGTTCTTCAAGCATCCCTTTTTCGGAAAGCATATCTAGTTGTATGCCAGTTAAAATGGCATTTTGGACTTCGCGTTTTGAGAGTACGCGCTCCACATTTTTAATACACTCATCCAATAGCAGATTATCATGATATTGATGCTGAAGGTATAAAACTAATTCACCAATATCTGTAACTGTCACCCCTCGATCATGCAACCATTTTCTTGCTGTTTGTTCAGTCATATCTACAGGTTTCCCTTTCATACGAAGACACCAACTCCCATGCATATAGTAAGTATAAATCTTGATGTTAACCACATATAACAGTTATCTTGCCCATATACTTATCATAGTAAGCAAGGAATTAGAGGTGATGAACAATATTGTGATGAACAAACAATTATTACACGAACAATATGGAATTACAGTTGATCAAGAAATAAGCAGTGGGGCAATAAACATATATAACGGTGGAGGCAGAGTATTCATGAGCTTTGCCATAAACATGGAAGAGCAAGAGCTCCAGGAACGAAGCAGTTTGGCGTACCATATGCATAACAAAGGGGAGAAGGGAGTATGGCTTCCCCTGTTAAACAAGGAACAAAAGCTATTAACAAAACTGGAAAGTAACGATTATGTGGTTTGTATAAATGAAATGGAAATTCCTCAATCATATGAAGTGGGCAGAGAGCTGGCAATATTTCATTATCGTGGCAGGTCTATTCCGCAACGAATCGTTTTTTGCAGCAGAATCGGAAAATGGAAGGAAATGTGGGAGCAGCGGGTCGATCAGCTTGAACGAGTTTGGAGAGATAAATTGGCAGCAAAGCCACAAAACGATTTTGAAAAACTGTTTATTGACAGCTATCCTTATTACGCAGGCCTTTCGGAAAACGCAATCCAATATTTAGTTGATACTGAAATAGATGAAAACCCGGAGATGGTTGATGCTGGGACCGTTTGTTATGATCGCTTTACTTCAGAAACCTGGGGACCCGGCTCAAATGGCAAATTATTTAGTGAATGGGTTTTTGACCATAGTGCGAGGGATATTGCGGAGTGGATACGCGCTTATTATTTTAAACAGCCAAATACATACCATCAGGGTGTCGAGTCATTTTTGCGCCAATATCAATCAATCACCCCTTTATCAACATTTTCTGCACGGATGTTATTCTCAAGGTTGCTCTTACCGGTTCATTATTTTGAAATTATTGAGCAGTATTATGTAACAAAATCAGAAGGAGAAAAGACTCGTTTGGAGGAAAGATTAGAAAATTTCGTGAAGCACTCTACTATGTATGAAAGAATGCTAAGTGAAATATATGAACTGGCTGGTATACTAAAGGGGAATATCAAAATGGTTGTTCCTGAATGGATCATGAACGGGAGAACTATTTAGTCTATTTTAAGACATTCTTTGAGTGTCTTTTTTGTTTTAAATAAAAATACTCCCGACTGTATGTCCGGGAGAGAAATTTATCATAGGATATCTTTAACAGCCAAATGTAAGCTAGAGTAGCTTTTAGCTGTAAATTTAATTCCGAGGTTTACCATTGTTTGTGCAATTTCTATTCGGATACCGGATAAGCGCGTCTCGATACCGATGAGTCGCAATGCATCAATAACTTTAAATATCTGATGAGCCACCATTGTGTCCGTAATCGGAACTCCTGATAGATCAATAATAATATAACTTAGATCATATTCACTTCCAGCCTGTAATGCTTTTTCCATCAAGTGGCTTGCACGTTGAGTGTCTAATACTCCAATGATTGGAATAATCCCGATATTGGATGTAATCCTAACAACAGGAATAGACAGTTCAAAAGCAGTCCTCTCCGCTAATACGATTCTATTGGAGTATTGTGAAGAATAAGAAATACTAAGCCAGTGTATCGCTTTATCAACAACTGAATCGAATTTAGAAATGATTTCATAGAAAACGTCCAGACTTACTGAATATTTTTTAGCTTGGTCCTTGATGATACCGCCAATTTTATCACGATAAAATCTAACTTCTTCTATTGCATCAGCAAGTGATAAATTTAAGTTTATGAGTAAATCAACGGTTTCCTTTCCCCATTCTTTTAAAACTGCAAAGGTTTCGTTTTGCTCTTGGGCAATTGAAAATCCATATATCTCTATAAGGGTTTTTCGCCAAGTTTTAACCATACTATTGATTTCCTCAGAATATGTATTCGTATCGTCTTTAAATCGTAAATCTGCAAGAGTATCTTCTGAAGAGATTATGTGAGTTGAAACACCTTCTAAAAACACATGTATGCTACTATCAATGCTATGCATATCAACAGCTCCTAATTACTGCGATTTATGACCCATTGTTTTTTTGCAAAGAAAAAAACCCTTTAGAAGGATTAATTTTGAAAATATTTAAGTGCATATCCAATAAGCTAATAACCCTTATACAAAGAATGTATATTATTTTCTCTAACATAACAGTTGGAGAAAAAACTGTAAAGAAATACCTATTTACAAAATGCTTCACATTTAACCAAATTATCTTAAGATTTGCGTAGTTAGAGATAGAGTAACCAGGTATATGGGTAGTAAATAATTGAAATATGTAGGCAAATATTTTAATTGGAATTGCAGAAGCATACGAGAGGAAAGAGGGACACACTAAATAACTTAACTTTGGACAGCATTATATTTAATAATAAAAGGAACAAAATGGAACTGAGTATATGTTAAATAGATGGTTCAATATTATAATAGAGAAAATGGACTATGCATGCATTAACCGAAAAAATCCTGTTCAGAGTAAGAAGAGGTGTTTGAATGATTATCTTACGTAATTTATATTTTAAACTAACACATATGTCTTGATTATTATTGACCACATCAACCATATTTTTAATCGTATTCTGTACAATTATGCTCAGGTTGATTGAACCAGATACGTTTACTACCTATATGGACTCGTTATGGTTCACAATGACGACCATGTTGACGGTTGGATATGGAGACATGTCACCGACTACTATAGAAGGAAGAATATTTACAATCCTATTTTTGTATGTGG
This sequence comes from Bacillus sp. D386, assembly GCF_006346415.1. Classification (NCBI taxonomy): domain Bacteria; kingdom Bacillati; phylum Bacillota; class Bacilli; order Caryophanales; family Bacillaceae; genus Bacillus; species Bacillus sp. D386. Next base: position 639,384 of record NZ_VEMV01000003.1, on the reverse strand, counting down.
TTGGTATTGGTTTATTCGCCACTTTTATCGGAAAAGTTATGGAAAGTTTTACGGTTTACAGAAGACGTAAAGAGGGTGGAGAGCTTATGTATGAAGGAAAGAATCATATTGTTATCATAGATTGGTCACATAAGGCGCAAAACGCAGTTAAGGAAATTTTAGACAAGAATAAAAAGGCGGAAATAGTGGTTATAGATATGCTTGAAAAGCTATCTTATGTAAATGGAAATATCCATTATATAAGAGGAGAGGCCTCGAATGTTGAGGTATTAAAGAAAGCCAATATCCAAAATGCAAAATCTATCTTGATTTTCTCTGATGATCGGATTCAGAATCAAACCTTAACTGACGGAAAGTCATTAATGATTGCATGTGCGGTTGAAAGAATCGCCTCTCATGTCCATACAGTTGTCGAAATTGAAAGAGAAGAGCATGTTGAAAATTTCTCACATATTAATATTGATAAATTTATATTATCCAATGGAACGATTGCCAAGATGGTAGTAGATGCCATGTAAGTGAGATTACAGGCAAGGCATAATGCAGGGATTCATACTCCAGAAACTAGAGCTAGATGTCCGTAAGTCTCACTCCAATAACAAAGAAGCACAGAGTATGATTCTGAGCTTCTTTTATCATTCACCAAGCTTATTTTGTATTTGTAAATCCACCATCTATACGAATAACTTCTCCGTTATTATATTGTGCTTCAGAAGTTAATAAGAATGTAACCAGTTCTGCTACTTCTTCAGGTGTTCCCAATCGTTTTTGCGGAATTCCTTTTGTAGCATTTTCTTTCATAGCTGGATTAGCTTCATAGAAAGCTTTTACCATTGGTGTTTCAGTAGGTCCCGGAGCAATCGCATTTACACGCAATCCATCTTTCGCATATTCTGCAACCAAGCTTTTTGTTAAACCTACAATTCCATGTTTTGTGGCAGAATAGGCGACAACGGAATCTTGACCAATCACACCCGCACTTGAAGCTGTATTCACGATTGAACCTCCACCGTTTTTCAGCATAACCTCAGCAACATAATAAACGCCGTATAAAGCTCCCATTAGGTTAATGCCAACAATTTGATTGATTTCTTCGACCTTAGAATCCAAGAAAAATGAACCGCTTCCTGAAATCCCGGCATTATTAAAAAAGTAATCAATTGTCCCAAAGCGTTCAACCGTTTGAGCCACATAATTCTTCACATCTTCTGCTTTAGAAACATCAGCTTTAATGAATATACAATCTGTCCCTATTTCTTTCACGAGTTTGATTGTTTCATTTCCGCCTTTTTCGTTAATATCAACCGCTACAATGTTAACCCCATCTTTTGCTAGACGAAGTGCAGCTGCTTGTCCTAATCCGCTGCCTGCACCTGTAATAATCGAAACTTTATTCATGTGAAAAACCTTCCGATTTATGTATTAACCTCTTCTTGTCAAAGATAAACAGTAAAAATGTGTAAGCTACATATATTGATAGAATATCAGGAATTGATCTAAAGGTTTTATAAGAAATATTAGGAGGGAACAGGCATTGATACAAAAGTACCTATTGGATTTTAACAATGATTATATGTATTCAACGAATTATCGTTTGATTAATGTCCAATAACACAGGAAAGCTTATATATTTATAATAGACATGTAAAGGTTCAAAAAGAAACGTCAATAAGTTAAATCCAGAACGACCAATGAGCTGCTTTTTTATAGTGAGAATTTTTTAAGAGGATGCCTATCTATTCAATGAATGCAATAAAAACTAGCATTGAAAAATCAATGCTAGTTTTTTGAAATGTAAAATGAGGATAGGTTTCGTATTTGAACTGCTATATTTAAAAGATTCAGCTACTTCCACCATTTCTTCTTTTGTTAGCTTCGCGGCATCTTTGCCGGATTCAGCAACTTGATACTCAAAAATATAATGATAATCGCCATCTGTCCAATGAACTGATGATGCTAAATCATCCTCTATATAAAACACCTCCTGATTATTAATCTTTAACTCCTCATACCCTTGTGGTTTACCATCATATGTTACTTCTTTTGTATGGATCATAAGAATGAATTTTTCTTCATTTGTCCCTGTAAACTGCACATCATGAACAGAAGATTCGGTATGAGTCTGTGGACTTATCTCATAATCTTTGATTTCAACAGGAAATGCAGTTGGTAATTTTGAATCAATCTTTTGTTCCTCTTTTAGTTGTTTTTGAATTTTTGACGGATCATAGGATAAACCAGCAGATGCTTCATTATCGTTGCAGCCAATAAGTAAAAGGCAGATTCCTACTATTACAATTTGAATTTTTTTCATGATTATCCCCACCACCATAAAATATTTTATTGCGATATAAAGACATATATACGACAAGGAATACAAATGTCCTTTTAAAGGGATATTTTAATGAAAACAACGGTGATTGTTTTATTTGGTAAAAGCAATGTTAAATCAGAAATGCTACGAATTCTAACATAGCTGTTACGGATTGTTGGTGGAGGGCATTATAGAAATAATTCATAATAAATATGGAGGTAGGAAAAGTATGATAAGTATGAATCTAAAAAACCTGCGCCTGCATCATAAATTGACACAGGAAGAGGTAGCTTATGAAATCAATGTTTCAAGACAGGTAATCGCAAAGTGGGAAAAGGGCGAATCAACTCCTGACCTTGGACATTGGCAAGCATTAGCCAAATTGTATAAAGTGACGCTGGATGATTTGGTAAATTTTGATGGAGAAGATACGAATTTGATTGTACCACCAAAGGGTAAGTACTTTTTTGGTGTAGCCAAAATAGGTGAGCGTGGTCAAATTGTTATACCCAAAAAGGCGCGTGATGTATTTTATATAAAACCTGGGGACTCTCTTATTATCACGGGTGATGAAGAGAGAGGGCTTGCTATTGTACCCGAGAATATGATGAATGAATTTTTAAATCTGGTAAAGTCTCCGCTTCATAAGGAGGATGAATGATGAGTTATGCAATCTCTATTGATCAATTAACTAAAAAGTATGATGATAAAATTGTAGTTAATCAAGTATCATTTTCAATTAAGCAGGGAGAATTGTTTGGTTTATTAGGTGTGAATGGGGCAGGAAAAACAACGTTGATTAAAATGTTATGCTGCTTAACAAAGCCTACAAGCGGCCATGCGTCTATATTTGGACATGATATTGTAAAAAATCAAGAGCTAGTGAAGAAGATCATAGCGGTATCGCCACAAGAAACTGCCATTGCTCCAAATTTAACAGTTCGAGAAAATTTAGAATTAATGGCGGCTATTCATGGTTATTCTAAATCTGAAGTATATGAAAAAACAGCTAATATGATGAATCATTTCTCTTTAGAACCATATGAAAAGCAAAAAAAGTAAAACCTTATCCGGTGGCTGGCAACGTAAGCTTAGTATTGCGCTTGCACTTATTTCTGATCCAGACATTTTATTTTTAGATGAACCGACATTAGGTTTAGACATATTAGGACGCCGAGAATTATGGTCTATAATTGAAAAATTAAAAGATAGAACAACCATTGTGTTAACAACACATTATTTAGAGGAAGCTGAAGCATTATGTGACCGAATCTGTGTCATGAAAGATGGCCAAGTAAAAGCAATCGGAACAGTCGAAGAACTCACAGGCATGACAAAGACCGATAGATTCGAGGATGCCTTCGTAGAAATTGTTACGAAGGAGGATAAACGATGAAAGCAATCATTTTTGCCAATCGAGTGATGAAGGAAATTGTCAGAGATCCTATTTCATTATTCCTTGGTCTTGCTTTTTCGCTCATTTTACTTGCACTTTTATCAGCGATTAATAGCAGTATCCCTGTGGATTTATTTAATATATCTTCATTAGCACCAGGCATTGCTGTATTCGGCCTTTCCTTTATGGCATTGTTTGCAGCACAAGTATTATCGAAAGATCGTGCAAGCTCTTTTTTGACTAGATTATTTACAACTCCGATGACATCTCGAGACTTTATTTTGGGTTATTCACTGCCATTGTTAGTTATGTCCGTTATACAAATATCCGTTTGCTTTATAGCTGCATTATGTATGGGACTAGATTTTACAGCAACGATTTTTATGGTTATTCTGATATTGGTTCCCATGGAATCAATCTTTATTGGAATTGGGTTAATTAGCGGAGCTCTATTTAGTGAAAAAGCAGCGGTAGGAATATGTGGTGCGCTCCTTACAAATGTATCAGCATGGCTATCGGGCATATGGTTTAATTTAGAGCTAGTAGGTGGATTATTTAAGGATATCGCTTATCTACTGCCGTTTGTTCATGCTGTTGAAGCTGGAAAAGCTGCATTAAGCGGAGTTTATAGAAATATGTTTCCGCATCTATGGTGGGTACTTGGGTATGCTGTTATTATTCTATTTATTTCAATATTTGTTTTTAAAAAGAGAACTCAGGAAGTCTAATTATTAACTTAAAATTATAGATGATTAATCATCTGAAATTGGTGCATGGTCATTAGGCCATGCTTATTTTAGTGAAGTCAGAATTTACCAATCCATCAGATAAGAGGATCATTATTCTTCTAGAATTTAAAGCAGCTTTTTCGCATTATTAATGAAGTATTTTTCCATATATCAATAGAATTAAATTGGAAAGGAGGATATCTATGAACACATACGGCAGATTATCTTTATTAACAGTAGGCATCTGTATAGTCTTATCCTATTTTATAACGGATAATATGGCATATCCTAGATTGTTCTTGTTAATGGCTACCATCTTATCTATAGCAGGAATCGTCTTTGCTATTTTATCTAAAAAAATGGTAAGCATGATTTTTGGTATCCTCCTAAATGCCCTTATCTGGGTTGGCTTTTTCATATTAATATTAGTTGTAGGTATAGGTATAAACTAAAGGACCCTCCTTATTGATAGTGTATCAAATTAATAATTTTTAATAGCAGACCGCTCTATCTATTTATAAAATGATTCTATAGGTAGATATCCTTTTTTTTTTACGTCTTTCCAATCGGAGCGGCGTTTTATTTTTGCTTTCATAATCACATTTTCAACTAATTTTCTAATGAATGATGGTGCTTATACATAACGAAAGGACTGGAATTAAATACATATAAAAAGGCATTATTATTTTGATATAATGAAATCCTCTGTTAATTTAATTGAATAGGCGAAAGGAACACTTAAGATATAAAATGATTAGTTTTAAAAAGAATTTGATAAATAATCAGCGAGTGTTTAAGCAAGTTGCATACTTTTCAATCATATCGCTGGTGTTTATTACCACTATTTTATTTGGTTATAACAGGATGTCGACTCTCTTTAGGAAAGAGGCATCTGAATTATTCCCAACTCATATTTGGCTAGAACATGCTCTATATGAAGATCAGCTTGATACCGAAGAATTAACTGACTTTTTGCAAACTATTCCAAAAGATAACGAGTATATCTATGTTTATAATCAAGATACTCAGTCAAAGGCATTATATTATAAGGACACAACAGTACTTGCCGATGACGTTGAAGGCTTCGATGGTCTTTTATTATTTTTGTTAAACAAACTGTTAATGCATGTCGATTTAGGGGATGTCTATAATGTGTTTATTAAACAAAATTTGGATCTGAAATTACTTAATGAAAGTAATTCTATTTTAATCAACATCGGCCATGAGGTTAATACAGATGCTTTTAAGGGTGAGATCGTTACTTACCGTAATGTTAGTAAAGCTCTCTTGCAGGAGTTCAAAATAGTGACTATTCAATGCTTGCTATTCATCAGTCTATCAGTGCTTTTAATTTTCATTAACTATAAAATTATGAGAAATCTTTACTATACCCCTCTAATAAAAATGAGAGAACATTTTATGAAAATGTCACGATTTCATTTAGAGAGTTTCGTATACAAAAAGCCTGTTATACCAGAAATAGAAAAGACGATTGACGCAGTCAATACGACGATGTTGGAACTGCAGGATGGGATTAAAGAGACCAAATCCTTCCTTGATGAAATGGTTCATGAAATTAAAAATCCAGCCCATAATATTAAGAATGAACTTGAATTGATAGAGGATATGCTACCTGAAGCAGATGAGGAAATGAAACAGAAACTTCAATCCGTTATAAATGAAACGGAAAATATCACTTCCTTATTATCTAGCATAAAAATCATTTATGATATGTATTATTTAGGGGGTTCCCCTCCAGATAGTTGGCTGAATCCAATCGAGAAAATCAAACCTATTTTTGAGGAATATAAGAAAAAATACCCTAATCGAGAATTTCATTTCAAGTATAGTATTAACCCCAATATTCATATATGGATTGACCAAGGTTCAATCGAATTGATGATCAGAAACTTGCTTGATAATGCCATAAAATATTCAAAAGAAGACTCCTCCATCTTTATTGGTATCCGTGAGTATAATCAGACCAAAAAGATCGTTATTGAAGTCATAAATTCTGGTTCGAGTATAGATTATAATAATCTTGGAAAGATTTTTGGAAAGTATTATCGTACAAATTCGGCTAAAGCGCAAACGAGTGGAGCAGGTATTGGACTTTGGCTGATTAATAGTATTGCAGACATCTATAATGCCAACGTACATGTGCAAAGTTCAACAAATACCACAGGATTTGCGATTGCTTTTCAGCATTATAAAATTGTAGAACAAAATAGGGTTGAGGATGAAGCGATCTCTTCGTAGGAGGTCGCTTTTTTTGTTTCTAAATCTTTTATTTTTAAATGGGATGATCAGTAAGTCTATTTATAATTAGATTGCTGTAAAACTCAGGAGTTTTATTCGATATATTAATTACAGAGTGTTATTTTCCGCTTGAAGTATAGTAAAATAGACTTATAAAAAGGAAATGAGGGATTATCATGTTTGATAAACTGCTGTCATCCATAGGTATTGGTGCTGCTAAAGTTGATACGAGGCTTGCGAAAAAAAGTTATATTGTCGGTGAGTCAATCGAAGGTGAGGTTTTTATCAAGGGAGGAAAAAACGAGCAGGATATTGATAACATCTATTTAACATTAATGACTGACTATGTGGTGGAAGTTGATGATAAAAAGGTAAGACGTTCTGTTGCCTTGGACAAAATCTTATTGACTGAGCGCTTCACAATCGCTCCAAATGAAGAAAAAGTGGTGCCCTTTCAGTTGAATGTTCCTTATGAATCACCAGTTACAATGGGAAGTACCCGTGTTTGGATTCAAACCGGCTTGGATATTAAAATGGCAATCGACCCTCAAGATAAAGACTTTTTGGAAATAAAGCCACATCAGCTTGTAAGAGAATTCATTGATGCTGCAGGAAGATTAGGATTCCGCTTACGTCAGGTAGATTGTGAAAAAACTCCTTCGTATTTTAGAAACGGCTTACCGTTTGTTCAGGAATTTGAATTCAAAGCTACATCCGGTGAATTTGCGAGAAAGCTAGATGAACTAGAAGCTGTATTCCAGCTGACAGAAAACGAAGCAAGAGTTTTGCTTCAAATAGACCGAAGAGCAAGAGGTTTTTCAAGCTTCTTAGCTGAATCATTAAATATGGATGAATCGTTTGTTAAATTCACTTTTGATAAGTCGGACATTGGCACGCTAGACCGTACATTGGGAGATTTAATTAGAAAATATTGCTGATCTATGGTTTCGACCAGTCAGATTCAATAAAATTTTACATGTTTTTTACATTGTGATGAAAGAAACTGCTCACTGGCAGTTTCTTTTTTTATATAGAAATCTATTTTTTTATAAAAATAGTTAGCTGAGAAATTAGATATAAGTAAATGAAACTAATGATCTCTTAGTTATGAATATATCCATATAGGTAAACTAAGCAATAAGAATGAGGTGAATATGCAGAAACTTGTCATTTTTTCATGAAATAATTGTTGTTACATTAAGATAGACCTAAGGTTAATAATGGAAGTAAGTACTTATGCCGGATAGAAAAATAAGAAAGATGGATGTATTCTCGAGTGAGAGGAATCTATCTAGATACATCCCCAAAGATCCATCTCCGTAGCCTTCATCAACCTTTCTTTCGTTTTGTTCACTCGCTTTGTGATAAAAAAAGAGGAGGAACGATATGAAAAAAATCACCTCAATTGCATTCAGCACGATGATTACTGTGTCTGCATTTAACACATCCGATGGTCTAATGATGACAAGTGCTAAGGGACATTCCGACAATGCCTCATATTGGGACGAACCAGGTCGAATGCTACCGATACTCCTACCTTCAAATGCCAGAATGACAGGTATGAAGCAGTCTGCACTTGATGACATAGATGTGACAATCGGCCAATACATCGAAAGCGGCTTAATTCCAGGGGCGGTCACCTTTGTGGCACGAAGCGGTCATATTGTTCAAAAAGCTGCATATGGGTATGCGGCTCTCTATCAGGATGATGGCTTCACGGAAATTGAAACACCTCTTAAAATGAAAGCGGATACAATATTTGATATTGCTTCTATAAGTAAGCTTTTTACAACTACTGCGGTCATGATGCTTTATGAGCAAGGAATTTTCCAACTCGATGACCCTGTTGCGTTGCATCTGTCACAATTCGCTGCAAACGCCAAAGAAGACATAACAATCAGACAACTTTTAACCCATACTTCAGGTTTTGCAGCTGGGATGCCTCTTTATATGCAAGAGGGCACTCGAGAAAGCCGCATCCAGTCCGTACTGCAACATGGTTTGATTAACGAGCCTGGGACCACCTATTTATACAGTGATTTGAACATGATAACGCTTGGGGCGCTAGTCGAGAAATGGAGTGGTCTCCGGCAGGACGAGTTTGTTAAGAAAGCCATCACAGAGCCGCTTGGTATGAAGGATACGATGTATAATCCTCCGGCAAAATTAAAGAAACGTATAGCTGCAACCGAATATCAGCCAAAGATAGGGAGAGGGCTTGTCTGGGGCGAGGTTCATGATGAAAATGCGTGGTCGCTTGAAGGTGTGGCTGGTCATGCAGGCGTCTTCTCCACAGCCAAGGATTTAGGGATTCTCGCCCATGCATATTTAAATGATGGTAAATACGGTAAGATACGCATTCTAAAGAAGAAAACGATTGACTTAATTATGAAGAACTATAACACTGCGTTTCCAGGAAATGACCATGGATTAGGCTTTGAGCTTAATCAGGGCTGGTACATGGATTCACTTTCTGACACATTCACCGCCGGCCATACGGGCTACACCGGTACAGCTCTTGTGATGAGTCCATCTAATCAGACTGTTGCTATTGTACTTACAAACCGGGTACATCCATCCCGAAATACACCGTCCATTAATCCAATCAGACGAACATTCGCTAGAGATGTGGGAGACAGCATACCTATAAATGTGAAAAAGGGACAAATGGCTTGGTTCGCGGGCTATGGAGATCAATTAGATAACACACTTTCAGCTCAAGTGAATCTAAAAAGAGATGCTTATTTGAGTTTCGATACCTGGTTCCGGATTGAAGAGGAGAGTGATTATGGATATTTGGAAACGTCGACTGACGGAAAAGCATTTACAAGTATTCAAAGCTTCACAGGAAAAAGCAATGGATGGGAGAAGGAGAATGTCCTCATTCCTGCCGGCACGAAATTTATTCGTTTTTCCTATAAAACGGATGAAAGCGTGAACGGGCGCGGCTGGTATGTTCAAGACGCAAGCATAAAAACAAATGGAAAGAAGGAACGACTGAGATTCGAGAGCAATGGATTTGAACGTAGAACAGATTAAATGGGGAGGTGCTAATATTGAAAAATAGGAAATGGTTCTTGATTATACTTGTGATGAGTGTATTCCTGACGGCCGGATTCAGCAGCCAAACTAAGAAACCAGCTAATCCAAATGATGGTGTGCGAGATATTGTAATCTATCAAAATCTGCATGAGGTTGATAAAACGATTAGTGGCAACAGTGTCAAAATGAAGGCAGTGAACGTCTACCATGATGGTCATTTTACAAAGACAAATAAGGTAAAATGGTCGGTTGCAAATAAACGTATCGCGAAAATCAGTTCTAATGGAACCTTGACGATTACAGGGAAATCAGGAGTGGCAGTCATTCTTGCAACATCGGGAAAAAAGATAGACACAGCCTTTTTGGTGGTGGATAAAAAGGGAAATGCAACATTCCGCTCCATCAAGGATAAACGATATCGGCTTGCTGATTATGCCGTTAGCAAGATGAAGATAGAAGAGAAAATCGGACAAATGCTCATGCCTGATTACCGGAACTGGGATGGCAAGAATGTGACAGAAATGCTGCCGGAGATAGAACAGCAAATTAAGGATTATGACTTAGGTGGAGTTATTCTATTCCGCGAAAATGTCGTAACGACTGAGCAAACCGCCCATCTCGTGGATGCGTATCAGCTCGCCTCCGAGAAATATGGGATGCTCATCTCAATTGATCAAGAGGGTGGAATTGTAACCAGGCTGCAATCTGGAACTGATATGCCCGGCAATATGGCCTTAGGAGCTACACGGTCTGTGACAATCACGAAAGATGTTGCGCGTGCCATTGGCGAGGAGCTCGGTTCGCTTGGCATAAATACAAACTTTGCCCCATCGCTTGATGTCAACAATAATAGTAACAATCCTGTCATTGGTGTCCGTTCCTTCAGTGAAGACCCAAAACTAACCGCTGAACTAGGAACTGCTTATATTGATGGCATGCAGGAAACAGGCACGATTGCAACGGCCAAGCATTTTCCAGGTCATGGCGATACGGCAGTTGATTCCCATGTTGGACTTCCAGAAGTTCCATATGAGATGGAGAGATTAAAGGAAGTGGAACTATACCCGTTTCAGCAAGCGATGAATGCTGGTGTTGATGCCATCATGACCGCGCATATTACCTTTCCGAAGGTAGATGACACGAAAGTGATTTCCAAAAAGACCGGTGAGGAAGTCTCTATACCAGCAACTCTCTCCCACCGCTTTCTGACAGAATTGGTTAGGGAGGAAATGGACTATGATGGATTGATCGTTACAGACGCCATGAACATGGGTGCTATCACCGAGCATTATGGAACTGTCGATGCGGCCATCATGTCTGTTAAGGCAGGTACGGACATTGTACTTATGCCCGTTGGACTAGAGGATGTTCGTAATGGGCTCCTTGATGCAGTAAGAAATCGCGATATTAAAGAAAAGCGAATTGATGCATCCGTAAAACGGATCCTGTCACTGAAAATCAAAAGGGGCATCTTTAAGGAGGAATCACCGGAGCCACTTGACGAAAGAATCGAAAAAGCGCTTGAGACCGTTGGTTCACCAGAGCATAAGGCGATTGAGAAAACAGCTGCAGAGAAATCTATTACCCTCGTCAAAAATAACAATCAGCTCCTGCCTTTAAATGACTTGCAGGAATCCGGAAAGATTGTCGTTATCGGTATGACCTACAACCAAGAATTATATTACGCTATTAAAGAAAAGCATGCCAACACTGAGGAAATTACCCTTCCTTCTAGCTATCAACTGACCGATGCACAGAAGGAGCAGCTTCGTCAGGCGGATTATATTATTATTGGTAGCCATACTTCAAATGTAGCAATGAGGTTACCTGCCCATCCTCAAATGCTGAGAATTAATGATATTATCGACAACTATGATGCACCTTCTATAGCTGTTGCGATTCGTAATCCATATGACATTATGTCCTATCCCCAGGTTGATACTTATATCACTCAATATGGGTTTCGTACCGCAAGCTTTAAAGCAACCGCAGCAGCCATTTTCGGTGAAATAAATCCATCTGGTAAACTCCCTGTCACGATCCCGAACGGGCAAGGGGAAACTTTATATCCATTTGGCCATGGTTTATCCTACTAATTGATAACTAAGGAGGCTTTATATGCAGAAGAGAGGTTTCGCTGTCCTATTCACACTGATTCTGATTTTATCAACGATTTCTTTCGCCCAAGCAGGTCAAAAGGACAAGCATAAAAAGAAGGATTTAGAACTAGGCGTCGACGTTATTCTAAGTGATAAAAAAGAATTGCTGGAAGGTAAAAGGGTCGGTCTCATCACAAATCCGACCGGTGTAGATCAAGAGCTTAACAGCATTGTTGACCGTTTCTATGAGGATGAGGACATCAATCTCACCGCTTTATATGGCCCGGAACATGGAGTTAGAGGAGACGCGCAGGCCGGCAGCTATGTTGATTTCTACATTGATGAAACTACTGGTCTTCCTGTATACAGCCTTTACGGCAAAACCCGTAAACCAACACCGGAAATGTTAAAAGATATTGATGTACTTGTATTTGATATTCAGGATGTAGGCGCACGCTTCTATACGTATATTTACACAATGGCATTAGCGATGGAAGCAGCAAAGGAACAAGGAATCCCATTCATCGTACTTGATCGCCCGAATCCCCTAGGAGGACTGAAGGTGGAAGGACCGATTCTTGAAGCACCCGAATATGCTTCGTTTATCGGGCAATACGAAATCCCACTCAGACATGGGATGACTGTTGGAGAACTCGCGAAACTATTTAACAAGGAATTTGGCATTGGGGCGGATTTAACCGTTGTAAAAATGAAAAATTGGAAGCGTCATATGAATTATGAAGATACAGGACTAGAATGGGTCCTTCCATCCCCAAACATGCCGACACTCGACACAGCTTATGTATACCCGGGTACAGGATTAATTGAAGGCACGAATTTATCCGAAGGGCGCGGAACAACGAAACCTTTTGAATTGCTCGGAGCCCCATTCATAAATGGAACAGAGCTAGCAAAGGAGCTAAACAAGCTAAACTTAAAAGGTGTTCAATTCCGAGCAGCTTCGTTCACGCCGACATTCTCGAAGCATAGTGGAATCCTATCCCATGGTGTTCAGGTTCATATAACAGACTATAATGATTTCGTGCCTCTTGAGGCAGGTCTTCATATCGTTAAGACCATTCATGACATGTATCCGGATGATTTCGAATTCCGCGCAGAGGATAGCAAGGGAATATCTTATTTCGACTTACTTATCGGCAACGGCTGGATTCGCGATGATATCGAAGCAGGTAAATCCGTAAAACAAATCAAGCAGAAATGGGAAAAGGATTTGAAAGACTTCATGAAACTAAGATCTAAATATTTGCTGTATAGATAAAGGAGGGAAGCTTGAAGGCTGAGATGTAGGAGCTTTTGAGCTTCTTTATAAAAGAAGATTAAAGACTATAGAAGAAAACAAGAGGTATCCAAAAAGGATACCTCTTTCATTTATGAAACAATAAAAATCAATAAATAATCCAATTAAGTTTATACTAATAAATGATGTGTATTGTATAAAGAGGATATATTTATATCCATAACGTGTGAAGGTGAAAGATAAAAGTTTCTAAATGAAAAAATCCTGATTTGTAAAGGAGTAATTTTAAATGGGTGCAAAATCTAATCCCAATAGACTAATAAATGAGAAATCACCGTACCTTTTACAGCATGCTTATAATCCTGTTGATTGGTATCCATGGGGACCGGAGGCATTTGAAAAAGCGAAACAGGAGAATAAGCCTGTGTTTGTGAGTATTGGGTACTCTACCTGTCATTGGTGTCATGTGATGGAGAGGGAAAGCTTTGAAGATGAAGAAGTGGCGTCGGTTATAAATGAGCGGTTTATTTCCATAAAGGTAGACCGGGAAGAACGACCTGATTTGGATTCGATTTATATGTCTGTGTGCCAGGTGATGACGGGACAAGGTGGTTGGCCGCTTAATGTGTTTTTAACTCCTGATCAGGTCCCCTTTTATGCAGGAACCTATTTTCCTAAGCATAGCCGGTATGGCCGTCCTGGAATAATAGATGTGATTACTCAGCTATACGATACGTATACCAATGAGCCACATAAAATCGAAATGACAGGTGAGCGGATTAAAGATGCCATTATGCCAACGAAACAGGAGACATCTAGTGAGAAATTAACGATGGCTGCGATCAATGCAGCCGTTCAACAATTTAAGCGGGTATTTGATGAACAGTATGGCGGGTTTGGCTCGGCTCCGAAATTTCCTACACCACATAATTTAATGTTCCTGCTGCGTTACTTCCATATGACGAAGGATCAGGAAGCATTGAATATGGTGCTAAAGACATTAGAAGGGCTATCAAGAGGTGGAATCTATGATCATATCGGATACGGGTTTTCTCGCTATTCCACTGATGAATTATACTTAGTCCCACATTTTGAAAAGATGCTATATGATAATGCCATGCTGTTAATGGCGTATACAGAAGCCTATCAGGTTACCGGAGAAAATAGCCATCAAGTGATATCTGAACAAATCATTGAATATGTTTTACGGGACATGCGACATCCTGATGGCGGATTTTACTCAGCGGAGGATGCAGATTCAGAGGGTGTGGAAGGGAAATTCTATATATGGGACTACTTTGAAATCTTTGATCACCTTGATGAAGACGTAGCAGAATTATATTGCGCTGTTTATGATATAACCCCTGAAGGAAACTTTGAAGGCGAAAATATTCCTAATCTAATTCGTGAACCAATTGACTCATTTGCTGCTCATAATGATTTAGACGCAGGAGAAGTTCGTAAACAATTGGAGGAAGCAAGGAAAGTCTTATTTAATGTTCGCGAGGAGCGGGTTCATCCGCATAAGGATGACAAAATATTGACTGCCTGGAACGGATTAATGATTGCCGCTCTAGCCAAAGCTGGTAGAGTTTACAATCATCAGGAAGAACTGGTTGCAGCAAAAAGTGCTATCCAATTTATTGAACAGAATTTAATCGTGGATGGAAGAGTCATGGTCCGATACAGAGATGGTGAGGTTAAGCAGGAAGGATTTATTGATGACTATGCGTATCTTCTTTGGGCTTACATTGAACTCTATGAAACGACATTTGATTTATCCTATCTCAAAAAAGCAAAAACACTTACGCATCAAATGATTGAATTATTTTGGGACGGGGAAAATGGCGGATTCTATTTCTATGGAGAAGATAATGAGGAATTGCTGATCCGTCCAAAAGACGTATATGATGGAGCGTTGCCATCCGGGAATAGCGTCGCAACCTTGCAAATGCTTAGGCTGGCTCGTTTAACCGGTGAGTTTTCATTGGAGGATAAGGTACAGAAGGTTTTTGACGCATTCGGCGATGATGTGATTCACTATCCAATGGGCCATACCTATATGTTAATGGCGTATATGACAACTCAGATGAAAATGAAGGAAGTCGTTGTATTGGGGAGTAAGGATTCAGAAAATAAAGTTATTTCACATTTACAAAAGGAGTTTCATCCACACTTAACCTATCTGGCAAACGAGGATTCCTCTTTATTTACCGGCGTTTCTGATTTTGCGGCAGGTTATTCCAAGGTCAATGATCAGGCAACCTATTATATATGTGAAAATTTTGTTTGCTACAGACCACTGACCAGTGAAAATGAAGCAATCGAGCTTATAAATGGCGACAAAGAGTCATAAATTTAATAAATAACAGCTGCGTTGGCTATATAAAATATAGGATAAAATAGTACATCATGATTGGTGTGCTATTTTATTTTGGGTCTTTCCACTACTAATTATCTCATCTATGATTCATTTATATTATAATGAATGTAAATATTCTATAAATTAAATAAACGAAATTGAGGGATTCTATGAAAACAATTCAGTGGGGTATTATTGGACTTGGTAACATAGCAGAACGTTTTGCGAAAACGGTGAAAGCAATGGATGGCGTTACTTTAAAAGCAGTCGCCTCCAGGACGAAGGATCACGCGCTCGAATTTGGCCGAAAATACGGGGTTGAAGAAAAATTTTGTTATGGTACATATGATGAGCTAATACAGGATGAACAAATTGATGCTATTTATATCGCTGTTCCACACCCATTTCATAAAGAAAATGCGATTCGTTGTTTAAACCATGGAAAAGCCGTGCTTTGTGAAAAGCCTGTTACAATGAATAAAGAAGAAGTTCAAGAAGTCATCCATGCTGCTAAAGAGAATAAGGTCTTCTTTATGGAAGCGATGAAATCACGCTTTATGCCAATTAATAAAGAAATAAGAAACCTCGTCAAGGAAGGTGTCATTGGAGAGCCTACTTTCATGAGAGCGGAACTCGGTTTTAAAGGGGAATTTGATCCGAAGGGGCGCATATTTAACCGAGAACTTGGCGGAGGAGCATTATTAGATATCGGGATTTATCCTATCTCATATTGCGCTTATTTACTTGGAAATAAACCAAAATCGATTCAAAGCTCATTACAATATGGAGTAACAGATGTAGATGAAAATGGGACTATACAATTAAGCTATGACAATGGATCGTTTGCTCAAATTTACTGTACGATAAGGGCAAATACACGAAAAGATGCAAGTCTATTAGGCACAGACGGCAGTATTTATATACCGTATTTTTCAAATGCCCAGTCCGCAACAATCACCACCCCAAATAAAGAATGGACGATTGAAGAACCTTTCGAATTAACTGGATTTGAATATCAAATCCGTGAAGTAGGCCGATGCCTTCAAGAAGGTGTGCTTGAGAGTCCACAAATGACTTGGAATGATTCTATTGAAGTCATGGATATCGTTGATCAAATATTTGCTAATAATGTTTTAAAAGGATGAGAGGAGAGCCAATTAGGCTCTCTTTTTTTAGAAGATTTATTGGTTACGAGGTGTATGAAAATGAGTAATTTAAGACAAGAAAATGGGTAGAAGGCTCACGATTAAGCCAACCACTAATAAAATTGTCCCAAAAATACGAGATAACAATTCTTCGTCACCTGAAACACCGTTCCACAAAACAAGATTCACTAAGAAGAGGGCTTTATTCCTTAATACTAAAAAACCAATAAACATAATAAAAATACCAATGATTAAGACTGCTAAAGTCTCCACATTCATTCACCTCCGAAATATTCTTCACACTCTTCTTTGTTTATTTTAACATAAATATCCAGTTTACTTTATGAGAATTAAGGATTGAGAACGGGTGTTTATTTGCCCGATTCCCCTAAAAAGACAAAGATAATAAAAAAATTTTAAAAAAATAAAAACGAGAACCTACCATATATGCAAAAAAACACTTGACATAATCAGGGTGTTGATTCTCACTTTATTGTTTATTGATTTCCAGTGTGGGTATATTTTAACTGTGAAGCAAATATTATCCGAACAAAAATTGCTAGGAGGAATATAACATGAATAAAACAGTTTATGGAGTTTACACACAAAGTGCAGAAGTCGTACAGGCTATTAATAGTTTGAAAGCAAAAGGGTATGATAGTTCTGATATTACTGTAGTCGCAGATAATGCAGATAAATTAGATTTGATGGGAAATTACACGATAGATAAAGATGTTAAAACAGTATCAAATGATGAAGATTCCTTTATGGATAAAGTAGCAAAATTCTTTACATTGGATACTAATAATCCAGTTGAAGAGAAAATGAGAACGGACTATGGTTTTACTTCTGAAGAAAGTGCACGCTATGCAGAAGAAGTGAACAACGGAAAAGTTTTAGTTCTTGTTGATCAAGATGCACAGCTTGGAGATACAATTGGCATGGATCGTACTGAAGATGTGAATTCAGGAGCAAATGCTTCTGCCGCTCTTAATACAACTGATCGTTTGGCAAATGATGATACACTAACTGACGAAGAAAGAAGAATTAAACTTCGCGAAGAACGATTAAACGTTGATAAAAATGAAGTGAAAACTGGAGAAGTAATTGTTAATAAAAAAGTAACGGAATCACAAAAAGAAGTTGAAGTACCAGTGGACCATGAAGAAGTTTATATTGAGCGACGTAAAGTAACAGATCGTGATACGACAGATCAATTGGGTGCTATCACTGACAATGAAGAAATTCGTATCCCTGTAACAGAGGAAAAAATAGAAGTGACCAAAAAGCCAGTTGTAACTGATGAGATTGTGATCGGTAAAGAAAAAGTTACAGATACCAAAACCGTTCAAGATACCGTTAAAAAAGAAGATGTTCAGGTTGACAAGGATGGTAATCCATTTGTAAATGATCATAATACAACTACTCGTATGGAGGGTACCTCTGTACAGGATTCTTCGTTAACAGACGAAGATACAGACCGTTTAACTGCAAAGCCATATCAAAAAAATAAGATTGATACTGATAATCTTTAAGAGTAATATAAAAAAAGCTGTCTCATTGAGACAGCTTTTTTTAGCTTAAAGACTTTTTAACTTTGCATTGAGTTTATTTACGTATTCCATCAATGCTTGATACTCCTCGATTTCTAATCCACATTCCTCAATTTTCGACTTAATGGAATCAATGATATTATTTTTTTGCTTATATGCTTTTTCTTGCAGAGAGATCAGCATCATGCGTTCGTCCGTCTTAGACCGTTCTTTTATTAGCCATCCGCTTTGCTGCATCCTTGAAATAATGGGATTTAACGTCCCAGTTCCCATATTCAGCTTTTGCCCAAGCTCTTTCATTGGAACTTGATCTTGCTCCCATAAGCTCAATAAAACTAAGTATTGCGGATACGTTAAGCCAAATGGCTTTAAAACATTAGAATATAGCCTCGTAAATTCATTGGTAGTTTCGTATAAAACAAAGCATAACTGTTTGTTTAATGCAACATCCTTCTCCATAACCTATCACTTTTCCAATTCTTCTTCTATATCTTTTTTAATTTTTTCGGGAGCGGTGGTTGGAGCATAACGCTCGACAACTTGACCTTTTTTATCAATTAAAAATTTAGTGAAATTCCATTTGATTTTTTTGCTAAGGAGACCTTTCTGTTCAGTCGTTAAATACTGAAAAAGCGGGTCAGCATGATCACCATTTACATCGATTTTCGCAAAAATCGGGAATGTAACTCCATAGTTTATTTGGCAAAACTCGGTGGTTTTATTAATATCATCATATTCCTGACTATTAAATTGGTCGCATGGGAATCCTAATACCTCAAAGCCTTGGCTGTTAAATTTTTTATATAACTCCTGAAGTCCTTTAAATTGAGGCGCCAGCCCACATTTACTGGCTGTATTAACGATAAGGAGAGGCTTGCCTTCATATTCTTTTAAAGATTGCAATTTGCCGTTTGTCTTTTTTACTTCAAAATCGTAAACACTTTTCATCGTATTCCTCCCTTTATATCGTGTACGATATAACTATACAATATATGGTAGGGTGAAACAAAATTTAAAGCTATACGTATAAGGTAATAGAAGGAAATAGACAGTGAAAAGTATAGCTGGTAAACTATTATAAACTTAATAGAGGTGAATTATTTTGGGAAAACGATTGGCGTGTATGCATGCACATCATTCAAATATTCATTATATTGACGAGGCATTCTCACCCTATGAGGTAGACCTTATACACTTTGTGGATCCAGGTTTAATGAGTCGTTTAACTCATGATTTATCTTTTCAAAAAGAACAAGCTGGTATGAAAATTGCAGAACAAATAAACTGGATGGAGAGCTGTCAGGTAGATGGAATTCTTCTGACATGTACAAATTATATTGCTCTGTTACAGGAAGAACATGTAACATCCAAACTACCAATATTTAAAATAGACGAGCCTTTTTTCGAAGCAATCTGCGGGGTTACTGAACCACAGACTATATTCTTTTCGAATCCAGGAACTGTAAAGGGAACGATGGACCGACTTCATCAATATGCTGCTATAAAGGGAAAGACATTACCTATTAATGTTCATGTTATAGAAGGTACATTCGATTTAATGATGAAGGGGATGACTGAACAATATAACGAAAAAATAGCGGAATATATTACGTTATATCGTCAAAAATCTCAAGATATCCTATCAGTTGGTCAACTATCTATGTATGATGGTGCTAAACAAACAGGTCTTGAGATTATTAATCCGTTGGATACGCTGGTAAAACCGATCGTCCGTGGACTAGGTTTAAATAAAAGCTAAAATAAAAATGGAGGTAATCCTATGCTGAAAAAATTATCGAAGAAATCAAAATTTGCTATCGCTGCTGCCGGATTATATTTAGTATTACCTACAGACGTGATACCTGACTTTATTATCGGTTTCGGCCAAGTGGATGATTTAGCCGTAGCGGGCTATGTTTTTAAGACAATCTATGAAGATCTTAAAAAATCAAAAAAAGCTATTAATCAGTAACTAAGTTGAGAATATCTGATAAGGAATGTCCCGCAATTCAGTGTTCGTACGAATCAGATGAGGTTTATGAAAACTTACTGATAAGCTAATTAGCATTGAGAACTGGTTGTTTTCAGATGCGTACTGTAAAAGTGGTTACTCCTTCTAGTATTATGTATAATTGTTAAATTTAGCAGGTAGACATAGCTGTTTGCTTCTTTCATAATGATGGGCGAAGGCTATGAATACTTGATATTATACATAATATAGAGAAAGAAGGACTTATTTTGAGAGCACAAAGAAAATCATTTGGAATCGCGTTACTACTATGGTTTCTTCTCGGAAGCATTGGAGCTCATAGAATGTATATACATGAACGTATCCATTATATCTTTTGGTATTGGTTAGCGGTTATGTGTACATTTTCTATCATTCTATGGATTGATCTGTTTAGATTGAAAGGTATGATTGATAGACAGTATTACTACGACCGCGGTAAATATGGGGTTTAAATTTATGTAGTATTTAATGCTAGAGGGGGTTAAGAACCCCCTCTTTGTAGTTTTATTACACTCAATTTATTTTACTTAATAGTCTAAATGGATTATTAAAAGATATATGGCCCTTACCTATATCTGGCTATGTGATTATATATTTCACTAAGGTTTTTAAAACCTGCTTCCTGGGCTTTTGATAGATAATAGCCCCATAAGCGGGCCGTCATGAAGGCATCTCCCAATGCGTGATGTCTATTTTTGATTTCTATCCCGCATCCAGCACATAAGTCTTCTAAGGCATTTGAGCTGCTGACGGGATTAAATAGTTGTGTTAAGAAAGAAGTATCAAGGATTCTATGCTGGAATTTTGTTCGAGTCACGTCCCAAGTGAACTTGTGCATAAAGCTTTGCTCATGCTGAGAATGATGGGCAACCAGACTTTTAGTCGAGACAAATTTAAAGAAATTCATCAGGACATCTGAACTCTCCGGAGCGGCTTGAAGTTCTTTACCTGTAATATTCGTTAGAGAAGTAATTTCAGGAGATAAAGGGATGTCCGTCTTAATCAGTGAATAGAAGCTTTCTTCAGTTAATATCTCACATCCATGCATTTTCACAGCACCTATAGAGATCATCTGATCACCTTTGTCAGGGAAAAATCCTGTTGTTTCGATGTCAAACACAACCACATCAAGCTGATCAAGAGGACAATTTAGATCGTCCTTTTTACGCGCTTCCTTTTCTAGCTGTCGCATAAAAGAGATATTTTGCGGAGTTGCTTGCCCCTGTACACCGGCGAGTACGTTCGAACTGATCTTACCGCTCATTCCTCTGAAAAATTCGATAAAATCATTCATTCCCATTCTGATCACCCTTTGCCGCAAGCATTTTCACATATTCAGTCAGTTGAATCCCATCCTTGATTATGTCCTTAACATTTTTCTTTTCTACTTTCGATAGCTTATTCACAGCCAAGTAATGTCCGGATTCATAGTCTGTATGAATTCCATAGACCAGCCGATATGTTTGTAGTTTGGCAAACTGATTAGCATATTTTTCTCGATTTTGTTTTGGTAGAACAGAATCCGGTACACCTTTAAGCCTATCGATAGTGGTGGTTGCATTTAATTTTTCATTGATTGCGAGAATTCTTCCGGCATTCACATATGGGTATATAGCAGATTCCTTTATATTTAAACAGCCAGAATATGGGCCGTGAGTTTCTAAAAGTAACTGTCCGAATACACCAATCGTTTTTTTTATATGCATTGTATTATCCAGGATACGGATTAATAAATGTTTTTCATCAATTAGTTGATAAGAATACTGTTTTAATTGCCGTATAAACCTTTCCTCGCCCAGAAATGCTCGACTATCCATAAAAGTAAGCAAATAACGGATAGATTCCCATGAAGCATCATCTATCCAATCATTTAATTGTTGCATCCACTGATTGTATGATCTGCACCAGAAAGGATTACTTGCCATCACTTTACCTTCACAAAGGCTATATCCAACTTGCATTAACCCCTCGGATATTTCTTTCCCCAGCGATAAGAAATAATTTCGCACTTCTGGATGATTGTGTTCAAAAATGATCCCATGGTCCTGATCGCTCCAGATACCTTGTTCTTTTCGACCGGCACTTCCCATAACAAAAAAGCAAAAAGGGGAGGGAGGAGACCCAAATATTTGGGTTGTCTTATTAAAAGCTATCGTGATGGTCTGCCTTATAATCTCGTCATGAAGCAAATTCAGTTCATCAGGGCTTAAGGTTATTGAATTAAATTGCTGTTTTCGATAAGCCCATATTTTTGAATAGTCCTGATTTTCGGTTTCCATTCAGACGCTCCTTAATGGAAATGATCCCCTGAACTAAGCACAGTTCAGGGGATACCATTTACATGATAGATTTATCAGTTGTTTCATTTTTAAGTAATTCAGGGTAACCATATGCGCCATGTTCACTCATATCCAATCCCATTATTTCTTCTTCCTCCGTAACACGAAGGCCGCGCATCACTTTTTTCATACCTAATAAAAGAATATAGGATACCAGAAAAGCAAATGCTCCGCATACAACGACACCCAAAGCTTGAACACCTAATTGGCTAAAGCCGCCGCCGTAAAATAAACCAGCTTTTCCGACAGTGGCCAGCTCTTTTGTAGCAAAAAAGCCAGTGGATAAGGTGCCCCATATCCCAGCAGCTCCATGAACGGAAAGAGCATAGATTGGATCATCAATTTTTCGAGCTTCAAAGAAACGGATGCTATAAAATACTAGAATTCCAGCAACAAATCCAATAACTACGGATGCCCAAGCTTCAACGAATGCACAGGATGCCGTAATGGCAACCAGACCGGCTAATGCTCCATTTAACATCATGGACACATCTGCTTTCCCCATGACAATCCAAGAAATAATCATGGCAGCTATCGTTCCAGCAGCCGCGGCAAGATTCGTATTAACTGCAACAAATCCAAAGAATCCTGCATCCACTGCTACCGTACTGCCGGCATTGAAACCGAACCATCCAACCCAAAGCAATAAAACACTTAATGCTGTGTATACTTGGTTATGTCCATATAAGTTATTAGCTGAGCCATCTTTATTAAATTTACCGATACGCGGTTTCAAATGGATCGTAGCTGCCAAAGCTGCCATGGCACCAGTTAAGTGAACAACAGTGGAACCGGCAAAATCTTGTTTACCATGATCAGCTAACCAGCCACCGCCCCAAATCCAGTGAGCGATAGGAGGGTAAACAAGGGCAGAGAATAAAACGGCGAAGAGTACATATACACCCATTTTCGCTCGTTCTGCAAATCCCCCAAAAGCAATAGTTATCGATATTCCGGCAAAGGCTGTTTGGAATAAAAAGAATACGGCTCCAGATAAACCAACACCATCGAGATCATACCCAGAGTAAAAGAAGTCAGATAAACCAATGAATTTACTTAAACCAGCTCCATCCCCAAATATGAATCCAAAGCCTATTGCCCAAAAGACAATAGAAGAAATTCCGAATGTAAGAATCGTTTTACCTGCGATATGTCCAGCATTTTTCATTCGAGTGGATCCAGTCTCTAGCAGGATAAAGCCACCAATCATCAAGATGACTAACACTGCTCCCACCATCACCCAAAGGCTATTCATTAAAAAAATCGTATCCATAATTCCACACCTTCCTAAGTAAGTTTTCCTTTACTGTCTGTATTGTCGCATCATCAGGGATTGGAATTCTACAACCATGTAAGGAAACCTAACGTGGTTTTTATGGAAAGGAGTGGAAGTGTATGTGCAGAAGGAGATAAACCGGTCTAGTTGTATTTTTGAACACCAAATTGAGCATTTAATTGCCCTTGAATCATTTTTTTGTGCGTTTTAGCTGCATCTTCTTTTTTCTTTTCTCTAAGCATTTCTTGCCTGATCTCATAGGTCTGTATGCCGTCTTCAATTTTTTCAGCTATATCCATTAATAATTCTATATCTGTAAAAGAATATTTCCGACTTCCGCCATTGTTTCTAGCAGGAAAAATGAGTTTACGTTCTTCGTAATAACGGATTTGCCTTTCCGATAACCCAGTTAATTCTTTGACAACACCGATTGTTATGACTTTTTTATCTTTATATGAAGTCTCCTGGCTCACCTGCAATCCCCCTAAATATAGTAAAATGTACCTTGATATTATCTCACATAGATAGAATTAAAAATACTGAAAATTCAAAAATCAACATCAAAAAATTCTTGATAATCTATGCAGTTGTAAAAAATATATGTCAGAACATCTCCCAAACACCTTGAGATTAACTGTAAACAAGTAATAATCAACTATATAGCAATTCATATAGCCTTATTTAGGGGGGGAGGGAGCTATGTCATCATATAAGGATAAGAAGGTTATATCTATAGGCATTGTCAGCGAACTAACAGGGATCTCCCAACGGAAAATTCGTTATTACGAGGAACGCGGATTGATTTTTTCCGAAAGATCAATTAAAGGAATTCGCAAATACTCATTTCAAGATGTAGAGACCTTAATGAAGATTGCAGAAAAAATGGAAGAAGGTGTACAAACAGCAGAAATTAGAAACGATATGCAACGCAGAAAAATTCGGGATGAAATGATTAAGGGTCAATTAAATGCTCATTTTCGTTTTAGGAACTCAGATAAATAAATGGTATTCCATATAAACAAAATTCGGGAGTATTTGTCATCATTTTTAAATCAAAGACTACTAGGTATTTGTATATGAAGTGAGAGACTACTCTTAGAACAAACCTTTTTATGCGTGTTTTGTTAATCGCAAACATAAGAATATATTCAGCTATACGAAGTATATAACCGCTGAACTTTGGACACTCTGTTAATATTAGAATATGAATTAACAGAAGAGAGAAATGAAGCGAGTATATCAAATTTCTTTAGGCGACCCAATTGGCAACAGTATGATTATAAACGGCAAATGGTACAAAGACGCAAGGGACGCATTGATAGCGCGGATCTCGTTAATTGCTGCTTATGAATAAGTATATGGTGTGAAAATTGCTTGTGATGATTCAGGAGAACTTCATAGAAGGGTAGATAATGAAAACTCTATATGTATCAACGAAGGTCGAGTTACCGGAGCAAGCATCCCTGTAATGAACGAAGCATATGTTCAGGTAGAGTGGCAAGATGTAACAGATGATTTTCCTACATCTGAACCAAAGTTGCCTGAAAAACCAATAACTTAAGAAGAAAAGTTCATTATTGAAAATCTTAATGACTTTTTCATTCAAATAGATAACGGTGAAATCATCATCAACAGCCACAACTGAAACAAGACAGTAATTAAGTTGACTATTGCTCAATATCCAAGTTAAATCTCATTTTAAAAACCTTCATTACTAAGATGATGGTTTTTTTGTTTTTACACTCCTGATAAACTATAACACTTTTGCAAGGCAGCTCGGTGTTCTTCTATATGTCTTTGCAACTACTCTATATATTTATGAAACCACTTTCTCTGAATTTGAAACCTCCGCATAATAAGGTATCTGAATAGTTTGTTAATATCGAATTTATTAAAAATAACTTTTCTAGTATAATTTAAGTAAGCGGCAGAGTTAGGAGGATGGCGATGTATGAGCTTTTTTTAAAGATAATAGATAAGCTTGATAGCAAACAACTAGAAGACATATTCAGAATTAACAAATTGCGCGTTAAGGGCTTTCGTATTAACGGCCCATCAAGCCCTACCAAGACAAAGACAATGAAAAGGATACTTACTGAAGTATCTGAAGAAAAATTGATAACTTTATTAAAAAAAGCCGCTGAGACATATACAAAAGAAAAAAATAGAGATTATTCTTGGGCTTTAACATCTACCATTGATGAAAAAATGTTAACAGAAAAGATCGAGAATACTAGTATCGGAGAAGTTGCTTTCGCGTTGATTTTCGGGGATAAGGTTAGCTTATTAGAAAAGTATCTAGGAGATTCACAAAATGACAACATAGCATTCAAAAAAACAGAAGAGAAGACTAACGAAGAAGAATCACTAGTCAAAAATCTTCGATCCATTATCACCAAACTAGAAGAAGAGAATAAAAGATTACAAGATATAGCGATGAAGAGAAGAAAAGCTGTTTTAACACAAGAACACGAAAACAAAGGTTTAAAAAAAGATTTAAAATTAGCCAAAAAAGAAAACCAAAGATTAGAGAATGTACTTACGAAATTAAGAGAGGAATTGAGGCAGTTCGAGATAGAAAACGAAGAACTAGGCAAACTGAAGCTCTTGTTTTACGGAAATGACTCTTATAGAAAATGTATAGATTCTAAAGTGACGACTTTAGATTTTTTAAATTATGAATATGCGAGTGGAGGCATCGATGAGATAGAGGACTATAAAAATTATCATAAGTTAGTCGTGCTTTCTTTTACCCTAAACAAAAAAGAAGAAGCGAAATTAATTGCTTCAAAAATCTTTAAATACTTTGGAGAAATAGGAAATGCACTGTTTATTGACTCTCTAGAGAATTTTGACCAGTACATTGGAAGAATGGAGGGTTATTATGACCGAAACCAAATGGTTTGAAACAAAATTCCTTGGCAAACTACAGGACACGGACCATTTCTTATTAACGAAAGAGAATTCAATCATACGCTTTCCAATCAAAGTGATTTCTAATCCACCAGAAAATATAACAGATGATATAACTAAGCGAGTAACCAGTTTTTCAGGGGAGTTAGAAAACTTAGGGTTTACCGACGATAAGGACTTAACACCTGAAGAAAGATATAAGGAATTGACCGATTTTTTAAATGTACATTATCTAATGTTCAAAATTAAGGCTAAGTATAAAGAAAATGACCAAACCTTTTATAACGCATACGACTTAGAGGTTGTTAGAAGGGAATCAAACAACGATCATACGTATTTTCCAATCCCTTTTATTCGAACTAATTCAGGTAAAAAAACAGTAGATGTTATCCAAAAGTTAACGAACAACGAATACGTCCAATCGTACTTTTCACTATCTAAAGAATCCGAGGACTACCCTTCGTTTGTTTTGATAGGTGAGTACAAATCTAGCCTTGTTAAGGAACCATTTTCGGAGCCAAAACTTGATAGGTTATATGCGTTCGGTCCTATTGAAGGGATTGAGTATTCGGAGGAATATCAATTTAAATTTATCACGAATAAAGAGAATACATATTATAGAGAAATCAGTTTAAAGGAACTAGGAGAGTATTACTTATCTAAAGGCAAAGTAATGTTTGTTACAGGCGAAAAGGATAATGAGATTAGAGAATCCTTGATATCAAAAGGACGCAAAGTAAGTCCTCAAAAAGCCAAATCAAAAATCGAGGATATTAATGAACTAGAATTTTTGAAAGTGTTCGAAGAGGTTGCATTGTCAAAAAACCAACTTTATACACCTTTAGATTTGTATAACTTCCATACGGCTATGAAGAACAAAAGCCTTGTGATCTTAGCTGGGTTGAGCGGAACAGGGAAATCACGTATCGTACAGTGCTATCACGAAGCTCTTAATAAATTTGCCAGCAAGGGCAGCGATTATTCAAACGTCAATAAAAGTAAGTTGCTATTCGTTCCTGTAAGACCATTTTGGCAGGACGATACGGATTTATTAGGATACCTAGACAGCTCTCAAGGCATATATAGACCTGGGGAGTCAGGGTTAGTTG
This sequence comes from Bacillus sp. D386, assembly GCF_006346415.1. NCBI lineage: Bacteria > Bacillati > Bacillota > Bacilli > Caryophanales > Bacillaceae > Bacillus > Bacillus sp. D386. Next base: position 611,580 of record NZ_VEMV01000003.1, on the reverse strand, counting down.
ATTTCATCATCGAGGCAAACAACAACCCTGATGAATGTTACATCGTTTGTTTAGATGAAATGAACTTAGCAAAGGTGGAGCATTATTTTTCCCAGTTCCTATCCGTATTAGAGAGAGAGCCTGATGATAGACACATTAATTTATATAGCAGTAACTTAAACGGGCGTGTTTATAACCAAAACGTATATCCGTCTGAAATTAAACTTAGTGAAAATCTTTTGTTTGCGGGTACGGTTAACATCGACGAATCTTCATTCCAATTTTCAGATAAGGTGCTTGATAGAGCCAATACGATTTCACTTGGACTATGCCCATACAAAGATGTACGGGAAAAACTTGCAACTGCCCTTAACGAAAAGAAAGAGTCACCTAAAGGGGAAGTTGAGACTGTGGAACCTTTAAGAACCTTCATTAAGCTAAAAAGTATGCAGAAAAACCATAAATACAGTGTATTGACTGCAGAAGAGATTGATATCTTGTGGGAAATCAACCGCTTAATGCAGGAAGCAACAGACCAAATTGGCGTAGGATATAGGATTGTTAACCAAATTGAAGAGTATATAGCGAATATCCCTAACTCTCCGCAATTTCCTAGAAGCAAAGCATTCGATTTGCAACTAACACAAAGGATTTTGCCGAAATTAAGGGGTTCCCAAAAGCAACTCGGAGCGCTGATTGGTAAAATTCAAAACGAAAAATACGAAGAAGGGCATCTTTATAAATTGTTAAACAACAACCGAAGTATTTCTGATTTTGATTCAGCAAAAAGAAAACTAGTCAATTTAGCTAAGGAGCTAGATGAGTATGGGCATACCATTTAACTTGCTCTTTTTTTCGGATAAGAACACTGTAGGAGACTTGGTTATTAGTTTTTCAACTGATTTAGAAGAAGCTTTAAAAAATCTTGAAGAGTATAGTTACTCCTGCACCGAACTGTGCGATTTAAGGGTTAAATTTGAATGCAACCAACCGGACGCTAAGTTATGGATCGAAATAATGGATATGTTGCCCGAAAAGTCATTTAGAGATTCTGAAACCGTGTTTTTTCATCCTTCGCAAGAAATCAGAGGTCTCTACTTAAATTTTGAATCTGATTTCAATACGGATAACCTTAATTTCAGCTGTCTTTTACCTGGTGTGTACAGAATGGTAGTCACTGTTCACGATGAAGAGTATTATGCTTTCTTGAAAGTGACCCCTTCAAGAATCCACGTAGAACAACTAAATTTAATGAGGGGAGAAATCGAAGGAACCTTAGTGGACCTCGCTAAGGAAACAGCAGTTAGAAGAAATTTTGCTGGGTTTGAAAATGATTCAACCAATGAATCTATAACCCGCAAATACGACTTCTTAATTTCAAACTCAGTGGCTTTGATTAACAACATCAATTTAATATTACGAGAGCCTAGATTTAAAATAACCAAAAAATATATGTATAAATCGTTAGGACAGCCAACGCGGAGCGACCTGAAAACGACCCAATTAAAGCAGAGCAGACACACTTCCACCCACAAGGTTCCTAGCTACGATTATATAATTGACTACAATCTTTCGATAAACAGCAATTTAAAGAAGATGTTAGAAGAATTTTTAGACAGCATTTTCTTGGTAGAAAAATATGTGAAGAAGAAAATTGTGTCTTTAAAAAATGACTTGGCATTGCAAAAAAGATATAAATCTCCAACAGATATAATCGATAAAAAATTAGTGATTGAAAAGGAACGATTGGAACAATTTAAGAAGCTAAAAGCCAATGTTATTTTGGCTTTGGATGAAAATTGGTTTGAAAATGTCGATGCACATATGAATAATCAAGAGAAATTAACGCGATTTCCCTATTATCGAACCATATATTCTTTGTATTTGCAATTAAACAAAGGGAGTACGTTTACGATCAACCCTTTCAAACACTACATTTACTATTGGAAAGAAACATCAAAGTTATATGAAATTTGGGGATTTATTAAACTGTTATTAATGCTTAAGAACAACAAATATTTAAATTTCAATGAAATCTCGGGTTGGATATTTGATCATAATGACGATTCGATTTATCCATTCTTAGACCCAAACACGAAAATAACTCTCAGAAATTCTGAGGGCCTCGTATTGAATGTTTGGTACGATTCGTTTATTTCTAAACCACCCGAAAAAGCCGATACATTCGATAACCCACTAATCACTGTGGAAAAGAGCAACAGACCGGACTTTAGGATGGATATTTATGACCAAGGAGTGTTTAAAGGGAGCGTCTTAGCGGATTTCAAATATAGATCTTATGACAAACTGGGCACTCTAGGCGTTTACACTCGTAATCGCGATAATAACCAAGGCTATAAGGTGTATTCTCAACTCGTCAATTATTCAAATGTGAGGTCGTTTTACTACAACACCACCCGTAAAACGAAGTATGCGAATCCAGCCATTAAGAGAGTGTTTGGCATATTTCCACAGAAAGAGAACAAATCTAATTTTTTTGAATCTGATGACGCAACCACAATCATCAGATGTTCTCTTTCACCAGGAGTAGAATTCAAGGATATCGAAAATGAATTTTTGGACATTATTGAAGAAGCTACAGGACGCGAATTGGAGAGAGGAAAGGGAATATAATCACGAAGTATACTATTAAAAAACCACATCTCAGATGGTGTGGTTTTATTCTTTTACTTTTATAAATTAACGCATTTTTGTAAAGCTGCTCGGTGTTCTTCCATATGTCTTTGCAACTTCTCCAATTCCCCTTGGTGCTGCCCCAATTCAACCTCGTGATAGAGTTTTTCTATTCTTGATACATCTTTGGGTAAATTTTAAATCGTTGATGACTTAATGACCCCTACATTGTTTTGGATATCGGGAAACGCACACCCTCACAAACAAAAGCGTGCTCTGTTTCTTCCAGGACTTTATGTATTGTTGTTTTTAATGAACAAATGGTGATTGTTACTTTAACAATTTCTTTGACCCCGTTTAATTGTTCTCTCTTGTATTGAATTAATGTGTGTACGGTTCCCCTCATAGAAATTCCACTTCATTCCTTTAATTTTCATCAGTATACTGCCTCTTTTGGAACTTCCTGATGATTAATCAAAAAACGATACTTAATAAATCGTTTGTAGATTAATTAAAGTAAGAAAGACAAACCTAGCTTCTATTGCGATATAACTAAAATACTGCGAAATTTACTCATAGCTTAAACATTTATCACATGTAAAACCTTTATTTGAACGAATTGAACTAGTTAAAATCGAGGAAGAATTGGAGCGGCTGCAACAGCAAATTTTATCATAAACAAAAAGGGCATAGCGGATTTTCTATGCCCTTATCATATGAATACATCTATGATCTATAACGGATTGTCTTAGTAATAATTATGTTTTATCCTATCTGCTTTTTTTGTTTCGCAGTAATGAACATAATCTCCAATAAAGCAAGGGAGATACCGCGTCTATCCTCAACTGTATAATGCATGGATATATCATGCTGTAATGGGCTATTTTGCACAGTACGTAGAAACTCCTGGCCTCTTGATCCAAAATTATTCTGTAACTCTTCATAGAGCTGATCACGCAATAAATCCAGTTGGATAATCATTTCAGCCAGTTGCCTTTCATTCTCTATTCTCATACTGTATCATCCTTCCACCTTATTAACATAGTTTATTATAAGTGTAGAGGATTCATATAGATCTGTCTTTAATCTTGTTAACCTTTCTAACGCACATTTTTCTTAATATCTGACCGTTATACTTCTTTCACTGAAATAGCCTTGGAGTAAGTGATTAGCTTGCAGCTTTCAAAATCCTCTTCCTTAAGGAAGCCAAGCTTAATAGCAGCATTCATCTTTTCTTCATCTGGGATTTTCACTGTTTTAATTAATTCATTCATATTTAGTTCTTCTAATTTATATACAGTTGGTACAGTACTGTATTTTTCATATTTGCGTATCTGCCTTTGAAGCTTTATACCATTGTCGATTAATTCACCTTTATTATTTGCACCTACATGATGATCAAAATACGTATGAAAAACCTCTTTCAGTTTTTCCATTTCCATTTCAATCTCTTTTTTCTTCTTGTTGAGCTCATTAAATCTCGTAATCATATCAGCAGTGATAAGAGTATTATTCATATGATCCCTCCAAATTAACCTGTTTACTATAGGTTATTTTGGTAGAGAAGAGAATATGTCCTTTGAATAAGAGAGAACTAAAATAAAAAGCTACATCGAAGATAGATCCGAATACTGCAAATTTTTAACTTATTTAATTATAAGTGATTATGTAAAGAGAAGCGGGAGATTAAAGGACATGCTATAAACAAGCATACATAAAGGGTTACCTGGTAAACCTATATGTACATAATATATAGGAGGTACATATATGAATAAGAAAAATAGTAAAGCAGAAATAGTAGGAAAAGAAAAGGAAGAAGTGAATTCAATAGACCCCACGTTACAGGATTCCTCATTTGATATTGAATTAGAATATGAAGTACCACCAGAACAGCCTTATGAAAAGAATCGGATTAATACAGAGCATTTGTGAATGGCCGTCTTTTATTGTTAAGAGACATAGAAAGAGATCACCGGGTTCGGTGAACGGGTAGAAAAAAATAAATAACGGATTAATTAGGGAAACTTCATCTATCATTAATGTTTTATTGAATTTACACATCAACATCAAAAATACGCATACAACTTAACAACACCCCATAGATTTTTACGGTGTTGTTAAAACACGTGCCGATACCTTTCTGCATAAAGCAGTTCCTCTTACACTGATTTGATGCTTGATCAAACCTGGCAGAAAACAGGAAACACCCATATTAAAATGGTAAATAAATACATTTAAAGATATAATCAGATATAGGAAGTTTGCCAAAAGGGAGAGGTTTATGTGAAAAAACGACTGAGTGATGTTTTTGCAACTGTTTTATTTACTTTACTTCTATTAATGTTAGTGGGTTGTACCGAAGAAAAGGAAGCGAAAACACAAGATGAAAATATTCAGACCGTTGAAGCTGTATTACAGAATAGTCTTACAGGTCCAAGTGATGAATTAAAACAAATAGTGGATCAAGAAAGCGAAGAGAAAATTGCAGCTTTACGGCAATATGAAGAAAAGCTATTTAAAGATTATTTTGCAAATGAAACATCATATACGGAATTCGTTAATCGCTACGGTTCAACAGTCATGATAGAACCAATAAAAAATGATTACCAATTGCAAATTAAAAAGATTGACTACGAAAAGGTAGATGAAAAAGATAGCGTGTATGATTTCTCAGTAGAAATACAGCTCCAAAAAGAAGGTTCTGAAAGTTCAAAAGATCAAATCGTGACTGGGCAAGCCAATTTAAATGATGAACATAAAATTGAAGTGATGTTAATCCGTTTAGATGGTTTATATAAATCTATGATGAATTGACCACATGTTATTTGTATTTATAATTTAAGAAAATATAGTTTTATAACACTAGATTAATCTGTCTTTTAAAGTTGTGAATCATACTTTATGGGCAGTTTTTTTATTGTGAAATAGAGAAGATGAATGGGGATTGACACTGCAGATTCCATAAAAACATGAATCTTTTTTTTATCAGCATTGTTATAAACGATACAATTGAATGAAGCGACGAATCCGTACCTGGAATAAGTCTTAACAAAATTATTTTTATCGATCGCTACTAATTTATAGAGTTAATAAATAAATGAGAAGTAAAGTTGCCATAATAACATTATGTAAACTAAAGTAGAAAGCCAGAAGTAAATTTGGCAGCAAGACTATAAAAACCAATCAATTAATTTAACCCTAAATCTACGTACAAGTTAAACATTTATAAGCTTCATAATTCATTTACAAAAGTAAAAATAAAATTCTATAGAGAATCTGTTCAAGATCAAATTATTAAAACAACCAGGGATTATACAGATTAACTTAATGAAAAAATAAAACTATATAATTAAATTAAATAAATGACCGAAATCCATAGTTGAAAATTTTTCTATTTTGTCTCAATTGCTAAAGTAATCTTGATTAATGAGACGCTTGTTTAATTAGTTTTCACAACTTCCTATAATATATATTATGTTCGGGGCGTTGTATTAGAAAGTTAAAAAGAATCCAATCACCCCTTTTCTATCCTGTTTTTATAGTCTTTATCTTTACTCTTATCAATGTCTATTAGATTGACACTATATTCAATCACATCATTAATAAATAGCTTATGCTGCTTAGCAAATTCTTTAACAGCCTCGAGTAATTCCTTGTCATATGTAGTTTTATACTGGACACGATCCTTAGGGCGAGTATCTTTATTAAATGTAATAACACCTTCGGATAACAATTTTTCTAATCCGGTTTCCAATAAATAATTTACATGAGTATCATATTTCTCAGCTAAATCACTTAATTGATCCAGAATTGCTTTACTAATATTAGTTCTAAATTTTACCCGTGAAGTATCAGTAAGCTGTATCAACTTTCCATCGACGTTTTTCCACATAAATATCATTCCTTAAGTAGTCTTTGAGACATTAATTCACGTTTATAAGTCACACAATTTCCATTGCAATTATTATATATAATTTTAGCTAGCTTTGGTATATCATCTTTTCCTTTTACCCATATACGATAGATCTTGGTGCCTTTTGTAGTTGATTGTATAGTAATCTCTGATCTTAAATTCCACTTTTTAAAGACAGACAACAATCCTTCTGCAAAATAAGGAATTGCTTATAGTATAGCTAGATGAATATACTTCTAATTTTTGTAGACATTCAGATAATTTATATTGGTTTTGGATATCATGTATGAAAAAAGATAGCTTCGGTTTTGCTCAGAAGCTATCTTTTAATTTGTTTTGTCTATTTTAATAAATGCTTTTGTTGAACATTTATATTAGAGTATATTACTTTCTTCCTTGACTCCAATGGTTCCATGTTTACTCGGACCGTGGTTTAACGTAATAAGCGTCAGCAAACTAATAATCATAAATCCTGCTATCATCAGCATTCCTTGTTGTAAATTTAAAATCCCCAATATCATTGGACCGATAAAACCACCTAAAGATGATAGGGTGCTTACTAGAGCAATCCCTGCTGGGGCAGTAGATTCGCTGAAAAAATAGGTTAAATAAGCGTAAAATGAACCTGATATGCCATACAAACCTGCTGATGTAACGGAAAGCGTTAAAATCATTAATGGTACGCTAGTTACAAAAGCGCATCCTATCAATCCGATCATGGCAATTGATACACAAGCAGCTAAGTGGTGTTTATATTTGTTGGTCCTATCTGCATTCCATCCGACAAATAAAATTGACGGAATGGCGATTAATGAAGGTATCATTGCTAACCAACCAACTTCCATGTTAGAAGTACCTGCTACTGAAAGATTTTTAATTATGGTTGGTATCCAAAAATTTAAGCCATTTACAGCAACAAATCCTGCTATATTAAAGACTGCTAATTTCCAAACCTTCGAATCCTTTAGCATACCCAAATGTGAGGTTTTATTGTGCGTTGCAGCTACCTTTCTTTCTTTTTCTAACTCATCTTCAAGCCATGTCTTTTCTTCATTTGTCAGCCATTTTGCATCGGTTGGACGATTAGTCAAATAAAACAATACCACTATGCCTAAAACGATTGCAGGCAGTCCTTCGAGAATAAACATCCATCTCCAGCCAGATAATCCTGCCCATGCAATATGATCGATGATCCAAGTAGATAATGGTGCCCCAATTAATGCAGCTAACGGGAGTGCAACAAAAAAAGCAGCTGTTGCTTTTCCACGTTCGCGAACTCGAAACCAATATGTTAAATATAGAATGATCCCCGGAGTAAAACCTGCTTCGGCAACACCGAGTAAAAATCGTAATATATATAGATGTGTAGCGGATTGAACGAAACCGGTTAATACAACGATGATTCCCCAAGTAATCATAATTCGTGAAATCCATAACTTAGCTCCAACCTTATGTAAAATCATATTGCTAGGTACTTCAAACAAGCAGTAACTGATATAAAATATTCCTGATAGAAATCCAAATACTTCTGCTGATAAAGCAAGTTCAGCATTCATTTCTAATGCAGCATACCCCATGTTCACCCTGTCCAGAAAAGCAACAACATATAAAATTAAAATAAATGGTAGTATCCTTCGCATTGTTTTCTTTAACGTGGATTTTTTAATATCTTGTATATTTACACTCTCATCCATGTTTATCTCCTCCTGTTTAATTATAAAGCGCTTTCATTTTATGCGATTAATTTAAATTACTAACATATATGTCTTATCGCATTTGTAATATCCCTCCTTTTATGGTTCATGAAATAGATAACTAGTGTATTAAAGAATAATTGTATACAATTATTGGTAAGCTAATTCTATGCAAATTTTCCTTATGTGTCAACACCGAAGACAGAATTATCAAATAAATATAACTATTAATTCAAAGACTAAAAAATAACCACTATATTTAATATCTATAGTGGTGTGCTTATCTATTCATATTCATTAATATGACTTGTAATCGATTTTAGTGCTGCGGCTAAACTATTATGTATATGTTGCTTCATTAAGCTCTCTGCTTTTGTTGGATTCCGTTCTGCGATTGCTTCAGTTAATCTCTTATGTTCAAAGGCAGCTTCCATACTTCTAGTCATGCTATCCTTCGGCCCAAGTCTACGATAACGCGAGATTTTATCATTCATATTCCTTAATATTTTTACAGCAGTATGATTTCCGCTGATTTTGTATAGCAAGGAATGAATTTCGCTTCCGTAATTAACTACATACTCCCTACGATCGGTTAAAGCTGCTTCGTTCAGCAAATTTGTATATAATTGCAGTTTCTGAATTTCATCCTCATTTACCTTAATCGCTGCCTCTTTTGCTATTAACCCTTCCAGTAATCCTCTGATATTATAAATTTCTTTTGCCTCTTGTATAGAAATCGGTGCTACTTTAAGTCTACCATTAGGCTGTCGAATGATAAGTTCTTCTATCTCTAATCTTTGTAATGCTTCGCGTAATGGTGTTCTGCTAATCCCTAAATCCGAAGCAGTTTTTATTTCATTTATTGGTTGAAGAGGTTTCAATTCACTTAAAATAATTTGTTTTTTAATTTCTTGATAAACAAAATCTTTTGTAGATAATCTGCGATTATCCATTAGAGGTGAGTCCATTATTTCTCCTCCCTTCTGAAAATGCACGACAAAGTATATCTCTACTTTTATACTAAACATATTTATCTGATTGCGCAAAATATAATAGGTATAATTGTATACGATAAAATTTTTATAAATTGAATTAATTCCCTCAATAAAACTTATTATCTTTAATCAAATTGTATTGGTGACCTCTGCTTAATCTCTCCATAAACAAACTCTTATCCACTTTCCTTTACATGTCTAGAAAAAATAGCTAAAATTGTTTTTAATACCTGATACTAAAAGTTGCATATGACAACAGGTATCATATACTTGATTCGTATTTTAGGAGGATTTTTTTATGAAAAGAGAAGAATTAATAGCTCCTCATGTCTATAATTTAACAACTGAAATTGAGCGTTATACCAATGATCCAGAGAAATTGGCTCTAAAGTGGGAGAATCAGGATGGTCTGACTAGATCAATTACATATAAACAATTAGTCGAAGAAGCTAATAAAATAGGAAATGTATTTGCTGAAGCGGGATTACAAATGGGAGATAAAATACTGGTGATTGTTCCCCGTATAATCGAGGCTTATGCCATCTATATGGCAGCATTGAAATCCGGTATTGTACTTATTCCATGTTCAGAAATGCTCCGTGCAAAAGATTTGGCTTTTAGAATCCAGCATGCTGAAGCCCGAGCGGTTGTCTGTTATGAAAAATTCACAGCTGAAATTGATGCGGTGCCTGACTCTGATAAGCTGATTAAATTCAGTGTTGGCGATGTTAAAGATCAATGGATTTCACTAGATGAAAAAGTGAAAACAGCTTCCTCTCAATTTAAAGCTGCCAACACCACCAGGGATGATATTGCTTTGTTATCCTATACTTCCGGCACAACAGGCAATCCAAAGGCAGTTGTACATACTCACGCCTGGGGCTATGCTCATTTGAAAACAGCTGCAAAGAATTGGATGTCTATCAATGAAAATGACCTAGTGTGGGCAACAGCCGCTCCTGGATGGCAAAAATGGGTGTGGAGTCCCTTCCTATCGGTACTTGGAACAGGAGCAACGGGCTTCGTGTATAATGGAAAATTCAATGCTGATACCTTTTTAGCTTTGCTAGATAAATATCGAATTAATGTTTTCTGCTGTACACCTACTGAATATCGGTTAATTGTAAAAAGTGAAAATCTACATAAGTACAAATTACCTTATCTCCATAGCGCAATTTCCGCTGGTGAAGCACTAAATACAGAGGTAATAAATGCTTTTTACAATCAGTTTAATGTAACGATTCGCAATGGTTATGGACAAACCGAGAGTACATTATTAATCGGCCAATTAAAAGATATCCCAAATAAGCCTGGTTCCATGGGTAAAGCTACACCGGGAAATATAGTAGAAATTGTCGATGAAAATGGGCAGCTGTGCCAAGCAGGTGAAGTTGGTAATATAGGTGTTCATCTTAGTACACCTGCTCTGTTTAAAGAATATTATAAAGATCCGGAACGTACACTTTCGCAAAGAAAAGGTGAATACTTTATTACAGGTGACCGAGCTTTAAAAGATGAAGAAGGTTTCTTTTGGTTTGAGGGTAGAAGCGACGATATTATTATTAGCTCTGGATATACAATCGGGCCGTTCGAGGTGGAAGATGCTTTAATTAAGCATCCTGCCGTGAAGGAATGTGCAGTCGTAGGAAGTCCTGATGCGATTAGAGGAAATATTGTTAAAGCCTTTATCGTCCTAACAGACTCTTATAAACACCATTCAGAAAAAGAACTGATTGCAGATCTTCAGAGTTTTGTAAAAACGTTAACCGCTCCATATAAATATCCGAGGAGCATTGAATTTACCGAGGCGCTACCAAAAACGACTTCAGGAAAGATTCGTCATGTACAATTAAGAGAAATGGAACTAAGTAAAGACTAAATATCAAACGACCCGACTTCTAAGTAAGTTGGGTTTTTTGTCTCTATATAAATAAAAACCGTCACTAATACCGCGACGGTGTAAAATTTTATTTTGTTTGTGTGACCTTAACGCCTTTTGATACAACTTTTGTTGGATTGATTAAGGTATCAAGTGCTGGGCAATGTGCTTCTATATAACGGATAAATTCCTCGATTTTTTCTTGAGGCGCATTAGACTCCATATGGACGAAATAACGAATTTCCTCTAAACCAACTTTTGCACCTGGTTTTCCCTTGTAACCGCCCGTATCTAAATCACCTTCAAGCTCGATCACTAAACGATCGTATTGAATTCCCATTTTATCCGCATAACTTTGAGCCATAATGGTTTGACAAGCACCGAGTGATGAAAGAAGGAGTTCTAATGGGTTCATGCCAAGATCTGTTCCTCCTGCTCTTTCCGGTTCATCAATTGTCACCTTATGTCCCCTTGCTTCGACCTCGACCTGTACATTATTAATTAAAGTTGCTTTTGATTTCAGTGTCGTTTTTGCCATCATCAAGCTCCTTTTACACGTAGTATATGAAAATGAATAGCTCTCTCACGTTACTGATCCGTTAAAACGATATGTTTGTAGATTGTGATTTTCTTTTATTTCTTTTTGTGGTGATCCGATTCTTTTCGTATCGTCCCGATTTTCTTATCACTGCGTGTATCCCTGCCATTACGATTTCGAATGGTCCCGGGTGTGAGCTCATATTCTTTTTCAAAATTGCCTAATCTGCAATCGTCACTTGTCTGTTTTGTCAATATAGTTCACCCCTATATAATTGATATCTGATTATATAGGTTAATACCACGAAATATACGATTCTATTCATAGGATCGAATAGACTGCAAAACAAGGTGCGAACATATATTCTTTTTATTAAAAATAGCATTTTGTAAAAATTACAGTCATAATCTCTAATTTTTCGAACTTTTATAAAGAAAATAGCCAATGTTCGTGTTTTTCGCCAACTCGTTGGTGTCCGGTCGGTGGAGCAACCGCACTTAGCTTCTCTAAATACGAATGAAACCATTTCATAAACATATAACGTTTGTGTTTTTGTGTGGTATCATTCAAAAATTATTATAGAGATTAATCCTTGTTAAGGAAATATAGAGCTTTTGAGTATATTATCTCAAGATCCCCTTTTGCTTTGCTTCCTCTAACCATTGTGGAAATTCGTTTAATAATTGATCGAACAATTCTTCATCGGACACATCTTCCAAATTATATAGATGAAAGAAATTTGCATTAACCACAAGTCGGCCTTCCATTGTATCCAGCTTTCTTAACACATCAAAATTAGAATCACCTATACCTACAAACTGCCAGAAAATCGGCATTTTTGAAGAATTTGCAATAATCTTTTTAATACCTGATTTACATCCGCCATCATTAATAAATACTAAAAAGACTGGCTCATCTGCTGGTTCTTCTTTCATATATTTATGTATAACATCTTTCATAACTTGTGGTTCGTCATTTCTTCCAAACTTATGTATGGACTGATTATTTACTATCTTATCATTGACATAATTGACAAAATCCTTTTCTGTAACAACAGGCAGCCTGGAAAATTCATTGTCATAGACCCATACATCCAATGAACCGTTATCATTAAATTGGCTTGCTACAGCCAGGATTCTCTCTACTGTTCCTGGACAACCCCGTCACGGTATAAAGCTCGCATAGAACCTGATATGTCTAACACAACTCCTACTCTGGCTACAACGCCTTGTAATTTCTTCTTCTCTAAAACAACTTTAGCAATATTCTTTTTTAATAAGATCGGCTGCATCCGTAACTCTCCCTTGTTATTTTTTAAATTGCTATCTGTGGTACAATCTTTTATTTTGAACCACTTACCCAGTTCATACCCCAATTAAAAGCACGATCCATATCCTGATGACCCTTAAAGTACTCTACTAGTCTTTCCACCTTGAATGTTTCGTTGTTAACATTTTCTATCATTGCTATTGCACACATATTTTTCCCGTTCAGATGTTCATCTAGTTTTACTTCTACATCGGAACCTCCAGGATACTTAAGAGTTGCGACACCGTCTGCCTGAGACCAATTAGCTACTCCTTGATATATAAATGCATATACTAAAATTCGCTTGATTTCGGTGACTTTATCTCCGTTAATCCGAAGATTTTCTCCGCCTATGGCACTTCCCGTACGGTCATCAGCATCCAATTTTATAAAAGGTCTTGCGTTATAATTGCCAAAAGCATTGCCAAGAGCTTGGACACAGCCTTTTTCTCCATTTTTCATTTCAAATAAACAACCAAGATCAAGGTCGACATTATTAGACTTACCGAATAAAGCAGACATGAATCCACCGGATTTAGGAGCACTTTTTTGATTCCAATTTAGGTTTACGAGCAGTTCTCCGAGTGATTGATTCGTACTTTTTGTTAGATTGATATTTTGTCCTTTTTTCTTTAATTCAATTTTATTTAAGTTAACCATTATATTACACCTTCCTTATTTGTATTTTATTTACATAAATTAATTATATTTTAATTTACAAATTTTAGATAGAAAAAGAATCATATTAAGTCGATATTTCAAATGAATCGATAAAAAAGCTAATATTCACTCGAATTACCAGCCAATTGGTGATATAGAATATAAAAAAAACCCTATCTTCACTATAGATAGGGGTAATCGGTTAGGATTGGGATAGGACGCGTTTCGCATCCTCTCTAATCGTTTCCAAACGTTTTTTATCTTCAATCCGTTGCATGGACTGTTCTTCTTTAACCTTTTTATATTCATCTATTCCTTTAACAATCGTATCCCACATATTTTCAATGGTATCCATTTTAATACTAGAGCTACCGGAACGCTGAGCAATCTCAATGCTTTGATTCATAATATCGCTAGTGACATCCTTTAACATTTGATTCGTGCGATCTTCAAATGCATTCAATGAATCTGAATGTACTTTTTGACGTTTTGCACTGACCGTATTAATAATGCCCATTTTAAAAATCGGAATGGTTGTCACAAAGGCGCTATTTATTTTTGCAACTAAATCATTATTACCGCGTTGCATTGTTTTAATTTGTGGAGCGGCAATAACAGCTACCATACGGGCTTTTTCTAAATCATCAATTTTTCTTTCTAATAATTCTTTGACTGTACGAAGATTTTCCAGCTCCATCCGAGCCATTTGATTGCCTGAATTAACTCGTTGTTCGCACTCGGGGATTAACGTCTGATTTACTTCCTCTAATTTCATTTCAGCAGCTACTACATATTTTTCTAATTCGAAATAATATTCAATATCTTCTTCATATAAGCCTTCGAGGTTTTGATTTGTCCGCTTTAATTCATCCTCAATCATCGCAAATTCTCTATGAATTTTATCAAGCTCTCCACCTAATGTTTGATATTTTTTAAAGAGAGCTTCCGTGGTCACCTTCGCTTTTTTAAATAGTTTTGCGATGAAATTAGGTTCTTTCATGATTTCGTTTTTATCAAATCGTTTCATTAATTTCTCTAATTGAATTAATAATTCACCGGATTCATCAATTTTTGAAAGTGCCATGGTGTTTAATATTCTGTCTGAAAACTGAGAAAGTCGTTCTGCGGGTGCTCTCCCAAGTGATAATAATTCATTTTGATTTCGAAGATCCATATTTTCTACAATTTGAAGAACCTGTGCTTCATTGCGCAGCTGCATTCTAACTTCATTAGCAGACTGTTCTGTCAGATCTGTATTTTGTTTTATCTGTAATTCATTTACCATTAGTAATTTCCCCAATCATTGGAATATTTGTTGATTCAGCCTTATAGATATCAGTCAAAATATTCTTTTAATAATCTTTTTAATGAATGATTTTTCTTCTTGCTGAAAGTCTGGAATTTCTTGTTCAAAAACAATATCTTCTAGCCAATGGGTATCGTAATGAGATGGGTCTACAAAATTTTCTATATCGGTTTGTCCTGCTGGATGGTATAACACAATATCTACGCCAAATTCATTTAAAAACAGCAGCAGTGCTGCATCCTCACGGGTAAATGTACTGTTAGTTCCCATATTGTATAGAACGATTCTGGGCACATCTTGAGAATAATCGAATTGTTGTAATTGTTTCAGAAAATCTTCAGGAATCAAACTCGCTTGTTTAAATAAAAATAATTGCAAATCATATTCTGTTTCATGATTCAGCTTTAGTAATTTAGGATGTTCACAGTACTCTTTAATCGTCCAGGCGATGGCCCTTTGCAGCTCAATCGGCAAATTTCCATATCTCCACCAATTTCCTGCGAGCATTTTTTCGGGTGACAGTGCGCCATCTTTATCTAAGGAATGCTGAAAGTGAAAATGATAATTGGCTTTTGTCTTTGTCGTGAAAGGAAATTCGCGAATGTTTTTCGAGAGTGAAGAATCCTTGAGACCCTTCATTTTAGACCAATAATCCGCTCGATCTCGTGAAACTCCATTGATTTTTGTGAATATGACAGGAATGATTACTCGATCCTTATCAATTTTAAATTGAGGCCTAATCATTGCTTTTTCTTTTGCATATATAAATACATCATCATAGGTCATTCTTAATGTTGTAGATGAAGGCTTGAAATTTCTAAATTGCCAAGGTTTATAAATACCAGACTCATGATCATTTAACATGATTTCAAGCTGTTTGTTGGCTCGATACGCTACAGTTGTTTGCCGCTCTCTTTCTTTCGTAGGGAATGGTTCTAGCTTCCCTTTATTCGTATACACATAGGGTAGTGAAAATTCATTTTCTCGATCAAGATCGCTAAAAAAGTCTGTGCCGGCAGGATGCAAAATTAAAACATCACAACCAAATTCCATGAGCAGTAATAAAAAATATTGCTGACTTAAGGATAGATCTCCATACCAAACGACTTTCGGAAAATCTGAACCTATTTGGAGGTCTTTAGACCATTTTTCCCAATGATTTTTAAGCCACTTAATCATATCGATGATAAATCTGCGGAATTCAGGTGAGAGCAACCCGCTCTTCTGTTTATCTTTAAAATGTTCAACCACTTTAATGATTGATATTTGTACATGCCTGTTAATGGTAGAATCCGTATGCTTAGGTATTAAGTTTTTACCATAAAAAATGGCTATCAATCGTTTAATTGATAATCCTTTATTTTCTGTCCGATGTAAGTTTAAAACATCCTGTATAGTTTGGAAGACCTGATTATCGATTGTTTTATCCAATTCTTCACTTAACACATGTATAAAAGGTTTTTGGTGCATGTCGTATAAGGAGTTATAGTATTCATCTTCGTCGAGCGGAATACCTAATACTCGGAGACTGATTCTTTGAAAACGAAAAGTTGATTCATCTAAATGATAGGATGGTCTTGTACGAATAGAAGAAAGAAATAACTCTAACCATTCTGCTGTAGATTTGTTTAATAAAGGTTCTATTTTTATGTAATTCAATATTTAAACTCCTTTCTCTAAGATGATTCGTACATTAATATTATATATCTATTTTTTTACAGTTGCGCTAAGAGTTTCGGGAAATCTGCTCTTTTTTTACAAAAAATATAACTTTTGCAGATTATTATACACTCGTAATTAGTCCATTTTTCTATAAACTAAAAAATCTATGATATTTTTAGTCAATTACATAGATGTTTTTTAGGAATCGCTATTCAGTTAGAAATAAACTTACTAAAACAATTGAAAGAATGAGCTGGTAACCCAGTGGGATTGTACTTTATACTCTTACTCCCACCGGGTTACAGCTTTTTTACAGGCTCAGGAGATTTTTAATTAAATCCTCTGTGGAAGCTGCTCCTTTACCTTTTAACCAGTTTATTTTTGGATCGTTGGGTTTGACATCGTAAAGCTCTCCGTGCTTTAGACTATATCCTTTATCGGCAATCGCGATCATATCATAATCCATAAGGGAATCCCCGGCAGCAGTGTGAATATCATAGTCCAGCCGCTTTTTTAAATGCTCCACTGCAAAAACTTTATTTAAATTACTTGGCAGTATATAGAGTTTTCTTCCGTGCAAAAATGTTCTCCATCCGATTTTGTTTAATTCATCTTCAAAGGACAGCAGTTCTTGATGTGGTAAGGTATCTTTATTTACATGGTACATATAGAACAAGGAATCGATATAAAACTCACGCTCAACCCAGGAATCATGACGGATCTTTGCGAACGTATTTAGCATGTCATGATGTGGAAGTGAAGTAACAGAGAGATGGTTTTTAATAAAATCGTCCCACTCTGAGTCAGGCTTTCCATCTACTAAAATCGTTCCGCCATTGCTCACAATCGCATATTTAGGTTTTATTTTCTGTTGAAATACTTCAATTCTCTCATATTGATATAGTGCTCTTGTCGTTACTGGTACAAATAGATGTTGTTGATTAAATTGTTGTAAAAGGTCAATAGAAGTTTGAGACATATAGGTAATAACCTGATCATCTTTAAATTCGACTGGTGTTATTTGATTATCGATGGGGTACTTGTCCATCATATTTTTTGAATAAATTAAAGTTCTGTCTAAATCGGATGTAAATAAAATAATAGTAATCCCTTCCTTATACCTCTTTTATAATTCCGCAGCATGTATAGGACATATCCCTGAATTCCTCAACCGGTACATTTCGCTCTTTAGCCAAAAACAAAATATGTGATAAATCATTTGAATGATTAGGATTGATTAGGATTTTCCAGGGTATTCTTCGCAATAAAACACGTGTTGTTTCTCCAACACCTGGTTTGATAAAATGTGTATTGCTAATATTGTAGATGTTTTGAATTCTTTCAATAGAATCCATCCCGAGCCACGTAGGTGTTTTATCTTCTTGACGTAATTGTTCCAAGGATTGTTTCACTTGCTCTTCTACTTTCCCAAAATCCTCGCTAATCGTATCCACATAAAAATTCGATAAATCTGCATCCGCTAATTCTTTATAAAACTTTGCACCATGAAAGTCATCCTTGCTCATGAATTCATAGTTTAATACAGTACGACTTACTAATCCTGATACCGTAGAGTTTAAACAAGCGGATGGGATTAAAAAGTCATCTCTTGTTCCATATATATCTACACAATGCCCTGGATCGGCTAACACGGCTAATGAAGGATCAATATAATTCGAGTGAGTTGAATTATATTTCTCGCATGCTTCAGCTAATTCAAACGTAATAGCTCCTTTTCCTGTCCAGCCGTCTATTACCTGAATGTTCGCATGAGAATGCTGCTCAAAAATATAATCAATAGCTGCCTCATCAATGCCTCTGCCGCGAATGATAGATATAGAATAGTGAGGAACATTGATTTGATATTTATAGGCGTAATAACGTTTAATCAACACTCCAATTGGTGTTCCAGCTCTTGCTAAGCTGACTAAAACTAAGTTATCCATTCCTTTACGTTCAATAATCTGTTCGGCCACTGTTCCAATAGCCACAGCTAGACGCTCTGAATATTTTTTTAATGTATCATGAAATAAATTTATATATTCTTTTGGAGGATGATATTCGACAGGGAGCATTTCCGAATAGTGTATACCGGATTGGATCAAACTTTCTCTTTCTTCCGTTTTGGTTTCAAAAACGTAATCACTAATATCTCTTAATAAAAATATGGCATCATCTTCGTTGTAGCTTCCCATTTGATCCGGTATTAGTTTTCGTTTAAGCATAAAATCCCTCCTGGTTGTATAGTGGAGCAGTATATAACTATAAAAGTATGAAACTATATATGATATCTAACAGTTCTAGTCCAATTAGAAAGAAAATGGTTGATATGAATTCCTTACTGATTCATTTCCGTTAGAGTGATGACAGTAATGAAATTAATTCCGGTTTGTTTTAATGCGGATAGTATGGAATTTAATGACTCATGAGATGAGTTTCTTTCAATAAAAATAAATATCTCGTCATAGCGATTGATTTCAATATTATATAAGTAATTTACGACCCCTTTATTTTCAGGACTATCGAAAGTGAATTTATTATGAATTAGGTAATCACTCTTTTCTAAAGAGTATATTGGACTTCGAGTAGTAGATTGAAAGTAAACATCACTCCCCATGGACGAAGCAATCATCATAGGTATATACATAAATTCCCCGGTACCTATAGCCAAGGTTCTCTTACCTTTGCGATGCTGTTTCAAAATACCGCCTATCTCTTCAAAAATAGGAGAAAAACTTCTTTCTTCTTCTATATCCAGACCAAATCTCCCTGTAGCCTGTGAATAAGGGGAAGCATTTAGAGACTCATCTGTATTGATAGAAGTAAATTGATTAAAGTGATGGTCTTTAAAATAATGATGGATAGGTATATATGAAACGTGTTGCTCAGAAGTTTGATTAGGAGCAGCAAGTTGGTCCTCCAGCTTTAAATCAGGTTGACCATTAATCGAGATTGTTCCATCCATTAAAGACACTGGATGTACGGTAATCCCTAATTCTTTTTCTATTTGTTGATATTGTGCACGATGCTCAGCTGTGCGCCAATCCAAAATCGATATCAATGTAAATACCTTTTTAGATGGATAAACAGAATTGATTTTTCGGATAATATTGATTGCTGTTTTACCCGTTGTTATTTCATCATCCACTAATACAATTTCTTGGTCGTTATCAAAAAAAGCAGGATCGCTTGAATAGACATAATGGCTGCTGGCATGGGAATGTTCTTCTTCAAAATTAATGATTGAAGGGATTTCAGCTATTTTTTCTCTTGTTGTGTGTATGTATTTTGCATGTTTATCAAAGGAACTAAATACCGCATGGCCCAATGCTGTAGCCGTCTCAGCAAAACCAATAATGGTTAGTGGCTTTGGCAGTTTGATCGGATCTTCTTCAACTAAAAGCAAGGCTTCCTCAATGTTTCCACCAGTTTTTATAGCCTCAGCGATTGCCTCTGCACGCATATCTTTCTTGCCGTAGACGACTTCTAAATATCGCAGGGATAATAAATGACCAACCAGTAGAGGTATTTTAGGGTTAACAGCCAGATGTTTGCCTAAAACCGTACTTACAAATAAAAAATTACGCTTTTTATTGATGCGAGTCGCCATTTTAAATAACTGATTTGTTTCGAAATCATATGGATTATGAAAAACTTCGATCCCAACTGTTAAATCATCCAGTATTTGGTGCGTTACTTCTCTTATATTCACTCTGGTTGCTGTCATTTCATTTCACCTCTAGAATTTGTTCATCATGTCCTTGATTTAAAAGTAAACTAGTAAAATCTTGATCAACATTATATACACCGAATACCTTGGCTCGGAGTAGAATTTTTTTCGCCCAATAATAATGAGGTTTCATTTCATTCATTTTGTTTTCATACATGCTTTTTAATACCCCTGCATCCCCTTCGCGGTTCGCTATGATGCTTATGGCATCTAAATATTCTTCATGTGTAATGGTATATAAAGAATGCACTGCTTTAATATGAGTAGGGTGTATAATGGTTTTTCCGTTAATTCCATTTAATTTATCCAGGAGGACTTCGTTAATTAAACCATCTAAATATTCATTGATTAATTCAGTCCGCTTTACTAGACCGGAGCTACCATATCTTCTTTGAAAAGGAGATACACGCAGTGTTGGTTTTAAGATACGGTTATCTTTTGAGAAGAACTCCCAAACTGGCCCGGAAACTACATATTCATCACCCTGTCTGGTAAAGAGATTGATAATATCCGTGATACAATCTCTTATCACCGACACATCATAAATAGTTGTGTCTACTTTTCTTCGTATACCAAATAAACCGGAAAAATCAGTAGCTCCTATCCGGATGTTTAATATATAGCTCTTATATGAGTCCAATAATTCTTTTATTTTTAATAGAGCATCCATTCGGGTTTCTTTATAAATAATTTCAGCTGACTCCAATATAGGCATACCATATAGTAAGCTATTATTTTTATTGATTTCATCCAGGATTGCTAAAAATTCTTTCCCATTTTCATAATTGAATTTTGGAAAAACAAACCCTGTCAGTATGTACAAATAATCGTTAATGAGCTTAGTTATTCGTCTCATTTGGATTGGGTCCCTTACTCTTATAAAAATAAGCGGCAGTTCATCCATGCTTATTTTGTTTTCCTCAAGATGCTCAGATAGTATAGATAGATGTTCCAGCAATTTGTTTTCAGCATCCACAACTATACAATCAGCAACTGAGTCTTCCAAATCAATCACTAATGAAGTAAGCTCTTGATACTTTTTGTTAATGATATCCTTTGCGATATTCGCTTTTATAGCAGGCATATAAAGAGTGGCACCAAGGGCATAAGCAAGTACCTCTTTATCTGTATATTTCGTAAAAGGCTCCGGTTCCATATAAAAAATCTCTTTCATTTTTATGGATGATTCATAGCTGAAATGTTGCATTCTTATGCTCCTTTCATATAAAAATAAAGACTACTGTTTACGAACACAGTAGCCGTCTTTAATTCAAGCCAGATCTTTTTATTTATCTTTAGATGCAGCCATTTCCGTGTTTTTATCAATATTTTTACCTTTATTGATATAATGAATGATAAAAGTTGCGAGAAAAGCGACAATGATAATCGCAAAAAACACATAATGAGATACATGGAAGCCAAAAACACTTGCAAACATTTTTGCTGAGATAATCCCAATAAGTATAAATGCAGTAGTTTCGAGTTCAGGTACGCGTTCAATTAATGTTAAAAATACACCGGCAACTGTACGCATCATTAGGATTCCTAACATACCGCCAACCAAAAGTACCCATACTTGATCAGATATTGCAAATGCAGCTAATATAGAATCCACTGAGAACGCAATATCCATTAATTCTACTGAAACAACCGTGCTCCAGAATATTCCGATTGTACGTGTAAGCCATGAATTTTTATTAAATTGTTTTACGCCGTCTTCGCCATCTCCGGCTTTTGACCGAAAATGCTGGATTACGATCCATGCTAAGTACGCAGCACCTAAAACTTTAATGAACCAAAATTTAACGAGGTATACGCCTATTCCAATAAATAAGAAACGGAAGAAGTAGGCACCGAACATCCCATACATAAGTGCTCTTTTTCGTTGTTTTTCAGGAAGATGCTTTACTAAAACAGCCAGAACAAGGGCATTATCAGCGGACAATAATCCTTCTATGATTACTAAGGACCCAATTAGTCCCCATGCTACAGGATCAGTTAATACTTCCGCCCACATGTCCAAGTCAAAAAATAAAGCATACGTACTTAAGATTTGTTCTAAAATTTCCAAAGTGTTAACCCTCCGTTGTATATCTTAAAAATAATAGGGGAAAGAAATAATTCCCCCTAACTAATCATTTATGCTTAAACGCTTAAGCCATATGCTTTAACCAATGAATGTAACCCGCCTTGATAACCGGAACCAACCGCATTGAATTTCCAATCAAGGTTATGTCTATAAACCTCACAAAATACGACAGCTGTTTCAATACTGAAATCTTCTCCAAGGTCATAACGTAAAACCTCAACGCCCGTATCTTCATTTACTAGACGTACAAAAGCGTTGGTAACTTGTCCAAAATTTTGACGGCGAACTTCCGCATCATGAATCGTTACTGTAATAGCAATTTTGTTCACATCATCGGGGATTTTAGAAAGATCGATTTTGATTTGTTCATCATCGCCTTCCCCTTCTCCCGTTCTGTTATCTCCGGTATGGGTAACGGAACCATCCGTACTTTGAAGATTATTATAAAAAATGAAATCGAAATCGTTACGGCATTTTCCGTGGGCATTTAAGATGAACGCAGAGGCATCCAAGTCAAAATCTTGACCTCCATCAAAGTTTTTTACATCCCATCCTAAACCGATAACAATTTTTTGCAATGTTGGATCGTTTTTAGTCAGGTCAATACGTTGACCTTTACTGAGTTGAATAGCCATGTGCAAAATCACACCTCTCAAATTCGTATATTACTATTTAATAAACGAATAGTATTATCCTATTTGTAATCCATAGTCATTGCAAAGAGCAGCTAAACCGCCTTGGTAACCGGAACCAATCGCACTAAATTTCCATTCTCCTTGATGGCGGTATAATTCGCCTACAACAACGGCAGTTTCAATGCTAAAATCTTCTCCCAAATCATATCTGATCAGTTCTTCATTCGTTTCTTCGTTCACAATTCGAATGAAAGCGTTTGAAACCATACCAAAGTTTTGACTTCTGGAATCAGCATCATGGATGGTTACAGCAAAAGCAACTTTTTGTATACTTTGTGGAATACTTTGGATTGAGATTTTAACCTGTTCATCATCGCCGTCACCTTCTCCAGTTAAGTTATCACCAGAGTGAGTTACGGAACCAGCACCACCTGTTGTATTATTATAGAAAACAAAATCTTCTCCGCCGGATACTTTTCCGCTTTCATTTAAAAGAAATACGGATGCATCAAGGTCAAAATCATGTCCGCCATCATATTTGTTTACGTCCCATCCTAAACCTACTATTACTTTTGTTAAACCAGGATTTGTTTTTGTAAGATCTACTTTTTGTCCTTTTGATAATGAAATTGCCATTTTATTTCCCTCCAGTATTTTAATTAATATTTATTATTGGTATTTGCTGCATATCTCCGATAGACTGCTATCTTTCGTTCCATCACCAATAGCAGCAAATTTCCATTCTGAATTGTGACGATAAATTTCACCTGTAATCAATGTTGTTAAGCCAGCATAATTATCCGACAAATTAAATCGAACTAATTCTTCGCCTGTATCGTGATTCACAACACGTATATAAGCATTCTCAATCATGCCAAAGTCTTGTTTTCTTTGAACACAGTTATAAATGTTTACGACAAAAACTAATTTGTTGTATGTATTTGGAACAGATTTCAAGTTGATTTTAATGGATTCATCATCACCATCGCCATCCCCAGTTAAGTTGTCTCCTGAATGAATAACAGAACTACAAGCAC
Source organism: Bacillus sp. D386 (assembly GCF_006346415.1). Taxonomy (NCBI): domain Bacteria; kingdom Bacillati; phylum Bacillota; class Bacilli; order Caryophanales; family Bacillaceae; genus Bacillus; species Bacillus sp. D386. The sequence continues at coordinate 587,521 of NZ_VEMV01000003.1, read as the reverse complement.
TTTTTTTATTCCCAAAATAAACAAGATCTTTATTACTCTGCAATTTATCTGCAGTCAGCATAATAACTGATGCATCACAGTCTACATCTGCACTTCTGCTAAAAAAGCCGCCTTTTTTCTTTACTGGATCCCAACCTAAACCAACCATAATCGTATTTAGATTTGCATTACCTTTTGTCAGGTCAATTCGTTGTCCTTTTTGTAAGCTTATAGCCATTAACGTTCTCTCCTTCTTTCATTTTGGATTTTCTGTATAGTAGCCATGGGTGAAACAACGAACATTTACATAGTTCAATAAATTTCGTTAGTTAATATTTACTAGTTTATGAATTTATTAACTAGTAAAGCGCTATATATTTACTATAATAACTAAAATTGCCTTACATTTACAACTTTTTATATTAATTTCCATAAGATAGTTTATATTTGTAGAATTTTCAGACGTTTTGTATTATTGCCTATTCCAGTTATAACTCTTTATTCTTCTTTTCCCTGGATATATTTCACTCCCTTTATATTTTTCGTTCACTTGAAATAAAGATTACTAAATGATAAGTACTGTATATCGTCATACAGGCAGTAATATACATTCTCTAAAGGAATAAATGAATATATAGAGAAAAACTACATGATGGGATATTGCCGGTATGATAGACATTAATAACAGGCCATTGAGGGGTCTAAATTAGACAAGAATTACTCATCAACTGAATAATAGTAGTTTATTGATGGTGGAAACAAACAATCTTTCTGAAATGAATAGAGGTTGAATGAAGAGTGTTATAATTGCTTTAGTGATTGTATTAGCTGCAGGATGCAGTAACTCTGCAAATAATAAACAGCCTGAGGTAGGAAGATTACCTTTACATAACATTGAAGAAAGCAACTTCATTAGTATCTGTACCGATACAGCGGCAGATATTGAATCCTCCTCACATGAATCGGAAATGTTGTTAAATCAAATAGACTTCAAAGATACGCAGTGGAAAAATGAACTGCAATCAATAGTGGCTGATCTGTCCTTTGCCACAAACTATTATGCACTCGAAACCACTAAAATGAGTGATGAATTAATCAGCAATTATACAAAAACGATAACCACCTACGAAGAAGGAATTACAACCATCAGAGTAGTCATTGATTTGATTAAACATTGTTTGGAGTCGTTTAATAAGGAAGAGCTATTAAAAACTACCCCTCTGTTGGAGGCAGGCAATGTACAAATTAAACTGGCATTAGAGAAATTAGAACAGGAAGAAAAGTGATAAAAGTACTAATGATTTAGGGGAAATATGTATAACAGATAGGGTGGATACAAAGAATATTTACTCTCCTCACTCTTTCTCATGCTATGAGTCTTTTAGCTGCAAAAAAAAAGAGATTATTCATCTGAATAACCTCCCTTTTACTTACATGGATTCCATTTGAGTAGCTTGCTTATCTATGTCCTTATTATATTTTTGCACCACCATAAAAACGAATACTAAGCCAACCAATTCCCCAAGAGAAGCAGCTATGGCACCCGCTCTTCCATTTAATGAAGGGAACAGGACAACAAATGTCACTAAAATAATTACAACCGTAATCAGATTATAAAGCTGTGGCTTTAACATCGCTCCTGTTTTCTTGTTTAGCATTAAAATGCCCCCTAAGTAATCCACCCAAGGAAAAACAAAGGTTTTTATAATAAAGAATTGCAGCACCTGCAATGTCTCTTTAGCCAATGTACCGGTTGTGCCAAAGATCGTATCCATAAACCAGAAGCCTGCAGGTGTATAGCATAATATAAGCAATAATGTTGTAGGAACTATACTAAAAATCACAATACACTGAAAGACCGCTTTTTTGTTTGTATCATAAAATTGAAGAACGACCTGATGGGTGTACATAAAAAAGCTGATGATCAAATTCGTTACACTGAAGGCAAGAGCAAAAGAAGCGATCCCGAGATTTACATTGTCAATGAAGCTTAAACAAGCATAAATGATAGGTGTTACAAGCGTTTGAAAAGATAAGTAAAAGACCAATGGCGTATAAAACTTTCCAATCTCTCTTTGGGTCAATGGCTGTTCATCATCTTCATCCAGGTTCTCTGTCTTTATTAAACGATGGCCTCTCCAGATACTGATTACACATTCGATTAACATACCGGTTAAGAAAATGATGGCTCCGGCTATACTTGACAGTAAATCCGCATAATGGATGAAATAAAATGCAATTGCAATCATACCAATCAAGCGAATAATCACACCATAGGTCACCCATTTTGTTTCAAGATGATTAATCATAATTCCCTGATATAACGTACGGATGCCTGATAGTAAAATCACAACAGCTAAAACCTTAAAGGTGTTCATTAAAGCTGACATATTCTCAGGTTCAGCATTAAATAAATAAGTGAATATCCATTCTCCAAGCGGTGAAAACGCGACTAACATACAAATAAGCATTAAAGTAACGATGATTTTTATGAAAAAAGAGCAAATAGCCTGGAAGGTCGACTTCCCTTTTGCTAAGGCTGAGCTTGTTTGTCTGAATACTAAAGCCGGTCTTTCCATAATACTAAACAGTGAAAAAGCAATTGCATAGTTGGATATAATGACCTCCGCTGCTTCAGCCCGACTAAGTGTCCCGTTAATAATAACGTGAGATACCGAAGTCAAACTAGCTGACAGAGCCAATGGGATAAAGAATAGCAATATTTTTCCTAATGTATATTCCTCTGATGTCTTTGGTTGTTTCATGTCGTAACCTCACTTCTTTTCAATCAAACATTTTTTCACAAAACTACAGACTGAAATATCTAATATGTTCACTTTCATACGGAAACTGAACAAATTATTGACAAAGTAAAAGCTATTCATGCTGCTTATTAGATTACTCCTCCCAAGCGGCAATCGTCTATCTTAACGCTTTATGCATGTGTATAAACCGAATTTTTAAAGAATAAAATAGAGCACCTTTAATTATTTTTTATTAGAAGGAGATATATTTATGTCCTTTCCCTGGTTTAAAAAGAAAAAAACAGAACTATCCGGAACATTAACTGAAATGAAAAAGATGCTTGATCAAAAAAAGAAAGTAATATACAAAATGACGCATGAAGATGAAATGATTTTAAGAATGATACGTGAAAAAACAAGCTTAGCCAATCAGAATAATATTACCAGGACTAAAGCCTATCTTTCTTTTTATCAAAACCATCCAGAGATCCATTGGTCATTTCTTGCCCATATGGTTTCCAGAAATGCCGGATGGAATATGACTGACTTAAAGGGTACTTGTTTATCAAGATTGCTGGAGAAAAAGGAAGCTGAAACATTCTTTTTGTTTTTAGAACGGGGCAATTGGTTGATTTTTAATGATGCCTATCCTCAATTACTCATGTATGAAGAATCACTTAAATACGGTCGGAATCTCGCCTACTTATTGCCTCATTTATTTGTTTCAGCGTATATGCAAACTGTTTGGACTTACTTTTGGCAATATAAAGATTCAGCTCTTCTAACGGTGGCACTTATCATAAATGAACAAAACCATTTAGAAGAAACACTCATAAAAGAACCCAATATCCATAATCAGGTCCTTGTAAAACTTGAATTTTCTCTACAAGATCATTTATCAATGAATCAAATTTTATTTCCTTATTTGAAAAATAATACGAAGATCAGTTTTGCGGGTAAAACGATCCATCACTTTGAACAGCTCGATAGCCGGATTCAAATTGGAAAGGATTTGTATACGTGTTTATTTAATGATAGAAGTTTGAAGAAAATTGAACAATGGGCATTAAATACGCCGCATACAGGCTCAAGAAAGGATTATTGGCCGCATCTTTTTAATGATATAAATGAAGAATTTCCAGGAAAAAAGTATAAAGTTCGTTTAAGAGAATGCAGGCTGCTATCTGGATCTCCTCACTTTTATAGCCCTTCACTCTCATATGTATGGAAAGATGTATCGCACTCGCCACCTCAATATACAGAATGGTATAAGGATTCAACGATTGTAAAGGAAATGGTTCTGAGTATGAATCAAACTATTGAAAATGTAGAAGTTGATTATTGTAAAACACTGGAGAAATTGGAGATGGCTTGTGTGGCAAAGAATGTATTCCCTCTTTTTTAAATATGGTTAATATCTAAGGTTTTCTAGCACTGTTATAGTGAATACTCTTTATAAAAGAAATATACCACTATGAATCACTTAATTCACAGTGGTATATTAAAATGATTTAATTTGATCTTTCTTTTATTAATGAAAACTCAGGATCAACAGAAACTTTTTGCATAGGCACTGCCAAAGATATTCCCTCTTTTTCTAACAGCTGCATGATACTTAAATTGATTTGATGTTTAATTTGGACATGTTCTTCCCAGGCAGTAGTATTGGTAAAGAAATAAACTAGTATTTTTATATAATGATCTTTAAATTGATCGAAGGCTACGACAATGGTGTCCTGATGAACACCTTGATGTGAGCGCAGCAAATGTTTAATTTCCTCTATTAGATTATCAAGTTGATCTGTCTCCCTTTGGTAGGCGACGTCCAAATGAAAATCGATTTTTCGTTTTCCCATTCGACTCCAGTTCGTGATTGCATCGCTGGCCAGCGTAGCATTAGGTACAGTCACTAACGCCTGGCTGAATGTACGAACCTTTGTACTTCTAAAGTTTATATCCTCCACAGTTCCTTCAACATTAGATGTTAAAATCCAATCACCGATAGAAAAAGGTTTTTCTGTGACGATTACAATTCCGCCAATTAAATTACCAACAGCGTCTTTAGCTGCTAAGGCAAAAGCTAAACCACCCAAACCAAGACCGGCTACCAATCCATTTACGTCATAATCAAATTCTTGACCGATAATACTAATGCTGATGGCTACGATAATCACTCTCATGGCTCTGGATATAAAGGGAATGAGGATCAAATCGATTTTTTGATTCATTTTCTCATTAATATTTAATAAAATACCTTGTGAAGGTGAGGACAAATTAAATAATCCCCAGGTAATCAAAAAGATAATCATCGAACGCAATAATTTTAAGAAAAAAGGATTATGTTGATTGATGAATGGAAAGTACTTTACCCCTATGTACAGACCAATGATAATAAACAGCCAACTGATCGGTTTTTCAAAGCTTTTAAAAACTTGAATAAATAAATCATTTGGCTTATCCTCTCTCAATTTTAATATCAACTGAAAGACATACTTCGTAACTAGCTTCCTAAAAAGGATGAATAGCAAAACAATCCCTAATGCAATCCCAGTGTTAACCCATTTCTCATAGTCTCCTTCATATAAAGTGACCATTAACTTGTAATCTAACAAACGATCAAATCCTTTCTGTCTTGATTGAAGTTCTACTACCAAGTCAGAATTTTTATCCATATTATGAAACGTCATGTAAGTAATACGCATTATTTTACCCTGATTTTCAATAAAATGAAAATAATGTGTCTTCAAACGAAGAGAGTTTCAACAAGTATGAAAGTTACATCAGCAATTTACGATATTTATATAAAAAATATAATTCTTTTCCAATTATGATAGGATATTACTTCATTTAATGTTAAAATGTTGAATAATTCTAAATATACAGATAAATTTACCTAATTGGAGATGATTGTCATGACTGAAATGCGTAGTAATATGATAAAAAAAGGAATAGATCGCGCTCCACATAGAAGCTTACTGAGAGCGGCTGGTGTAAGTGAAGAGGATTTTGGAAAACCATTCATCGCGGTTTGCAATTCCTATATTGACATCGTTCCTGGTCATGTACATCTGCAGGAATTCGGAAAGATTGTAAAGGAAGCAATCCGTGAAGCGGGTGGGGTTCCGTTTGAATTCAATACTATTGGTGTCGATGATGGGATTGCTATGGGCCATATCGGCATGCGTTATTCTTTGCCGAGTCGTGAAATTATTGCGGATTCTATTGAAACAGTCGTATCAGCGCATTGGTTTGATGGAATGGTTTGTATTCCAAACTGTGACAAAATCACACCTGGTATGATGATGGCTGCTCTTCGTGTCAATATCCCAACTATTTTCGTCAGTGGCGGACCAATGAAAGCTGGTAAAGATAAAGATGGCAACTCCCTCTCCCTCACTTCCGTTTTTGAAGGTGTCGGTGCCTATCAATCCGGACAAATTGATGAAGAGCGACTGCAGGAGCTTGAACAGGTCGCCTGTCCAACATGCGGTTCATGTTCCGGAATGTTCACCGCGAACTCAATGAATTGCTTAGCGGAAGGCTTAGGTTTAGCTTTACCTGGTAACGGGACAATCCTTGCCGTTGCAGAGGAAAGAAAGGATTTTGTCAGACAATCAGCCAAACAGCTGATGCAGCTCATTAAAACAGACATTAAACCGCGTGATATCGTGACCATCGATACGATTGATAATGCATTTGCTCTTGACATGGCCATGGGTGGTTCAACGAATACAGTCCTTCATACTCTCGCATTGGCTCATGAAGCTGGATTCGAATACCCGATGGAGCGTATTAATGAGATTGCCAGCCGAGTCCCCCATTTGGCAAAAATAGCGCCGGCATCTGATTATCATATTGAGGATGTACATAATGCCGGTGGTGTCAGTGCTATTATTAATGAGTTGCTGAAAAAGCCGGGTGCTTTAAACGGAGAATGTATAACTGTCTCTGGCCAAACATTGAGAGAAAACGTGCTGGGCTGTGAGATTTTAGATTATGATGTAATTCGTCCTTTAAGCAATCCACATTCAGAACGTGGCGGCTTGGCTGTACTGTTTGGCAATCTTGCACCAAATGGTTCAATTATTAAAGTAGGAGCGGTCGATCCGGAAGTTGGCGGCTATCACAGAGGCCCTGCTATTTGTTTCGATTCTCAGGAGGATGCTTTATCAGGCATCATTACCGGTAAAGTAAAAGAAGGAGATGTAGTCGTCATTCGTTATGAAGGCCCAAAAGGCGGTCCCGGTATGCCGGAAATGCTCGCTCCTACCTCGCAAATTGTTGGGAGAGGATTGGGCGCAAAAGTAGGCTTAATTACAGACGGACGTTTTTCGGGTGCCTCAAGAGGAATCAGCATTGGCCACATATCACCTGAAGCGGCTGAAGGCGGCCCTATTGCCTTTGTTGAAAATGGCGATATCATTGAACTCGATATGAATAAACGTACCATTCAACTGGAAATCTCAGACGAGGAATTTGAACTCCGCAGAGCGAATTGGAAAGGTTTTGAGCCAAAGGTCAAGACCGGCTATCTGGCACGATATTCGAAACTCGTCACTTCCGCCAGTACAGGTGGAGTTATGAAAATCTAATGACTAAGGGATGTAAGCAACTGTTTACATCCCTTTTTACATGTATGTTTATTCAGGTGCATGCTGAAACTGTATTGTTTCATGCAAAGATAAATCAGCTTTATATAAAGTGATATTTCCGGATGGTGGTAAAGAGCTGTATGAATTGTCTTTGAAGTTTTTGTCCAGTGATATTGTCCATTTTGCTTCATCATTTTTAACTAATACAACTGCTAAGGTTCCAAATTGGACAACTTCTTCCCAATTATAATCACTAGAATCCTCTACGCCCCCTTAAACAATTCATCTCCATACGTATTCAAATGATCACTCTCCAATATTTACATTAAATCATTTACTTAAGTCCCTTTTACAGTTACCATTTATTTTAACAAACCTCATTTTCAAAAGGTGGAAATTTATCTATGCAGTTAATCAAAAATCACCTATTAAAAATAAAAAACAAGCGTATGTGCAAAAATAGACACATACGCTTGTTTTTATAATTTATTTGAAGTGACATTGCTATCAATTAGTTGTAATTGATATTGCTTAATAATATCGGTCAACATTTCACTATATATTTTTTCGCCTTTTTCATTCTCAGCCGTACTGTAGCCGGCATCTTCCAATGCTTGAGCCTGTTCCATATAGGTGTTAGCCTCAAAAAGGCCATGCTTTTCATAACGTTGATTTTCTTTAAGAAATGCACCATGATCATCGATTGACTCATCAATCGAATTATAGGCTCTGAAATAACTTTTCGTTTTTTGATTATGAAATTCCGTTGTGTCCATGCTTGCAACAGCCCCATCCCAGTTATGGCCTTTAATGCCAAATAGGTTATTATACTTCTGAGATAGTCCTGATTTCCCCCATTCAGATTCCAGGATAGCCTGCGCAATTGTGATGGAAGGCAATATACCATATTCCTTATAATTATCTACAGCGGCACTTTCAATTTCAGCAATAAATTCATATTGATTGCTTTTATTACCTTTTTTAAATGAATCCAAGTAGGTTATATAGGATTTCACCTGAGATTTCTGTTCATCTGTATATTTTAAAGTATCCATTACTTCTTCAATATTTTTAAGCTTATATTTGTTTCCTTCTTTTTCGATAAACAGATTAGTGGTTTGTTCGATATTATAAGGTTCTACAGTGTCTATATTATATTCAATAGCTGCAATAGCTGCGACGTTTTGCCAGTTGGCCTGGACTTTACCTTTACTTGCGTCATCCACTATTGACTGGATTTCCTTCATTCGATCATTCGTAATAAAAGTCTTTTGCTCAGTCGGGGACATTTTCCAAAGAACAAATATCATAATCGCAATCATTGCGAAGAATACTAACTTTAAAGGTTTCATTTGATTTTCTCCTTTTGACAATTCGACATTTAACCGGAAGAAAGTCAGGATTAGCAGTAGATAACTACTATAAACGTTATCTAGTACGTTATCAAATTATATTGTATCAAATTGAGAAAAACTTTAAATGAAAATTACTTCAATAATATGTAATGTTTGGTAGTTTGTATATTGATATAAATAAGGAACAAAAGTGATTGGTAAAATAGGAAAAGAACCAAAGAAAGATTCATTTTTCCACCAAGGAAAATTTTAAACAAAGCTATTGTTAGCGAAATGCTAATGATATAACTTACTCCTTCGATTATGATATGAAGCAAGTTTTCTGTTTTAAACTTACTGCAGTAATTGTCCCAGTAACAATTAACAATTTTTTTCTCTATTGAATTAAAGGAATATCAATGATATTTACTATGACATAGTTTATTTCATCCTAAAATATTATCTTGTTATCAAAATTAAATAATTTAAATTTTCTGAATTAATATTGCTTTTGAACTTTCAAGTCTTTATAATCTTCCTTAGATATAATAATAGAAACCTATCTTAACGCATTAATGTAAGCGTATACATTAAGCTAAAGGAGTGATCTTTATCGAATCTATTTTAAAACCTGCCATAATCTTGACAGGCGGGTTTAGTGGTATACAGCTTATGGAGACAATTCGAAAGCTGCAAATCAAGAAAGCTTTTATCATGATTTCAGTAAAGCTTTACAAAGATGCGAAAACGCATCTCTTCTCAATGCTTGAAAAAGAAGGGATATCGATTCAGCTCTATATTTGCGACAAAGGTGAACCAACCTTCAGTCAAGTGAGAAAAACCACCCATATAGCTCTCTCAGAAAGCTGTGATGGTGTTGTGGCAATCGGTGGTGGCAGTGTGATTGATCTCGCTAAGGCCGTTTCCGTCTTTGCCATTAATTCAGAGCATACTTTACTTACCATCCAGCAAGAATCCATAATTGAACGTCTTCCCTTGATTGTCATACCAACCACGGCTGGTTCAGGATCAGAAGCAACAAAAGTTATGGTCATTACTGACGATGAAACTGGCATTAAACGTAATCCCTCTCATCCAAGTTTTGTACCGGATGCGGCCATATTAGATTCCTATTGGACCAAGAGATTACATCCGGTCATCTCCGCATATACAGGCTTAGACGCACTTACACATGCAATGGAAGCTTATGTTTCAACAAAAGCAACCGAATTAACAGACTTCTATGCTCTTCAAGCCTTCAAGAAAATCACCAACGCCCTTCCAAACGTTTACATAAAAACAAATAACCAACAAGCCTATGATGATATACTTATCGGCAGTTTATATGCTGGAATAGCATTCTCTAATTCATCAACTAATTTAGCACACGCCACAGGCAGAGCCTTAGGGATAAAATATAAAATTCCCCATGGTTTAAGTGTTGCACTCCTGCATCCATTTGTAATTGACTTCGGAATTGAAGATGCAGAAGACCGTTATGCAGAACTGGCCATTGCTATTGGACACAATCCCAATGAAAGCAAATCCGCCCTGGCAAGAAAAATACTTAAACTGATCTATCAATATAATGAGCAGTTTCAAATTTGGGAGACAGGCAGACCATACATATCAATGGATCAAATGTGTTCCTCACAGATAAAGGAATTAACGGCGCTCACTCTTTGCGGCAATGGTATTGACACAAACCGCAGGATTCCAACTCAAGAGGATATTGAAAAGATTTTCCATCAATTATTTCAAGTATTAAACCCTGATTTGATTCATCAATATAATCGTAATGATTAAGGAGGAATATTATGGCTGAAATGAGTGGCGGCGAAGTCATTGCAAAAATGTTAAGCCTTGAGAATGTTGAAAAATTATTTGGCATTATAGATGGAACTTATTTTGGATTTTATTCAAACTTACAGAACCATGGTATTGAATTGATTTCTCCACGCCATGAGACGAGCGCAGCCCACATGGCTGGAGCCTATGCCAGATTGACTGGTAAGCTTGGAGTTTGCATGGCCAGCAATGGGCCGGGAGTAGCCAATATCCTCCCTGGATTGGTTGTCGAGCAGGCAGAAGGTAACCGGGTACTTGTCATTACCAGTGCTAGGCGGACCGGCATCATGTACCCTGACCGTGGAGGCACCTATCAATGCTTTGATCAGACAGCCGTGATTGGCCAGATTGCGAAATGGAGCGAAGCAGTTCCTTCATTCGATAGGATTCCAGAAATGCTCCGCACCGCCTTAAGAAAATGTTTCGAAGGACGCCCAGGAGTCGTTCATCTTGATATACCGGAAAATATTCTCAATACGAAAGTGAAATGTGACCTTTCATTTTGGAGGGCTAGCCAATACCGTGTAACCCAACCACCTGAACCAAATAAACAACAATTAGATGAAACGGTTGAACTGCTTATATCAGCCAAATTTCCTGTTATTCATGCTGGCAGCGGAGTCATTCATGCACACGCCTTCAATGAGCTTGAGAAGGTTGCGGAATTATTACAATCGATGATTACAACAAGTTGGGCCGGTCGAGGCTCTATTTCAGAGAATAACCGCCTTATGCTACCAATGGTTCATATTGAGGCTAATAACAAGGTTCGCAATGAAGCAGATGTGCTTTTAGTGTTAGGCTCAAGGATAGGAGAAACAGATTGGTGGGGAAAAGCACCTTACTGGAATCCTAACCAAAAGGTAATTCAAGTCGATTTAGATCCTTCTATTCTCGGCGCAAATAAGCCAACTGAGGTCAGCATTCTCTCAGATGTAAAAATCTTTTTAGAAAAATTATATCAACGACTTCTTCCCTTTAAGGATCAATTGAACTACCTCCAGCGCGAAGCATTGCTATCCAAATACCTTGAAGATAAGCAAAAGCACAGGGATAAGCTTAACGAACATCTAAATGATCATGCCACTCCGATGAACTCAGCTCATATTCCTGCTATATGCAGTGAGGTATTTCCAAAAGAATCACCACTTGTTATTGATGGCGGCAATACAGCCATTTGGACAAATTTCTATTATAAGGTTACAGAACCTGGAACAGTCATTTCGACATTTAAATTCGGGATGCTCGGGGCAGGTGTCGGTCAGGCGCTCGGCGCAGCTGCTGCTAAGCCAGATGTACCTGTATGTTGCATCATTGGTGATGGAGCAATGGGCTTTCATCCACAAGAGATTGAAACAGCAGTGCGGAATGGCTTGCATATTATATATATCGTTCTTTGCGACCGTCAATGGGGAATGGTAAAAATTAATCAGCATATAGCCATGAAGCCAATTAAGACCTTAATCAAGAAAACCCTCAGCCCTGAAGAAAGCATTAATACAGACCTGGGCAATATCAATTTTCAACAGTTAGCTGAAAGCATGGGTGCACATGGGGAATATGCAAATAATCCAAATGAATTCCGCGAGGCCCTTGAGCGTTCAATCCGAAGTGGGATTTGTTCGGTTATTCATGCTGATGTAGATCCAGTCAAGCATATGTGGGCACCAGGCTTAAAATATTTTAAAGAAATGCATGCTGAACCAAGGGGTAAATAGCATGAATATCGATGATATCCAATTAAATTTCAACGCAACTTCACTGACAATTATGAATATCTTAATCGGGTTTATCATGTTTGGGGTCGCTTTGGACTTAAAATTAGCAGATTTTAAAGAAAGTATTAAAAAGCCAAAACCCACACTCATTGGACTGTCTTGTCAATTTATCCTGCTTCCGGCCTTTACATATATACTCGTTCTTATCATACAGCCAAGACCAAGTATCGCTCTAGGATTATTTTTGGTAGCTGCTTGTCCGGGCGGCAATTTATCTAACTTCTTGACCTACTTAGCTAAAGGTAATACCCCATTATCCATCAGCATGTCGGCTATTTCAACCGTACTGGCTATTTTTATGACTCCCTTTAACACCTTGCTTTGGGGTTCTCTTTATGGACCAACAGATAGTTTGCTCAAATCCTTTACTATCAGTCCGCAAGACTTGCTAGTGACAATCTTTCTAATGCTCGGGTTACCGCTTGCTATCGGGATGTATATCAATCATAAATATCCGGAAAAAGCCCAGCAAATCAACAAATGGGCGAAAAAAGCTTCTATTGTTTTCTTCCTAGGCTTTGTCATCGTTTCACTGGCAGCAAATTTTAAATATTTTATTGAGTTCATTGGGATGGTTGCGATCATTGTATTTATTCATAATTTACTTGCCATAGTCATTGGTTACACCACTTCCTCGCTGTTAAGGCTTCCGATTGCTGATCGTCGGGCCATCTCGATTGAGGTCGGGATCCAAAACTCAGGACTAGGACTTGTTTTGATCTTTAATTTCTTTGACGGACTAGGTGGTATGGCCATAGTAGCTGCCTGGTGGGCAATCTGGCATATTATATCTGGGCTTACCATTGCTACTTATTGGTCAAAGCGGCCACCTCATAAAGAAACCGTCCAAGAATCAGCCAGGAGTGTGAAAACATGAATGTACTCATAACAGGCGCGGCAGGTTATTTAGGAAGCCTTCTTGTCCAACGACTATCTGTGGCAGAAAAAAACGGGAAACCTATTCACATTATCGCTACTGATATTCAAGAAAAGCCTATATTTTATTCCGACACTACCATAGAATATGTACAGCTCGATATCCGCTCAGAGGATGTACATAAGGTTATGGCCACATATCGTATCGATACGGTCGTCCACCTGGCTTCTATCGTTACACCAGGAAAAAAGAGCAACCGTGAACTGGAATATTCCGTTGATGTTCTCGGTACAGAAAATATTCTAAAGGCTTGCGTCAGCAATGGCGTGAAACGTCTTATCGTCTCCTCAAGCGGTGCTGCATATGGCTATCATCCAGACAATCCTGATTGGATTACAGAAGATGTGCCGATTCGGGGCAACAAGGAGTTTGCATATTCCTATCACAAAAGGTTGGTTGAACAGTTATTAGCTCAATATCGTCAAACTCACCCAGAGCTGGAACAGGTCATCTTCCGAATAGGTACCATCCTTGGCGAGACAGTGAACAACCAAATCACCGCACTCTTCGAAAAGAAAGCATTAATCGGCATCTCTGGATCTGATAGCCCATTCGTCTTTATTTGGGATCATGATGTCGCTTGCTGTCTCGAACGGGCCGTTACAGGTGATGTGACAGGAATCTTTAATATTGCTGGTGATGGTAAGCTAACAATCGATGAACTTGCCTATATATTATACAAGCCAGTCATACGGATCCCTGCATTAGTCGTAAAATGGGCTCTTTATATCTTAAAACGATTATCCCTAACTCAATATGGAGAGGAACAGGTTAACTTCCTTCGCTATCGACCTGTTCTTGATAACACTAAAGTGAAAAACATTTTTGGATATACTCCAACTTATACAACAAGAGAAGTATTTGAATACTATCTGAAGCACAATGCTAAAATGAAAAGTCAACGTCATCAGTACCGAATTGATGAAAAATCCTTCAATTAACGTATTTATTTCATTATAATTCGGTAACCTTAATTGATAATTTACAAATAGGAGCAGATGCCAAAAGTTCCAAGATAAGTCAAGATGATTACATCTTAGTGCTAAGTACTAAACTTAAAGCCAGGTTCGCCAATTGAAATTACTTGTAATTATCTCGACTAAAATGAATATAGGGAACAAGACGTGTATCAGTTCTTAAATAAGGGTGGCCATACGTTTGTTACTAGCCTTTTGGGTTCTATAACTAAAAGGCGTTGTTTTATTTAATAACAGTTTTCCTAAAAAAAAATTTCTCTTCGTGTCCTACTTAAGTTTCAAATAAAGTCCCATTTAACGCTTTTATATATCGCTCAGCAGATTTTTGAACGGCTTGTTTGGCATCCTTCTGAATGATACGATGAAAAGCGTTGTAAATCCGGTCAAAGTTCATTTTGGCTACTTTATCGGCTATGTCCATTACTTTTTTAGCAGGCAAGGGAATCAGATTGGGATAACTATACATAAAACTAACCCATTTACGATCAGCCACCACCTGAATAATATCTCCTGTCAACAAAATTCCTTTATGATGATTTCCTTTATTCCATTCAAGGACAGCGCCACCTTTAAAATGGCCACCTAATCTGTGAAGGATTAATCCTTCAGACAACTTTAAAGATTCTCCTGACCAAAATACAATTTTTTCACTTTTTCTTAATACCCACTCCTGGTCGTCTTCGTGTATATAGATTGGGATATCAAAGGCTTCAGCCCATTCTATCTGACTGGAATAGTAATGAGGATGTGACAATGCAATTGCATGTAAGCCACCCTTTTTTTTAATTTTATCGACGGTTAATTGGTCAATATAAGTAATACAGTCCCATAACAATGTAAAATTATCGCTTTGAACGATGTATGCTGTCTGACCGATACCTACATCTGGTTCTGTTTTCATACTGTACAAATCTTTTTCTTCATACTTTATTTCATTTTTAAATTGTTTTGAAGATACCATCTCTTCCATTGTTGTCCACTGCTGCCCATTACGATTAATATACTGTCTTTCCTCACTGCAAATTAAACATTTCACCGGTGGGTCATTTAAGCAGTCCGTTTGTGTCCCGCAAGTTGTACAAATGTAAAGTGTACTCATTTTTATATCACCATCCCTTTAAATTGGTTCAGTTGTTTATGTGTTAAGTATATTAATTACCAAGAATTTTTACGTCCTGACAAAGGATGATATGATCTACAACTTAAGTCGCAAGTACTCCTGTATTTGTTAGATAAATAAAAGAGACCAGTTTCTATTTAACTGGTCCCCGTTCATTTGTTTCTTATTTAATTAGTGTCTTCTGAGCCCTAAAAAACTCAGTAAATGCAGCATTGATTTCCTTCGTTACTCTGAACTTAGATTTGCATCCAGTACAGCTATAACGGAAACCGCCTTTTTTAACATCCAAAAAGCCTATGAACATAAATATCGGGATTAAATACCAACCCGGCATTGGAATGCAGCACGCAATTAAAATAGCCAAAAACATCATATCTGAGACTGTAATTAGTTTTTTCACTTGATTTCCTTGGCATTTTCCGCATTTTACAATTTGTTGATCATTCATTATAATTCCTCCCTTTCATAATAATGAAAGCGCTTTAATAATTAGAATTAGGCAAAAATATTTAGTTCAGTTTGGTAAAACGTATTCATATCGTTCACAATTTAGACACATATTATAATATTCGTCACAAATTTATAATGTCCTTCATTATTTACAATTTATACAAAAAAAGATTATTTATTAGTATGGTTTTTTATGATTATATGAAGCAAAAAGACTACGGATTGTATTTGTTATGATGGGATTAGGTAAGAGGAACAATAAAAAAGGGAGAGCGTTTTAAAACGCCCTCCCATTATTAATTGATTATTTTTTTATTTATCCACAAACATAATACGCAAGCAATTTTTGAACATCTTCAATGCTATTGCCTTTTTTGAATGTCTTAGTTATCGGCATGTCTGCTCCAGATAACCAAATTTTAAGCTCAGCATCCAAATCAAATGTTCCCGCTGTTTCTGTACTGAAATGAGTGATACTTTTGTAAGGAATGGAATGATACTCGATTTTTTTTCCCGTCATTCCTTGTATGTCTACAAGAATAAGTCTGTTGCCCGTAAAAACAATCATATCCCTGATTAACTTGTAAGCTTGTTGAACTTCTTCACCTGGAAACAATACTTCTTTTAAAGATTTGGATACTTCATCCTTACTTACTGTTGAAGAATTACCCATTAACCCATCCAAAATTCCCATCTATGTATCCTCCTTTATATTTCTGAATACTTAAATTATACCTTACAAATGATTTTATATAAAATGGAATTAAATACTATAATATATTTGTACAAGTGTTCGACAAAAAAGATACAGGTTCTGTATTTATATGAAAGATATGAATTTACAAATAGGATGCTTGGTGGATGTAGTTCCATCTTTATTTCCATACCCCACTCCATTTTTTTATTAGAGATTTAAGGATATTCATTAAAGGAGGAATTACAGTGCCAACTTGTCAAAACTGCGGCAGCAAATGGTCATGGAATGATTCATTTAAAAAATTAGCATCATTCCGCAAAAATATGAAATGTAATGATTGTGGAGCTAATCAATACCAAAGCATGTATTCAAGAAAAATCACATCTATTGTAGTATTATTTCCGCTGATAACAATTCCTATTACGGTACTGTTTAATTTATCTTTAACTTTTGTCATAATCATCGAATTAGTGTTGATGCTTGTTGTTTTATTATCAATGCCTCTTTTTTTACAATTGACTGATAAAGAAGAGCCGTTATGGTAAAAAAGGAGACTGCTTAGAATTTCAGCAGTCTCCTTGTCTTCTATTTAACTTTCTAAAACTTCCTCTTCCTGATAAATTCGATAGGCAGGTACCACTGTATCTGTCACAATCTCTTTACCATTTTCACGGACAAAATCAAGTTTATAATAAGAGTCAAAGCGCTGGCTGATCTCTGTTTTCACCAATTCAGGCGGTGTAACAACGATTAATTGGAATTTCAGTTTTTCTGCCACTGCAAAAATTGGATCAAGGACGTGCGCTGATGCCGCCTGACCAAATGGATTATCACATACTAATGATACCCAGCTGTTATCTGCTTCACTCTTAACCGATAGGAGCATCATCATCATGACCATCCGCGCAGATAATTTTTGGCCGCCGCTTCCGTCTGACTTCGTCTTAGAACCTTGGTTAATGGTTTTCCAGGTTGAGTAATGTTCCTTCTGAGGTCGTCCATACTTGAACGCGTTATCTGTACGCATATTATAAACAAGCAACTCAGGGAAACGATTGCGAAGAGAAACAAATAGTATTTGTTCATCACTGATTAATTGTTTGATTTCAACCTCTAGCGCTTTATTATGGTCATCAATTGTCTCGAATTGCTTCGTGATTTTATCAATTGCCATAACGAAATGCTGCTTTAAAAGTGGCTCCACCTCTTCCGCATTTTTAGGCAATAGATCTTCCTTCAATTGGACCAGCGGGAATGTCCCACGCTCATTTTTGATTTTCATTTTCGCAATCATGGAACGTATAGCATCGGACATACTCATAACCTTCATACTCGCACGACTTGCCCAGAAATCCTGCGCCTTTTCAGCTCGTTCTTTATCACGGTCCAATTGCTCCAAACCGCTTCTTGAAAATCGTTTCATATTCGAAATAATGGTTTCAATATAAGCGTAATGGCGCGTATCCATGTGATCTAATGAGGTCAAAACTTCATTTTTAAAACGAATCTCCCAATCTTTATCCTCAATCGTCAGCTTTAGCTTACGAAGCGATTGTTCAAGCTTGGCATGTTTAACCTGTTTTTCTTCAAGGAAGTTTTGGTGAGCTTCACACCAGGCTAATATACACGATTTTCCTTGATTTTTGATTCTCTCCACGACCTCATCTGTATAAGGTACTGGATTTTCCTTGAGGATTACGGATAATGTTAATTGGTCTCCCTCATATCCATTAATACGTTCGTTTGTCTCTTTCAACTTCTTCTCAGTCTGATCCAATTGTTTTTTGGTTAATTTAGTTCGGTCTTTAATTTCTACCTCTTTAACATCCAGATCCTGATCTTCCCATTTTTCCGGCTCTTGTTCATGCTTGCTTAGCTTTTTCTGTGCTTTTTTCGCTTGTTCATTTGCCAGATTAAGAGAGGTTTCCGCAACGGTTACTTCCTTATCCTGCTTACGCTCCTCTTTATCTGCTTCTTTCGCTTCTTTTTGAGCAGTTTGCTGCAAACCCTCTAATATACTGATAGGTTCATCAGGTACAGGTCTTTCTCTCCAATCTTCATGTTGCTTTGCTAGCTTCTTCTCCAATTTAGACTTCTGAGACATTTCGGCTTCTTTCTGAGCTTTTAATGTAAGTAATTCCTGTGCCTGTTCTTCCTTGGAGCGCTGCAAGAGTTTTAATTCATTCAATTGCCCCATGATCTTATCTAATATATGCAGGGATAAGCTTGGTACTTCATCGTTACCCTCCATTTTTTCCGCAGGTGGAAATGAAGCGGAATGAACAAATTGCACGATTTCCTTAATACTCTGGTCGATTGCCAATTTCCATTCCAAATAGGTTTGATTCCATTGAGCACTTCTATCGTTCAGCTCATCTAAATCCTTGGCAATCTCAGCCTGTTGTGCAATAAGAGTAGCTTTATGCACTTCTTTAGCTTCAAGTAATTGTTTATGTTCTTCATATTTTTCTTTTTCCAGAATAAATGCTTCCAATGCATCTACATGTTTTCCACATTCCTCGATTCTCACTACCTTTTGATTGAGTTGTTCACGTAATTGAGCATGTAATTCTTTTTCTTTATCGAGGATTTGAACAGTTCGTTTTAATTCCGTATCAGCCTTGGATATTTCCTTTTCTTCCTGTTCAATGAATTTGGCAATATCTACACATAGATCTGTATCCGTCATTCTGTTTAATTCGTTATATAAACGGCGAAGAGATCGCTCTGATTTTCCAAGCTCGTCTAAAACATCTTTTTTCTCTTCGATTTTCTTGGAAATTGCTATCTTCCATTTCATAAATTCATTACGGTTTGTGATTAGTTCATGTTCCTCACCGTGCAAAACAACAAAAGAAGATACCGGAGTACCATTCATCTCTTCTCTCAAATATACAGGTACCGGGCTTTTAAATAGCCTTCCCTGTAAAAGATGATGATTGATCTTTTCCCATTGATTCCGGCTTACGACTAACCCAAACGGTAAAAGAGGATAGGACTCCAGATGATGAAGACGTTCATCTTCATCCAATGATTGCAGGTACTGTGTCCCATAGAATACATCTATTCCTGTTTTTTCATCAATCCACTCTTTAAACTCTTTTAGATCCTGATTAGCAATCCAAAAATTCTCATCGTTTAAATAATGGTCTAGCTGACTCTCCCACAGTTCTTTTTTAACCTGTTCACTCTCTTCCTGATTCTGCGTTAATTGACCTTCAATTCCGGCAGCGTATTTGGATAATAGAGCATGGGTCAAGGATGGTGAGACATCATCCAAAACTAATTTCATCCGTTCTAAAATAGAGGATTCTTTTAAATCCTGCTTTTGGTATGCCTCTTTCCAATTATCTCGTTTGGAGTTCAGATGTTTCAGTGACTCACGTAATGTTCCTAAGGAACCAGACAGTTCATTTTGAAACTCCTGTGTTTGTTGATCCTTATCCTGCAGTTGTTTTAACTCTTCCTGAAGCTGAATTAGATTTTGTTTAAAATGACTGATTAATCCAGATAAATCATATGTGATGCGGTCACCAAATTGGGTGGACATATCCTTTGATTTCACTTCAAAAGATTGAAGCTCATCCTGAATGGAAAGAATTTCCGCACTTAATTTAGCAATTTCAATCGTCTTTTGTTTATCATGACTACTTGATTCTTTAATCCGTTTAGTCAGATACTTTTTATAAGCATGGTACTGGTTATTGGATTGGGCAATATCTAGATTGGCCTTTTCCCATTCCGCTGTAACCTCGGCTTTAATTTCTTCCATTCGTTGATTCACTTGTTCTAATCCACTGTTTTGTTCAAGTTTACTCATTTGGTCAGTCAGATTAAGAATCGTATTTTCAAATTCACTCCATTCCTTTAATAACAAGGAGAAAGTGAATTCGTCCCTTATTGCTTGTTTTTCAGCGACAACTTCCTTCAACTGTTCGTGTTTCTCTTTGTTTTTCTGAAGCTGCTCTTCCCATTTACGTACATCCTGATGGGCCTTGGCATACTCCAAATTATCTTTTTCAAAGCGTAGGACAGACAGTTGCTTTGTTAATTGTTCAATCTCTGTTTCTAGTGAGATCAATTCTTCTTTTTCTTGTTTAATGACATGCTCCAAAGCACCGAGGAGCTGCTGGCCTTCCTTCGTACTTGCTTGTACAATTTCTTCATGCTCTACACCAATTCTGACATGATCTTCAAAAGGAACTATATCCTCTAAAAATTCCTTGTGGGCTTGTTCTCTTTTAAGTAAAACCGGCAAATCCTTTGCGATACTGGCCTGGCTTTTAAAGATTTCGATTAGGTCATTCTTTTGAGCTTCAGCTTTATTTAATACCTGGCTGACCGTCGGGATAATTCTCTTTTGAAAAAGGGAATGATCATCCTCCGCCCCTTCGAAATATTTACCAACTCCGCCTTCATCCCTATTAATCTCTTTCATAATGTCCCAATCTTTTCGATTAATGCCATATGTATCAAGAATGCGGTAATGTTTTTTTATGTCTCGATAAACATCGAATCCATTCCATTTAAAATAATCCTTCAGTTCTTCCGGATCAGCAACTTGCCCATTCTCGTATAGAGGAATATGCTCTAATGCTACATCCTCTTTACGATCAAATTCTCTGGCATAAAAAGTGATATTAGGAACAATCTTGGCTTCTCGCTCATCTGAACCCGTTTCCTCATTGAGATCCTCATCCAGCAGTTTCTTTTGCTCAGCAGAGAACATACCACCAGTCACTAAATGGCGCCCGTCAGAACCATCCAGTTCCCATTCGATTAATATGTGGAAAGTATACGGTGCAAATTGTTCCTTTTTATTAAAGAAAAATTGTTGGTAAAAACGATTATTTTGTTTGCCCCATGCTGTACCCGGTTTGAGTACCTGAAAGATGGATTGCAGGAAAACCCCTTTTCCACCACCATTCATCATCGCGATTAATCCGTTTGTTGATGTTTGTTCATTGTGAAAATCAAAGGTTGTGTCCTTATATTGCTTTTGCATCCCGTCATATTTCAGTCCGACGATTCTAATGCGATGGATTTTCGGCATGCTCCTGTTCCTCCGTTCTCATAAGTTCCTTCATTTGTTCATAACGGTCATAATCATGGTAAAGGAATTCAATCCGTTCAAATAACTCCATTTTAGGAACAGCTTTTGGTATATCATCTTTGTCCAAAATCACAATCAGCCCTTCAGTTTCGAGCAGTCTCATAGCGCTCGTAATCAGTCCGATACGCGTGCGCCTGTTCCCTTTCTTTGTACCGAAATCATCCGTTTCTATGACCATATGGACCCATGTAGTCACGATATCCGGCATATCAATGGCTTGTTCCTCGCCAAAGGATGGGTCCTCCTTTAACATTCGATTCCAGTTTGTAATCAGTTCATTAACCTGGCGTTCCAATGCATAATAGGTTATCCCTTCACGCTTTGTCCGAATTCTGGCTGCCTGATTCTTATCCACCATAGCCAAAAAAGCCATTAGGATGACACTCATTAAATTAAAATACTTCTTATTTTCTATTTGTTTATGCTTATCCTTCATATGGGTAAAATTAGTCGCAAAGACTGACCCTGCCGGCTGTACAACTAAATGGATACGTTTAGGCGATTCTATAATATAGGTTCCGGATTCATCTGCTAGTAATAGGACAGTTTGTCTGACTTCCGGCTCATAGTAGGTTTGAAAATGCTCGCTCGTTTCATCAATTACTTTTTCTTTTAATAAAGTAAAGTACACATGCGAAGCTTTTTTTATAATCTCATTATTCATTTATTCTTAGTTCCTCCCGGACACAAATTTTAAATGGTGTCATTTTGGTCCCATACCAATAGATTGGATCTGATCGATGATCAAACTCCGTATAAATATGACGGCCTTCCAATGATAAAAATTGTGGATATTCATTCATTAATCGATGAAGGAGGATTTCACGTTCATCCGTCAATGTTTCCAATTTCCTTGTCGGAGACATGATTTTGAGAGGTTTTTTATCAAACAACATCCATAAATCAATCGTTTCACTTTCTTCAAACCATTGATCCTGTACTTCCATAGGCATATCTGCTAAATCCGCTAATGAAAATTCTCCATATTGCTGTAAATACTCAAATACATATTTCCATGCTTTAATAACAGAGGACCAATCTGTTACTCGCTTGATTAATTCTTCTTCTTCATCCTCATCTTGATTCGTATCTTCTATTTGGAGAGTATGTGCCGATTCCTGTTCCATCCAAATCCAGTCCAATGGGAGAATAAATTCATTTTTGGGTGAAAACAACGGTCCAATAATTTGATCAATCAAATCGAAATCCTTAATTCCCTCTTTCATTAACCAGTTTTCATAAATATGCTCCCGGAATGAAACAAGGCTGTTTTCCCAAAATAGAGAAGGATTTTCTGCTTTTAATTTCATCTCATATGAAATATTTTGAATAACCAGCTTTGCAAACCGGTCATGAAGCTGTCTGGTATGTTCAATTTTTTCATGGAGAAGAATTAATTCTTTTTGAACCAATCCATTTTCTTCCGTACGTTTCGCTTTTTCAATCATAGACGAGATGGTACGGAAATGATTTTTCTCCTCCTCAAATTGTTCTTCAATCTCCCACCTGTTTTCCTCTCTCTGGTGTTCTTGCTCCAGGAGAAGAATTTTCGGGTTGTTCATCATCTCTTTCTGAAAGGAATATTCCTTTGTCATTAAACGATTCACTCTCGAAATGAGGTGATCTAAATTCCGTGTCGCTTTTTTGAAGTTACCATTTTTAATCAGCTGCATACTGTATAGCTGTTCAATCGTAATGGAGAACTCTTCCGCCATTTCCCGACTCATAAAAATCATTTCTTGTGCAACATCAGTTAATTTATAAACGATGGATCCACCCATCTCCAGGTTTGTATACAGTTCATCCATCATCACATAACGAAAGGTTTGAGTATCCCATACCTGTCTCGTTTCATCAAAATATAAGGATTCAAATGGCTTGCTGTATTCTTCCTTCCCCTGAAATAAGAGACCATTCGTAATTCTTTCTATTTGCTTTTCATCAGCCGTCAGCTTCATTTGTTTAATGCTGTCCTCAACCATATGTAAAATGTCGGTTTTTCTACGGCCATCATCATCATTTAATTCACGATAGAACATGGTCAGTAGAACTTGCATTAATATAGTCTGTATATAGGGCTTGAGTTCACCGATTTCCATTCCTTTTCCCAATTCGAACAAAGGATTCAATCGTTTCATCCTTTGAGAAAAGCCTTCCCACGATTCGTTCACATCCATCTCCTCCACGTTTCAATCGTTAAAACCTCTTGCGGAATTCGGTTTTTGGCAGCCCATAATTCATTTAAGCTGTTTTGCTCCTCTTCCGTGAACCAGGAAAAGAATCGTTCCCTGTGTATTTCATTACGTACCTGTCCTGTCTCCGAATTTGCCTGATCCATGCAGTCAAGCAATTTGCGGTAGATTTTTAAAGCAGGCTGAATGGTGCAGTCTTGATATTTATCTATCAATCTCATACAAATGCTGTAGCCCTCTGCATCTAAGTCACCTACATAATAAAATAAATAGGAGGAATCCTTCGGGAAAAGTTTAAAGAAGAAGGAGAAGCTCCTTTCTATCTTTTTACCTTCACCATAAATAATCAGTTCCGGTTCGTAATCTAATATTTCTTCTTCCAGCAATTGAACGCAAGTATGGAAGAATGATAGATTTTCTACTATTAATACTCGTTTAATATCCGCTATCTGAACACCCGGCTTTAACCAAAATACAAACGGTTCTCCAAACTTCATACTTTTTAATTCTTCCATCGAAACGCCAATTCTTTGTAGAAATCCCTTTCCCTCAGGGAATAGATCAGAGTCAGTCAGAAATTTTTCATGCCCGAAAAGCTCAAGGCTCCGCTCTTCCAGCGAAACAATTTGTCTATCCTGACTTGATTTTAGAAACGAATAAAGATTTTTCACCCTGAACCATTCATCTTCCGTTTGCCATTCCGGATGGTTTTCATAATAAGAAAAATCAAATCGATCATTCAGCTTAAGCATCTCAAGACGATCCCATTTAGTGATTTCTTTTTTGATATTAACCCAATAAAATAATGGCAAAGCTGGATGCCGGCCATTTGTTTGTTTATTTAGTATAGGTATAAGAATATTTTCTTCAACGAGTCTTTCGATAACATCGTGAAACAATGTATACCCATCCATATCAAAATAGTCTTCTATATGTATTCTTAATTGGCTTTCCAAGACATTTACATTTAATTTTTTCTTTTGCTGAGGATGCTGTATATCCTCTATAAATTGTCTAACTCTAACTTCAACCTTATTAATAACTGCCACCTTCTTCTTGCTTCAACTTACTTATAGGATTATATCAAAAAATAACCTATTTTCTCTTGGAGAATTTTGTCGATACGTATTATTATACACAAGATTTTCTGCTTTTCGGCTTATAAATAGGAAAAAAAGATGGCTAACATGATAGTAATAAAGTATTTTTAGTCATTGCTGTTACATTTCAAAAAACAAAGAGGATGAGACATAACTTATAAACGATCCTGAAAAGACGAACGAAATCTAATTTATCGACTTTGTTACTTATTAAAGAGTTAAGTTGGAAGAAAAATTCGTTCCATTGCGCGCTTACTCCACTCGCTTTCCGCGGGGAGGAAGGCTTTAGCCTCCTCGGCTGAGCCTGCGGGGTCTCAGCCTTTCCTCTACTTCCCGCAGGAGTCGGTGGCTTCCGCTCCATTCCACTAAGTTTAATAATGATATACAGAAGTAACCAATCTATTGAAAAAAAAATAAAAATCCAAACTATTAGGCGAAATATCTATTAAAATATCACCTAATAGTTCGGATTTATCATTGACTGAAATACTTATGTCCCAGCCTCTTTGTTTACGATCATTTCTATCTACTTGTAATAAAAATAGGTATTTTTTATTCAAAAAGAAGAACTAATAAACACATTACCAAAATAGGTGCTAACCTCTTTAAAATCGTTTTAATAGAAAAGGCTTCCTCTTAATCTCTAAATAAACTGCCCAAAAAATTTAAAAATCATCAGCCGATTTTAAGTGATACTTTTAGGGATTCAACAGGATTGCCAACTTCTAAAACAAAATTTCCCGGCTCTATGGTATACTGCCTTTGATTTCCGTAAATTTGCAATTCTTCTTTTCCAATATCAAAATTTACTTCTTTTGTTTCCCCAGCTTTTATCCAAACCTTTTTAAATCCTTTTAATTCCCGTACTCTTCTTGTAATGCTGGATTCTTTTCCCTTTAAATATAACTGAATAACATCGTATCCATCACTGCCACCACTATTGGTAACATCTACTGAAAGATTAAATATTTGTCCAGCTGAAAGTTTATCTACTGAAATAGCCTGTTCCGAGCATTGTAGATTTTCATAAGTAAAGGTCGTATAAGATAGCCCAAATCCAAATGGGAATAGACTGCTGCCTGCCATATCAAAATAGTCCTTTTTGTAATTCCCATCCTTGTGATTATAAAATACAGGAATTTGCATAGAAGATCTTGGGATGGAAACAGGTAATCTACCGCTTGGATTAACGTGTCCAAACAATATTTCTGCAATTGCCTGTCCACCCATTTGTCCTGGGTACCATGCGCTTAAAATCGCTGGGGCGTTTCCAGCAATCCAAGGGATCGCATGTGGGCGGCCCTGTATCAAAATCGTAATGGTTGGCGTACCTGTCTTCATGATTCGCTGCAACAATTGCAATTGATGACCGCCTAACTCTAAACTAGCTAAGTCTACATTTTCGCCGCAATCCATTTCCTCTTCTCCTGTTATATTAACGACTGCTCCATTTAAATCGAACTGTGCCTTAAAATCCCTTGCGCTCGACCCACCTAGTACCACAATAGCTACATCCGAGCTTTCAGCAAGACTGACGGCTTTCTCGATTCCTTCCGTAGACCGTGAGCGAATGCCACATCCTTTTTCATATACAACTTCTGTCCCCCCTGCAAGCTTTTCGATTCCCTTAAGAACCGTAATAACATGATCTTCTTGTTGGAACGGCGTGTAATCACCCAATTGATTGTAGATTGAATTGGCATTGGGCCCAATTACCGCTATTTTTTTTAAGTTATTCTTTAGCGGGAGAATTCCCTCATTTTTTAATAAAACAATCGACTGCCTTGCTGATTCTAAATTAATTTCCTCTTTTTGTGCAGTAATTCCAGCCCACTTGGTTACAACATAAGGATTTTCGAATAATCCCATTTTAAATTTCAATGTAAGAACTCTTCTAACGGCTTTATTAAGTTGTTCTTCACTAACAAGACCATCTTCAATAACCTTTTCTAAGGTGGTATATACATTATCCCAAAGGCTTATATCTATTCCGCTTTCAAGAGCCAGCGCAGCCGCCTTTTCTCTGCTTTGGGCCAAGTTGACCAAATTGTCTAGAGCGCAGCCATCTGCCATAACAGCACCGTTAAAGCCAAATTCCTCTCGTAAGATTTCATTGAGTAGATAGCCATTTGCATGGCATGGAATCCCATCGATTTCATTATATGCGGCCATACAAGCAAGTGCCCCGGAGTGTATAGCCGCAATCATTGGAGGCAGATGGATCTCCCTTAATTCTCGTTCACCTATAGATGCAGGTGCAGCATTATGGCCACCTGTTCCATTGCCCTGAGCTGCAAAGTGTTTTAATACCGCCACAAGTTTTCCAGCTTGAATAGTTTCACCATTATCTCCCTGCATTCCTTTTACCACTGCTTCTGTTAACCTTGAAGCTAAGTACGGATCTTCACTGAAGCATTCTTCTGAACGTCCCCATCTGGGATCCCGCAAAATATCGAGTGTTGATACAAGCGCCATATGAGCCCCTTTTGCCCGAACTTCCTCTGCTACAGCCGCCATCAAATCTTCGTGTAGATCCGGATTCCATGTCGCTCCTACACCTAAATTAACAGGAGTAATCATACTGTCGAGCCCTTGATGACCATGTGAGCACTCCTCTGATAGCAGAACTGGAATACCTAGCCGTGTGTTTTCTTTAATATATTGCTGTATCATATTCGCAACTTCAGCACTTTCACTTTTGGGAATTCCATTTTCATAATGAATGCCTGACCATGGATCGGATCGAAACAAACCGTAAATAACTCCGATTCCATCCCCAAATCGCACGTGGTTTATAAACTTTTCTGTTAATTCGTACCCTGATTCTGTTTTTCGGTAGGCTTCCCAACCATACATCTTTTGGTTTACCTGACCTACCTTTTCCTTTAGTGTCATTTTTGAAAGTAATGATTCTACCCATATTGATATCATTTCTGTTTCGTTTACTGAATCCATCGCATTATCCATCTTTCACCACCTCCTCTACCCTCATTGCTTGGATTTATATATGCTATACTGCTTAAGATATTTTGCAGGCGATACAAGATGAAAATCTAAGTGATTAGAATGTGACTAAAATCGTTTTTACTTCAAACGGCTTAAGATAGGAGGATAATTTATTTTTTTGAACCGGAACAGCGTCTTGTTTTTCCTCCAATAAGTTCGTTTCATCAGCAGAAAAAACCGACTTTACAAATGTTACTTGTACTTCTTCCCTGCCGCCGCTTGATTCGTACATTCTTAAAATGATCCCCTTACCATCTTCAGAGGGTTTCAATGTATCTAGAATAGCGTGTTTGCTCTTCAAATCGATAAAAGAATGTGAGTTTGGAAGATTTCCACTATGAGAGGAGGCGTTTACACAAACGATAGGGTGATTCAATTCATAACCTCTCTTAACTACTTCCGCTTCTCTCCAATCCCCTTCATGTGGAAGCAGCGAGTAGGTAAATTCGTGATTACCTAAGTCAGCTGTTGGATCTGGCCATTTAGAAGCTCGAAGTAAAGATAGACGAAGGGTATTATGTTTTACGTCATATCCATACTTGCAGTCATTGAGCAGGCTGACACCATACCCCGCTTCAGAAAGATCCGCAAAACGATGACCGCACACTTCAAACTGTGCTCTCTCCCAACTTGTATTCGTGTGATTTGCTCTCTCCACTGATCCAAATGGAATTTCATATGTGGCTTTTTGACAAAGGATATCAACAGGAAAGGCTACTTTTAATAATTTGTGTTGCTCCTGCCAGTTAACTTTTGTATGAAAATCAATTCGACTACTATGATGGTAAAGAATCATTTCTTGTTCAATAATGGAATTTGACAACTGCCATTTAAAACGAATGGAATCCTGTGTCTCGCCTTTTTGAATATCTTTACCTAGCAAAACTATTGAATCAGCAGGCTGGTCATTAAATTTTGGATCAATATCCCAGGCATCCCACACGATTGGCCGGTCATGAAACAACTGAAATTGGTTGGCTAGTGCACAAGGTGCTAAAACCTCACGTTGTGCCTTTTTGTCATACAAGCGGAGCATTTCCCCTTTTTCATTCCATTCCACTAAATAATATTCAGTTTCCCATCGGCTACCTACTTCCTCATTCACTTTTATACTTGGATTATCATAATCCTTTAACCAGATAGTCTTGTAGCCAAGTTGAGGAATGTCAGATACATAAATAGATAATTCCAGTTGGCCATTTTTCAGCTGGCGGATGTCTGACGGCAAAAAGTCACCATCCTTATTAAGCGCTTTCTTACCTGCCAATTCAAATCCCCCGATAATTCTTACCGTTTCTGACCTCGCCCATGACAAACTGTTAAATAGAAGGAATGGGGTTCCTTCACCCAGCGTATTTATTTGCTTTTCTAATACTACAAGAGCATTATTTTTAACATGCTCACCGGCAGTAAAAATTTCCTTGTAATCAGCTTCTGACTTTTCATACACCTCAGGAATTGATGAACCCGGAATAATATCGTGAAATTGGTTAAGAAGAAGTGATTTCCACCCTTTTTCCAATGACGGAGCAGTACCAACGTTTGCAAAGTAAGCTGCCATAGTACTCCAAAATTCTGCTTCTCGAAAAAGAACCTCAGCCTTACGATTCCATTTCTTATTCCGGGCATGTGTTGTGTATGTCCCTCGGTGAAGCTCTAAATACATATCTCCAACCCATGTCGGCAAATTGGGATCTTCTTGTTGAATACCATCAAAGAATTCGTGTGCTGTACTATTCACCACTGCTGGAAGTCCGGGAAGGGAGGTAGAGCGGTTTATATAATCAATCATTTCTTGTGTAACACCTCCACCTCCATCCCCGTGACCATAGAGAAGCATTTGTTTTGGATATAGTTGCTTTTGTTTATAGCTCCTCCAGTGATTATCAATTTCTTTTGGATGGGTATATTCATTCAAACCATGATTTAAATAGGAAAGAATTCTTGTTCCATCAATGCCCTCCCAATGAAATAAATCATATGGGAATGGATTAGTATCATTCCAGTTCATTTTGGTTGTCATAAAGTACTCTAATCCTGCTTTCTTTAACAATTGAGGTAGAGAGGCGCAATATCCAAATGTATCTGGAAGCCACTCAATTCTTGGCTGTTGACCGAATTCATCTTTATAGAACTTCATTCCATATAAGAGTTGACGCACCAATGATTCGCCAGAAGGTATATTTAAATCAGGCTCTACCCACATACCACCGACAATTTCCCAGCGGCCATCGGAGATATGCTTTTTAACCCTCTGATAGATGTCAGGATAATATTCTTTTACAAATGCGTATGCTTGAGGTTGACTTTGAGCATAGGTAAAGTTCGGATTCTCATCTAGTAAAGTACTCATCGTCGAAAAAGTACGACTGCACTTTCGGACAGCCTCCTTCATCGGCCATAACCAAGCTAAATCAATATGGGATTGACCGACCATTAACATCTGTCCCGGTATGCTACCAGGTAAATGTGCCAGATGTTTAATTAGCTTTTCTTCTATTTCTTTTATCCGTAAACTTTCACGTAAAGATTCAGGTTTTTCAAAAAGAACTTGATACTGAACTTCATTTAGAGCTTCGAAGATTTTTCCTCTTATTAAATCATCTTCAGGGAGCAATTTTGCAGTCTCAAAGTAACATGTAACAGTTGTTAAAAGACTTTTTATTGCTGGATTCGGCAATTCCAAGCACCCATTAATCAGATAAAGAGAAGGCGGGTCATATTCCGCAGGTTCATTTTGATGATTTAATTCATCTACTGCCTGAGGAACAGGATTAAATAATTCTATTTTGATATTAATTTTTTCTTTTCCCCTTGCTTTATCATTAAATGGCACATAATTTCTGTTTCGATCAATCCCTTGATAGGGCAAGCCATCGATCGAAACCAAACCCTCATGATGAGTTGGTCGTCCCTTTGCCCCAACTAGAAAATTTAATCCAAATTGTTGCTTTCTCCATTTTTCTGGTATGTATACATCTTTTTCAAGAAACATAGTTGTACCTGAATTGATTAACCAATCACCATTATTAACTAAAGGAGAACTTTCAGATTCTAATACATACTTAATAGGTTCCTCATATATCGCACGTTTCGTACGCCAATCGGAAATGGGTATAGCTTCTAGAAGTTGGTGATCTGCTAGATAACGAATGAATCGTTCTATTCTTTCCATTACATATCCCTCCAGGTACCTATTGAACAAATTAATAGACAAATTGTATGGCAGATGATAGGTCAGTATCATACTTTTCCATCAGGCACCAACAACTCAAATTACAAAAATCAGGCATTCTAAAAAACCTAGTGCTTTATCTTTTATCAGAAACTCTTCTAAATAAATTCTCCTTACCGTGTATCCAGATTTATCCTGTCGATGAATCAGGCTATGAGAGTTCATGGACATTTATTCAAACAATTATCTTAATCTTCATCTTTCTAAATAGGATGTACTGGTATAAATATGTAATCATTTTCATAATTTTAGCAATAATAAATGCCCCTTCCTATTGGGGAAAATATAGATTCATTGGATAAAATAAAGAATACTCAAATAGAAGATGCAATAAAAAAACGTATCAATTTGATACGTTTTTACTGGTAAATTCATGTGATATGAAAGTGGCCTAGCGATTTATCTTCAATTCCCTTCCACCAGATTATTCAAATCTTTCTCCATTCACTAGGTGTTGTCCCTATATTTTTCTTAAATTGTTTATAAAAGTAGGTTGTATCAGAATATCCTACTTTTTTGCCGATTTCCCCAGCGCGATAATGAGTTGTTTTTAATAATTCCTTAGCTTTTTCTAATCGATATCGATTCAGGTATTCAGAAAACACCAAGCCAACTTCTTTTTGGAATAATTGGCCTAAATAAATGGCGTTTATATGAAACTGCTGTCCAAGTGTTTTTAATGACAGACCTTCATGATAATGTGAATGAATATACTGAAGCACATTTTGCACAATCGGACTTCGACTATGAGTATGTTGATGAATGGCTTGGAGTAAATCATGACAGTACTCTTTTAGGATGGTTGTCATATGACTGATTTCAGTACTATAGACAATCCTTTCAACAGCTGCAGTATATTGAGAAAAATCATCGTGCTGTATGGAATAGTGGATATAGCAGATTAAATCAAATGTATATTTTTTTACTACTTGAGGAGAGATTAAATTTGACTGCTGTGTCAAATTTTCAAAGAAATGATCAATCTCCAATAAGAATACGTCTTCCCCATTCATTAGTTTTTTCACGATATTTTCTTTAATTTCTTTTTGTCTCTTTATTTCTTCCTGCCGATCCATTGCATTTTTATTGGAAATAAGAACATTGGGTTCGAAATTTAACTGCAGCAAACTATTTTCCCTTGCATTCGCAAAACTGTCCTCAAATCCATCAAGCGTATTGACTACCTTTCCCATAGATAAATAAAATAGTCCGGTCCCTAACTGTTCTTTATGTAAATGTTCGACTAGATTTTGATTTTGTCTCAATATATCCTCTTCATCATAACCTCCATAGATGATTACGATTTCCTGGAAAGGGCTAAAGAGACAAAGTGCTGAATAATTTTCCTCAATAAAGCTACGAACTTTGTTTAGTATCTCTCCATCTTGGTAATTCTCAATATTTAATATAGAAACATTATAAAGCTTTTCATTAAACTCAATACTGTATAATAACAACCTTTCATGAAAATCGTGCTGATCTATTTCACCAGTTAAATAGTTCCATAACGTATTATCCAACAGAGTTGTCTCATCATGCTGCTGCCTGGTGTTTACGATCGAATTTAACTTTCGGCCTGTATTTTGGATAGTTGTTAATAATTCTTCTTCATCTACTGGTTTTAGCAAATAATTCTCAATGCCTAACAATAATCCTTGTTTAATATACTCAAACTCTTGATAACCTGTTAAAACAATACTCTTAATCTCAGGCTTTATTTTATTTACTTCCTCAACTAAATCCAAGCCAGACATTTCGCCCATTAAAATGTCCGTGATAAGAATGTCAATTGGATGATTAATTAGATAAGCAAGAGCATCCTCCCCGCTTTCGGCAGTATAGGCAATTTCAAATCCATAATCCTCCCAATCTATTATGGCCTTTAGTCCTTTTGTGATAATCGGTTCATCATCTGCTAATAGTATCTTATACATGCTTGATCTCCTGCACAGGAATAGACAACTTAACCGTTGTACCTTGGTCTTTGATGCTAGTCAAGGAAATTCCAAACTGGTCTCCATATTTAAGCTTTAGACGTTGATGAATATTTCTTAATCCGATTGATTTCACACCGTCACCTTCTTCATGATTAATATGTTGAACAATGATGTCTAATTTATCTTCAGACATTCCTTTGCCATTATCTTTCACGATGATATCTATTTTTTCACCTACTTGTTGCGCAAGGATTAATAATTCATTATTAAATTGATTTTTTTTGAAACCATGAGCAAAATAATTTTCAATTATTGGCTGTAATATTAATTTTTGTACCATTGTTTGTTCCACTTCATTTGGAATATTGATATCCACACTTAATTTATCTGGATATTTAAATTGCATCAATTTCAAGTATTGATTAACATATCTGATTTCAGTGTAAAGCGGTACGGTATCTTTAGATTCCAAAGTATAACGAAAAAGCTTAGATAAATGAAAAATCATTTTACTGGATGTTTTAGAACCCTCTACAACTGCAACCATTCGGATGGCCTCAAGTGTGTTAAATAGAAAATGCGGATCTATTTGTGCCTGAAGGGCTTTTAATTCGGCTTGCTGCTGCTTCATATTCAACAGGTAGGATTGTTCAATATACTTATTTAGCTCTGTTAACATCGAATTGATATTGATAGATATCTTCGATAATTCATCTTCTTGCTTTGATATCGGAATTCGTGCATTCAAATCACCATTTTCTACCTTACGAACTATCTTTACGATGTTTTGAATTCGACGGGAATAATTCCTGGTAAAAGAAAAAGTTATTAAAATAGCAGCTAAAATAAGAAAGCAAATAACAACCCACATAGTCCCTCTAATGATCGTCAGCTTTTGCCATCCTTTATCGGGAATAACACTTATGTAAGTAAATTCCCCCATATTAGCAATCGTGTTTATGTGATAGTTTTCTTGCTTCCACTCTATTTTTGTCTCATTTGTTTCTCGTTTTACTTCCCTAATCATATCAATCGGGATACCCTTATTAACCGAATAAATAATTTCTCCATTTCTATCAATAAGAAAGAAAGATACTGGTGCTCCTTCTTGCTTTCTTAACATTTTGTCTAACCATTCTGTTGAGTAATAAAATGATATTTCACCAATTTTTTTCAGTGTTACTGGGTTATTCAGAATGATTTTTTTTGTTATTGTGTTTCTTAACTTTCGTTCTTTTAGCAAACCATCCCTGCTTAAGTTAGGTATTCCCTGAGATAGAGATGGATCTGCATTTGTACCAAGGTCAATTACGCTTTTATTCCAGCGGACATTATTATTGATTAATAGATATTCAATAGATTGAGTCTCATATGAACGTAAACTAATGGCATTTAAATCAATATCCTGACTAAAATAACCGTTAAAATAGATATCAATATTATTAGGAGTAAAAGATTTACTTTTCGAAAATCTATCTAAATGGTACTCCAAGTATTTTCCATAACCATTGTTGAGAGCGAAAGTTATATCATTGATCATATCTCCATTTATATAAAGATCTCTTATAGCTCTATTAATATCTGCATCCTTGGATGAAAAATAATCTTCTACTCTTTCTAATGTCCGTGTATTAATATTAACTTCCTTTTGAATAATAATATTGGAATAATAATTTGAAACCGTAACAAATAAAATGATAACGGTTACAACAATAGTGATAGAGGATATCAAAAACAGTCTATTAAACACATTTTGCGTATAGCGTCCTTTAGATTTCATATTAGAATCCTTTAGTATACAAATTATATATATATATGTTAATCATAACATAAATTAGTAATATTTAGGTTATTAGGTTAAAGAGGAATATAACTAATAAAATCAAGCTGGAATGCACCAGCTTGATTTTTATGTTTATTATTGTTTGCTTTTCCAATCATCATATTGCTTTTGAATTTCTTTTAACACTTTGTCTATTCCGGCCTCTTCTAATTTTTTATTGAATTTAGGCAGATATTCTTCTGGATCCACTGAACCTGTTCCAAGTGCTGGATAAAACTCCTTCGAAATATTCGTTATCGAAGCAAGTTCTGAGCGAACTGGATCACTATTAAAATTGAAACCAAGTGTTGGTGATTTAACGGCCGAAGCATTAAATTCTTCAAATTTCTCCCATTTATCCTTAGGATCTTCTTTGTATAGGTCTAGGATGAAGTGGTTTCCTAAAGAATAGGATGGCATATTATAACTGTCGATACGCGCAGGAAGATCTTCTATTGTTCCATCTTCGTTTTTCTTGTAATGGGTGCCCTCAATTCCTTTATCTACAAGGTTGCGAAGATAGGAATCTGTATTTAGCAAGTTTAGGAATTCCATTGCTTTTTTAGGATTTTTAGATGTAGCCGAAATGGCCTGAATTGAACCAGAAACAGAGTCATTTACAATGGTTGGCGGTTCAGCAGGTGTAGACACAACCTCGTATTTAGCTGAACGGGACCAAAGTAAATCGGCATATGGCTGTGATCCACCCATACGTACAAACCAATTTTCCACATCCATTGGCCATGTGTCTTTACTTGTAGCAGCATCTTCTTTTAGATAGCCAGCTTTATAGTATTTATGCATCGTTTTAAACATATTCATAGCTTCATCTGTATCAAATGGATTAATCACTTGATCTGTTTTCCCTTCAAATGGGAATGCAAAGGGCATTTCACCATTAAAGACATAGTCATAGCGTAAAAATGCTTTAAATGTAGCCATTGGTGTAATAGCAGATTCTTTTTCCTTAATAGTTTTCAGCATTGGCTCTAAATCTTCTACACTTCCAACCTTGGAAATATCGAAGTTGTATTTGTCTACAAGTCGTTTATTAAACGTATAAACCGTTTGTCTTGCTACCTCTTTATTAGCAGGAATACCGTAAATTTTACCATCAATCTTGATACCTTCTAAAAACTGAGGATCAATAACCTCTTTCATCTCTTTTCCTTCATTATTCAACATATCATCAAGAGCCATAAATGCACCCTTTTGAGAATTTTGAACATAATCGGTTCCGTTTGTAAAAATGATGTCAAATTGTTCACCTGAATTGATCATAACTTGCGATTTTTGGGCCCAATCACCCCAATCAATTTGAGTCATTTTCACAGTGGCATTTATTTTCTCCTTTAGGTACTTATTTACCTCATCGAATACTTTATCTGTATCTTTTTGAGGTGTTCCGATGGTGTACCATTTAATTTCATATGGGTCTCCATCTTTTCCGCCGTTTTCCTCATTTGAGCTTTCTTTGCTGGTGCATGCAGATAGGATTGTTCCAATCGATAGAACTAGTGCTAATAGAATCACAAATTTTTTCTTCATACCTCTCTCCTCTTTCTATATTATTCTTTAACGCCGCCAATAGTTAGTCCACTGATGAAGTACTTTTGGAAGAACGGGTATGAAACTGCTATTGGTAACGTGGCGATAACAACCATTGCCATTTTGGCTGACTCTTGTGGAATCGTATCAAATAAACTTTGTTGTATTGAGCCAACATCTAAATTTTGCCTCATAAATTCAAGGTTTGCTTCTATTTTCATTAGTAATGCTTGTAACGGCACTAAATTCGGATTATCTATATACAACAAAGCCGTAAACCAGTCATTCCAATAACCTAATGTGCTAAACAAAGCAATTGTGGCAATACCCGGTAATGACAGTGGAAAGATGATTTGGAAGAAAATCCTCCATTCACTAGCTCCATCAATTCGCGCTGATTCTAATATTGATTCGGAAACTGATTTCAGGAAAAATGTCCTCATTATGATGATATAGAAAGCATTCAATGCAAGCGGTAAAATTAATGCCCAAATTGTATTTTTCAATCCTAAAAACTGAGTAACAATTATATAAGTCGGTACTAGACCGCCGCTGAAAAGCATTGTGAAAAAGGCTAGGAAAGTAAAGAATTTCCGATATTTAAATTGCGGTCTTGAAATAGCGTAAGCATAAAAGGTAATCATTAACACACTTATAATGGTCCCGAGGATAGTAACAAGAATGGTAACGCCATAAGAACGGAATAATCGTTCCTTCATACTCCATAAATAAAGATATGCATCAGTACTCCACTCTTTTGGAAATAGCTGAAATCCATTTCTTACAATACTTTCTTCACTTGTAAAAGAAATTATGATGACATAGATAAATGGAAATACACACATAAATGCTAATATTGCCAGAAACACACTGATAATTATGTTTACGACAGGGGAGATTTGCTGGGGATCACGATACTTTTTCCTTGTCTTATCCCCTCTTAGCTCTCCCATTGATTGTGAAACGACAACCGGTGCTGGATCTTGCTCTAGTTTAGCCATAAAGTTAGCCGCTGGGCGACTCTCCCTCCTTTCCAAAGAAAAAACTTTAAAACAATGCACTTTCCTCATCAATTTTTCTGACTATGTAATTCGTAATCATGACAAGGGTAAAACCTACAACGGACTGATAAAGACCGGCTGCTGTACTCATACCGATATCCCCAAGATTCATAAGACCTCGGTATACGAATGTATCAATAACATTTGTAACCGAATACAATGCTCCGGAATCTCTTGGTACCTGATAGAACAATCCGAAGTCCGAGTTAAAGATCTTTCCGATATTCATAATGGTTAAAATAATCATTAATGGCTTAAGCATTGGTAAAGTAACATGTTTTATTTGCTTCCATTTTGAAGCACCATCAATCATTGCTGCCTCGTAATATGTTCGGTCAATTCCAACTATAGATGCTAAATACACGATACTGCCGTAACCTATACCTTTCCACAAGCTCATAAATACTAGAATAAATGGCCAATATTTTGACTCGCTATACCATGAAATGGGATCAATATTGAACCAACTGAGTACATGATTCATTAGGCCATGATCAGTACTTAAGAAAGTAAAAACAAAATAGCTGCCAATAACCCAGGAAATAAAATGTGGGAAAAGGATAGAAGTTTGATAAATTTTTGATTGCTTTTTATTCACTAGCTCATTAAGCAAAATGGCTATTCCCACAGCAGCAATAAGCCCAACAACAATAAAGATAATATTATATAAGAGAGTATTTCTTGTTATAATCCATGCATCATTTGTACTGAACAAATATTTAAAGTTATCCCAACCTACCCATTCACTATTGATAACGCTTGCAAAAAAACCGTCTGGATGGATTCGAAATTTCTTAAAAGCTAATACTTGTCCAAACATAGGTAAATAGGAGAATACCAATAACCAAATGGTTCCAGGCAGGACCATTAGAAGCCAGACTCGATTTTTATATAGATCACGTGCAAATCTTTTCAAGTGTTTTTACCTCCCTTCAAACTATGTAAGCACTTTCATAACTATATTTTATAGGGAATAGAGCTTAATTTATAGTTGACTAATTTAGGATTAACTGGAAAAAACTTAGAAACAAAATATTTTTAGTACTTTTTATATAACCACAAAGAATAACAAAATCGATTAAAAGATAAATCACTAAAAGACATAAAACAATATCTTCCAGTAATTTTTAAGGCTTAACCTACAACTAGGTTAACGAGGCATAATTTTAAGATAGTAATTTTCATGCTATTTTACTTTTTTTTATTTACTAAACAACTTTTACGTAATTTAAAAAATTTTTAAACAATGTAAGTTTACCTAAAACTTGAAGTTATTGATGTAGTTGCTTAAGCCAAATAGTAAAAGCGAATTGGCTTTATAAATACAAAAATGAACGGAAAGAATGATCAAACCGTTCATTTTTCTGATTATGTTATTCTGATTGTTTTTATTTCATAAGGCCAAATTTCCATCTTAATCGGTGCAGATGATTCTGTACCGATAGGTTCTTCCATTAAATTCGTCTCAATCCATGATGAGTTATCTGTGTGGAAATTCAATGATACCGTACCCCTGCGCCCCTCATATTCATGAATCCGAACGATAATCCCTTTTCCATCGTGAGCAGGCTTAATAGCATCTATCCAAATATGGTCCGAATCAGTTTCTAAGAAAGATTCCTCTCTCGTCCATTTTCCTTCTGTAGATAAAACCGGTGCATTTAAATCCCAAGCTTTTTCCACTGTTTTCGCTATTCTCCAATCTCCTATATGCGGATAAAGAGAATAAGTAAAGGAATGTTGCCCCTGATCAGCTTGAGGATCTGGATGAATTGCCGATTTTAATAAAGTTAAACGCATCACGTTCTCCTTGATGTCATACCCGTATTTTGAATCATTTAGCAAACTGACTCCAAAATCTGGTTCTGATAGGTCGGCCCACTGATGACCGACAGTTTCAAACCTTGCCATATCCCAACTGGTATTCCAATGCGTAGGACGCTTTACATTACCATATTGAATATCATAAGTAGCTTCTGTAGACCGAATATCAACAGAGAACGATGCTTTGAGCAACTTCCTTTTTTCATGCCAATCAACATCAGTTATAAAATCAATCCGTCGATCATTATGATAAAATCTGATTCGTTGAGTAATGGACGAATGATGATACTTCCAAGTAACAAGAAGGCTAAAGAAAAGCTCACCATTTTCCTCCACTTTAAATGTACTAATATCACGAATTTCTTCCATTTTTTCTTGATAGAATAGATCAATATCCCAAGCATCGTGTGCAAGAGGCTTATCTTCAAAGATTTGCAACACATTTCCATTTTGACCATCTGCTAAAATATTACGATTTGTTTCTTTATCGTAAATTTTGATCATCTGACCATACTCATTCCATTCAACTTGGTAGAATGCCGTTTCTAATTTTCTATTATGATAAATAAAATTAGAAGCTGCTGGAATTATTTCATCCGGCTCAAAATTTAAGACAGCTACACCAAAAGAAGGTAGGTTTTTCACTTCAATTAACCACCCATTCTCACTCTTTTGATGGTTTAACTCATGTCCTTCTCTATCTGTCCAAACCCCAGCGTTAAATTGTGCGAATTGAGACACGAATACATTCCTTTTATCCTTACAATGAGTAGCATTAAATAAAATCGCAGACTGTCCCTTCTCTTCAACGTTCTTACTAATAATGTTTGCTTCCACTTGTTGAACAATCTGTAGTGCTTCAGCGTATTCTTCCATCGCATCTTCATATACTTCATGTATCGAGGAACCAGGGATGATATCATGAAATTGATTTCTTAATATAATCTTCCAACCATCCTTAAGTCGGTCAAATCCTAGCCATTCTCCCTTGTCAGATAACCAAGAGGATAGGAATTCTGCCCTTCGGTATAAGAGCTCCAGTTGACGATTCATCTTTTTCATAAATGCTTGGCTAGTATAGGTTCCACGGTGATATTCAAGATATAGTTCGCCGTCCCATTTATGAATATAACCATCGGACTTTTCTACATTTTCGTGCAGTTTTCTAAAAAATTCTCCTGCCCCGGATGTTTTCACATTCGGCATTCCCGGCAGCTGATCGAATCTGCGGCGCATTTCAAGCATATGGCGATTAACGCCACCCCCACCGTCACCGTACCCGTATGATAGTAGAAGATCCTTGGATAAATCCTTATCGCGATAAGCTTCCCAAATCCCTTTTACTGTTTTCGCTGTAATGTAGCCGTTATATGTATAGAACCACGAGTCCGGCTCGTTCCAAGGTTCAGGTGTAGTGATAAAATGAGTTAATATCTCTGACCCATCAATCCCCTTCCAAAAAAATGTATCATGCGGCATACGGTTATACTGATTCCAACTAATCTTAGTGGTCATCATCGTTTTGATCCCAGATTTTTTTAATATCTGCGGCAACGCCCAGCTATAGCCAAACACATCCGGTAACCAGAGATAGTCACAATCGATGCCGAACTCTTCCTTAAAAAAATTCTTCCCATAAAGAATTTGACGGACAAGCGACTCACCACTAGGGATATTACAGTCGGCTTCCAGCCACATCGCTCCTCCTGCTTCCCAATGACCTTCTGCAATTCTCTCTTTTATTTGCTCGTATATTTCAGGATAGTCAGCTTTAATATAATCATAGAGCTGCGGTTGTGTTTGCAAGAAGTGATATTCTGGAAACCGATTCATTAGATTTAGTACCGTTGAAAAGGATCGGGCTGCTTTCTCCCTCGTATTTCTTAACCGCCAAAGCCAGGCAACGTCGATATGTGTATGGCCGACTGCATGTATCGTAATATCTGAATTTTTATCAACTGATCTAAGCGTTTCTTTTATATCGGTCTCCGCTTCATAACATGATTCATAGAATTCAATGCTTCCTGGATCAGTCCAATTAATTCGGAATAAAGCGTCCTGAATCATTTTCTTTAAAAACGAATAATGAGAATCTGCTTCCATGCTTTCTTTTAATACCTCATAAGAAGCTAAAAGGGTATAGTATAAATCATCAATACGAGTATCCAGCCAGCCAATCTTCGCGGTTTGGAGTTTAAATTCATTTTCAACAGGAGGGCCTCCGCCTTCAAAGCCGGACCATAATCGAAAATCTAATCGTATGGATCCTTGCGACGTCTCTTGGTCGAAAAGAACTTCTTCATGATTGGAATCTACTCCTTGTACGGGCTTTCCATTAATAAATAATAAGGACTCAAAACCAGAGTTATTTCCTCCTCCTGTTTTCCCAAAAGAAAATAGTCCGACAATTTGTTTATTATTATATGGGAGGTGGCTATCGACATTAGCATGTATCCACATGTAACGATCTCGTCCCTTCCAATAGTTGCCTAACCTCATTTGATGATGTTCATCGTATTCCAATGGTGGAAAGGCACCAATCCTACCATTGTCACTGCAGGTGTTAAATTGAGGAATATCATAGCAGTCACGGTAACGATACTCCCCTAGTTCTTGAATACGTGCTTCAAACTTTCTTTCGGTTAAAAACATGTTTTCACTCCTATGTTTTAGATTGAGAAATTACCAGCAGTGACAATTCGATGATATATATTCCCACCTACTAATCCATCTACAATCTCCCAAGGTCCATCGTGAAGCAGTCGTTTTTCATCTAATTCATTAATTTGATCAATTCTTCCATCAAGCCACTCATTGAGACGATATTTTATGGTGTCAATTCTTGTAATAACCCCCCCATAGCGGATATCAATAACTTCCCAACCGAATGGTTTATAGGCTGTAAACCAAATATCACGATGTTTTTGACGGAGCAGGTCCACGTTAGTTTGAATCCAATCGAGTTTAGGTAAGAATGAACGGATCTGTTCAACATCCTTTTTGTCATAAAGCTCCTTTAACTGAAGGCCTATTTCCGCCTTCACACTCAACACTCTAGCCAGCTGCCCATAAAAGTCGAATAAATGCTCCCAATCAGGATTATGAAGTTTAGCCTTTTCAATCTCATAAACTAGCTTATTATAATGTTCGCCAAGCCCTAAACCTCGAACATTCTCATCATAGAGACCGATTAAAATATCTTGATACAATAATATCTTCGAAGTCATAGATGTGTTCATATTATTCTCCATGACTCCTGGCGTTTCATCCAAGTGTTTCAAAATCATAAAATCTTCAAAGTGTCCTTGACAGCAAAATGCAAAGCGGTCGCCGACTTGTTCATTCGTTACTACTTGGTGATAGGTATGTTCAGCAAATAATTGAAGGATCGGATAAGCCGTTGAGAAAGGTGTCTCTGCTCCATTATCACCCCAGAGTGTAACAAAGACTTCCTTAACTCCTTCTTTTTTACATGCGGCCATAGCTGCTTCAGTAGTAGCAATTGCTTTTCCGTAATTCGGTGCAATTCCATTCCATGTCCATGCACCGCCAGCGAAAATTGGTAGGCGACCTAGATCTTTATGATGTTGGATATATTCTTCATATACCTCCTGCTCTTTACGATAATAATTCCAATAGACAAGGTCTACATCCGGAATTCCACCTAAAATTTCTTCGCTAATATGACCTTTTTCATCATGGTATTTACTATCCTTGGAGAATAGAGGGAAATACATATCACTCCATATCATTGGTTTATAGCCATACTTTTCGGTAATTGCTACAACCTTTTGTATGTGGCGGTTCATAATTTCAATATGATTCACATAACCGTGGTTTTCCAAATACCTTCCAAGTCCTAACTGGAAAGTTTCATCCATTCCAATATGAATACGTTTCGTATGGAAAGCTTCAGAAACGGCTTTAATACAGTTCTCCAAAAATTCATAGGTCTTCGGCTCATCCACCAATAGGATATCATCGGTATCTCTAAATTCAGAAGCATAGTTCCACTTCAGCGCTTCCCGTAAATGCCCTAATGTTTGGATACATGGAATCATTTCAATTCCAAGTTTATTGGCATAATTATCACATGCTTTTAGCTCTTCAATTGTGTATCGTCCTCGCATATAACCAAAATAAGGATGCTCCTTAACTTCATAAGTGTCCTCTGTGTAAAGCATCAATGTGTTAAGTCCCATAATTGCCATTTTTTGCAGCAGCTTTTCCAATTCAGTAACTGTTGGGACGGCATTCCTTGAGGCATCAAGCATTACACCACTCATTTCAAAATTCGGGTCTTCTGATATATCAAATTCATGGTTTTTCTGATAATTCTCAATCCACAAACCTAAAGCACGAAAAAAATGTACCGGCTGATCATAGCTAATTTCCCCGCTACCGTTTTGATTAGCAACCCTAAGCTGTCCACTTTCATTTTTCACCTGAATGGGATGCCCTTCCGTGGAAAGCTCTATATTTAGATGCTTAGACAGAATCTCTATACCATTTTGTACTGAA
This sequence comes from Bacillus sp. D386, assembly GCF_006346415.1. NCBI lineage: Bacteria > Bacillati > Bacillota > Bacilli > Caryophanales > Bacillaceae > Bacillus > Bacillus sp. D386. The sequence continues at coordinate 543,706 of NZ_VEMV01000003.1, read as the reverse complement.
TTTACATCTCCCTTAATATGCAATTTCAAAATAAACTCCTCCTTAAAGATTGTTTTTAGTAACCTTTATTGCTACTTACTTGACTATCTAAAGCTGTAAATCGGCTAAGACAGATTCTCATCATCCAAAAGGCAGGCGCAACTGCAGACACAAATAGAATAAGACCTGGATACTCATTAATCATATAGCCAATCAGGATAAGGCCAATCAAAATGAGTATAGTAGAAGGCAAGCTGGTCGCTGCAAACAGAAATGACTGTTTAATGTAATCCCTATTTGGTAGTTCATAATGAGCATAGATTGCAAAAAAGTACCCAATCGCTAAAAATAACACGCATACAAGAATGTATAAGAAGATAGAAAGAAAACTAGCCAAAAAGCCTGTCATCACTTGGTCAACTATTCGAATATCAATAAACAGGAAAAGTCCGATGCCATAGAAAATCAAGCCATTTACATTACTTCTTCTCCATTCTTGAAAATAAATCTGCTTAAATGTTTTTAAAACAGGTACATCCGTTTCGTTTCTAATCCATTTTCTTAATATCGTAAATAAAGCCACCGACGCAGGGAAAAATCCGAATATGCCTAATCCAAGGATAGTAAACGCAAACCAACACCAATTGACTAAAATCACTCTCCAAATCCACTCACAAACACCAATGATCCATGGCACTTTTTTCATTGCTTCATCCCCTCAAATGAAAATTCTCCTTCAAGATACTTATTGATTTTTAATCAATTGGTGATAAAGCGGGCTTCCTTTTACCGCTTTCCCCGTTAAACTTAATACAAATTCACTAAACATTGTGTTAGCCCAAGCAAACCAATCTCTTGTAAATTCTTCTGGGCAATCGGCGTTAAAGCCCTCATGCATATACGCCGTTCCGCCATCAGTTGTTTTAAAATAGTCTAGTATCATTTGTTTTTCGCCTTCAACCGTTGTCGTCATTCCTTGAATTGCAAGTGCAATATGCCAGATATAATGATCAGGTGTATGTGGACTTCCGATTCCATTTGCAAATTTCCCTTCATAATAATATGGATTATCCCTACTTAATATAAATTGGCGTGTATTCGCATATACTTGATCTTCATATGGCATGTATCCTAAATAAGGAGCAGCCAGCAGGCTTGGAACATTCGCATCATCCATTAAATTGACCCTGCCCTCACCATCCGTTTCATATACATACATGTCACCGTTAATTGGGTGAGAGAACTTGGCAAAAGTTTCGATTCCTTGTTTTATTTCATTGCGAAGATTCAGACATTCTTTGCTTAATATTGGTAGGTTCAATACTTGATTGCTGATTTCAGCTGCATATTCAAGTACTACCACTGCAAACATATTAGAGGGCACTAAATACCCGTAAGTACAAGCGTCATCACTTGGACGGAAGGCACTCCATGTCATTCCGGTCGGTACAACATGTCCTCCTTTTCCATGACGTATTAATGTGTCGGACTGACGAACTTCTGCACGTTCAAACCGGTATGGTGAATGATTTTCATGATCCTGCTCCGTTCTCCATACATGAAGAATTGTTTTCATAACATCCTGGAACGATTCTTGTAAAAACGCAGTACGTCCTGTAGACTTCCAAAATAGGTAAGCCAGTTGGATTGGATAGCACAAAGAATCAATTTCATATTTTCGTTCCCAAATATGTGGGGTCATCGTTGTTATGTCGGTTTGATAACCTTTGCCGTTGGCACTTTCATTAAAAGCATTAGCATACGGATCATGAAGTATAAAAGAAAACTGTTGGCGAATTACTCCTTCGATTAAATCCGCTAATTCTTCATCTTCTTCTGCTGCCAGTAAATAGGGCCTTACTTGTGCAGCTGAATCGCGGAGCCACATTGCCGGAATATCACCGGTAATTACGAAGGTTTTGCCATCTTCCTGTTTTTTTAAAGTCGTTGTAAACGTATTAACAAAACATTGCTCAAACATTCTTTGTAATTTTGCGTCTTCCGGAAAAAAGTCATTTACATGTTTGATAAGTCTCTGCATTGATTTAGGAATAGTTATCATCAAATCACACCCTATCCTTTTCTTTTAAATCCAAGTGTAATGATTTCTGCATTTCCTGCTTCATATTGATTTTCTGTCAAAGTTGTTGAATCTTCCAAGATATTACTCTTGTACGATTGATAATCTTTGATAGATGCTTTTAGTATCGCATTCTTTTCACCAGGATTAAACCAGCGAATCATGATATCATCACGATCTTCCGCTACTTTCATAGAGGACCATGCTAGTCCCTTGTCTTCAGATTGTACAAATTGATGTATTGGTGGCCTTGTACCTTTATGTATAGTTGGTTGAACAATAACAAGAGGTACTTTAAATTGGTAAGCATCAACAAAAGCTTGTGATTTAATCACATCTTTTTCATGTGACAGTACTTGCCACTCTGCTGTCTGGATTCCTAAGCATTGTGCTTCAGGTGTCGAAAAATATCCCCAGTCTCCGAGCTCAGCTACCGAACGGAGAACAGTAATTGCGATCGTACCGTCTTCTGGCAGGATTTCATATTCTTGAAGACCATGGGTTGCCACGGTTAAGCCCATTTGCTCATCTGCTATACTGCTAAATCGCTGCTGATGGTGACAAAAGCTAGGATTATCCCATTCTTTTTCTGGTTTATTGGGACGAGTAACAATTTCAAATATACTATCTGCTTTGTGAGTTTCTGTCTTTAAACCAGTTGGGAAAAGCACACGGAGACGATGGTCTGTTGCTTGATTATCAATGGTCAGCGTAAAAACCGGACCTTTCATTCCTTTTGCCAGTGTGACAACAGTTCGTAAAGTAATTGTTGTCATTTCATCAGATCTACCTGCCTCCCGTTCTTTATGCCAAACTAATTGGTTCCTTTCTAAGGCTAATCGCTCATCCGCACATGCTGGAATTGATAACGTATGAGTATACTGGAGTACAGTTTTGAGTTTACTTTGTTCCAACCATGAAAATTCGGCTGCTATCCCCTTTGTATTGATGGAGGCATGCCCCTCTGTTTCCTTAAACATATATTCGTTTCCAATATCACCAGTGTCTTCATATATACCAAGATGATGAAATACTTCTTCCGTTAGTTTATTCATTAAATCAAAGCTTCCATCTCCATGAAAATGTAAATGAACATACTCATTTTCCATTTCAAATCTATCATTCTCAGTTTCTCTTGTTTCAGCTAGATGTGCTGGAACCTTTTCTGGTAAAAGGTAGAACGTTTTATAGCCAAATGAAGGAATTCCTTCAGCGAAGAATGATAGCTTAGCCCGTTTAGCAAAAAACGGCTGTCGAAATTGATCGTCTGGTAAATCATATCCAAATTCAATAACAGGTTTTTCAAGGTAATAATCTATTGCCTTTCCTTGATTATCTACGAGTTTATAATAAGGTAATTCTCTTTCCTTAAGATAATTTGGTATTTCTTTAAAATCCATTTGAGAAAAAAATATTTTATCCAGATCGATTTCTTTTATGACTACTTCATTTTTCTCCCAACCGGTTGTATTAATTACAAGGAGTGGGATCCCGCCATCCGGTGTTTCAGATGTATCAATTCTTTCAGCAATCTCAGCAGCAAGTTCCTTAACAAATACATCTCCCATCTGCGAAACTGTTTCAAAACGTGTGACCATTTCACGATGGACTTCATCTACACTGCAGCCACAAATGCTATCATGTGGGTGATTCTTCATCAGTGTTTTCCACATAAAACGGATATATTCTCTCGGGTAATCCCCTCCGGCCAAAAGGTTAATAGCTGCAAGTGGTTCCACGACTTTTTCCAGCAATATTTGACACCTCGTATTCCATTGCTTTAAATAAATACGGCTTGATGCCGTGTTGACAAGGGTAGACCAGCCATCTGTTCGCTGGTTGCGAAGCTCACCTTCAATGATTTGCAGGTTATTGGGAAGTGAGACTTTTAATGCTTGTATATATTCAGCAAAGCTGGAGTGTTTAAATGTATAATCTGGATATAGAGCACCGGCTGTTTCAATTGCTTGCGGTATTGTTTTTTGCAATGGCTGATGGTCGCAGCCGTTCATGAATAATAATTGATTAGTCGAGGCATATTTCTCTGCATCCTGGATTTTTTTATCCCAAAATACCTTTGCTTCTTCCTCATCAACTGGAATTTCATTCCCATTCGAATACCAATTCGCAAAAAGAATACCTAAAACACTAGAACCGTCTGGCGATTTCCAAACAATCTCGGAATAAGGGGATTCAAAGTTTGGTGTATCCGATACTGTATTATTAAAGCCAGTAGGCTTAACACCACGCCCAAATGCTGCTGTATCAATGCCCGCCTGTTTCAGAATTTGAGGTGCCTGTCCATAAATCCCAAATGTATCCGGAAAATAACCAATTTTTGAAGCATGGCCATAGACTTCCGTATCATACAAACCAATCTGTAAGTTCCTGATATTAGCTTCAGAACTGGTTAAGAAAGCATCCTGCAACACGTACCAAGGACCAATATAAAGTTTTTTATCTTCAATCAATTGTTTTACGATTTCAAAATTTTCAGGGTGGACTGCAAAATAGTCCTCTAAAAGGATTGTCTGGCCGTCAAGATGAAACGATTTAAATGTATTACCATCCTTCTTAAATTGCTCAATGATACTATTCATGAGTTTGATAAAGTAAAAACGATGTTTTTCAAAAGGTAAATACCACTCTCTGTCCCAGTGAGAATGAGAAATTATATGGGCAGTCTTATTCATAAAGACTTTTCCTCCTTTGGTGATTTACACTCAACAAGAAAGCGCTGTCATTTTTTTGTAAATAGATTCCTTCAATATCTACAATAAAAAAACCAAGTTCTTCTAGCAATAGAATAGAGGAAAGTCATAAAGTTATTACAGTAGATATTAAATTAGTCCAGTGAATTTGTTATGTAGTTTAACTTTATCTTTTAGATACAATTTCTTTGGATTATTAAAATGCATTATTCATACCTTCCTGTATAAAGAAAATTACAATTATGAAAATGATGGAAATCACCCAAAATGCAAAGGCCTAATCTTCTATAATGAATGGTACAGAGAATATTTATAATGGTTATCTTAACTGCTGTATACGCTCCTTCCTCTACTTGTCCTTCTGTATCATCACATCTACAATGTGCTTATACGAACAAAAATTTATTCTAATATCCTATATATAATAGAGCTGGAAAAGATGCTATATATATAAAAGCATCAGTCTACCCATCTCCTAGGGTAGACTGATGCTTTAAGGTTATGATTAAACCATTACTTTACAAATATTATTTGTAAACTCAACTGGGTCATTGATTGGCAGTCCTTCTATTAATAAGGCCTGGTTATACAATAGCTCAGTATATAAATCCAGCTTGGATTTATCCTGTTCATAAGCTGCTTTTAAAGATTGGAAGACTTCATGATTTGTGTTGATTTCCAATACTTTATCTGCCTTCACATTTTGATTATCAGGCATAGCATTCAAGATTTTTTCCATTTCAATCGTGATTTCTCCATCAGCGGATAAACAAACAGGGTGTGTTTTTAAACGTTTGGAAGCCCGGACATCCTTCACTTTGTTTGTAAGTAATTCCTTCATATAATTGAATATCTCAGTATTTTCTTCTTCTTGTTCATCTGTTTGCTTGTCTGAAGAATTGCGATCAATACCAAGATCTCCGCTGGAGACAGATTTAAATTCTTTCTCTTTATAGTTCATGATCATTTTAACGGCGAACTCATCAATATCTTCAGTGAAGTACAGGATTTCATACCCTTCATCTAGAACAAGCTCTGTTTGAGGAAGCTTTTCTATTCTTTCATAGGAATCACCGGTTGCATAATAAATGTATTTTTGATCCTCTGGCATTCTCGACACATACTCATCAAGAGTCACCAATTTCTTCTCTTTGGAAGAGTAGAACATTAGCAGATCCTGTAAAGCTTCTTTATTTGCTCCAAAATCACTATACACGCCAAATTTAATTTGACGGCCGAAGGATTTGTAGAATGAATCGTATTTCTCACGGTTATTTTTTAATAATGATTGAAGCTCACTCTTAATTTTTTTCGAAATATTTTTTGCAATAAGCTTTAATTGTCGGTCATGCTGCAGCATTTCCCTTGAAATATTCAGTGATAGATCCTCTGAATCGACCATCCCTTTCACAAAGCTGAAATGGTCAGGAAGTAAATCAGCACATTTCTCCATGATCAGAACACCGTTTGAATACAGCTCCAGCCCTTTTTCAAACTCCTTGGAGTAATAATCGAAAGGAATATTCTCAGGGATGTAAAGAATTGCATTATAACGGATTGTTCCGTCTACATTGATATGCAAGTGTTTAAGCGGCTTATCAAAGCCGTAATGCTTTTCATGATAGAAGCTTTCATAATCTTCATCCGTTAATTCACTTTTATTCTTTTTCCAAATCGGAACCATACTATTGATGGTTTGTTCCTCAATAATATTTTCATATTCATCTTCGCTGCCCTCAATTAGGTGCTTCTCTACGGTATCCATTTTGATTGGATAGCGAATGAAATCGGAATATTTCTTGATAATGGATTTTAATTTATATTCATCTAAATATTGATCGAAATCTTCTTCCTCTGAATTTTCTTTAATCGTAAGAATGATTTCAGTACCGATTGTTTCCTTTTCGCATGGAACAATCGTATATCCTTCCGTACCTTCTGATTCCCATTTATACGCGGTATCAGAATCAAGCGCTTTACTGATTACTGTCACTTTATCAGCTACCATAAACGCTGCATAAAAACCAACGCCGAATTGTCCGATAATATCATGGCCATCTTTTGATTCATTTTCACTTTTAAAAGCTAAAGATCCACTTCTAGCTATCGTACCAAGGTTATTTTCAAGTTCTTCTTTGGTCATCCCAATACCAGTATCCAAGATGGATAAGGTTCTATTTTCTTTGTCTGCACTTACTTTTATGTAATAACTTTCTTTATTAAATGTTAAGGACTCATCTGTTAATGCCTTGTAGTAAAGTTTATCAATCGCATCACTGGCATTTGAAATAAGTTCACGCAAAAACACCTCGCGCTGAGAATAAATTGAGTTAATCATCATTTCCAATAATCGTTTGGATTCTGCTTTAAATTGCTGTTTTTCCATTTTCGTCTTTTCCCCTCCATCGTGTTCTGTAAAGAAAGAATATCCGGCAATTAGCACTCATGAATATCGAGTGCTAATTGCTATCTATTTTTAATTATTCACAATTTTAATATGGTGTCAATATTTGTAGGATAACTTGTTCGTGTAAAAGTAAAGTGAAGTGATTCACTGATAAGATCAACAACCTTTTAGAAATGCATATTTTATGTGGTTTTAGCAGATAGTAGGAGTGTATTTTTATTGAGGAGTGATAATATGCCAAACTTAAATGAATTAGAACTTCAGAACCTGCGTCATATGATCGGCTCGCATGGCACCCTAGCCACTAAGCTTGATTATTATGCACAGCAATGTACAGACCCAGAAATCATACAACAGCTACAAAAAGATGCTCAAGACGCAAGAAATCATAAAGAAGACCTAATGAAATTTTTATAAAAGGAGGATTTGTCATGCAGGAAAAAGAAATGATTAATGATTATTTATCAGGATTAAACAGTAGTCTTACAGGTTATGCGTCTATTATTGCACAGACAGAAAATCAGGAATTAAGACAAAAGGTTCAAGATATGAGAAATCAAGATGAACAAAGACAATATCAAGTCTATTTACTGGCTAAGCAAAGAGGCTATTATAAACCAGCACAGCCTGCAACCGAAGATGAAATCATGACCGTCAAGAATGAATTATCGCAGGGATAACAGACAGGTCTTTATTTAACCCTCTTCTTGACAGGGTGGGGGTCGCTGGTTCGAACCCAGTCGGGATCACACTTTACAAGAAGGCTTAAACCTAATGGTATCAAGGGTTTGAGCCTTTTTTCTATTTTTAGTAAAATTAATATTCCATAAACCGATTCGTCTCCTAATAAGAATCTTTGCATGAATATGCCTAAGATTATGAAGTGGCATGGAACCTTCGCCTTTTTAATTAAGCGCTTCACGTTTTGTTTTAAAACCAATTCGATAAATCTGTTTCCTCTTGCCAGTAAGTGTGTCAGCACCGGCATCTATCCAAACGACCATACTTTACCAACTTTTTAACTGTCAATAAAAAAACCTCCATTTTTGTTGATGGAGGTAGGGTTGATATTAGTATGGATTTATGAAATAGAAGCATAGTTTGTACTGTGAAAGTTATCTTTCTCTATAGCTTCATATGCAGGATTGAGGGTTGTCCATTCCCTTCCTAACCGCTTCCATATATTCCTCCGCCTAAATATTATTGTATCGGCGTATGGACTGTACTGTCCAAGTTCAAACTAAATCGATATCTTCTAATTGATCCAACTTCACTATCACTACCGTCTAAACCGTACATTTTTGACTTCAACCTACTAGTCCAAATTTATGTTAATTTTTTATTTAGTGCTTTTGCATTCAAAAACGCACTCGATTATTTAAGTTTAATCATTCACTAAATTGGTTGGTTTTATTAAAGTTCAACAATCGTGTACTCATACCCGATTGTAGCTATAAATTTATACATATCTCCTGTAGACATAAATAGAGTTTTAGTGTTGTCATTAGGGTGGAACGTTATTAATCTTTCTGAGAGCATCTCTTTATCTAAATAGACTTTTATGTCGTGTTCATCATTGTTTAGCAATCCAAAAATAGAAACAAAACCAGGAGATAACCCCATTTTTTTCATTAACCGTTCGGAAGAACCAAAGCTTATCCGTTTTTCATTGAGAATAGTAGCAAGATGATCCATATCAAGACGCTTTGCTCCATCCATTATAACTAAATAAAACGCATTCTTTTTTTTATTGGTGAGAAAGAGCGTTTTAGTGCGCACCCCTTCTTTCCCATCAATATATTTGTCTGCTTCAGCTGTTGTCCAAGCAGGAGGGTGTTCAACTACTTCAAATGGAATATTCATTTTAGTTAAGGTATTATATACAATTTGATATTGTTCCATAAAGAATAGGCCTCCATCATTACAGTTCTGAATATTGTTATTATATTAAAATATTTTATCATAAAAATCCCGAAGTATTTGCCTTCGATAAATCAATCTTGAAAAATCTTATTAATCATTTTAAATAACGATCACTAAGCTAACCAATAGACCATAACAAAAGAAACTGCGATCTGATGTGAACCCAAGAAGTTAGATTGGACTCTATCTGGGGTTTCAGTACAGATCGCAGTTCCTTTAATTTTATCAAAGCTACGCTACTAGTAAATAATTAGAATCTATAACCATTAAGTTTGCTTCGCTTATTTTAGCTACCGATTAATCAGAAATAGAAAAGCTAGTACTACAATTAATAATGCAATAAAAACTGACATCCACCCGATCTTCACCCTTATTAATAAACGGTCAACAGTAAAGAATGAGATGGCAGAAATAAGACCAAAAACTTGTAACATTGATCCGAAAACAACATGAAATAAAAAGGAAGCAATTTCACGAATTACCCCTTTTTTTGAAAGCTTCCTGCTAAACCAGTCACTAAATATGGATGTCATAACCCCGTAGGTAATAACAATCATAAAATTCATATAATATAAATTATAAAATAAATCCCCTTCAAAACCCGCTGGTATTGAAAAGATAAGGGAAAATAGTAAACTACTAACAACGGCCGTTACTATTTTCCTCTTTAAAATAATCGATATTTCCCCTATTTTATCTTGTTTGCTCAAACATAGCACCCCTAAGAAAGATTAGTATTTAATATAAATATTCGATAATCCATCATCTATACCCTTTTTCATTAACGTGCCCCTTTATCTCCATAAGAGGTTTAACAAAAAAACATAAATCCTCCCTGGATCAACGGACTGATAGTAGTACAATAAAAAAATGGCTACAGGATTTATAAATCCTGTAGCGCCTCAGTAGAATATTATTTTATTCGCTTAATTTCTTAATTTGGCTTAACAGATCATTATAAACAGCGATTTCCTCCAATAAACCAATTTCCGAAAGAAATTCTGAACTTAATGTGCTTGCTTCTATATTTTCTAAATACAACTCAATACCACTTGCTAGTTCCATATTATGCTCTACCACTTGATTATGGATATCCTCTAACATAGCCGGTGCTTCAAGTATATTGAATTCTTCTAATTCATTTTGCATTTCTGTTAATAACTCTTCTAATTGAATTTTTGAATTTAAATCGTTTATTGCTGCTTCTGCTACAGTTGGTAATTCATTTGCAAATTGATTTACTTCATCGATGTAATCCGTAGCCTCCGTAACATAATTTAAAGAATTTGACACTTCCTCTATTGTCGAACAACTCGTCAGAAAAATAGTCATTGGGAAAATAAGCATTGATAATAATTTTTTCATTCTTTTTCCTCCATCCATTCCTCAGTATAAACAAACTATATACCCTAATCGACTCATACTGGCCAAGTATATTTCATACCATTATCAGTCATCCAATTTATTAATTTATGGAAGAATCACTCTACTCAATGTAAAAACAACATTTATCTTTAACAAAAGCTCTTTTAAGAATAATAACAAACCTACTGATATCTTCTAGTTTAACACACTAACCGATTACTCCATTTATTCTCGATCCAATCAAAAGCAAACATTCAACTATAACAAAACAATCTATTCCATGATTGTATATTTAATGTTAAAGAATTATTGCCCACACCCTTAACCAAACCAAATAATATACTGTCGTTAGCCTATAAAAAATTGAATTAGGAGTGTATATTAATGGAATATTATGATCGACAAATTCCCGGGCTTCCCAATCTTCCGTTTCCTATTCCAGGATGGCCTGGAACATCAACAGGGTGGCCGAATACCAATACTGGAATGCCCGGCACAGGTGGTTCACCAACTGGGGGCACCCCCCACCTTCACAGAATACGATTAATATGTATCAATATCTTCTACAAAACCCGTCAAAAGGCCAAGAGGTTCTAACATCAGGTACATGGGTTGGTTCAGGAACTGGAACAACTTTTGGGGTGGGCTGTGATAGACGCTGGACTATTATGCTTTTAAATAATGGTCGTTATGTATTAATGTGGGTCCTATCAGCAAGTCCGTTTGGTAATACTACAGGAATCATTTTTCCTGCTTTTACTTTTGCCTCTTTCCCTACATCTAGTATATTAGCTTATAGTTGCTAATTATTAATTATCTAGACATATGTAAATACCACGAATCTCTTAATATGACCGTAAAAAGTCAACTATCTGTCCACCGATACTATAAGTAAATCACTAGCGGTGGATGGATATTTTCTCTCGAAGTATACATACCATCGCAATATAAGATTATCCAAACAACGAATGAACCCTAGAATCGCTTATTATCAAACTACTTAATCAAACCTAAAAACTTTCAGGTACAGAATTCTATTTATCGGACTAGTATTTGTAACGTAATGCATTTTATATGTATTTCTTTAATGATACTTTTACGAAAGATAAATGAAGGAAAGACTCCCTGTTTGACAGCTTATGAGACAATCTCCCGTTGAGATAAGTATGTTACGTATCAATGTTTTAGAAAGGCATCAAATATCAATTTTTCATAAACAGTGTCAAATAATTATAGACTTTCCTGATAGTTATTGGGATCTAAATTAAATTGTCACTGATGTTAGATAAAAAGCTAATTCATAGTATTTACATAGAAATTATTATATATTTAACAGAATAACTTATATAGGAGGAAATATACATGCAAACAATTCCTATTATTGTTTCTACAGAATGGTTATCAAGCCGACTTGATGACCCTAAATTAAGATTAATAGACGTAACTACTCTTATGAAACCCTTAGAAAATGGCAGTATCACACTCTCATCAGGTAAGGAATCATATGAACATGAACATATACCTGGGGCGGTGTATGCAGATTTAATAAATGAACTATCTGATTCCGCTTCTGATTTACCATTCACTGTTCCTGATAGAGATTATTTCATAGAAAAGGTTTCAGAATTAGGAATCGGCGATCAGGATACTTACACTGTAATCTATGACCGAGGAGCGGTTGTTGGGGCTCCATTTTTTGCTCCATATTGGGCATCTCGTTTAAGATGGCAGCTTAAATATGAGGGCTTAGACAATATTGCTATTTTGGATGGAGGTTTGCCAAAATGGATTGAAGAAGGTCGTCCTGTTACTACTGATCAGACATCCTATCCAAAAGCTTCGTTTACAAGCTATAGAAGAGATCATTTATTAGTTACAATGGATGAGGTTTTAAAATCTATAGATGATGATTCGGTTATTCTAATCAACAGTCTCTCTCCAGAGGATTTTCGCGGTGAAACTAACAGTTATCTGAGAAAAGGCCATATACCCGGCAGTGCCAATGTATTCTTCGGATGCCATACTGATTCAACAACAAAAAATGTTCTTTCTGATGAAGAATTGAAGGATAACTTTGCGGATATCGGTGTATTTGATTCCAATAAAAAAGTAATCACCTATTGCGGTGGCGGAATCGCTGCTACCTGGAATGCTTTAATACTAGAAAAATTAGGTGTGCAAAATGTCGCGGTGTATGATGGCTCCATGAATGAATGGGCCTCCAAGCCTGACCTACCATTAGTCACTGGAAGTAAAATGATAGATTAATTGATAATTAGAGAAGATCCTCAAATCATTCGGTTTGGGGGTCTTCTATTATTTATTACAAGGTTGGGGAGTATCGGTGAATTATTGAGTGAATCGGCTGAATTATATAAGAATTCAGCTGGATTATCGGTTAAATTGAAATGTTAGGAAGGATTCTTACTCAAAGATAAAGAAATAAGTACGCAGAAAGATATTCTGAGGATGGGGTTGGGAAGTTGAATAAAGATGAGATTCTAATGAATAATGGTTCTGCAACTTCAAAAGCTACTTCTGCATATTTAGATAGGCATGGAGTTATAAAAAGAGAACTTTCTTGTTTTTCAGTCTCTCCAATCGCCATTGGCACACATTTAGGCAGTATGGATGAAACAGACTCTAGACTTTATCGAACTTCGATTGAATATGGATTGAAAAATGGTATCAATTTTGTAGATACAGCAATTAACTATCGAGGAATGAGATCAGAACGTGACATCGGCTTAGTTTTATCTCGTTTAATTGATAATGGAACAATAAATCGCGAGGAAATAGTGATTTCTACAAAAGCCGGAATTATCCCAGGAGATAATGATGCAGGGCTTGTACCTAAAGATTATTTACAGAAAATACTCCTAGATGCAGCAATAGTTGAAGAAGCCGATTTACATATCGTAGGAAATCAGCGACACGTTTTGGCTCCTTCCTATTATCAGTTCGCAATCGAACAAAGTAAGAAGCATCTCAGAATAAATACCATTGACATCCATTATATACATAATCCCGAACTCTCAATGGTGGTTTTAGGAGAAGAAGCTTTTTATCATCAGCTTGAATCACTTTTTTTATTTTATGAGGAACAAGTATCCAGGGGAAATATTCGTTATTACGGGTTTGCATCCTGGGTTGGATTATTATGTAATCCTAAAGAGAAAGGGTATGTATCATTGGAGAAAGTTATGCAAACTTTAGTAAAAGTTGTTGGAGTAAATCATCATTTCAAATTTCTACAATTCCCCTATAACAAAATCACTCACTATGCCAAAACAAGACGAAATCAACAAGTAAATCAAAAATTTCATACTGTTTTAGATGCCGCGAAGGAATTTGGGTTAACTACAGTGACCAGCGCTCCATTTAACTTAGGTAAATTAATTGATAGAGAATGTACTCCAGACGATTATTTACTCTCCATTTTGGGAGAGCAAAACATTAGCTCAGTAATGGTGGGAATGAAACATCCGAACCATGTGGTTAACAATCTTAGATTAATACAGATAAAACATTAAAAATAAAAATTAGTGAATTGAGTAGAAGGCATAAATCTGATTTATGCCTTCTTTTGTTCCAAATAATCAATGTTTTATTCTATTATTCTTTCAATAATAGTAGCATTCGCCATTCCTGCTCCCTCACAAATGGCCTGTAAACCATACCTACCCTCTATCCGTTCTAATTCATGCATTAATGTAATCATGACGCGAGCGCCACTAGCTCCTAATGGATGACCAAGTGCAATAGCTCCTCCATTAACATTTAATTTTTCTGGGTCAGCTCCAAACTCCTCCATCCAGCATAAAGGAACAGGTGCGAATGCTTCATTTACCTCATATAAATCCATATCATTAATGGTTAAACCGCTCTTTTTTAATACCATTTTAGTAGCCTCAATCGGACCTGTAAGCATTAAGGTTGGGTCAGAGCCTATTACTGTTCTGGAGATAATTTTAAAGCGCGGCTTTAATCCCAATTGGGTCGCTTTCTCTTTTGACATAATAAGAAGCGCTGCAGCACCATCACTCATTTGACTCGCGTTACCCGCATGAATGACTCCGTTTTCTTTGAAGACGGTTGGTAGTTTGGCCAGTTTCTCCATTGAGGATTCACGACGCGGTCCCTCATCCTGAGTGACTATAGTTTTAGTCCCGTCATCATTAACTACTTCTATTGGCATGATTTCTCGTTCAAAACGTCCTTCCTCCTGTGCCCGGATAGCCTTTTGATGACTTCTAATTGAAAATTCATCTAGCTGATTTCGGCTAAATCCCCATTTTTCAGCAATTCTCTCTGCAGATAACCCCTGGTTAATTAATTCATAACGCGAAGACAGTTCTTCACTTGGTTTTGCATGTAACCTATTTGACCCCATTGGCACTCGAGTCATACTTTCAACTCCACCTGCAATTACAATATCCATATCACCGCTTAAAATAGCCTGTGCAGCAAAATGAACCGCCTGTTGACTTGAGCCGCATTGACGATCAATCGTTGTGGCAGGTACATGGATTGGGAAATCGGCCATCAGTACAGCTGATCTTGCAATGTTTATGGCTTGTTCTTCAACCTGAGAAACACAACCAATAATAACATCTTCAACCAGACCACTTGAAATACCAGCTTTCTCGGTAAGTTTACGTAAAACTCCTGCAAGTAAATCATCCGGACGAACTGAACTAAATACTCCCTTTCTTTTCCCGACTGGAGTCCTGACTGCTTCCACAATAACCGCTTCTCTCATTAGAGGTTCCTCCTTTAAAATTCACCTTGAAAATCAAATAACTTTTTTTTAGATTCATAACTTAGTAGCTGCTGTTGAAGGTAATATGTCTAATGCTTTCTCATATTCCTGCTGCAAAGTTTTAATAATAGACTCTATTGGTTGAATATCTTTAATCGACCCTACTCCTTGGCCTGCAGACCAAATATCCTTCCAGGCTTTTGCTTCATTTTGTTGACGAACCACATTCATTTCGCTTTTCCCCGGTAGGTTAGCTGGATCCAAACCAGCTTTTTTGATACTTGGTGTGAGGTAATTTGCATTCACACCACTAAAGGTATTCGTATAAATAATATCGCTGGCATTCGATTCAATTAACATTTCTTTATACCCTTCTTTAGTAACCGCTTCCAAAGAAGCGATAAACCGAGTTCCCATATAAACAAAATCAGCACCCAGCACTTTTGCTGCAAGAATTTCTTGTCCGTTTGATATACAACCTGCCAAAATAATAATTCCATTCCAAAATTGTTTAACTTCAGCTATAAAGGCAAACGGATTCAACGTCCCTCCATGACCACCCGCGCCATTGCAAACAAGAATTAATCCATCTACTCCGGCCTCAGCTGCTTTTTTTGCATGCTTAATGCTTATAACATCAGAAAAAACCAGCCCGCCATATTCATGGACGATTTTAACTTCATTTACCGGTTTTCCAAGTGACGTAATTACGATAGGTGGTTGGTATTTCTTTATTAACGCTAAATCACTTTCATAACGATGATTAGTAGAATGAACAATTAAGTTTACTCCCCAGGGTGCTATTTTTTTGTTTCTATGTTCTTTCTGTAATCTTACATGTCCATCCTTTATTTCTTGAAACCATGCCTCCAATTGTTCCTCAGTTCGTGCATTTAAAGTTGGAAAAGTACCAATAACCCCGGCATTACAGCTTGCAAGTACCATTTCAGGAGTAGAAATAATAAACATTGGTGAAACAATAATCGGCAAAACGGATTGCTCCGCTAATTCTTTGACACTTTCTTTTCTCATTTGTTCTCCACCTCCAATTTTTTTATCATTTTTTGATTTTACAACTACAAATTTCTGTTTTGGAATAAATAGAATCCTGTTGTCTATTTGATTTTTGAGAAAAGATTATGTAGAGTTTTACTAAAATCTTTATATTGGCGGTCTAGTTTGGATGGTGTATAGGATGGTGAAAGTACACCTTAATTTATGATCAATTACATAAAAAGCCCAGATTCAATTCCCTAAACAAGATACACTCTATTTCAAATTAGATAAGTAAAAATCCCCTCCATCCATTTAACTTAATGTGTAATTTTTTCAATTAGAATCTTTATTCATTAGCTACTTAAAATCACTGCATATAATACTTTTTCAACAACAGTTAGATATTCCCTTTAAATTACCGATAAAATGATTGTGTTTCTGTTTTTTTAACCATCCATACACATGGTCCTGCCTTGATCAAACATGTTATTCATAAAAAATATAAAAAGAAGACTTCACTAGGAAAAATTATTCCTGGTGAAGTCTTCTGAATAGGGTGACAGATAGCGCTGACTATAAATGATTAAAACCAAGGCCTAATGTTTCCTGTTCAATCCCTTTTTCCTCTGAATCAGACCGTCCATAAATGCAAACACCAATCCATTCATTGCCCGTGCTTATTTTTTTATTTTTACCTCTTACTATGCCATAGGTTAAATCAACTTTTTTAAGTAAGTCACCTACTTGAATGGTCCCTCTGCCGACTCCTTGTACTGCCTCTAAAATGGTATGATATAACGTATTTCGTTCATTGTAGGATTCCGAATTTATAATTCCCTTTGTTTTTGCACTTGCTTCAATGACAGAGATGACTTTATTCAAGTCGATAGATCCTATACTTCCCACAGTATACCGGCAATTTTCCATGTTTAACTGCTTCTTTATCATTTCTCCCGCTTCATTGTTATGTAAGAGTACCAATAAAGAAGTTAACTTGCCCATCGTGAAATCGTGATCCTGTATGATCATCTTTAGCACCCCCTCAGTAAATAAAGCAATTGCCAAGTGAGAATAAATTGTCCTTAAACCATTTTAATAATCACAACTTAATATTTCGTTTATTAGTGCTTTTTATACTTATAAACAAACGAATTCTTGGAAGCTAACTAAATTGAACATCTTTATCCCATTACTATATATGTATTTTAATTCGAATCGATTTATTTATGTTTTTTTAATAGGAGGGATCTTTTTTCAAATTTTCATTTGCATCCCTTTAAATCATAAATACGTAAACTTAAGGTGTAATTCATTCTATACATGCAAAACAGACCGACTTGCTATGCAAATCAGTCTGCCTGTTGAAACCTAATTTTATTTTGCTATTTATTTAGAATCCTGACCCTTATATTTTCTTAACTGGACCAAAATGATCCTCTAAAGCAACCTGCAGTATGCCGATTGAACGTTCCAGCTCTTTTTTCATTAACTTTCGGTAAATTTCTAATTCTTCTTTCCCTTTATCCGTTAAATAATAAATAAAAACTTCTTGAACATTTTCTTGCGGATCGCCGAGTATTTCGGTTCTTTTTTTTACGAATCCGGCTTTATACAATTCTTTATAGGTTTTATAAATTTCCGTATGGGTTGGCGAATAGCCAAATGGTTTAAATTTTTCTCTTAAATCATTTAACACCATGGAACCATAGTCCCTTGGATGAGAAGCAATCTCCAGTAGATAAAGCTTTAAAAATGCTTTTTGTTTTAATAAGAATCCTCTGTTCATTCCCCTCACCTCTTACATTAGACATCACTTTTAATCTTATATTATCAAATTTTTTCTTTCTTGGTGGGTTTTGTGATTTTTTCTTGGTGGCTGGGTTTTTAGAAAAAAACTATGAAGATTTGGAACATAGTTTGTTTAGTTCTTATTAATAAAAACATATGTTATTTTCTCTCATAAAAAGTAATTTTAAATGTTACCGGAGTTATTATACTTTTAGTGTTAATTCATTGAAGTTTATTATCTTAAAGTTAGAATGAACCATTAAAAAAGCGGACCCGCATGCTTAAAGCATGTAGATCCGCATGTTTTTCGTGGACTGAATATAATTTCAATATATCAATGACCGTATATTATAGTCTTGTATCCCACTTATTACACCAAACGTTTTCATTTGGTGTACCATGGAATTCTGATTCACCCATGATCTTGTCAATAACCGCTTTAATTGTGATTTCAGTATCTTTGTATGCATTAATATAGCATTTTACCATTGGCACATCAGTTAAGTGTGTTGTGAAGTTCAATGATACGAATACGGTTGGAACTTCATGTACATACCAAGGGATCTCGTTTGCCATAGCCGTTTTCCATCTGATACGGTAGTTGTTTTCTGCACCATAACCGATGACATTGGCAAATACAAGAGCTGCATCTACTTCTTCACGATATTTTAATGTTGGGCCTTTAACACGAGTGTCACCTTCGTTAACGGTTACTTCAAAGCCTCTGCTTTCAAGCTCTTTCACAATATAGTTAAGAGTTTTGTCATCGCCTTCATAAATGCCGCCTTTTTCTCCTTCTAAGAAATACAGACGAATACGTTTATGTGTTTCTGGGCGAATTGGCAATTGATCCAATGTGTTTTTAACAAGCGTAATTCCTTTATCTGCAGCTTGTTTAGCACGCTCGATATGATCTTCACAGCCAATTACTTTTAAGTCTTCTTCATTGCGGAAGATGGAACCGTCTTTTTGCGCTTTGTGCAAGCCTAGTGTCGCTTTAAAGCCCAGGATTCTTTCTAATGCATCTTGAAGTCGTTCTTCTGTAATGATTCCATTTTTGTAACCATTTAACATGAAGTTGTAGTCTTCATCAATATCGTTGAAGAACAAGAACATATCACAGCCTGCTGCAATGGATTGCGGTACATATTCTTCACGTCTCATCGCTGCTGTCATACCAAGCATATGAGATGCATCAGTCAAGACTAGACCGTTGAAGCCTAATTTGCCTTTTAGGAGACCATTAATTAATTCTGGCGCTAACGTAGCTGGCAAGATATCACGGTCTTCTAATTCAGGTACTAATGCTTTTTGATATTCTGGCAAAGCAATATGACCGGCCATAATAGAGTGTACACCGTTCTCAATATGATTACGGTATACTTCACCGAAGGATTTTTCCCATTCGTCTACAGATAATTCATTTACGCCCATGACTAAATGCTGGTCGCGTTCTTCTGTTCCATCACCAGGCCAGTGCTTAATGCAAACACCAACATTACTTTCTGTTAACCCTTTAATGTATGAATTTGTGTGCTTGATAACCGGTTCAGCAGTTGTACCGTAAGCACGAGTATTTACGATTGTATTTCTCCAGTTTTTTAGGATATCCACACATGGGTCGAAGTTCCAGTTAACACCAACCGCATGCGCTTCACGACCACTTACATAACCGGCATCAAAGGATAATTGTTCATCACCAGAAGCTTCACACATAGCAGCTGAGGCCACATATGTACCATCGTTTACCGCACCATTACCGCCTGCATCACAGTTCGCTGCTACTAGTAATGGAATTTTGGAATCCTTTTGAAGTTCGTTGATAAGTGCTTGTACTTTATCGGATGTAGCCCCCATATAACGAGCCCCGCCGATATGGTATTTTTCAAGCAGTTCTTTGTTTGTGAATGTATTACCGCTGAATTTATCATCACCAAAGAAGAATAGGTTAATAAATAACTGACCGATCTTCTCTTCTGTAGTCATTCCAGCGATTGTATCTTTAACCCATTTAATATCTTCATCAGATAGATTATATGGCTTTGCTTTTAGATCAACCTTTGGCATTGGGATGTTTTTAGCAATTTTTTGAATCATCTGGACTTCCTCCAAACCTTATTTTAAGTTATCGTTGAATTCCTTAATCAATTGTTCTTGGTATTCTCCTGCAAAGCTGCCGTCTAAGAATTTAGCCAAAGCTTCGTTTTGAAAACGATCCCAAGAGAATTTCTCTTTACCAACAAGAATTGGGTAATAAAGAACGTCATTTACCTCAGCAGCAGATAAATCTCCAGGAGCATCACCGATCATCAATACACGAGTGTTTTCATAACCGAATTTTTTCAATTGCTCTATGCAGTAAGCTTTAGTACCAGCTTCTTGTCCAAGCATGACATCAACATGTACGTTTAGTTCATGTCTTGTCCATTCATCAAGTACAGCTGCACCATTTGCTGATGATACAATCGCTACATCTGCTACATTATTAGCAGCTGCTAAGCCTTCTTTAGCACCTTCAACAGGTTTATCATTTCCAGCCAGTTCTTCCTCAATCGTACGATTAACCGCATGGCTCCACTCTAAAGCTTTCTTTAATTGCTCATCATTTGTTTCAGCAATCGCTCTTTCAAGTGATGGATTGGAAAGTTCATTCGTTGTTTCAGCCCATTTTTTGAAAGAAGTGATATCAGGCATTTCAATGCCTTCTTTTTCTAAAGCTTCGAAAGTAGCGACAACCCCTTTAAAGCGGTTGATTCCTCTTGTTCTTGTGTAAAGGTTGATATCATTCCATACTTTTAGGAAACGATCTTTAATGTGATGAAGCTCCCATACATCTACTGCACGCGGTCCAAATGCTTCTTCGTGTTTTACACCCATCGTATCCATTGCGCAACCATCGGAATCAACGCATACTAAAAAGTCTTTTGTTTTAACAAATTCTTTGATGTTGTCCTTCATTTCTATACTCTCCTTCTATATGAATAAGCCGATACGAATTCTTACTTGGAAGATTCGCATCGACTTATTTTAATCATTAGCGATTATTTTTATTTACTGCTTCCCATAATCCAATTAGGTAAGTAGCACCTAATGCACGATCATATAAACCGTAACCAGGCTTACCAGTTTCGCCCCAGATCATACGACCGTGGTCAGGACGGATTGGTCCTTCATAGTTGAAGTCTTTCATTGCTTTAATCACTTCATACATATCAACAGAACCATACTCAGATGGGTGAGCACTTTCTTCGAATGACATTCCGCCTGTTAATTTAACGTTGCGGGCATGTACAAAGTTTACGCGGTCTTTCTTACCAAAGTAACGAAGCATTTCTGGGAAATCGTTATTTGGGTGAGAACCAAGTGAACCGCTGCACATTGTTAAACCGTTATATGGGCTGTCATATAGGTTAACGAATCTTTCTAGGTTTTCTTTGTTTGTGATGATACGTGGTAATCCAAAGATATCAAATGGCGGATCATCTGGGTGGATTGCCATTTTTACGCCAGCTTCTTCTGCAACTGGAATAATTTCTTTAATGAAATACTCAAGGTTTTCCCAAAGTTTTTCATGATCAACATTTTTGTAGTGATCAAATAATTGTTGCAGGTCTTCTTTTTTATAGCTGGAATCCCAACCTGGTAAAGAAAGTTCACCTGTTAGTGGATCCATTTTCTTAGCTACTTCTTCTTCGAAGATAAGAGCTGTAGAACCATCTGGAAGACGGTATTCTAAATCTGTACGTGTCCAGTCAAAGATTGGCATGAAGTTGTAGCACACAACTGGGATACCAGCTTTACCAAGGTTACGTAAAGTCGTTTTGTAGTTCTCGATATATTTGTCACGAGTTGGCAAACCAATTTTGATATCTTCATGAACCGGTACGCTCTCGATAACAGAGATGTGCATACCAGCATCTTCTACAGTCTTTTTCAATTCTTCGATTTTATCCATCGGCCAAGCTTCACCAACCGGGATATCATAAATAGCTGTTACAATTCCTTTCATACCTGGAATTTGACGGATGTATTCCAAAGGAATACTATCAGTTTTTCCATACCAACGGAATGACATTTCCATAGTAAGTTTCCTCCTAAAAATTATTGAAGATCTATATTAAAATAGTTCTTAGCGTTATTAAAGCAGATGTTTTCAATTAAGTTTTGCAGCAATGCCGGATCATTTGGAATTTCGCCAGATTCTACCCAAGTACCTATTAAGTTACATAGAATGCGGCGGAAGTATTCATGTCTGCTATAAGAGATAAAGCTACGTGAATCTGTCAGCATCCCTACAAAGTGACTTAATAATCCTTGATCAGCTAAAGCTGTCATTTGGCGAATCATGCCTGGTTTAGTGTCATTGAACCACCAACCAGAACCAAATTGGATTTTACCCGCGATTCCTTCTTCGTTTGTTTGGAAGTTTTGAATCGTTGTACCAATCAGTTCGTTATAAACAGGATTCAAATTATACACAATTGTTCTAGGCAGGGAATCCCTGATTTCTAACGCGTCTAGCAGCGCATTTAATGGTGCGGCTACTTCGCCTTGATCACTGATGGAGTCAAAGCCTGCATCAGGTCCTAATCTTTTGAACATTTTTGTGTTGTTATTGCGGATTGCACCAAAGTGAAGCTGCATTGCCCAGCCTCTTTCTGTGTAGGCCTTTGCAAGAGCAATCATGATGGCTGTCTTGAATTTATTTTCATCCTCTAGGCTTACAGCTTTACCGCTACGGCCAGATTGATAAATTCCATCTAATTCGCTTTCATCGAATTCAGCAAATGGAACCTCTGATAGGCCATGGTCAGAAATTCTGCAGCCTTTTTCGTGGAAATATTGAACTCGATCCAATAGAGCCGCAATATAATCCGCATAAGTTGCTAATGATTTGTCAGCAACCTTTTCAAGAGTCTCCACGAATGGAACGAATGTAGCTTTATTGATTTCCAATCCTTTGTCAGGTCGGAATGAAGGAAGAACCTTCACTGGGAAATCAGGCAATTCAGCGATTTGCGCATGATACATAAGATCATCCGTCGGATCATCTGTCGTGCCAATTACTTTTACATTTGAGCGTTTGATGAGTTCGCGAACAGAAAAATCATCTTGCTGCAACAATTCATTACAACGGTTCCAAATGCTTTCCCATGTTTGTTCGTTTAATAATTCTTCAATACCGAAGTAGTTTTTTAACTCAATATGAGTCCAGTGATACAAAGCGTTTCCAACTGTATATGGAACAGTTTTAGCCCAAGCCTCAAACTTCTCCTTCGGATCGGCATCACCAGTAACATACTTTTCAGGAATCCCATGTGCTCTCATTGCTCTCCATTTATAATGGTCACCTTCGAGCCATAGTTCAGTTATATTTTTAAATTTACGATTCTCTGCAATATCCTTTGGGGATAAATGGCAGTGGTAATCATAAATAGGCATATTCTTAGCGTATTCATGATACAACTTCACAGCTGTTTCATTTTGCAATATAAAGTTTTCATGTATAAATGAACTCATCCGCTTTACCCTCCTTTATGTAGCAGGTCTTGATTATTTATTTTGAAGTGTTGCTAAATGGTCCATAAACTCTCTTGCAACTGCTTGGACAGAGCTGTAATCTCCATCTTTCACATTCTTCGTTAAGGCACTTCCGATACCTACTGCAAATGCACCAACTTCGATCCAGTCAGCCAAGTTATCCTTGCTAACACCGCCTGAAGGCATCATTTGAACATGTGGAAGTGGTCCGTGTACATCCTTAATGAAGGATTTGCCAAGAAGGCTTCCAGGGAACATTTTGATAACATCAGAACCGTATGTAACAGCCTCCATTACTTCAGTTACGGATCCGCAACCTGGTAAGTAAGGAACACAATAACGATTACACATTAATGAAATGTTTTTATCAAAGTGTGGACTCACGATATAGCGTGCACCCTTCATAATAGCAAGACGAGCTGTAGCTTCATCTAATACTGTTCCAGCACCAATGATCATGTTGTCATCATTCATGCTTGCAAGTTCAGCAATAACGTCACCTGCATCAGGTGTTGTAAATGTAATTTCTAAAGAACGAATACCGCCTGCATATGCTTGTTTAGCAATTTCAACAGCTTCTTCTTTTGTCTTACCGCGAACAACTGCTACAACATAGCCTTTGCGCATTTCATTTAATACTTCAAATTTTGGTAACATAACATTCACACTCCAGTTTTCGAGTCGATATCAACAAAACAAATAGCGATAGATTAATCGCTATTTGTTTTCAATTTTTTAGCCCTAATTAAACACCAGAATATGCAGAGAACGCACCATCAACTGGGATGATTACGCCATTAACAAAGCTGGATGCTTCATGGCTTGCAAGGTATAACATTGTTCCAACAAGCTCTTCCGCTTCACCAAAACGATCCATCGGTGTATTGCGAAGGATTTTCTCAGAACGCTCAGTGTAAGAGCCATCTTCGTTTTTCAACAATTTTTCATTTTGTGCTGTAACGAAGAATCCTGGAGCAATTGCATTAACACGGATTCCAACTTTAGACATGTGAACCGCTAACCATTGTGTAAAGTTACTTACTGCAGCTTTCGCACCGCTGTAAGCAGGAATTTTTGTTAATGGTGTGTATGCATTCATAGAAGATACATTGATGATTGTTGCACCTTTACGATTTACCATATCACTTGCAAATTCTTGAGAAGGTAATAAAGTACCTAAGAAATTCAAGTTGAATACGAATTGAACTCCTTCTGGATCTAAATCGAAGAAAGTGATTGTATCTTTCAATTGACCATTCAAATCTTCTGGGAATAAATATTCTTTAGTAGTAGTTCCAAGTGGATGGTTACCACCAGCACCGTTGATTAAGATATCGCAAAGTCCTAATTTTTCTTTTACAACTGCGTGTGCAGCTTTTAGGCTTTCTTTATCTAATACGTTTGCTTCAACACCAATCGCAATTCCGCCTTTTTGGCGAACTTCTTCAGCTTTCTTTTCAGCATTTTCTAAAGCGCGGTCAAGAATGGCAACTTTCGCTCCACATGCAGCCAAAGCATCAACAAATGCTCCGCAAAGGATTCCAGCGCCGCCTGTAACAACCGCAACTTTATCTGTTAAATCAACTTTAAAAGGTAAAGTAGTCATTTCGTCATACCTCCATATATTTGCATTGAAATTTTCATAAACACTATGTATACGTGTTATTGCATGCTTGTATACTAGCATACTTGACGAGTTATATCAATAATTTATTTTTCTAAATTTGAACATAACTCATACATTAAATGCCCATTACTTATCATGCTCTACCAGATTCAAAGTATGTACGTAATTCATTAAATACTCTTCCTTTTACATCCTTTTCTTCTTTTTACAAATTCCCCAATAACAAAAAAAGATAGCCCATTTAAGAGCTATCTCTTTACTAATTATTTTTTACGTCTTTCAGCAATATCAATTGCAAGTTGCTCTGTACGTTTCTTGTTTAATGGGTACAAGAACATTAGGATTAAGAAAATAACTGCATAGAACAACGCTGGTGCTAATGTACCAAGTGCATGAATTCCATTTAACGTACCTTCTGTTTGTGTTTCAAGTGCTGCATTGTAACCAACTGCAGCGATCAAGAAACCGCCAAGACCACCAGCAACGGCTTGACCTACTTTACGAGCGAAGGAGTAAACTGAATAAATCGTTGCATCTTCACGTAAACCAGTTAAGAACTCATGATAATCAATAACATCCGTTACAAACGCCCAAATAACAACGTTTAAGAATGCTGTACCAAACATACCAAGTGCTGCAATCCATACAAATGTCATTGCATCAATATCTTTCAGCATGAATAGTACGAAGTAAATGATAGCCGCAAATCCCATACCAATAGAAGCAATTTCTTTTTTACCGAAACGAGCAACTAATGGTTTAACCAACGGCATTGCTATAAATGCTGTAACTGTAGTCATAACACCAACAAGACTTAACGCTGCAGTGCTAGTGAAATAATCTTTAAATAGGTATACGTTTACTGCTCCCATAAGCATGCTGTTTGTCATGAATAATAAAGATGCAGTTAAAATCCAAATAAGTGGTTTGTTTTGACCAATCGCTTTAAGCGTTTTACGAAGATCCATTTTTTCTGCATCATTTGTTTCAGGAACGATACGTTCAGTTGTTAATTTGTAGCAACCGATGTAACAAGAAATTGCCAACACACCAAAGATACAAGCAGCCATAAACATACGATTTGCATCGATTTTGTTATCAACAAAGACAATCATTGGTCCGACTGCATTGATGATCAAGCTCGCAAGCATCATACCAGCTGTTCTGTAAGTAGATAAAGAAGTACGTTCAACTGGATTATCTGTCATAACAGAAGCCATAGATCCGTAAGGAATATTAACTGTACTGTACAAAGTACCCCAAACGATATATGTTACGAACGCCCATGCCAAGTAGAAACCATCACCCATACCAGGAATCGTAACGAACATTAAAACCCCTGAGAAAACTAATGGGAATGACATTCTTAGTACCCATGGTCTAAATTTACCATTTTTAGTTGGTTTTCTAGTGTCAATAAAACGTCCCCAAGTTACGTCTGCTACTGCGTCCCATAAACGAGCAGCCATGAAGAGCGCACCAACTGTCGCTGCATTGATGCCAAAAATATCGGTATAGAATACCATTAAGTAAGCACTTACCAATAAGAAAAAGAAATCGTTTCCAAAGTCACCTAATAGATATCCAATTTTGTCCCTCATGCCGAAAGGACGAACATTAGGAGTAGGGTTTTCTTTTGGTGAGCCTTGTTTTTTCAAAGCTTCTGCACTCATTTAATTACCTCCAAATACTATAATAGTTATAAATGACGAAAATACCGCCAAGCAGGTTCAAACACTTACACTCCATACTTCCATCAATCTTTTGTAAACAGTAAAGGCTTCTTAACTGGTAGTATATACTTACTCCTAAATTTTATTTACATTTCATTTTGCTCATTATTTCACAAAGAAAAGTAAAATAAAATGCAGGAGTTAAAATTGTTCTAAAACTGATTATTAATACTTCGTGTAAAAATAAATTATAATTACTATTGCTCATTATTTCACAAACAAGAGTAAAATAAATGTTTGAAACTTCTTCTTGGTTCAAACTGTGTTTCGTTCATTTACACTAGTATACTAGCATGCGCATGATCAGATTAAAAGACCTTTTTTTAATTTTTTAGGAGGTAAAATAAACCAAACAAGAATCCTCACTAATTTTTCTGTTTCCGTTTTCATAATCAAGACTTTAAACGGTACAAAGCTGAACAGATAATGACTTACGTTTTTCTAGCTTATAAAGGGTCTTATTACTTCTCTCCTCATATGCATATAATCATCCTCTTATCACCGCTTAATCAAATGAGAAATCAATATAGAATGTTTTTGGAAAAGCGAGCAACAAAGCCTCTGATTTGTCCTCATCTAACAGGATTCAAAAAGCTAATAAGATGTACTAGCTAAAGTACAAGTGCAATTTCCATAAAGTGCAAATTGTTTGACTTGTCAGAAGGGAAGCGTAATATCAAATTATCATTTAAATTTGGAGGTGAAGGTTACTTTCACTCTATAGTAGCCAATACGTTCATGAAACATTTAGTCATATGCTCGCAAATCGTTGTTCTTTTTCTTTTTTATTATATCGGCGTATTCATACAAGAGCTGTTTAGCATTCCCATCCCTGCAAGTATCATCGGGTTATTATTACTGTTAGTTTGCTTGAAATTCAAAGTGATTCCAGTTGAATACATTAATCGCGGAGCTGGTTTTTTAATTGGTTTCTTACCTTTGTTATTTGTTCCAATCTGTATCGGTGTTATAAAGTATCCCGAGCTATTCTCCTCTAAAGGTTTCATCATTATGTTTGTCGTATTTATTAGTACAATCTTTACCCTGCTGATATCCGGAGGAACCAGTCAGATACTCGAAAATTCAGTGAACAAACGAAAGGATCAAAATAAATGGGGAAATTACTGATTGCCATTACAATTATTATTATAACTGTCATCATATTTCTTTTATTAAATAAACTCTATATCCGATTTTCCTATCCCTTTCTTTTGCCAATCTTAACAACAACCATTTTAATTGTTTGCATCCTTTCAGTTTTTAATATTTCTTATGATACATACATGATTGGCGGAGAATGGATTAATCAATTACTTGGTCCGGCAGTAGTTGCACTTGCTTTTCCGCTTTATAAACAATGGAGAATGTTAAAAGATCATATATTCGTCATTTTAGGAGGTGTCTTTCTTGGGGTATTGGCAGGAATGGTTAGTGGACTTCTATTTAGTAAGCTGGCTGGTATAGCCGAGGAGACTGCCGTTTCCATATTGCCAAAATCATTAACTACCCCGGTTGCTGTACAGATCTCCGAGGAGTTAGGCGGGGTTCCGGCATTAACAGCTATTTTTGTCATGATAGCAGGTCTAACCGGGGCTATTTTAGGTCCGCTTATTTTAAATTTATTCCACATAACAAATCCCGTTAGTAAAGGCATTGCTTTAGGCAGCGCATCGCATGCAATTGGTACCTCAAAGGCATTTGAATTCGGTGAATTAACCTTTTCCATGAGTTCGATCTCCATGACATTAAGCGCAGTTTTTGGTTCCATTTTAGGACCAATTATCATGAACCTCTTTATTAACTAGGGGTAAAAAAAGTCCGTTTTTGCTGAAACGGACTTTTCATATACTTTGCGCTACCTCTTTAATCCCGTAATTTTCATTCTCAATTTGTTTCACCTTATCGCTGCATTCCTGTAATTGTTGATTCAGTTTGATAAGCTCCTTTTCATATTTACTTTTAATCTTATTCTCCGTTTCAATCATGAAATCAATATCCGTTAATTCCTTCTGTATTTGTTTAATCCCAATTCGATCAGCCCGTTTAAAGTCACTATCCGAATCTAAAATATCTCGGACTAAGCTCTCAAGAAGCTCATCCACTTTTTTCTCTTTACCAAGCTGATCAAGTGTCACTGACATATTCAGCAATTTATTAGTAAATTGTTTGATTAAACTGGTTTCCAATATTTCATTGCTTTTGGATGCAGCTAATTGGTTTAATTTTTTTTGGATGTGAATGTACTCAGTACGATGTTTTTCAAAACTTTGATTTATCGTCAACTCATTTATATCCATAAAAAGGAGTGTTGATTTAAGCTTGTACATTTCGATATTCAATCGTTCCTGAATATGATTTTTTTGATTTGCAAATTCGTTTATCCGCTGCCGGGATTTATGGACAGATGAACTCATTTCGATATGTTTCATTTCTAATAAATCAGAATGATACTCCAATTGACGGTATTCCTCTACCCTTCTTTTCCATTCATTCAGGAATAAAACTGGACTGGACACAGAATTTTCATCGCATAAATACGCTAAAGTTATCTGCATTAGGATAAAAGGCATTAGCCTTTTTTTTATGGCTCGATGCTGATAGTTTATTTGAAGGACTCTGCCTCCAAGGACATAGGGTGTAATAAAATATGGAGAAGTTAATAATTTTGTCGTAGGGGAAATATTTTCTTGATTGATTAATGGGATATTCATTGGAAGCTTTTCATTGTAGTTCATTAAAAGCTTTGTAAACATATCAAAAAATGAAGGAAGACTGATATTTGATACCTGAATAAGTAAAGTGGATAATTCTATTTCTTTAAAAACCTCAATTGACAAATAATTTGCAGGCAATTGTTGAAGAAGGATCCATTTTTCATCCTCTGAGAGCTGAATTATAAATTCATATATAGTGTTTAAAAAATCCTGCTGATCCTCAACTGAAAGATTTTGAAAGCGATATTCCACCTCATAAAATAGCTGTCTGAGCTGATAGTGAATAATGTGATGGATCCTTGTAAACTCAATTTGTTCCGTGTTTTGAAGGAATGATTTTTCCTGATTTATATATATTTGATATACTTTTTCAACAATTTCTTCACATTGATTATCCACATGGAAAGCTTCACTATAATAAACACCTTCTAGTTCAAGTGTTTTATTCATTTCCTGAAACAAACTGACCTGCAATGCCTCATCTGAGAGATGAATATATTCATCGGTTTTTTCAAGAAGGCAGTTTACATAATCAGTGTTATGTTTCCTAGAAATGATTTTGTTAAAATTAAATGGGATTAGTTCTTTTAGATTTAAATTCGTTAATAAACTGTAAATGATTCGTAAATCGGCTCCTTTCAACGAATAGATACTGTTAGATAATAAAGTTCCATCCATATAACTCACTCTCCCGACCTTAACAGATAGAAACATTTTAACATGGAAATAGTTGTTAATATACGTGTGAGTGTAAATCTTTTTCAATTTAATTAAGATTGATAAAAGTGTAATTCATAAAAAGCGGGACAAAGAATGGTTTAACTACACCATGAATAATCACTGCATAAAAAACAGCATCCATATCCCTAAAAGGTAAAATGGATGCTGCATTATTTTCGTTTCTAGTAAACTTCATCATTCATTTTCTTTGATTGTTCAGCACAAACCTCCATCGCTTTAATGACAGAACTTCTGAATCCTTGTGCCTCCAGTTCTGTGATGGCAGCAATCGTTGCACCACCTGGGGAGCAAACTTGATCCTTCAGTTCTGCTGGATGAATCCCTGTTTCCAAAGCGAGTTTTGCCGATCCCATAATGGTTTGTTCAGCCATTCGATAGGCCTTTTTTCGATCTATCCCTAATTTCACAGCTGCATCTGCCATTGCTTCAATTAATACGAAAATATAGGCTGGAGAAGAACCGCATAAAGCAATAAACGCTTCGAAATCATCTTCTTTAAGAATTTCATATTCTCCAAACAC
Organism: Bacillus sp. D386; assembly: GCF_006346415.1. Classification (NCBI taxonomy): domain Bacteria; kingdom Bacillati; phylum Bacillota; class Bacilli; order Caryophanales; family Bacillaceae; genus Bacillus; species Bacillus sp. D386. The sequence goes on along the minus strand of NZ_VEMV01000003.1, from coordinate 512,818 downwards.
ACTAAATAACTGGCAGATTTCCTCTAACTCTTCTCCTGTGACATGGTCATTTGGACAAATAGCTGTCATCCCTGCATTCACCAGGACAGGAGTATTAGGCATAGACAATATAAATTTTGATTCTGCTCCAATCCATTCATCCATTTGCTTTATTTTAACTCCGGCAGCAATCGAAATAAGAATCTTCTTATCAGTAACATATTCTCTTATTTCTTTAATAACTTCTTCATATTGGTTTGGATTAACTGCTAAAAAGATTATATCTGAATTTAGGACAACTTCTTTATTATCCAGAGTTGTATGAATCGGCCACTTTTCCGAAATAGCAACTTTTGATTCTTCTGAGCGCACAGATACCAACAATTGATCAGCGAGTTTTTGATTACTGTTAATCAAAGAACCAACCATCGCTTTTCCCATATTTCCACAGCCAATAAAACCTATTCTCTTATTCATGCTTCAACACCTATTCTTCCTCATTTGCCACTATTCTAACATAAAACAAGTAAAAAATAGAAAATTAGGATTAGCGCGCTCATTCCCATGTAGCTATGTATGGTCAGTAATCAGTTTCTTTTCATAATGACCCAGTGCTAACAGAGGAAAAATATAATTATAGCTTTCATAAATGATATAAAAACCACCCCGTAAACCGAGACCTGTTGGATACCTCTTTGCATTAGGATGGTATAACTCTTCATTTATTAAAAAGTTAACCCCTTTCTGAATGGTTGGTGAAGTTGCCCGCTTAACTGCTAAGAGAGCATCCAATGCCCAGGCTGTCTGGGATGGAGTACTGTAGGACAATGGGATATAACGTTCTTTATCTGCACTCATACAGGATTCTCCCCATCCTCCATCTTTCAGCTGGATAGACTCCAGCCATCTGATTGCTTTTTGGATAGAAGGGTGCTCAGGCTTGATTCCGATTGCACATAGTCCAGTCACCGCTGCCCACGTTCCATAAATATAACAAACACCCCATTTTCCATACCAGCTACCATCTGATAATTGTTCTTTCAGAAGCCAGGCAGCTGCTCTTTTAATAAAGGAATGGTCATGTGTTAATCCAGCATAATTACCCATAAATTCTAAAACACGACCTGTCAGGTCTGAGGTAGAATCGTCAATGATGGCATCCTTTGCATTTTCGATTGGTAGATAAGCAAATAAAGAATTATAGGCATCTTTTTCAAAGGCTCCCCATCCTCCATCCTTATTTTGCATGCCCTTCAAATACGAGAAACCTTTTTTCCAAGCAAGATTTGCTTGTTGGTTCAATTTACTTTGCTTTGTTAATGCTCGTAAAACCGCACTTGTATCATCATTATCCGGTATATAATGATTGCTGTCAGAAAATCCCCATCCCCCAGGAATCACATCTGGAGCATGTACTGTCCAATCCCCTCTCGTGCTTTGTTGTTTTTTCAGCAAATACGCATTTGCTCGATCGATAACAGGATGGGTTGCCTTAACCCCCGCTTCTTGTAAGGAATAGCTTAATAAAGCTGTATCCCACACCAGGGAGGGTGAATTTTGCAAATGAAGGCCATAAGGTGTATCCGTTAAATAGCTCTTCATTCCTTCCACCGCCTTAAGAATAATCGCTGAGTTTCGTTTATACCCTAAGGCAAGTAAAGCATAAATCATATAACAGGTAGCCGAACTATAACTATACAGTGTCCCATTCTTCTCAATCCGGTCAATCATTAGCTTTTCTGCAGATTGATAGCCTGCTTTTTGCCAAGAGGATGGAGAAAAATTGAGGGTCTTTAGTTGATTAATCAATTGTTCTGTCTGAAAAAAACGTTCCTCTCTAAACCATCCACCTTCTTGTCCATCAAGGAAACTCTTATCTATCCCCTTGTGTTCATACATAAATCGTTTATTAATGCAGATGGTCATAGGAGTTAAATGCACTCTGGCATAGTTACTGCATTGATACATGTTAAAATGTACATGGGGCGGGAGCATAAAATAACTCATCGGAAATTTAAAAAAGCTTGGATAATTATACATTCCATTGACTGCGAGCATCATTTTAGTCATAAAGTGAGATTTTGATACTCCACCATGCTTAATTATAAATTGTTCAGCTCGCTTCATCTCCTCATCCATCCGAGTAAATTTGCCTGACACAAGCAGGGCTGTATAAGATTGAACGGTGGTAGATAAATTACCATCCTTCTCATCCGGATAGATACTCCAAGACCCATTATCATTTTGAGTGCGCAGCAGCCGTTTCACTAGTTGATGCATTAATTCTTCTTCATCTATTCCTAAGGTCCGTATAAGTAAGATCATAAAACAATCCGTTAATGAAGATCCTTCAAAGTTGAATGTCCATGAACCTGATTGATTTTGTGTTTTTTCCAGCCTTTCTAGCTTGGAGGCTATATACTTCTCAACGTTAGATTTTGTCATAACTATCTTATCACCCCAAAAAACTATTTGGATTTTCCTATCTCGCTAAAATTACTAAGGGGTATCACAATCGATTCATTTTTGATTGAAAAGTCTCGATAATATCTCATGCATCCTGCGTAGGCTGCTGCACTTTGTTCATCTATCTGATAACCTCTCATAAAAAGCGCTTTACTGGCTTGAATGATTTCAGTTTTCGTAATGGTCTGTAAGTGTCCATCTGTCTCTTTAATCATTTTTATCAATTCTTTATATAGGGGTTGAGGGATAGATACCGCTTTACTTTTTACAGGCAGAGAAGTTGATTGAATGTCGACAATGATAAATCTGGGGAGTTTTCCTATTAAATGATGTTCTAAAAGATCCTTAAATCCATAATAAGTACCTACTGCTAACATACTGGTTTCAACCGAGAACGTAACGATATCAGGATGACGGTGTCCCAACTGCTCCCATATCTCATATGCATATGTTTTTGCTCCCTCAATCATATAGGGGTGAAAGTCGGGTAAAATAAAATTATTTGCAGCAGATTCTTGATCAGAAACAAAATCGCTTACTCTGACTCCTTCATTTCTGTGTGCATCCACCAGCTGACAGGCTGTATTTTCAGGTAAAGCTAACTCACAGGCAATTTGAGCATGTTTTGCATATTTAGCAACAGAAAGACTCATACAAGTGGCTTCCGTTATAAGGATGTTTTGTATCTTTTTCTCTAGTAACTTAGTCACTAATAATGCTGAGCATCTATCTATATAAGATTGGCTTGGTAAAGTGTTTTCTAATTTTAAGTAGATGTGCTGATTGTCCGAGTCCAATTTATCGAGCACGGTATTCCCCTCACCTAATGATACCTTCTCCCATGCACGTTTGTTTGCTTGTACTGATACTACTAGATAGTACTTCCACATCGTCTGGTTCTCACCAACAATCCAATTATCCTTAAAAATGCTTTTACTTGTTTTGATTATTAACAGACCGCCGCATGTACAACAATTTTTATCCGTTTCCTCCATGAATAGCTCCTGGCAATCTACACAAATAAATTGAATTTCACTCATTCCTGCTCCTCTCGTTAATCAGTTAATCAACATATTAAGATGGAAAAGTTTGCGTTTTTCATTTATGATGATGGTATTAATAAAAATATGGAGGCGATTAGATGATTGATGTATTTCATGGAACCTCTACTACCAATTATGAAAAAATTCTCGATAAAGGCCTTACACTACGGACCTCTTTCAGTCATGGAAAAAAGCATGGTGATGCTATTTATGCCACGACACGTAAACATTGGGCTAAAAAGTTTGGACCAAACATCATAGAGTTTCGCGTCAATACGGAATACTTCTTATTTATTGAAGATGAGGACTATGCTAAATTATATGATTCATTTACCAATGAATTCGTACAACCTTACGAAACGATAAGTGCATATATATACCATAAACAATTCGATAAAATTCGTAATTTATCTGGAGTTAATAACAGAACAAACATTAAATTATTTATTAGAGATACCGAATTTAAAATAGGCAGCTTGCTTCGCGAAATGCTCACCTCTAACGGCTACAAAGGTATTGTTATCTCATCAGAAGACAGTAAAGGTCCATTTTATGATCTGACAATTTATGACCTTAGCTGTATTAGCATGTAAACCACCTCCTTTTTACTTATTCGAGAAACCTCACCACTATCCTCATGGCGTTTTTTTAAAACTGTTTCCTGCTGAATAATAAGTTTATAGATACTAAATGGTCAAATAAGGTTAATTTCAAGAATATGTATATATTCTGCAAATTAAAGTTGTTATAATATTAACCAGAATACATAAACTTTCGAAAAAGATTGGAGGAGATTTGTTGGCTAAACAGCATTCACTAACTGAATACCTTATTCCAGGCAGTCTGTTAACTGGCCTTGGAATTGGACTATCCATTGGGTCTCCAGGTGTAGGGTGTCTTGTTGGTTTGGGCGGTGGCTTCCTATTAACGTCAATATGCAATATTTTTCTGGATGGACAATCCAAACTATTAGGGATGGAAGAACTCGAACAAAGAATCAGTAAACTTGAAGAGAACGCAAAAAAGAACGGATGAATGGTGAATAGTCGCACCATCTTCGTTCTTTTTTCTTTGTGATTATTTAAGTTTTAACCTTACTTGATTTAAATAATTTCCCCTTATATGATCATGTGATTCTTGTTCAAACAATTGATCATATACCTATTCGAAACTTTCCTTTTTCAACTCTCGGTTATACACTTCGAACAATTTTTCCACTGAAATACCATTGATTTTCATTCCTGTTATCTCACTTTCCGTGATTTCCAGATTACTTAGGTCACAATTCCTAATCTTTGATTCCTGGAGGTCACATCTTACAAAGGATATCGGATTTTTGTCATCTCCAAGATTTGTGTCCATAAATTCGATTCCTGCAAGGGTAACTAATCTCATATTAGAAAAGGATAGGTTTAAATCTGCAAAATAGGAGTGTTTTAAATTTATGTTTTGGAATTTTGACTGACTAAGATTACAGTTACTGAAATGAGTACTTCTCAAGTTACTGTTACTAAAAGAACTCTCTTCTAAGTTGACTTGGTACCATTCTGTATATGCCATATCACAATTTTCATATGGTTTATTTGAAATATCATGATTTTCTACCGAATTATCAGATTTTGTCAAACTCTCTTTCCTCTTTATGTAGCAAAACTCATCTTCCGACTTAAAGATCGTTTTATAGCCCAATTTCTCGTAAAAATGGTGATTATTAAGCTGTCTGCTGGATGTCTCAAGGTCCCATTGTCTTACGCTTGGAAATTTCTCCTCAATTAATTCCATTACTCTGGAACCGATTTTGAGATTCTGAAAATCTGGATCAACGTATATACGGTCTATTCTTCCATATGACTTATCGGTAATCGTCACGATAACTCCACCAACTATAGCCTCTTTATAGATGATTTTGTAATAGGATAATTCTTCGATCATATATTTAGTCATTTCAACTGAAGTATAGCCAGGAGGCTGGATATTGCAATCCACAATCTCTTGATCTATAAGCCATCTTTTTGCTTCTTCATCAAATGTTTTCTTCATTAGTTCTGTTAATTTTTCAGCGTCACAAAAGATTGCTTTTTCAATTGTTAACAAGTTGTAATCTCCTTTTTCAAAATTCGTATGGATAAACTGATGAATAGTTCTAAATTTTGTAACTATCAAGTGAATTCTACCATAATTTACAAGTTGCACGTCATTTATTTAGTTATTTGTTTAAGAATACAAACAATATAAACTGAAGTATTTATAGTCGGGTATAACCATCTCTATATTGCACAAAATGTAAAATAGAATATAACAAGGAGTCTAATATATGCAAAAAATTTTGTATCGTATAATATGGGTATTGATTTTATTAGGCATAAATCTTTGTGCCCTTCCCATTTCGATTTATTCGATCTTCGCAGTTGAAAAAGGGACAAACATTACCACAATGGACTATACTTTGGCAATTACCATTATGGTTATCAGTAATTTCATTACACTCCAGCTCTTCATTGCCATAAAAAAGAATCAAAAACAGAACGCAATTTATGGAATAATCATTGCTGTCACTCAAATAATTGCCTTCATTTTATTCATGCATTTGTATGAGATTGCAGGCATAATCATCTTTTTACTTTCACTCATTGCATCTGTTACCATGATCATAAAAACCTGGAGAAACAAAAACCCAGCCTTGATGTAAGGCTGGGTTAATTGTTTAAGCTTGTTGTAACACTGCTACAATTTCATTAATTTTTTTAGCTCCAAAGACTACTTGTTCATCATTAATAATCATGGCTGGAACACTCATTACTTTATATTTCTTTTTAATATCCTGGAAGTTACTGATATCAATCATTTCTGCTTCGACATTTGGGTTTTCAATTGCAATTCTTTGAGCACCCACAACAACATCTGGGCAGTAGTGGCATGATAAAGATACCATTACCTTAATATTTGCTTTTTTATCGATTGCTTTAATTGACTGTTGGATAGAGGAATCTAATGCTTGTCCAGGACCTGCCAGGTTATAAATGGCCAAGATAAAGGAATTAAGCTCATGTCCTCCCGGTACACCATGGAACTTCACGCCACTGTAATTCCCTTTATGATCAAGCAACGAAACAACCGGGAATTTATCAGCATTGATTTTCGTTTCCATTTCAGTATTTTCGCCTTTTGGATAAACTTCCAGATGAAGTTTATCGCCAAGTTCAGCAACATCGATCAAGAAATCACGTAATTCTACAGATTTAGGCATACTTTCATCCACAATACTTACTAATGTTACATCATTCTCCATTTTGGCAAAAATACCTTTTAGTTGTCCTTTGATGGCATCGCTTAGTAAGCTGCTCTTACCACTTTTAGCTGTTTCTTTTGGTGCAGATTCTTTTTTCTCTGCCGGTTTTTCTTCTTTTGGCTCATCTACAATGCCAAGACGCTCTTTTTCTTCAGCAACATATTTCTGTACGTCTGTTCCGGCAATCGCCCCATCGGCAACAGCTGTAATAACTTGACGTAAAGATTTTGGACGAAGATCTCCAACAGCATATACACCTTTAATATTTGTTCTCATTTCTTCATCTGTAATAATGTAACCACGTTCATCCATTTCTACATGACCTTTAAAGATCTCTGTCTTAGGCTGATATCCCACGAAAACAAATACACCGAATGCGCCATCTTCTTCTTTCGCTGTGTATTCCCATTCTTCCTTCGTTACATTATTAATAAATCGGGCATGCTGAACCATCTCCACCCCTGAAACCTCAAGCAATTCCGTATTAAATTTAACTTCTATATGTTCGTTGGCAAAAACCTTATCTGCGATAGAAGGAGCACAAGTAAACTCAGGTTCACGAGCAATAATGGTAACCTTGCTGGCAAAACGGGTTAAATACATCGCTTCTTCAGCTGCGGCAAATCCTGCTCCAATGACAAACACTTCTAATCCTTCGAAGAATTCACCATCGCATGTTGAACAGTAGGCAACACCACGGCCCGTGAATTCTGCTTCTCCAGGGAATCCAAGTTTACGAGGACCTGCACCTGCTGCAATGATTACAGATCTTGCCTGATACTCGCCATTGATCGTTTTGATTATTTTAACTTCTCCGGATAGGTCAACATCCGTAACATCTGTTTTGGTAAATTTAACACCAAAATCTTCACATTGTTTTTTCATTTCTTCTATTAATAAAGGTCCAGTCGTCTTACGAACACCCGGATAGTTAACAATTTCATTTGTCGTTGCAGCTTGGCCACCCATATTTCCTTTTTCAATAATAAGAGTGTTTAATTTTCCACGTCCGGCATAAATACCCGCTGACAATCCAGCAGGACCTCCGCCAATGATAATTAAATCTAAAATTCCTTTTGTCAAAATACTCACCTAATTTAGTAAACTTTTTAATAAAAAAGGTACTTATCATTTTAAGTACCTCATTTGATCATCTGATAGAAAAAACATTCAAAAACTGGACAAGCAGCTGTCAGTCCTTAAGATAAAATTTGCACTCATCTTCCATTAAGAAAGATAAATGCAAATGATTAATAATTATATTTTACCTACTAGGTCCAGGCTTGGCTCAAGTGTTTCTTCACCAGGAGTCCATTTTGCTGGACATACTTTATCACCGTGTTCTGCAACAAACTGAGCAGCTTGTACTTTACGCACAACTTCTTCAGCATTACGGCCAATACCTAGGTCGTGAATTTCATATGCTTTAATTTCACCCTCAGGATTCACAATGAATGTTCCACGAAGCGCTTGACCAGCTTCTTCAATTAATACTTCAAATTGACGAGAAAGAACATGCGCCGGATCTGCAAGCATAGGATATTTAATTTTGCCGATTGTATCTGTAGCGTCTGCCCATGCTTTATGTACAAAATGAGAGTCCGTAGATACGGAGTACACTTCGCAGTTAATTTCTTTAAGGGCATCATAATTATCTTGCAGGTCAGCTAATTCAGTTGGGCACACAAAAGTGAAATCAGCTGGATAGAAGAAAAAGATTGACCATTTACCTTGAACATCTGAAAGACTTACTTCTTTAAACTCTCCATCATGGTAAGCCTGTACTGTAAAATCCTCTAATTTTTTATTAATAAGTGACATATCGTATATCCTCCTAAACAATATCATCATCTAAGTGATGTTTAATACTATATTATAATAATTATTAAAAAGAAATTTGTCAATTGCTTATTTATAATTATTATCATATTCCTTTAAAATTTTCCGCTCTTTCCATTAGGTAAACTCAATAAAAACTCTCTATATAAACGGTAATCAGGATCAAACATAATTACTGTCGATACAGTAAATTTATCAATCGAATTGTATTTTAATGATAAAACGTGAGGGAAATCACCGAGTTATATTATATAAATATAATTTATTTTGCTTTTTTCTTTCACTTGCTAGTATGCCCAAAAACGTTCATTTTTTTCATCTGTTTATGTTTCAATACAATCTATTTATCAAGGTACTTTTTATCTTCATTTGAAGGTTTTGTTTTATAAAAAGAAGAGCCACACTGGCTGTAATAGTCCCTTTGCAGCCAATAATCATCAACGAAAAAAACGTGTGATTAGTCACACGTCCTGTTGTTGATTATAAAATTTTCTCCATATACAACCGATCCTCACCGTCTCCGAATTCACCATACCTTAATTCATTTACAGTAAAACCGATGTTTTTATATAATTTAACAGCAGCCGTGTTTGCTTCGCTTACAGTTAAACTGACTTTATGAAAACCATCATCCCTCAGAATGCTCAGAACCTCATGTAAAAATTGTGTCCCCAATCCTTTCCCATGCTGATCTGACCGTACATAGTAGCCAAATATATAAGCTTTATCCGGCTGATTATAATCTCTCATACATTCACAAACCGCAACTGGTCGTTCATCCCCCTGTTGTCTATAAAGGATTAGTTTTCCGTATCTCGCCAAAGGAACCAGTGTTTGTTCATCTACCGCTCCCAACCCAGGAAATGCATCCTTTTCGAGCTCCATCATCATGTTCTGCTGTGCAGGCGTTAGGGATTCGGGTATTTCAATGTAATACATCGAATTCGTTTGTGTCATGATTTTTTCCTCTCTTCTACCTTTAGAAATTCTATATTTTTTAAGGGCCATGTTTGTTCCGGGATATTTTTATAGGGTAGCTGTGCGATGTTATTAGTGGCCGCGCCCGGTGCATCAACATAAATGACTTCACTTATCAACGGATCAAAAGCTGCCCTGAAATGATTTTTAGCTTTCAATATCAAATACCTGTACGCACTTGGTTCTATCCCAATATGACGAAAAAGTTCAGGATCATTAGCAGACATAGGTCTTCCAATTAGGAGAATATCTATATTTCCTACTCGAATCCAACAAGCACCCTTAACATCTACTTTCAAATCTTTATTAAATGGTCCACTATTATAAAATACACCATCAGTTAACCTGATAACAGTTGCTTGCACATCAACCGGTAATCCAAACTCAGGATAGATTTTCCCGCCAAGTGACAGTTGGACGGTTCCACCAACTCCCACACTCCTACATATATCAATTGCCTTAGAATCCGTTAATGCTCCAAAAAGCGTTTTCTCTCTATTGTATTCTATACATTCTCTCAAAAGCTTCGTTGTATCTCCACTGCCACCGCTCAACGGATTATCAGAAATATCAGCTAATGCGATTGGTTTATTTTTCTTCATTGCTAACGCAAGCTGAAATGCTTCTTTAACATCAGGCAATTTGACGATAAATTCTTCCCTTAGTTTCCAAAATATTTTGGCCAAGTCACTGGCAGTACGTTCGGCCAACAACTGATTTTTAGCAATTACTATCACACTTGCACCTGCGCTCGGTACATCTGAATATGGAAATCCACCAAATACGGAAATGTTTAAAATACCATCTTCCTCTTCATAACGGTGAGCAAGCTTCATCATTTTTGCCATTGGACCTTCCATTGTCTTCATATTGATTGAGGGAAGCAGCATGGGAATTTTAACACATCTCGCTACATAATCTACACCAAGCGAAAGATGATTCATTAATGCATTCGCGGCATTTACTCCTTGCTCATACATATCAATATGCGGATAGGTTTTAAATCCAAAATGATAGGGTGTAATTCCAACGATGGCCGGACTAATATTGGCATGTAGATCCAGGGTCGTTGCAATCGGGATATCTACCCCAAGTTTTGCTCTAATCTTTAAAAGTAAATATTCTTCTGCATCATTAATTCCCTCAATGACCATTGCTCCATGCAGGGCAATCAATAATCCATCAAGCTTTCCTGCCGCTTCCATTAAACCCATAAGCTCTGTTTCAATTTCTTCGTATGTTTCATAGGTTACCGGACCCGAAGGAACAGCTGCTGCACAAAGAAGGGGGACTATCTCTACCTCTTCAAGTTTCCTCAGAACATCAATAAACCCGCCAACCTCTGTCCTTGTATTTGTATAAACGTCAAAAATTTGGTTCCCTTTAAAATAACCCTCATTCTTAAAATCCTGAATAGTCGTCTTAGTTCTAGAGAAACTATGGGATTCATGATAAAAAAAAGCTATTCCAATCCTCATTTGTTTCACAAGGGAATCCCTCCTATAGATAAGTCATATACACTGATTTCCATTCCGTCATACTATCCAAAGCATGATGGGATACTTCACGATGGCCATTCCCTGAATACTTCATCCCGCCAAACGCAACACCAATTTCAGCATTAGCAGTTCCGTTATTCACATAAACCAATCCACTTTCAATTTCAGCAGCAGCTCGGTTGGCAATAGACAAACTGCTTGTGAAAATGGATGTCGACAGTCCATATTTCGTATCATTATTAACCTCAATCGCCTCTTCATAGCTGTCCACTTCAATAAAGGCAAGAACAGGTCCAAATATTTCTTCTTTAGCAATCGTATGTTCCTTTTTCACATCACTGAAAATAGTTGGTTCAAAAAAACACCCTTCTTCGTTCGCTAATTTCTTTCCTCCACACTCCAATAAGGCTCCTTCTTCTGTAGCTATCCTTACGTATTTCTCAACCACCTTCATTTGCTGCTCATTTACTAAAGGACCTATATCTATATTTTCATTAAGGCCATTACCTATTTTCAATTCCTTCGTTAACTTTACGACCCTTTTCAATAAATCCACTTTAATCGATTGTTCAACAATAACCCGGCTTGTCGCCGTACATTTTTGGCCAGTTGTTCCATATGCACCTTTAACAATACACTCTGCTGCATAATCTAAATTAGCGTCCTGTAGAACAATTGCTGCATTTTTCCCACCTAGCTCAAGGGAAACCCTTTTTAATTGTTTGGCACCTACCTGTGAAAGCAGCAAGCCTACTTCAGTAGAGCCTGTAAAAGAGATCACTTTGACATCTTCATGTTCAGCAAGCTGCATTCCCACCTGACTGCCGCTCCCTGTAATGAGATTTAAAACCCCATTTGGGAGACCAATTTCATGAAAGACTTGCATAAATATACCTGCTGAGAGTGCAACCTCAGAAGCTGGTTTCCACACAATCGTATTCCCACTGATTAAAGCAGCACAAATTTTATAAGCGGCAAGCGCTACCGGAAAATTCCATGGAGTGATACATGCAACTACACCAAGCGGCTCACGATTCATCGTAATCGTTCGATTGTTGTTGCCGGAAGCAATGGTTTCACCATACATTCTGCGACCTTCCCCAGCCATATAGCGGCATGTTTCTATGACGACATTCACTTCCCCGCGTGTTTCCGCCAGAACTTTCCCCATTTCTTTGGTCATAACTTCGGCTAATTGATCTCTTTTTCGTTCAAATAATTCTGCTGCCTTCCATAAAAATACAGCACGTTCCGGCGCGGGTGTTCGTCTCCAGCTTTTAAAGGCAAGGTGAGCATGCTGTACAGCCTGGTCTACCTGGCTTGAAGTTGCGATTGCATACATACCCACCGCTTCATTCGTTGCAGGATTCTTGCTTTCCCGATAATTCTGATTTAAATCGTGAGTCCAATGACCATTCATGTAAAGCAGCTGTTTTGTAAATTCTTTGGACATTTACTAAATACCCTCCTTTACCACGTCTCCAATAACGGTTTCGAGAATGGTTAACCCAGCATCCAATTCTTCTGTTGATATATTTAATGGCAGCATGAGCCTGATGGTTTGCCCGTTAACTCCGCAGTTCATGATTAGTAAATGCTTATCCAGGCATCGTGCTTTGATAAGCGGCACAATGGACTTTTTATAGGATTCATTGAATTCAATGCCAATCATCATACCGATTCCGCGGACTTCTTTTATTGGCTCGTATCCTAGCAAACTATTTTGCAGCCTATTAACAATTTGCTCACCGAGTTCTTTACTCCTCTTTACCAGATTCTCTTCTTCAATCACCTGTATACTTGCTAGGGCAGCTGCACATGAGATTGGGTTGCCTCCAAACGTGGAGCCATGCCCCCCTACAGGCCATTTATTATGTAAATCCCTATTTGCCACAATTGCACCAAGAGGCAGTCCGCCTGATAAAGCCTTTGCTAAAACGAGAATATCTGGAGTTACTCCTGAGTGTTCCGAAGCAAACATCCGCCCAGTTCTGCCAAATCCTGTTTGAACCTCATCAAATATTAATAAAATACCATGCTCATCAGCAATACTCCTTAATTCCTGTAAAAACAATGGAGGTGCGGGATAGTAACCGCCTTCCCCCAAAACCGGTTCAACAAGTATAGCAGCCACTCTCGATGGGTCAATATGTAAATCAAATAACGAACGTAATTGGTTAATACAATAATTTGTCAAATCAGCATTATCGATATTTTTTACTAAACCGGGATATGGATAAGGTGTATGGTAAACCTCTCCTACCAGCGGTTCGTAGTACTTTTTATATTTACTGCTTGATCCTGTTACAGTAGTAGCACCTAACGTACGTCCATGAAAGGACCCATTGAAAGCGATAATTCCCGGGCGGTCAGTAGCCGCACGTGCCAGCTTCAATGCTCCATCAATGGCTTCACCGCCTGAATTTGAGAAGAATACAGTATCTAAATTACCTGGCGTGATTTGTGCCAGCTTTTCAGCCAAGCCGATCACAGTCTCGTAATAGCCATAATTCAAACCAAAATGAACGAGTCGCTCCGCCTGTGTTTTTATAGCGTTAACGATTCTTTCATGAGAATGGCCGAGTGCATTAACTGCTACCCCTGAAACAAAATCAATATACTCTTCTCCATCCTTCGTCCAAAAACGTGCTCCCTTACCTCGATCTATAATTAATTCCGTCACTCTTGTGCTAACTGGAGATATATGTTTTCTCGCTTTCTCTGTTAATTCAGTAACTTTTTCAGAATGACTCATGATTTACTTCCCCCTCGAATACATAAATTGTTGCAGAGCAAGTTCTAATATATTTATGATTGCATCGATTTCTTCCCTGGAGACTGTTAAAGGCGGAGCAATTAACAAATGATCACCTTCATAGCCATTGATTGATCCACTTCCAGGATAAAAGACAGCTCCAATTTGCATGGCAATCCGATTAATCACTTCAGATGTTGAGCTAGAGGGAGGGAATGGGTCTCCTTTCGGACTGGAAGCAAATTCAATGCCTATCAAAAGGCCTTTACCCCTTATATCCCAAATGACAGGGTAACGGTCCTGAAGCAGTTTAAGTTGTTTAATTAAATATTCACCCTGCATAACTACGTTGGGAAGAATTTTATTGTGAGCTAATTTTTTCAGAACTGCCAATCCGGCAGCGACAGAGACCGGATGGCCACTGTATGTATATCCATGCGCAAATTTCCCCTTGCTGTTTTGAATAATCCCTTTAATTAATCGATCGTGAACAATCATACCGCCAAGAGGCGAATAGCCGGCTGATACTCCCTTGCCAAACGTAATAATATCCGGTATGAAATCAAAATGCTCTACAGCAAAATAGGTCCCTGTTCTCCCAAAACCCGTCATCACTTCATCTGCAATCAAAAGAATATTATAATCGTCACATAACTTTCTGACCTCTTTAAAATACGAGTCTGGCGGACTTACACTTCCCAATTGGCTCCCGACGATTGGCTCAGCTATGAAGCAAGAAATTTGTTCCGGACCTATCTCAATAATCAACTTTTCTATATCCTTAATGCATGACCAATTGTGTTGTTGATTGCAATCATCGAGATTTCTTTGGTATGGGCATCGTTTACAATGAGGGGAATAAACATGTTTAAAATCAAGTAGATTTTGAGTGTATACCTGCCTTCTTTTAATATCGCCTCCAGCAGACAAGGATCCTAAAGTATTCCCATGATAAGATTGCCATCTGCCAATCACAATATGTTTTTCCGGATTTCCTGCACCTTTATGATATTGCTTTGCAAGTTTAATAGCACTTTCATTCGCCTCCGAGCCGCCACAGGTGAAATAAACCTTGTTTAATGGAACGGGAGCAATCTCCGCAATTCTCTCTGCCAGAAGATGCAATACCTCGGTTTCAAAACGCATCGAATGTACAAAGGCTGCTTTTTTTGCCTGTTCAGCCATCGCTTCAGCAATTTTCACATCCCCGTGACCTAAATTTGCGGCAACAGCACCGGAGCATGCATCAATATATTGCTTGCCATCCTGATCGTATAAATAAATCCCTTGCCCATGCGTTATGATTGGGTATTTATTCGTAAAATCACGATGAAATACATGGTCAGCCATTTGCGTCTCTCCATTTCATAGAGCTGTTCTATCATTTTTCTACATACAAGATATGCTTAAAAAGCAAGTTCAAGACTTTTTTATGCTACATATCAAAGCCAACAAATTCACTGTTTAATTGAATTCTGAAATCCGCTTCCGTTTTTTCTTTAACAGTTTCCACTGTTATTCCTGGACCAGTTTCCACTAAAATAAGCCCCCTATCATCGACTGCAAATACGGCCAATTCAGTTATAATGAAATCCACTCTGCGCTCAGATGTAAGCGGATAATTAAGATTCTTAACGAGCTTCGGCTTCCCCGCTTTTGTTGTATGTAAGGTTGTTACGATAATTCTTTTAGAGCCCTCTAATAGATCCATCGCTCCTCCTACACCCAAAACCGCTTTTCCTGGAACTGCCCAATTTGCTATCCTGCCCATTTCATCCATTTGCAGAACACCCAAAATCGAGACATCAATATGGCCCCCACGTATCATCGCAAAAGATGATGCACTATCAAAATAAGATGCACCAGTCATGACAGTTACAGGAAGCTTTCCTGCATTCACCAAATTGGGATCTGGTTCATTTAATGGGGTAGGTCCCACCCCAAGAATCCCATTCTCTGTATGTAGAAATACGGATAGATGAGGAGCGATAAAATCTGCCACCAATGTTGGAATCCCAATCCCCAAGTTGACAATATCACCATTTCCAAGGAATCGTGCAGCACGTTTGGCAATCGTCTCTTTTGCACTCACAACGACTCCTCCTTTAACACTAAGTAATCAACATACAAATGAGGTGTGATAATTTCCTCAGGATCGAGTTCTCCCGCTTCTACTATTTCATCAACTTCAGCAATCACGATATTCCCGGCCGTCGCCATAGCAGGATTAAAATTCCGGGCAGACTTTATATAAATTAAATTACCAAGTTTGTCTGCTTTATAGGCCTTAATCAGTGAAAAATCAGCCTTCAAAGAATGTTGCAATATATATTTATTATCATTGAATTTTTTTTCTTCTTTCCCATTTGATAAGTCAGTGCCTACTCCAACGGGTGTATAGAATGCTGGTATTCCAGCTCCACCCGCACGAATCGCTTCTGCCAGTGTGCCCTGCGGCAGAAGTTCAATCTCAAGCTCTCCCCCCAAATAAGCCTCCACTACATCCGGGTTGGATGTGAAATAAGAACCTATCCCCTTTCTTACCTTCTTTTTTTGAACAAGCACTCCAAGTCCCCTGCCTGGCTCACCGAGATTATTGCTGATAATTTCAAGATTATTTATCCCTTTTCGGTCAAGAGCGTGTACCAATGTTATTGGACATCCCACCAATCCAAAGCCCCCAACCATGATACGGGCTCCGCTCTTTAGCAAGGATGCTGCTGCATCAGGTAAAAGTACCGGTTTCAACCTATTCACCTCTGTCCATTTCATTTTAATAAAAACGCCAAAGAATATAGCTTTTCTTTGACGTTGAATAACTGAAATCGCTTACATATATTTTGTCTATTTGAAATAGTTTCGCTTTAATAACCTTGGTACTTTCATCAATTCTTCAAAATGTACAGTGCCTGTTAATTGTTTTGTATTAATGAGCAATAAATGGTCCTCAATCTCCTCAGTCTGTTCATCCGTTAAATATTCCATTTGGCAATTGCCACAATGGATGGCTGGTGTTTCCTTTATTTCTAGTGATTGCGTTCCATCTGGCAGCTCCCAAAATACAGTGGTATTGGTCTCAATTGCCCCATCTTGTTCACACCATTGGCATTTCATACTTTTGAATCCTCTTGATCAGTTTTAGTTGTTTTTGTTTGTTGGGCCTTGAATTTCTTTTCTTTTAGAACGTCCCGTTTATCTCGTTGATCTTTTAGTGACGAATGCTCCGGATTTTGTTGATAGGCGTTTCGCTTGTTGTATCTTTCTAATCCATCCGGAGTAATATTAAACTTTTCATCATCCATAATGGACAAGATACCTGTACTGTTGTAATCTTCATATACATTTGGGTATGTTTGTTTGAAATATTCATCTGCACGACCGGACACATAGTTCTCCGGTTCTGGATATGATGTAATCACACCTTCAAAATTACGTAAGATCACTTTATTTGAACTTTGTGAAATGATGTAGTTCGGCTGAAGCGGTATTTTTCCACCCCCGCCTGGTGCATCAACCACAAAAGTCGGCACAGCATATCCGCTTGTATGACCGCGCAGCCCCTCCATAATTTCTAAGCCTTTACTAATAGGAGCTCTGAAATGTCCAATTCCTTCTGATAAATCACATTGGTAAATATAATAAGGACGAACTCTTATTTTGACTAAATCATGCATTAATTTTCTCATGATTGGGACACTGTCATTAATCCCAGCCAAAATAACCGCCTGATTGCCCACAGGTACTCCCGAATCAATAAGCAGCTCGCAGGCACGCTTTGATTCTTCTGTAATTTCGATCGATGTATTAAAATGTGTATTCAGCCAAACGGGATGGTACTTTTTAAGAATGGTACATAAATCTTTAGTGATTCTTTGCGGAAACACGACCGGGGCTCTAGTTCCAATACGAATAATTTCTACATGAGGAATGGCGCGTAAGTTTTTTAATATATATTCCAGTATACTGTCATTAATGAGAAGGCCATCACCACCAGAGATTAAAACATCCCGGACTGCCGGTGTTTGGCTGATGTAATTGATTGCTTTATCCAACTGCTTCTTCGGAACTCCCATACCAATCTGACCAGAAAACCTTCTTCTTGTGCAATAACGGCAGTACATGGAGCATTGATTTGTTACTAAAAATAAGACACGGTCCGGATAACGGTGAGTTAACCCTGGAACTGGGGAATCTTCATCTTCATGTAAGGGATCCTCTAAATCATACACCGTTTTGTGGAGCTCTTTTCCTATGGGAACGGATTGCATACGGATTGGACAGCGCTCATCATCAGGATCCATTAAAGATGCGTAATAGGGCGTTATATTCAAGGGAATCGTTTTAGTTGAGATCCGTACACCTTCTTCCTCTTCTGGTGTAAGATTAATCACCTTTTTTAAATCATCAAGTGTTTTGATGGTGTGGGTTAACTGCCAAATCCAGTCATTCCACTGATCATCCGCTACATCCTTCCATAACTCGATTTCACTCCAATGGCGTTTAGGTTTGTATAAATTATAGTCCACTATTCTCCCTCCCATGGTACGTATTCCATAACATCTCGGCTATGTGAATGGATAATTATTCGAGCTTTGCTCAGAAAAACCATATCGGTGGCTTTATTGTCATTCGATTGGTAAATTGTACTCCATCTGAATGGTAAGCTCATTCTAAATCATTCAGCTCCTGAGCTGAGCGCTGAAAAGAAGTCTCCTACGGAATGAAGATTAACATTTAATTTTGATTTACAGATACAAAATCTAATATATGAGTGAATGAAAATATGGTGTATTTAACCCAATCTCAACCTATCACCTCTAACCTTACACTGTCAATGACAAAAAATTTTGACAATTTAAGTCGAAAGATTTTCATATTTTTTATGACAAACAAATAAAGCAGTTCAGCTAAAAACTGAACTGCTTCGACAAATTTTATAGTTGGTTAAGAGCTTCCTCAATCGGGGTATCACCTGATATTAGATCAAAAGAACGATTATAGTTTGCCTCATTCGTGAGGCAAGCCAAAATAGTTCGTGCCACATCCTCACGCGGTATCGTTCCAGCCTTTATTGTATCCCCAGTACGGATTTTCCCGTTTCCAGGTTCATTCAGCAATCCACCCGGCCTTATAATCGTATATGTTAATGGGCTGTTTTCCAGAATTCGATCTGCATAATGCTTGGCAACATAATAAGGTTTAATTTCATCGCTCCAGTTTTCGCGGTTGTTAGCCTGAAGGGCACTGACCAAAATAAATCGTTTGATTCCAGCCTTTTCAGCTGATTCCATCATTTTCACTGCACCATCAAGATCAATTAAAAGCGTTTTGTCATGACCTGTGCTTCCTCCTGACCCAGCTGTGAAGCATATCGCATCTGATCCTTCAATTTCCTTCGCCAGATTTTCTACGCTATCTTCTAAATTAGCAAGAACAGTCTGTATACCACTATTTTCAAATGATTTTACCTGCTCTTCTTTTCTGATCATCGCTTTTACATTGTGTTGTCCATCTTCCTTAATGAGGTGAACCAATTGATTGCCAATTTGTCCATTTGCACCAACTACTACTATATTCATAGAAACAATCACCGTCCTATCCATACATTCAGCCTTCATTTACTGCAAAATCATGATTTTGATCCAGACAATAATCAAGAATCCACTGCCATTTTCCAAAACCGGAGTCGATATTGATATGACCTTTATTCACAACCAAAAGTTGTATAATACCCAAGTCTTTATAAAATTGACTGTCTTCAACAGAGCAATAAGAATCGTTTGTGGATTGAATTTGCAGTGTATGATCAATAGACTGTATTAATTCTTTACCCTTAACTGGAAGGGGAAAAAACCTTTGGATGATTTCATGCTTTAAATAGGGAGAGGGCGGTGCCACTAAAATAACACGGTTAACCGATTTTTTTATCTTATGAGCATTTTTGAGAGCAAAATGAAGCCATAGGACACATCCTAAACTGTGAGCAACAACGGTTATATGGTCTGAGGTAATAGTTTGAAAGGTATCTTCCAATTTTTTTATCCACTTATCTTTATAAGGATCATCATATTCAGGAAGGGTCGGATAATAAACTGTTTCACCTGCATCCACCAGCTCATTATACAGCCAGGATTGCCAATGTTCAGGTCCGCTTCCGCCAAGTCCATGTATTATGAGAAAACTTCGGTCCATATTAACCCCTCCTTTTACCGATTTTATTCCATACTAAGTTTATCAGATTAATATATTTTATGTCTACTTTTATAGTAATCAAACTTTTTCCAAAAAATAAACCGGTACAGAGTGAATATCCTCTTTGTACCGGCTTTCGTTAATTTAATTGGTTATCCATGTGGTCACTTCATCAATAGATTTTCTTGAACCTTCTTTAGGATTCATATCTGGATATCCTAAATAGATAAACCCAGTTACAGCACCATCCTCAGAGAGATTAAAAGCCTTACTCATCCGTTTATCATGGCATTGTTTCCCGGTTCTCCATACGGCACCCAGTCCAAGAGCGTGAGCTGCCAGCAGGATATTTTGTGTAGCTGCATGGACAGCAGCGTATTCTTCTTCAATCAGAACCTTTTCATTCTTCACTGGTTCAACGGCAGTCACTATGATAACAGGAGCACGATAGGGATTCTTGCTTACTTTTTCTAATCTTTTTTTACTTTCTTCTGACTCAAGATCATCTAATTCAGATTTCAGGATATCCACTAACACATCACTGAGGATTTTTCTGCCATCCTCTTTCAAAACAAAAAACTTCCATGGTTCTGTACGATGATGACATGGTGCCCATGTTCCCGCTTCAATAATTTTATGTATGAGCTCATCAGGTATCGGCTCATTTTTAACCTTGCCAATACTTCTTCTTCCTTTAATGGCTTCAAATAGTTCCATAAACATTACCTCCCTATCTATTTCTCTCTATATTTTGTAAAATTTAGTTACTACTATACTATATATCCCTATGTTAGAAAGTACAAAAATTTCTTCTTCTCAAACAAAAAAGAGCAAACCAGTAACGGCTTGCTCTTAATCATTTATACATAATTATTCAAATTTATTTTTAATTTTATAATCTTTCTTTAAATCTTCCAACCATGTGCTGTACTCAGAAGATATCTTTTCGCTTAGAGCGGCTTCTTTAGCATCCTCTTTTGATTCTTCATAAGTGGATTCTTTAGCTTCTTTATGGCCTGTAGCTTTAATAATGTGGTAGCCATATTCTGATTTAACCACATCACTTACTTCATCAACTTCTAAAGCGAATGCTGCTTTTTCAAACTCTTCTACCATTTCTCCTTCAGAAATATAGCCGAGCTCTCCACCATTTTCAGCAGATGCTGTATCAGTGGAATTTTCTTTGGCGAGTTCAGCAAAATCCTCGCCGTCTTTGATTTTTTTCAATAATTCCTTTGCTTTGTCTTCGTCTTCAACAAGGATGTGGCTAACTTCAACTTGTTCAGATTGATCATAATTTGCTTTATTCTCTTCATAATAAGCTTTTACTTCATCCTCAGTGATTTCAATATCTTCCTGCATTAACTTTTCGATTTTAATATTTACCGCTATATCCTCTTTTAAATCATCAAGAGTTAAACTGCTAGCTTCAAGTGCTGATTTTAAAGCATCCTCTCCACCATAGCTTTCTATATATGCATCTACTTCTTTATTAATTTCACTATCATTAACTTTTATATTGCGCTCATCTGCTTCCTTTTCAATAACCTTCATCGTAACTAAGCTATCTACAGCAGAAGCTCCATACACATTGGCCATTGTGTCATATAATTCACTTTTAGTAATACGGTCGCCATTGACACTGCCTACTGTTTGAGATTTAGTATAAGCATATGCTCCGCCAGCTATAGCTGCAGTTAATACGGCAGCTGCTGCAATACCAGCAATCCATTTTTTATTTTTACGTTTTTTTGTTTGATCTGTTTTTATTTCAGTAGCTTTCTCTTCTGTATCTGAAGTATTCTTTGTCTCGTTGGTCATAATATAACTCCTATCGAAATAAAATTTATGTTGTCTGTTAACAATACTATAATCATATAATGTGTCAGGAATATGTCAAATATAAAATACCCACTGTCAAATATTGTTTAGTCAATGAAACAATGAATATTATTAGCATTACTATATGTAATATTATCTAATATAGTATATAAAAATATCATAAAGTGAAAATATAACCACTAGTTGAATTTGCACTGTATGTTTTCACTCCCTAAAGGATACTGTTCTACAAAAATAGATCTTCAACCATTAATTTTCTAACATAATAATATGTTCCAACCTTGTCCTAAAGTATGGTTAGACGATTAAAAATAAAAACTCCTTTTCAACTATATTTAAGCACTTTGTGTGAATAAGATTCATTTACGCATTAAAATGAAGATAATAGTAAAATAAAGGGGACTTTATAATGGCAGAGCATCAATTTATTTTAGAGGCTGTTTGGCCTGGATTACGAAACGATATAGGAGAAATACATACTAAAAACCTTCATACTAAAGTTTCGATACCGGAGGAAATGGATGGACCTGGAATCGGAACAAATCCTGATGAAATGTTACTTGGTGCTGCAGCAACCTGTTATATTATTACGCTGGCAGCCATGATGGAACGCAGCTATTTAGAAAAAGAAGGGTTAACCTTACAGTCAGCGGGAATTGTCGATGTAACAAACGGTGTGTTTACCTATAAAAAGATCATTCATCGGCCAACGATTATACTAAAGGACTCTGCAACAAAAGAAGATATCGGACTTGTCCAAAAACTAGCCCAAAAAGCTGAAGCATCCTGCATGGTCAGCCGTGCTCTCAAAGACAATGTAGACATAGAATTAGAAATCACGGTTAAGCGTATTTCTGAATAATGGTTATATACTCTAGAAGATTTTGAGTTTATTCAATCCTAATATCCGTAATAAACAAGAAACAACCTGAGCCCATATGAACTCAGGTTTGTTTATTTAGAGTTGATCTGGAGTACGATCAAGTCCCTTAACAATAGGAATCTCAGTTTTAGCCAACTCTTCTTCAAGGTTTATTCTGGGACTGACGCCTGAATTTTTACCTGCAAAGCTTTCAATTAACTCTTTCATGTCGATACCGGAGGATGCTTTTAATGACTCTTGTAAAGTTGCCATTAAATTCGTCGCATATCCGGTCACTTTATTGGCGCCGCCGCCTGTACCGCCGCTCCCTGTATCAACAATCGTAATTTTATCAATACTGCTCAGCGGTTTAGCCACTTCCCTTGCATATTCCGGAAGCATTTTTAACATCATATCCATAACAGCAGCCTGACCAAATTGCTCGAAGGCTTCTGCGATTTTTTGCTTTGCTTCCGCTTCCGCCAAACCTTTTAAACGAATGATATCCGCTTCGGAAACCCCTTGTGCTCTTTGTGCTTCTGCTTTTGCAAGACCATCTAAACGTACTCTCTCTGCTTCCGCTCTCGCCATTGCTTCGATGCGATATTGATTGGCATCGGCTTCAGTTAATTGCTTTGTTTTTTCCGCAGAAGCTGCTTGTTCAACTGCGTAGCGATCTGCATCCGCCTTTTTCTTCACTTCAGAATCATATTGCTTTTCACGGCGTAAAATTTCTTTTTCTTCTAATTCAATCAGCTTCTGCCGCTCAATGATTTTAATTTGCATCTCTTGTTCCGTAACATCTTGCTTAGAACGTGCAGTCTCCAAATCATATGCCTGATCGGCTTTTGCTTTAGCAATATCCTGTTCACGTCTGAATTCAGCAATTTTCAATTGATTTAATTTTTCTGCCTCTGCGATTTCAGTTGCACGTTCAAGTTCAGCTTTTTGCGCTTCCTTGGATGCTTCAGCCCGTTTGATCCGTGTTTCTTTATCGGCTTCGGCTGTTGCGATATCCGCATCCCTTTTCACCTGAGCTATTCTCGGTTTACCAAGCGATTCCAAATATCCATTTTTATCACGTACATCTTTAATTGTAAATGAAACGATAACCAATCCCATTTTCGCTAAATCCTGTGAGGCAACCCTCTGCACTTCCTGTGAAAATTTTTCACGGTTTTTATAGATTTCCTCAACTGTCATCGAACCAAGAATGGAGCGTAGATGCCCTTCCAGTACTTCTCTTGCTTCCTGTTCACGGTCATCCTTCGTTTTCCCTAAAAATTGTTCAGCAGCCGTTGCAATTTCAGAAATGGTATTACCTATTTTAATAATGGATACACCATCGGCCATTACCGGCACACCCTGTTCGGTATATACTTCCGGTGTTGAAACCTCTAATTTACTCGATAATAAGCTCAACGGCTCAGCTTGCTGGAATACTGGAAGAACGAAGGTCCCTCCTCCGCGTACAATTTTGATTCGATTTCCGGATTCATCAATATGTACATTTTTACTGCCTAAGTAACTGCCCGTGACAATCAATGCTTCATCAGGACCAGCTGTTCTATATTTTGTAACAAAAACTCCTATAAGGGCTAATAAAATAAATACCACTGCACCAACAATACCGTAGATTAATGTCATACTACTCCCACTCTCCTATCCCAGTTCATTTAATTCTTCATGTGGACTGACATGCAGAACACCATTTTGGATATCAATGATTAATACCTTTGTCTCAGATGGTATCGCTTCTTGGTCAAAACTTACGGCCGGCTTTGAAAACGTTCCGCTTTTACTTGTTATTAATACTTCACCATACCCATTAACAGGTACTGATGTTATCACTTTTCCCAACCGTCCCTTTAGTTCATCCTCGGTTATCGTTAAAGATTCATGAGCTGCCGACAAGGGGACTAAAACGAATAGATTAATAATAGAGACAAGTATAAAAGCAATTGCGAAGGAAATAAAAAAAATGGGAAGTGCCCGCAATGAGGTTAAAGAAACAAGCACATACCCTGATCCGCTTGCAATGGTCAAAAAGCTTAGTATAAGGGTTGGGTTTAAAAAGTCAGGGAGGTCTAATCCGGCAAACAGATCATTAAATAATATGAAGAAAAACGTAAGGATACCGGATATAATCAGTGAATATAAGAAAAAATCAGCTAATTCCACCCCTAAAAATTCCATACTAATCAACCCTTTATCAGTTATTTTTCGCTATTCAATGAATCCTTTAATCTTTGTAATTCTGATTCAACTAATTTTTCGGTTTCCATCTTTTTAAACTCATTATCAATTTCAAGATGATTACTTTTAAGCTCTTTACTGACTTCCGCTTCTGCTTCATATTCCATTACTTTTTGTTCCATTCGTTCAAATCCAGCTTTGGCCGAATTTCGACTTTCTGTATGGAAAGAACGATTTACTGAAGCTTGCACTTTAGCAGAAAGCGCTCTTGCCTTTAATGTATCTCTGCGCATCACAAGTTCCTGATAATCAGCTTTCATTTCTCGCAGTCGATTTTGCAAATCCTTGACATTTTGTTTAGCCTGTTCATGCAAATTCTCCAATGAGGCAAGCTCAATCCCGAGCTGAAGTTTGTTTTCTAAAGCTTGTTTTGCAAGCGTCTCTTTACCAGCTTGAATGGCTTCCATTGCCTGAGTATTACGTTTTTCAATCAGTAATTTTAAATCGGTGATTTTTCTGTGGGTTAATTTCTCCTCAGCCATGACCTTTGCAGTTGTCTTCTCTGCTTCTTCAATTTCATGATTCATTTCTCTTAGGTATTGGTCGGCCATTTTAATGGGATCTTCTGCTTTTTCAATGAGTGCATACAATTCTGAACTGACCACCGTCTTCATTCGTTTAAAAAACTCAAACATCTTATCAACCTCCTAGGATAATCTTACCATTTTATACGGTTGAATATCACTGAAAGTTTCAATTATTTTACAATATTATAATAATTCAAAAAATTTTTATTAATGAAATACGATAGTTATTCACACCATGAATAATCTAATCATGCTTTTTGCTCAATCTTTTACTCCGCAATAGCCTTTATAGTAAGCTTAAAAAATAACAACATAGTTATTCTGAAAGGAGATTTTCATTGAATATAGAAAAACCAGAATCAATCGATGCAATTATAAGTGACTTAAATAATGAAATAAGCTACTCTTTAACTACTCTTTCACCGTTTAAAAAAACACCGGAAGAGTTAAAGGCGGCCAGCCAATTGGCTACATTAAGAGATTCAGATATAATGGCTATTTCGTCAATGGCTCGTATATTGATTTCTCAAAGTCAACACCAAACAGATCAAGAAATAGCATCCAAACTAATAAAAGAACTATCCAATTCTCATCCGAATCGTTTCATCAAAAAAATATGCAAAAAGATGGCAAAGCAAAAGTGGGGTGAAAAACATGAGACAGAATGACCTTCATCATTTATGGGAGAAAATTAAGCCAATCACATCAGATCCCATTATCCAAAAACAATTCTGGAGCATTCTTGTCAAACTAATTAAAAACGAACGAAATCTTCAAAACCAACTCCCCATTCAGAAGGAAGAAGTGTAAAAAAGGTTTCCAGAAAACCTGGAAACCTTCTAAGTACCTATTTCTTTTCTTGCACGCGGATTGTGTACGGTGACAGAGAAGCAGAACCTTGAGCATCTTTTAATTTTATATAATAGGTACCTTTTTTAAGACTGATATTTAAAACTTCTGTATCATTTCCAGCATATCGGTCAGAGCCGGCGATTTTTTTGCCATTTTGATAAACCTCAAAGGCTCCATCCAATTCCCTGCCGCCACTTAAAGTGATTTGACCGCTGAAGGCTTTATCCACTTTAAGCTTGTACCAATCTTCATCATTTTTCTTTGTATTAAATGCGTTAAATCGGCCTGTTTTCTCCCATTTTCCCTTCGATTTCTTAAAGCTGATTGGTTTTGATGGTTTATTTTTCTTAATAACAGTCCCGGCATCTTCATCTTTGTGATTCACTTGACTGAGCTTAAACGTATATTGAGTTAAAGAGAATGGTAAATATTCCCCATCACCCATAATCGCGATAAAATACGCTTTACCCTTTTGGAAATAATGTGAGCCATATGCACCTGCAGGATCATAATAGGAATCTATATATTTAATCGTATCTAAATCCGCATCATCTACATTCTTGTTATTATTTTTATCTTCCATTACGGCAATATACGAATAAACATCACCTTTAACTAGTGCAGGGAGTCCTGGTGTGCTTGGTTTATTATTATCCACCGTTAATGCATAGTTACCAGATGCTTTGGCTGTGTATCTAAACAGATCCGTATCCGATAATTTTGCGTAATCTCCTTTAACAGTAGTACCAGGAAGAGTCTTTACGTTTTTCATAGAATCGTTGTTCTCGTATTTATCAGCAGGCTTACCTACCAATCTTGATTCAAAGAAATATTTATCCGTAGAATAGGAATCAGACATCCAATCCATCTCAATCTTCATATAATAGGTTTTTCCAGCTTCAAGTGAGGCATAAAACGTATTAAGCTTTTTGCCGGTAAATGGATCATAATTATCAGCAACTGCTTCTAGTAAACGGATTTCATTTCCGTCTTCACCTTCAGATTCAACGACCTGATAAATGGAGTACGAATGTTTAGCTGTACCTAAATCAAAGGCATGGATTCCTGCTGATGTTACATTGACTTTATACCAATCTTCATCATAGCGTGACTGTAAATAACCCGATTTTTCACTTGTTAATTTATACGGAATGGCCATTTCATTCAGCATTTCAATTACTTCATCGTCGCCTTCTTCTTCCCAATATTCTTCATCATCACCAACATATTCTTCTTCTTCGTCATACTCTTCATCACGATCATAAATGGAATGAATTCCATCCTCGTCCGCTGGCATTTTGACTAGGCTGGCCTTGAAAATATAGGGATCACCGTTTTGTCTGATTGCACCAGTTATCTTGGTAGCCGATGATTCGAATCCTTCTGAAAGGATAAAAAAGTCAAAGAAACTTTCGGAATATCCTTCATATTTGTTAGAAATTTTAATGGTATAGGTTGTTTTAGGCTCAGCAGTGAATACATCCTGTTCACTTTCTCCGATGGTGCCGCTGTTAATTTCCTGTTCAAGAATATTAACATGCGTTGGCTCTTCTTCTGAGTTACCATCCTCTATGTCTCCATCTGCTTCCTTACTCATACCCTCACCTTCAGTAATTTCCTCCTTTTCTTCCAACTCCTCTTCATCTCTAATGTCTGTCAAAGCATAGACAAACATGCTGACGTCTGCACCAGGTGTACCATTTACAGAAAGCTTAATGTTTTCCTCTTTTTCACCCGTTGTAAATTGAAAATAATCATCATCTCCATTTTCGCCAACAAGATGCATTTTTTTACCGGTAGTATCATATGACAATTTTGGTATTATAATCGGGTTTTCTTTACCGGATTCATCTTTTGAAACAGTTACTTTTTTGAATACTAATTCATATTCAGATAATTTGCTTCCGGCCACATCGTAATTTCCGCTAATATCTTTAACACCAACGGTCAAAGTACCATCGTATGGTGCTTTAAAGTAATAACCCTCTGTTTTACCTTCAGTGACATCATCGATTTTTTTCGTGCTTGATTTATCCTTTCCATACATATTCACAAGTATTTGGGAATCAAACACTTTAGATCCCATTAAATTGATTTGATATGTTTCACCTTTTTTTACGGTATGCTTAATCCAGTGCTGTTCCAAAGGTTTCATAAATGTTTTTTTCACCGTATAGCTGCTGCCAACCGTTTTAGCACTTTTCATAATTGTATCCTTATTCCACACGGCAGTAGTTAAGGATGGAATTTTTTTAATATCAAAGCTTAAAGCAGATGATGGGTTGATTAGTCCATATCCATATTTCTTATCGTAGCCCTTCGTACTCAAATCGGTAGCTGTTTTCTTCAAGATGTATTCTACCTGTTCCGGTTTTAATTTAGGATATTTAGATAATAATAAAGAAACCGTACCAGTCACCATTGGAGCTGCCATCGATGTGCCGCTAAATGAAGCAAAAGTCGATTTTTTCTCATAATCATAGATTGGTGCATAAACATTATCCCCAGGTGCTACCAAATCTGTCGATACACCATAGGATGACCAGGATGTCAGTGTTTTGCTTTTATTCACAGCACCGACACTAATGACTCCTTCATATGCAGCCGGGTAACCTTTCATATCAGATCCTTCATTACCAGCCGCAGCAACAATCACAATTCCAGCCGCTTTCGCTTTTTTGATTGCGGCTTCAAGAACCGGTGAACTGAATGGGCCACCTAAGCTTAAATTAATTACCTTCGCTTTCTTTTTAATCGCATATAAAACACCTTCTGCGATATTGTAATCATACGCACCCCATTCTCTATTAAATACATCAATAGATAAAACCGAGGCATTTGGATTTATGCCATATCCGCCAATTCCATTATTCTTCTCAGCTGCAATTATGCCGGCTACATGTGTGCCATGATCCTCCGGCAATGAGGCGTTAACTGGATTATGGACATTATAGCTTGATACAATTTTGTTTTTTAATTCAGGATGATTTTTATCAATTCCCGTATCAATCACAGCCACCAATACTTTATTTTTCCCTGCTTTTTTCTGTGCAGCAGGTAAGTTTAACAGCTTGTTATAATATTGTTGACTGATCTTAGGATCGGTTTTGACAGAAGAAGTTTTATACTTTACGCTCGGCGAAATCGATGTGACCGAATTAGATTTACTTAATTCCGTGTAAGCTTGTTTAGCTGCGGATGCTGTTTTAAATTTTACAACTGAATAACCAAGGTTCCCGCCAGCCTTCATCACTTTCCCCTTATATTTGGTCAGGGTTTTCTTAGATAACGATCCACTATGCTTAATAACCAAGGTGTCTGCCTGAATATATTCGTCATATTTCTTCGTTGTTGGTTTGTAAATTTTTTCGGAACTGCGGATTTCATCTCCCTTTTGGTTTATTGAACTCACCTTTGCCGCAGCAAATACCCCACTTGTACCCGACGTGAGCAGCAATGCGGTAGCGGCTATGACAGCTACTATCTTTTTCATTCTTTCTCCCCTTTTTGTCTTCACTGATTTTTAAATTGAAGACTATTACCATTTCGTTACATTTATGTAAATAACCTGCTGTTAATTATGAAAAAGATTCGACAAAATTCTTTCTCTGCTATTTTGAAATCGGCAAAAAAACTGTTCAGCATTTATGCCAAACAGCCAGTTATAATTTAAGGTGATTTTATTAATTAAACTGGGACCAAGGTAATATGTATATATTGCATCAGAAAAAATAAGCAATACAGCAGAAGTGCAGCATCATAGACGATGACTGCACTTCTTTTAATTTATCAATTGCTTCTCCGGTTCAACGCTCGTTCAATCTTCTGCCGATCCACATCTTCCACCCAATCCTTATGTTGTTCATATAGCGGGCGCAGTCGTTCAGCGTCTATAGCAACAACCTCACACCCACGGTCATCATAGACAAATAAAATAAGGTCTTTAGTGATGTTCACTAAGAAGACATCCGGATAATGAATGGCGTCCCCTCCGAATCTTGGCTTTAGAGGAAAATCTTCGTGAGTTGCTGCTTTTAATAATTCAGTTATGCGTATGTCCTTTGTTTTACACAATAAGGAAAATTGCTGCGTTTCATATTCTTCTTCATCTAACTCAAAAGGATATGGACATGTTCTCACCTGAATATGATTTAAAGAATTTCTATACTTTAGAAAAGGTTCATATACCTTCAACTTTCTCGTATGCTTTACATTAGTTTTATACGTGTACATATTCGTTACAAGGAATACGTCATCATATTGCTCAAATAATTGATTAAAGATCGTATCAAGTTGCTTGTACACTAGCCTAAATCTTTCACAATTTAGTTCACCATTTTTTTTGAACTGATAATTAGTGCCACCGAGCGTAAAGTGGATTCCTATGTCCCATTGATTATATATACTTGGCATTAATTCGATAGATGGAAATTTCTCCTTCAGATAGTCTATTACTTTCAAAGATTGATTCTCTCTTTCTATTATTAAGTGTATGGCCAATCTTACTAATTAAATAGAATTATTAATTCGGGTCTATTATGCCGTAGAAAAAAATTTACTCACCTGTTAATCCGGTTCCTTTTACATATTGAGAAGGTGTCATAGATGTAATCCGTTTAAAAATCCTACTAAAGTAATTTACATCATTAAATCCAACTAGGTAAGCAACATCTGTGATTGACATATTTCCATTTAATAAATATAACTTGGCCGCCTCTATTCTTTTTAAATTGATGAAATCGGTGATACTTTTGCCTGTCTCCATTTTAAATTTTTTTGATAAATGTGATGGGTTCACATGAATAGACTCTGCTATTTCATTAAGCATCAAGGGGCTTTCCAAATTGAAATTAATATATTGCACAGCATTTTTGACAATTGGACTAAACTTTCGTGTTGAGAACTCATTGACGAGTTCACAATATGCATCAAGCATACTCCTCATAAGCTTGTGTAAATATGGAAGATTATCTGCTCTTTCAATCAGAATAGCATATTTTTCTGAAATATCATGTAGATAAACCGGATGAACTCCGCCTTTTTCAGCAGCAATTCTAAATAATGTATTCTGAACAAACGTTAAATTTTTAGTCGATCGAATTGGATTTTCCGGCACCCTATTTTTTAGATGTACATCAGTTAAACCCGTTAATTGGTTTAATGCCCCTTCCTTATCCCCTCTTGCAATGGCATCTATAATTCTTTTTTCTATTTTATAACGGTGTTCAATGATCTTTTCACGATCCTCTTCTTCATGCTGAATAGGTTTTACTGGATTACTTTGTTTATTAATAGTCGGTGTAACCAGCTGTGATGACGAAATATAGTCGTGAGGACACAAATTTACTAATAACTCTCCAATACTTCTTATTTCTTCATCACTTAGGATTGATAAAGTCTCGTAGAAATCTTGATATTGCTTTCTGTCACTAATGGGTAAACTTTGAGAGGAGATAATTTGGCTGATAAATAAATCTGAAGGTAAATCAGACAAAAAAGGGCCAACCATCACTGTGCCTGCATATTGATCATCTTTCCAGATTCCAGCAAAAATACATTCCAATTTAGCCGAATTAATATAATGTAAATATTCATTTTTATTACTTGCCTTTAAAAATTCCGTGATTGATTTATTTTCCTCTTCGTTATTTGCCAATCCACTTGGTATCTGGTGTTTAGCCATTAGGATAATTTTATTTCCATCCAGGTCAAGCAGTTTTACATCCAATTTAACAATTGAACTGACCAGATTACATAGCTGAGCGTATACTTTTATCTGTTCCTGATTCAATCTAAATCATCCTTTAAAATTCACTTTTTTATTTTCATTATACAATGAAAACGCCATCACGAACTAAAAATAATACTAAAAAAACAAAAATTGTACGATATTTTTCTAAAATTAATACCTATAATGAAATTAATTCAGTAAACACTATATATGAAGACAATCTGTTCTTATATCCTGATTGTTTACTGAATTAATTTATAAACAGGGAGTTCAATACATGAGAAAAGTAATTAATCTGAATGACGCATGGAAATTCATTAAAGAAAACGTACAAGATGCAATGAACCAAGTTTATGATGATGCTAATTGGGAGTCCGTAAACGTCCCTCATACGTGGAATGCGATTGATGGCGCAAATGGATTTGATTTTTATAAAGGAGCATGCTGGTACAGAAAAGAATTTACTGTAGATACTATAAATGCCGGCAATAAAGTATATATCGAATTTAATGGAAGCAATAGTGTCACAGACGTTTATGTTAATGGACAACACCTTGGCCAACATCGTGGCGGTTACTCTATTTTCAGATTCGATATTACAGATGTTGTTACTTTCGGAGGTAAAAATACGATTGCCGTAAAAGTCGACAATACAGTTGTTGAAGATGTATATCCTCAAATGGCTGACTTCACTTTCTTTGGCGGAATTTACCGTGATGTTAATTTAGTTATTGCTAGCCATGTTCACTTTGATTTAATGGATCATGGTTCCCAAGGTGTTTATATCGTTCAAGATGAAGTGACGAAGGAACAAGCATCCATTACCCTAAAAACTAGACTTACAAATGATCATGAAGAAGAGAAAAAAGTTCGTTTATGGGCTGATATGCTTGATGCAGAAGGTAAGACAGCTGCTTATGGAGCAAAAGAGATTGTTCTTCCAGCAGGACAAACTACTGTTGTTGAATTGCCAATCAAAATCGAAAACCCAATCCTTTGGAATGGCCGTAAAAATGCCTATATGTATGAAGCTAACCTATCTTTAACAAGCTATAACGATGTAATTGATGAACTTTCCATTCCATTTGGTGTCCGTTACTTTAAAGTGGACCCTGAAAAAGGCTTCTTCTTAAATGGAGAACACCTTCGTCTGAATGGGGTTTCCCGTCACCAGGATCGTAAAGATATGGGCTGGGCAATCACTAAAAAAGAGCACAAAGAAGATATGGAATTTATCAAAGAAGTGGGCGCTACTTCCATTCGTTTGGCTCACTACCAACACGATCAATATTTCTATGATTTATGTGACCGTGAAGGTATGGTTGTTTGGGCCGAGATTCCGTTTATCTCTATCATGTCCAAGACTGAGCTTGAGGGTATAAACGCTAAACAACAAATGGTTGAGTTAATCAGACAAAATTACAACCACCCTTCCATTATGTTCTGGGGTGTTCAAAATGAGATTCAAATTGGCGGTAACAGACCAGAAGTAAGAAAACTTGTTAAAGAACTTAATGAGTTAACGAAAAAAGAAGATCCAACACGTTTAACTACACAGGCCAACGTTATGTTTGTTCCTGATACAGATGAATACAACTATATCACCGACACGATTGGTTACAATAAATATTACGGATGGTATCAAGGTAAGGCAGAAGATTTTGCTGAGTGGATTGATGCTTATCATGCAACGAACCCACAAGTTAGCCTTGGTATCTCTGAGTACGGTGCAGAAGGTATTATCCAGTACCATACAAACGATCCAAAAGTAAAAGATTACACAGAAGAATACCATACTCTATATCATGAAACTGTATGGAATATATTCGCTGACCGCCCATTCCTTTGGTCAACATATGTATGGAATATGTTTGATTTCGGAGCCAACATTCGTGATGAAGGCGGTGTAAAAGGCAGAAATAATAAAGGTTTAATGACTTACGACCGTAAAATTAAAAAAGATGCATTCTATATGTACAAAGCAAATTGGTCTGATGAAAAATTCGTGCATATTACAAGCAAACGATTTGTAGACCGTGCAGACGAAAAAATTACAGTTAAAGTGTATTCTAACTGCGAGGATGTAACGTTAGTAGTAAACGGGACTACCTATACAGCAGAACGTAACCGCGCTGCCTTTACCTTTAATGATGTGGCACTGGAAGACGGCATGAATACTGTAAAGGCAATCGGTACATCCGAAGGAAATACATTCGAAGATACTGCTCACTTCAATAAAGTGGATGAGCCAAATCCAAGCTACCTAGTTCCAGAAAGTGATGCTGGCGGAGTGGTTGCTAACTGGTTTGACATGCCTGATTTAGATGAAGACATGGAAATTGAAGAACTTGTTATCACTGATGATGTATATTCTACTCGCAATACACTCGGTGAGTTATATAAAAATGAAGAAACTAAGAAAGTATTAGAGAAGTATTTAAAAGGATTCAATGAGGATAATCCAATGTTCGGTATGGCAGAAGGTATGTCAATTGATATGCTGGCATCCATGGCGGATGATATATTTACTGAAAAAATGATGTATGCCATTAACAAAGAGTTAATTAAAATTAAAAAAGCTTAATTTAAAAAATGGAAATAGCGATCTGGGTTTATACCCGGTCGCTATCTTTCCTATATTCTTAGTCAAATAAAGAAGGTGCACGTATTGAAATCAATCATGTTATTTGGTGAAATGCTGTTGCGTTTAACACCAACCAATCATCAAATGTTAATTCAGGCAAGCCAGCTGGATATGATGTATGGTGGTTCTGAAGCAAATATTGCTGTCGCTCTCAGTCATTGGGGTGAAAAAACCTCCTATGCTACTTGCTTACCAGATAATAACCTTGGACTTGCCGCTGTCACACAGTTAAGAAAATATGGTGTAAACACTAATCATATCGTCTATAAAGGCAAGAAAATGGGCTTATATTTTGTTGAACAAGGTCATTCCATCAGACCTACAGAAGTCACTTATGATCGCCAAAACTCCGCTTTTGTTGAAGCTTTGCCAAATGATTATGATTTTGAAGCGATGCTTTCCGAAGTTAAATGGCTCCATGTCAGCGGAATTAGTTTAGGTGCAAGTAAAAATGCACGTGAAACGACTATGGAATTGGTCAAGGCGGCAAAACAAAAAGGCATTAAAATCAGCTTTGACTTTAACTATCGTGCAAAATTATGGACATTAGATGAAGCAAGAAAAGCTTACATCGAAATCCTGCCATATATTGATGTTATTATCGGAAGTTACCTGGACGTTCTAACAATCAGACAGGAAAAAAGAGAAGTTAACACATTCGAAGAAAAAATCGCTTTATTAAAAGAGTTTCAAAAAGAGTATCAGTTTGACCAAATTTACACAACTGAAAGAAATATTCTTGGTAACAATGTACAAGAATTACGATGTGCCATTATAACTGAAACAGAGCACTTCACAGCAGGTCCGGTTAAAGTAAATGTTCTTGATCGAATCGGTACGGGCGATTCATTTGTAGCTGGCGTATTATATGGAATCAACAATCAATACAGTCCTCAAGAAATCATTAATTTTGCCCTATCATCATTCGCCTTAAAACATACCATTATCGGCGATTTTCAAATTGCCAGCAAGGCGGATGTTCAACAATTTGATGTTGAAAATGAAAAAGTAGTTATCAAACGCTAATGAAAGCAGGTGCTAAAAAAGCACCTGTTTTTCATTTTCTCCCCTCTTCTGCTCCCTTTCAATAAAAAGCAATTCTCAAAAAACAAGTTTGAAGATTATGCAATTATGGAGATAGGTATATATATTCTATTAACAGCTTATATAGATTTACAGAAAGTGAGTCGATTGTTCATGCCATCTGAAGTACTAACAACTGATTTTTATATTTTAATAGCAGCGATCCTATTAATCCTCGGAATTCTGTCTACCAAATTCTCAGCAAAATTAGGAGTCCCTTCACTCGTCTTTTTTATACTGGTCGGAATGGCCATGGGAAATGATACCTTCGGCGTAATTAATTTTTCGAATGCAGGATTAGCACAAACGATTGGTGTTCTGGCCTTGATTATTATTTTGTTTGAAGGTGGAATACAAACTAAATGGAAATCATTGCGGCCAATTATTCTCCCTTCCCTTTCACTGGCAACCATTGGTGTTTTGATAACCTCTGCAATAGTTACGATAGCAGCTCATTATATTCTTAATGTTGATTGGCTGATAGCTATGTTATTCGGTTCAATTGTTGGATCAACGGATGCAGCAGCAGTATTTGCTGTATTAAAAGGACAAAACATACAAGACCATTCAGGTAAAACATTAGAGGCTGAATCTGGTTCCAATGACCCGATGGCAATCTTTTTAACCGTGTCCTGTATTGAAATGATTACCTCTTCTGAAGTAAATGTAGTTAATCTAATTGGATCTTTTATTGTCCAGATGGGACTTGGTTTACTGCTTGGATGGATATTCGGGAAAATAGCCGTTGCTGTGCTTAATCGGATCAATTTGGAATCAACTGGCCTTTACCCTGTTTTCGCTGTTACATTCGCTTTATTAACATACGGTATTACTGCGAATCTAAACGGAAGTGGATTACTGGCCGTCTATGTAATGGCTATTATCATTGGAAACTCTGAGGTCGCCTATGAAAAAGCTACACAATTCTTTGCCGAAGGATTTGCCTGGATGATGCAAATTTTAATGTTCATTATATTAGGCTTACTTGTTAATCCCGACGATTTATTTTCACTTGAAATTATCTTAAAAGGCTTATTGCTTTCTGTTATTTTAATCCTGATTGCAAGGCCGGCAGCTGTATTCATTTCTACTATTAAAATGAATTTCAATTTTAAAGAGAAAGTATTTTTATCCTGGGCTGGCTTAAAAGGCTCCGTACCAATTGTCCTGGCGACATTTCCCTTACTTGCAAACATTGGAGACAGCCACCTGATTTTTAATGTTGTCTTCTTTGTTGTATTAACAAGTTGTTTAATACAAGGATCCACCATATCCTTCGTGGCTGGCAAACTTGGATTAGCCGAGCCTGCCAGTGAAACCCCTAAGCATTCACTTGAAATTGTCTCACTGGGTAAGGCCAATGCTGAAATGGTGAAATATCAAATGGAACCGGACTCTTTCTTGATTGGGAAAACACTAATTGAAATACCATTCCCTGACCATACATTGGTCAATGCAATCATAAGAGATGACAAATTGGTTACCCCTACCGGTGACACAGTGATCAAAGAAGGCGATTTTCTCTATGTATTGACACCTAAGTTAAAAAAACGCAGCGTAAAACAGTTACTGCGAAAGAAAAATACTGATAATGAAGAATAATAGTAAGATTAGAAGTTAGTATCCTATTTCAAAACTATGATAGCTTAAAGAACAAAATCTCATCAAAAAATGCCTCCTATCTCAAGGATAGGAGGCATTTTTATTAGACAGTCACTACTTTTATTTCGTTTTTGATCACTTCTGCTTTAAATGTTCTCTTGTCTGGGTGATTGAAGACACAATCCGCAATTCCATCCTCAAGTTGTTCCTGAATAACTCGACGTAATGGACGTGCTCCAAAAGCAGGATTATATCCAAGCTCAGCCAGTTTTTCTTTTACTTCATCTGTTATGGTCAGTTTAAATCCTTCATGATCAAGCATTTCATATAGTTCAGCAAGCATAATATCTACAATTTCAAGTAAGTTTTCTTTTGTTAATGATTTAAACTCAATGATGCTATCAAAACGGTTTAAAAATTCAGGCTTGAAGTAGCTGCCAAGAGATTGAAGAATAGATACTTCTTCCTCTACTCCTCCTGCTCCAAAACCAACTTTCTTAACTTTCTCACCGACTCCTGCATTACTTGTCATGATAATCACTGTGTCTTTAAAGTTTACTGTGCGTCCCTGACTGTCTGTTAAACGTCCATCTTCAAGGATTTGCAAGAACATGTGCATCACATCTGGATGAGCTTTTTCAATTTCATCCAAAAGAATGATGCTATATGGTTTACGGCGAACCTTTTCGGTTAATTGTCCGGCTTCTTCATGTCCGACATATCCCGGAGGAGAACCGATTAATTTAGACACACTGTGTTTCTCCATATATTCACTCATATCTAAACGAATCATAGAGTCTTTTGTGCCAAACAATTCTTCTGCCAATGCTTTTGATAGCTCAGTCTTCCCAACTCCAGTCGGACCTACAAATAAGAATGATCCAATTGGGCGATTTTTGGCTTTTAAGCCGGCACGGCTCCGACGAACAGCTTTCGCCACTTTTTGAACGGCCTCATCCTGACCGATTACTTTATTTTTAAGTTCCTCTTGAAGCTTATTCATTCGAACAGCTTCATCCTCTTGTAGCTTACCTACTGGTATACCTGTTTTCTGTTCGATGATTTTCTGGATATCTTCTACAGTTACCTTCGGCTTTTCACCAGTTCCTGTTTTAAGCATATTTTCAAGTTTTTCTTCTTCGTCTCGAAGTTTGGCAGCCTGTTCATAGGCTTCTGTTTTTAATGCCTGTTCTTTTTCTTTGTGAATTTGCGCCAATCTTTCTTTTACTGATTCTTCACCTTGATTTTCAATTGTCAAATTCAATTTAGAACCAGCTTCATCCATTAAGTCAATGGCTTTATCCGGCAAGAAACGATCTTGAATATAGCGGTGTGACAGTTCTACCGCTGCTTCTAATACTTCATCACTAAATTCAACGGAATGGTAGGATTCATATCTTTCTCTTAATCCTTTTAGAATATCTAACGCTTCTGCAGTTGTAGGCTCATTAACCATTACTGGTTGGAAACGTCTTTCAAGTGCCCCATCTTTTTCAATTTGACGATACTCATTTAATGTTGTTGCACCTACTAATTGTAACTCTCCACGCGCAAGCGCTGGTTTCAGAATATTCCCTGCATCCATGGAGCCTTCTGCAGATCCGGCACCTACAAGCTGATGAATTTCGTCAATAAACAGAATCACATTTTTTCTTGTTTGCAATTCTTGAATAAGCTGCTTCATCCGTTCCTCAAATTGCCCACGAATACCAGTATTGGATACTAAGGAAGCAACATCAAGCAGATATACTTCTTTATCCTTTAGTTTTAAGGGAACATTCCCTTCCGCAATTTTAAGCGCAAGTCCTTCAGCAATCGCTGTTTTACCAACCCCTGGTTCACCGATCAGGACTGGATTATTTTTCGTACGTCTGTTCAATATCTCAATTACACGTTTAACCTCTTCTTCACGTCCAATCACTGGATCAATGAGTCCTGCTTTTGCATTATAAGTTAAGTTACGACCGTATTGATCAAGTAATCCTCCACCATTAGGCGGCTGTGTTTGTGTTCTGACCTGTTTATGCTGGTTGTGATTTGTCTGGTCCATTGAGCCAGACATATCTGACATAAATGAATCTCCGTTACCCTGGTTGAAAAATGATTCTAATGTAAATGGCTTAAATGGATGTAAATTCATTCCTCCCATTTGAGCTCCTAATTTATTGCGTTCCTCTTTATAGCATGAAGAACACAAATGATGATTTTCCTGATGTCCATTCACCCTTAATTGCATCTGTACAGTTGCTTGGTTTTGTTGGCATTTTTCGCAAACCATAGATGTATCCTCCTTATAATTCTAAATTTATTTTATCGTTTTACAGTTACTAAACTCATTTGAAAATTGGTCAATTTGACTTTGACTATCTTTGACCTTAATTACATTATACTCTGACCTTTTTTGACTTTCAACTATTTTATACCCCTTTGTTTATTTTTTAATCATAAAAAAAGGAAGCGCCTGATACAGCGCTTCTTAGATAAACAAATAATTAATTAGTCACGGCTTCCTTTATATCATCATATCGCAAAGTTGCCTGTGCAGCTGCCAGCCTTGCCAATGGAACACGATAAGGCGAACAGCTTACATAGTCTAAACCGGCTTTATAACAGAAGTCGATTGATATTTTTTCTCCGCCATGCTCCCCGCATATGCCAGTTTTTAATTCAGGTTTTGTTTGTCTGCCCAATTTCACTCCCATTTCGACCAGCTTACCTACACCATCTTGGTCTAACACTGCAAAAGGGTTTTCAGGCAGGACTTTTTCTTCTATATATGTTTGTAAAAACTTCCCTTCCGCATCATCACGGCTGTATCCAAAAGTTGTTTGGGTTAAATCGTTAGTACCGAATGAGAAGAAGTCTGCCTCTTTGGCAATTTGATCAGCAGTAAGTGCTGCCCTTGGGATTTCAATCATAGTACCAATCGTGTACTGGAACTTTTTGTCCGTTTCTGCCTCTACCTGAATCGCTGTATCCATCACCAATTGTCGCATTTGTTTCAATTCATTCACATGTCCAACAAGCGGAATCATGATCTCAGGCTGAACCGGAATACCGCGCTCCATTAAGTTAGCAATCGCATAGAAAATAGCTTTTGCCTGCATGCCGTATATTTCTGGATGAATCATGCCTAATCGGCAACCGCGATGTCCAAGCATAGGATTAAATTCATCCAATTGACGAACCTTTTTTAACAGTTGCTCTTTTTTCATTAATTCCTTTGAATCAGGATCAGTAATTTGAAGCTTCGTCACTTCGATGATTAATTCTTCTTTATCAGGTAAGAATTCATGTAATGGTGGATCTAATAAGCGAATAGTAACCGGATTTCCCTGCATGGCTTCAAAAATGCCTTCAAAATCCTCTTGCTGCATTGGCAATAAATATTCTAATGCTTTATTTCTTTCCGCAATGGTCTCAGAAAGAATCATTTGTTGGACAAACGGTACACGTTTTGCATCCATGAACATATGCTCTGTTCGACATAGTCCGATTCCGCCAGCCCCAAATTCGAGAGCCTTTCTTGCATCCTCTGGATTGTCGGCATTTGCACGTACCCCTAGTTTTCTAGTTTCATCCGCCCATGATAATAAAGTTAAAAATTCATCCGATAATTCTGGATCAATCATTGGAATCTCTCCAAGCATGATTTCACCTGTAGATCCATCTATCGTAATGGTATCATGATGGTTCACTACTGTATCGCCAACTCTGAATTGCTTTTCTTTTAAATCAATCTTTAATGGCTCACAGCCGCAGATACATGGCTTTCCCATACCTCTCGCTACCACGGCAGCATGGCTTGTCATTCCCCCACGGGTTGTAACAATTGCCTGGGCAGCAACTATTCCATGAATATCATCAGGTGTCGTCTCAGGACGGACAAGAATGACCTTTTGGCCGTCATTGCCCAATCTTTCTGCTTCATTCGCATCAAATACTACTTGGCCTGTAGCAGATCCTGGTGATGCTGGAAGGCCTTTAGCCAGTTGTTTTCGTTCATAAGTGTCATCAATTCGGGAGTGGAGTAGCTGATCCAATTGCTCCGGATCTACTCTTAACAGCGCTGTTTTTTTATCGATGATCCCTTCCTGCACCATTTCTACAGCAATTCTAATGGCTGCCTGTGCAGTACGTTTACCGGATCTCGTTTGAAGAATGTATAATTGTCCACGCTCAACCGTAAATTCTATATCCTGCAAATCCAAATAGTGTTTTTCAAGCTGCTTGCATGTATTTACGAATTGTTCAAAAACATCTGGCATATCATTTTCCAAGGTATGTATAGGCTGTGGTGTCCTGATTCCCGCAACTACATCTTCTCCCTGAGCATTAATTAAATATTCCCCATATAAAACATGCTCTCCGGTGGATGGGTTTCGGGTAAATGCCACTCCTGTTCCGGAATCTTCACCCATATTCCCAAAAACCATGCTTTGAATATTAACTGCTGTTCCTAAATGTCCAGGAATTTTATTTAAACGTCTGTACACTTTTGCACGCTGATTATTCCAAGAATCAAATACCGCTTTAACAGCTAAAAACATTTGCTCACGAGGGTCTTCGGGGAAACTTTGTTTCGTGTGCTTTCTAACAATATTTTTATAACCTTCTATAACTGTTTTCCAATCTTCGGCGGTTAATTCAGGATCATTTTGATACCCTTTTTGTTCACGTATATCTTCCAGCAATTGCTC
Source organism: Bacillus sp. D386 (assembly GCF_006346415.1). Classification (NCBI taxonomy): domain Bacteria; kingdom Bacillati; phylum Bacillota; class Bacilli; order Caryophanales; family Bacillaceae; genus Bacillus; species Bacillus sp. D386. The sequence goes on along the minus strand of NZ_VEMV01000003.1, from coordinate 470,679 downwards.
AAAATAAAATCCATCAACTCCCAAAACCACATCGCTGAACATTTGAATGAAACGACGATAAGAGTCATAAGCAAACCTTGGATTTCCTGTTAACTCTGCCATGCCAACAACCGTTTTATCATTCATACCGAGATTTAAGACAGTATCCATCATACCCGGCATTGAAAAGACGGATCCTGATCTAACAGAAACTAAGAGGGGATCAGTTGGGTCGCCAAGCTTTTTACCAGTGCTCTGTTCAAGATTTTGGAGTGCCTCGAGAATTTGCTCTTCCATCTCTTCAGTAATTTGTTTTTCATTTTCATAATAAGAGTTACAGGCTTCTGTACTGATGGTGAATCCAAATGGTACAGGTAAACCGATATTCGTCATTTCAGCTAAATTAGCTCCTTTACCACCCAATAAATCTTTCATATTACTATTTCCTTCGTTAAAAAGATAAACATATTTAGTCATCATACATAGCTCCTCTCACCTTTTAAAATATCCAAAATAATACTCGCTGTTTCTTCAATAGCTTTATTGGAAACATTAATGATCGGACAGCCGACTCTTTTCATAATTTTCTCGGCATAATCCAATTCCTCTAATATTCGCTCATAACTGGCATAGTTAGACTGAGAGGTTAAACCTAATGATTTTAATCTTTCTTTACGGATTGCATTTAACTGGTCTGGAGTTATAATCAGACCAACACATTTACTCTTTTTAATTTTGAATAACTCATCAGGCGGTGAAACTTCTGGAACTAAAGGCACATTGGCTACCTTGTACCCTTTGTGTGCTAAATACATCGATAATGGAGTTTTTGAAGTCCTTGAGACTCCTATTATCACAATATCTGCATTTAAAAGACCCCTTGCATCTTTACCATCATCGTACTTGACGGCAAATTCAACTGCTTCAACCTTACGAAAATAGTCTTCATCCAATTGTCTGGTTAATCCTGAAAGATGATTGGCTGGCTTATGGAATTTTTCCTCAAATGCATTTAATAATGGAGATAACAGATCAACTGCTACTACATTCGCTTCTTTAGCCCGCAAATCCACATGCTCTTTTAAGGAAGGAATAACAAGGGTGTACGCAATAATGGAGGAGTCCTGTTTTGCTAAATTGATAATTTCATCAATATCTTCTTCACTTTTTACATATGAATTTCTTCTAATATCTACTTGTCCGCCATTAAACTGTGTGGCAACCGCCTTTACGACAAATTCTGCTGTTTCTCCTACCGAATCAGATATAACGTATACAATTTCCCTCTTGTTCATCAGCCAATTCCCTTCTATCCATAAATTAGTTATGTATTCGTAATATATAAGCAATGACTGTTATTTTTCTGTTCATCTCCCTCTCTAAATCAACCTCAATTAATTTTTTCGTTAACTTAATAGTATCACCACTTTTTTAAAATTCAAACTAATATGTTATACTTTTTACCAATTAGTATAACACAATTTACTTCTTGAAAATCATCTATTATATATAAATATATCTCAATTTTATGTATTTTCAAAAAAAAATAAACTATACAATTCATTACACAATAGTAAAATAAAAGATAAAGCGGAAAGGAGGTATCTATGAACGGCCTAACAAAGCGAATAATTGTAATATCTTTTGATTGCTTATCTGCATTGGATTTTCCTAAATTAACTAATTTAACGCACTTCAGGGATATAATTGAGAGAGGATCTTATGCAAACCATGTTCAAACCATCTACCCCTCTTTAACCTATCCTTGTCATACATCCATCATCACAGGTAATTATCCGAAAAGACATGGGATTATCAACAATACGCTTATTCAGCCCGGCCGGAAATCTCCTGATTGGCAATGGTACAGATCTTCTATTAAAGGCACTACTTTATATGATCAGGCAAAAAAGGCCAACCTAACAACCGCTTCCCTTTTATGGCCTGTCACTGGCCGTGCGAACATCGATTACAATTTGCCGGAAATTTTTCCAAACAGACCCTGGCAAACTCAACTGCTTGTCTCACTCTTCAGCGGCAGTCCTCTCTACCAATGGCAGCTGAATAAAAAATTCGGCCATCTGAGGCAGGGACTGAGTCAACCACATTTAGATGACTTTGTGCTGGCCTCTTGCCTTGAAACAATCAAAACGAAGCAGCCACATTTACTTCTTGTTCATTTCACAGATTTGGATTCAAAGCGACATGACCATGGATTTGATTCCAGCGAAGCTAATGAAGCACTGACAAGGCATAATGAACGTCTTGGCCAAATTATTACCACATTGAAAGAAATACAATTATATGAAGAAACAACAGTGATTGTCCTTGGGGATCACAGTGCATTAGATGAAAATAAAGCGATACAAGTAAACACCCTATTTAAACGGGAAAATTTTATACATATTAACAAACAAGGAAAATTGATCAATTGGAAGGCTTATTGTAAATCCTGTGATGGATCAGCATATATTTACGTAAAAGATAAAGAAGATATCGGTACCTACAAGCGAGTTCAGTCATTATTGACTAAATTAATGGAGAACAAAGACAACGGGATTGAACAAATCCTGACTGGTACTGAAGCAGAAAATTTAGGGGCAGACCCAGCTTGTGCCTTCATGCTTGAAGCAAGAAAAGGGTTCTATTTCACGGAATCTTATGAAGGCGATTTCATTAAGCATATAAGCGCAGAAGATGTGAAGCGTGAACCCAAATATACATTGGCCACACATGGATATTCTCCTCAAAAACCAGATTACAGCACCGTATTTATAGCAGCAGGCAAAGGAGTCACAAGCGGACAAATCATTCCAAACATGCACCTTGTCGATATAGGTCCTACATTAGCTGCTATGCTGGGTCTCTCCCTGGGAGAAACAGATGGAAAGGTGATAGAAGCGTTTATCCAGCCAAAAGAATAAAGGAGGTAAGGTATGAGTTCACTAACAAAGCAGGAGAAAAGCTGGGCTTTTTATGACTGGGCAAATTCAGCCTATTCAATTGTAATCGTGACAGCCATCTTTCCTATTTATTTCAAAGCAGCCGCAGATGCAGCGAATATATCGAATGCTACGTCAACTGCTTATTGGGGTTATGCCAATTCTATTGGTACATTATTAATCTCTATTTTGGCACCGCTCTTGGGTACAATTGCAGATTTTAAAGGATTTAAGAAACGTTTCTTTATTTTCTTTTTTTCACTGGGGATACTCTTCACTTTCATGCTAGCAATCGTACCTTTTGATCAATGGATCATTTTATTGATTTGCTACATCATCACTTCCATTGGTTTTGCAGGCGCAAATATTTTTTATGATGCCTTTTTAGTAGATGTGACCGATGATAATAAAATGAGTAAACTCTCTGCTCACGGATATGCATTGGGGTATATAGGAAGTACCATTCCATTTATCATTGGGATTGCCCTCACCCTGCTCGCTCAACAAAAAATCATTCCACTCTCCATTACAGCAGCAATGCAAGCAGCCTTTATAATCACAGCACTATGGTGGGGATTATTTACGATTCCGCTGTTAAGAAATGTACAACAAACATATTATATTGAACGGGTTAGAAACCCAATCAGGATGAGTTTTAAACGCCTGTTTGCTACGTTCCAAAATATCAGAGCCTATCGTCATTTATTTATTTTCCTGATTGCTTATTTTTTTTATATTGATGGTGTGCATACGATTATTACGATGTCGACTGCCTATGGAACTGATTTAGGCTTTAGCTCGACTACCTTGTTAATTGTTTTATTTGTCACGCAAGTCATAGCCGCTCCATTCTCTTTGCTATATGCCAGACTGGCAGCTAAATACAATGAAAAAATCATGATTTTAGTAGGTATAGCAATCTACACATTTATTTGTATCTACGCTTATTTTATTACGTCAGCGCTTGATTTTTGGATATTGGCTATCCTGGTAGGTACGTCACAGGGTGGGATTCAAGCTTTAAGCCGCTCCTATTACGCTAAACTTGTGCCAAAAGAGTCTTCAAATGAATTTTTTGGCTTTTATAATATCTTTGGAAAATTTGCTGCTATTACCGGTCCATTTTTAATGGGAATCACAACGCAAATTACCGGCAATACAAATATTGGTGTGCTTAGTTTAGTGGTCCTATTTATCATTGGCGGGCTCTTCATGCTCCGTGTGCCAAATACTGCCCAGCATGCCCCTACTGTTACGGCAAAATTATAAATATGTTAACAAATATAATCTGTTTATTGGTAAGGTCTACTCTTGTGAATATGATATATGAACGAGGTGAAGACAATAGCTTATGTAACGGCAGGAATGATAAGAGCGTTTATACCTTTTTTAATTTTGACTAGTATATCAATTGTTCTTTATTACGGCTCTGGACCGGTTCATGAGGTAAGAAGTACGTTTATTGTGGGTATATTCAGTGCTCTAGTTGCAGGTTTTTCAGTTATATACAGTATTGATGGCTGGTCGTTGAAGAAGCAGAGTATAATTCACTTTGGTTTTATGCTTTTGACCATTTTTCCATGTCTTATTTTCAGTGGATGGTTTGAAATAAAATCTTTAATGGATATTGCAGCCTTATTGGGTATCTTTTTGATATGGGGAATTACTTTATGGAGTATCTTCTACCTCATTTTTGGTATTCTAATCAAACGGTAAACCATAAAGAGATTTACAGAATGCTTTAACAAACAAAAAGAAACACTTTCTCGAAATGCTGAAAGTGTTTCTTTGTTTTCAAATAATTTTTAGATTAATGCCTTACTTTTGAATATGGACTTCTCTATACGACTAACTAAAAATTACATCGACTCAAATTTTCATTTCCAAAGAAATTGGACAATGGTCACTACCCATAATTGACGTGTGGATTTCTGCTTCGGTAATTAGATTAGCGATTGATTCAGACACAATAAAGTAGTCAATCCGCCACCCAATATTACGTTCGCGGACTTTGCTCATATAAGACCACCAGCTATACACTTCTGTTTTATCAGGATAGAGATAACGGAAGGAATCAACAAAACCGCTAGATAATAAAGCTGTCATCTTACCTCGTTCCTCATCTGTGAAGCCAGAATTCCCTTTATTTGATTTGGGGTTTCGTAAATCTTCGGGTTTATGAGCAACATTTAAATCTCCCGTTAAAATCACTGCTTTCTCTTTATTCAATTCATGTAAGTAAGCATAAAGTAAATCTTCCCAAACCAAACGGTACCCAAGCCTTGCCAGGTCACGCTGTGAATTTGGTGTATACACATTTACAATGAAAAATTGATCAAATTCCAATGTAATGGCTCTGCCTTCCACATCATACTCATCATTCCCAATCCCGTATTTAACGGATAATGGTTTTTGACGAGTAAAAATTGCCGTGCCTGAGTATCCTTTTTTTACAGCGTAATTCCAGTACTGATAATAGCCATCCAGCTCCAGATTAATCTGGCCCTCCTGCAGTTTAGTTTCCTGCAAACAAAATATATCAGCGTTTAATTCTTTAAAAGTATCCAAAAAACCTTTTCCAACGCAAGCTCTTATCCCATTCACATTCCAAGAAACAAATTTCATAACTTCAATTTTCCCCCTGCTAAATATCTCTATCTAATTCATATAAAATTCATTATAACAAATCGAGTAGATAAAATGCGGTTTGGGCACCTTATATTTAAAGGAGACGTGATTAACGATGGCCAAACGCAGAAAGATTTTAGTACCTGAATCCAGGGAACAATTAGATCAGCTGAAAGCAAAAGTGGCGCAAGCCGACCACCCGGACAGAGCAAAATATGAAGTAGCTAAAGATCTTGGCATTCCCCTCAATGAAGGATATAATGGTCGCATTGCTGCAGCAGATGCAGGAAAAATCGGCGGTAAACTAGGTGGAAGCATGGTGAAGGAATTAACCAAATTGGCAAAGGAAAATATATTGAGGCAATAAAAAAAGCCTCTCAGGCTTCAAAAAAAGTTAAGTGAAGAATTATAAAAGCTGAAATTTATAGAGCTACAGAGTTTTTCAACTATTTTGTTAACCCCCGAAGATACAAGTTGATTGCTCGTTAACTCAATTACAGCTAATCCTGTTTTCCAAAATTACCGTTTCACTCTCAAATGATTTAATTTACTTTACTGTACTCAGACGCAACCGGAAGATCGCCAATTGCTATTGGTAAGGCCCTTACTTGTAATAATACAGCTGATTTCAACAACGCTGTCATAGAGTAAACTTCCTGATTGCTCCTTTATTCATTGACAGCTTGTTGTAATGCCTTTCTACCCATCAATTCAATGATAATACAAGCAAACCTTCTTTTTAATTTGGCAACGTTCCTACTCTTTCCAGTTTTTATTTGCCATCTTCAATATCGGTAAACCATAATCCCTTCACAGCCAATTTATTCCTCATACATTTTTATAAATTCTTCTATCAATTCCGGTGTGTAACTCGCTGCTTTCATATAATTCTACAAATTCAGCAGCCATATTCTTAACTGTCAAGGTTTTCATCAGATTATTCTGTGCAAGTAGCATTAAGAATGATACATTCATAACTTCTTCCGTTTCTTTCTGTAATAAACAAACTTGCGTTTGATGAGCCATTAGAATAGCATCTGTTGATTCTTTCAATTTTTGGTGAGCTAGGCTATAATCTCCGTGCTTCGCTGCAGCAATTGCTTCCACCGCACAGCTTCGACCGTCTCCACCATGGAGAATTAACCTGAATTTTTCTACTTCATTCATCATTTTCCCTCCATTTAGATAGATTTGATATTTTATAATATTGCAGTCCTCATCTCTGATTCTCCTGCTTTATCTTATGCTATCCATATTTTCATATCTTTTAATACGTATCAGATTGGAATTTCCAATCAATATTCCATAGTCGAAAAATCATTCATAACGTTGATAAAACAATACCCTTTTTAAAGGCTTACTAACCAGAAATTTCAAATGCAATAAATCTCATAATCATCAGCATTCACAATTAGTATTTTCATATAATATAGTACCTTCGTTTGAGTTATTTATATCTGACGATCCTAAGATTTTTATGATAGGATAATCATCCAATTAATACTGAGAACATCTGATCTTGAGTCTATATCACTCTCTGTAAACCCTGTTCAGTTTCGGAGGTATACACATGGTTAATATGAAATATCTAGAGGAGTCAGATACCATTATTTATTTTTCAGAAATAAAACAGGGAAGGCCTCAGCCCTCCCTGTTATCATCTGTGTTAATCTCTATAATAGTAAACTAGCTCCCTCAGGTTACTGAATTCGGTCTGGATCTATGTATATGTTTTCTCTCTTCTTTGGTAGAAGTAACTCAACTATAGCTATTCATCTCTAGAAATTTCCTTCTAATTTAGGACTATTTCTTTTTAAAAAGCAGGAATAATTGAGGAGTATTAGCCGTTACAAAAATCATCATAAAACCTTGAAAAACATATTTCCAAGGCTTTGGTGACTCCCTTATTTAGATTTCTGCTTTCTCATTTTCCGTTCTTGATACTTCGCTTCAGCACGATTATACAGCTCTTTTTCAAGCTCGGTTTCAGGCAGTACTTTAGGAACTGAAGAGGGCCTTCCATCTTTATCAATCGCAATCATGGTCAAGAATGCCTCAGACGTTAGTCTTCTCTCTCCAGTCATCAGATTCTCTCCTTCAACCCTTACATACACCACCATTGAGGTATTGTGTGACCAAGTAACAAACGCCTCCAAACAGATAGCCTGCCCAGATTTAATAGGAGCATGAAAATCGAACGAATCACTTGAAGCTGTAACCACTGGTTTTCTACAATGACGCATCGCAGCAATTCCTGCAATTTTATCAACATACGCCATTACCTTACCACCAAAAATCGAATTGTACTGATTTGTATCAGCAGGTAAAACTAAATCAGTCAAATAAGCTTTTGAATTACTTGGTACTTTGCCTTCATCCAACATGGCGCTCGACCCCTAACCCAGTATATTCTATTTATCCCAATATACTACACATAGAAAAAGACTGCCAAATGACAGTCTTTTCGTTTAGCTTACTTAATTTCTCATAAAGCGTTTTGCTTACAAACACCAATAAAATGTCTTAACAATTGATCCATGCTGGCATCATGTTTACGCAATTCTTCTGGATGAAATTGTGTTGCCATAATTGAATCATCAATTCCTTCAAACGCTTCTATTAATCCATCTTCAGCCTTCGCGACTGGTTTTAAGCCTTTACCTAACTCTTTTATGCCCTGATGATGAAAACTATTCACATCCATTTTATCCTTTTTGACAATACTATATAGTTGGCTATCCTGTTCTAAAAAAACTGTATGAACTGGCTCAGGCCGCTCTACATTTGATAGATGCTCCAAATCATCAGAATTATCATCTTCTTTATCTTCTTCAACATGCTGGTAGAGACTTCCACCTGCTGCTACATTAATTAAATGTGAACCCCTGCATATTCCAAATAACGGTTTCCCTTGCTTGCGTGCTTCTTCAATGATTTGGAAATGTGATTGATCTAGCCCCTTATGTGTGTCTCCTAAATCCTCACTTGGTGGTTCATTGTAAAATATCGGATTCACATCAATACCACCCGTTAATAAAATCCCATCAACCATCGAAACCCAAATCTTAGCGAGTTCCTCATTACCCAATGGAAAAATCAATGGAATTCCACCTGTTTTTTTTATTGCTTCTGAATAACTTAAAAATACAGTTGTTGTATTGTTTCCTTCTATTTTTAATATATTACTTGTTAACCCAATAATCGGTTTATCATTTTTCATATCTAAATTCCTCCCTTAATCTCTCACTTCTATTCCCATTAAATATTATTTTTACTCTAGAAATATTTGTAATTTATTCAACTAACAAAAATAGCAGCCCAATGATGAGCTGCTATCGTATTAAATATTAGTGTATGTTTTTCTTTTCAAAGTTACCGCCCATAACATCAGAAACGTTCTGAATCGCTATAAAGGCATTTTCATCAATATCATGTACAACATCTTTTAATTTAGCCAATTCCAGACGTGTCATTACGCAATAAACCATTTGCGTATCTTCCTTTAGGTAGCCACCCTTTGCATAAATAAACGTGGTCGATCTTCCAAGGCGATCCTGAATAGCCTCTGAAATTTCTGCATATTCGTTGGAAATAATCGTTACAGATCTAGATTCATTTAAACCTTCTACTACGATATCCATAACCTTAGCGGCCATATAATACGCGAAAATAGAATACATTGCAGAATCCCATTCAAATACGAAACCTGCAGCTATAAAGATGAAAACATTTATGAACATAATGATTTGTCCAACTGGTAATCTTAATTTCTTAGATAATAAAATCGCTATGATTTCTGTACCGTCAAGGGCACCGCCAACACGAATGACAATCCCAACTCCAAGTCCAAGAATCAATCCTCCAAATAACACAGCCAGGATTTTCTCATCTGTAAATGGCTCAATATGATGCAACATTGCTGTACTAACAGAAAGGACAGCAATACCATAAATAGAGGAAATCGCAAAAGTTTTACCAATTTGTTTGTATCCAATATAAAGGAATGGCAAGTTAATAATAAAGATGAATAGTCCCAACTGTAATTTGGTTATATGTGAAAGCATAATGGATATCCCAGTTATTCCACCATCAATGACACTGTTTGGTACCAAGAAGAGTTCCAATGCAACAGCCATCATGACTGCACCAAGTGTAATGAAGAAAAATCTTGTTAGTATTTTTAATATAGATGCTTTTTTATGTGTTTTTGGCAAAACTATTCCTTCTTTCTTTATAAATATTTATTATTTTGATTGATAATCAGTAAATTTTTGAAGAATAGAATTTAATATCTTCAGTTCGTGTTCATCCAGTAAAGCTGCATACTTTTTTAAAATTTCTCGGGAGTTCTCTCTTGCCTTCTGAAGAACTTGAACCCCCTCTTCGGTAAGTGTTACAGCGACAAACCTTCTATCCTTCTCATCTTGAACTCTTGAAACAAATCCATGCTGCACCAGCCTTTCAAGCATGACGGTGATCGCGCTTGGTTTCACATTGAGGATTTTCGCTAAATCTTTAACGTTTGTCACTTTTTCTTTTTCAATTTTATTTAACAAATGAAATTGCGATCCGGTAATCCCCAAATCCTGATGCTGCGTAATCTCCGACATGATTGTTCTAATTGTTGAAATCAATATACTTTCAAATTCTTCTATTTGATTTTCTTTACCATCCATCCTATATTGTCCTCTCTTACATCGAGAATAATTTTAATTTTTTTGCTTAATTATTATACCATATTATAATTAAATAGTTTAACTATCTTATATATACACTTTCCAAATTAATATTAACCAAACAAAAAGGCATAAAAAAAACCGTGGTTACCCACGATTCTCTTTCAAAACTTTTTATTTATATACATGTATCTGGCTTTCTTCTTTGACTTCCTTTATCCAATTGAATGGATCTTCTACTTTTCCATTTTGTATTCCTGTGATGGTATCATATAATTTTTGCGTTAACGTTCCTATTTTCCCTTTGTTGATGGTTAAAATTTCATTATCCCATAATAATTCACCAATTGGCGAAACTACTGCTGCTGTTCCTGTCCCAAAGGCTTCTTCCAATTTCCCATTTTTATTAGCCTCAATAATCTCCTGCATAGAAACTCGACGTTCTGTAACTGGGATGTTCCAATGTTGTAATAGCTGAATAATTGATTGACGAGTCACACCATCCAATACACTGCCGTTTAATGCAGGCGTGACAACCTCACCATTTATTTTAAAGAAGACGTTCATGCTTCCGACTTCTTCGATATACTTTTTCTCAATTCCATCAAGCCAAAGCACCTGTGAACAGCCAAGTGCTTCTGCCAATTCCTGTGCTTTAAGACTGGATGAATAATTACCGCCTGTTTTGGCCATCCCTGTACCGCCCTTTACAGATCGTACGTAATCTTTCTCAACACCAATTCGAACGGGATTGATTCCCTCTTTATAATACGCTCCCACTGGTGACAAAATGATTATGAACTGATAATGCTTGGACGGTGCAACACCCAAATAAGGTTCTGTTGCAATAATAAACGGCCGTACGTATAAAGAAGTACCTTCCCGGTCCGGAATCCATTCACGATCAATATCGATTAGGATTTCCAATGCCTTGATAACAAACGACTCATCTATATGGGGGATGCATAAACGATCATTAGATTTGTTCATCCGTTCAAAATTCTTTTCCGGTCTAAACAGAAAAACCCGATTATCGTGAGTACGATATGCTTTTAGCCCTTCAAAAACCGTTTGTCCATAGTGAAAAGTCATGCAGGAAGGCTCAAGTGTAATAGGTTGATAGGGAATAATCCTCGGATCATGCCACCCACCCAATTCTTCATCATAATCCATAATAAACATATGATCCGTAAAAATTCTTCCGAAGCCAAGTGTTTCAGGATTGGGCTTTTCTTTTTTATAATTGGTTTTTGTGATAGAAATTAGTTGAGTATCCATGTGATGTCCCCTTTAAATTGTCAGAATAATTAATAAAATTAATTGTACTCCTCAAATAGGGAACCTGCAAGTAGCAAACTTAAAATTAATAAAAAAACTCCAATTCATCGACTATTTCTCATAATCAAATGTTTTAGCGCTCCGAGCTCATAATGATATATGGATGTATACGACCTGTACTATCTTTTCCTAACTTATCAATCTGCCAGTTATGATAATTAGCCTCATTCACATTAATCATTTGAAATGCATCAGCTTGATTGGAGCTGGATATTACATATTCCTCATGTGAGTTCGACTTTCTTTTAATATGGAAGAGATAGAGAGGTTGTTTAATTAAATTCTTTAATCCCAATAATTCTTCCATTTTTCTTTCAAAGGCATCCAATTTTTTCAATGTATGCTTACTATTATCACAAGCAGCATCCTCGTCACCCAAATCATGTACCACTGTCTTATGTTCGCCAAATTGATATACCAATCGGGTAACACAAGTCGGGCTATCCGGCACAATTTGTGCAGTAGTATTATAAATGAAGTTTTTGTAATCGAATGATAGCAAGAGATCTTCAATTTTTTTAACTCTTTGCTTAGAAACCGTAAAGTTCTTAACGCCTATATATGAAACATACTTCTCACCCTGCCAACTTACATGCCCTTCACTTGTGATGGTTGCCTGATAAATCGGGGATTTGCCAAGACATGATGTCCGCGAGATGGAAAATTCTTTAAACAACTTTATACTTCCTCCTATTAGTACAAACTGATTCTTTAGAGTGCTAGATATCTATATATTTATCACCGCGCTCACTTTTCAAACATTTTCCAAATTATAATAGGTCTACCATATATACTATGAAAGACCAATACCATTTATAATAAGCCAACTGACACATTAATTAAAGACCAAAAGTATCTATTTAAGGCTGGCTGCTACAAGTATAATATGAGTTAAATTTCCTAAATTAATATAGTTTTAAAAAAATATAACATACCTCTTTAGATGTTAGTTATCATTTTGCGGGAGAGTGTATTTTACATGGTGAAGAAATTGAAAAGAGAACAAGCTGTTCTTTCTTGACAATATCGAGGAATGTTTCTGTATGGATTTCTGCCAATAAATTAAAATCAATCACTAAGCTACTATAACATATCTGTAAAAATTGATGTTTCAGATAAATATGCTAACTTTAATTTTACGAAAATTAGAAACAGCAATCTTTCTTTTGGACAAATTTTATCTGAAAGAAGTGCTGGCTCATAAGCAGAAAACAAACTATAAGAAAGCCCGACTTTTATTCAATAACACATTTACTTATACAGGTTCCGCAATAAGGATAATTCGATGATGTGTTACATCAAAGTACCCATCCGACTGAATAATCTGGTGGATTATATATCATACATCCAATTAATGATCCAACTCAAAACTCGGTACTTTCCAGGGAATGGCTTTTAGATATAAAAGTACCAACATCATAAAACGTTGGATTGGATAGGCTTCTTGACTATAAACAACAGTCATATCATTCTTCCGGACTTCTTTCAGTGCTATTTCATCGTATTTTCCCCTTTAACAGATGATTTTATAAATCATTCTGTCAAAATGGGAGACCGCGGCATAGATTTCTCCGTTATTATTGTTCATATTCCAAATTTCGCATAATTATCCACCATCAATATCCATATTATATATATTTTATCATAATATAGAAAATAATTCGTGAACTTTTCCCGAGATTAAAAGGCACTCATTTTGTATATCCTATACTTGATGTCCTCAAAAGGGACATCAGAACGTATCCTACTGATGGGGTGATAAGCAATGAGTTATCGGAATCATTTAGATCCACACTCTTCTCTTTTTCACCATAACTGGACAAGGCGGAAGCGCTCAAAATCACAGGTTAACGGACATACTGCAATGTCCCAAACCAATATCATTTTGAGGAGCAATGCGAAAGCTCACCGCTGGTAAGGATGCCTTCAAGCAAAAAGACGCCGTAATGGCGTCTTTTTACATTTACAGTTCATCAAATCCATTGGTATCTGTTGTTTTTGTATATTGTCTTGATTTCTGCTCAAAGAAATCCGTCTTGCCTAAATCCACTTCCTGATAGGCAACAATCCATCTTAATGGATTTTTGTTCGGAACCTCTGGAAACGGAGATCTTCCATACCCCAATTGATTGCAACGCTTATTAGCCATAAACTGGATATATTGTTCGAGCTCAGCCATCGTAATTCCCTCGATTTTATTTCCTATAACTTTATAACCCCATTCAATCTCAAGCTCTGCAGCAGTTCGGAAGGTTTCAATCGCAAAATTTTTCAATTCTTCTGTATTTGTTTCAGGATGTTCAGCCACTATTTCTTTAAAAATCTTCTCAAACAGCCCAACATGGATCTGCTCGTCTCGATTTATATAATTAATCATCGTTGAAGTTGCCACCATCTTTTGGTTTCTGGCCAAATTATAAAAGAAAGCAAAGCCTGAGTAAAAGAAGAGCCCTTCTAGGATTACATCATAGATAATCGATTTAAGCAGATTTTCAATTGTTGGGTTTTCTGTGAAATCCCGATAGCCATCAGTAATAAAATCATTTCGTTTACGCAAAATCTCTTCAGTTCTCCAATATTCAAAAACTTCATCTTGCTTGCTTTTCTGGACAATACTTGACAATACATAGGAGTAGGAATGGTTATGAATGACTTCTTGCTGCGCCAGCATAATCATCAATGCATTCAGAGATGAATCGGTCAGATAGTCGGCGACTTTACTGGCATAGTCAGACTGGATACTATCAAGCAATGCCAACAAGCCTATAATTTTTAGAAAGGATTCTTGTTCAATTTCTGAAAGATTTGGAAATTGTTTCGCATCATTCACCATATTAATTTCAAAAGGCGTCCAAAAATTAGATAGCATTACTTTATATTTAGGATATGCCCATGGATAGCGCACATCATCCCAATTTAAAATATTTGAATTTCTGCCATTAATAATACCCGTTGAACTATTCGGTGCTTCCCGATCGACTAATTTACGTTTTTCCACTATTGTTTTTGTATCCATTATATTTCCCCCATCCTTATTGGCAGCTTTCGCATTCTTCTATAACAGCGCTTGAAGTAGAACGTACATAGTATGTTGTTTTTAATCCGGTCTCCCATGCAAGCAGATGCAAGTCTAATAAATCACGTGCTTTAATATCATTACGGACATACAAATTAAACGAGATTCCTTGGTCGATATGTTTTTGACGACGTGCATTTTGGAGAATGCTCCATTTTTGGTCAATTAAATAAACGGATTTATAATACCACATTGTCTCCAGATTCAAGTCAGGTGCAGTCACTGGAATACGGTAATTCTTCTTCTCTTCGGAATATTCCCTTCTGAAAATTGGATCAATTCCGGATGTAGAACCGGCAATAATCGCAGTTGAAGAATTTGGTGCTACGGCCATAAGATAGCCATTTCGAATTCCGGATGTATGCACTCTTTTTTTCAATTGACTCCAAGCATCTGAATCATAGCCTCTTTGGTCAAAAAAGAATCCGCTATCCCAATCAGATCCTTCAAAAAATGGGTAAGCACCTTTTTCACCAGCTAAATCCACACTTGATTTAATCGTTAAATAAGCGATTTTTTCGTATAATCGGTCACAGTATTCAACGGCTTTCTCTGATTCCCAGGCAATGCCCTCAAGCGCTAATAAATGATGCCAGCCAAATGTCCCAAGTCCTATAGCACGATAATTTTTATTCGTTATATTTGCCTGAATGACCGGGATATTATTTAAATCAATGACATTATCAAGCATTCTCACCTGTATCTTAATTAAGCGTTCAAGGACATCTTCCTTTACAGCTTTGGCAAGGGAGATAGACGAAAGATTACATACAACAAAGTCACCCGGTGTTTTTTCAATAATAATTTTCCCATCCTCGGTTCTTTGTTCAATAACTTTGGTAGCACTTTGATTTTGCATAATTTCCGTACATAAATTACTGCAATATATCATTCCTTTATGGCGATTAGCATTAGAGCGGTTGACCGTATCCCGATAAAACATATAAGGTGTTCCTGTTTCAAGCTGAGAAATCATGATCGCCTTAAACACTTCAATGGCAGGTATTTCTTTTTTGGAAAGCTGCGGATGATTGATACATTCAGTATATTTTTGTCTGAATTGGCCATCCCCTGCTTCTTCATCAAAATAATCTTCAAGAGAATATCCCATTACTTTTCTTACTTCATGCGGATCAAATAAATACCAGGTACCCCGCTCCTTGACCATTTCCATAAATAAATCCGGAATGCAAACACCAGTAAATAAATCATGCGTTCGAAAACGTTCATCCCCATTATTTAAACGCGCTTCGAGGAAGGCAAATATATCCTTATGCCAAACATCCAGATAAACTGCAATGGCACCCTGTCTTTGGCCCAGTTGGTCCACACTGACGGCGGTATTATTTAATTGCTTCATCCATGGTATAACTCCTGAGGAAACACCCTTAAATCCTTTAATATCACTGCCTCGCGCTCTAATTTTCCCTAAATAAACACCTATTCCTCCGCCATTTTTAGATAGATTGGCAATATCGGTGTTTGAATCATAGATACCTTGCAAACTATCATCAACAGTATCGATAAAACAACTGGATAATTGGCCATAGCTTTTCCCAGCATTAGCAAGCGTAGGAGTTGCCACCGTCATATATAGATTGGATAAGGCCCAATATGCTTCTCTTATTAATTTGATTCGCTGTTCTTTAGGCTCATTCATCATTAATGTCATGGCAATAATCATAAACCGTTCCTGAGGAAGTTCATATAAGCTTCCATGATGAGATTTGGCTAAATAGCGATCTGCCAGCGTCCGAATGCCAATATACGTAAACAACTGATCTTTTGATGAATCGATGACTGCTTCGAGTTCATTGATTTCGTCTTCCGTATATTCATTTAACAATGCTGGATTATAAATCCCCATATCAGTCAATAGTTCAACAAGCTGATGAAAGCTCCCATATTTGTGTGTTAAATCATATCCCCGGCTTTTTGAAGCTTTATCATATAACTGGTCTAAATAAATAGTTGCCGCCACAAATGTCCAATCAGGCTCATCAGCAGAGATACGCTCTACGGCGCTTAGTACCAGTAAATTCACCAACTCTTTCTTGCTATAGTCAGACTTATACTCAAGTGCTGTCTTGATTTTTTCTAAGTATTCCTCTGCTGAATAAATAGATGTATAGGAACTAACACATTCCTTTATGTATGTTTCTATGCTTTTTAAATTTATGACTTCCAGACTTGCATAGTTTGATTCGTAAGATACTGCCATACTAATTTCCCCCTTATTGTTTGCCGATAAATCGATTAAAAACGTCTGTTCCCTCCACGCAAAAAATCCCATTGCCTAAAAATAAGCAATGGGAAAAGAAATAATAACAAGATTGAACTGTTCAATATTGCTATTTCATCCGTTCCACCCTCATTGCTCCCGATAAAGGCAAACCAGTGAAAAAGGCAGG
The DNA here is from genome assembly GCF_006346415.1 of Bacillus sp. D386. Taxonomy (NCBI): domain Bacteria; kingdom Bacillati; phylum Bacillota; class Bacilli; order Caryophanales; family Bacillaceae; genus Bacillus; species Bacillus sp. D386. The sequence continues at coordinate 453,629 of NZ_VEMV01000003.1, read as the reverse complement.
TCTCCTGACTCATGCTTCGCTTTACTCTAAGTCCTTCCCATAGATTTCTCTACAGTGGTTTACTTATTTCATCAGCATTTACAGTTGCGGGTACAGTTCCGGATTTTAACCGGATTCCCTATTAAGTCGTAATACGACACCTTAAACACGTTAAAATCAATATATAGTATTTTAGATATAAAATGATAACAACATATAGAATTATAAATCTTATATGTGAAAATAGCAACTAAAATTCCGACAATTTATTTAGGCAATTGCTGGAGAAATTGATTGATAAATGCTTCGGATTCCAATCGAATTCCAATGTATGGCGGATGAACACGTTTATTGGCTTCAAGAGGAACCCCCAACCACAATACTTTTTGGTCAAGGATGACAAATGTGAAGCTTGGCCCATTCTGAAGATGGATATCCGGATCCAAATAGGAATGGGAATCTGGAGAATACATCATCAGTCTTGTTCTTGAGTTCCTCGTCTTCACTCTTTGAACAAAATCCGATGATAACACACTGGAATTTGGCAAGGAAAGGATAATGGAAGATTGGGCTTTTTTTAAATCCTGATAGAACCCTTCCAAATTTCTTGCATAAATCCATTGTAATTTTGGATGATGGTTGGCAATCCATTTGCCTATTTGATCCATATTGACCATTTGATTCCGTTTCATTTGATATTGAACGAGCTGATGAAGAGTTTTTGTATGCGAAACTTTTGATTCTATAAACTCCACATCGCTGACATGAATCAGTTTCCCTTTTGTTCTGGTAATTGCAACATTTAACAGCCGTTCACTTTCCCTGCCCGTTAAAAGCATCCCTGCCCGATTTTGCGGATAACTATCTACACTATCAAATACCATTACTTCCCGTTCACTTCCCTGGAAACGATGGACAGTGGCAGCCAATATATCATGCAGGCCGTTCTCTTCCTCATATAGATCTTTAATTAATGTTTCCATCAATTGTGCCTGCGCACGATAAGGGGTTGCATAACCGATTGATTTACTCCCATTGCTGTAGGCTTCATGAATAACCTGAAAGGATAACAATAGATTCATCAAATTCATTCTAGAACCAGAGGAAGTGCCCGTAAAGCAGTGTTCCCCTGTGAAGCTCGTATTTAACAGTACGGAAGCACGATCTACAAAAGGTGTCTTTGAAACGATATCTTTTTTATTTATATGAACACTTGGATGATCGCCAACCAGTGAATTATAAACATATTGGTTCGTAAAAGCGGAGATATCCGGATGCATTCTCCTCTGTTCCTTTAATAAAAACAAATGAGTATGAAGTTTTCCCCCACGTGCAATATCAGCAACACCGGCACGATGGAAGATGTCCTCCTTCAGCCAGCGGTCTACAAGCTCTCCCCTCGAAACCGCAATAGGAGGTAATTGCTTAAAATCCCCACAAATAATACAACGCTTGGCAAGTGCGCCGGCAAAGGCAATTTGCGGGATAAAGGCCATACTGGCTTCATCAATGATAACTAGATCATACTCTTGTTCAAAAATACTCGGGTCCATTGCTGCTTTCGCCAAGGTAGTCCCAACAATGAAGGCATTTTTGACTAAATGAATTTCTTTTTGCCTTATTTTCTCTAAGATTCTGCCCAGTTTTTTTTCAAGGTCAAGAAGCTGCTCCGAGTCACGTACGCTAAAAGACAGAGACAGATCTTTTTTTAGCAGTTTCTTTTCTTCATTAATCGAATCCCTTTCCTTCACTAAATGTCCATCATGACTTTCCAATAATTTAGCCGGCAATATATCCCCATGCATCAGAAGACCCTCACCAGTTTGAGAGCCGTAACGTAAAATATCTCCTTCATGAAAACGATCCGCTCGTTTAACAAATGCCGTAATTTCGGCAAGCAGGACATCCACAGCCTGATTACTGTGAGAGAGAACTAATATACGTTTCTTTTTAAAATATTTATTGGCTGCCGTTCGTGCTAAAGTATACGTTTTTCCTGTACCAGGCGGTCCCCAAACATATGTGACCGGGTTATATTTTGATCTGGCATATAATTCGCGTACCGCGCTTTTACTTGTTTTGTCCGTTCGTTTATCAGGCATGGAAGGCTCCATGATCCGTTTAACCCGACTTCTTTTCCGCTTACTTTTCCTGATATCATCCAGTCTTTCAATCAGCTGATCTAAAAGTTCCCATGGGTCATGATAAATCGTAGCCTCTTCAATCAATTCACCTATTGATTGTTCAAGAGACAGAAGCAAACTATTGCCCTCAGAGGATAGGATTCTGGCATCAAACCGACTCCCGCCCCATTCCAGCTTAGCAATCGTTCCAACAGGTATACGCAAAATACTGGATGACTCAAAATAGTACGTAAAAGAATCACCTGACATAATCTTATTGCCATTCATCAGGTGATAGCGGGTACTTCCATATTTTTTTAAATACTGAATCTCTTCTTCAAGTGCTTCCTGCCATTCTTCAATATACTCTTGTGTTGAATTCATTCTTTGTGCCCCTCAAATCATAAACCTAAATTATCTCTAATTTGATAACTATACCATACAAACTAAAACTAGAATAGTCGATGGCACATACTCACCTAACCGAAACATGCATCCAGACACCGTATTGTTTCTCGTATTAAGGGGTGCACAGTTATGACATTTTGTTTATGATTTTTTTGTAAAGAGTTGCTTAAGTGATTCAAAAAAACCTGTCTTTTTTTCTGTCTCCTCAGTATTAGTTTCTTCCTGTGCCGGTTCTTCTAATGTAATGTTATCGTTATTAATTGCATGATCATAGGCCAATACCAAACCATTAGGTGAATTATAGTCTTTATTGGTCACGATTTTAAATTGAATCCCATGTTCATCTGCTGCTTTAACGAATTTCGATAGATGGGAATAATTAATGTGGCCATTTAAATAAAGCTTAGCGCCCTTATTTTTTTTCAATAGGTCAATAAATCCATGTGGGATTTGTTTTTGAAAAACCTGAGCCTGTGTTAATGCGACAACCACACGTTCACGTAAGCTCCCAAGAAATTCTTTCCGTTCAGCAGGCTTTATTTCTTTAACGCCATGTATCCCTTCCTGTAAGTAATCATCTACTGTTTTCTTATTCATTTTATTTCCTCCTTGAATACTAATTAACATATGTAAATCGTTCTTAACTTGAGCTTATGTATTAGTTTGGTTAAATGCCTTCTCAACGATTCCCTATTCGGAAAACCTGATTATTATCTTTACTATTTTTTGATTGATCTGCCTGCATTATGTATTTTAAAGCTCGCTATTTGTGTACCATTATTGATATGTCCAATCGACACTCTGGATATGAATATATAAAAAGGCACCTGTTAAAAACAGGTGCCTTGTTCGAAAAAATTGAGGCGAGTCACCACACTCCACATAGTGTGTACCATAAGGTATGTGCTCGACTTACACAATTCAGCTCATCGCATATATTAATATAACATCATGCCAGAAATTTTGCAAGTAAAATTTACGATAATGCTTCTGTTAATGCTGGAACTACCTGTTTCTTACGGGAAACAACCCCTTTTAGAACAGCTGTATTATTTACCAATGTTACATGGAAAGCTTTTTCAACAGCTGCAGCTTTATCACCAATAGCAAGGGCAACAGAATCATTTGTTAGGATATCTGTTACAACTAATAGAAATAAATCCAGACCCTTTTCATTAATAGCTGCCTGCATAGCTGCTTCGAGTTCAGCTTGCTTCGCCATTACATCGTTTGTATCAACTGCATTCACTTGTGCAATTTCCACTTTTGATGTGCCCATGGAGAACTCTTTAGCATCCAAAGAAATTAATTCTGCAATAGTTTTCTTGCTTAAATCTGCTCCAGCTTTTAACATTTCCAATCCGTATTCTTCTGCATTAACACCAGCTATTTCAGCCAATTCTTTTGCAGCAGCAACATCTTGCTCCGTGCAAGTTGGAGATTTAAATAATAAAGAATCAGAAATAATAGCGGATAACATTAAGCCAGCTACTTCTTTTTTGATTTGAATTCCGTTTTCTTTGTATAGCTTATTTAAAATGGTTGCTGTACATCCAACCGGCTCAGCACGGTAATACAATGGATCAGCTGTTTCGAAATTTGCAATACGGTGGTGATCAATAACCTCTAATACTCGAACCTGATCGATATCATCCGCACTTTGCTGTCTTTCATTGTGGTCTACAAGAATAACTTCCTGTGTTTCTTCCGCAACCTTCTCAACCAAACGGGGAGCTGCCACTTTAAATGTATCAAGTGCATATTGTGTTTCACCATTAATCGCACCAAGTCGAATCGGTTCTGCTTCAACACCCAACTCTTTTTTTAATTCAGCATAAGCGATTGCTGAACAAATTGTGTCAGTATCTGGATTTTTATGTCCAAAAATCAATACTTTACTCATTTACAAAAACTCCCTTAATATAATATGTACTCCATTTACCAGCGCAAATGGAAACTTCTTCGACCATTATACCTGAATGCACAAAAATTTTTAAGTTTTTGGAGCAATTTCATTTGAAAACAGGAAATTAATTTTACCGTCCTTCCATTCAATCGCCGCGTCAAATGATTTTTCTCCTTTTTTAAACCCTTTTATGACATTGGTTTTCCCATCTTTTAATAATTTCTGCATATTGGTTTGGGAAATCTTTTTTCCAAGGATTTTTTTCGAAAATGTAAATTTACACTGGTTTTGCTTATAATTCGCACATCCATAAAATTCACCCTTATCGACTATATCCCCTTTACACAGCGGACAGGCGCCTACCTTTTTCCCTGTTGTAAACTTAGAAGAGGTACGTTCAATCGTTTCAACCTTTAATCCTGTAAAATCCCAGGTTTCAAAGCCTTTTACAGCATCCTCAATAATCTTCCCCGTTAATTTCTTTGTCTGCTCCATAAATTGAGCAGCTGATGCTTTCCCTTGCCCGATTTCGGCCAAGCGCTGCTCCCATTTAGCTGTCATTTCAGGTGAAGCCAATATCTCGTCGCCTATCGCTCTGATCAACACTTTCGCTTTATCAGTCGCAAATACTTGATTCTTTTTAACATCTATATATTTTCTATCCTTCAGCATCGTAATAATTCCCGCTCTTGTTGCCTCCGTTCCCAGTCCTTCTGATTTCATTAGCACTTTTTCGAGTTCTTCATTATCAAGATGCTTACCGGCCGTTTTCATTAACGTAATTAATTGTCCCTCGGTATATCGTTTAGGCGGTTGCGTTTTTCCTTCTTTTACTTTAACGCTTTTCACTTTACCTTCATCATCTTTTTGGACATTCGGAAGGATGGTATCTTCATCCTTTTCTTGCTGGAAAATAATTTGTCGCCAGCCTTCTCGTATTTGCTGCTTTCCTTTTGAAATGAACTCTGCTCTTCCATCAACTAATGTTATGAGGGTTGTATAGTCAAATATGGCTGATTCATAGTGAGCAGCAATCAAACGACGCACAATTAAATCATAGATATTCCTTTCTTCTCCTGAAAGCTTGGCTGGATTCGTCACCTGTTCAGTAGGAATAATCGCATAGTGATCCGATACTTTCTTTTCATTAACAAACCTAGAGTTATTGATAATGGATTCGTTTGGAACGGGTATGAATGATTTATATTCCTCGAACTGAGCAAGTTTCGATAGGATCTCCGGGAATGTTTCCGCCTCTCCTTTAGTCACGTAGTTTGAATCACTCCGCGGATAAGAGACAATTCCCTTTTGATACAGTTTTTGCGTGATATCCAGCGTTTGTTTTGGTGAGTACTTATACATTTTATTGGCGGTTGCCTGTAAGGCCGATAAATTAAATAATAAGGGCGGCTGGAATTCTTTACGCTCCGTCTTCATTTCTATAATTTTCGCATCTTTATTTTTACAAAAAGCTGCAATATTTTGAGCCATCTCCTGCTTATCCAGTCTGGACTCCTGATCCTTTTCCCATTTTCCTTCATAAGTCTGCCCATTTATATCAAACGTAGCAATGACTTCCCAAAATGGCTTAGATTCAAATTTTTCAATCTCCAATTCCCGTTTCACTATTAAAGCTAGTGTAGGTGTCTGTACTCTTCCTGCAGAGAATACATCATTCATCCCTTTTTGTTTAAGCAGCAAGGAATAGGCTCTTGATGCATTCATGCCAACAAGCCAATCTGCACACGATCTTGTATAGGCTTCATGATAGAGAGGTATGGTTTCCTGGCTGTCACGGAGGCTGTTAAATCCTTCTAATATGGATTTTTTCGTTAAAGAAGAGATCCATAAACGCTTCATCGGTTTACGAACGCCGCTCACCGCAATAATATTGCGTACGATTAATTCACCCTCCCTCCCAGCATCACCTGCATGAATAATTGATTCGACATCTGGTCGCTTCAATAATTGCTTGATAATGTTAAATTGCTTCGTTTTTGATTTTGTTACTTCATATGTAAATTTATCAGGGATTATTGGCAATGTGGCAATAGCCCATCTTTTCCACTCCGGTTTATATTTCTCCGGTGAGGATAATTCGGTTAAATGTCCGATGGCCCATGAATATAATGCCCCTTCCGGAAATACTTCATTAGGAGCAATCTCTAAATACCCGTCCCTTTTTTTGAAAGAGAATGGAGATGCCAGTGTAACTCCTTGATCCGGTTTCTCCGCAATAATCAATGGGATTCCCATTTTCAGGTCAAACTCCTTCTATGAAAATTTGTTCATTACTTTAGCTTAAGAATCTAATTAAAAAAGTCCACTTGCTAATAGTATCATTTTTATTATTTTTTTAAAGATACTTCTATTTTACTACAAGGTTTCTGAAAAGTTTAAACTGGTAATTGATGGATAACTTTAATTGATTAGAGTATATTTAAAAAGCATATATATCTTCGTAACTTATTTACTATTAACTTTTTACCGAAATTTAGGCTATTTTATAGATAAAAGTTTTGAGGACATTACTAATAGATCAGATTAAATAAAGGAGGTATTTGTATGGAGACTGAGCATCTTCCTCAAATAAAGAAGGCATTGCTTAACTCATGGTCTTTAAAATCAAGCTCTAAATGGTCTTCGGACACCAATGACTCTCAGTATAATTACTTAAAACAAGCAGTATTCCACTATTTAAATGCATAAAAAAGAGGCTCCGAAAAGTCTTACAAACGACTCAACGGACAGCCTCCTCCTTCTACATACTATTGAACGAACTTGCCATTAAGTTGCAGGCAGTTCATCTCCATTGTATTCATCTTTAATTTCTCCGACAATTTCTTCTAAAATGTCTTCCATCGTGACCAAGCCGGCTATAGTGCCTTTTTCATCTACAACGATAGCCATGTGCACCCGACTCTGCTGCATTTTTAATAATACATCCTTGATATGAGTAGTTGATTTCAAACGCGGCATATCATGAATAAAATCCTGAATCGGTCTTTCACGCCCTGCTGCTATATTTGTCAGCATTTCTTTTGTGTTAATAAATCCAACCAGAAGATCTTTATCGCTATTTTCCGTAACAGGATAGCGAGTATATTCATAGCGATCAAGCGTTTCAAGAATTTCTTCAAGAGACATTTGCTTATCCAAAGTGACAATTTGATTTCTTGGAATCATAATATCTTTTAAAATACGTTCATCAAATGCAAAAATGTTCTCTAGATAAGCCAGCTCAGTTTGATTTATCTCTCCGCTCTCATAACTTTGAGTGACAATTAGTTTCAATTCTTCTTCCGAATGGACTGTATCATGTCCAGCAGGCTGTACACCAAAGATTCGAAGGATAAATTGCGCAGAACCATTTAATGCATTAATAAAAGGTTTTGTTACTCTTCCGAACCAATATAGCGGCGGCGATAAAAGCAAGGATAATCTTTCTGCAAATTGGATCGCCAATGTTTTAGGAGCAAGTTCACCTATAACAACATGCAAGAACGTGACGATCGTAAGAGCAATTACATAGGACAGGACAGTAGATACTGAATCTGAGATCCCCCATTCATCAAATACGGGATGGAGCATTTTTTCGACTGTTGGTTCCCCCAACGCACCTAATATTAATCCTGTAACCGTAATACCCAACTGACATGCTGACAGGTAATAGTCTAGATTTTCTGCAACTTTTTTGGCAAGAACCGCCTTTTTGTTGCCTTCAGATATCAATTGTTCAATTCTGGACATCCTTACCTTCAAAATGGCAAATTCAGCACCAACAAAGAATGCAGTAAGCCCAATAAATATAGCTACTAAAAATAAATTTAAAGCGATTGATCCGTCCAATTATTTCCCCCAAAAAGGGGGATTCACCTCCAAGAATAGTAAAAAAATTTGTTGTTCCAATATTTTCATTTGATTATTTCTTGACATTTTGAGTAAACAATACTTGTTTAATTTGGTGGTTATCCATTTCCTTTACAGCCCATAGATGCTTACCATGCTCCAATGAGTCTCCATTTTGAACAGTATCAATTTTTTGATATTGAATCCAGCCTCCAACTGTATCTATATCTTCACTGTCCTCAAACTCTAAACCAAACAGTTCCTCCATCTCACTCAAAAGGACTCGTCCATTAATCATATATTGGTTTTCTCCGACTTTACGGATATCGGCCACTTCATCAGCGTCAAACTCATCGCGGATTTCTCCCACAATTTCTTCCAGAACATCTTCCATCGTAAGAATTCCTGAAGTGCCTCCGTATTCATCAATGACTAAAGCCATATGTACCCGTTCCTGTTGCATTTTCAACAGTGCATCCTGTATATGGGTTGCTTCAAGAACATAAGGCAAGTCTCTAACAAATTCTTCAAGTTTACGTTCTCTTTTGGCAGCAATATGAGTCAGCATTTTTTTCACATTTACTACACCGACAATCTTGTCTTTATCCCCATCTTCAACAACCGGATAACGTGTGTAGTTATGTTCATCAATAATACTCACGATTTCGTCATAATTCATATTCAAATCGAGCGTAACCAATTCAGTTCTTGGAACCATAATATCCTTGGCAACACGTTCATCAAATGAAAACACGTTTTCCATGTATTCCAATTCCGTTTGATCAATTTCCCCGCCCTGAAAGCTTTGAGTCATAATAATCTTTAGTTCTTCCTCAGAATATGCCTCTTCATGTCCAGCAGGTTTGACTCCAAATGCACGAAGAATGACTCTCGATGTCCCATTCAAAGCTTTAATGAATGGTGACAGCACTCTGCCAAACCAATATAAAGGCGGCGCAAGCATTAGTGTGAGTTTTTCGGCAAATTGGATCGCAAGCGTTTTTGGTGCCATTTCCCCCACTACAACATGCAAGAAAGTAACCAGTATAAATGCAATCGCATAGGACGATGCTGATGCAACAGCATCAGACACATTAAAAAGATTAAACAAAGGATACAATAGGCCTTCCACCGCTGGTTTACCCAGTGCACCAAGTCCTAAAGTGGTTACGGTAATACCAAGCTGACAGGCAGAAAGATAGTAATCAAGGTCACTTGCTACTTTTTTCGCAAGCACTGCTTTTTTGTTTCCTTCTGAAATTAATTGATCAATACGGGACATCCGAATTTTTACTACCGCAAACTCAGATGCTACAAAGAACCCTGAGGCTCCTATTAGTACTACAAGTAAAACAAGATTGATTATCGTGGTTATGTCCAATTATTTCCCTCTTAAGAGGGATTCACCTCCAAATTATTTTTAAAAATTTTTACTAGTTTCATAGTTTTTTACGTTTTGTTATTAGTTTTGGTTACATCCTTATAATCTCTAAATACTCTTCTGCATGCAAAAGACCAAACCGAGAATGTTATATGCTCTCAAATTGGGTGAAAATATAATTAAAAGTAGAAATTAATCGTTATCCTTCCTTACCATGGTAGGACACGATTCAAGAAGAGTTAAGCGGAAGATCCTTCTCTATTGAAAAACATCTTTAAAAGGAGTCTGTTGCATTGGATTATCATTCTAAGCCTTTCACCTTCTATCAAGTAAGCCTCCTTGAATAATATAGTTAGAAAAAACTATAACATAAAACTAATGATAATATAAAATGAAACCACTTATGAATATAATAAACCTCATCTAAAAGTTCAAAAAACTTTCACATATTTTATTAAAATAACATCCTTTGAGTACTAAACAATCCTAATAAAAAGGCAATAAACCTTTATTTGTTTATAATTTAGATAATCCTATAAAAATATCCATTTCAAAATTATTATTGGGTTTATAGTTTTTTGTATACGTAAATGCAAATATATAACTCTACAGAATCTTTAGCAGTACTCTAAAAATATTTTTATACTGTGTAGATGTAAACTCTAGGTCTAAACAATCCACCCTTATATATAGTATTCTTATCAGTCGGTTTAATTTCGAAGTTTTTTTAAAAATAAAGGATTTACTTGTGTTACTACCGAATTAAACAATAATATACCTGAAGTCAATGTATATATTTTATATAAGCGAGGTTGAAGATGGAGACTAACGAAAAAGAATTACTTCTTAAGCAAATAAATGATTTAACCGAGAAAGTCAGGGAGTTGGAAGCTAAGGACCGTAAAGTTTCAGTCCCGATGATTGCTTCCATCATACCCGACACCTTACTTGTTCCTTTAACTTTTGATGTTTCAGTAGCCTACTTTGATCAGGTTATTCAAATCATATTAAATTATGTAAACAACTCAGAAATCGATTCCATTGTACTTGATTTTTCCGGTTTCGTTCTAAAAGATTGTGATAATTTAGAACTGATGGGTGAGAATATAGGAAACTTAATATCCTCCTTAAAAGTGATGGGAATACAAGTCCTTGTTGTAGGATTATCACCAGAATTTGTAAAAGACTTAGTCTCTTCCCAATTACCTTTTACCAATTCACTACATGCATTCTCAACCTTTAAAACAGCACTGGAATGTTTAATGAAAGAAAAGGGTCTTATTATGGTAAAGGAATCACTGAAATAGATCGAGATTTCAGTGATATGGAATTTAACACCCTATAACATTTTCCGTAATAAACAAAACCATATTTATTAATTTAGAATATTAATTGGTTTATAAAGTTGACCTTTAGTAATAAAATTATTATAATTATAAAGTATCTTACATAAGTCCCAGTAGCTCAGCAGGATAGAGCAACAGTTTCCTAAACTGTAGGTCGGAGGTTCGAATCCTCTCTGGGACGTACGAAAAGCCTTGATTTATCAAGGCTTTTTTTTGTGTGTAAAGTAGCTGTCTAACGTTTGCCGATAATCTGCCGAAAACAATAGATGAGATTATACATTTTGAAATATTTCTAGTGGTGTCCCAATGTCGGTTGGTCGGGCAGCCCCCCAACTTATTACTTTTATGCTTACATATATAAGTAGGTACATTTCCTTCAAATTTCTCGCTATTATAAAAAACAAAGTTCATATTCATCACTTTTATTTACATCCTTCTTGAAGAAATTCTGGAAATAGGACCATGCTGCATGAATTTTTCGTTATTTAATTTAGCAGAACATAAATTTACATATTTGAATACGATGGTGTATGACTAAAACCACAAATTAAGTTGGTGATTCAAATAGAAACCAAAACACAGATTACAACAGGTGCAATGTGGGTAGGCGCGTTTGGCAGAATTGTAACTGCTATTGGGAATACACCTCCTATATCACTCGATAATAAGGCCTCATCTGATATCAATTTAATTGGTTACAATCTTCAGCTTGCGGCTACGACAGTCCTGGTTGACACTGAGAGCGTCCTGACACTAAATAAAGTTGGTAATATAATTCAGGCGGGCGGCTTGTCTGCGGAAGTGGCCGGTTATATCCTTCCATTTAGTGATTCAAATGCACAACAAACCGTATTCAATATAGGAAATGAAGGACAAGCATTGGGCACGGTTTTGTCTTTTATGTATTCATTGGAAAGAATCACTAAACTTGCTAATCTATATAATGCATTCGGAGGTTTGTTACAAACCATTGGGATTAATATGTTAGTAATAGCGGGATTTTTACCATCAACCAGTCTTAAGAGACAGCAATTCAATTCCATAGGCAGCTGGATACAAGCTATTGGTGCTATCATCCAAGCAATCGCTCAAACAATAAGTGAGTCGGATCTTTCCAAATTTCAAACCGTTAATTCAGTTGTATACTATAAATAGATAAAATTGCATTTCTTTATAAATAGAGGCGTTCCAAAAAGTCATGTTGACGATTTATTGGAACTCCTTTTTTATTTGGTGGAATATTACAATTCATATATTAATCATTTGAAAAAAGACATCTGTAATCACAATGGCATCCAGATTATATACTCTTGGAACTTCTTTAATCTTTGGGCATATATTGTTTTAACTTACTTTATAGATCAAAGGGGAAAAGATATGGCAAACACTATAAAACAATATGGGCATGCTCTTCAATTAGCCGGCGGTAACTTAGTCTATATATCAAATAAAATCTATCCACAGTTTGCTGATAATGGTTTAATCATAAACCCAGAACAATACTATATAGATTTAAAAAATGCAGTAAATGTTGCACAGACTAGCGTTCTTTGTTTAGAAAATACAATTCCTCCCTCATTTTTAGTCATTGAACATACTCAACTAGTATCATCCTTCCAAGGGATTCTAAATTGCCTAAACAACGTATTTAACACTGATAGTATGGATCATTTATTTGAATTAAATGAAATAGAACTTGAGAAAGATTTTTCATCATTAAAAAGAATTCAAGAGGATTTAAATCAAACTACATTAAAAGTTATGGAGAAAATCAGGCTACAATCAAGTAGGTGATTAGAGTTGATTAAAAAGGACTCAGAAAATCAATTTATCGAATCTTTGCCTGTTGAATTTGGAGATAAGGTTGATTTATTTGGCCAAATGATTGTCACAATAGGTAACCTTCTTACAGTTCTCGGCATCAGCTTTGAGGCAAGCGAAGTTGAGGGAATTGAAGAAGAAGAGCAATTAGAAAATACGGCAGATTCTTCTCCCCCCCCTGACCAGGCCAATGAATCCAACTTAGGTTTTATCCTTGCATTAATTGGAGCAAGTACTATAACAATTGGTGATTTAGTATCTATTGGCGGTACTTTTCTGGATATAAAACAATCAGAATTAAATGAAAAGAATGAGCAAACATATAGGGAAGAACAAAACAAACAATTTAAAAAAATCGAGAACCAGATTACCCTATTGCAAAATGATGTGAATGCTTTATTTTCGTTAGTTAATTCATTAAAAAATGAAGTTAGTCATATACAAAATTTTTTATATGCTAGATATAATTAAATGTATTTCCACACGTTTCTTTATCTCAATGGGATATATCCTATATCCTCACAATCGAATCAGCTATATACTTATCTTTATAATTTCAGATAGTACCATACAATAAGCTCCACATGTTTTTGAGCATAGTTGTGAGTAAATTGCAATTAATAGTCTGTATGCATATATCCATAAATAATTTTTATATTTCTCATTAATAAAAACGTCCTATAAATGCCTAGGACGTTCCTATTCATTATGCTTCTGCTGACTTTCGTTTCGTAAGAACGAATATAAAATATAGTTGGCAAAGCGATTAAATCTTTTTTGCTTGATGACCACACCCTATGAATACTTTGTAGTTATTCGTTACTCTATTGCTTCACGTTTAATCACCGATTTAATCGCTTTTTCAATTTCAGCGTAGCCCGTACATCGACATATATTCCTTATATAGAAAAAGGCCAATCCATTCATGAATGGCACCCATTTTGTTAAAAATAAACTCATTTTATAATCGCTAACTTAAAACCTACGGAAAAATTTATAATAATTCCCTTTTAACTAACACTCATGATCAAAGCCAAATAGCTTGAAAGGACAAAGAAGATACTAAGCACTAATGTGATCATTGATGAAGCTTTTTTAATAAACGCATAAAATAGCAAGGCTAAAAATAGAAAAGCAATAGTAATAAGTAAGATACTGATTGAATTTACACTCATCTGAACATCCATTCCTGAATAATACTGACCTTGATAAAAGAGTTCGAATAGAAAAGATAATCCTTCATGTTCCAATGTACCTGCACTTGGCGGTGATTGCTGGCTCATTGCAGCAGTTGCCGAAAAAATCAGTAGTGCTACTATACTTTCGGCTTTCACCCAGGGAACTGGATTAAAGGTTTCGTCCTCCCTTAACCTCCGTCGAATGAGTATGCCATTAACGAAAGCGTAGGCAAGCAGCACCATAATAAGAATATGTTTTATCAATAAAAATTGTCCATAATCAACCATCCAAGAATTTGGATATTGCGATAGATCTATAACAAATGTCATAAGGACTATTCCTGAAGCAGCTGTCACTAGGACACAACTAATTGCGATTGGGGTAAACCATCGCAAAAACTGCAGCCAATTCTCTTGATTTTTTGAGAACCAACTTATAACAAATAGAATACCAACCCAGACCGTTACAGCAGTAACATGCACAAAATGAGTTAAAAAACCGATGATCTGTTCCGATGTACTTGCATGACTGGACCAAGCAAGGCCCATAATCAAAAGAATGGTTAAAATACATCCAATCCAAGAGTATTTAGAATCTTCTCTTTGGTGAAATTTAGCAATAAACAGGAGTAAAATTAACATCACAATAGTTGTAAAAATCCATGCCTTGCCAATTTCGAACGTTAATAATACCGTTTGTATTCTCCCCTGCCAGTCTACTCTTTGCTGTAAGTTCAAGATTCGAATGAGTACGGGTGAAAAAGAAAATAATCCAACACCAATGGCAGCTAAGATCATATATTTCTTTCCTACAGATATGCTAGGCCGATGATGGTTTGGAACAATGGATAGAATAAAACTGCCCATTAATATGGAAAGACAAAGATATAGGGCAACTTCGCTAAAAATTACAGAGGACATTGTTTATTTTTTTCTCCTTAATGCAATAAAGGTGATTATAATAGTGACTATTAAAACACCGATAATAATAGGAACGAGATTGGATGATATATCATTTTCTGTTTGATCATTAGCAACATTTTCATTCGAATCCTGTTCATTTAAACCATCTTGATTTCCTTCATGATTTTCTACATTTTTACTCACTTGTTCTTCCTCATCGTTATTAGCTAGTGGAGATTCAGTCTCAGCAATTTTCACCTCGAATGAAAACTCCCCTTCCATTTGATGGCCATCTGCACTAATAATATTCCAATCAACAACATAATTTCCATTTATCAAACTAACAGGAATTGTTCCTGTAATTTCAGTGTCCGTGATCGTAATATTTTCAACTGAAACAGCTTGTTCCTTGGAATCCAATAGTTTAAAAGTACTGCCTTGTTCAATTTTCCCACTAAATATTAATGTTATTTCACGTAACTCTTCTGAAATAACTTCTCCGTCACTAGGTGTAGAACTCTCTAAATGAGAATGCGCAAAAGCATCAGGTACAAAAGAAACCATTAACAGTACTGCGATGATTAGTATAATTTTCTTCAAAACATTTCCCCCTGTTCGTAATTTCTTGAAATCAATTCTAATTATTGCAAAGTTTACATGTATCCCAAATAATAAGATAAGCGTATTCAGACTTATTTGTAAATTATAGATTACAATAGGTTTGATAATTTAAGGAACCCCTCACTATAATATAGGAAATAAAGAAAACAAAGAAGTCATTTACCTTTATTTAGAAGTCACACAATGAACAAGGAGATTATAAACTATGAAATATATTTGCCCCGTATGCGGTCATAAAGGGCTTGATGAACCCGCTTATTATGATTCCAAACAGTTACAAGTGGGTTCTTTTGAAATATGTTCTTGTTGCCGGTTCGAATATGGTGTAGATGATGATGTGGAATTGGAAAGCGGAGAATTTTTACCCGTAAGAGATGTACACAATATCTATCGTACAGTGTGGCTGAATTTAGACGCACATGTCGCCTCACCTTATTACTATCCAACTTACTGCCAAGAGAACGGGAAAGTGAAGCCAGAACATTTAGAAAAGCAATTAAAGAATATAGGTATAAACACATTTGGAAGACCGATACATGAAGTATAAAGTTAACCATATTGATTTTGCTGAAACAAAAAAACAGGAACACTGTTCCTGTTTTTTAAGTACAAGCTGCTATCAATCCATATAGCGATATTCCCTTAAACTATTTAATATTGAAATTTCCTGAATTATTTTCTCTCCAATATTGGTTTCTCTAACCTTTTTCCGTTTTAATTCTTTATCTACCAATCTTTTTATTGATAAAACATCTGTCCCGTTAAGTAAGACATCTTCCTTTGAATTAAAATGCTTATGGGCGACCAATTGCATACCGTAAGAATTATATAGCAATGTATATCCTGCTATGCCTGTAGTTGATTGGTATGCTTTGGAGAAACCTCCATCAATTACGATCATTTTTCCATTTGCCTTAACTGGATTTTCTCCCTCTATTTCTTTAACTGGTGTATGGCCATTTATGATATGACCTGTGTCAGGATCCAGATCAAAATCAGCTAGTATTTTGCGACAAATTTCTTCATTCTCGCGTAAATGATAGTATGGATTCTTTCTTTCTTTATGGGTTGACTTGTCCTTAATAAAGTACCTCTCAAAAGTTGTCATTTCTCTTTTTCCAAAGAGTGACGAATATTCTCCCGTCCATAAATACCAGACCATATCCGTCGCAAGATCACCCGACTCTTCAGGATGTGCAAAAGAATAACGTAAATATTGCTCAAAAACATCAAGTAACTCACGACCTGAATAGGTGTTATTATCGACGGTCATCTTCTCCATATTTCCTTCTTCATCTAAAGGAATACACCCATGTATTAATAGGTTCCCGTTATATTTTAAATAAAGGCTTCCTTTCTTCATAAGGAAATTCATATGTCTCGCGAGCTTTTCTGAATTCTGAACTGAGAATAATAACTTTTCCATAACCTGCTGTTCTTCCTCTAATAACTGTTCAGGCTGTTCGGGATTAACCGTGGCAAAGCAAGTGTTTTCAAGAGGGTAAGTCTCCCCATAAATCGTTATTTCATTTTTATCATAATCAATTTTCTCTAATAAAAGCCTATCTGACATATTAAAGCACGGACGTCTCTTTATTATAGGCATTTCGAGTTTGAATTGAATCATCGCAATTGCTTGATGAATTTTCGTTATTTGTAATTTTTCATGACTAGATAGTTTCTGATCTGAATGTACCTTTGGTCTGAAAGCCGGATTGTCATCATAGTATTTCTCAGCCAGAGTTAACAAAGGCCTCAAATTGATTCCATACACATCTTCAATAATATCGAGATTGTCATACCTTGCACAAATACGAATAATATTAGCAAGACAAACCAATGAACCAGAATAAGCACCTAGCCAAAGTACATCGTGGTTACCCCACTGAATATCAACCGAATGATAATTGATTAGAGTTTCCATGATTTTATCAGGTTCAGGTCCACGGTCATATATATCGCCAACAACATGAAGATGATCGACAACCAATCTCTGAGTTGTATAGGCAAGACCTGTTATGAGTTTATCAGCTTGGCCTAAGGAGATGATTTGCTCAACAATTTCATTATAATATTTTTCCTTATTTGCTTGATTCGTTTTGTACAGCAGTTCTTCGATAATAAATTCAAACTGCTTTGGCAATGCTTTTCTTAATTTCGAACGGGTATATTTGGATGAAGCATGAGAAATAAGTCTCATCATCCGCTCAATAATAACGATATACCATTGATTCAATTCTTCTTTATTATCAAATTGATTTTTAATTAACTTTAATTTCTCTTCAGGATAATAAACTAATGTCGCAAATTCATTAATTTCTTTTTCTAATAAAACATCTTGAAACAAGTCTTTGATTTTTTGTTTTACATTCCCGGAACCGTTTCTCAGTACATGTTGAAAAGCTTGATACTCCCCATGTAAATCACTGACAAAATGTTCTGTCCCCTTCGGTAGGTTAAGGATGGCTTCCAAATTAATAATTTCTGTTACTACTTTTTCTTCACAATCATATTTTTGGACGAGTAAGTCCAGGTATTTTGAATTCAAATATAAGTATCCCCTTTCGATATTTCTATCAATCTAATCGATTGGATCTAATTAATAAAAGGGGAAAGCGAATGCATTTGTAAATTCCCCGAATTAGCGAATATAGTAATTTAATTATAATTTATTTAACCAATAGTTGAATACAGATTTTTTAAATTTCTAATAGTAAAACCGTCACTGGTTTGCAATAATAACTTTGACCGGGATAAGTTTTTTAAGAATGAATAATTCTATTTCACTATTGGTAAAAATCATGCTCAATTCATTAACCATTCTCTTATCTGTAATGATATTAACTATTGCAAAAGTAATAAAAAATATCATACCTGATATTCTTTTTAAAGGGAGAGCTTGTTGCCGTTACACCTCTATGATAAAGTATATAATAATTATTTGAAAATTGAAAATTATGGAGGCTGAGTAGATGGTAAACAATCTGTTGCAGGTACTTAATATCTTGAAATCTAAGGAGTGGGTGGACCTCACTCATACATTTGGACCAGATTCCCCTCATTTCTTTATGTTTGATGACGCACAGATTGATACTTTATTTACTCATGAAGACGGATTCATGGCACAGCGTTATTCGTTCGCTGGTCAATATGGAACCCATATTGATCCTCCCATTCATTTCGTGCCAGACACCCGGTATTTGGACGAATTGGAACTAAAGGAGCTTGTGTTGCCCTTGATTGTGATTGACAAATCAAAAGAGGCGGCGAAGAATCCTGATTTCACACTCACCATCCATGATATTTTAGATTTTGAAACAGAACACGGAACAATTGAGGCAAATACATTTGTGGCTTTGCGCACCGACTGGAGCAAGCGATGGCCAGACAAAGAGGCCTTCTCCAACAAAGATGAGGAAGGCCATAATCATATCCCTGGCTGGGGCTATGAAGCGTTGAAATTTTTGTTTGAAGAACGAAGAATCAAAGCTATTGGCCATGAAACCTTTGACACCGATTCAGCTATTGACTTCCGTAAAAATGGGGAACTTAGAGGCGAATATTATGTACTTTCTCAGGATACGTATCAAATTGAACTCATGAAAAACCTGGACAAGTTGCCTCCTAAAGGAGCTATCATCTTTAATATCGTACCGAAACCTGAAAAAGCGTCAGGCTTCCCAGTACGTTCGTTCTCTATTTTGCCTTGATAGGACAAATATAAAAAAGGAGTTGCTATGCACCTCCTTTCTTCTTGAGCAATTTTTAGTAAATAAATCTTATATAGTGTCTCTGGAATAATTGAATCGTTCTGCCTTCTCCCTGAAACGTATGATGTCAGCAAAGCTTGATTTTGTAATCTTGAAGTCGTGCGAAATAAAAATTCTTCAAACAAACAACAACTCATAAATCTCATTTAAATGCTTGGATCGTTCTTCGTCCTGCTCTTGGTTTGAATAAGCAATGGCATTTTGTAAAACCCTATTTAGGTAGTGACTTTCACCCACTGATAAATCTCTGACAAACTGTTCTCCGCTGTCGTAATTTCCGTCAGAAATCATATTATAAATATGCTTGCCAACTTTGCTGTCCTCCGTATGTGCTGATAAAATTTCCTTCACATATCCTAATGACTGGTTCATAAAGTACACTCCTTAATGAATAGTAGTTATTCCTTTATTCTTTACAGGAGAGAACAAATCATACCAGCATTTACCGATTCATCCTTAGATTTATAAAGCAACCGCAATAAAAAGCCTAAACCATATCCTTGATGGTTTAGACTTCTCCCCTACCTATCCACTATTAGTTATTAGATACTCTCTCTTGAATCATTTCTCTCAATTTAGCCTTTAGAAATTTACCAACGGAGGTTTTCGGGATTTCATCCATAAAGATGATTTCATCTGGAATCCACCATTTTGCAAATTGCGGCTTAAGGAAGCTTTGAATCTCTTCTTCGGTAACCTTTCCATGAAATTCAGGCTTAAGAACTACACACCCGACCGGTCTTTCCTGCCATTCGGGATGCGGTATGGCTACGACACTTGCTTCAAATATCGCCTCATGAGCCATTAAGGCGTTTTCCAGATCAACAGATGAAATCCATTCACCGCCGCTCTTAATTAAATCCTTTGTTCGATCGACCAGCTTGATTGTGCCCTCTTCATCTACAGTTGCTATATCTCCAGTCAACAGCCATCCGTCTTTAAATGCCTCAGCAGTCCGTTCATCACGATAATATTCATCTGCAATCCAGTTGCCCCGTAACATCAGCTCACCCATATCCAATCCGTTCCAGTTCACTTCTCCTTCAGAGCCGACCACTTTCATTTCCAGGCCTGGTACAAGCAAGCCTTGCTTAGCTCTAATATCGAGCAGCTCTTCTTCCGGTAAGTCTAACTGATAGCTTTTCAGACGTGATACAGTTGCCAATGGTGCCGTTTCTGTCATTCCATAAGCATGTAGGAATGGTATTTTATATTTAATTTCAAATTGCTTAATCAATCCTTTTGGTGCAGCCGAGCCACCGCATAAAATAAATTCCAATGTGCTGGTATCATATGTACCTTTTTCAAGCTCCTGCAGGAGACCTAACCAAATTGTCGGCACACCAGCTGTTTTTGTCACACCTTCTGATTGGATAAATTCGGCTAATAATTTAGGATTAAATTGAGGTCCAGGCAGAACCTGAGTTGCTCCAAACCAGGTGGCCGCAAATGGCAATCCCCAGGCATTCACATGAAACATTGGCACAACAGGCATGACCACATCACGTTCAGAAACAGCCGTTGTATCTGCTAGGCCGAGTGCGAAGCTATGCAGCACAATCCCCCGGTGCGAATACAATACACCTTTTGGATTCCCAGTTGTTGCTGATGTATAGCACATTCCTGCTATTTCATTTTCATCTAAATCATTTATAAATGGAGTTTTCGGGTTGCCGACTGCTAGAAGTTCTTCATATGAATATGCGGGTTTAAGACTTGTTGAGGGTATTTCTGTCTGATCCGTCATAATGATATAGGCCTTGACGGTTGTCAGCGCTGGGGCGATTTTTTCTATTAGGGGTACAATATCTTCATCAATCAATAGTACCTTGTCTTCTGCATGATTAATAATATAGGTAATATGTTCTGCGGATAAACGAATATTAATGGTATGGACAACAGCTCCAATGCCAGGTACTGCAAAATATGCTTCGAGATGGCGATGGTGATTCCACGCCAGCGTACCGACTTTATCACCTCTTGATACATTCATTTTCTGGAGTACATCCGCCAGCCTTCTTGCCCTTTCACCGATCTCTTTGTACGTTAATCGCTGCACCTTATCATGAGTCCTTGATACCACTTCTTTCTTCGGAAATACTTTTTCAGCTCTTTCCAGCAAAGAATGTACAGTTAATGGCACGTGCATCATCATTATTACCCCTTCCTCCTATTAATTGAATATAGTACTCTTAAATCTCACCTGACCTTGAGTCCAATGCTAATTCACTTTCCCCCATTAAAGTCCAAGGTTCTTCGCAATGATCGTCTTCATAATTTCATTTGTACCGGCATAAATACTGGCAACCGGGGTATCCCTGAATCGTCTGGCAATCTTGTATTCTTCCATGTAGCCATATCCACCGTGTAGCTGCATGCATTCAACCGAGATGCGTTTAGACATATCTGTTAATTTCCACTTGGCCATTGAGACTTCTGCTACTATATTCTTCCCGGCTATATGATCTGCAATTAATTGATCAAGAAATACTCTTCCCATTTTTATGTCGGATGCGATTTCAGCCAGCTTAAACTTCGTATTTTGAAAATCACTGATTGATTTTCCGAATGCTTTCCTTGACTTAACATAATCGAGCGTCATCTGAAGCATATCCTCAGCAGCAACCTGAGCTGAAATAGCTACGATTAACCGTTCCTGCTGGAGCTTATCCATCATATACATAAAGCTTTCCCTGCTTCTCCCAACAAATTTCCCTTTGGTACGATACAATCCTCAAATAGGAGCTCCGCTGTATCCTGGCAATGCATACCCACTTTTTCTAGTTTACGTCCTCTTGAGAAGCCTTCCATATCTCTTTCGACAACAAGCAGGCTTATTCCTTTATGCTTGGGTATAGCATGTAAATCCGTTTTACAAGCTACAATGATGAGGTCTGCGTGGATTCCGTTCGTAATGAAGGTCTTCTGTCCATTTAAAATATAATGGTCCTCTTTTAATTCTGCGTATGTAGATAAGGAAGCAAGATCAGAGCCTGCACCTGGTTCTGTCATGGCAATAGCTGTGATGATTTCCCCGCTGACACATTTGGGAAGCCATTTCTCCTTTTGTTCTTTCGTACCATAGGCGTTAATATACGGCACAACAATATCATTATGGAGACCAATCCCGATTGTACCGGAACCAAGGCGCTCGAGTTCTTCATTAATGACAACTGATATACCCCAATCCGTTTCCAAGCCGCCATATTGCTCTGGTAAATCCGGGCATAAATATCCCTCTTGACCAAGCTTGGACCAAAATTCCCTTGGAATCAGTTTCTCTTTCTCCCACTGGTCATAGTATGGATACGCCTCTTTTTTTAGAAACTTTCTAAAGGATTTTCTAAATATGTCATGCTCTTCATTTAAATAAGGATGCATCTTTTATTTCCTCCTATATGTATGTAAGCGCTTAAATAATTTCTTATGCTTTTTATATTAGCGACCAATATGTATAAAGTCACGAACATTTTTATAATTTTCTAAAAATACGTAACAGTCCCAGTCAATTGATGAATAGACTGATTATAAGCTAATCATTTTAAATAATAAAAAAAGAGGCCTAAGCCTCTTTTCATACTTTTATTGAACGTAGGCAATAATGCCTTCCTCGTCATCTAATTCAAGTTCAATAGCTGCAGCAAATGGATCCATATTCAGCTCATGCTCAATATAAAAACGCAGTGCTTCAATCATGTTTGCGGTGATTAGAATTTGGGATCTTCCATTAACATGTGCTTCTGCGGAGAACCCATATTTATCGTCATACAATAATTCAATTTCAACTTGTTCAGGATTGACTTGCTTTTTAGCTGCGATATAAACACAAAGTGAATTAATAATCTCATTCTCTGAAATTTTTATTGTCTCCACGTTCCGTCAACCTCTTTTCGTGGACGGTTACTACGTGTAAAGATTTTTTTGATTAAAGCAACAATCAGCAAAATTGCAAGTACATTCAATAATAAACCAAGTACGGATCCCATGGCACCCATATTAGCTAGCAAACCGCCGAATAATAAACCGGCAATACCGCCAAGCATCATACTTTTCATGAATCCACCTTTATTAAATGAATTTGTTTTAGTTGCTTTGGCATTGCTGTTTGTTGTTGATTTTTGCTTATTAACTGTTGAATTGTTTTGGTTGAAATTAGATTGGTTATTATTTGAATTGAACGATTTTTTACCTGAACGGTATGATTTTGCACTAACCTCGTGTGAAGTTCCTACAAACGCATGTTCAGCCACCGGTGCAAATACAAAGGTAACCAACATAAAAGCAGTTAACATTTTCTTTAACAAAGTAATTCCTCCTGTAATTCTAGTAGTCAGGCTTAGTTTCCCATATTTGTATTTACGAATCAAGTTTTAAGAAGTTTCATTGTTTTTCATTTTTCTTCAAAATTTATATAGATTTTTATAAAATTTGTAAGCTTATCATTCAATTCAAATAAAATATGTAAAAATTGGACCCTTTTTACTATTCCTACAATTCAAAACGTTATAATATATACACTATGAATATATTGAATCAGGAAGGGAACGTCTGTATATGTATCAATCTATGTTTACGATTGCTATCACCATCACGATTATGACGGTTTTTTTAGTTATTATCCTATCAAAGCGTAACCCTTTCATCGTATTTAAGATTTTATGGGATAGCCGAAAGAACAAAAAATCATTGATTCATTTTGCATTACTTGGGACTATACTTTTAATCAATAAACTGGAATTGCAAATAGAGAGCAATTTTATTCATATCAGGGACTATTCTCATATTATTCAGCAGTATGAAGGGCAATTACTGGCTAATTTCCAAAACCTATTGTATAATGTTTGGTTAACAGAAATCACAACTTTTTTCTACATCATTATATTTGTCACTTTGATTTCAACATCATTTGTCCTCTATTTCATCCAACAAAACAAGCAATTATTCTATACATTTATTTATGCCGTTGGGCTGAATTATCTTATTGCCATACCCTTTTATCTTTTTTTACCTGTTAATGAGGTATGGTATGTCCATTCTCAGGTACACTTTTTAATCCCGGAAGTTTATCCGGACTTTGAGACTCAATATCGGAATGTATCAGGATTGAATAACTGTTTCCCAAGCCTGCATAACTCGATTTCACTGACTTTATTATTCTTAAGCTATAAGTCGAACAATAAGCCTTTTAAATGGTTTATGACTGGCAGTGTGGGAATAATCATGTTCTCCACTATTTATCTTGGCATACACTGGCTGACAGATATGGCTGCAGGAGTACTTCTTGCTATTACAGCCTTTACGATGGCCAATTTGATCTCTATATTGGTAAGTAAGTCTGCGCGAATGGAAGGGAAAATGACACCCAACCTGCTTTTCATCAAAAATAAAACCGTATCTTCAAAGATTAAATCCGAAAAGCAAGCGAACTAATGTTGAATTATCAACCTAATAGGACTTTAAAGTCTTATTCGAAGAGACACCTAAAATTTCCGCTTCTTTATCAGGAAAAGAAAAATCATAGATTAAATCTTATTAAAAAGGAACCATATAAAAGCGGCATCGTTGTTGACGATGCCGTTC
Source organism: Bacillus sp. D386 (assembly GCF_006346415.1). Taxonomy (NCBI): domain Bacteria; kingdom Bacillati; phylum Bacillota; class Bacilli; order Caryophanales; family Bacillaceae; genus Bacillus; species Bacillus sp. D386. The sequence goes on along the minus strand of NZ_VEMV01000003.1, from coordinate 428,764 downwards.
AAAATTATTAATGGTTTTCATATAAAGTTCCAAAGAGATTCATTAGAATAACCACTTGCTATGCTGAATAAATTCAAAAAAATATAAAGCGAATACACAATTATTTATTTCAATAAATCTCCTCATTCAATCTCTATCTTTTACAAATGGACGGGTATTCTTTCAAACTCTAATAGAAATTAAATTCCCTTCACTTTTCCACCATCGACTAATAATACTTGTCCGGTTACATACGTATTGAGCATTGATAACAGAAATACTGCATAGTTAGCAAATTCCTCTGGTTCTCCGTATCGGCCAAGCGGAATTTGCTTTTGTGCATTTTCTTTTACTTCATCTATGGATAACCCTTGACGCTCGGCTGTTTTTTCATCCAAATAGGTTATCCTACCTGTGGATATAACACCAGGTGCAATCGTATTTATTAAGATATGGTCCTGAGCAAATTCAGATGCTAATGTTTTCGTTAAACCGGTAATACCAAGGCGGAATGTATTGGATAACAGCAATCCCTGAATTGGTTCCTTAACAGAAATAGAAGCCATATTAAGAATCCTTCCACCCTGATCTTTCATATAAGGATACACTTCTCGAATCATTCGAACATAGCTTAATAAATTCAATTCAAACGAGTTCTGCCAGTCCTCATCAGATAATTCCATAAATGTCCCTGCCGGCGGTCCTCCTGCATTATTGAGTAGAATATCAATTGTTCCAAACTCTTGCACCGTTTTCCTTACCAAGTCCTTAATTTGTTCAGGCCTTGTAATGTCAACTTCACAATAGACAACCCTGCTTTTTTTGTTTAAAGGGATTAGTTCATTTGCCACTTTTTCTAACTTGTTTGCATGTCTGCCAGTTATCATCACATTTGCGCCCTCTTCCACTAACTTTTGCGCAATAGCTTTTCCTAAACCTTGACTAGATGCAACCACTAACGCGTTTTTTCCTGCTAATTTAAGATCCAATCGTTCAACCTCCATTCTTATTCGGATATCTAATTTTTACATTTCGACCAATTGTTTGTCAAAATACAGTATGAATGGGTATAGAAGGGTATAATATCTTATTTCATCCTGATACTAAGGGATGACGTTAAGCAGGAGGCAATGGTACTACTATGAGAAATTCTTGGGAATGTATTGTTATAGGTGGAGGTATTGCCGGCACTCAGGCGGCAATACAAATGGGCAGAAGCCAAATTAATTGTTTAGTTATTGATTCTAAGGAAGCAGGACGGTCTAATTTATGTAAGGATTATCGAAATATCATCGGATGGCCTGAAGGCGTCAGTGGTGAAGAATTACGAAAAAAAGGACAGCAGCAAGCATCTGAAACAGGAGTTACATTCATCAAATCTGATGTGAAGCAAATATCTAAAAGAGATGATGAATTTTTGGTAACGACTGATAACGAAACGTATCAAACCAAGACTATTTTACTGGCTACAGGCGTTACCGATCGGATACCTGATATCCCCAATATAAGAGAGTGCTTGGGCAGCACCATTTATATATGCACAGATTGTGATGGCTACGAAGCGATGGATAAAAAAATTATTGTGATGGGTGCTGGTGATCCAGGTGCCAATCTTGCAGTATCTTTATTAAATTGGACGGATGTTATAACCTATATCAATCATGAGAAAACACCTGTCTCAGCGGACATTCTATCTAAACTTAACCAACATCATATTACGTACTTAGAAGAGGAAATAGAATCTGTGTCAAAAGAATCAGAGGACTTTTTTACAGGCGTCCATTTAAAAAATGGTGAATCCCTGCAAGCTGATCGAGCTTTTATCGGCTTTGGCGGCAATAAAGTTCATACAGAATTGGCCAGTCAAATTGGTGTTCATATAGAGAATAACAGACATATTAAAGTGGATGCACGAACAAAAGAAACCAATGTTAAAAATGTATGGGCAGCGGGAGATATTGTATCGCACTCCGAACAGGCCACGATTGCCATGGGGGATGCGACACAGGCGGCCATTTGGATCAATAAGCGATTAATGGAATACAAACGAAAAGGATTGTTGTAGACCAGTATATTGGTTATTTTAGAAAGAGAGAGCGGATATTAAACCCCGCTCTCTCTTTGTTTTGTTTATTTAAAGATAATGGTTGCCAAAGTTTTCAGTACTTTGTAGGATTCTCGTATAGTTGCATTACGTTTATTTGGTTATATGGTAAAATTAGGTTATCTATTTTAAAAGGAGGGCGTAAATGGTCAAGCATCCCATCGAAAACAAAAAAACATTATTTGAATTTAGTTTTAATATAGTATCTTTAATCCTACTTATAATCATTTTTGTATACATAATGATTAGATGGTCAGATATACCCAATAGTATTCCTATGACATTCGATTCGAACGGTCATGTTTCACATTGGGGGGAGAAAAAAAGCATTTTAGCTCTTCCGTTCTTCGGATTATTAATTTGGTTTGTATTCAATTTCATTGAAAAGGATCCGCATAATATTAACCTACCTTTGTATCGAAATGACGATAAATCGAAAGAGTTAAAATACAATAGAATTCTCGTAAATGCAATTAAAAATGGCATTGTAATTTGTTTTGTCATAGCTAACTGGAGAATTATCCTATCGGTTTTGTAATAAGCAGAGACACAAAAAGAGGACCCAATCTTAAAGGTCCTCGTCTAATCCATTAAAAGCATCACTCTCTTTAAACATAGCCTTATTTAAAAATATATCTCGTATGCGCTTGATATACATCATCTTTTTTAAGTGTGACCGGAGGGAAATCAGGTTGGTTAATAGCATCTGGGAATCCCTGTGTTTCCAAACATATAGCCATATGATGATGCGGACGGACACCCCTGATTTCATAATCCCCTTCCGATTGATTGCAAGTATAAATAACAACGGCTGGTTGGTCCGTTTCCACTAATAATTTACGTCCACTCTCAGGATCGTATAATTCTATTTCTCTATTAAAATTGGAATCCAAAACGAACGGATGGTCAAAGCCATTGCCTGCTAACTCATTTTGTTTGTAGCCACTATCGACACCTTGAGAAATCGGCTTGCTATTCGTAAAATCAAACGGTGTTCCCTCGACAGGAATTAATCGACCAGTCGGAATAGAATCTTCCTTAAGCTCAATATATCGACTGCTTTCGAGCTGTAATTCGTGATTTTTGATTGTTTTGCTCAAGTCACCACTTAAATTAAAATATGTATGATTCGTTAAATTGATGATCGTATCTTCATCGGTGGTAGCTTTATAGCGAATATCAAGCTGATTGTTTTCATTTACTAAATAAGTCGTTGTAACCTCTACCTTGCCAGGGAATCCTTCTTCTCCTGCTTTACTTGTATAGCTGAATTCAACCCCAACAGCATCCTTTTCTTCTACTACTTTATAATCCCAAAGAACATGGCTAAACCCCTTAACCCCTCCATGCAGGTGGTTATCCCCCTCGTTTTTAGTGATCTGGTAGGACTTCCCGTTAAGAGTGAACTGACTATTTGCGATTCGTCCTGCAATTCTGCCGACAACCGCTCCAAAATAAGGTGAATGATTCTCGTAATCTTCCATACAATCAAACCCCAATACGACATTCTCCATATTTCCCTCACGGTCAGGAGCAATAATATCTGTAATCACACAACCATAATTTATAAAACGAACGGTAAATCCTGATTTATTAGTAATTGAAAATTGCACAACTTCCTGATTCTCAATTTCACCAAATACCTTCTGTTCAATTTGCATGTACTTTCTCTCCTTATCATATAGAGGTGTAACCTAATTTTATATTTTGTATGTATTCCTTCACAACAAACGTGATTGAAAACGCTATTATTAGTCTATTTAAGAAGATATAAATTGTGCAAATAAACAGGCATTAGAAAATATATAAATCTCTAATACCTGCTCCTTTTTTATTGATTATCTATTAATCGTTTCAATCTCCCGTTTAACTGGCATTAATAAGGTCCGCGAATATAATCATGTACTTCATTCATATAAAACGTTTGCAGCCTATCTAACTCTTCTTTTGAAAAGGATTTAGTTTGAATCGCCTTTAAATTTTGGTCAACTTGTTGCGCATTTTTAAAACCAGGTATTGCACATGTAATTTCTTCATGGTCCAGAATCCATCGTAAAGCTGAATTAGCCATGGTACCTCTTCCATCCGCAATCCAGGAAAGCTGATTGCTAAGCTCAACTCCTTTTGAAAACTCAAGTCCTGCAAATGTTTCACCAACATTAAATTTTTCTCCATTTGCATTAAAGCTACGGTGATCATTTTCTTCAAATTTTGTTTGGGTGCTGAATTTTCCTGTTAGCAAACCACTGGCCAGTGGTACGCGGGCTAATATACCAACCCCCTGTTTTTTAGCTGTCGGGAAGAGTTCTTCAAGCGGTTTTTGCCGGAATATATTGAAAATGACCTGTAATGCTCTGACACCTGGAATGGTAAGACAGAATAAACCTTCTTCAACAGTCTCTACGCTCACGCCATAATGGCGAATTTTCCCTTCCTGCTGAAGCTTATCCAGCACAGTAAATACATCCGTATTCTTTAAAATATGTAAGGGCGGACAATGAATTTGATATAGGTCAATCCGTTCGCGGCCAAGCCTTTTGAGACTGCCCTCACAATATGCCCGAATTGCCTCTTCCGAATATGTATCTGGATCATGAATATCACCGGCTCGACAAAATTTCGTAGCAATATGGATCGTATCCTCTTTGCCTTTCGTCGCTTCCCTTAACAGTTCTTCGCTTCTACCACTTCCGTATACATCCGCCGTATCAAAGAAGTTAACTCCATTCTCCATAGCGCGATTTAAACCAAGAAGAGCATCCTGGGTATCAGCCTTTCCCCAATCACCGCCAATTCCCCATGTCCCAAAACTAATCTCACTTACAGATAAATCGGTATTGCCAAGTCTGCGATAATTCACTTTCCAAACACCTCTTTTTGTTAAAATAAACTTACGATGATTTATTTTTATTATACACGTCAAACCCTACAGCTAGCAACAATACCAGTCCTTTAATTGTCTGTTGATAATCCACGCCTAAGCCAATTAACGACATACCATTGTTTAATACACCCATTACCAAACCACCAACGACAGCGCCTATAACAGTCCCTATACCGCCATATGCGGATGCCCCGCCAATAAAGACCGCAGCGATCGCATCCAATTCAAAAGAGTTACCCGCTTTAGGAGTTGCTGCATTCAACCGAGCTGCAAATAATAATCCTGATAAGGCAGATAATACACCCATGTTTACAAATACCCAGAAGGTAAGCCATTTTGTTTTAATACCTGATAATTTTGCTGCTTTTTCATTACCGCCAAGCGCATATAAATGTCGACCAGGGACTGTTTTATTTGTAAAGAATGAGTAAGCAACAATTAATACAACTAAAATCACCAAAATATTAGGAATACCTTCATATGAAGCTAGGAAATAAGCAAATATATTCATTACTGCTACTATAAATACCAGTTTTAAAGCAAATAACCACATTGGAAGTACTTCAAAATTGTAAGACTGTTGTTTTTTACGCTTTCTAAATTCACTCCATAATAGTACGAGAGAGATTAAAACTCCGACAATCATAGTCAGTAAATCTAATTCTCCTGTTTTATTCAGCCCCGGTATAAACCCTGTACTCATTTGGCGGAAGGACTCAGGAAACGGAGCAATGGATTGCCCATTGAGAACAAGCATAGTAAGTCCGCGGAAAATCAGCATCCCTGCGAGTGTAACGATAAATGCTGGGATTTTAAGGAATGCAACCCAAAATCCATGCCAAGCTCCTATTAAAGCTCCTATAATAAGACAAAGAATGACAGATAACCAAACCGGCATGTTCATTTCAATCATAAATATCGCTGACATAGCTCCAACAAAGGCTACAATCGAACCAACGGAAAGATCGATATGCCCCAATATAATGACCAACAACATCCCGATTGCTAAAACAAGAATATAACTATTTTGCAGAATAAGATTTGTAATATTAAGAGGTTTTAGTAATATGCCATCCGTTAATACTTGAAATAGCACCATGATAAAGATCAGAGCCAATACCATTCCATACTGTCTTATATTATTTTTCAATAAACTAGTCAGTGTTTTCACAGCTGTTCCACCCCTGTTCTGGTCATGTATTTCATAATTTTTTCTTGTGAAGCTTCATTCCGATCAAATTCTGCGGTAAATGTGCCCTCACGCATGACATAAATTCTGTCGCATATTCCTAATATCTCAGGCAGTTCTGATGAAATGACCAATACTCCCATTCCTTTGTCGGCCAATTCATTAATAATAGAATAAATTTCATACTTTGCCCCAACGTCAATCCCACGTGTTGGTTCATCCAAAATCAAGATTTCCGGTTCAGCAAAAATCCACTTGCTTAACACGACTTTTTGTTGATTTCCTCCACTTAGATTCATTGCTTTTTGTAAGATACTTGGGCTCTTTATATTCATTTTTTTGCGATATTGCTCTGCTTCAATAATTTCCTGATTATCATTTACAACTAGTTTTTGAGATATTTTACCCAGATTTGCCAATGTGATATTCGTTTTAATATCTTCTTCCAATACAAGTCCATATGATTTACGGTCTTCAGTTACGTAAGCAATGCCATTATCGATTGCTTGTGTAATATTTTTCAGCTTCAGTTCTTTTCCCTTTTTAATTATTTGGCCTGAGATTTTTTTACCATAAGCCTTTCCAAACAAACTCATCGCCAGCTCGGTTCTCCCAGCTCCCATTAATCCGGCTATGCCAATAATTTCACCGCTTTTTATTTGGAAACTTACATCATCAACCACGTTACGATCGGAATTGTTTTCATCCTGAACTGTCCAGTTTTTCACTTCTAATATGGTTTCTCCGATATTTGGTGTGTGTTCAGGATACCGATTCGTTAAGTCACGTCCTACCATCCCCTTAATGATTCGGTCCTCCGTGACACCTTTTTTCATATCAAGAGTTTCGATAGTTTTACCATCACGAAGGATGGTTATCGAATCGGCCACCTTTGCAATCTCATTTAATTTATGAGAGATTATTATGGAGGTCATTCCTTGTTTCTTAAATTCAAGCATTAAATTTAAGAGATTTTCACTATCATTCTCATTTAAAGCTGCAGTTGGTTCATCTAATATAAGTAATTTCACTTTCTTGGATAATGCCTTTGCTATTTCAACTAATTGTTGCTTTCCTACACCCAGTTGATTAACCGGTGTATTCGGTGATTCATTTAACCCAACAATTTTCAGTAAGTCTAATGTTTTTACAATTGTTTCATTAAAATTTATGATTCCATGTTTTGTTTGTTCATTGCCTATAAATATATTTTCAGAGATAGATAGATAAGGGATTAAAGCCAATTCTTGATGGATAATTACAATGCCTAGATTTTCACTTTGCTTAATATTTTTAAATTCACACACTTCTCCATTAAATAAGATATCTCCTGAATAAGTGCCATGTGGGTACACTCCACTCAATACTTTCATTAAAGTAGATTTACCAGCTCCATTTTCTCCGCAAAGGGCGTGGATTTCGCCTTCTTTAATTTTTAAATTCACATGGTCAAGAGCTTTTACCCCAGGGAATGTCTTCGTGATATTTTTCATTTCTAATAAAATTGATGACACGCCATTCACCTCAACTGTATAAATTTAGATGCTGTTTAACCGTTTACATTACAATCAAACAGCATCCGCCATCCATTCTGTTAATTGCTTAGCTCTTCTTCTGTGTAATATCCGCTATCGACTAAAATTTCTTTATAATTTTCTTTATCTACTATTACTGGTTCTAAAAGATAAGATGGTACAACCTTGTTTCCATTGTCATATGTTTCAGTGTCATTTACTTCTGCTTCCTTGCCTTTTAGAACTGCATCTGTCATTTCAACTGCTTTTTTAGCCAATGCTCTCGTATCTTTAAAGATGGAAGAGGTTTGTTCACCGGCAATGATTGATTTTACTGATGCCAAATCAGCATCTTGTCCGGTAATAATCGGTAATGGTTTGCTATCCGATCCATAACCAACCCCTTTTAAAGAAGAAATAATACCAATAGCTAATGCATCATTTGGCGATAAGACTGCATCTACACGATCAGATGAATATTGTGAACTTAGTAAGTTGTCCATACGAGTTTGCGCTGTTGCGCCATCCCAGCGTAAAGTAGCAATTTGCTTCATATCTGTTTGTTTACTTTTAACAACCAATTTCCCAGAATCTATGTATGGTTTTAGAACAGACATTGCACCATCATAGAAAAAGTATGCGTTGTTATCGTCTGGAGATCCGCCAAACAATTCAATATTAAATGGTCCTTTGCCGTCCTTAAGACCAAGCTTTTCTTCAATATAAGAGCCTTGTAAAACACCAACTTTGTAGTTATCAAATGTGGCATAATAACTCACATTATCTGTCCCTTTAATTAAGCGGTCATAGGATATAACCTTAATATCCTGGTCAGCTGCTTTTTGAAGAACTTCTGTCAATGATTCCCCATCAATAGAGGCGACTACTAAAATATCTACTCCTTTAGTAATCATATTTTCAATTTGGGCAATTTGATTTTCAATGACATCTTCGCCATATTGAAGATCTGTTTTGTAGCCTAGCTTTTCAAACTCTTCGACCATATTTTCTCCATCAAATACCCAACGCTCTGATGACTTTGTCGGCATAGCGATTCCAACAAACCCTTTTTCATCACCGCTGGATTTTTCATCGCTGCCACATGCTGCTAAGGTAAGTACCAGTGCAAACATCATCATTGCAGTAACAAATTTTCTCATGTTTTGAACCTCTCCCTTTTGATAAAAATAAAGGTTTCTAATTTATGCTAGCCCCATAAAGCTTGGAATATAGAAACCTTTGAAAAAAACGAGACCCACTATTTCTTTTATTTGCTTAATTCTTCTTCTGTGTAATATCCGCTATCTACTAAAATTTCTTTGTAATTCTCTTTATCAACTGAAACCGGTTCCAATAGATAAGAAGGTACAACCTTATTTCCATTGTCATATGTTTCAGTATCATTTACTTCCGCTTCCTTACCTTTTAGAACTGCATCAGCCATCTCCACTGCTTTTTTAGCTAATGCTCTCGTATCTTTAAAGATGGTTGAGGTTTGCTCACCGGCAATAATAGATTTTACTGATGCCAACTCAGCATCCTGTCCAGTAATTATTGGTAATGGTTTACTTCCAGTTCCATAACCAACCCCTTTAAGAGAAGAAATAATACCGATACTGATTCCATCAAATGGAGATAAAACGGCATCTACACGATCAGTTGAATATTGTGAACTTAGCAAGTTGTCCATACGAGATTGTGCAGTTGCGCCATCCCAACGCAAAGTAGCAATTTGCTTCATATCTGTTTGTTTGCTTTTAACAACCAATTTCCCTGAGTCTATGTATGGCTTTAAGACAGACATTGCACCATCATAGAAAAAGTATGCATTGTTATCATCTGGAGACCCGCCAAACAACTCAATATTAAAAGGTCCTTTGCCGTCCTTAAGTCCTAGCTTGTCTTCAATGTAGGAGGCTTGTAGAACACCAACCTTGAAGTTATCAAATGTGGCATAATAACTCACATTATCTGTCCCTTTGATTAATCGGTCATAGGAAATAACTTTAATATCTTGATCAGCCGCTTTTTGAAGGACTTCTGTTAAAGATTCCCCATCAATAGAGGCAACTACTAAAATGTCTACTTCTTTAGTAATCATGTTTTCAATTTGGGCAATTTGATTTTCAATAACGTCTTCGCCATATTGCAGATCTGTCTTGTAGCCTAACTTTTCAAATTCCTTGACCATATTTTCTCCATCAAATACCCAGCGCTCCGATGACTTTGTTGGCATGGCAATTCCAACAAACCCTTTTTCTTCCCCACTGGATTTTTCATCGCTGCCACATGCCGCTAAGGTAAATACCAGTACAAACATCATCATTGCAGTAACAAACTTCCTCATGTTATTAACCACTCCCTTTTGTAAAATAAGGCTCTCATTCAATTTATTCCCAAAACATTATGAATATAGAAACCTTTCAAAATAATGCATGCGCTTACATTAATATCATACTACTTGTTAGTACAAGTACGCTACATAAATTATTCTCCTTTGCATATTTTTTACAACCATTTGTGAACAAAATAAAAAACCCATTTTGGTGGGTTTTTAAAAAGAAATTCCTATAATTTTCTCGTTGAATTTCGTAATATTAACTCTGGTTTATAACGGATTGAAGGATCTCCATCTACTTTATTTTCAATCAGCTGGATAATTGTTTCTGCAGCTTGTCTACCCATTTCAAATTGTGGATGTCTGATGGTCGTTAATTTCACTTCAGATGCAGTCGCTAAATTTGAGTCATCGAACCCTACAATGGATAGATCATCAGGTACACTAATTCCATATTCCCTAATAACATCAAGAGCAGACAAAGCTATTTCATCGTTATAACAGAAAAGCCCTGTAGGTCTTTGTTCAGAATTTAGAAGACCCATAAATTCTTCATTCAGTACTTTATCTTTTTCTATTGTTGTACAAGGTAGGATCATATTGGGTAAGATGGGGATGCTATACTCCCTATGCGCTTTGATAAATCCCTGCATCCTCTTAACACCTTGCTGGTCATCCGTTTTAAAAATACCAGCAATGCGTCCATGCCCCAATTTAATCAAATGTTCTGTTGCCATATAAGCGCCTAATTCATCATCTACCGTTAATCTATAAGGGTGTAGCTCTGGATAATAAGCATTAATCATTAAATATGGTATTTTTTTCCTCTCTAAATTTAAATAATATTTCAGGTTCGGATTATAATAATTACTTTTAGTCGGTTCTACAATTAAACCGGCAATCCCCCTGTTTGAAATATTCTCCAAACACAACTTTTCTTTATTTAAATCATTATTTGTACTATAAAGGAGCAGAGTATATCCTTTACTGCTTAGATAGGACTCAACTCCATTAATGATGGAGGGGAAGATGTAATTGGATATATATGTAGTCAAAAGAGCAATTGTTTTTTCAGATGGTTGATTTGTGTTCCGGTCAGCACAAAAGGTGCCTGAACCTTGCTCTGTATACAACCAGCCTTCATTTACAAGATCATTAATTGCTTTACGCACTGTATGTCTGCTAACTCCAAATTGCTGAGTTAAACTATATTCAGAACTTATACGCTGATCGGGTATATAATCGCCTTCTTCGATGAGCTTCTTAATCTCCATCTTTACTTGTTCGTATTTTTTCATTATATGAATCACCCCTCACTATGAACAAACGCGAATCATGAATAGTTTACCATAACTTGTAAGTACATGTTAGAGGCGTGAGTCATCCAATTCTTACGATTCTGTAGAGTTTTATAGTTACAGTTTGATTGCCCATTTCAGCTTCCCTGCTAAATAACCTTGAATATACCCCATGTTTATTCTCAAACAGTTCCCTATGTGTACCTGTCTCAATTACTTTTCCATTTTCCATAAAAATAATTCGGTCGGCTGATAGGACAGTGGAAAGTCGATGTAAAATGATCAGGATGGTTTGCGAATTTTACATTTCAAAAAAAAGAGGAGATTAATAAACGGTAAAATATCAAAATGATAGATTTTATAGAGATACTATTAAAAAGAGGGAACGTAAATGAGAGTCTATCATTCTTAATCAGATATATCGCGAACTTCAATTTTATGCCAAATAGACTTCCAATTCTTTTTTGAAATTCGGTCCTTATAAATAACAGCCAGTTCTTTTGACTCACGAAAATGGGGAGTTGGCTTAACCTCTAAATTTATGACATCATCTAATCCATATGGAGCAATAAGGATTAATTTATTCTCATGATCTAACTTTATCCCTAGAGCTGTCGCTGTTTCTGGGAATTTTGATATGGCATCTTGCGAAGAAGTATATGGAGAAAAGTTATTAATCGTATGCATTCTAGCCTCATTTTTCACAGACCAAGGTATATTAGGCATAATACTAATCAATTTATCTCAAATTCTTTTTCCATATCCTCATTAATTATTGATTTATCAAAATAGATAACATCAACATCCGGTGTTTCAGTACGATCTTTAAATCCGTGCAAAGCATCCCAAATCTTTGAACGTATAAATCCTGCACATATCCACCAGTCAGGTAAATTTAATGTGCTTACAGCCTTTATAATCTCCATCATTTTTTCATCGTTTTGAATTAACCTAATAACATCTGCTTCATTCTTTAACATCTTAAAACCACCCACCTTCCACAATCGAACATATATTCCAATTTTAACAAAAAATATAATCAGTATGCCGTAATATTTTATGCTTTTAAAAAAACACCTCAAAGCAAAAAAATAGATTCCACTCATCCGTTGGAATCCTGCCCATTTTTATTTTGATATCCATGCCTGTCTGTCTTAATAAGAATTATGTATACATCATTTGTGAATGATTATAGAAATCTTTCTTTATTTGAGCAGCAATGATATTTTTCTGGATTTCTGAAGTACCTTCATAAATTTTGGTGATTCTTGCATCACGATAAAATCGCTCGATTGGATATCCTTTCATATATCCTAGGCCTCCATGAATCTGAACGGCTTTATCAGCTACTCGATTAAATATTTCTGAACCTAGCAATTTAGACATAGCCGCTTCTTTAACAACATTCTTTCCTTGGTCTACCATCCAGGCAACCTTATAGGTTAATGCACGGAGCGATTCAATGTCCAAGGCCATATCAGCCAAATAGTGCTGGATGATTTGCTGTTCAAAAATCGGCTTTCCGAATTGGTGCCGTTCAAATGCATATTGGACCGATAATTCCAATAATTTTTGACAGGATCCAAGATTCCTAGCGGCCAGACCTACGCGGCCATTAGCTAGAATCTTTAGAGCATTCACATATCCCATTCCTTCTTGCCCCAGAATATGATCTGCCGGAACCTCGCAGTCTTCAAAAAAGATTTCGAAAGAATGAGAGCCTCTCAAGCCCATTTTTTCTTCCTTTTTCCCAATAATCATTCCTTTTGTACCCTTTTCAATCAAAAAGGAAGTAATTCCTTTAGGACCTGCAGCCGGATTGGTCACAGCCATCACGGTAAATAAACCGGCAATTGATGCATTTGTTATATAGTGCTTGGACCCATTTAGAAGATAGCTGTCTCCTTTTCGAACGGCTCTCGTTCTAATCGCAGCAGCATTTGAACCAGCTTCAGGCTCTGTTAAAGCAAATGCACCAATTAATTCTCCAGTTGCCATTTTGGGTAAATATTTTTGCTTCTGTCTATCATTTCCCATCTCAACAACCCCAACAGAGCCAATACCGGTATGTGCTCCAATGATGGTCGTATAGCCATTATGCGTACGGCCAAGCTCCTCATATATGGCACATTTTCCAACCATATCGAGGCCAAGTCCGCCATAGCCTTCCGGAATACTCAAACCAAATAGACCCATGTCCCTGCTTAGCTGCATGATGTCCTCAGGTATATGATCATTTTTCTCGATTAAGTCTGCTTTCGGATCGACCGTTTCATCAATGAAATGTTTGATCATCTTTTTCATTTTTATCGTTTCATCTGATAAGGTAAAGTCCAAACTCGTTCTCTCCCTTCTCTTCTTTTTAATTTGATCTATCCAGCTTTCAAGTGAGTCCCAATTGTTTAGAGATAATGACCTTCATAATTTCATTCGAGCCTGCAAAAATGGATGTGACTGGTATATCTCTATACCGTCTGGCAATTTTGTATTCCTCCATATAGCCATAACCGCCATGAAGCTGCATACATTGGGTGGAGACACGTTTTGCCATCTCTGTCGTCCACCATTTAGCCATACTTACTTCCTTCACAATTTCTTTTCCATCAATATGTTTTTTGATTAAATCATCGACAAAAGTCCGACCAAACTTTATTTCTGTAGCAATTTCGGCCAGCGTAAATTGAGTGTTCTGAAATTGGCTGATTGGCTTTCCAAAGGCATCTCTCTCTTTTACATATTGTATGGTTAATTGAAGCATATCTTCAGCAGCTACGACCGCATTTGTTGCGCATAAGAGCCGTTCCTCCTGAAGATTCATCATCATATAGCGGAAGCCTTTTCCTTCTTCTCCTAATCGATTTGAGACTGGCACTATACAATCTTCAAATATTAGCCCACTCGTATCCTGGCTGTGCATTCCCACCTTATTTAACTTCCTCCCACGCGTAAACCCTGGGGTATCTCGTTCAACTAATATAAGACTGATTCCTTTATGTCTTGGTTCAGCTTTTGGATCCGTTTTACAGGCAACAATTATCAAATCAGAATGGATTCCATTTGTAATAAATGTTTTCTGACCATTTAATATATACTGATTACCTTTACGGATAGCCGTCGTTTGGATGCTTGCCAAATCTGATCCAGCCCCTGGTTCTGTCATTGCAATCGAAGTAATCAGTTCCCCTTTAACGCATTTTTTCAAAAATCTATGCTTTTGTTCCTCATTGCCAAATGTATGTAAATAAGGAACAATGATATTGCTGTGAGTTCCTATGCCCGTCAAACCAGCTCCTATTTTTGCTAATTCTTCACTTAAAATAATAGCAAAGCCAAAATCAGTACCCATTCCGCCATACTCCACACTGACCCACGGGCAAATAAAACCTTGTTCACCCATCTTCTCCCAAAAGGATCGAGGGATCAATCTCTCCTCTTCCCATGTTTCAAAATAGGGAACAGCTTCTTTTTGTAAAAAACTCACGAGTGATTTCCTGAACATTTCATGTTCATCAGTAAAAAATGGCCGTCTTGCCCTTTTTATCTGATCCTGTTTCACCTTGATTGACACCTAAACCCCTCCATGTAAAAAAGATTATTGCTACAACTGTGATGTAAGATTAGCACTTAAACTTTCTCTGAAATTCGGGTGTACGATGTTCAGCATTTGCTGTCTTCGTTCTTTAAGTGATTTGCCAAACAAGGAAGCAATTCCGTACTCTGTCACAATATAATCAATCTCTGATTTTAAGGATGTAACAGAAGATACAGTATTTTTTATTCTCGACCTAGTACCTCCCATTGCAGTCGCTGGAAGGGCAATAATAGCTTTTCCACCTTTTGAAAGTCTGGCCCCACGAATAAAATCCATTTGGCCGCCAACTCCAGCTAATGGATAATTGCCAATTTGCTCAGCATTTATTTGTCCTGTCAAATCGACTTCCAAAGCTGAGTTAATTGAATAGAAATCCGTAATCTTTGAAATTTGTAAGCTATTATGTGTAAAATCTGCTGGGTATAAGCAAATATCCTTATTGAGGTTGGCGAAGCTATATAACTGCTGACTTCCATTTAAAGTGGTACAAACCGTTTTACCAGTCATCACTTCTTTTCTTTCATTAGTAATAACTCCTCGCTTCATCATTTCCATGACACCGTCTGTTATAGTACCGGAATGAACACCCAATCCCTTCTTTTCCTTAAGGGCCAAAAGAACGGCATCTGCAATTCTACCTATCCCAACTTGAATCGTTGCATAATCAGGGATTAATTGTGCAACATTTTTACCGATTGCCTCTTCTATTTTGTTTGGAATTCCAGATGAAATCGTCAATAAACTATCATTTGATTCAACAAAATAATCAATCTCTGATACATGAATTTCTGAATCCCCAAATGTCCTGGGAAGATTGCTATTGACCTGAGCAATGACTTTACCAGCATGTTTACTAAGTGAATGGATAATATCGACTGAGATTCCCAGATTACAATAACCATTTTGATTGGGAGGAGTAACCTGAATCATGGCAAAATCAATTTTATTTGTTTCCACCCATACCGGTAACTCGGATAAATTCAAAGGTATATAATCACCATTTCCTGCATGAAAAACTCCCTTTAATAATGAAGATCCAAGGAATGTCCTGATAAAAAAATGAGGATTCCCCTCCGATTCAGCATACAAGCAGGGACTTCCAACAATACAAGTGTATAAATTTAATAAACAAAACCGTTCCTTTTGCCGAATAAGTTCCTTTACCAGCTGTTGCGGTTCATTACAAAAAGGTGCCAAAAAGACATTGTGAGAGGAGTCTATAAGAGAGATTGCTTTTTCTGCAGTGACGATACGTGAACGGTAAAGATCCAAATCCAACTCTTTCTTCTCTTGCATGGCCTAAACCTGGAGATTCTCAACAATGGAGGATATTCCCAAACCTCCGCCGATGCAAAAGGTGACCAATCCATATTTTTCTCCCCTGCGCTCCATTTCATGAATAAGCTTGGTCATTAAAATACCTCCAGTACCTCCGATTGGATGGCCAAGCGCAATCGCTCCGCCATTTACATTCAATCGCCTCAAATCCAAATCCATTTCTTTAATCACAGCTAAGGTTTGAGCAGCGAATGCTTCGTTTAATTCTATCAGCCCTATATCCTCTAACTTCAATCCGGCTAGCTTCAGTGCTTTTCTCGTAGCTGGTGCAGGACCGATTCCCATAATATCTGGAGAAACACCGGCAACTGCCTGAGCAATGATTTTTGCTTTACATTTATAGCCCTTTTGAATAGCTGTTTCTTCTGCCATTAGCATAACCAACCCCGCGCCATCATTCCGTCCGCTTGAATTCCCTGCCGTTACAGTCCCATTTTTCTTAAAAACAGGTTTAAGCCGCGCCAATTGCTCCATACTCGTTTTTCTTGGATGTTCATCCACTTTAAATATTTCTGTCCCTTTCTTCGTCTTTATCTGATATGGAATGATCTGATCATTAAACAGGCCAGAAGAAATAGCACGTTCAGCCTTTTCTTGACTTAAAAGCGCATATTCATCCTGCTCTTCTCTGGTGATTGAATATTTTTCGGCAAGGTTTTCTGCTGTCATCCCCATGGTTAAATGACCGTATGTCTCGATTGGTTGTGCACGCGGCTGACTTTCCGTATTGGAATCAAGGATTTCCGTATTACCTGTGCCAAACCCATAACGAGCATTACGTAAATAGAATGGTGCCTGACTCATACTTTCAGCACCACCGGCAATTACTATGTCCGATAAACCGCACATGATTTGCTGGACACCATTATGAATAGCCTGCACTCCTGATCCGCATTGGCGATGGACCGTATAACCCGGTGTTTCTATTGCAAGTCCGGCACGCAATAAAGCTAATCTTGCCAGGTTTGGCTGATCTGTGCTTTGTTTCGCCTGACCAATAATGACTTCATCAATCTCATCTTTCTGTACTCCTGTGCGTTCAATCAATCCGTTTATGGTGGCAGAAGCAAGATAATCCACTTCCTCATTTTTTAAAGATCCGCCTATCCTGCCAACCGCCGTCCGAACAGCCTCAACAATCACCGCATTTCTCATACTACATCCTCCCATCAACCTTGAGTATCATACTAGTAAGACTTAGGCAAACCTAAGACATGCTCCGCTACATAAGAAAGAATCATATTGGTTGAAATTGGTGCCACTTGATAAAGGCGTGTTTCTCTGAATTTCCTTTCTACATCATATTCAGCCGCAAAACCAAATCCTCCAAACGTTTGCAGTGCTGTGTTAGCAGCATCCCAAGACGCATCAGCGGCAAGCAATTTTGACATATTCGCCTCAGCCCCACATTTTATACCTAGATCAAATAGCCTTGATGCCTCCTTACGCATTAAGTCCGCTGCCTCTATTTGGATATGTGCCTTCGCCAACGGGAATTGAATTCCTTGATTTTCCCCAATTTGCCGATCAAAAACGACTCTTTCGTTTGCATATTGAGTTGCTTTCTCTATAAACCATCGTCCATCCCCTATACATTCGGCCGCAATTAATATTCGTTCTGCATTCATACCATCTAAAATATAGGAAAAACCTTTTCCTTCTTCACCAATCAAATTTTCGGCTGGTACCTTTAAATTTTCGATAAATAATTCAGTGGTAGAATGGTTCATCATCGTCTGAATGGGACGGATGGTAATACCATTGTTTATTGCTTCCTTCAAATCAACAAGCAGAACAGATAATCCTTCCGTTTTTTTCTTAATTTGACTGACTGGCGTAGTCCTCACTAGCAGCATCATTAAATCAGAATGCTCTGTTCTTGAAATAAAGACTTTCTGACCATTCACGACATAATGATCTCCTCTTCTTTCTGCAAAGGTCCGTAATTTAGTCGTATCGGTTCCTGTCGTTGGTTCTGTGACTCCAAAAGCCTGCAATCGTAATGTACCGTCAGCAATACGAGGTAAATAGTTTGACTTTTGTCGCTGGTTTCCATGCCGGGCTAACGTCCCCATTATGTACATTTGAGCGTGACAGGCACCAGCATTGCCTCCACTTCGATTAATTTCTTCAAGAATAATAGAAGCCTCCGCAATCCCTAATCCGGATCCACCAAACTCCTCTGGGATCAAAGCTGATAGAAAACCATTTCTCGTTATTTCATTTACAAACTCTTCAGGGTATGCATTTTTCATGTCTAGCTCTCTCCAATAAGAGCCGGAGAATCGTTGACATACTCTTCGTACACTGTGACGCAGCTCTTTATTAAATTGGATTGTTTTTTCCAGCGGAACAGATTTCACCAATCTCACCTCCTATCACCTATTGTTTACTTAACACGTCTAACCAAGAGAAAAATTAGAATAAGTGCTCCTGTTTATACAATTTATTAATGTTTGCTTAAAGGTAGCTCACCGGAAACATATTTTAATAATGACAGGCTCTCCTGATTTTACTTACCGATAAACTTAGGCGACCGTTTCTCGACGAATGCTCTTACTCCCTCAAGTCGATCCGAGGTTGATAAACATCGGTTATAGTACTCTTGTTCTATAATTTTTGCTTCATTATTCTTTAATACAAACAAGGAATCTATTGCTGCTTTTGCTTGCTGGACAGCTATAGGGGCATTACGGGCAATACCCACAGCAAATTCGAGTGCTAATTCATATAATTCAGCAGAACTGGTCATCCTGTTCAATAATCCATCCTTTTCCGCTTCTAAAGCCGACACAATCCGTCCTGTACATATCCATTCCTTTGCACGGTGAACCGGTATTCGCTTTGATAGCAATCTCGTTCCGCCACACCCAGGCATAATTCCACGCGTCACTTCTGGCAATCCAAACTGTGCCGTATCTGCCGCAATTAAAAAATCACAATTCAAAACGAGTTCAAATCCTCCAGCCAACGCATACCCATCCACTACCGCGATAACCGGTTGCTTAAGAGATGCTATAGCAGTGAACATTTCCCGAAATAGCTGGTGCTGATTTTTCCACTCTTCCTCATTCAGCTCGTTGCGCTCCTTCAAATCTGCACCGGTACAAAAAGCTTTCTTATTGGACGATGTGATTAAAACCACCCTTGCATCACTTTCAGAAATAATTTGAGTCGCGCCAAGAATTTCTTTAGCCATCTCTGTATCAAAGGCATTAAGCGCTTTAGGTCTGTTTAATCGTATTTCGGCTATATGCCCCTCCACACCGACCCGTTTCCATTCAACATACTTCATACAGATGATTCCCCCAGACTTCTTCCCAATAGCAAACACTTACATGCTTATTGATGAGTAAATACCGGACGGCGTTTTTCAAGGAATGCAGTTACTCCCTCTTTCATATCCTCTGTTGTAAAGATTTCCTGGAACAGGTTTGATTCCAATTCGAGCCCATCCTGTAATTGGCTATCTGTTCCCTCATTAACTGCCTGCTTGATTCTTCGTAAAGCCTGAAGAGAATGCCTGCTGATTTTCCGGGCCAGTTTGCGGGCAGCTTCAATCCCTTCTTCATCTGTAGCAATTTGATTAATGATCCCGAGCTGAAGCGCTTCTTCAGCCGTTATCGAATCGCCTGTAAACATCAGCTCTTTTGCTTTAGCTGAACCGATTAAACGGGGCAGCCTTTGCGTTCCCCCTCCACCTGGAAATAGGCCGAGCTTCACTTCAGGCAAGCCAAGTTGGGCCGTCTCCTTGACAATACGCAGATCACAGACAAGTGCAAGTTCAAATCCACCGCCCAGTGTTATTCCATTTAAATAGGCAATAGTAGGCTTTGGAAAATCGGATATCAATCGAAAAACCTCATTTTTCTTACTGGGCTGTTTTTTGGCTTCCGTGCTTTGGTTGATCATGTTGGGGAACTCCTTAATATCTGCTCCCGCCATAAATGCCCGGTCACCTTCCCCTGTTAAAATAACCGTAACCACTGAATGGTCATCTCTCAGTTCAGTAAAGGCATCACAAAGCTCACTTGCCAGTAGTTCACTCAAAACATTCATCGGTGGATTATTAATGACGACCGTTGCGACATTATTCTCTTTTTCAACACGCAGCAATGAATACATAGCACTGCCTCCTCTTAATCTATTATTTTGGCTGCATACGAATTGCCCCATCCAGGCGAATTGTTTCTCCATTCAGCATTGGATTTTCAATAATACTTTTGACGAGCATGGCATATTCTGAGGGATATCCGAGCCTTGGCGGGAATGGTACCATCGCACCGAGGGCACTCCTGGCCTGCTCTGGTAATCCCCCAAACAAAGGTGTGTCAATCAAGCCCGGAGCAATCGTCATAACACGAACTCCGCTTCTCGCTAAATCTCTTGCCAACGGCAAGGTCATGCCAACAATTCCACCCTTTGAAGCACTATAGGCTGCTTGGCCAATTTGTCCATCAAAAGCTGCTACTGAAGCTGTATTAATGACAACACCTCTTTCCCCTTCTTCATTAGGTTCATTCTTAATCATTTGTTCTGCAGCCAGACGAATTACATTAAATGTCCCAACCAAATTGACCTCAATCACTTTTTTAAATCTGCCAAGATCATGAACTTTATCCTTAGAGACGACTTTTTCACCTACTCCAATTCCTGCACAATTGACGACCGTATTGATTTTCCCAAACGTTTCAACACTTTTCTCAATGGCAGTCCGAATCTCATCCTCACTGGTTACATCCGCTTTTACAAAGATCACATTTTCATGACCGAGTGATTCGGCTAATGCCAACCCTTTATCCTCCGAGCGATCGATAATCGTTACTTTCCCGCCATTTTCCACAATATTCTTGACTGTAGCCTCTCCCAGACCCGAAGCTCCACCTGTTACAACAGCAATTATATTTTGCATCTTCATACAACCAACCTCCATTTTTTAGTTTTCAATCATACCTGTTTGATTGTTCTATTCAATTCGTTTGATAATCGTTGCATTGGCCATACCGGCACCCTCGCAAATAGCCTGTAATCCATATCGTCCACCCGTTCTTTCAAGTTCATGCATTAAAGTAACCATGACCCTTGCCCCACTTGCACCAAGAGGATGACCGAGTGCAATCGCTCCTCCGTTTACATTTAACTTATTCATGCTTGCTTCAAGTTCTTCCTTCCAACAGAGCGGAACTGGTGCAAAGGCTTCATTGACTTCATATAAATCCATATCCTGTATCGTCAGTCCTGCTCTATCAAGTGCCATTCTCGTCGCCTCTATCGGTCCAGTTAACATCAGGGTTGGATCGGATCCTACAATCGTTCGGGCAATTATCGAAAATCTTGGTTTTAAGCCTAATTCCAACGCCTTCTCCTTAGACATGATTAACAGGGCTGCAGCTCCGTCACTCATTTGACTGGCATTCCCAGCGTGTATCACACCATTTTCTCTAAAAACTGTAGGCAAAGTGGCCAGCTTTTCAAGAGACGTTCCCCGACGTGGGCCTTCATCCTGTGTAACTAAAGTCTTTGCTCCCAAATCATCCAATACTTCCACTGGCACGATTTCACGATCAAAGCGCCCCTCATTTTGGGCTTGAATAGCTCTCTGATGACTCAATAGAGAAAATTCATCAAGTTGATTGCGGCTAAAGCCCCATTTCTCAGCAATTCTTTCTGCTGATAGTCCTTGATTGATTAATTCATAACGGGAAGACAGCTGTTCACTAGGCTGTGAATGCTTTCTTGTTGAACCCATCGGCACTCGTGACATACTCTCCACTCCACCCGCTATAACGATATCCATATCTCCACTCAAAATGGCTTGTGCGGCAAAATGAACCGCTTGTTGACTGGAACCGCATTGTCGATCAATCGTCGTGCCAGGTACTTTAATGGGGAAATCAGCCATCAAGGCAGCTGAACGTGCAATATTTAACCCTTGTTCTTCCACTTGGGATACACACCCAATAATGACATCCTCAATCAAATCAGAAGAAACACCTGCCCTGTTTACTACTTCTTTTAAAACGTTTGCGAGCAAATCATCCGGGCGGATGGAGCTCAATACTCCATTACGCTTTCCTACCGGTGTTCTGACTGCTTCAACAATTACGGCCTCCCTCATATAACTCTCCCCCTTATAATCCAATTTTTTTAGCGATTATTTGCTTCATAATTTCATTTGTACCTGCATATATCGAGGTGACCGCTATATCCCGATATCTTCTCGCAATCGCATATTCTTCCATAAAACCGTAACCACCGTGCAATTGCATACATTGGCTGACCAATCTCTTTGCCATATCGGTTATCCACCATTTAGCCATGCTCACCTCGGTGACAATATCCTGACCCTCCATATGCCTCACGATTAAACCGTCGATAAATGTACGGCCTATCTCCACCTCAGTCGCCATTTCAGCAATCTTAAATTGTGTATTTTGAAATTCACTGATTGATTTACCAAAGGCAGTCCGCTGTTTGACATAATCAATCGTGATTTTTAACGATTCCTCGGCTGCTGCTAAGGCCTGAATCGCACACATTAACCGCTCCTGCTGAAGTTTGGCCATCAAATAATAGAAGCCTTTATTTTCTTGTCCTAATAAATTACTAACCGGTACTCTTGCATCCTCGAAAATTAACTCAGTCGTTTCACCCGCAAGCTGACCGATTTTATTCAGCTTTTTACCACGTATAAATCCAGGTGTTTCTTTTTCGACTACAATGAGACTGATTCCTTTATGTCCTGCTTCTGGATTTGTTTTACAGGCTACGATGGTTAAGTCGGACCTGAGCCCATTTGATATAAACGTTTTTTGCCCATTAATAATATAGTGATCCCCATCTCTAACAGCTCTTGTCTGCAAATTCCCTAAATCTGATCCCGTTCCCGGCTCAGTCATTGCAATAGCCGTTGAATATTCACCCGTAATGCACTTTGGAATCCATTTTTGTTTTTGTTCTTCTGTACCGAATTCATATAAATATGGAACAACAATATCATTATGTAAAACACATCCTCCAATTCCGCTTCCGACTCTTTCAAACTCCTCAGCAAGAATGACTGAATAGGCAAAATCTGCATTAAACCCACCATATTTTTCATCTGCCCACGGTACAAGAAACCCTTGGTCTCCCAACTTTTTCCACAAATCTCCAGGTGTGCTTTTCTCCTTCTCCCAATCAAGATAGTAAGGAATCACTTCCTTATCTAGAAATTTCCGAACTGATTCACGAAAAATACGATGCTCTTCCTTTAAATAACCGGTCATATTTGTACTCCCTTTCTATTCATAGTCTTATATCTGTACACCCTATATACATGCAATTATCATGCCAACTTGTTAAATGGGTATTCCGCCAGATTGTGAGATTGGTTGTATGAAATCTGTACACCTTCCCATTCATTAGTGTCTCGTTTCGTCCATTGTCGCTTGCTGTAGCAGGTTGGTTTAAACGGCGCCTAGCAAAATACGCTAATTATCAATCTATAAAGAAAAAACTGCCGGTATTCATACACAGCAGTTTACTAGCGTTTATTTTTGATAGGTTCGATTATGCTGGCCAAGCTTTGGATAGGTACCGATTATTTCATTTGAAAATGCTCCTGATTGAAATCCAGTCACCATATATCGATATGAATCTTTCTCGTGAATTAGATTTCTGTCCTTCATATAGATATGTTCGCTTAGCTCATCGGCTTCAAGGACAGGCGCCATGCAGCAATCCACTTCCATAGAGAAATGAATCCATTCCTCGAATGTTTTACTTGCAAACAATTGAACTATTTCCTGATAAACTTCATTTTGCTTAGTCGGCTTAGAAAATTGAGCATTTATCCATACATCCTGTCTTGTTGCCGCGCAAAAATTTCTCCAAAACTTTGTCTCCAACGCACATAACGTCATATACCTGTGATCTTTGGTTTCATAAATCCCATAACAAATCACATTACCATTTAAAGTAGGGATTCCGTTTTTTCTGCCTGTTGCTGATTCAATAAACACATGGTAATTCATTAATGCAGCAGTCGTGTCCAATAAAGCAATATCTAAATAGCTTCCACTGCCTGATCGTTCTCTTTGAAAGAGGGCACCTAGTATAGCTTCGGTTGCTGAAGTTCCACCGATCAAATCAGCAAATGTAAGTGACGGTTGAATGGGTCTGCCATTCCCATCCTTTAACTGAGCTAATACACCGCTAAGAGCCATGTAATTCAAATCATGGCTGCCTAGTTGGTGCATGGTTCCTTTTTGACCATAGCCGGATAAGGAGCAATAAATAAGCGATGGATGCAGGACTTTTATATCTTCGTATCCAAGCCCTAAGCGAGCCATTACACCAGGACGGTAGCTTTCAATTAAAATGTCTGAATTACGGATCAACTCAATCGCCAATTCTTTGTCCGCTTCGTTTTTCAAATCTAGGGCCAAGCTATTTTTATTTCGGTTCATACACCGGAAAAGATAATTTTCTTTTTGATCATCCTCCAATGGCATACGCGCATGATCTCCAGTTGGAGGCTCTATTTTAATGACTTCTGCTCCTAAATCTGCCAGCCGCAGGGTTGCATAGGGTCCGGGCAAGTTTTGGGTGAAATCAACTACTTTAATTCCCTTAAGCATGTACGCTTCCTCCTTAAATTCACCTAATTCATATCCTGTTAAAATATAGAATTTATCCCATCCATAAAGAATGTCTGATTTTCAAACACCTTCATTTCTGCTGTTTTAAGTGGGAAGATTCAGGCAGTAACCAATCATACTTCTTTAGCTTGTCATACAATACAGATCGGCTGATTCCAAGCAGAAGACAGGCCTTACTTTTATTCCCTCCTGACATTTCCAATGCTTTTTGTATGGCCATCTGCTCCGCTTTCTCTAATAAAGGCTGTGTTTCATCTTCCTCCTCTTCATTCAAGAAAAAATCATAGCCAACTTTCTGCAGAATATATTCTGGAATGTCCTCTAGGCCGACTTTGCCATCCTCTGCAAAAATCATGGCTCTCTCCCAAACATTCCGCAATTCCCGGATATTTCCGGGCCAGTCATACTCCAATATTGCTTTCTCGAACAATGGGTTCCACCCTGTAATACTTGTCCCGTTTTGTTTATTAAATTCTTTAATAAAAGCTTCGCTTAGGAGGAGAATATCCTTTTTTCTCCGCCTTAACGGAGGAATCTCGAAGGATATGACATTCAAGCGGTAAAATAAATCCTCCCTAAATTCCCCTTCAGCAACCATTTTTTCCAAGGGACGATTGGTAGCGGCAATGATTCGGACATTTACACTGATCCGTTCTGTTCCGCCTACTCTGTAAAACTCTCTTTCTTGCAGGACACGAAGCAGCTTGGCCTGAATGGGTAAGGACATATCCCCAATCTCATCGAGAAAAAGTGTGCCACCATTAGCCATATCAAATTTGCCGATCTTCCCTTTATGTTTAGCGCCTGTAAAAGCGCCTTCTTCATATCCAAAAAACTCTGACTCCAATAAATGCTCTGGTATAGCTGCGCAGTTCACCGTAATAAACGGACCCTTTCCAAATGGACTGGCACTATGGATGGCATGGGCAAACAACTCTTTACCTGTTCCGCTTTCCCCAAAAATTAATACCGTGGTCTTTACCTTGGCTGCTTTCATCCCACTCCTCATAAGCTTATCCATTTGCTTATCGTGTGACAGGATTTGATCAAAAGTAAATCTTGATTTCTCAAGCTTGGTAGGATTCAGATTCTTCCTATCATTTATCTCTGCACTTTTGAATAACTCACGGACTTCGTGCAGTTGGCGATAAACGATTTTACCAATGGCACCGATAATTTGCTCATCCTGATAAACGGGTATACGGTGAACGATATAGTCTATTCCTTTAACCTGCATAAACTCACTTACTTCCGCTACACCCGTTTTCATCACATGCGGCAAATGAAGATGTGGTAAAACCGATTCGATTTCCCTCATATCCAATTGCTGTTCATAAAGATCAAACAGCTCAATTAACGAGGGGCTGATAAAAGTAACTTCTTCGTTTTCATTAATCATGACGAGGCCATCATAAGCATTATGGATAACTGATTGCAAAAGGGTTTTCCATTTCTTTTGAAATTTTAATTCTCTTGTTAAATTCTCTAATTCAGATACATTTTGAAAAAGTGTGATATACCCCTGTTTACCATTTTCTAAATCATACTTCGACAGACGTACCATATAATGTTCGGATTGAAAAACCATTGGAAAATGAGCTTCCATTTTCTCGGAAAAGTGATCTAATTGAGGGATATAAATCTCGAGGTTCTCATTGATGAGTGATGAATAAGGGATTCCAATCATCTCAGTGATTTTTTCATTCACAAAGATAATTTGATTTTTTCCATCTGTCATAATGGCTCCCAAATTGGATGTTTGTAAAACTTTTTCAAGCTGTTCTTTTAATAATTTCGTTTCTCTCACGTAATTCATAACCGCATTTGTTTTTGTAAAAATACCTACAGGTGCACCCTGTTTGTTCACAACAATCCCCGTGCCAACCCTGCTTTTTGATATTAACTTTTCCAACAGTTCAGCGTTCACATCCTCCAAAACCGTTCCTACATCTTTTTTGATATACTCACTGATTGTCGTATCTTTTGAAACATCAGACAGAATCATTTGGTACAATGAACTTCTTGTAAATACGCCAATCAGTTTACCTGAACTGTTTGTCACCGGGATTGTATTCCACTTTTGCTTGTACATGATAGATAGCGCTTCCATCAATGTGTTCGTTGGTGATAAACAATGTTCGAGCGGACTCATAATTTCTTTAACGGGCTTTATAGTTTTCTCCCCCTTTAAGATTCTATATACGTTTTCCACAAATACGTGTAAAACTCCTCTAAATATAGGAAGGGAATAAAAATCGGCAAAATCCTTCTCCATAAAGAATCAGGATTTTGCCCCACTGAAATCATTTATTATTTAATAGTATTTTTATCGTAATCTTTTAAAACAGTTTTTAGCATTTTTCCTGTTCCCGATTTCGGTAGTTGGTCAATAAAACAAATATAATCAGGAACCTTATACTCTGCCAGTCTCTCTTTACAATAGGAAACTACCTCTTCTTCCTGTAACTCTGGTTTTTTCTTTGCTACATAGGCCACCGTTTTTTCGCCAAAGACCGGATCAGGCCTGCCAATAACGGAACACTCCAAAATATCAGGGTGCGTGTACAATACTTCCTCTAACTCACGCGGGTAAATATTAAAGCCGCCTCTGATGATCATGTCCTTCTTCCGGTCCACAATAAAATGGTATCCATCTTCATCATAATAGGCCAAATCACCAGTATATAACCATCCATCTTTAATCGTGTTAATCGTATCATCTTCCTTCTTATAGTAGCCCTTCATCATGTTCGGTCCTCTGAAAATAATCTCCCCTACCGCGTGAGACTCTACTTCCTCACCTTCCGGGTCAACAATTTTCAAATCGACGCCAGGAATAGGCACTCCAACAGAATTCAATTTTTTAGCCATATCTCGAGGTGTGGTCATTAGCATAACTGTACTTTCTGTCAGACCATATCCTTCTGATATTTCTACACCAAGTGATTGATTGGTCTTATGGAGGATCTCAGCAGGCAAACTCGCACCACCACAACCAGCTGTCCGAAGATGAGAAAAGTCTAAATCTGAAATGGCTGGATTTTGAAGAAAGAAAGCATACATAGTTGGGACGCCCAAGAATATCGAGATTTGATAGTTTGATATCTTTTCAAGTGTATCAACAGGATGAAAACGTTCCTCTAAATAAATCGTACTTCCGTGGGCAATCGGCGCTAGGAATCCTTGTAATTTGGCATAAGCATGAAAAAGAGGCAATACACAAAGGACCCTGTCTTTTGGCGTTAATTGATTAATGACGGCTGCCGTAATTGTCATCCAATTCAAGTTGGCATGTGTAATCATGGCTCCCTTTGGATTACCGGTTGTCCCGGATGTATAAATGATTTGCGCGACATCCTCCGCATGAACAGGGGCCACCTTGCTGATAGGAGATAGAGACTGCAATTCCTGCCAGTCAGTAAATGGATGATTTTCCTCTTCTCCAAAATAATAGATTTCTTTCATCTGTTTAAAGTCATTCATAGAGTTTTGAATGACAGCGGATGCAGCAACTTCCGTAATTAAATATTCCGATTCCGAATCATTAATAATATAGGTTGTTTCTTTTTCTTTAAAGGTAGGGTTAATGGGTACGACTGTTGCACCAGTTGCTAATATAGCAAAATACGTAATGATATATTCCGGTCGATTGGTCATCATCAACGCTACTTTTGTCTCCTGAGTAATGCCTTTATTTTTTAACCCGGCTGCAACACTGAAAATTTGATCTCTCAGCTCTTGATAAGTCATCACTTGTTCCCGGTAATGAATAGCGGGCTGATTGGGCAAACGCGACACAGTGGACGTTAGCAGTTCAACAATATTCAAAAATTAACTACCTCCTTAAAATATAGAATCTATATTTCCGCCTATTAAACACTTACTTTTGTGCCTAAAACCTCTCGGCAAACCTGCTCAATTACCTCTTCTGGCAAACGATAGGTTTGACCAGAAGGATCATTTTGGACAGCAGATATAAGTTCCGATATATCGGCAGATTCAATGTTATATTCAGAAAAATCATCTGGTAAGTTTACAGCTTTACGAAGTGCTTCAATTTCTTCTATACATTGCTGTAAGCACTCTTCCTCGGTATCGGCAATATTCTCAATGCCAAGCGCCTGAGCAAATTCTTTTATCTTAGGTAAATAGAGAGGAGCTAGGTTTTTCATAACACTCGGCATTAAAACTGCATTAGCCAGACCATGTGGAATTCCATACTTTGCACCCAGGGCATGGGCCATATTATGGATAGGCATTTCGGCAAAAGCTAAGACAAAACTTGTTATAGCCATAGCGCTCGCCTGGAGCATATTGGCGCGCGCTGCAATATTGTTCCCTTCATGTACAGCTGTTTCCAAATTGGCTCGAATTAGTTTAGCAGAATGGAGTGCAAATGCATCTCCCATAGTATTTGAGTTATTGGAAAAATACCCTTCCACAGCATGAGTCAAGGCATCCAATCCAGTAAAAGCAGTAACTTTAGCCGGTAAGCCGACGGTTAACTCAGGATCAAGAATCGCGATATCTGAATTGATAAATGGATGGAGCAAATTACACTTCACTCCTAATTGTTCATTATAAACAACCGAAATACCCGATATTTCGGCGCCTGTTCCAGCTGTTGTCGCAATCGAAATATGAGGTATGCCCATATGCTGAGCCTCTGGCCAAACTTCTATGACATTTCCATTCAAGGCATGTTCAATTTTGTCCACTTTTTTATGAAGACACCATTTGATTGTTTTCGCCGTGTCCATGACCGAACCACCACCGATGGCAATAATAGAGTCTCCATTACATTGTTTAAAATAGTGCAGACCATTATTAATATTGGAAGATTTAGCATCCTGAGTAACATCGTCAAATACTCCCGCCAGCTGTATGCCAGGCACCATTTCAAATAAACGCTGTATTTTTTTCGTCAGTCCAGCCTGGGTTAACCCTTTATCGGAAAATAAAACCGGACGTTTACCACCCAATGACTGAATTAAGTCTGGAATAAGTATATGCGACCCTGCTCCATTCTTAATGATTGATCGATGGATAAATTCATAATACGAAGTAACCTTCATCTTATCTCCCCATTCCTATTAGTTTTAAAAGAATGCTAGAATATCAGCCCTAAAGCTGCCCGTTGTTCATTTTCATTTGTAAGTGCGGTTATGATACTTTTCAGCTCTGTATACTCATTGAAAACCTGACTTCCCAATTCACGTCCAAGCCCGCTTTGTTTATAACCGCCGAATGGGGCATCATTTCTGAATGCGTGCCATTCATTAATCCAAATTGTCCCTGCCCTAAGCTGCGTGGCAATTTCGTTTGCTTTTACGACATCACGTGACCATACTCCTGCTGTTAATCCATAAATCGTATCATTTGCGATTTCAATAGCTTCTTCCACTGTTGAATACTTCATCACACACAGAACTGGTCCAAAGATTTCTTCCCGGGCTATTTTCATATCATTTGTGACATCTGCAAAAATAGTAGGCTCAATAAAATATCCTTGATCAAGTCCCGGTCCTTCTGCTTTTTTACCACCACAAACAAGACGTGCTCCTTCTTCTAAACCGGAGTCTATATAGCCCAAAATTTTATTCATTTGTATTTCTGAAATAACCGGACCCATACCTGTATTTGGATCAAGCGGATGACCCAGTTTAATTTTTGCACTCATTGCAACTAACTGTTCAACGACAGTATCATACATGGATTCATGAACAAGGACACGCGTACTTGCTTCACAAACTTGACCAGCGTGGAAAAATACGCCAAGCAAAATACCTGGTATGGCCACTTCTAAATCAGCATCTGGAAGTACAATTGCAGGTGCCTTCCCGCCAAGCTCGAGCGTAACTTTTTTCACACCTGAAGAGGCTAACTCCATGATTTTCTTTCCTGTTTCAGTTGAACCTGTGAACGCAATCTTCTCCACATCCAGATGTGTCACAAGCGCCTCTCCTACCTCTGAACCTGATCCGGTAATGACATTGAAAACTCCTTTAGGAAGACCTGCTTCGACAGCAATCTCTGCTAATTTCAATGTGCCAAGCGGAGTATCTGATGCTGGCTTAACGATAATGGAATTCCCCATGGCAATTGCAGGTGCAACCTTCCACATTGCCAATACAAGAGGAAAATTAAACGGTGTAATAGCTGCTACGACCCCTAATGGTTCCCGAACTAACTGGGCTCTGTTTGCTCCGAACATTTGCTTTACAGGCAATGCCTCCACAAACTCATATTCAAGAGACATGCTGGCTGTTTGCTGGAGAGAGAGGATAAGCTGCATAATATCTGCCCCGCCAATTTTACGCAGGGTGGCTCCCGTACTGATTCCCTCCAAATAGATTAACTCCTGTGCATAATCCTTGATTTTACCGGCAAAACGCATCATAATTTGCGCTCTCTCTGCTTGTGTTTTCCTTGACCATATACCTGATTCAAAAACTTCTTTTGCATTTAGGACAGCTTTATTCACGTCATCTTTTGTACCTTTAGGGACTTTAGCAATTACTTCGGATGTAGCTGGATTTATGACATCGAACATTTCTCCCGTAGAGCCTGGTGTCCATTCTCCACCAATAAATTGTGCAAATTCCTGAACCTTCACGTCTGTACTCATCCTATATCCTCCCTTTTCTACCTATTTTCTTACTCAAAAATAACTTCAGTTTCATGAATTTCTTCCAGCGTTTTCTCCTGGGCACGTGATAGTACCTCAATCCGAGCACTCAATTGTTTTAGCGCATATTCCATTGCTTTTCCTTCCTCGATACCGAGACTTGTCACTTTTTCCCCATCTTCCCTGGTTGTCAGCTCATAGGCAATTGGAAGCAACTCCTGGAGTCTTACTTGGACACGATCAAATAACTCGGGCTTTTCATGAATCAAGCGCTGAATAAGGAATGTGCCAAATCCAATATGGCGTCCTTCGTCCCTCTTTACATTCCGGATTCCTTCAATAAATCCAGGGAACAAATTCGCTTTTGATAAAGCTTCATAGAAGAACCAATATCCCGTTTCCGCCAATACACCTTCAGCAAAGATATTGTATGTGACCGCAGCATCCAGCATTGCTTCAGGTGACTGATCTACGAGTAATCTATTCATTGTCTTAGGGAGGACATCGTCAAATAATTTCCTGTGCCCGGATGTCAGGAGATGGCTGAGATCCTCAGTCACGCCTATTTCTTCTAAAAATAAACTAAAGAACTCCGCATGCTTAGCTTCTTCAAATAAGAATGTAGATAGGTAAGATTCCTCTTCAAACCATCCTTTTTTGGATACAGCCATAATCATCGGCAGGATATCCTCCGAGACAGCTTCCTCCCCGCCAATAAACTGTGCAAATTGAATCAGAACTTCCTGCTGTTGGTCAGGACTTAGCTTTTTCCAATCCTCTTTATCCTGGCTAAAGTCAATATCAACCGGATTCCATATCCCATGTCTTTTTGCCTTTTGGTATAGCCTATATGGGAGTGAATCCTTTTTAATCATTTGTTTGGTAGTTACATATTCACGCATTCGTATCCCTCCTTTAAGAATAATTAGTTTTATTTTCATGGATACTTTTCGTATGTATTCCCTCCTCCCACCAATAATAAAGCGCTTACATTATGTTGCATCCACTTGGAACAGCCTTCACTTAACTAATTGCAAGTTCCGTGCCAACACACCATCCATGTGAGAATCAGAAAAATAGTATGGCTTTTATGTAGAAATGATTGATTTCCAAACAACCTTTTTTCCTTGCTGTTTGAATATCAATCATAGGCTTTTTGACCTGCAGACGGAACTTCTTTACTTAAACTGTAACTTAAAACCTATACATAATATGTTGTAATTTGTAAGCTAACTAAAAAAAGATAGAATAAATCTATCATCAATTTCCACACTTCTATTCATAGGATTTAATTTTGAAACTATTATTCTTTGGAAACAGTGATACATTACTTCTTTTATTAAGACTTGTTAATTTAGAAAAAACGATTTCCCATTTAAAATCAATCCATATACATAGCTTAAAAGGTACTTTAAGTAAATAATAAAGCGTGGATTAATAGTAATAGAGCGGATTTAATTAATTATTGAGCCGAACTTCAACATAATTGAGCCAAACCACTTTGTAATGATCAAATTAGTGAGAGTATGTGTGAAAAGAAGCCAAATAAGCGCAGATTTTCATTTTTGAGATACTTCTATATTTAAGCCACTATAACGATTATTATTCTACCGTGCCTATTAGTATAGATAATTACCCGATAGACACATATAGTTGATCCTTTTTTCTCCCTTATAAATTAAAATTTAACTAGCAAAGTCGCATAAATAAAGGCAGTGATTAGCCACTAAATATGCCTCTCACTGCCTCATGCTCAAATGACTGACCTTATCTACTTTTCTGTCTCTGAATATCCCTTTCTAAGGACTGTCTTAACAATTTTCCCAGCTGCGTTTCTTGGCAATGAATCTACGAAATGTACCAGCTTAGGCTTTTTATAGGATGCCAAATGATTCTGGCAAAAGAGAATGACTTCTTCCTCTGTCATTGTTTCACCAGACTTCAGAACGATATATGCTTGAACCACTTCTCCCCATTTTTCATCAACTGCACCGACCACAGCACTTTCAACCACTTTGGCATGCCTATTTAAGACTTGTTCGATTTCGGCTGGATAGATATTCTCTCCTCCACTAATAATCATATCTTTTTTACGGTCAACGACATAAATAAACCCTTCATCATCCATCCGAACTAAATCCCCGCTATGAAACCATCCTCCATGGAATGCCTCTCTTGTTGCCTCTGGGTTTTTATAATATTCTTTCATAACGGTTGGTCCACGGTAGACAATTTCACCTACATCCCCGAGCGGAACATCATTCATATGGTCATCAACAACCCGGACTTCTACGTTGACCACCGGCTTACCAACGGATGAATTTTTCCTAATAGAGTCCTCTGGCTGAAGACAGGTGGTAACTGGGCTCATTTCTGTTTGTCCAAAAGGATCGCGCAGTTTCCCATTTGGAAAATATTTTGTTATCTTCTCTTTCAATAATAGAGAACAGGGTGCACTCCCAGCGGCACACCTTTCTAATGATGTTAGATCATAGTCTTCAATCGAAGGGAATTCTACAAGCATATGCCACATGGTCGGTGCTAAAAAGATAAAATTAATTCGCTCTTTCTCGATGGTTTGAAGTACTGCTTCGGGGTTGAATTGTGAATGAATCACGGTAGTTCCATTAATGGGGTATAAAAGAGTTGATAGAGCAGCAATGTGAAATAAGGGAGCAACTAATAATTGCTTAAAATTCGAGCTAAGTCCTGCTGTGACGACTTGGTTCATCCCATTCATGCACATATTTTGATGAGTTAAAACTGCTCCTTTTGGACGCCCAGTTGTACCTGAAGTATAAATAATAAGCGCACCATCATCACCCGATAATGAATTGCATGGGCGATACGTTGAGGAGCGGTCATATATTGTCTCATATGGTATATGGGAAGAGGAAGAATCTCCATTCACGATAACTATACTGTCTACAAGCTGAATTTGTGATCGTATCGACTCAATCACAGGTAAAAAAACGTGATCAACAAATAATATTTTACACTCAGATTGCCCTATGATATATGCTAGCTCATCTTTTGTGAGGCGAAAATTTATTGGAACTCCCAATGCTCCCACCAATGAGGTGGCAAAGAAAACATCAATAAAAGGAAGTCCATTCAAGAGCATAAATCCAACCTTATCCTGATATCCTATTCCATTTTCCTGCAACCAACCCGCTAAGTGGGTTGCTCTTTTCTCTGCCTCACGATAGGTCCGTCTCTCACTGCCAAATATGTATGCCTCTCTCTCATGAGCTGTGTGTGCTGACCTGCGTAGATACTCTCCGATCAACAATGATCTGGATAAATCCAAATTAGATGTCGTCACATAAATCCCTCCATATTTAAACTTTAATTTATTTGAACAAAATCACTTAAATGGTTCAATATGAAATCATCCTCTATGGGGAATTGGCAAGCATCCATTGTATTTTGCCATCACTTACAATAATGCAATTATGATGCCAACCTGTATTTTGGCAATCACACGCTAATGTTCAATTATTCATGTCTTCAAATCACACACATCAATGATTACAGGTGTTTGATAGTCTAACACATTTATCCCCGTCGATTTTGATATCCATGAAAATGGAATCTGATGGAAATATACAAATTTCTCTTCTTCTTTCTTGTCCATTGTGTAAAACGACGTGGATTAATAGAATCTAAATCCGAGCGCCATAATAAGCTTTTATTACTGTTCCTGTGAGAATGCTTGCTCTTGCTCTTTTTCTTTTAAAACATAATTACCCATAAAAAACAGCACCTGCCCATATTGGGTAAGTGCTGCTTAATTTCTATTACATATACAAATAAACAGCGTATTGATCCTGAGTCATTCATACAGCCCTGTCAGCCTCTCCGGACTGCTTTTAGAGGTATTTTTAATTACTAACCGAATAAATGTAAATGACCCATATCAAATTTGAAAAACGAATCCGAACAATAAAGAGCTCTTAAATAGAACTCACTGCGGAGGATTGATAATGATAGAATCGGGCAGATAAATACTGAATTCCGTCCATTCTGGATTGGATGTGCATAATAAGTCTCCATTATAACTATCAATAATTTTTTTGCATACATACAGGCCAATACCCGTACCTAATTCCTTCGTAGTGAAAAATGGCTCAAAGATCGACTCAATAATATCATTTGCAATCATTGGGCCATTATTGGACAAACTTATCACTAATTGATTGTTCTTAATTGTGGATTTTACTTTAATCACACGCTGAGGCGGCTGATTTTTCAAGGCATCAATTGAGTTAACAAACAGATTAAGGGCAACCTGCTTCAATCCATTTCTGCTTGCCTTTATAATTAAATCTTCCGGAACATCGATTTCAACCTTAACATTGGTGTCGATAATGTTCGCATAGCTTAATTGTTTAATCTCTTCAATCAGATCTCTGATTGATATATCCATGATAATCTCTTCATTGAATTCAGCCTTTGATGTGTGCAAAAATTGGCTAATGCGAAAATTTAATTGATTAAGCTCATATTCCATGATATCCAAGTATTTCATATCCGGAAATTCTTTTCTCAAAATCTTATTAAAGCCCATTACAGCAGTAAGCGGATTACGGAATTCATGCACAAAGCTTGATGATATTTGGCCGAGCAGTGCTAATTTATCCTTATGGTTTTCATTGATGAACGTAGTCTTCTGATCAATGACTTGATTTTTTAAGTGTATACAGGTCGAAACCATTTCATAGCTGAATGTGTCAAATTGTCTATTGATATTATTAACTGTACTTTGTAGTACATAAGACGGTATATCCATCTTCAGCACAAAATTCACAAATATTCTGCGCCCCTGATTGATATTATATAAGACATCTCCTATATTAATATCATCCATTCGCTCAACGGCTGTGCTTGCCGCCATTTCCTTAATTTGGCTTTCAGATATTTTCCCGTTTATCGTGTCAATCAATTGCATAAACATAATCTTACGCGGTTGTTTCAAAGATTCTAGATAATCCTCTTTATTCGGCGCCTTAATCGAATCTAAATACTCCTGAAATAAACTCGCCTCTTCTTTAATCAATAAATCCTCAATCAGCTGTTGATATTCACTTTGCTTTAATAAAATTGGCTCCATTCCATTAGACCACCATTTCACTTAGCTTTACATGTATGTTCTATATTCGACAAATACACCTGATATCCTTTACTAACTTTAAAACATCTCCAGATTGAGAATATTGTAATATTCATGTAAAATGATTACTTTCGTGTAATTCCATTTTTTCGCTTAAAATATACTTTTCTTTGCTTTATCGTCTATGTAAAGAGGTAAAAAATAAGGTCAGATGTTTAATGATAATCAAAAAACAACTCGAGTAACGAAACATACTCAATTCTGTCCATCTAAAAAGGACTATATATAGGAAGCAATGTCCTTATATAGTCCTCAATTAATTGGCTGATATAGTTAATGTGATTTCTTTAGTTTTAGATCTGCCTATTCACCTTTGCGAAATTCTGTTTTTAATAATATTATAAACAAGTACTAACGCAGCCACTATTAAGAAAACATGGATAATTGCTCCGCCAATTTTAAATATAAGACCTAATAACCATATAGCCAATAAGATTCCAACTAATGTCCAAAGCATTTGAATCATCTCTCTTCCAATAAGGGTTTCATTTACCTATTTTTACCCATTTGAAAAGATTTAAAACAAAAGCGATTATTAATAACAATTTATTACCGTACCAATCAGCGTTTGGTTGAACCAAATCCACCGGTTCTGCTTGCATGTAGTACTTGATCCTCATCTGCTAATAGATACTGTTTAAAAATACCCTGTGCAATCCTGTCCCCTTTTTTTACAAGAACCGGAGCTTCTCCGCGATTAGTAATGGAAATACCAATATTCCCATCATTTTCAGGGTTTCCATAGTAGGAAGAATCAATAATGCCTGTCCCATTTGATAGAACTAGCCCATATTTCACTCCCAAACTACTTCTGATATGTATCTCCAATAATTCATTTTGCTGCATATAGGCTTTGACGTTAGTCCAAAACAGATGCTTTCCTCCAACATTCAATGTAATGGTTTCGTTTGAAAAAAAATCATATCCTGCTGATCCGGCATCTCCGCGCATTGGGAGCTTGACTTCATCCTCCGTCATTTGAACCTTGATATACGCAGAATTAACAACTTCGAATCCTCTTACTTTTTGCTCTTTCATATAAATCTCCTTTTATGTAACAATATCCTTGTAACTATTAATAATTTTAAACTGACTCCACATTTCAGGAAACAAAGATTGATATTTATCGGTTAAAAATCGATCATCTATTAAAGTAAGCGTACCTGTATCCTGTTCACTGCGAATTAATCGACCTGCAGCCTGCAATACTTTGTTCATCCCCGGATAAACATACGCGTAATCAAATCCATTTTTACTTTTTGAGTGATAATAGTCGCGAATTAAGTTTCTTTCTTCATTTAATTGAGGCAATCCAACTCCAATTATGATAACCCCACTCAATCTATTGCCAACCAGGTCGATTCCTTCAGAAAAGATTCCGCCTAATACTGTAAAGCCAATTACAGGAATATCTAGGTTCTCTTCAAAGGCTGACAGAAAATCTTCTCTTTCCTGCTCACTCATTCCTTGATTTTGTATCAGAATTTTAGAAGGTTCCTCAAATTCCTCCAGTTCGTCCATAACCATTCTTAAAAATTGGTAGGACGGGAAAAACACTAAAAAATTACCTCTGTTTTTTGTAATTGCATGAATGGTTCTGGCAATTTGAACACTAGATACCGAGCGATCATGGAATCTTGTAGAAAGCGGCTGTATTGCTATATCCAACTGATCTGGGGAAAATGGTGAACCGATTTGAATCCGATAATCCCCATCACCACTTCCTAATGCATCCATGTAATAGCCAATTGGCGTCAATGTAGCCGAGAAGAATAGAGTGGAAGCAAATCCCTTCGTCATCTTTTGCAAATTTAAAGCAGGATCCAAACAAAACAGCTTTAAGTATACATTATTGCTTCCCTTTATTACATGCGTCGTATAATGCTCATTATAATACTTAGCTATCCGTAGGAAATTCTGTGATTGAAAAAAGGTTTCTAATAAATCAATTTCATTTGACGTATGATTTTCTCCATACCTGGTTAATTGAGCACCGGCATGAAGTACGAAATCTTCCAGTGCATCCAGCAACTCGTCCGGCTTTTCCGAATAAGCAGCTGATTTCCTTTCGCCCAATTTCTTCCTTTGCTGAATCAATAATGCATTAATTACTTTAGCTGCATTTGATAGCTCTGGATTCAATTGGCCGTACGCCCTTTTTATATCTAGAAATGCTTTCTTTTCCAACTCTGCAGAAAACATTTCCCGGCCGCGTTCCACCAGATTATGCGCTTCATCAACCAGAATTACAGTTCGTTTCTTTTGCTCATCAGATAGTCGTTTCAAGAATACTCGTGGATCAAAAATATAATTATAATCGCAAATCACAATGTCTGCCAGGTATGCTAATTCAATCGAATATTCAAAAGGACATACTCGGTGGCGCTGAGCGTATTCCAGAATTGTTTCTCTATCCATTAACCATTCATTTTCTAAAATATCCAAAACAGCAGCATTAATTCGGTCATAATGCCCCTCCCCATATATACATTGGCCAGAGGTGCAATCAGGACACATTTTATCCTTAGCTGTAAGGGTAACAGTTTTCACTTTTAAACCTTTGCCAATTAAGATGTTTAGTGTATCCTCAGCCACTTGCCTCGTAATTGTTTTGGCTGTTAAATAGAAAAATCGTTCAATCTTATGGTCTATTTCTCCCATCATTTTTATGGATGGAAATATAAAAGAAATGGTCTTTCCAATGCCAGTTGGCGCCAATGCGAATAATTTTTTTCGTTCAGAAATGGTTTTCCAGGCTGCTCCTATGAGCTTTCGCTGTCCCTTTCTAAAATTTCCGAACGGAAATTCAATTTTTGCTGCTGAATTGAGCTTTTCTCTCCGTATCTTTAATTGCAGGATTGCAAATGGTGTAAAGTTTTCGAGTACTTGAGTTAGAAATTGTTCTAATTCTTTAAATGTTAGGGTTTTGCGAAACGAGGCTGTTTGATTAGTCAATATTTGTACGTAAGTCAATTGTATATCAATATGTTTCAGACCTTCATTCAAACAGTATATATAGCCATAACACATTGCCTGAGCCCAGTGTACAGGGTATGTATTTTCATCAATCCCATCAAGAGCTCCAGAGGTTGATTTAATTTCCTCAATGACTGTTCCTTCTCGCCTATGTAAAATACCATCACATCTTCCTTCAATCTCATAAAGAATATCCCCGTATTCCATTATCAGATTAAGAGGTACCTCTTTTTCATCGTTCTCCTCATATTCTGCTTGTCTTCTTTGATGAATTCTTGTCCCCTCAATCATAGAACTGGCCGTGCGAAAACGTCCGTCCAAATCGCCGCCCCGATAAACATATTCAACTAACTGTCTAATGGATATATGATACTCACCTAACATGTACACTCACCCAACCTGCGTCATAGTACCATTATCATACCATATAGGGTACAGATGTTCTTACTTAAATGAAATTGAAAGAACATCATTCATATAAAGTAGGGACTATTGAAATCTCTTTGCTTCACCCTTAATAGTAACTAAAACAGGGTATTCTCAGATTTTGAGAATACCCTGTTTTGTTTGATTGCCTTGTCACATAATCACTTAATATGAATATTTCTAATTTCCGCTTTTATGAAGAATATATATACTCGGCTTTTTCTTAATTTTCTTCTGAAATATCCTGCAAAGCTTCACCGGCTTCGTCATTACCGGTATAGCTTACGGCCAAATCACCTAAGGATACAATTCCAACAAGTTTACCGTTTTCCAGGACAGGCAGACGCCTAATTTGATGTTGAGCCATTAGTGCAGCTGCTTCCTCCTCTGTTGTATCAGGGTTTGCAGTCACAACATTTTGATGCATCACATCTGTTACCCTAGTTGAACCTGGCCGTTTTTCAGCAATTCCGTCCACAACCAGATCGCGGTCCGTAATGATGCCAATCAATGTATTATCCTCACAGACAGGAATGATTCCTACATTATCTTCTTTCATTTTCAAAGCAACCTCATATACATTATCAAGCGGTGTAACATAGTCTACATTTGTGGTCATAATTTCTCTTAACATCGTCATGAGCTATACCTCACTTCCTTTTACCTCTATCTTCCCCTTTTTTACCTTTTTGACACATTTTTTTAATGGAAGAAGGAGGTTAATTAAAGTTTGGTTTCACTCATTAATTTATCAATATCTTTATATATCTGAACTTCTTCATTAATTCTGAGCATTTTATCGTCCAATTCTGCAATCATATCGGCAGACCCTTTTAATTCTTGGAGTAGATGCTCAGGTACATCCTTAGAGAATTTATAATAAATTTTATGTTCCAGGCTCGCCCAAAAGTCCATGGCAATGGTTCTAATTTGTATTTCCACCGGCATCCATTTTTTACAGTTCGAAAAAAACACTGGTATTTCCGTAATCAAATGAAGGCTCCTATACCCGTTTGACTTAGGGTTTTTAATAT
Organism: Bacillus sp. D386; assembly: GCF_006346415.1. NCBI lineage: Bacteria > Bacillati > Bacillota > Bacilli > Caryophanales > Bacillaceae > Bacillus > Bacillus sp. D386. Next base: position 387,649 of record NZ_VEMV01000003.1, on the reverse strand, counting down.
AATCTTTAATCTCAATAATATGTATATCATCCTGTTTTCCAAGGGCATCTACAATCGCATAAATATCCGTCGTAAACGAACAGGAAATACGAATCCCGGCTATATCACGGACATTCTGCTGTGCATTTTCAACCGTAATATCTAGGTTTTTTCGTTTTAATTTTTTCATAATACTCTGTGGACTTTTCATTCTCGATTTAATATGTTCGATTGGATTGTAATTGTGAATCAATTCAAACTCCTGATTTAATATTTCCAGTTTTGTATTCATTTCACTTAATGCAAACTTATAGCCAATTAAAAATTCTTTCCATTCATTTAATTCTTGTTCATAAGGCAAATTCACAGTTGGGATACCTCTTTTCTGTAGTGTTTACATACCCCTACATACGATTAAGACGAATAAATGGTTTCATTTTGATCTATTGAAAATACTGTTAAATTCACAAAATAAAAAACAAGACAAAAAAAACAGACCACATATTCAATGGTCTGTTTCTGTGAGAAAGCTGGACGGCTTAATCGTTCCGTCTAGGATTATTAATCGCTTGAAGCATTTTAATTCCTTCTGTCATCTCACTACCACATAATGGACACTTAGGTGTTGCTGTAGCTTTGAAATTGTCACGTACCCAACCGTTACAATCATCAGAAGTACATTCCCACACCTTCGTTTCTTCAGGGATTATTTCCTCAACATTTTTTCGATTATACATAACCGGCACACCTTTCTTTTAGAAGTTAATTATGTAGTAAAAGACTATCCATACCTGGGATAGCCTTTATTCGCATACTTCTTAAAGCTTAATTACGTTTTCAGCTTGAGGTCCGCGAGCGCCTTCTGTTACGTCGAACTGTACGCTTTGGCCTTCTTCTAGAGATTTGAAACCTTCGCCTTGAATAGCGGAGAAATGTACGAATACATCATTTTCGCCTTCAACTTCAATGAATCCGAAACCTTTTTCTGCATTAAACCATTTTACTTTACCGTTTTTCATTTTGTTACCTCCAAAAATGTGTGATAAATAAAGATTCACCTATTATAAAAAGTACCGCTCTGTAAAAAAGAGAACACTTTATAATAAGTGAATGTCTATTTACGGTCAATTTTATAAAGATAAACATTATACCTTATAATACGGCACATTTTCAGAAATGTCAATAATCTGCTGAACTTTCTAACCATATCATGCCTCTGTCAGCAGATATTATACCTATTTATTTTTGAGATTTATTCCACTCATATAATTGCCGGAAATAGTCTATTCGTTCTTCTCTCGTATAATGGGCATTTACCCCGCTTGTAGATGGAACAACAAAGATATAGCAGCCTTCCCAATCAGGTGTAGCAAAAAACAAGCCGTCCTGAAGACCTGGTTCTACTTTGCCTTTAAGACGGTTTGTTGCATAGCGGAAGGCAGTAATCCCAATGAAGCATAAACATTTAGGCTTGTATTGAGTGATTAAATTCCTTAGGTCAGCCGCACCCTCTATAAATTCATCTTTTTTCAAATCAGAAGAAGATCTTGTTGCCCTGCCGACAATATCAGTTATTCCGTAACCATAGTCCAAGAGCTTTGCCGTCTCCTCAGGTTTAAACTGATACGGCGTAATGCCACCCAAATACAAACCCTTCCAAAACAAATTCGCTGGATTCGCAAAATGATACCCTTTTAGAGCAGAAATTCTGCCAGGATTAATCCCACAAAATACAATATCCAATCCAGGCTTGATATAGGTTGGCAATGTTAAAGATTCAAAATCCTCCATTCATACCCTCCTCGCTCTATTTTGGATGATTATAACGCATTTAAGAATGATGATAAAGTAATCAACTTATGACTGTTCTTACATCTACTTCTTTGTTAAAAATAAAAAACACGGCATATCCCCCGTAGCAAACGCCACGAGGTACACACCATGTTCACAAGTTACCTGTATGAGATTAAGCTTTACCGCAGCATTTTTTATATTTTTTGCCGCTGCCGCATGGGCAAGGTTCATTTCTGCCTACTTTTGGTTGAGTTTTTAGAACTGGAGCAGAAGCTGCAGGTTTACTAGCAGATGGAGAGGATAATTCAGAAGGTGTGTGACCTTTTAAAATCCATAGTCTTGTATTGTTTACGACAGTAACCATTTTTTCAACCAGTGCATTAATATCTTTTTCTGACTCAAATTCAATTTGTTCTCCAAACCATTTCACCACATCAGGCAAGGATTCTCCGAATTGAACTTTAAAGATAAAACGGTCTGCCAATTCTGCTGCTTCTTCTTGTTTCAAAGAATACGTATCTGATAAATAGTGAATGAATTCAACCATTTGCTCTGTTCTTTCAAATGGCTCGTACCGGTTCACGTTTACCATAGTTTCAGCAGGAATATGGTAGTATTTCAAGCCTACTCTGCTTGCCTGAGCCTGTTTAAATCCATCTAATTCCTTGATAGTATCATGAATAATATATTCATCATCTAGACGGAAATCTCCATAGAAATCTTCCAAATATCGAATGTAATTGTGCAGCCATTCAATATCCACTTCTTCCTGGATATATCCTTCAATCAATTTATGAGCTTTTTCAACCTCTATAAATCCATAATAACGAATTAACCCAAAAAGAATGTTTGTCACTTTTTGATTACGGTTAATGACAGTCATGATTTCTTTTGGATTTAAATTGTAAAATTGTTTCATTACTTCAGTCGGCATTACAACCACTGGTTGATCTTCCACTTTGGAAGGGTGGATATATCCGATACTTGATAAGTAAAATACATTTTCAAGTCCAATTTGTTCGATTGGCATAATCCCGCTTTTTGTCATCATCGCTACAATAGCTGTGTATTGATGAAGATCCATCATTTGAACCTTCTCAGGGACAGAAGCTGGTATTTTCTCAGCCAGTGCTGCTACCAATTCTTTTTTTCTTAATGAACTCATGTTTTTTAAATTTAGATTTCTGCGGATATTCTTTAAAGCATCCATCTTTAATGAATCCAGCAAACTCTCTAAATTATATTCATCTACAGTTGCAGTTGTCATCAGAATTCCTCCATATTGATTCAAAAACTAAAAATATAATAATTCCCCGTCAAAGAATTAAATTTTACTACAAATCACGAAAAAAATAAACTGTCGCTCTATTCCTAAATTTTAAATTCCTTCTATACACTTATGTAATTGACTAAAACATATGGTATTGATACTACCCCTCTTTTACTAGAATAGAAAGGAAAAAGCAATCCAGCGTGCTTGGATTGCTTTTCATGACCAATCAAAAAACCTATCAGTCTTCCAAAATTTTCACATCAACTGTTTTAATACCCCAGTCTTCCGCTTCACTTTGTGATGGAATAAAAACATCAATTTTATTACCTTTAATTGCTCCTCCAATATCTCCGGCAATTGCATGTCCGTACCCTTCCACATAAACTTTTGTGCCCAGTGGAATTACAGATGGGTCAACAGCAATTACTTTTTGATTAGGATTAGCTTTAAGATCTATACCAGTGTATGTGACACCAGTTCCACCTTCACAATCCGCGGTATAGGCTGTTGCCTTAACAGTAATGATTTTCTCATCCTGCTCAGAGTTTTCAGCAGATGTATTTATTTCTTCATCTACTTCTTCAACTTCAGAAGTTACGGCAGTTTCTGTATTTTTATTTACCTCTTCTTCAATTGGTGATTTTACAGATGTTTCTTTTACCTCATCTTTATCTTCAACTGCAGGTGTTTTAATAACCTTATTTTCCTTAGTCTTTTCCGTCTTTACAGCCTTTTCTATCTTAGATAAGTCTGTTCTACGTTCAGTCGATTGCACGTCTTTCGTTTCGACTCGATCTGTTGCATCGGCAGCAGCGTTAGCAGATGATTGTATGTTCATTTCTGTATCTTTAATGCTTGAATTAATAGATTCATATGAAGTATGCTCAAACTCTTTATCATTCTGAATGATTGTAGAGCTTGTCTTTTTTTCAGGCATATCTATAAACATAAAATCAGTCAAATCATCTTTCACTACTTGACTTACTTCAGCTGTTGGCTGCTGATCTATATGTTGAGTTTTATTATTATTTGATGAGGAAACGAAGCCACCTTGTATGACTCCCGCAAGTGATGTTGAGATTAATACTGCAATAATCAATTGATTCATCGGGCTAACCTCCTTTATTTTGACCGAATGAATTTCAGACATTATCCTACCAGCTAACTAAAATAGTTGTTAAGAACAAATAGATGTTAAACCTATTACATATATGTCACTAATATTACGTTAATGTAACAAATTTACAGAAAAGTATATCAGTAAGCGCTTTATCTATTGATTCTGTTAGTACTGGATTTTTTGTCTTTATAGCTATCGAAGAAGCTGTTTTACACAAATTACCATCGTCAAAGTGCTGTTTTCTGACTAAAACACGAGAATGTTAGCACTTCTCTTTCAAAATGTGTACATGTGGTGATATAATTTGCTAGATACCAGCAAACGGAGGAAATGAAATACATGATTACTGTAAATAACGTAGGTCTTCGCTTTGGAGACCGAAAATTGTTCGAAGATGTAAATATTAAATTTACACCTGGAAACTGCTATGGATTAATTGGCGCCAACGGTGCCGGAAAATCTACTTTTCTTAAAATCTTATCAGGTGAGCTAGAGCCTCAATCTGGAACTGTCAGCCTTGGCCCTGGAGAGCGCCTTACAGTCTTAAAGCAAAACCACTTCGAATATGAAGATATTGAAGTGATTCAAGTAGTTATTATGGGACATGCCCGACTTTATGAAGTTATGAAAGAAAAAGATGCTATTTATATGAAGGAAAACTTCTCCGACGAAGATGGTATGAGAGCAGCAGAACTTGAAGGTGAATTTGCTGAACTGAATGGTTGGGAAGCAGAACCTGATGCAGCAATCCTACTTAAAGGGTTAGGGATACCAGAAGAATTACACAACAAAAAGATGGCTGAGCTAGATGGTGGAGAAAAAGTAAAAGTATTGCTTGCACAAGCTTTATTTGGCAAACCGGACGTATTATTACTCGATGAGCCTACCAACCACCTTGATATCAAAGCTATTCAATGGCTTGAAGAATTTTTAATCAACTTTGAGAATACGGTAATTGTTGTATCCCATGACCGTCATTTCTTGAATAAAGTATGTACACATATTGCAGACCTTGATTTCGGAAAAATCCAATTGTATGTCGGAAACTATGATTTCTGGTATGAGTCCAGCCAATTGGCACAAAAATTAACAGCTGAGTCCAATAAGAAAAAGGAAGAAAAGATTAAGGAATTACAAGCATTCGTTGCCCGTTTCAGTGCTAATGCTTCTAAATCTAAACAGGCCACTTCCCGTAAAAAATTATTGGAAAAGATTACGCTCGATGATATTAGACCTTCATCCCGCCGTTATCCATATGTACACTTCACTCCAGAGCGCGAAATTGGTAATGATCTTCTGCGTGTAGAAGGTCTATCCAAAACGATTGATGGAGAAAAGGTACTGAACAATGTTAGCTTTATTATGAATAAAGACGACAAAATCGCTTTAGTTGGTCAAAATGATAATGCCAAAACAGCTCTATTTAAAATCCTAATGGGTGAAATGGAAGCTGATGAAGGAACATTCAAATGGGGAGTTACAACTTCACAATCCTACTTCCCTAAAGACAACTCTGAGTTCTTTGAAGGAAACGAGCAAACTCTAGTGGATTGGCTTCGTCAATTCTCTCCACAGGATGAAAGCGAATCATTCCTTCGTGGTTTCCTCGGAAGAATGCTCTTCTCTGGTGAAGAAGTAATGAAGAAACCGTCTGTTCTTTCCGGTGGCGAAAAAGTTCGTTGTATGCTATCCAAAATGATGCTCAGCGGAGCAAATGTTCTTCTTTTGGATGAACCGACGAACCATCTAGACTTGGAATCCATCACAGCAGTCAATAACGGTATGATTAATTTCAAAGGTGCCATGATCTTCACATCTCATGACCACCAGTTTATCCAAACGATTGCAAACCGTATTATCGAAATTACTCCAGATGGCATCATCGACAAACAAATGACGTATGATGAGTATTTAGAGACAGTTAAAAAGTAATGAATGCAAAAGACTATCAGTGAATTTTAACTGATAGTCTTTTTCTTATAATTTGGATTAGTGCCTTGTTAAATATAAAAAATTACAAAACAGCTTAAATCCTTCTGTATTTCATACTCCATAATTAAAGCCTTAATCTTAATCAAACGACTACATACGGTGTCTTCTGGATGATTAATCTTCTAATATCTCTCGCAAAAACTTGTGTCTATTTTGTAAAAAGTAATTCGTTATTTGATAGTGATCTGTCATTTCATAATCTATCTCTTTAATTGTATCGTTATCAAAACTTAGAATTGTGGCGTTGGGATATCCTAAAAGAATTGGAGAATGTGTAGCGATTATAAATTGACTGTCCCCTGCAGTGACTAAATCATGTAAGATTTTCAAAAATGAAAGTTGTCGCTGGGGTGATAAGGCAGCTTCTGGTTCATCTAATAAATAGATGGCTCTCCCTTTAAATCGGTTTAAAAAGAGGGACAAAAAAGACTCGCCATGAGATTGTTGATGCAAAGAACGTCCGCCATAGGCATTATAAGCTTTTACTTCATCAATATGAGAAGCAAAATTATAAAATGACTCTGCTCTAAGAAAAAAACCGTCTGTGACTTTAGGAAGCCACGAAAGCCTTATATATTCGCCAAGTGCGGATTCTGAAGCATGAACATTATAAGTATTATTCCGCCCTCCACCTGCTGTATTAAACTGACATTTATCAGCAATTGCTTCTAGAAGTGTAGATTTTCCTGAACCGTTTTCCCCAACAAAAAATGTAACATTGATTTTCAAATTCAATTGGTGAAGATTCTTTATTGAAGGAATAGAGAAAGGATACTCATTATAAGAAGGTATGTTTTCATGCTCAAGTTGAATTCTCTTTAAGAACAACACTATCACCTACGATTTCCTTTTTTACTTTTTTTTCGAATAAAACGTCCCTTTAACTGAATGAAAAAGATAATAAACCATGCATAGCATTCGACAATCAAATCGGATCGCTTTATTTAACAATTATATACAAAATATCATTACTTTTCACAATTTAATCCCACGAAAATAGTATAAAGCCGCGTAGTTGGAAAAATTGATTATAGACGACACGTACTGCTTATTTTCCTTGAAATTACTCTATACTTAGTAACTTCTATAACACTTGATAATAAGTTCAATCCAAACAGCAACTATAAAAAACGCCATTTTGAATATTGATATTCAAAATGGCGTTCAAATTAATATGTGAGTTTGACATTTCTTAATTGATATTCAGAAATAGTGACATGAGTTTATCTTCTCGAAATCTTTAATAAAGGCGGAACTACCGCCATCGTTACCATCCCGGCAAGGAGTGCTTCGGCAAGTCCATTTGTAAAAAACACAGTTAAAACAGCTTTATAAATGGCACTTGTACTGCCAGCGTTAATAGCCTCTGCATAGGCATCCTGAAATAGAAAGGTAATAGAACCCATAACCAAGAATGTATGCATAAAAGTGGACACTAAAGCTGTAATAAATAAAGCAGGTTTTTGAAGCGAATTTTTCTTTGTTATAGCATTACGAAATGCTTTAAAAATATAGTAAGGTATAAATCCAATCATTACTCTTGGAACAATGGCAATAAATAACGCCCAAAAACTTCCTTGATCTGTTCCTAATACGGGAATTGCTGGTGAAAAAGCAAATGATAATAATGTCGGAGTAATCGTATTTACAGCAATACTAGTAAATCCAAATACTAATCCCAATAACGCACCTATCTTTGGGCCTAAAATAATAGAGGCAATAATAATTGGAATATGAATTAAGGTTGCTTTAATTACACCTAAATGAATAAAACCAAATGGTGTAAACGCAAATAATAGAATAATAGATAAAAAAATGGCTGTTAAAGTAAAGTCTTTTATTTTCAACTTTCTAACTCCTTCAGTAATCAAATTTCTTTAAATTATCTTTTGATTAGTAAATTAAATTATAAGGATAAATTATTTGGTATGTAAAGATATTTCGCTTTGAGGATTCAAAATTTAATGTAAATCTTAAATATGTGAAAAAACCCTTACAGATACTGAATTACATAATTGTACTCATGGGATGTTCATTTATCGCTATACATCCTAAAGATTGAGAAAATATCCAATGGAAAACTAATCCGCTCTATTTCCTTACTGATTCGCTCAATTATTGCTGAATTCGGCTGAATTCTAGTCAGAATCGGCTCTATTATCACTAAAATTGGCTCTATTATTCTGAATAACGGCTCTATTAATGGCTATTTAACCTCATATCTATTCTTTTCTCCTAATCCAGCAATCTTATTAGTAAAGTATATATGTTAAAAATCTATTTCCAGCAAGGGATTCGTTATAATCTATCCATAAAAAGCAAAACAGGTGGGAAAGAACAATTTGTTCTCTCTCCACCTGTTGAACTTAACTTATCTTTTAACAATCTCAAAAAACGTTTCATAGCTATTAACATAATAATCCGCACCTGGCGTATCATTCTGAAATAAGCAGGTTTTGATTCCAATACTTTTGGCAGGTAAAATATCTAACTCCCTATCCCCAACCGCGAGATCAATACGGTACTTATCGTGCAGGTACTGATAGCTTGCCGGATGAGGTTTTTTTGGATATCCGTCATCAATGGCTACTATTTCTGTGAAATATTGATCCATTCCGTTTGCTTTTAAAATACTCTCGGCACCTTCACGGTATTTATGCGTCATGATTACATTTAAATCCGCTGCCTCCAGCACATTCTTCACTCCCGGAAACGGTTTGAAATCCAAGGGCTTTAACTGCCTTTCAAGTATATGAATATGTTTAATTTGTTCTTCGGTTAGCTTAAGTTCGTTGAACGCATGGCCAAACGACACCTTTAGCAAGGAAAAGATTTCTTCCTCCGAAAGAGGTGTCTCCACTGCACTTTTGACCATTCTCGCATAACCGGGATAGGTATCAAATAAAGTGCCGTCAAAGTCCCAAAGTATATTCATATCCATTCCCCTTATTGTTTCGTTATCTTCGTCCAGCCATCCTCTTGTGTAATTCTGCGATCCTTCATTAGTCGGCCGAGTGCACGTTTAAAAGCTGCTTTACTCATACCAAAACGTTTTTGGATAGACTCCGGATCCGATTTATCCCAATAAGGCATGCTGCCCCCGCGGCTTTCAAGATAAGTAAAGATTGCTTCCGCATCTTCATCAAGGCGTTCATGCGTACGTGGCAGCAACGAGCCGTTTGTACTGCCATCAGGCTTAACTTCAATAATTCTGCCCTTGACCAATTCACCCAGCCTTGGTTCATTCGCACGTTCACTCTCATGAATGAAACAGCGGTACCCTTCTGTTGTTAAAATAAAGGTGCCTACTTTTAATAAACGGTAAGCTCTTCCCTCAAAATCTTTATTTTTTATTGATTCAGGAGCATGCTCGCTTAATTCCTGTACAACGGTTTCAGTAGCAAGACGACCAAACATTCTGCCTCTATTGTCGACTTTTAATGTAACATAAAGCTGGTCTCCTACTTCTGGCCATAGGCTTTTTAATTTTGGTAAATCGTCACTGGAGATCAATAAATCCTTTTGAAGTCCGATATCAAGGAAAACCCCGTGGCTTGGATGAACATCCACGACCGGAACCCAATCATATTCACCTTCAGTAATGGTTGGCAATTTCATGGAGGCTGTCAATCGGCCTTCTTTATCGTTAAATAAGAAAACCTCTATTTCTTGCCCTATTTCAAGATCACCAACGATTTCATGTGTGTGAAGCAAAACATCTTCTTCACCATTAGAAAGAAAGTATCCGAATGAAACCTCTCTTTCCACTGTTAATGTTGCTTTAATACCTGGTTGTAAATAACTCATTAACTCTTCACCGCTTCCTTTATACGATCCTTAAGTATATCATTATTTTACCCGTTTATCAGTAAATAAGGACTAGTTGGATCATGTTTTTGTCTATTTGTCTGCACCAGCTTCGGACTTCTTACCGCATAGCAATATACGCAGCCAAATGGGCATGTATCATATGAACCCATCTCTTCTGCCTCCATGCACCCACATTCAGCCCGTTGGTATTTATCCTTTTTACCGGATAATTGCAGGTTAAATACTTCTTCAATAAAGTTTTTATCAATACACGCGCCATGTTTGATTCCGTGTGTATCCAAGTCAATAATCTCCGAACAAGTCTCTGGTACCATTCCATATTGCTTGCAAACTGAACCAATGGTACGGGTCAATGCATTTAAAGCTGACCGATTGTTAGGGTCAAGCCAGTCATCGAATTGATAGCCCTCCACCTTTTCCAGATTAGCAAGTCTACCTTTTGTCTTCGTATAAAAATCTTGAAAACTAATCACTACACGCGTAGTAAACCCGGATAATTGTTTTGCTATATGAGTAAATCGCTCGATATGATACTCCACATTCGTTTTATTGCTTAACACAATGGGATCGTATCGCCAGATTACTTTCTCCTGCCCGATTAAATCAGATATATACTGGAACTCTTTCATTCTGTTAGATAAACTTGGCATCCCTGGCTCAATCTCTTTTGGATAGTCATTTAGAGTATATTGAAACATTAAACGGTAGCCCATCTCCACCAATTCAGGAATATAGGGATTCATCGGTTTTGGATTCTTTGTCCAAAAACAAATTGCATCCACATCTACCGGCAAAAGTGAAACCTTCTTTGTTTGATGACGATTAAAAGGATTCACCTTCATATAATAGCCTTCTCTGATTCGATTCATAAACCACTCAGAGTAAAACGCAGGTATATCTGTTCTCCTGCTGGCACTAATAATCATCATTCTCACCCTTTCAGGCCTTTACTTTATACTGTTATATCCCTTTTTGCAAAGAAAAACCAAGCAACACCATAAAAGAAAATGAAATGCATGATAAGGATGATGATCGAAAAGCCTGGTGACATTCCAGACAGGATAGGTGTATTACCGAATAAGTATTGGTCCCACTGTGTATTGGCAAAGAGCAAAATCTTGCCAAGGGACAGCTCCAGCAACTCTGCAATTTCCGTTACAAACTTCCCGCCAAGTAACGCAGCTATTCCAAACCCAATTGCAAAGGCACTATTTTTAAATACGACAGATACTGCATATGTAAAGGTTGAAATCAGCATCAATTCCAAAAACGTAATTCCATACGTTAACAATAACTTTTGAAACATAAGCCCATAGCCCGCTCCAAAGCCGTAAATGATTCCTCCAATAAGCCAGGAAAAGATAAATGTAGTGGTTAATAAATATATACCATACAATTGAATCGTAAGCCATTTGGCAAATAAGACCATTGACCTTGTTCTCGGACGGATCAATAACAGTTTAATTGTTCCTGTTTGAAATTCATTAGCCAGTATACTCCCCGCCAAACCAATCGCTAGAAATATCGTGATGATTAGGAAGTTGGATAGCACAGACATAAAGTCAATCACATTTCCGTCTGTTCCTTTAATCAGTTTTGTAAAAAAGAATGGTAATAAACAAATCAACAAAGGCATCACCAGAAAGGAGTATCTGACCATTTTGTTATTTGTCATTTTATAGTGTTCGTTATAAAGTAATGACCTCACGAAATTCCAACCTCCCTCGCTGAAATCGTCTGTAAAAAGGTGTCTTCCAACTGATTTTGGTCATAAGCAAGCTGATACACGCTCACTTTATTCAGAACCAGCATTTCATTAAGCATCGGGATATCCTTTTTCTCAACTGATAAGCGAATAAGATTTCCCTTATATGAAATAACCTCATAATTTGCATCTAATACAGCCAGAGCATGTTGGATATCATCCACCTCAATAATAAGCACATGATGATCCATTTTTACATTTGTGATCTCCAATAATTCACCCGCTTTTATGATGCCAATTCGATCACAAAGCATTTCAACCTCAGATAATAGATGAGTGGAAATGAGAATCGATATATTCTCTTCTTTGGCCAAATAGAGAAGATGATTGCGTAAGTCACGCATTCCTTCTGGATCCAACCCGTTTGTTGGCTCGTCCAAAATCAAAATCTTCGGTTTGTGCAAAATGGCCTGGGCGACTCCTAATCTCTGTTTCATTCCTAACGAATATGTATGTACCTTGTCATCGATTCTTTCTGTCAGGTTGACTAATTCAACAACTTCTTCTATTCTATCAGATGATATATTCGAATATAAATTAGCGTATAATTCTAAATTTTGCCACCCAGTTAAATAATCGTAAAAGGCTGGATTTTCAATAATAGCTCCTACATGTTTGATGGCGTCAACAAAAGACGTTCCTACCTCGTGATTCATGATTCTAATCTGGCCGGCATTTTTCTTCATAAGTCCGCAAATCACTCGAATTAAGGTCGTTTTTCCAGCACCATTGGGTCCAATTAAGCCGAAAATTTCGCCTTCTTCTATTTCAAAGCTGATATTTTTAAGGATATCAGAACCAGCTATTTGTTTGCTGATTGATTTGACTTCTAAAACTGTATTTCTCATTCTCCCTGCCTTACCTCCCTAATCCAATCTACTTATCTATTTTACACTACTTACAACCGCTTACCTATATACGGTAAACGTGTTTTCCAAAACAAATAGAAAAAGGGACATTTTCTCCAACAAATGTTAGAGAATAAATGCCCTCTTCTGTTTCCCCATTAGTATCAGTCGGTGAAGAGCTCTGGTCATTACAACATACAATAGTTTAATATCGATCTCATGGTTATCCGAGTATACTTCATTATATGTGACAGCAAATACAGCATCAAACTCCAATCCCTTCGCTAAGTACGACGGTACAATTACTATTTTATCCTTTGGAATAGATGTCGTTTCTTCAAGTAAATAGAGGTCTAGCTCAGTATGCTGTTTAAGAATGGAATTTACAATCGCTGCATCTTCCTCAGTCTTTGTAATAATCGCGAAAGTATTGAATTTTTCTTCCTTTAACTTCCTTACTTGATTAGACATCTGTTCAGCCCATTCCTCATCAGATGTGATCTCTAAAAATACAGGTGGTTTGCCATGTCGAATGATTGGTTCAACCTCCGGAAATGAAGTGGATAGCCGTTTTAATAATTGATTGGCTTCATTCATAATCTCGACGGTTGTTCGGTAACTCTTTTTCAGCTCTCGATAAATGGCTCTTGGAAAAATGGATTTTCTTACTTCCTGCCAGTCGGTTATTCCCCGGTAAGAATGGATGCTCTGCGCCAAATCACCGACAAGGGTAAACATATCTGTTTCCAAAGCTGTTTTAAGCCCTTGAAGCTGCATAAAGCTATAATCCTGCGCCTCATCAATCACTACATTCTTTGCCTTTTTCTCCGGCTTAACTCCATAAATTTTTGCATATAAATACAGAATAGGGCCCAAGTCCTCAAGCTCATATTTTTTCTTAGAAAAGATATTCTGACTGCTTTCGCAAAGCTCTAACGCCTCTTTTTTACTGAGTTTATGATCTGAGTATTGAACCAGCCTGTCCGGGTCGCTGTATAATTCTTTATAAAGTGTCCATATATCTCTCTTATCAAAATAGCTCATATAATCCTGGACGGCTTTTTTGATTTCCATTTTCAGATCATTGATCCTCGCCTCTTTTTTATCCAAAGCCAGCGAAATGTATTGCTTCCGCTTTTTCTCATCACCCTTCCAGTTTAAGGCCCTGTCAATTCTGACCTCATAATGCTGAACTACTTTTTTCAGCATTTTATCTTTATTCAAACGTACTTGATTTTGAAGGACTTTTTTTAGTTTCTCGATTCGTTTATAAAGCGGCAAATATGTATACTCATTGTATAAAAGATGATTAAACTGTTTTGCTGTATACAATTTAAACTTATCAACCCGAAAGTCTTCATGCACCATTAAACTGGTTTTTATTTCTTCAACATAATGGTCAAGCACCCCTTGAAATAGAGAGGAACCTTTGATGCTTGAGATGTGAACGAATTGTTGATCCTTGAGGATGTCACAAAGCTTAGTATCCTCTGTCAATTTAATTTTCTTCCCCAGCACCTCTTCCACATATCCCTGAAAGGTCATTTGCCTTACTTTCTCAACACCGAGTTCCGGGAGTGCCTCTGAAATATAATCAAGGAATAAAAAGCTTGGTGCTAAAATTAATAATTGCTCAGGCTGGAATACATCTTTATAGTGATACAAAAAATATGAAATACGGTGCAAAGCAATAGTTGTCTTCCCACTTCCTGCAGCTCCCTGCACAATAATAGGTTTATTTAAATCCGCTCGTATGATTTGATTCTGCTCCTCCTGAATCGTTGCAACAATCTCTGTTAATCGATTGGCAGAACTGCCGGCAAGAGACTCCTGCAATAATTCATCCACCGTCGTAACATCGATATCCCGTATGTCAAGCAACTCTCCATCCTCAATGATGAATTGCCTTTTTAGACTAATGGTTCCGTCATAAGTTTCACCTTCTGATGTGTAACTCACTTCTCCCAACCGGCCTTCATAGTATAAATTAGCAATAGGTGAACGCCAATCGATGATCAATTGCTCCTGATTGTCACGTTGGAATAAGGATGTCTTTCCAAAATAAAGCTTCTCCATTCCGCCAGCCTCACGAGAAGTGAAATCAACCCGCGCAAAATATGGTTTAGGTATCGCCTTAATTAAACTTTCCAGTTCGGACCTTGATAGCTGATAGAAGCTTGCACTCGTTAAAAGCTGCGAATACCCCGCACTCTCTACCCAGTCTTCATCTTTAAAAATGTCCTTCATTTTTTCCATAAATTGTTCTTTGTTTGTTTCAGCTGTATCAATGACAACCTGCATGTATTTTTTTATAAATTCGAGCCGTTGTTTCTCCTCTTCAATCTCCTGATTTATACTACTTATCACTCTTTCACCTATCCTTTCTTTATATATTTCAAGAATTCCTGTTTGAAAGACTAAACAAATCACCATACTGCTTATTGGAGGTGGAATCATGTACAGAAATCAAATCGCTTTGGTCTTTTCTGATTTTGGGTTAGATCATCTTTATTTAAAATTTGAAGTGCCGCTTGAAGTTCATGGAATATTGAATGACCCGGAGACGTGTGAAATAATGGAACAATTTTTGTCCGTGTATGACTTTAATTCACAGGAACCTCTCTTATTTGATGAATTTTTCACTCATTTTAAGATATTTAAACGAATAATTACATTCACTAGTGATTTACCCATCCATTATATTGATTTATATAAACCGAGCAGTGAAATCTCTTACTAAATTGATTTTGGGATTTTGCAGGTGACGTTATATTCATACACCCGATACGACAAAATAACCAGACAATCGTTTCATGATTGCCTGGTATTCTTCTTAACGTTATTCACAATAAGTATGGCCCAAATAAACAGGTCATAACTAATAAATTATAGCCTATGTAGTAAAATAATCCAGCAAATAAACCTGTATCTTCCTTCATCACCCAGCGATAGATCATATACGTAACAATACTGATGATTAAAGGCCAAATAATCAAGCTACCATCGAAGTTTAAATATGATGGAGCCGCAAAGAATGACCTTTCTGATAAGACCTCATTCAGCATATAGATCATAGTACCGATATAGAGCAGAATTCCCACCGGCTCTACCCAACTGCGTTCATTCCTTTCGAAAATATCACTCTTGATAAACGACAGGATTCCGTAAAAGACCAATGGAGGAACAACCCATACTAGTCCAAGCACTAGCATAAAAAAGCCGCTGAATATGCCAGAAATAGAATAATATAGAGCGGAGGTATAATCTTCTTTGGTTATTTTTTGTGAAGATTCGATATATCGATCATCATCCGTTGTGCCGTTCAACACATATTCCTTCCCATCAAACGTTTGCCAAGTTATATAATTCTGATCAAGCCATTGAGGTCTGGCAGGTGTGTCTTCCGTATTACTTCTCCTCTCAGCTACCCAGGCTCCTTTTTGCTGCGTGGCATAGTAAACATTATACCCAGAACGCTTTGCAACTCGACTGCCCTCAGCAACAAATAAAATTGCCGGCTTATCATCCTGGTAGGAAATCTGCAAATATCGAGGATTATCTAACTCACTCCCATTCTTCTCATCATAAAAAGTATACTTCTCATTTTTTTCAACTTTTGAAGTAGCTAAATCAAAGCTTAACTCCAACGCTTGATAGGCCCTTTGTCCCTGTGCCATCGAATATTTTTCGATAATAGCTGTAGCTTTTTTGTCTCCGGCATCATAGATGATATTCTCAATTGTTTCCCCGCCAGTTGCTGAATGCTCGAGCAGCTCTTTTAATTTTCCATTATACAATGAATAAAAATGAACCTCGGAATCAGATATTTGAAGTCCTACTAAAAAGGACTTACCATTTTTAGCCTGCAATCCTGTGTAAATAGGTTGATCATATGTATGTATAAGCTTTGTTTGACCTGTACCTGCATTATATTCTTTTAGTTCATTCTGATTCCAAAAGAGAACTCCAGCTTGGGTAGGTGAAAAAGAAGTAATGTCTTGAGCGATTACCTGATCCGTTCCCTCTTGGTTGATGGTTAACTTATCATCATCCATATAAATCAGCTGACCCTCGGACGCCCAAATTGGTTCTGCCGGCGCCACTTCGGCTTGGATAGATTCTTCTTTTAACATGTTGAAATTTTGATCCAATACTTTGTGAGAAACATCTGTCTCATCCGGCATAAAAATGTGTAACTCATCATCTATTTGATAACTGTAATATTCCATTGGATATTTTGATGATGCTTTCAAATTGCTTGATCTTCCCCACCCATCATCAGGCAGAGTTGTTTCCAGTCTTACATTGTACACATAATAAAGCAGCAACATGATAAAACCTGTAATAATTGGTATAATTATAGCCTTCTTACTCAAATGAATCCCCCTTAATCTCTAGATCTTTATACTCATTTAAATAATATCACTATATTAGTTTAATTTGGTAGAATTTTCAATAAATTATAATAGTTTAAATTTTACATTTATTTATTAAACAAATCTTGTTAACTTCCCATAAAATATGTTAACCTATTATTTAAATTGGTTTACTTATTTTTCAGTTGAGGTGACTGTCTATGGCTCATGATAAAACGAAAAAGCTAGTTCTCGCAGCAATGTGTGCATCCATCATCTGTCTGTTAGCCCAAATCACCATTCCTTTGCCTCTCATTCCTATTACAGGACAAACATTAGCCGTTGGGATTGTGGCAACCATCTTGGGATCCAGACACAGTACGATTACAGTATTAGTCTATTTAACACTCGGTCTTATAGGCTTACCTGTATTCTCTCAATTCACAAGCGGATTAGGTATTTTATTTGGACCAACGGGCGGTTACTTAATCGGATTCATTCCGACAGCCTTTCTGATTGGGCTATGGTTAGAAAAAACATCCTATACATACAGTCAAGCTTTTTTCGCAAACCTAATCGGTATGTGTATCACCTTAACCGTTGGATGCGTTTGGTTAAAACTATTTGCAGCACTTACCTGGCAGGAAGCTTTAGTAACAGGTATTTATCCTTTTTTACCAGTCGGCATCATTAAAGCATTCCTAGCCGCATGGTTCGGCATCACTATAAGGCAGCGCTTGAACTCTGCTAAACTATTACCAGCTCAAGCAAAAAGATACTCCTCCCTTTGAATTAGGTGGAGTATCTTTTGCTATATTGGGAAGGTATTATCTGTAAGCCGATATAAAGTATGTTTTTATCAGCTTCTCTATTACTGATTATATTTCTACTAGTTATCATAAAAGCAACTAGATACTCCATAGAAAATATGCAAAACTATATAATTCGTGCTGTAAAACCAAATAAAAGGCACCCTATTTGAGTGCCCACTAGTCAACATTTCCTCTATACTCCTTTCATTTTTTCTTAAAAACAAATTTTATTTAAAGTCACACAAAAGATTATCCATCAACCAATATATGTAAAGGATTAAATGGAACTTTGTAGAATTATATATTGAGCAATAATTTATATGAAATTAGGTGAAGAGATTTTGAAAAGCAGCATATGGGATAAAGATGTAGGTTACAAACCACTACCGGTCACTGATTCAATTATTGAAATGGCCGAAAAAAAGCTGGGTGTTAAACTTCCAGAATCCTACATAAAATTATTAAAAGATCAAAACGGCGGGAGTATCATCTACAATGCTCATCCCGCTCCCAAGCATGAAGTATTTGACGATTTATTCATAGAAGTAGAATACCTCGATGGAATTGGCAAAAATGGAGGAATACTAGATAGTGAAGAATTAATAGAAGAATGGAAAATGCCTAAAGGCCTTGTTTTGTTTAATGGTGATGGTCATTACTGGCTGGCCTTTGATTATCGGCATACTTCTTCAAATCCGCCAATTGTGTACGTAGATAATAATGATGAGATTTCACAAGTAATAACACTCGCTAGAAACTTTGACGATTTTCTAGAAAACTTATATGTAGGGAAATAGAATTACCAGATGACGAAGACTATTCTATTGTGACATATAGTAAGGAAGACTTTGAATCGTTAATCGAACAAGATGATGCTGAAACACTTTCTGAAATTATCCAATTTGATACTATTGATGAGGAAGCAGATTTAGATTGGTATGGCGAAAAGTTATTACAATTGAGCGAACATCCTGATGATGATTTAAGTATCTCTATAGCTAATAAAATTTGGAATGATTATACTTACCAATTTAGTGAAGATACCTTAAAGAAATTCATTGAACTATTTAAAAATGATACAGATTCTGATGTGAGAAGCTATGCTGATATGATTACAGAAAAAATTAATTACTCTATAGAAGATTTAAAGATGGAAATGGTAAGAGAAAATACTGATTATGGTTACAATGTCGTATCCAGCTTTATGTATAAAGACAATAGCTACCATGTTATACAGAAAGATAATAAATGGATATTGGAAAGTCTCACTGGTGCAGATCAGTCATTCGATTCAATAGAACAATTCTTTAAAGAGGCAACATTGGGGGGAATCCCTCTTACCGATGCTTGGGTAGAAGTTAAGATAATATAAGCTTTTTTAAGAAAAGAAAAAATTACAGTGTACTAATTAGAGCACTCTAACCTATAAAAAGATCCTGACCTCTAAAGTTGATCGGGATCTGATTATTTTGGATTATTTCCCTTCACATATCTAGACGATAAAACATATCCAGAGATCCTCCTTTATCTAATCTTCATCAATTCTTATTTATCTACCATTTTGTAATTTTCAAAGTGCCAACTCAATAACAACTATTATTTTCTTTTGAGCATCCATTGGTAAACTAACCTTCCACCCTATTGGAATGGCATTGTTCGTTAAATTATTCTTAAATACCAGGTGTAACATTATATATTTTTCTACAATAAACTCTCGTTTCACTCTCTATGCTTATCTCATTTATTAAGTATGGGTCAATTCAGTCCTTCTACTGATTGATATTTAATAAATATTTCCAAATATTATTGTATAATCTGTTCTAAATACTGTAAAATTTAATTGTCTGAATATTTAACGGTTTCTATTTAGGGGTTTTGTTATTTTGCGCAGATACTACTCAAAGGGGGATTTTTTAATGGGTTGGGATTACGAATATGATGTAGTAGTAGTCGGTTCTGGAGCAACAGGTTTTTCTGCCGCCATTACTGCAAAAAAAGAGGGATTAAGTACACTGCTAATTGAAAAGGAAAAGCATTTTGGAGGAGCTTCTGCTTTATCAGGCGGCGGTGTATGGGTTCCGAATAACAGATATTTAGTTGAGGCTGGTGTAGCCGATAGTTTTGAAGAGGCTAAATTATATTTAGATTCCACTGTAGGTGATTTAGTAAGTGATACAATTAAAGAAACCTATTTGAAAAAAGGGATCGAAATGCTGGATTATATGCATAATTTAAGCCCACATATGAGATTCTCCTATGCAAATAATTACTCTGACTATTACCCGACACATCCGGGTGGAAAAGGGATCGGCCGGTCGATCGAGCCCAAAGTAATTGATTTAAATAAATTAGAAGATTGGAAGAGCAAGCTTCTCCCTCCTGCTATGGATACAAAAGGTTTCGTTATGACAGGACAGGATTTCGTTAAAGTGAATATGATCACCAGGTCCTGGGCAGGAAAAAGAGCTTCTTTAACACTTGGATGGCGATTAATTAAGCATAAATTATTCAAAAAAGATTATGCCGCATTAGGTAGAGCTTTAATAGCTCGATTGGCTCTAACTTACAAAGATTTAAACGGTGAAATTTGGCTTGATTCACCATTTGTTGATTTTATTTACGAAAATGATAAAGTAACAGGCCTAATCGTAAACAAAAACGGTAAACAAGTAACAATCAAAATCAATAAAGGCTTAATTTTTGGATCAGGTGGATTTTCTCGGGATCAAGAAAAGAGAGATAAATATCTTCCAAGTCCACAAGATGTGAGTTGGACAAGCTCACCAAAAGGTCAAACTGGTGATATTATTGAGCCTTTCGCAAAATTGAATGCGAAGTTTGGTTTAATGGACAGAGTTTGGGGTGCACCTACTGTCATTAATCATTTGGGTATGCCATTTTTCTTAGTAGCGGATAGAGGCTTGCCGAATATGATTATCGTTGACCAAGACGGAAATCGATATATTAATGAACCGACTCCATATCATGAATTCGTTGATAAAATGTATGAACATAATGAAAAAACAGACGGTAAAGCCATCACTTCCTGGATTATTTTAGATGCAAGAGCCAAGAAAAGATATATATTTACTGGCCTATTCCCCGGGCAAGATTTCCCTCAAGCATACTATGAGAATGGTGTTGTTTTGAAAGGAAATACAGTCGAAGAATTAGAAAACAAATTAAATATTCCACAAGGAAATTTAGTTAAAACAATGAACAGATTCAATGAATTTGCACGAAACGGAAAAGATTTAGATTTCCATAGAGGAGAAACACCACATGATCGATATTACGGCGATCCTTCTTTGCCAAATCCAAATTTACTTGAAATCAATGAGGCCCCCTACTATGCAATGAAAGTCTACCCAGGGGATATCGGCACTAAAGGCGGGGTAGTTACAGACGAATTAGCAAGGGTTGTCAAAGAAGACGGCACTGTATTTGATAATGTATACGCTTGTGGTAACTGCTCATCATCCATTATGGGGCATTCTTACCCTGGGCCAGGAGCAACATTGGGACCAGGTATGACCTTTGGTTACGTAGCTTCCATGCACTGTAAGGATAAAAAATAAGAGACTTTTTAAACCCAGACAAAAGCATTTGAACAGCTAAAGTTCTTATGCTTTTGTTATTTCTATCAATATCTTTCTTCTTTTATACAAAAGGAAAAATACCTCCATTTTTAAAATGGTTAACCGTACTAAAGACCGTTCCATGGTAATACAGACAAAAAGAACAACCAGATACTTGTTCTTTTTTACTCAGTGCTTCATTCACGTTTTTTAGATTCTTTGGAAATTCATATGCCAGTTCTCAAAAAAATTATTCATGTTGTTCTCCTCCTTCGTTCTTCATTAACGCAACATCTCTAACTGGAAATTATTTGTAAATGGAAATTACAGTAAAATACCTCTCCCTTCCATGCTATAATAAGATCCTAATTTCACCAAAGGAGTGCACAACAGTGATGAAGCGATTTTTCATTATTATGTTTGGAGCGTTGTTGTTGACGGCTTGTTCGAACGCAACAAAAGACACAAACAATGAAACAACTTCTACCACCACTAACGTTCAAGAAAACGATCAGCAGGAAGTCAACTTGGAATTCACCCAAGAAAAATATTATATCGAAACCGGTGATGACACGACCATTTACTACTATGCCGAACTGGAAAATACCAGCAACATCCCAGCAGTGTTGTATTCTTCTGACTTAGCGGCAGAAGACAAAGACGGAAATGTATTAGGTGCCCAAATGGGCGGAAGCAGTTACCCGCACATTGTCAATCCAGGGGAGAAAACCTATATTTCGAATACCCTCTTTATTGAAGAACCTATCAAACAAGAGAACATCGCCAAAGTGTATTGCGTGCCTGAGTATGACAAGGCATCTGAGGAATATGTCGGTGTTAATGTGGAAAACCCTGTATTAAAAGAAGATGAGTACAAAATGTACACAGTAACAGGCAAACTTGTGAATTCGACAGATGAAGAGTTTGATGCATCCTATGCAGCCGTTTTACTAGATGAAAATAACCAAATGGTCGCAGTCTTGTCAGGCTATGCGGACAGCTTGAAAAAAGGCCAACCAAAGCCATTTGAAACGTATGAATATCTGCCAGAAGCGGTAAAAGGAAAAGTCAAAAGTGTAAAAGTGATTTCCTGTAAACATTAAGAAATAAAAGCGGTTCCCTTGTGATCTGATTCAAGAAATTTAGACATATATAATTAGGCTGCTTCAAGACCTGAGTTCTGTATTCAACTGGACTCAGGTCTTTTAATTTCGCCTTCATTTGTTTTTGTGATTGTAATAATGGATATAGTCCGCCATTTCTTTCTCAAAATACTCCAAACTCTTAAATTCCCGGAGAAAAAGAAGCTCGGACTTCAATAAGCCCTTGACCGTATCGGAAAAGCCATTTGATAGTTCTTTTTGTTTATTGTACTTTTTTATACTTTCGCCAGATATTTTTCTTTATAAGACAACCCTTGCCCTAATAGATATGCACCAATCATTTGCATAACCGTTTTCACGATAATCTGACCAATAATTGCAGCTGGTACAGCTGACCAAGGAATATATCCAGCTCCTAATGGGCTTAGTCCTACAATGACGAACACAACTGAATCTAATAAACCACCAACCATTCCACTATAAAAGACACGCCAAGCCATCGGAAGTTTTAAACGTGTATAAATTTCTGTATCTGTTGTTTCTGCGATTAAGAATGATAGCGCAGAGGCTGCGACGATAATTAGAGTATCTCCTAATAAATAAGATGCAGTTGCTGATAATACTAAAGCTAAGAAAATAAAACCATAGGTCCTCTTACGACCAAGTTTATTTTGAACCAAATCACGGAAGATAAAGGTTGCACCAATTAAGAACGATCCCATTGGAATAATGAATATCCAAAATTCTAATGGAGCAAAGCGCGCTGTCAGTACATTTGCCGTTACAATTGATACTAAATAGAATAGAATGCGTATCATATTGATCCTCCTATATGCTGTTTGGTATGTAAATATGTGTGCATTCCTTGCAGACGCAGCTTACAAGCGGGACATTCACCACAGCCGTCCGCTTTAATACCGTGATAACACGTTAAGGTCTTTTCTTTCACAAAATCAAATGCACCTAATTCATCTGCTAAGGACCATGTTTCTGCTTTGTTCAACCACATTAAAGGTGTGTGTATAACAAAGGCTTCTTCCATTGATAAATTGATTGTGACATTAAATGATTTTATAAAAATATCACGACAATCTGGATATCCGCTAAAATCTGTTTCACAAACACCTGTAATAATATGCTTTGCACCAATTTGTCTCGCTAATACACCTGCAAAAGATAAAAATAATAAATTGCGACCCGGTACAAACGTTGATGGCAACTCTCCTTCCGCACCATCCTTCACCTCAATATCAGCGCGTGTTAATGCATTCGGAGCAAGTTGATTAAGTAATGACATATCTAAAATATGATGATGGACGTTTAATTCATTAGCGATTTGTTTTGCACATTCAATTTCTAATGCATGTCGTTGCCCATAATTAAATGTCACAACCTCTACCTCTCCAAAATTTTTCATTGCCCAGAACAAGCATGTCGTACTATCTTGTCCGCCGCTAAACACGACTAATGCTTTTTCTTGCTTCATGATCTTTCCCCCTCCCAAGATAAAAGGATTTTAACGAATTGTGGTAACACTCAGTTAGCGATTATCAATTTTTTCGGGATATAAATCGTGATTCATTAAGCGATGATTTGCGATTTCTTCATATTTCGTACCTGCACGGCCATAGTTACACCAAGGGTCGATTGATATACCCCCGCGTGGAGTAAATTTGCCCCATACCTCGATATAACGAGGATCCAGCAGTTTAATTAAGTCATTCATAATGATATTGACACAGTCTTCGTGGAAGTCTCCATGATTGCGGAAACTAAATAAATATAATTTTAGTGACTTACTTTCTACAATTTTTTTATTTGGAATATACGAAATATACATGGTCGCAAAATCCGGTTGCTGCGTAATTGGGCAAAGACTTGTAAACTCAGGGCAATTAAACTTAACAAAGTAATCACGGTCTGAATGTAAATTATCTACAGACTCTAATACTTCAGGTGCATAATTAAATGCATACTTCACATTTTGATTTCCCAATAACGTTAAATCCTCTAATCCTTCTGTTTGTTGTCGACCAGACATAAATAACCCTCCTTGAATTAGATATCTAATCATTCCAAGGAGGGCCATACTCTTTTTCTATAAAAATAACTACTTAGAAAGTCAAAAAAGCCACGTCCAATATATGGACATGGCGAGAATGACATGTATCCATAGTTTTTTATAGAGGGTATCCGCTATGAACCTCTCCTGAAAATCTTCAGATATTATTTTAATTACATCTTATCATATCACACCCGATAATGGTTATAAAAGGAAAAAAGTTAACAGATGTAAGTTGAATCACGGGTGTTTCATAAAATATGGAGCTGAGCTAAAAATGATAAACACAAGTTAGACGATAAAAGTATTTTGGCAATTTTACACAAATAAATGGCCAGATGACTATTATCTAAAGGTTTGATGGTTTATTAATCAAACTCAATTATTTCTTTCTCCTTCGGTTTTTCATATCATACGAACCAGACTTGTATACAAGTTCTTGTATCGCTATTACTGGTTATGTTACTATTTTATATACTTATATTACGTATCGGAGGAAACATATATGATTATCGATCAGTTATCAAATGCTCCATTATATGATGGAGTGCATCCTAGATTAAAGAAAGCCTTCGCTTTTTTAATGGAAAATGATTTGCAAGCCTTGCCGGTAGGAAAGTATGAAATTGAAAATGACAAGGTCTTCGTAATGATTCAAGAGTATGAAACAAAGCTCATTGAAGACTGTCGCCTGGAAGCTCATTACTCATATACGGATATCCAATACGTCATTAAAGGCGAGGAAAGAATGGTTTATACAAATAAGGAAGATACAGAAGTCGTAGAGGAACAAAAAGAAAATGATGTTATGTTCTTGAATGGCGAGGGTAATCATCTTATCGTGAAAGAAGGATGTTTTGCTGTGTTTATGCCCCAAGATGCTCATATGCCAGGTGTTTGTGTGCAACAACCGCAAACTGTAAAAAAAGCAGTAGTAAAAGTATTGTGTGATTAATGGAAGAGGCAAAATCAATTCATGATTTTGCCTCTCTTAATCTTTGTCGTGATTGCGGAAAGTTTTTCAACGACCTAACTAACACTCCTATATCTGGCACTCGTTATCTTGGAAAGTGGTCTACTTTCTTTCATTTAATAGTTGAGGGTTACACCTTGCCGAAGATTGCCAAAAGACTAAAAATCCATTTGTCTACCGCATTTTACTGGCGACATAAGGTGCTTTTTGCCCTTCGTTCATTGAGATTTCAAACTTTAAAAGGAATTTTCGAAAGCGATGAGACCTTTTTCAAAGAGTCTTTCAAAGGCCGAGAAGTAATTGATAGAAAGGCTAAGAAGCGTGGAGGTAGAGATGAACCAGCCTCAAACATATTTCTACAAGTAGGGGGTGAACAGTTTAGCGGACGGGATCATTTGTCCCACTGCCCCTTACGTTCTACCCTGGCTACTGATAGATTAAATTCAAATGAAAAAAGTTCAACCAGAAAGTTCTGGCTGAACTATATAATACGAACCTGCCCCTTTACTTCAACAAGATATTCAACCACAAAAAAGCATTAATCTTTCTAGGATGAACGCCACTGTTTAATAATTTGGGATCTAACCTGTCCCACTGCTCGGGCAGGAATCGCCCGTCTTTCACTGCCATCCTGTCTTTGTATAATCAACATTGATATATAAAAGATCCTTATTTATAAATTTCTAGCAGCGTCTTTTATAGCCAAATCTCCGAGGAATGAATTTGTTTATTTATTTTTACCGTTTTTTTCGTTGCCGTGTTTAAAGTTCCCTGTAATTTTAGCTAATAAAAGCTGTACTTCCATTATATCTTCTGCTGCATTTAATTTTTCTATAAGTTGCGCAGCCTTCCCATCCTTTACAATTTTGATTTGCTTGCCTTCGTAATAGATGATCACTGTCCCTTTTTTCGTTATTTGGTAATTGAATGGCTCTTCCTTTAATCTGTTGCGTTTATCTATTTCACTCACCATATTACCCCCTAATCGTTCGACAAAATAGCTTACAAGCCATTTTGTATAAATATATTCTCTTTGAGGACATTCTTTCTTGAACTTAATTATAATGCCTTGGTCAAGCTTGATGTCTTTATATATGTCGTTTATTTTCCCGGTGGTATGTAAAACCATTATTATATATATGTCTTTAAAAATAATATAAGTCCTTTTTTCGCTAACCTGCCCCGTTTGTTCAATAAGCTACTATAATCTAACCGTACCATAAAATGGATATAAACCAGCCTTTTTTATAAAGCAACAATCTTTACGAAAACAGCCTATTTTTAAGACGAAGAGTATTTAAAATGGCTTCGATTTGAGAGAACATATTGAAGTTTGACGAACGACAAGCCATCTTGAAATGCTAAAAATCCCTTTTCTCCTAGCAGAAAAGGGATTTGGATTTTGGCTAAAAGACCTTTTTGAAAGTGGTTGAAGCATGGTCGGTCAAAATGTGTGCGGTAGATGAAAGCATATTCCCGACAATAAAGGATAAGAAAGACAACTTATGTTGAATAACGAATTCCTCTAAATGATTGATATAAATTTCATATGGCACATCTGTCAGGATACTCATCGCTCCTGCTCCCAGCATGATCCAAGCCATCACATACAGATATCTGATGATATCTCCAATCACATACCCATGTGTCCAGATGGAGCGATGCTTAAATTTTTGGTAGGGAATCCACATGAACCGTAAGAATCCCCACCTCCGATACGGATTGCTTTTTATATCCAAATCAGGGTTCATCCAATAAGTGCCGAAGAGATATCCTATAATCACGGAAATCCCATGCACATATTGTTGAGAACTGATCAATACGGCCCCAATTCCAATAGCTAAAAATACTAGGTTTATTTTCTTATGCGCTTTTCCGTTTGCCACCCTAATCCTCCGTTTTGTTCTTTTATGACGGTTCTCCTGAACCAGCCATTGTTTTCCATTATAGGGGATAATCAGAGCTGGGAACACATTTTCGCTCAAAACAAGTGTTCGCTCTTCTGTTCGTCGTCGAAAAAACAAAAAAGCCAATAATTTTGGTTTTTTATCTAGGCATGATTCAGAATTGTAGAATGAATTTTCCCAGATTCAAAAGTCGCATTACTTCTTTTGAATAAAAGAAATAATATCAATATATAGAGCTGTCATTTCTTCTGGTGTTTTGTCTAAACCATTTTGAACCCATTGTTCGACTAATCCTAAAAAAGCAGATGTGATAAAAGATAAAAAATATTCCATAGGGGCCTTTAACCTTGCATTAATGCTATCATTTTTCTCTAAATTCAAACGTACTTTTTCTGAAAAGGCATCCCTGAATCTAATATGAAAACCTGCTCTACCATGATCGCTTAAGAAAATTTTTAATATTGGTGCATGCATTTTAATTGAACTAAATAGAGAAGCAGCTATTTGCTCTTGTCCATTTTCAAATGTATGTATGGAAGAGTAGCGAGATTGTAATTCGTCAATATGATTTCCTAAATCTCTAAACAATTGTTGTTCTATTTGATCAAGCAAATCGAATTTATCTTGATAGTGTAAATAAAAAGTTCCTCGATTAATTTGTGCGGTTTTTGTTATATCCCCGATCGTAATTTGTTCAAACGGCTTATTCTCTAAAATTTGCAAAAATGACATTTGAATTAGTTGTTTAGTTTTACGGTTTTTTTCTTCATAAATACTCACAAAAATCCCTCTATTTCTAAAAATGAACAAGCTGTTCACTTTTGTTCATTGCTTCTGTTTATACCTTGATTATAAAATGAATAAATATTACTGAACAATATGTTGTTTATTAAGAAAGGAAGAAATTGATTGAGATTATTTAAAGAAAAATTAGCTTGGGCTGCTCCTATTGCAGTAATTTTAATTATTGCGTTATTCTCATTAAATTTATTTGCTCAAGGTAACCCACAAGTAAGAAATTTACCAGTTGCACTTATAGTAAATGATGAAGGCGTACATGTAGATGCCGTGAAATCGGCAGTTGAACAAATGAGTAAAGGCACTGACGGCGAAGAACCAATGTTAGCTTTTACAAATGAAAAAGAAGAAGATATTGAAGATTTATTTGATGATAAACAGTATTATGCTGCATTAGTCATTCCTGAAGGTTATAATGATACATTGCAAAATGCGCTGACTAACAACTCTCCAGCAACTTTACAGGTATATATTAACCAAGGTTATAACATAACTGGTGCGAACTATGCTAAG
Organism: Bacillus sp. D386; assembly: GCF_006346415.1. Classification (NCBI taxonomy): domain Bacteria; kingdom Bacillati; phylum Bacillota; class Bacilli; order Caryophanales; family Bacillaceae; genus Bacillus; species Bacillus sp. D386. The sequence continues at coordinate 358,946 of NZ_VEMV01000003.1, read as the reverse complement.
ACTGCTTTAACTGCTTTAATTACCCAATTAAACAACCAATATTCTTCAAATTTTATTGCGCAAATGGACGGTCAACAAATCGAGGCTAACAAGGCAGCTGTACTTGTGAATCCGATTGTTTCTGAAGAAAAAGTATTCAATGCCGTTACAGCCTCAACTGCAAACGGAAGTGCTCCAACCTTAATGGCAGTTCCTGCTTGGGTAGGTGCGTTAATCGGTGGTTTCATAGTATTTTTAGCTTCTTCAAACATTTTGAAAAAAGAATTATTAACTCGGAAACAAGCGTTACACCTAATGGGAGGTCAAGCATTATTCGGCATAATTATTGCCCTATTCTCTGGTTTTACCGTTGCAACGCTTGGTTTAATCGCTGGTATTAATATGCCTAGCTACTTCTTGGTTGGTTCGTTCGTATCGTTTGCAGCCTTCTGTTTCTTTTTATTAGTCTCCGGAGTAACTGCATGGATCGGTAAACCAGCCATTACCTTATTCATGGTTGTAATGCTGTTAGGTATGGGTGTTTTAATGACACCACAAGAAATGCTTCCTGATTTCTTTGTAAACTTCATTCGCCCTTGGGTTCCTATCCGCTTTGCCTCTGAAGGTTTACGTGAAATTTTCTACTTCGGCAGCGGCTTCTACACTGGCCAATCATTCAACACCATTTTAGGAATTGGTATTGCAGGGTTAGTGATGTATGTTCTATCTATTTTTAAACCAGTGCGTGCAAAAAAAACTAATGCTAAATAAGCTTATTTATAATGATGTGCTCTGACAACATTATAAATATTCGACTTCAGTCATTCCAACTGGATCTGTGCTCTTATATAAATAAAGCTGAATAGAGGCAGGGACATCACTAGATTCAAAATCAAAGCCGGCAGATTTTTACTCCTCGTAAAATTCTGCCGGCTTTTTTGTTCATTCGTAGATTTGTCTCAGCTTTTTATTATAATTCTACAAATTTAAGACCGCATCATATGCTTCGTGTACTGCATCAAGTACTTTTCTAACCTTCACGCTATCACCAACGTTAACAATATTCGTTTTATTTTTTAAAGAGTGATATAGATGATTGTTAGGCGAAAATCCTGCTGCTACCACAACGCTATCACAATCATTCCATTCTTTATTGCCGTTTACCTCAATTTCTACGGCTTGATCTAGTACTTCTGTTACTTTAGCAGATGTTTTAAACGTGATATTTGGGTGCTGCAAAAGCTGGTTTAACATCATTGCATTTTGTATAAATAAAGGTTCAGGTAACATTTTTTCAGCCATTTCGATAATAGTGATCTGCATTCCTTTATTTGCAAGCACAACTGCGGTTTCACAGCCGACTAGCCCGCCGCCAATAACCGATATCTTTTTTCCAAGAAGAGCTTGATTTTGCAGAACGTCTGTTGCTGTGTAAACATGGCTCTTATTCAGTCCCTTGATTGCACTTGGCATTATAGGATTGCCACCGGTAGCATGAACCACCAAATCTGCTTTATAGGATAATATCGCTTCTTCCGTTGCCTCTTTACAATACCTAATCGAGATATTTAACCGGTCAAGTTTTGTCCGATAATAATCGAGAATTTTCATTCCATCCCGCTTAAACGGAGGCATACAGGCATTATGAAAGTTCCCTCCTAGATAGGCTTTTTTCTCCCATATTTCCACATCATGACCTGCTTCTGCAGCAGTTATGGCAGCTTGACAGCCGCCAGGACCAGCACCTATCACTAGAACCCGCTTCGATTCATCTGCTGCTTTCAATTCTTTCAATCCCTCATAGCCCGTAAGAGGATTGACGGCGCAGTTTATGCTCTTACCAGCAGCAACGGTAGCAATACAGCCTTCATTACAATAAATGCAATGTCTGATTTCGTCCGTTCTATTTTCCATCACTTTCTTTGGAAAATTTGGGTCTGCCAAAAACTCTCTTCCAACTCCCGCGATATCAATCCAACCATTTCGAAGTGCAGCTTCAGCCTTTTCAATGTCACCCAGGCGCCCATTTGAAAGAACTGGCAAAGACGTGACAGCCTTAATTTTAGCAGATGAAATCATTTGTGGAACCATATCCTGCTGGTAAATAGGCGGCATTGCTATGTACCAATTATCATGACAGCCAGCGTCAACATGTAATGCATGGACACCCTTGCTTTCTAATAGTTTGGCAATCTCTATTCCTTCTTCAATTCCCCTGTACCCTTCTTCTACTGGCAAGAAATGATCCGGGGTAAATTTAACAAGGAGAGGGAAGTCACTTCCAAGGTCTTCCTTGATGACATCGATTATTTCTGTTAAAAATCTCATCCTGTTTTCAAAGCTTCCGCCATATTCATCCTGGCGGATATTCCATCGTTTGGTCATGAATTTATCTGTCAGGTACCCGCCATAAGCATGGATTTCAATGGCGTCTGCTCCTGCTCTCTTCGCTAATTTTACTGTTCTCGAGATTTCACCTTGTATAAACTTAATTTCATCAATCGTCAATTCTTCAAAGGTTATATTAGCACCGGGATACAATGGTAAAGCTGATGCTGAAGCAGGCTTTAGCCTGCCCTCTCCTATACCACCTAATCCAATTCCGGGCACCACTTGAAGGCAGATTTTACAATCAAATTCATGGGCCCTATCCACTAGCTCTTTAAAGCCTGCAAAACTTTCTTCTGTCAATGTGGATGCAGGGGTATGGCCATCGATAGCTTCTGTTGCAATAACGGTTGTCATCACCATCGATGCTCCGCCCTTTGCTCTGGTAACATAGTAATCTACTGTTCTTGGATCAAAATTTCCGAGTTCTGCTCCCATTGGAACCATAACAAATCTGTTTTTCAGTTCCAAATTTCCGACTTTAATAGGTTCTAATACCAACATTTTGTGGCCACCTCATTAAAAGGGACGAATTCGATCAAAACCATGCCAGAAGCGTCCCCTTGCTTTCATATATTATTAGATAATTTTATGTGATATATTTCACATAAAGAATGATGACTGGATTTTAAAGATAAGTACCATCCATACAATTATTGTAAATTTTTCCATAAATTTAATCAATGTGATTTAAACGCTTTATTTGTACGGTTTGTGAAAAAAACAGCAGTCATACTCTGCGTGACTGCTGTTTACACAGGTTTTAGAACATATTATGATTTCTTATATTGTTTATTCATTTCTATATAACTTTAAATCGGATAAAGATATGCTATATTCCTGCTATAACAGAAGGTGTTGCAATTGTATGCCATAAGTTAGCACTGATAGCGCTGTTTCTTCATCCTTTTCCCGGCCATCAAAATAGAGAATCTCTTGTTCTAATTCTTCCAACTCGTTTATCCTGCCTTTAAGGTAGTCATTGAGCCGGTTAATGGCGGATTGAATCCGCTGCAGCAGGCCGCCCAACCGAAGATCGAATACATCAAGACCGAATATTTTATTCTCTTCCATCCACTACGTTTGATAAGCTTTCATGAATTCCTCTGCTAACTTTTTCATTTCAGGTAAGAAGGTATTACAATAGTCCTCCATAATTTCACGATTTTGATTATGATAGGCTTGCCGAATGTTTATCCCTGCCTCACACTTAATTGCTAATAAACTGCTTAAGGAATACTGTGTCAGAAACAATGCCTGCCAATCGGGATTTCTATTGATACACTTTTTAAAACGATCTGCACAGTTTTGAAAGTGCGAAGCATACTCATTAGGTATCACATGTCTATCAAATAACCCGAATAATACATCTTGATACAATAGATACTTAGCCGGGTTAATTGAATGGTTATTCGGCAATTTATTACCAGGTACCATCATCGTCATATCCAAGCTCATAAAATCAGAGTAATTCCCTCCGACACATGTGGTAAAGCGCTCCTCCAGGCGGCTTGTTTCAGCATTATCCGTATAACAAAGCTCTGCCCAAAGCTGTAAGGTCGGAAGTATGGAATAAATTGATGCTTCCGCGCCGTTATCACCCCAGGCTGTAATAAATACATCTTTAACTCCATTACGAAGGCAGCTTTTATGAGCAATTTCACCTGCATGATGACTAAAATGATTATTTGAGGAAAAGCCAGTCCATTTCCAAGCGCCGCCAGCAAAAATTATGTTGTTACTGAGTTGTTTATGTTTTTTCAACATACCATCATATTTTTCCGACTCAACCGAATAGTAATCCCAATAAACTAATGATATGTCATCTGGGATCATTTCTATAACATCCTCTCGAATTGGGCTTTCGGTATCGTAATACTCTCCCGAACTCGCCAACCGGAAAAACATATCACTCCACATCATCGGCTCATAGCTGTACTTTCTGGCAATTTCCATCAAGCGGCCAAAATGCTTAAGCAACAAAGTCGACCGGTCCCGAAAACCATGTTTATCCAGATACTTGCCAAGCCCGACCATATGGGCCTCATCCATTCCGATATTGATTTTTCTGCTGGAAATATGTTTGGACATAGTCCTGAACATTGCATCAATCAAATCGTACGTTTTCTCTTCATCAATAAGCAGGATATCATCACAATCCACGATATCGGAAAATGTCTCCCATTTTAATGCTGTACCCAAATATGCCAGCGTTTGAATACAGGGAATCAGCTCGATTCCGAAGCTGCTTGCATACAGATCCATACTTTTTAATTGTTCTCCCGAATAACGGCCACGCATATAGCCAAAATACGGATACTCTTTTATCTCATACGTGTCTTCAGTATATAGCTGCACAGAAGAATACCCCATTAAGGCCAAATGTTTGATCAACTTTTGAAAGGTTTCGACTTTTAAAACGGCATTTCTGGAGCAGTCAATTAAGACCCCAAGGGAATTATAAACTGGTTTCTCCGAAGAGCTCATCCTTTTTCATCCCTTCTATCAATAGGCCTAGTGCACGGAAGAATTGGCACGGTTCTTGATAGGCAATCGTTCCACTTTTACCATCATATTGAACGTGAATTCCAGATTCTGAAGATTCCACTAAAATGGTAATCCCATTGTCTGATTGCTTGATGTTTAATAGATTTAAGATTTCCTGAGAAGCTGAATCCAATTGCTCATCCAACCCAATTAATTGTATTTGCATGGCTACCTCCACCTCTATTCAAAATCAGCGAAATCCTAATGAGCGTACGTACTCTCACGGGATTTCGCTGCTTTTTTTAGTTATTGTTTTGAATCAAAACCTTGCTCAGTTCGATTGGCGAAAATTGAAATTTGTTATACGGCCTGAAACGCACTTTAAATTCAAAAGCTTCAGGTCTTAAACGATATTTTTCCAGTACATCTGGACCACAGCTGGAAGAGCCAAGACCGTGTTGTTTATAATCCAAATTAAAGGTAATAAAATCCTGTTTTTTCAAGTCATACGTATGGTTAGCGTTTTCAAAATTTTCAGCAGTATAGTAGTGGGCACTGAAATCTATTTCTGGTTCACCGACCGCTAAAAGACCAAAACCGTTTGTATCTGTTAATGATACCCATTTAACCTGATGCCGGTTTCCATTTTCTTGTGGCCATACATAAGGTGTATACAACCCGTCTACATCACTGGACCATACTCCTACTTTATTGGCCATCCGGCTGTCTGCATAAGCTTCTCCAGGACCCCGGCCGTACCAGCTGACATTCTCCAACGTTTTTGGCAGTGTCATCGTTAATCCAATTCTCGGCATCGTTTCCGGCAGTTCTCCATAAGGTTCACCTTTTACCTTCAGAAAAACATCGCCGCTGCCTAAAATGGTATAGGTGTATGTGGTGTTGATCCCCCAAGCAATTCTTGGCGGCGCAATGCGGACAGCGACATGAATATCCACCCTCTTCTTGTCAGGTGAAACATCATACGACACATCATTGATTCTATGCTGCATCCAGTGCAGACCATATTTTTGCCATACTTCCTTTGAACTTATACCTTTATGAATAGCCAGCTTGTCATTATCTGTCGGTGCCCGCCATACATTCAATTTCGGCCCTGATCCAAAAACCTTCATTCCCTCAACAGTCCATGAATCTATGACGCCAAAGATTTTACTAAAGGCAAATTCAAAATGATCTCCAGATACCGTAATCAACCGGTCACACTCTTTAACCGCTATAGGATAAGAAAACGAGGTATTATTTTCAGTTACTGTCGCTAAAACTGGAAGTTTAAATTGCTCCCATGCTATTTCATGACCTGCTTTAGCCCATAAGGTATCTACAGTCGTCCGGAAATTTACATTTAACCAGTAATCAGTGTGATCCCTTATAATAGTAGGTAGCGTAAACGGTATGGTAATGCACTTTGATTCACCTGCTTGAATACCTTCAACAGATTGCATCCCCTGATCAAGAATTTGATCATCACATATAATAGACCATGATAATTGCAGATGATCTAAAGGAATAAAATCATATCGGTTGGTAATTTCAATTATCCCTTTCTCTAAATCAACTGCTTCTGCCTTAACTGGCTCAATCACCTTCTTGTATTCTATTAACGCAGGTGATGGTGTCCGGTCAGGCCTGATTAGGCCATCAATGACAAAGTTGGAATCATGCGGTGTTTCGCCAAAATCTCCACCATAGGCAAAGTACTCTTCCCCATTATCATTTATCTGTCTAATCCCTTGGTCAATCCATTCCCAGACGAAACCTCCCTGCAATCTTCTATATTTATAGAAGGTTTCCCAATATTCTTTAAATCCTCCAGGTCCATTCCCCATCGCATGAGCATATTCACAAAGAATATGTGGCTTATTCAGGTCGTCTCTCTTCCCTAATTCGTCCATGATCTCGACTGGTGTGTACATAGTTGTGTGGACATCTGAAGCAATTGGATCCCTGGTCGGTATATTTTCGCCTTCTTCCATAATGAAACGGCATTCACCTTCATAGTGAATAGGTCTTGTTGGATCTTTTGCTTTGGACCATTCAGCCATCGCTACGTGATTTCGACCAAATCCTGATTCATTCCCCAGCGACCACATAACAATGGAAGCATGATTCTTATCCCGTTCAACCATCCGTTTCATCCGATCCACGTAGGCCTCTTCCCAAGCTGAGTCATCACTGATTTGATTATAGTTATTTATCTCCTCAAATCCATGGCATTCTAAATCCGCCTCATCGATGACATACAATCCATAAATGTCACATAAATCATAGAAACGTGGATCATTGGGATAATGGGATGTCCTTACCGCATTTATATTGTGAAGTTTCATCAGTTGGATATCCTCAATCATCGAATCCATCGGAACAGCTCGTCCAAGATCAGGATGATGATCGTGGCGATTGACCCCCTTAAACATGACCGCTATCCCATTTACTAGCAAAACTCCATCTTTTACTTCTACTGTTCGGAAACCGACTTTAGTTGGGATGACTTCTATCACATTCCCTTTCTCATCTTTCAGGGTAAGAAGCAGATGATAAAGGTAGGGATTCTCAGCCGACCATTTATTCGGATTGTCAATCGGGATAACAGAAGATATTTTTGCTTCATCCATCACATCAATCGTAATATTTTTTAAATCTCTTATTTCAACTTCTTCATATAAATGGTTTACTAATTTTATTTCAAGCTGATAATTAGTTATCGGATTATTCTTTTGGTTTAATATATAGGTTTCAATTTCTAATTCGCCATTTTCGTAGTTTTCATCGAGAGTTGTTTTGATAAAATAATCTCTGACATGCGCCTTTGGTCTTACAAGCAAATAAACGTCTCTATATATACCGCTGAGCCACCACATATCCTGGTCCTCGATATAACTCGCCTCAGACCATTGATAAACCTGAACAGCTATTACATTTTTTCCTTCATGAACCAACTTGGTAATATCAAATTCACTTGGAAGACGGCTGCCCTGGCTATAGCCAACTTCCTTGCCGTTTACCCAAACATGAAAGGCACTATCCACACCTTCAAATCGTAGGATAATTGCTTGATCTGCCCAATCACTTGGAACGGTAAACTCACGTCTATAAGAGCCTGTTGGATTTTCAGTTGGAACATGAGGCGGGTCTACTGGAAATGGATATTGTACATTTGTATAATGAGGCCTTCCATATCCATGCATCTGCCAGTTTGATGGAACTTGCAGATCATCCCACTGACTAGTATCATATGATTCTTCAATGAATTGCTTCGGTGTCAAAGACGGATTCTCAGCGTAGTGGAATTTCCATACGCCATTTAACACCTTAACCTCCTCAGCTTTTCCTCTGTCGTAAGTCAATGCGGATGACTCACTGGTATAAGGAAAGAAGTAAGCCCTCTCTTGCAAACGATTCACATGAAGAACAGATAAGTTTTCCCAATCGTACGACTCTTTTTTCATAACTCTTCACCCTTCTTTCTACATAATCGAATACTTACTTACTTTTTGATTGCTCTGTATTTTCTCATCATTCATTCGCCATTAAGTTCATCGGCAGTTAGCAAATTAAACGGAAACGAAAAGTTTATTCGTCCAGTAAAAGCGTGAAATCGCTTATAGAAACTGAGTATAATCTCATTAAGTCAGCCATTTTAGAGTTGCATGAATGATGAAGAACAACTTGTTTCTCAGCCTTTTATCCAATTCCTTATTGAATACTCGAAAATCAACTACTTCACTGACCCCATCATGCCGGCAACGAAATGTTTTTGGAGAAGGAAGAATATCAGTGCAGTTGGCAGCGTTGCAATAACAATCGTTGTCATAATCACTCCAAAGTCTGGAGAATATCCTGACCCAAGATTTGATATTAACAACGGCAAGGTATGGTTCTCTGGTGACTGGAGCACTACAAGCGGCCATATGTAATTGTTCCAGCTTGCCATAAAAGTAATAATGGCGGCTGCAGCATATGTTGTTTTCATTGTTGGAATATAAATCCTAAGGAAAACCCCTAGCTCCGATAATCCATCAATTCGGCCAGCCTCAATAATTTCCCTTGGGAACATCTTTGTACTTTGGCGGAAGAAAAATATCAGAAAGGCTGTTACACTTGTTGGTAAAATAACTGCAGCAAGTGTATCAATACCCACCATTGGAGTAGCTTCGGAAATAGTTCCAAACATCCGAAATAACGGAACCATTAAAGCAGCAAAAGGAATCATCATGGAAAGTAATAAGAAATTAAAAACATAGTCCTTCATTTTGCTTCTGAAAATTTCAAATCCATAACCAGCCAAAGAGGCAATCAACAAGGAAAGCACTGTTGTAATAACTGCTATTTTAATAGAATTACTTAATACAGATACAAGATCGGTGGTATTCAGCAAACTTCGAATATTTTCCACCAGATGACTCCCTGGTAATAACCGACCCTTTGTTACATCCACCGACTTATTAGTCGAACTGACTACCATCCATATAAATGGAAAGATGGAAATAACGGAGACTATGCTTAAAAAAGTATAGTTAAAAATACTTTTAAGTTTACTCATTTTTATCACCTGCCATTTTAAATTGAAGGATGGAGAAGAATACAATCATAATCACAATTGCATACGAGACGGTGGCTGCATAACCGAAGTCAGGGGTATATTTAAATGACAGATTATAAATATACTGAGAAATGGTCATCGTTGCATTCCCAGGTCCGCCTTGTGTAATATTCATGACTTCATCAAACAATTGAAGTGTCCCTATTGTTGAGATAATGGACGTAAACAAAATAATTGGTTTTAGTAATGGTATGGTTATTTTAAAAAACTGTTGAAATGAGGATGCCCCGTCAATTTTTGCTGATTCATAAATAGAATAATCAATATTTTGCAGAGCAGATAAGTAGAAGATCATATTATAACCAGTCCATCTCCAAGTGATGGCAATAATAATCGTTATTTTTGCCCAAAAGGGATCAGTCAACCACTGGATTGGTTCAGAGATAAGAGCTAATTTCATTAACATGGTGTTTACAATGCCATCCATAGAAAATAAATATTTAAAAATAACAGAATAGGCAACAAGTGACGTTACACATGGTAAGAATATGGCTGTTCGAAATAATCCCCGATACTTTAATTTCGGATTGTTCAGTAAAACCGATATAAACAAAGCAAAAATAATCATAATCGGGACCTGAATAATGAGATAGATCACCGTATTTTTTACTGTTGTCAAAAAAGTAGGATCCTTAAATAAACGTGCATAATTGTCCAATCCGACAAAGGAAAGATTTGTACCCGTGCCAGATTGTAAAGACATTATAAATGCCTGAATCATTGGATAGAAAGTAAATGTGCAAATCATGATGACTGCCAGTACGACAAAAGACCATCCAATCGTTGCATTTTTCACCCGATGCTTCCGACTGTTTTTTTGGGGTATTACATTCTGGCCGGTTGTGTTCGTATGATAACTTTGTTTGGTTTTAGCCGGGAACAATATACATCAACTCCTTACTAGATTGATAAAAAACTCGGGAAACGCGCCTGTTGATCAAAGTAGCTCCTATTCTTATAGGAGAAGCCGGCAATTTCCCGAGGCTTGAATTTTCATTTGCTAGATTAGCAGAGACCAACCTATTATTTAATTTGCTGTTCTGCTTGTGTTTGTGCGTCATTCAAGACTTTATCAAGTTCTTTTCCTTTTAAGAAATCCTGCATTCCCACTGCTAATATATCTTCAATTACATACGTGTGCGCACCATAGTTTACTTGTGGTATTTCAGCCACCCATTTAGAAAAATCTTCTGTGATTTTCTGACCGTCAAAGAATTCATCTGCTGCTTTATAAGCCTCACCTTCTGCAGCAGGCTTATACGTACCAATTGCACCAATCTCTTTATTTAGATCCTGATAAAAATTAACGTTCGAACCGAAAGTTTTTGCCAACAAATCTGCAGCCTTCTCTTTGCCCGGAATATCAAGAACATACCAAGAGCTTCCGCCAAGGTTAGTAGCATTAACAGAATTTGCATTACCAGATTGTTTAGGGAAAGGAACAATTGCCCACTTACCTTTTTGAGATACTTCCTGCTTTACTGAGGCTGTCATCCAGTTACCTGTTAGAATGGATGCTGTTTCACCGCTATTAAAGGAAGCAAGATATTGACCCCAGTCGGAAACCGGTTTTGATATATCTGCTTCTACAATCTCTTTGTAAGTTTGAAATGCTTCTTTAAGATACTCATTGTCTGCCAAGTTCGGGGTAACGCCATCTTCCTTCAAATACCATGAACCGCTCGTCTGAATCATTTGACGAATAAGACCAAGATCTTTAGGATCCATTGAAATCATAGATTTGCCAGTGGCTTCTTTAACTTTTTTGCCTATTTCTATATATTTGTTCCAGTCTATACCCTGCAAATCTTCAACAGCGTAGCCTGCTTTCTCTAAATAATCTGTTCTTACATAAAATCCAGATACTCCTGAATCAAATGGAATACCATAATGCTTATCTTCTAAACTGGTAGGAGCAAGTTTGTATTCTGCAAAATCTTCCGCTTTATAATATTTTGATAAATCGAAGAATGCATCTGGATACGCTTTAAGAAAGCTTTGCGCACGATAATCCTCAATTAAGACAATATTCGGCATTCCTTTAGTTGTACCGGAGCTTAAGCTGGTATTAAGTTTTTGGACAATGTCTGCTTGTGCATTTTCAATGATTTTTAAACTAAGCTCGGAATTTTCCTTATTATAATAGTCCTTTGCCATATCGATAGCTTTCACGTTGAAATTTGGATCCCAAGTCCATACCGTTAATTCATTGCTACCCTTTTCTGTGTCGGAAGCCTCTTCGTTCGTTTTTGATTCAGAAGAACAAGCTGATAACAAAAGAATACTGGCTAACAATAATGCAAAAATCTTATTCATTGACATCCCCTCCATCTCTAATTGTAAGCGTTATCAATCCTACATGTATTATGTTAGCACCCCTTTGCTACAACTCGATAGGAAGATATTTTCGTAAACTTGTATTATTTTTGCCAATTGAAAGCGTATTCATTTTTGGGAATTTGGAATATCTTTAGATTTTATTACGATTTTTGTTCCATATGAGAAGGAATGATAATCCGTACCTTTGTTCCTTCTCCCTGTTTGCTGGAAATGGTTACTCCATATTCTTCTCCATATATAAGTTGAATACGCTCATGAACATTCCTAACACCGATTCCTGAGAAAAGCTGTCGTTTGTACGTTTGATTAGGAAGATTTTCACCTTGCTCATCCGCTATTCCGTCACCATTATCTACTACTTCACAAATCAGGTTGTTCTCTTCCTGCCAAATAAGGACATGGATAGATCCCCCCGCTTTACGATTGAACCCATGGAAAAATGAATTTTCCATAAAAGGTTGAAGAATTAGCTTAGGCAGATGAAAATCCATACAATCTGGCGAAACCATATAGCTTACATGTATTTTATTTCCATAACGTTTTTGATTAATGAAGACATAGTTTTTCAAATTATCCAGTTCCTGTTTAACAGTAACCGTTTCATTCACATTGCCTATTGTATTTTGAAGTAAGGAAATCAAAGCAGTAATCATAGCTTCCGTATCTTCCTTGCGGTCTTGCTGAACCATAAATTTAATGGAAGCTAATGTATTGTACAAGAAATGTGGATTGATTTGTCGCTGCAGGGCTGCCAGCTCCGCATTCCGTTTCTGTTTTTGCGACAGCATTAACTGCTCAACATATTCATGCAGCTCATCCAGCATGGAATTAAAAGCATTTCCGATTTGCCTCGTTTCATATGTACCTAAAACAGCCACGTTTTGACGAAATTTAGATTTTGGCGCATTTTCAATCTGTCTAACAAGTCTTGATAAAGAATTAGTCAATCTTTTTGATACGAAAAATATACTGACCAGACCTATCAAAACAATCCCTAGCGAGATCAATACAATTTTTCTCTTATCAATTAAATTTCCAAATGTCTTTTCTTTATCAATAATATTAAATAAATACATATCAAAAGAGGGAAGTGCTTCTACAAAAATGACCTGATCCTTCCCTTTAAAACTACCAATCATATAATTATTTGAGTTGTTTTTACTCTCTTTCGCATACCGAAGGAGTTCCACTTCCTTTTGCCCAATAAATTGAGACTGGTTACTGGAAACAATCCTCCCTGATTTATCAATAATGAAAATATCATTCCCAGGGCTAGTATAGTTGGAATAGACCTTTTTGAATTCACTTTCCCTATAAGAAAAATACATGGAGCCATAAACAGTACCGGAAAGTCGATCCATTAACGCTTTTGTAGCTACAACATACCTTCTATCCTCAATACTTCTCGTTTCGCTCTTACGTTCATCATATTGATACAGAAGCCGTTTCGGTTCTTTAAATGTATTGCTTGTTAAGATACTTTCATTAAGCTCCTGATCAGATATCGGCCAGTGGGTACGATTGGTCGTTAAGGTAACCCCATTTTCTCCTTTAACGATGATTTCAAGCTCGTAAGCTTCAATATTCGATTGAATTTGTTTAATATATTCCCCCATCGTATAAAATGAGATCATTTTTTGAGCATTCGTTTGCTCCTCAGTTAGGTTGGTCTTAATTGTGCCGCTTTGTAAAATATTATTTGACGCAATGACAATAGAATAATGAAAAGACTCAAAGCGTTCTTTTATTTCGTTTATTATTTTCGCATTCGTAATACTGAATTTTTCAAAAAAGAATTCCTCCGACATGCGAATTGTTGTCCATGTAATCGTCACAGAAACAAGAATGATAATGGTGAAGGTGATAAGGGAAATCGTAATAAATAAAGTGTGGTGTTTAAATCGCTCGGGTATAAGTCTCATATTTAATCACGTCCCTTATCCTATAAATTGTTTTCTTTTGTATTGACTAGGGGACATCCCCTTTATTTTTTTAAATACTTTGCAAAAATAGCTATGCTCCGAGAAACCGACCATTTCACTTATTTCTGCGATAGTAGCTGTTTCGTTAAGGAGTAGCTTACATGCCTCTTCAATCCGGATTCTATTCAAAGAATCTATAAATCCTTCATGATTATGAGTTGTAAAATAGCTTGAAATATAAGAAGGATTAAAATGAAAATAAGTAGCCACATCGGTTAAGGTAAGCGGCTCTGCATAATGACACTTAATGTAGTCCATAAACTTCTTCATAGTGATATTCTCTGCTCGATTTTCCATTAAGAATATGCATTTATTCGCTTCCTCAATAAAACAATCCAAAAGTTTAATTGTCTCATTTACAGAATGTGCTTCATCAATGAGCTTGAAAAACGAGTACCTGCTTTGTTCAAGCTCTTTGATATCATAATTCATATTGCCAAGGAGGATTGTAATGTTAAATATGATGTTACTGATAAATGATTTATACTCGAAAACATCCACAAAAAAACAATTAGATAATTTTAGGGCATGATTCCTTAAATAGTGAAAAGCCGAATCAAAGTGCTTATTTCTGAACTCTTCTGTAAACCAATCCAGATTGAATTTTTCACTCCTATGTACAGTCTTAGGTAAAGATCGTTCAGTTAGAACTAAGATATCAGGAAAATAAAAGCGATAGTTTAACAGTTTTAGAAGGCTGTTCTTTAAAATTCCTCCTAATTGACCAAAACTTTGGAATCCCTCCGTTAAAGCAAAACCACATGCGACCTGTGAAGCTGCCAATTGATTAGCAACATCCTTAACCCTTGTCATATGATCTTGATTTGTATTCAAAAGAAATACAATGATATGCGGATCATAGTTAAAAGAATAGTAAGAGACCTCGCTTATCTTTTTGTTGAATACGTTTTCAACCTTAGTTTTGACTTGAATTAAAAATTCAGCAGCACCCTTGGATGGGTGTTTTTTTAAGTCCACACCCAATAAACTGTAATGACTGTAAGGAAAAGCTCTAATAATCTGTTTTGAATCAAAATGTACATCATACCCTAAAACTAACCTGTTGATAATTTGATCGATAGATAGACTTACATTCAGTTCCTTTTCCCTTGATTGAAAACCTGGTATTCTTTTAACAGCGGTTTTTAAAACTTTTAATAGACTTTGCGCCTCGAGCTTTGGTTTTAAAATATAATCGACCACTCCACATTGAAAGGCCGAGCGTACATAGTCAAATTCGCCATAACTGCTCAGGATAATGACCTCTATTTGGGGATATTTTTCTTTAACGACTCGTGTTAATTCTTCTCCATTCATGATAGGCATGACGATGTCTGTAATAATGATTTGCGGACTCAAAACTTCTATCATTTCCAATGCTTCCTGACCATTTGAAGCTTCTCCAACGATTTGAAAACCTTCAGACTCCCAATCTAAATAATGCTTAATTCCCTGTCTAATTAGTATTTCATCATCTACAATCAGTATTCTGCAAATCCCATCGTCTTTTATTATAATCTACCTCCAAATGCTGACAACTTTAATCGTTCAATTTATTATTTATAAGCTTTTAAGTAGTAACATTAGTTGTTGCTACCATATCTTCTATGATAATACCTACAGAAATAGCTTAATGAAGCTGTATATTTTATACCTTTTTAAGAACAAAGGAGTAACTTATCCTAGTTAGGACGCTTCAAATAGCTGCCTCTGATGGAATAGAAGTTTCCGTATTATACCTTAAATTATAAATTCTGGTTCTCTGTATGATAAGTCTCTTTTTATTGCTGAAATGCTTTTATTGATTCAAAATTACCTTGAGTGATATCAGCGGCATAATAAAGTTCGACAGGCAGTCTAAAATGTAGTTTTTGTCAATTCATGGAAAAACAAGTCGAAACCACTCGTGAAAAAAAACATTTAAGCAGGTTGTTATTAGGGTCTTAGTGTTTGTCTGATAACATACTTATTTCGACATTTTGGAAAGGCACTCCTTTTTGCATTACAACGGGGACTCTATTGTTCCAAATAAAGTGGAAACTTCCGAGTAATTGAGGAACATACAAGAATAGCAGCAATATAGCAAACGAAACAGCCCGATCCGATAACATCGAATCGGACTCCAGCTTTTTTTCTGTTTGATAGGTGTTGAAGATTTCACTTGATAGGCAACTATACTTAGTAGCGGTAGGGAGCATACCACTGATTCCGTACCCTCCTCTTGCTGAACATCTGGCCGCCATTTCACTTGTAAAGAAGAATTAGATTATAGTAAGGCCATTCTCTTATTCATCAATAATTATCTTTTTAATATAGTCGTTTAGGAAAATTCCTTGCGGGTCAAGTTCATACCTTATGGCTTGAAAATCCGGCAGTTTGGGGTAGCAGGAATATAATTCTTTTTTACCTAGGCTATGCATTTTACCCCAATGTGGTCTTCCTTCATACTTCCGCATAATCGCTTCCATCTCTTGAAAATATTCTTCATATGGCATGCCTTTATACATATGGAAAGCAATATAGGCGGAATCTCTCTGATAAGAAGGACTAAACCAAATGTCGTCTGCCTTGACCGTCCTGCATTCTATCGGAAAATGAACCTTATGCTTCTTTACTTCAATACACTTCCGAATCTCTTGAATGGCCGGCTTAAAGTAATGAAGTGGAATACAATATTCCATTTCCCTGAACTTCACAAGTCTTGGACTAGCAAAAATCTCATAGCTTTTTGCCGTAATGGTTGTTGTTCCTACGGCCTTTGCAGATATTCTACTTATGGTTTGACTGCTCCTTGGTAACACACGACATACCTCTGACAGTACAAAAAATAAATAGTTTTCAAAAATGAGATTTTTTAAGTTATGAAAGAATAAGCCCTTTGGTTTACGATTTGTAATATTCATCGTTTTAACTTGTACACAATCTGAATATGGGAATAGAAAAAATTCAAAGTGACGGTTTTCATGGATATAGCATTCAAGCTGTTGCTCAAAAAGTGGATATTCTTTTCTTTCACTTCTGTATTCATATATAAGTGTTTTAATTATCTTCAGTTTTACTTTTACAATGATTCCAAGAACTCCAAGCGATATGAGACAAGCATTGAAATATTGAGGATTTTGTTCCTCAGAAACGGTAAGAACATCTCCAGATGCTGTAACAATGACGATTTCTACTACTTGGGTTGGAATATTACCAAACTTCAGTCCAGTTCCATGCGTTCCAGTTGAAATAGCACCCGCAATACTTTGGACATTGATGTCGCCTAAATTTTCCTGAGAATATCCTTCTTGTCCAAGCACTTCTCCTAATTGAAATAACCGGGTACCACCCAGGATGGTAACTGTACTGGCTGCCTCATCGAGTTGTTCAATTCCACTAAGTAAATCAAGAGATATGAGCCAATCATCCGTTTTTACTAAACTCGTAAATGAATGCCCAGCTCCTACAACTCTGATTCTTTTCTCTTGTTTCGACGCTTCTTTAACGATTGAAGCAACCTCCTCAATTGAGGATGGATACAGGATTTTTTCCGGGATACTTTCACATGTTTGAGACCAATTTCTCCATCGTTTGCCTTGTATCGTCTTCATTACAGAAAGCATTTCCCTTCCCCCCGATAGGTAAGAAATCGATCAACGATTTGTTGATTAGCAAGACAAATGATTTCATTAAACCGTTCACAAATTTCTCCAGCTTTCGCTGCCCTGAAGATAATGACATCTCCAATTTCCAACGTTTCCTTTTCATAATAAACAGGGGTTTGCACCTCCCCAGCTCCTTCAAATGACAATAATTTACCACCCGGCGGGTAAATAGGCAATGGCACCTTATCCTGACCATGCACTCCAGATGAGACATATCCACCTCCAAGACAAGTATAAATATTTGGAGTTGGTTTTCTAACGACTGGCAATGCGAAATATAAGGCAGGTGTGAAGCGAAAATTTCGGTAATAATCAAACAACAAAGGAGCATAGAAACCTGATCCCGCTGTCAGTTCCGTAACAGCCTCTTCTTTTGATGTAGTTTCAAGACTTCCCGTTCCTCCTCCATTAACAAATACTAATTGTACACCCTCACTCTTAAGAGATTGAACAATCCTCTCCCTTCGCCGTTTGATTTTATCAATTGATTTCTTTTTCATAAAAGCAACAGCCATATTTTTAAGCCTCTGAGATGGCAAATGATCACCTACCCCAGCTATTTGTGCTTCATAACCCATGATTCCCAGAAGCTTTAGCGATGGATATTCCTGTATAATTCGTACTAGCTGAATCACGCCTTCTTCTGTTTTTAATGGGGAACGTCTTACTCCAAAATGGAGATTACCAAATGTGGTGCTCATATCAATATCGATGCATAAATAAAAAAATCCGTTTGCTTCCTTAGTAATCGCATTTAAATGTTTAATCTGTTCAAAGGAATCGACCATACAGGTAATTTGATGACCTTTTCCATTTAGTTCAGCTATTTTGCTAAGAGGTTTGGAATCCCAGCATGGATAACCTATCAGGATATCCTCAATGCCTTGTTCTGCAAGAAAAATAGCTTCATAGGGGCTATAACACATTACTCCTTTATAGACAGGATTGGATTGGAGAATTCTTTTTAAAACTGGAATAGACCGTATCGATTTAGTAGCAATTCTGATCGTTTTTCCATTTGCTTTTTCAGCGATTCTCCTGCAATTTTGATCTAAAGCATCTAAATCCAGCAAAAGGGCTGGATAAGATAACTCCTTTGATAATTCATATAGCACCACTAACACCACCACCTCTCATTCTCATAATAAACGAGGAGCATGATTAAAAATAGAACTT
Source organism: Bacillus sp. D386 (assembly GCF_006346415.1). Taxonomy (NCBI): domain Bacteria; kingdom Bacillati; phylum Bacillota; class Bacilli; order Caryophanales; family Bacillaceae; genus Bacillus; species Bacillus sp. D386. The sequence goes on along the minus strand of NZ_VEMV01000003.1, from coordinate 340,326 downwards.
ATTCAAAATATTCAGACTTATTATAACAATTACGTTTTCAAGGAAAGATAAACGCATAAAAAGTTTATCTTATATTATAGCGGTAGATGTTTTTTAACGGTGTTACCAATACTTTTTCATGGAGTTAAAAAAGCCATTGATATAGTGAACTCATCAATGGCTTTAGACTTAATATAGGAAGTTTTAATAAACAAACATACCCATCAAAGGGGAGACCCTTATTTACTAGCTACTATACAGACCGCTCTTACTTATAATGCAGTTGCTGTAATGTATCTAGCGGGAATTTTTGAATCTCCCATTAAAGTAATAGTTAATAATATACACAGTACTGAGTAGTTTAAGATTAACACCCTGACCCTCTCAGTTTGTTAAAACGAACGTGTTTTGGAACTCAAGTAGAGATGCCGATTGACGTATGTTCATAACGGCTATCCTTTAATGCTTTTAAGATAAAATGTGCGACGTCAGCACGCGGTATTGATCTTGATTTCTCTGGTACACTTGTTGCAGATTCTCTATACTTTCCTGTAAAGGGATGATTCGTTAGCCCCATCGGTCGAACAATGGTGTAGTTCAATCCATGTGATTGAATATATTCAACTGCAGCCCGATGATCAATTAGAGGATTCTTAAGCATCCTCATGACCAATTTACCACTTAGCCCTGTTAATTCTTTATGGACTCCCGCAGATGCAGTGTAGATAATCCGCTCTACATGTTGCTCCTTCATACCAGTAACAATATTTTTTATCATCTCTTGAAGCTCGGTTGATTTTTTCATCCCTTGATTCGAGCCTAAGCAAGATATAACAGCATCATGACCTGCAATCGCTTCTGTTACTTCCGCTAGATTAAAAGCATTTCCTTGTATAATCTTTAAATTTTCATGGGAAAAGTCTAGCTTGGCCGGAGTACGTACAAACGCCGTCACCTCAAAACCAGCCTCAACTCCTTGACGCACAACAGATTGACCTACACCACCTGTTGCACCAAACACGATAATTTTCATAACAATCCACCACCCTTTCTTATTATCATCCCAACATTCCCAGAATGCCCACTGCACATTTCTTGGACCAATACTTTTATCCATTCCTGAGTCATTCTAAGGAAAACTATGGATTGTTCTCTGTATTAAACATACCTACTTACACTTGATTGACTATTTAATATAATCATATAATTATCTGTTGGTTTTATCAATTTTCACTACTTATAAAAACAATTCTTTATCAGTGACGTTCATTATAGTAGAATAGCTCAAAATGACTAGCGTAAAATCGTATGCTAGGGTATTCAATTAGGGATTCTTTCCATATTTAGTACTCCTTTAATCTACTACGATAATAATCGGACTAGAACATCCAGTGCCAGCCTATTTCCGCACTACTCTAGTGTCCATATCTGGGAACGATGTGATTTAGAAGAAATCTTTTATACAAACTGGGTTTAAAAAAACCGTAACTAAATATAAGCCGAAATACACATAGCCCTTTTTGTGGCTATGTGTATTTCAGCTATTTTAAATGTATGCAAATTTGTAAGCAGTCCACATCTTCTATGCTGTACGCTTATATAGTTCAATCATTTCTGTAACTAGAATTGTAATCGTATCAACACTCATTATCTGGTCTTCCGCATGCATAAATATAAGCGAGAACTCAAGCTTTTCTCCATTTGCCTCTCTTTGGATTAAAGAGGCATGCGTTTTATGACCTTCTACAAAGAAATGTTTTGATTCAGCTAACTTTTCTTCTGCTAATTCATATTTTCCTTCTTTCGCCGCATAAAGCGCTTCCATTACTAAGCTTTTAGCCGCACCTACGTTACTAATAATCTTAAACGCCACAGTATAGTAATCATTTGCTTCTAATGACATAGTATCCCCCTTCTCGCCTTCCATTAACAGCTATCCTTTTATTACTTGTTTTCAATTATTTGCAGTGCTTGATCAAGAACCTTTTCACCATTCATCATTCCATAATATTGCATATTAATTGCTGCTACAGGAATGTTTTTCCCGACTAGTTTTGATTCAATTTGGCTTTGCATATATTTCACTTGAGGTCCTAATAACAATACATCTACATTTTTCTTTTCGAGAGTAAATTCCATTTCTTGTGCTGATTGGGCAAAAATATCAGCTTGAATTCCACGCACTTCTGCTGCCTTTTGCATTTTTGTCACTAATAAACTTGTACTCATTCCTGCTGCACATACTAACATAATAGTTTTCACTGTTAGTTCCTCCTTTGATTTCATTCTTTAGTTTATAGATGTCAGTTAATAAGGATATATAAATATCTGATCACGCAAATTTCTTCCAATGAAAAATAACAAACTATTGCAGGCAAGGCATTGAGCTTATGCCTCTATTGTCTAGTAAACTAAGTATATGAGTCTTACCTATTGATAGAACGAGCAACCATAGAGACAGTATGCCGAATACCACGGATAGCTTTACTCATCGCAAATATATTTTCTACTGGAGCTAGTCCGGCGTACCCTGCGTCACCGATGTGTTGAATATCAACCCCACAAATTTTATTGCGGATAGCAATTTGTTTAACCGTGTCTTCATCAGAACTTTCTTGGCTAGTACCAATAGCCGATAAAACGAGGGCACCATGTTGATGGGCACTTTTTACAATCTTCTTTAGTTCTTCATCATCAAAGCCTGGAACAGTCCCAACTGCCGGAACTAAAATAATATCTGCACCTGCATCAATAAAACCTTTCACCACTTCTGCATCTGCGACTGGTTCATCCACTCCTGCTCCATGCATTTTTCCTGCGATAATTAATCCCGAAAAATGTTCTTTAGCAAGCTGTATCGTTTTTTGGATCTGCTCATTTGTTACACCCGTGCCAGGATTTCCTGTAAAACATACAAAATCAAGTCCTAATTTTTCAATTTCCTGTATGGTTTCTAGATTAGCTTGACGACCTTTTGAAATGATTAATCTTTCTTCTGCCATATTCGCTGAATTGTCCACTGGCTCTAGATTAACACCAATAGGACGGCCGACCAATCGGTGAAGTGCCTCTACGAATGAACCTTCTTCGTTTTCTAATCCTGCAATATGTGGCGAAAGCACATCAACACCATTCAAGAGAATTAAGTCTGCTCCAAACGAGCGGGCAATTTCTGCATTTGTAATATCTTCAATATAAGGTTCACGAACCGCAACATTTTCAGACATAATAACGCGTCCTTCGCATGCTTTAATACTTTGCTTCAACTCTTCTGCAGTCATTTCCAATATTTCTGATGCATTTGCACTGATTAATCGTTTTTTCATTTTTAAAGTCCCCTTCATTGCTTTTTTGAACTAATCCACTAATCCTGATCATTCATACTTTTACACTTCAATCTCTTCATTAATAGTGGTAGCCCAGAGTATGTTTTCATTCTTAATTAATCAAGAATCATTATTTGCATTGGAACTATCATTTGATCCCTATATTTTTTAGTTTCATTGAGAACAAATCAAAAGATAAATTAGTAGTTCAGTAAGTTTATATAGTTAAACTATTCTTGCGATTTGAAACGCTTTTCAACAGCTAAAACGAATGGCAAGTAAAGTAAGATATCCAGTATTATTAAAACAATCTGCAAAATCGCCCCGCTTATATCACCTGTAACTAAAAATCCACTGAATATTGGAGGCATTGTCCAGGAGGCTGCTGCTCTAGTTAACGGTACTAAACCCGAGGCCATTGCTAAATACGTGACCACTACATTTATCATTGGAGCAAGAATAAATGGAATGAACAACATTACATTCAATACTACTGGTATACCAAACATAGTCGGTTCATTAATATTAAATAAACCTGGTACAACGGTAATCGGTGCCAATGCTTTTGTTTGTTTGCTCGTTTTCTTTTTACGTGCTAAATATCCGAGAACTAAAACTAAACCAATCGTAGCTCCGCCCCCGCCAATATAGACGAAGTTATCCATAAAGGGTAGTGTAATAATATTTTGTAATTCTTGACGAGCTTGATAAGCCACACGATTTTCATCTAAGTTGGCAATCCATACAGGCTGCATAACTGAGTTAACTACATTACCTCCATGGATACCAACAAACCAGAATAAACTATTGAGACCTACCACGATGATCGTACCAAAAACATTATTTCCCAATAACCCTAATGGTTTCCCTAAGATGACTTGCGCAATGTCATGTACATTTGGTAAATCAAACGTGCTTAGAATAGAATAAATAATTAACCACATCGTTATAATTACTGCACCCGGAATAATCGCACTGAAGCTTCTAGCTACAGCTGGCGGAACACTTTCCGGAAGTTTAATTTGAATATTACGATTAATGAACCATTGATAAATATAACCATTAAGCAAACCCATAATAATAGCAATAAATAAACCTTTCGCTCCCATATATGCAATTGGCATTCCAGCTCCAGCATCAGAAGAAATAAATGGAGTTGCAATAATAAATGCAGACAATGAGATAATGCCTGAACCGATTCCGTCTACATTAAACTGCCTTGTTAAACTATAAGCAATCCCAAAACTGGCTATTAAACCAATTAACCCAAAACTACTGTCAGTGCCTTTCCATAAAAATTCTGCGATTCCCATCTTACCCAACCATGCTTCCCAACCTGGCACCGGGAAACTAGCTATAATCATAAAAAGTGAGCCAATAATAATTAACGGCATTGCAAACGTAATACCATCTCGTATAGCAATCAGAAATTTATTACTACCTAATTTTCCAGCAATGGGCATCATTTTATTTTCCAACAGTTCATTCATTCTGCTCACTGTTTAATTCCTCCTCAAGGTTCATATCCAAATGAATTACATTTATAGAATGCTTTTAATCTTATAAGTAATCCTTGTATCGTTCTTAGCCTCCTTTGAAAATCAAAATATCTTCCTTTATTTATAAATTATTATCAAAGACTATAAAAATACCTTATTTTTATCATTTAAATAATAATAAAATATAATTAACTATCTTAACACTAATTAATGAAAGCGCTTTTGTCAATCAAGAAATTTCAATTTATTGATAGTATTAGTATTTTTTTACTTCGCACATTTACCTTTCCATATATAAAGGAAGAAAAAGTTTTTTAAAAATTGATTTTAAATAGTAAATTAATTATAATTTATAATTAATTAAGATAAGAATAAGAACGGAGATTATCATGACACTCACAACTAAACAAAGAGAACTGCGTACTAAAATTTTAGATAAAATTTATGTCCATGGTCCTATCTCACGAATAGAGATTTCAAATCATACAGGTATTACCCCTGCTACAGTTAGTGAGATAACTGGATCTTTACTTAAAGAAAACCTAATTTATGAATTAGGAGAAGACTCTTCTGAAAATAATAAATCGGGACGTAAACGGATTCTTTTAGATATTGCCGCACATCACAGTTTTTATATTGGATGTGAATTATCTGAAAAATATTTTTCGTTTTGCCTAAGTGATAATATCGGAAAAATCTATGCTGAGAAGGTAATTAAGTTTAATGCAGGAAATAAAAATGATGCTTTAACAGAAGCTCATTTTATAGAGGAGTTAAATCATTTTATTCATTGTCATCACAGCTATCAGCCAAAGGCCGTCGGAATTGCATTGCCTGGACATTTTAATGATAAAAGTAAGACCATTTACAGCAACAATACACACTGGAAAAACTTTAATCTAGGACTTATACTGGAAAATGTAGAATTACCAATCTACTTTAAAAATAATGTTCATTGTATGGCCAACGCGGAGAGACTATTCAGCAAGAATCATAAAGATGATAATTTCATTTTCTTTCATGTCAGTAGAGGGATGTTCTGTTCTTATATTTATGAGGGACATACTTATGGAGAAAACAAATTTTTGGTAGGCGAAATAGGTCATACGATTGTTCACCCAGACGGAGAACTATGTGAGTGTGGAAAAAGGGGCTGCTTGCAGACATACGCTAGTGAGGCTTGGATTATAAAAAAATCCCGCATACTTTATGAGAGTTCGAATACAACGTTTTTAGGTCAATTAACCCCAGACAAACAAAGCATTACAATTGAAACCATTTTAAGTGCTTATAAAATGGGAGACGAAGGAGTCACCAACATCCTTAATAACGCCATTAAATACCTGTCTATTACAATCAATAATTTACCGATGTTGATTGATACAAATAAAATCATTTTACACGGAGAGCTATTTAACGAACCCGTATTAAACAATCTGCTTAGCCATTATTTAAATCAAAATAACATTCTACTTCCCCTCAGCCATACTTGGGACATTGCATTTAAACAATATTCCGATATAAATGGCGCTCTTGGAGCATGCAGTCTCGCTATCTCCAACTTTTTGTTAAAGGGTAAAATAAAAAGCTAGTAAGGAAAGTTTAGAAATAGATCATACTTAATTAAAGAGGCAGTTCAACACTGCCTCTTTTAGTGGACAAAACTTGCGGATTTATAAAACCTCACTTATTTATGGTACGGTTCACCATGATGAATCTTAAAATGAGTCTTCTGGTTTTGTATAAAAATAATACTGTCCCTAAAATTGAAACAGGTACTTATGGGAAAGTCCCCCTCTTTATCCCAAATAATGAAAGATGAATCTTAGCCTAGCGGATCAGCAATTTTTAAAATATAACCATAAGAAAAAAGCGAAGGTAATCCTCCGCTCCCTTAAATTCCGTTCGATTCAATGACTTGCTTGTACCAATAGAAGCTATCCTTTTTGATACGGCGTAAGTCATGCGTGCCTTCTTCGTGCTGATTAATATAGACGAACCCGTAGCGTTTTTGGAAACCATTCAACCAACTTAGTAAATCTGTGAAAGACCAGACACAATAGCCAATCACTTCGGAACCATCAGAAATGGCGTCTTGAATTGCTTTCACATGAGCCTGAAGGTACTCGATCCGGTAATCATCATGGATTTGGTCATGCTCCTCTACCTTATCAAATGCACCGAGTCCATTTTCACTTATCAATATCGGCAAATCATATCGGTTTGTGATTCGGCGCAGCGCAGTTCTCAGTCCTTGCGGATCAATATCCCAATCCCAATTCGTCCGTTCAAGGTTTGGATTCTTCGTAGTTTTGTATAGTCCTGGAATTCCAGAATCCTTTGATGTGCCTTTGATTCCCGTTGTATTCATTTCACCGGCACTCACCCCGCCTTCTAAAGGATTAACTTCAAAAGTCGAGCTTTGATAATAGTTTAAGCCCATAAAGTCTGGCTTACCTTCTCTTAATAAGAGAAAGTCCTCCTCTTCCACTTCAGGAGCAAGACCTTCTTCAACCAAGTAGTTCCACGCTGCCTTCGGGTATTTTCCCAAAGTATATATATCCATCCACCAATGGCTATTCAGTTCCTCTGCATTCTCAGCAGCCAAAATATCTTCCGGCTTTGAAGATGCTGGGTAAGCTGGACCATAGGCAAAGCTCGGACCAATCTGTCCATCCGGGACATATTGACGGAATGCTTTGATGACACTGGCATTGGCCAGGTTTGCGTGATGATTCACTTGATAAAATAACTTCGTATCCTTTAAACCCGGTGGATGGGACCCTTGGTCATATCCATGGCGAGTAAAAATATTTTGTTCATTTAAGCTCACCCAGTACTTCACACGGTCTCCAAAGCGTTTAAAACATTCCACACTATAATTCGTAAAATCCTCTATGATTCTTCTGGACTCCCATCCGCCATATTCGTCCTGAAGTGCTTGTGGTAAATCCCAATGGTACAAGGTTAAGATAGGCTCAATTTGATATTTGCGCAGCTCACCAATCAAATCATCATAAAAGGCGAGTCCCTGCTCGTTGATCTCACCTCTTCCATTTGGAAAAATACGCGGCCATGATACAGAAAAACGGTACGCCTTTAACCCCATTTCTGCCATTAAACGGACATCTTCCTTATAACGATGATAATGGTCTACTGCAACATCTCCCGTCGTCCCTTTATATGTCTTACCCGGGATACGTACAAATTGATCCCAATTACTAACCCCTTTTCCGTCTATATCCCATGCACCTTCAATTTGATAGGCAGCAGAAGCAGCTCCCCATAAAAAGTCTGCCGGAAACGGTTTTAATGTTTTATACATAATCGTTTTAGTCTCCCTTCCGTCTGAATGTTGCCTTTTTTTATACCATAGTACTTAGACCTTCTCACAATCTAGCTTTAAACCAAAATGGAGTCCTTCTGCCGCTGTAAAAAATGATACAAAGCACCAATTAGATTCGAATCATTTCCAAACTGACATTTTTCAACTTTGACCGTTAATCCATCTGTTTCATATTTCATTTCGTTTAATGTTTCATTAATCTTGTCGATAAATCCTTCGCGATTACTGATAGCGCCGCCAATCAAAATCTTATCCGGATCCAGAATAAATTGTAGATTATATATGCCAACAGCAAGCCGACGCATAAACTTATCAATCTCTTCCTGTACCTCTGTGTCACCCTGTTCAGCAAGCTCAAAGATCATCTTACCGGTAAAAGTATCAGGGTCTCTCTCTTTTCGTTTAGCAACCTGCTTGATCAAGCCTCCTACGGCTGCCAACGTGCTATAGGTTTCTGCTGGTTGTGTTCCCAAATAGCCCTCCATCTTCATATATCCGAATTCTCCAGCAAACCCATTTCTCCCATGCCGAACTTTTTTATCGAGTACGACGGCACCGCCTATACCGGTGCCAATCACTATACAAAGATAATCCTGTACATCCTTTGCTGCACCAATCCAGCCCTCCGCCAAACCAGCACAATTAGCGTCATTCTCCAATTCTACCGGTAAATTTGTCCGTTCCTGAAGGAGTTCTTTTATATTAGGGCCATGGATATAAGGGAGTGCCGTGATCCCCTCTATGATCCCGGTTTCAATATTTACCGCACCAGGCATACTCACCGCCAGACCTTTTATCACATATTTATTTTTAAAATCCTTCACGATCATATCAATTGTATTTATAAATTCAGTAAGACTCTCTTTAGGAGTTGGAAGTGAGGATTTTTCAATAAAACAACCCGTTTCATCCATAAGTGCATATTTAATGGCAGAACCACCAACATCAAGTACCGCATAGTAATTCACTATATAACCTCCAGCAACCCAATTTTTCATACAATTATCATATCCAATATATCTGTGTTTCTTATGGGTTATAAAATAGCTTCATACATCGAAAACATCAGAATTTATCAGCTTCTGTGAACCTCGAAGTCTATGAAACTTTGATCAACAGGATTCTCGGATAATTAACTCGGAATCAATAAATACCGGTTTTAATTGGGATCTATCATTAATTAAATCGTCGAGCATATAGGCGGATAATTTACCGAACTTTTCCTTATCCTGTTTCACCGTTGTTAATTTTGGAGAACTATAACGGCAGGCTGCAATATCATCACAGCCAATTAACCGGATATCATCTGGACAGCTTAAGCCTGCTTCTTTAATAGCTTGCAAAGCTCCGAGGGCCATCATATCTGATGTCGCAAAAATTGCTTCTGGCAGCGTTTTAGATCGCAGGATTTTCTTCATTGCCGCATACCCGCTTTCCTCATGAAAATCACCGTATTGAATCCAGTCCTCACAAATTTCGAGTCCAAATTGATTCAGTGCTTCCAGGAAACCCTTTTTGCGAAAGATCGAAACAGGAGAATCAAATATACCGCCAATAAAACCGATTTTTTTAATAGCATGAAGATACAGATATTCCACCACTTTTCTCGACAAGCCCAAATTATCAGTCATAATATAGCTAGCCTTTGGCCCTTTTAATTCAATATCGATTCCGATACAGGGCAGGCCGGCTAAAGCTAAAGCATAGGTAGATTCCTCCACCTCTTCACCTGCAATAATTAAACAGCCATCCACATTAAAATGCCGGCATCTTGCTAAATAACTTCCATTATCCGACTGAAAATGTTCGTTTGAAAACATTAAAATATCGTATCCCAGTAAACCTATATTCTTTTTAAATGAAGAGATAACCTCATTAAAATAAGGGTGGGTCATATCAACATTAATTCTTCCGGCATAAATCAACCCAATTAGATTTGACTTCTTCGTTGCCAAGGATCTGGCAGAAAAGTTAGGTTCATAACCGCTTTGGTTAATAATATCCATCACTTTTTTTTTCGTTTTTTCACTTATTCCCTCATAATTATTGATTACCTTTGAAACTGTGCCTTGAGATACATTGGCCATTTGTGCAATATCTTTAATCGTTAAATTCATGTTAATCCCTTCTAAATTCGAGTAGTTTGGTTACCCATTTTTAGGTTAATAGGAGTTTCAATAGTTAAGCATAAATTTGGAAGGAATGTTTATTTAACTGAGCCTTCAGTAATACTCGAAATAAACAACCTATTGAAAAATAAGAATACTAGTAATAACGGCACTGTTGCCCAAAATACACCTGACATAATCATTCCAAAGTCCACATTATGTGTATTGCTTAATTGAGCCAATGCTACCTGAATCGTATAGTTTTCCGGATCCCTTAATACGGTAAACTGCCATAGGAACTCACCCCATACTGCCGTAAAGACAATAATACCCAAAGTTGCAAATGCAGGAAGCGTAATCGGCACGATGATACTGCGATAAATTCTAAAGTTAGAACAGCCATCTAATTTTGCTGCTTCGATAAGTTCATCAGGAACCGATTTACTAATATATTGCCTCATAAGAAAGATACCCAAAGGATTTAAAAAGAACAGCACCATTACACCTGGTAAAGTATCAAGCATGCCCGCCTTTGATATAAGGAAATATTGAGGGATTAAACCCAATTGAGGCGGAATAATCATCGTTAGCAAAATCGCGATAAATAGTACATTTTTTCCCCGGAACGTAAACTTAGCAAAGGCAAAACCGGCCAATGAACTAATGAATAGAACAACGATTGTTACAATGGCACAAATGACAAATGAGTTCCACATCGAACCGAAGAAATCAATTTGATTTAATACCTTTTTAAAATTTTCAACTAACATATTCCCCGGTGTAAGTGTGGGAGGAATCGAATTAAAGGCCGAGCTTGGACTAGTCGCCATTACAAACATCCAATAAAACGGGAACAAGGATAATAAGGAGGAGATGCCCAATAAGCCATAAACTAATAGTTTGCTTATGGAAAATTTCCTTACTTTTTTATTTTTAGTCATTGCCCACCCCTCCTTTTTCTTCCAACTCCAGAAGTTACGTATACATTGATTGCTGCAATCACTGAGATTAATACCAGCAAAATAATAGCTGTTGCAGAAGCAGTACCAAAGGATTGCAATCTGAAGGCATCACGATACAGGTACATAACAATCGTCATAGCCTCATCCCTTGTAAAGGCACCTGTTCCCATAAATATAGTAGGCTCAGAAAACAGCTGCAAAGCCCCAACCGTAGAAGTAAAGACCGTAAGTATAATAAATGGTTTTAACAAGGGAATGGTTATATAACGAAATTGTTGGGTTTTATTTGCCCCATCAATCGTGGCAGCTTCATATAGTTCATTGGGAATACTCTGTATTCCTGCCAGGTAAATGATCGTATTATAGCCAACCCATCGCCAAAAGACCATAATGGATATCGCAATTTTCGTTCCCCATTCTGAACTTGCCCAGCTTACTGGATCAAGACCCGCTAAACTTAGAACATAATTGGCTAATGAGGATTCATGATTACTAAACAGCACACTGAAAATCAAGGCTACCGCAACCATTGATGTAATATAAGGCATAAAAATAGTGACTCTGAAGAAGTTTTTAAATCTTAGGAAGGCTAGATTTAACAGATAAGCAAAAATGATTCCAAACACAATTTGCGGAGCCGTGCCCATAATTCCCATAACAATCGTATTATAAACAGCCTTCCAAAATAGAGGGTCTGTTAAAACAACCTTAAAATTATCCAACCCCACTGAGACCATGGGACTGAGACCGTTCCACTTTTGAAATGCTAAATAAATACTGAAAATCATAGGATATAAACCAATAATCGCAAAAATGATAAAGAAAGGAGCAATGTATAAATAAGCGGAATACATATCTTTTTTTGCCTCAGATCTAGCTCGCTTCTTTTTAACTTTGATTTCGTTCATACTAGGATTCGCTTTCACTGGATCCATTTCTACACCTCTTTTCCCATCAAAGATGGGAGCGGCGTTCCCATGAAAATCACGCCGATTCCCACCTTATTAGTAATCTATTGAAATTACCGGTTTAATAAGCCTTTGGAGCGTTTAACAGCGGCTTTCCATTCTTTTTCAGGATCCGTTCCTTTATTTTGAACGTTCTTTAAGCCATTCAGTACTTCTGAATAGATTGGGAAATATTTTTCCCCTTTATAAACAGCCCCACTGATATCTTGTGCTGCTTTAGCAAATACCGGTGCTGTTGCCTGTCCGCCAAAGAAGGCATCTTCGTTTGTTTTGAAAGCGTCCATTTCATATACAGATTGTGCGGAAGGGAAAAGTCCCTTGTCTTGGAAGGATTTCAGTTGATTGTCTGGAGAAACTAACCATGAAGTAAATTTATATGCTTCTTTTGCATTTTTTGTTTCGCTTGGTATGGAGATGAATGAGCCACCCCAGTTTGCCGCAAATTCAGATGGTAATGTCGCAACTCTCCATTTACCGGAAGCTTCTTGCGCATTCCCTTCCATCCAGCCTTTTAACCAGCCAGCACCTAATTCAGCAGCAAATTCACCTTTATTTACAGCATTTGCCCACTCCGGTGACCACATTTCAAATTTACCAACAATACCCATTTCGTTCAATTTCACAGCATAATCATAAGCTTCTTTAACGGCATTACCATCCTCTTCGATCAATAACTCCCCTTTAGAATTAAGGAATGTTGTTTCTGCACCATCCAAGTAAGCTCTGAATGCCATTTCAATACTATCTATGAATACCTTGCCTGTTTTTTCCTTCACTTTCACACCAGCTTCTTCAAAAGCTTTTGGTGAATTAATTAGTGTGGCTACTTCTTCAGGATCTGTTGGAAGACCTGCAGCTTCAAATAAATCTGCACGATAGTACAAGGCTTTCGGTCCAATATCTGTTGGCAGACCAATCAAGAAATCCCCACTATCATTCTCCCCTGTTTTCCATTTCCAATCTAAGTACTGATCTTGAATATCTTTTGCACCAAGATCATACAAGTTTTCAAAGCGATCCTGTGCTGCTTTAAAACGGTCTAATTGGTCAATTTCCAACATCGTGATATCAGGCGCTCCGCTTCCAGCAGATAAAGCGGTGAATAAAGCATCATGATGATCTGCTGTTTCTGCTGCTCTTACTTTAATGGTAACGTTAGGATTTTCCTTCTCATATTCCTTCGCAAGATCCTCATAATTCGTAGCTCCGAATGTCCAGAAATCCAGGGTAACTTTTTCCCCACTTTTACCACCGTTTGAAGAAGTCTTTTCATCATTACATGCTGCCAACGACAGCGCCAGGACCGTTGATAATCCGATTGCAGCCAATTTTTTTAAGCTTTTCAATTGTAAAACCCCCTATAATAATTTGGTCAGACCATCATCCATGGATGATGCATAAAGGTAAATTTTGATTCTGTGCTACCCAGCCCCCTTTACCATATTAATCTTTAAAAAAATGATAATAGCACCACCGTTTAGAAACCGGTTTCCAAAAAGATTAAAATCATGTCATTATCAGAGAACAGAAACCGCTTTCATTAGTGATTATAAATCGATTTTTCTGAAAAATCAACCATTTATTGGGAATATCGCCCAATATTTTGGAAATCGCTTTCGTAATTAATTCTATTAAATAACTTACCAAAGACCCTTTAGGGAGTGGTCTTAACATTTCTCTATATAGGTACCTGTTCTTCCCATTCTGGGTATTCATAAACTGAAACACAATCACCCTTACATCTAATTGTATGCCTCAAAAATAACATAGATGTAAACAGGTTATTTCACAAAAAAAAAAAAAAAAACGACTTACCGCACGGGCAAGCCATTAAAGAATTAATATCTAGATGACAGTCTTATCATTAAAATTTTTATGCTATCAGATTAGATACTTTTTAATACGGTTACCAATCAATTAACTAAATGGGATTTGATCACCTTTTGAAATTACAATTTAGAAGTTATACCCATTCTAAAGAACTAGGACCCTAACTATCCTAACTGAGAGAATCAACTTATTAGATAAATTATTGTTTTTGAAATTGATTGTTTACGATCTTTGATATCGATTTGTTTTTGGCTAATGCTAAAATTCCTGCCGATAAAAACATTAAGGACCCTAACAGATCCATTACTAGATAGGAGGTAACCCCTATTAAGATAAACCAGATAGGCTTTTTAACTTCTAGTTGATTGTCCTTTAATAATTTTGCCATAACAAAATTTACAATCCCTGATATAACAAATAGCATTCCGAAGCTAACCGAGAACATATATAAACTACCAAAAATAGATTGTGCCGCTTCAAGTTTTGCTAGAGTATTATAATCAGAATTTAATCCTTCATTTTTTATATATGAAGCATAAACAAAAATAGTAAGGAGACCTGAAACGATCTGCCATATAGAACCGACCATGACCAATCTTCTCTCTAGCTTTCGATTCACCATTAAACCTCCTTCTATTATCCTTTAACTCCAGATGACAAGGACATTGATTCCATAAAGTATTTTTGTGTAAATAAATAAAGGATAAATGTTGGAATAATGGCAACAAGTGCTCCCGTTAGAGCATGCGCCACATCGAGTTGATACATCCCTTGTAGTAATTGTAATCCCGGGGTGATTGGCATCATTTCAACATCATTAAACACAATGGATGGCCATAAAAAGTCATTCCAGGAGGCAGTAAATGTAAATAACGCTACAACTGTTAATACCGGTTTTATTAGTGGTAAAATCAGCTTAAAAAATATTTGGAAATCGGAAGCTCCATCTACTCTCGCAGATTCATCAAAATCAATAGGAATTCCTTGCATAAACTGTCTTACAAGGAAGATATTAAATACTCCTGCTGCCCCCGGTACAATCGCAGCTAAATAATTATTTACCCAACCTAGTGTGTCCATAATTTTATAAAGCGGAATAAGGTTTACAACAGCTGGAAACATCATCGTTGCCATTAAAAAGATAAAAATGGTATCTCTTCCCTTGAATTTCATTCTTGAGTATCCATATGCAGCTAATGAAACAATTACAAGTACTAATACTGTTTGTGATAGCGATATTATCATTGAGTTCATAAACCATTTTGCAACTGGTGCACTCGTGTTATTAAAAAGTACATCCTGGTAATTACCAATAACCCAATTAATCGGTAGGATTGTAAAAGCATTTGTTTGAATATCTGCCTCACTTTTGAAAGACGTAATGAATGTGTACAAGACAGGGACAATCCATATAAAAGCCATTATCAGTAAAAAGATTAAACCAACAATTTTTGAAATACCTTTTTTACCCAAAACAAGGACCTCCTAATCACGTTGTCTTAAAAAGAAGAATTGAATGGCAGAAACAACCATAATACATAAACCGAGAATTACAGCCATTGCCGCTCCGATACCAGCAATAGAAATTCCAGAACCAAATGCATTTTCTTGTATGTACATTAATAATACGGAAGTTGAGCTAGTTGGCCCACCTTTCGTTAACATAAGTGGTTGTCCATATACATTAAATTGTGCGATTGTTGTAATAACAACTGTATATAATATTTGAGATCTTATACTTGGTAGAGTGATTCTAAAAAAGCTTTGAAACTTATTTGCTCCATCTATTGAGGCTGCCTCATATAAATCTTTTGAAATACCGTTTAAAGCAGCCTGATAAATAATCATATTTGCACCGATTGTCCACCAGACCGTTACAGTAACTAATGCAATCCAGGCATATGGCTGGGTCGCTAACCAGTTTGTTTCAACATTTAGAAAATGATTAACTGGGCCAAAAGAAACACTGAAAAGCATTGAAAAAATAATCATTACGGCAGAAACAGAAAACAAAGTCGGCATGTAAAACAATGCCTGAAAAAATTTCATCCCCTTTGGTTTTGTGTTAAGACCTGCAGCTAAAAGCAAAGGAACAATAATACAAGCAGGAACTGTAAAAAGCACAAACTTGAATGTGTTTCCTAATCCAGTACGTAGTTGATCGTAAAATGTTGAATCTTGATTAAATAATATTTCTTGATAATTAGCAAATCCAACAAATTCCGGCTTTCCGATTAGATCCCAGCTCGTAAATGAAATATAAATACCATATAAAGTGGGAATAAGAAAAAATATCGCAAATATTATTAGATGTGGCCCAATGTATAGAAACGGAGAAAAATTAAAATGTTTTTGTTTCGAATGTTTTTCTATACCTGCTGACATTTTTAATTCTTTATTCACTCCAGGATTGTTCATATATTTAACCCCTATTCTTTAGATATCGAATAGAGAGAGAAATCCTTATATATGGATAAGGATTTCTCTCTAATTGTGAAAGATCGATTTTTATTGTCAATTAATTCCATTATTATTATTTTTTATTAGTTGAAATTTTATCCTCAACTGCTTTTTGAGCATTTTTCAACCCTTTATCGATATCTAATTTCCCATAAATCGCATCGCCAACCAATTTATCGACTTCTTCGACTACAAAACCATTGTACTTATAATCAAAGATTTTAAGAGATTGCTGCATTTCTTGGTTCTCAATTAAGAAAGCCTGAGGCAATTCTTTATATTCAGGATTTTCTAAGGTTTCTAAAGCTGCAGGATTTTGTCCTGCTTTAGCCCATGGAAGTGAATTTTCTCTCACAAAATCTAGGAAATCAACTATCCCCTTTGCCTTTTCGTCTGAACGTTCTTTGCTGTTAAACATGACGAATTGGTGAGAAGACGTCCAGTTTACAATTTTATCAGATGAAAGCTGAGGGAAGTTTGTTAAACCCCAGTTTAATTTCTTAGCATCTTTTATACTATTTTGCATCCAGATACCTTCTGGATAAAAAATAGCTTTACCAGATTTGAATAACTGGCCTGGATCTTCTCCATCCTTGTTAGCAATTTTATCGTCTACAAGACTTTTTAATAATTGTAATGCTTCTTTAGCTTCTGGAGTATCAATAGTAGGAGCTTCACCATCACTAGTTATGTCTCCCCCGAATTGATTGTAAATGGATAAAAAGATCGGACGTGTCCAAGTGATTCCAATGCCAGTAATTTTGTCTTTTTTAGACAATTCTCCTGCTTTTTTCACTTCATCAAAAGTTATAACATTATCATCAAGTGCATTAGGTGCATATTTTTCCAGCAAATCTTTATTATAATACATTACAAAACTATGCACATCTAATGGCACACTATATCTACTATTATTAAGGTTACCAATGTCCCAACCTGCTGTTACATAGTTTTCTGCTTTAATTTCAGGATGATCAGTCAATACATCATCAAACTTTGTTAACATATCATTATCTACAAATTGTTTAATTCTCTCAGCATGAACTACGGTTAAATCAGGAATACCTTTTCCAGAGTTTACTACCGTTGGAATCTTGGTATACATATCATTTTCTACCATTGATACATTCTTAATTTTGAACTTAGGGTTTGTCTTATTATAATCATTCACAATTTGCTTCATATTCTCACCATCTGGCCCTGTGAATGGATTCCAAAAGACAATTTCATTTTTAGATGAACCTTCTGAACCTGAACTAGATGAACTACAACCTGTCAATGCCGTCATAACTAGAAAAAGAATAGACAATGTTAATAGCGATATTTTTCTCATTAGTTTCCCCCCTAATTTTTTCAGAAGATAAAACATGCTCCTAATACTTAAAAGCGAATCAATACCTCCCATCAATTAAATAATGTTTAATGAATAGTTAGTACACATTTTAAATTTCACTATTTTTATCCCTTTAACTGACTTCCTATAAGTTTTCATCAAGGGCGTTGTACATACAGTTATCAATTTGAGTCTTATTTATTGTTTATTGTCTTGATTTTGTTTAAATCTACTTTTGGTTCCCGATTTTCCTTTAGTAAACCGTTCACCTCTTGCTGCACATCGGTAATTTGCGTATAGCAAAAACCACTAATATATGGAGTGTTTTTAATAGCTTGAGTAATAGATTCATAACGATGTAGTAATTCTTCTTCACTATTCACTTGCTTACCATAGCCCCAGCCTTTTTCAGAATCAAAGGCAATACCACCATATTCACTAATAATGATTGGCTGCCCCTTATATTCATATCCTTTTGCCATTGCAAACTTAGAATTATTAAATGCTATCTTGTTATTCACAACTTTTTCTTTGTCTTTATATCGTCCAATAAATTCCTCACCATATTCCACATAATCATGAAGAGTCAGAATATCTGAAACTGTATGCTCCCAACCATCATTTACAATAACAGGTCTCATGCTATCAATCGCTTTTGTAAGATGATAGATACCTTCTGTAAAATTTTGCTGTTTTGCATCTGTAAAAACATTCTTTATACCCCATGATTCATTAAACGGAGTCCAAGTAATAATGGACGGGTGATTATAGTGCTGCTTAACAACTTCAATCCATTCATCTGTAAAATTCTGAATTGCCCCATCAGAAAACTCATAGGTTGCAGCCATTTCAGACCAGACTAGCAGTCCTTTTTTATCAGCCCAGTATAGGAATCGCTGATCTTCGACTTTCATATGCTTTCTAACTCCGTTAAAGCCCATTTCTAATGTTCGGTCAATATCTTCAATGATTGCTTCATCTGAAGGTGGTGTTAAATATGACTCTTCCCAATAACCTTGATCTAATATAAGTTTTTGATAAATTGGTGTATTATTTAACAATACATTCCCATTCTCTATAGACACTTTTCTCATCCCAAAATATGATTTTACATAATCTATTACTTTCTCGTTCTCAAGCAATGTAAATTCAACATCATATAAATTAGGAGATTGTGGACTCCAATGCATTATTCTCCATTTATGAGACTCACAAGCAATATTCATGGTAGTCATAAAATGTGGTCGATATACGCTTTCTTCAAAACGCTTTATTAGCTGACCTTCAAAATAAATGGATGTTCTTAATACTAAGGACTGATCAAGGTCACCTGAAACTTCAAACCCGAATTCAACTGATTCTGTATCTATATCAGGAGTTATTTTGACTGACTGGAGATGCGCTTCATTTAAAAACTCAAGCCATACCGTTTGCCAAATTCCAGTTGTTTGGACATACCAACAATCAAAATTATTATCTAACCACCTTTGTTTTCCTCTTGGTTGAAAGCAGCTTTGACTGTCTTCATTTTTAACCACAATGTTTAATTCATTTTCCTCACTTAAATAATCAGAAACATTAAATGAAAATGCAATTTGTCCACCCTTATTTTCACCAACAAATATTTCATTAACCCATAGCTTTGTTACATAATCTGCTGCTTGGAAATGAAGGATTATGTTTTTATTTTCATATTCTTTAGGTATTATGATTGTTTTTTGATACCAAACATTCGGACAAAATTTTTCCTCTCCAATACCACTGGCTTTTGTTTCATATGTAAAAGGGACGATTATTTTTTTATCAAACTTTGATTCTTTGTACCATTCTTCCTTTTCTCCGATATTCTCTCTATCAAATTTGAAATTCCATTCTCCATTTAAATTCATCCAATCCGCTCTTTCAAACTGAGGACGCGGATATTCAGTTCTTGGTATGTATATTTCTGTCATTTGAATAACTCCTTTATATTTTATCTAAATATTTCAAAAAATGTAAGTGCTTACATTTATATTTTAAATTAAGCTCAATAACATTAATATACTAAATTTAGTATAAAATATACTTTTCTTAAGATAAGTAGACTAAAGCAGAAAAGAACCAACCTACGTCTATAAAGATTACATAGTTTGCTTTCTATTAATTAAACAACATATCATTATTAATCAACCAATACTTGTTTATTTTAATAGAGTATCTAACAGTGCTACATTTTCACATGAATTAAATTGCACAGGAACATAAATCCTTTTTGGATTGTAAGTACCCTTAACTTGTTCTAAAAGAAGGTCAACTGCTTTTTTACTACATTTATCAATATCTTGCTTTATAAATGGAACTCCAGCTATACCAGATGGATCAAAGGTCAACAATACAATTTCTCGACCTAATTCCTTCTTCAAAGAACAGATTGCTAAATGAGTATAAAGAGCTAATTCTGCATTCATTGTAAAAACAGCTGAAATTTCTGGCTTACTTAATAAAAAAATCTTAATTAAGTTTGGGGTTATATTCGGTTGAATATCATTGAATCCTAATAAAAGCCATTGGTTCTTATCAATTTTAATCCCTTTAATTAGAAAAGCGTTTTCAAATCCCTTTGATCTCTCATTAGTTACAGTATTGGTAATGAACGGAGATATGAGCCCAATATTCTTGTGCCCTTCATTTAATAAGTAGGAAATAGCTTCGAACGTACCGACTTCATTTTCGGAGGTTACACTATAAGTTAAAATATTTTCCATATATCTATCAATTAATACAAAAGGATATTTATCCAATGACAGTTTAAGGACAGCCTCATTATATGTTTCTTTTTCTGTAGGAAAGATAATCATCCCGCTTACTTCCATCTCTCTAAACATTTCAATAGCATCCGCTTCAACATATTGGGACTCTCTTGTAATTTTTATAATAAGTTTATAACCATTTTCTGTAACATACCTCTCAATAAAATTAACAAACTCTTGTTCAATCTTCGTTTTCATATTTGGTAGAATAAGTGCGATTAATCCCTTTTGTTTATTCAGTTGATTAATAGAAGAGGTTAAATAACTTTCACAAACAAACGTACCTTTTCCTTTGATTCTTTCTACTATTCCTTCTTCAGCAAGTCCAACAAGCGCATTTTTAGTTGTAATCTGGCTAACATGATATTCTTTCGTCAACTCTTTTTCAGAGGAAACACGATCACCTACCCGGAGCTTACCTGTTTGTATTTGAGCTTTAATTTTATTTTTTATTTGTTGATACAGAGGCTCATTTTTAATCGTAACTCACCCTTTATTCTTTATATACTGATATACTAAGCATACTAACCATTAGTATATTTTACCACCTTTTAGTGGATTATATTAATTCATATATAAAAGATAATCTCAATAGTACATTTGTTTACAGTGTATAAATTAAAAATACAAAAAGAAACAAACTGCGAATAATATCAACAAATATCAATAAGCATAATAAATAAGGATTCTATTATAATTAAGTCTATAAAAGTTCATAAATATATTTTTATCTGCATCTTGATTTTCATAATAAAAACACATTTACCAATGGTATGGTTTACACAATTAAACTTAAACTCTCCTTAAATCCATATCCACTAACTCCAATTTTCAATAAAAATAATAGATTGAAATATCTAATCTATCCTCTCAAATAAAAGTGGTAAAAAACTTCATCGTCCCCTTCCTTTATTTCACAACACCATAATAATAGGTCAATAGAGTCAATTTATGTTAAAATTACACTTTACAGATAGGAGGATTTTTAATGGCGAAAAAGAAAGTATTGGCTGTTGTGACGAGCCATGAATATATGAAAAATAAAAAAGACAAAACGGGTTTATGGTTAAGCGAACTTGTACATTTTTATGATTGTTTAAAATTGGCAGGATATGAGGTTGATATAGTTTCCACAAAAGGAGGAAAAGTACCACTTGATCCGAAAAGCCTTCTCCCTGTCTTGCTGGATAACAGGACAAAGGAATACTATCTGGATCCGTATTTTATTAGTAGATTGGATAAAACCACTTCTATCGATGAAATAACATCTGACGAGTATGGCTGCATCTATTTTGCCGGCGGACATGGAACGATGTGGGACTTCCCTAACCAGTCCAGCATTCAAAAGTTAACCGCTGAAATATATGAAAAAGGCGGTGTCGTTTCGGCTGTTTGCCACGGACCTGCTGCTTTATTGAATGTTGTATTATCAGATGGGACTCATCTCTTGGAAGGAAAAACAGTAACCGGTTATACAAATATGGAAGAAACGATCATGTTTGCATCACATAAAATACCATTCAAGCTTCAAAATGAGTTAACCGCTAAAGCTGGAAAATTCACAAAATCAACCGTTCCTTTCACATCACATGTGGTGGAAAATGAGCGAGTGATTACAGGACAAAATCCACAAAGCGCGCGAGCAGTTGGTGAGAAAACGTTACATTTCTTACAAAATCAAAAAAGATATTAAAAAATGTCGATTCAAACTCCAAACCTTTGTTGGAGTATTGAATCGACATTTTTTTAATTTACATAGGTAATACATACAAAAAGATAGATAAAAAGTGCAGAATAGAAGCAACCAAGACCATCAGATGCCAAATCGCATGGTGATATGGAAACCCTCTCCATACATAAAAGATGCTTCCTACCGTGTATAATAATCCGCCATACACAAGCATCATTAATCCAGTTGGAGGAACTGCCATTTTTAACGGCTCCCATGCTACAACAATTAACCAGCCCATGATGATATAGATTATTGTAGAGAGAATGACAAATTTCCTTAGGAAAATGGCTTTAAAAACAATTCCGGCTATTGCCAACGTCCAGATAATCGCCAATAATGCATATCCTGTTTTCCCTCCAATTGCAATGATTGCATACGGTGTATACGTTCCTGCAATAAATAAATAGATGGAGGTATGATCAAAGAATTCCATAATCACTTTGACTTTGCCCTCAGGAAATGCATGAGTCAGAGTCGAGAATGTAAAAAGCATCAACATCGATATTCCATAGACCAAAACAACTGATAGCCTATCGCCAGCTCCATTCGTTATAGAAAAAACAATCATTAAGATTAGGGCCGCAAAGGATAAAGCTGCTCCTATCCCATGCGTAATCGCATTGACGACTTCTTCTTTCTTGGTGTAAGTATAGACTCGATTCATCAAGAGACTCCTTTCCATGTTTTTATTTGTCTATTCCCGTTTTTTTGCTAAATTAATACCTTTCTACCTATTTTTTAAGATTTAATTGTTTTAAAAGATATGGCCAGACCTCCATAATATCTGTTGCTAGCATTGCGCTAGGTTCACGTTCAATCGCCCAATATTCTGACGATTTCCCATGAAGATAAACCGCATTCGACACGGCTGTTGTATAGTGTGAGAAAGGTTCAGATTGACACAGTAATCCTAAAATAATTCCAAGCAATGTGTCTCCAGAACCGCCTTTTGAAAGACCGCGATTTCCCGTTTGATTGATATAGCCAGTTCCATCTGGAAAAGCGATAACCGTATTTACTCCTTTTAAAATAACTGTTACCTCATGTTCAATAGCAAAATCACGAGCAACCGAAATGCGGTTTTCATTGATCCACCTAGAAGATAATCCTGTAATTCGAGCCATCTCTCCGGGATGAGGTGTCAAAATGACCGGTGCCGGACGCCCTTTTGGATACTCTCTTTTTTGCAGGGCAGCGGCATCTAAAATAAGAGGCAAATCAGGTTGATTCAATAAAAATTGAACTTTATCCTCCAATTGTTCATCCAAATCCAAACCAGGACCGATTGCTGCTGCTTTCATACTGGATAGCTGTTTATTTTCTTTTAATTGTTGAAGCGTGTGATACCAATAGGTTGCTTCTGGAAGTCTCTGACAGACAATTCGCGCTACACTTTTATCGGTTGCGATAGTCAGTTTGCCAATACCGGAACGCATAGCACCGAGACCAGACAGTATTGCACAGCCTGGCATCTCTTCACTGCCTGCTATTAATAAGCCCGTTCCAAACGATCCTTTGTGCGGATTATTTGGTAAAGCAGGCCATGTTTGTTTAACATCTTCCTCTGTCCATACTCTCCAGCCTGATTGCTGTACCAATCCAATATCCAACGATTTGACTGTCCCATAGTATTCAGCCGAAGGCACTAAAAAAGCTGAAGGCTTAACCCCATGTAAGCATAATGTGTAATCTGCTTTAAAGGCAGTCACTACATTACCTCTATCTGCTTCAACACCTGAAGGAATATCAATCGCAATTTTCAGAGCCAATGATTGGTTCCAGTAGGCAAGCACTCGATCCGCATGACTGGAAAACGGCGGTTTAAACCCAATTCCAAAGAGCCCATCTACCAGAACATCATATTCATTTTCAATCGTTTGGGTGTATGGGTATCCACAAGTAATAAAATAAGAAAAATGCTGTTGCGCAACTTTAGACTTTGGCAATCCAAACGGCAAAATAAGCGTCGCCTTATAACCGTGATTCAGCAATAATCTCGCAAGGACAATCGCATCGCCTCCATTATTTCCTTGCCCAGCGATGATTCCAACTTCATCTTCCCTCTGAATTAAACTGGATACTTCTCTGAACAAAGCCTGTCCAGAGTTTTCCATTAAAGCAAAGATGGATAGCCCATCCGCGTCAGCTTTACTGTCGACTTCTCTGATATCATTCGCAAAATAAATATTCATCATCGACCACCTCTCTTCTTATATTTTTAGTATACAACAATAGGAATAGGAAATTTAAACGATATAGTAAGGTAAGGGATCTGATATCTATTGATCAGATATAGGTTTAGGAGAGAGGTAGCATAGGTGTTGAATAGGTGGGGCATAGATGGTCCATAGCCAGGGGATTCCTCCTTTCTCCCACCTTTCCCATACCTTTACGCCACCTTTGACCGGGGATAGGTGTGATATAGGTGGGGTAAAGCTCCGGTATAAGTTTTCGATTTAAAATAAAATAGTCAGCTCCACAATCGGAACTGACATTTGTTTAACCATCAACTTCCAGTAAATAACGTATCTCCTTTTTCCAGTTCCCCTGTATGAAGTTGATAACACTTATACTTATTTCCTGCCTGTTCTTTTATCCAACTTGCTGCATTCGTTCTTGATGATCATAAGTATCAATTTACTTGGAAAAATTAATCAAATTATCACCGAGGTTCAGAATGACGCTATGATTCTTTTCGATTGCTTTCCTTCTTGATTCTGTATTCACTTCATCTGTCAGTAAAATAAGATGTCCTTGATCCGTTTGCGGTAATCCAGCCCTCTTCAGATTCTTTTCAGTAGCCTCATATAAATGTTTTTTCCTGTTTGACACATAAAAGATTTGGATTCCTTTCATATCCGCATATTGAAGGAACTCTGATGCACCAGGCAGAGGTTTGGCATTTGCTTGGTAGACCCATGCATCCCATTCTTTATCATTAAAGGAGCTTTTCTTTTGAGCCAACTTAGCTAAAAAAGGGCGGTTATTCAATACGGTTTCATCTAAATCTAAAATAATGGCTTTATCCTCATCCGTCTTTTGTTGCAGAGCTCGATCGAGTCTATGTTTAGCCACTTTATAACCTTTACTAAATGACGCATCAGTCGTAGATTGTTGGTACCTAAGGACGTGCATTATATTTTCTTCTTGTTGATTCTTATACGGACTAGCTTCTATCCAGTTCATAGGTAAGCTTATCCAAACACTAAATACAGTAATAAGTATACTTCCTTTTCTGATGCCATTCTTTTTCATTCCAATCACCTCTCGAACAGTTTTTCCAAAGACTTTTCATTTCATGAAAAATTTATATTGGAATAGCGAATCTGCTTAAATAAAGTAGGTATTGGATACGAAAAAAAGACCTCATTTGAGATCTTTACTGATTGATTTAGAATTTTCTTTTTCTTATTAAAATACTACTAAACATCCTCAAAGAAACCGCAAAACAGAACATTTTATCAATCGGAATTTACAGAATAAACCTATTTTCCAGAAATTTTTTAATCTTTAATCAGGGTCTTTATTATGAGGAGCCGAATTGTAAAACTATTTATCTCCATTGGTATACATATCTTAGAATTCATAAGAACTAATATTCATAAATATAGGGGTGATATTCTTGTTTAAAAAACCATTTATTTTGTTGATGATCGGTATCATTCTTGTTCTATTTATAGATACGGGTGCAAAGAATTTCTCAGATCTTTTGCTTAATAAATAAACAGAAACATAAAAAAAGCGGGGAATGCGATACCGCCCCTTAAAAGTTAGTTTTACTCTAACTTTTAGGGTATGACAACTTCCCCGCTCTCTTTATTAATATTGATTAGTAGTCTTATGTCGTTCAACTAATTTTTTTAATGATTGAATCTGACCTAGATGCATCGCTTCATGGCTCAGTAAAAAGTGAAACAATTCGCTTTTTGTTTTAATACCAAACTTTGCAAGAGGACCTGTTACCTCTTCTCTCCAGAATTCCTCCGGTAAATCTTTAATTCTCTTTTCCTGAGATTGATAATTGGACTTGATATCATTCAAAGAAGGTGCACTTCTTTGCCAATATTTTGGCGAAGTTCCGCTTCTGAAAAATTCTCCATATAACTCTGAAAGCGGTGAACCGCTGCCAGGATAATCAAACAAGAAGGATTCCGCACTTACCAGTACATGCCCTAATTGCCAGCGAATCGTATTATTAAAACCTTCTGGTTGAAGATCAGCCTCCGCTTCAGATAAATCCTCTAAAATTTCCTGTAGCTTACTTCTGGTCAACTCAAATTGTTTTTGCATACCAGTCGTTTCCATATAATCCCCTCCACTAATTCTTTTTGCCCTTCACAAGATATGGGTTGCTATCCTTTATACCCTATCTTTCCTGAAAAAAAACAGAAGTGAAACGGCTTATTGGACTGATAACATACAAATTGTTAGCTGGTTGTTTGTTTTGCCTTATTTCTAATCAATTCTTTAACAAAGGACTCCAATTCCTTATGGCCCTTTTGATGCAGTAAACTTACAACCTTACTCCCTACAATAATTCCATCACAATAGTCATACAATTGATTGGCCGTCTTTGCATTGGATATTCCAAATCCCGCATAGATTGGACAATCCGTATTCTGCTTAAGTTGTAGGATTTGTTCTTTAAAGGCTTCATCATTCAACTGTGCCTGTTCTCCTGTTGTCCCATTTACCGTTACTGCATAAATAAAACCTTCCGCTCCATCACAAAGCTTTGCCATTCGAGTTGGATTTGCTGTTAAAGGTAAGATTCTGATTAACACAATCCCTTCATTACTGAGCTCTTTCTTAAACATCTGCTCTTCCTCCAGGGGAACATCTGGAATGATACAGGCACTAATGGAGGCTTCTCTGCACTTGGCAGCAAATTTTGAAATCCCAAGGCGTAAAACAGGATTTGCATACGTCATCATTATTAACGGAATTTCAATAATTTCCTCAGTATTCTTTAATTCATTTAATATATCCTCCAAAGTAATATCCTGTTCCAGGGCACGTAAACCTGCTTCCTGAATGCTAGGTCCGTCAGCTACTGGGTCAGAAAATGGAATTCCAATTTCTATGGCGGAAGCCTCTAATCTTTCAAAGTACTTTATAGTCGGAACAAGCTGATCAAGCCCTCCATCACCGCCCATAATATAGGGGATAAACCCTTTTTTTTCACTCTTTTTAGCCTCTGAAAAACAATCTACTAGCTTATTAGGCATGCTCCGCACCTCCAACTACATTCATGACGGTATCCATATCTTTATCTCCTCTCCCAGATAAACAAATCACAATAGACTGATCTTTCCCCATATTAGGTGCCCTTTTGACTGCTTCCGCTATCGCATGCGAGCTTTCGAGCGCAGGTATAATTCCTTCCTTTCTTGTTAACAGCTTAAATGCCTCTAATGCCTCATCATCTCGAATAGATATATATTCAACTCTTCCCTCGTCCTTCAGAAAGCAGTGCTCCGGTCCGACTCCCGGATAATCTAGTCCAGCCGATATAGAATGAGCTTCCTCTATCTGTCCAGCTTTATCCTGCAGGAGATACATGAGTGCGCCATGCAGAATCCCCTTTTCTCCTTTTGAAAGGGATGCTGCATGCTCATTTGTATCTAACCCATGGCCAGCCGCTTCCACGCCTACTAAAGTAACCTGTTCATCCTCTAAAAATTCGTAAAACATCCCCATCGCGTTACTGCCACCGCCGATACAGGCAATAATTTCATCTGGCAATCGATTGTGTAAAGCTAAGAATTGCTCCCTGGTTTCCCGACCTATTACACTCTGGAAATCTCGTACAATTTGCGGGAAAGGATGGGGTCCCATCACAGATCCCAATAAATAATGTGTATCCTCAATATGACCGACCCAGTAACGTAAAGCTTCATTTACGGCATCCTTCAGTGAACAGCTTCCTTGTTGTACAGGCACTACCTTTGCACCCAACAATTCCATTTTCAATACATTCGGTTTTTGCCTCTTCACATCTTTTTCACCCATAAAGATTACTGCTTCCAAACCAAGCAAGGCACAGGCTGAAGCAGTCGCGACTCCATGCTGGCCGGCACCTGTTTCCGCAACAATTCTTGTTTTGCCCATTACTTTGGCAAGCAGGGCCTGACCAAGTGTATTATTAATTTTGTGAGCCCCGGTATGATTTAAATCCTCCCTTTTAAGGTAAATCCGCGCACCACCTAAATGTTCGGTCAAATTTTCCGCATAGTATAACGGAGTCTCTCTTCCTACATAATCCTTCAAAAGTAATTGATATTCAGTAATAAATGACTCTTCCTGCGCAATCGTTTTATAGGCTTCCTCCAATTCGAACAAAGCCGGCATTAATGTTTCCGGTACAAATCTTCCTCCATATTCCCCATATCGGCCAGTTTTATCTGGATATTCTTTTATTTGATTCACTTGATTTCCCCCTCTTTTGCCATTTTTATAAATTCAAAGATTTTTCTCGTATTTTTTCTCCCATTTACCTCAACACCACTGCTCACATCAACCATAAACGGATTTACAACCTCAATCGCAACTCTTACATTTTCAGAATTCAAGCCTCCCGCTAAAATGATAGTAGGATATTTAGCTCCTAGTCCTCTAACCTTTTCCCAATCAAATGCCACTCCGTTTCCACCTCTATATTCCCGTGCTTCAGCATCCAATAAAATATAATCAGCATGCTTAACATCACCAACATCTAAGTCTGCCTGAGCAGGCTTAATTCCTAGCGATTTAATGATCGGCAATCCAACCTCCAAATAGTCTGCCGGCTTTTCTTCTCCATGAAGCTGAATGGCTGTCAATCCACAATATCGTGCCACTTGTTTCACCGTTTCTACCTCTTCATTAACAAAGACACCGACCTTCCAGATTTCACCTTCCAGTTTGGAGATGATTGGTTTGGCCTTCTCAGGAATAATTCTTCGCTTGCTTTCGGCGAACATAAATCCAAGGGCATCCGCACCTGCTTTTTCAGCTGCTAATGCATGCTCGACGGTTTGTATTCCACAGATTTTCACCTTCACCGACTGTACCTTCTTTCAATTTTCTTGATTTCTTTTACAAATTGAGCGGGATCTTGATGCTTCATCAATGCCTCCCCAATTAGGATTGCATCCACGCCTGCATTGGCAACACGTAAACAATCATTAACATTCTTGATTCCACTTTCACTAATGACAATAGTCGACGGATCGTCAATCAATTTGATTAAATTTTCAGTAACAGCTAAATCTGTGTTAAATGTTTGAAGATTTCGATTATTTATGCCAATCAATTGCGGTTTAAGGGACAGAGCTGCCATTAAATCCTCCTCATCATGCACTTCCAGTAAAACTTCCAAATGTAGATGGAGAGCATACTCATACAATGCTTTTAATTTTCCAGGTGATAAAATTCTTACAATCAACAGGACTATACTTGCCCCCGATAAAAAGGCTTGATTAATCTGAGATTCTTCCAATATAAAATCCTTGCATAAGACTGACAGATCTATATGACTGCTTACAACCTGTAAATCTTCAAAGCTTCCATTAAAATATTCTTTATCCGTTAAAACAGATATGCCGTCAGCGCCGCCTTCCTTATATTGATTAGCTACCTCTATTGGGTCGGCCAAAGATTGAATGATTCCTTTTGATGGAGATGACCGTTTAAATTCTGCAATCACACCAAGGGTAGACTGACTTCTGATTCGTTCAGCAAAAGTATCTCTTACCTGCATTCGTTTGATGTCATTTGACAATTCAATTGCGGTTGATTTGCTTAACTCTCTCCTCTTGTGCTCCACGATATTCATTAAATAGGTTGGCATATATCATTGGCCCCTTTCGTTTGAACCGGTCCCCTAACTTCAAGTAATTTCCGATAGACAGCACCTGAATCAATTAATTCAGCCGCATACATGACTCCTTCCTGGATCGTAGAAACTTTCCCTGATACAAATAAACCAATTCCTGCATTTAGAAGGACGGCATCACGACATGGATTCTTTTCCCCACAGAAGATACCAATCATTTTTTTTGCATTTTCAGACGGCTCACCACCGGTCAAACGGCTATTGTCCGATACTTTCAATCCAACGTCATTGGGATGGATGGCTTCTTCTGTTATTAGACCACTCTGAACAAAATATAGCTTGTTTTCGCCAGACAATGAAGCTTCATCCATATTACCCGCTCCATGGATAATGGCAGCCTTTTTTCTCCCAGCCTTCAACAATACTTCTCCATACAGCTTTAATAGTTTTACATCATACACACCAACCATTTGATAGGTTAAATGGACTGGGTTTGTTAAGGGTCCGATTGCATTGAAAATCGTAGGAATACCCAATTGCTTCCGAACTGCAGCGATTCTTTTTAATTTTGGGTGGATATGTCCAGCATTCAAAAATACTAAGTTAGCTTGATGAATAGCTTTCCTAGCTTCTTCCTTTTGATTAATCGTATTAATGCCCAATGCGTTCAGCACATCCATGCTGCCGGATTGACTCGTCATATTTTTGTTTCCGTGCTTCACCATTTTGATTCCGGCACTTGCCAAAACAAATGCTGATGCCGTACTGATATTAAAGCTATTGCTGCGATCGCCTCCGGTACCACAATTATCCATGGCTTCCGGGATAGTTCCTAGCTGATGTGTCGATTCCTTTCGAATCATTTCTGCGATAATATACAGTTCCTTACTCCCGTATCCCTTCAATCCAATAGCCATCAAAAATGCAGCCAATTCCGCTTCAGAAACAGTTGGACTTAACATTTGTTTTGCAGCATCTGTCATTTCTCCCTCTGATAAACTCTTTCCTTTACTTAATTTGAAAAGATACTCATTCATGCAAGACTGCCTCCTTCACAGTACTATTAAGAAAATTAGTAATTATTGTTTTTCCATAGGGCGTTCCTATTGATTCAGGATGGAATTGAACGCCGTATAAGGGATACTGCTTATGACGAATGGCCATAATCTCGTCATCATCCTCTGAAGTTGCTATAATCTTAAACTCATTTGGCAATGTCTCTTCTTTTATAATTAGAGAATGGTATCTCATTGCCTGAAACCCTTGAGGTGTACCCTTAAAAATTTCATCTCCTGTATGGATGATCTTTGATGATTTACCATGTTTGATCTTTCCAGCTCGACTTACCGTAGCACCAAACACCTGGCCAATGGCCTGATGCCCTAGACAAACGCCTAAAATAGGAATATGGCTATAAAAAGCTTTAATCATTTCTTTACATATCCCACTCTCTTCAGGCCGACCAGGTCCGGGTGATAAGACAATTGATGTTGGTGATAAATCTTTTATTTCTTGAATCGTAAGGGCGTTATTTCGTTTAATCAGTACCTCTTCCCCCAG
Source organism: Bacillus sp. D386 (assembly GCF_006346415.1). Lineage (NCBI taxonomy): Bacteria > Bacillati > Bacillota > Bacilli > Caryophanales > Bacillaceae > Bacillus > Bacillus sp. D386. The sequence continues at coordinate 308,618 of NZ_VEMV01000003.1, read as the reverse complement.
TTCTAATAAAAGCTGATAGAGGTTATACGTAAAGGAATCAAAATTATCGATAAGTAAAATCATTTATCCCATCCTCCTTAAATCCAACTTTATGAAGTGTTTCATACCATTCATTTTCCGGAATGGAATCATAGACAATACCAGCGCCAGCCTGGAAATGAATTTGTTGATCTTTAATTACCATCATTCGGATTGCTAAGGCCAGGTCCAATTCACCACCATAGGAGATAAAACCAACACCGCCGCCGTAAGCCCCTCTTCTTTCCTGTTCAGCCTCTGAGATTAACTGCATCGCTCTTATCTTTGGCGCGCCCGATACGGTTCCAGCCGGCAAACAGGCTTTAATTGCGTCCATTGGATGAATCGCTTCGTTTAATTGGCCTGTAATTTCTGAAACAAGATGGATTACATTTTTAAATGATTCAATCTCCATAAACCGTTTAATATTTAAGCTTTCCGGCTTACAAATCTTCCCCAAATCATTTCTAGCAAGATCCACCAGCATGACATGTTCTGCCTTCTCTTTTTCATCCGCTATTAAACTGGCAATCTGTTCTTCGTCTTCTTGAAGAGTAGAGCCTCTTCGTCTTGTACCAGCTATCGGATTAGAGTGAATAACGCCCTGATCGATCGCAATCAATCGTTCAGGAGAGCAACCCACAATGTGATAGGAGCCAAAATTAATATGAAACTGGAATGTATCAGGATGCTCTTGCTTTAACTTCCCATAATAATCTTCCGGGTCTCCCCTAAATGAACCGGTCCATCGCTGCGACAAGACAGCCTGGAATATATCGCCGTTCCGTATTCTGGATTTTAATTCATTAACCGTATCAATAAATTTCTCCTGATTCGTATTGCTTTTAATTCCGTGAATCAAATACATTTCATTTCCAGAAGCCTGGCTATATGTGGATAGTTTTTCCCGAAAGTACTTCATGTTTTTAGCCAATTCTTCCTCTGATCGTTCACCTTCATAGTCTAAATGGAGGTGGCTGCATTCGGAGAAATCATCACCGCTGTAAATAAAATAATCTGTGTGATAGAGAAAATGAAAATCCGGAATACCAACCGGATTCATTTCCGGCGAATCTATTTCTTCAAAGAGAAAACTGTACGAATAACCGGCAAATCCAATGGAACCTCCTATAAATGGCAGATCAGGATAAAGGGCATCATCGATTGCAAGGGACGCTTTTATAAACTCATGCGGATTATTCACTTTCTTTTTCATTTGACCTTTTTTAAAGAACGTACCATCTATACTCGTCATGATTTCTGCATATAGGTTAAAGGCAACAATTTTTGTCCTGCCACCGCTCGGAGATGGAAATTCAAGCACAGCTTTATAAGACTTAGCAATGTCTTCTATATTTCTAAGTTTGTTCTTTTCCTCGGCTTTCAGTCGTTGCCTGATTATGTTAGGTTTCCTCAATCTAATCCCCCCTGAAAATAAAAAAATCCCCCATAAGCAAATAAATTGCTTATGGAGGACGTATAATCGTGGTGCCACCCCCGTTGGATCTCTTTCAGATACGATGAGGAAGGAATCCATCATTTAATATCCTATCCTTTTAACGGCGGAATCCCGTATTCCCCTACTAATCTTTCAGGGAATCACTCGAAAGCCCATTCACATAAAGCCTGCATACCGGTTCTCACCCACTCCGGCTCTCTGTAGTGCAATGTTTTTATGCTACTCCTCTTTCTTAACGTTTTATTTATTCAATTTTATCCCATACAAAAAGGGCCTCACATCCTTGAAAAAAGGACGAGAGACCCGCGGTACCACCTTAATTGATTGCTGAATTCAGCAATCCACTTTATGACAGACTATGGAAATAACTGTCAGCCTATTTTAACGATTGGCTAAATCGACCAAAGCATACTGAATAACTCACGTTCTGCTCGGCAACTCCGAAGTCCATTCACAAATGAAATCGTACCGATTCCCACCACCCATCGGCTCTCTAAAACTCCTTCAAATGCTACTACTCTTCATCAACGCATTATTATGTTTAAGTTGTTGTTAATATTAAATTAACTCTTTTGAATTGTCAATCTATTCAGTTAAATATAGGTAAAATGATGCATTTTTAGTCAGACAAAGTGAAAAATGACTATATGTTAATGAAAGGGATCATATCTCTCATAGATTTTGTATTAATTTATCTATTAGAAACAAGCAACTTTAAGTATTATTGCGTTTTCCTATCCTCTAATTACAATACAAAGGCTTGATAGAAGGGTGTAGTTTATACGATTTTCAAAAAAAGAGTGCCAATTCAGTAAGAACTGGCACTCTTTAAGTAAATATCATTTGTATGATACAACATTAATTATTAATTTATTTTGTTAGTTAAACAATCATCCCTCAAGCAATAAAGATTCAGGGTCTTCGATTAATTTTTTCACATTCGCTAGGAAGCTAACTGCTTCTGCTCCGTCGACAATACGGTGATCGTAAGATAATGCGATATACATCATTGGGCGAACTTCAATTTTGTCATCCTCAACAGCAATCGGACGCTTTTTAATACCGTGCATTCCAAGAATACCTACTTGTGTTCCATTTAAAATAGGTGTTGACATTAAGGAACCGAAAACACCGCCATTTGTGATAGTAAAGGTTCCACCCTGTAAATCTGATAGGGCCAATTTATTATCACGTGCTTTTTTAGCCAAGCTGCCAATTTCTTTTTCAATTTCAGCAAAGTTCATACGATCCGCATCTCTGACAACAGGGACTACTAAGCCTTCTGGAGCAGATACTGCTACACCGATATCATAGTATTTTTTGATAAGCAGCTCATCACCTTGGATTTCTGCATTTAACAGTGGATACTTCTTAAGTGAACCAACCACGGCTTTTGTAAAGAAGGACATAAACCCTAATTTCACATCATTTTCTTTTTGGAATGCATCCTTACGTTTATTACGAAGGTTCATGATATTCGTCATATCTACTTCGTTAAATGTAGTCAGCATCGCTGTATTGTGTTGAACCTCAACCAAACGTTTCGCGATTGTTTGGCGTCTGCGTGACATTTTCACACGTTCTTCCGGTTTACCAGATACCTGAGCCGGTGCTGATGCTGCTTTTTTAGCTTCCGGTTTTGAAGGCTTAGATGCAGGCGCGCTGGCTTGTGCATGACCATTGTAGGATTCTACATCCTGCTTGCGCACTCTTCCAAGTGGATCTACTGTAGGGATTTCATCCAAATCGATTCCTTTTTCTCTTGCTAATTTACGTGCAGCCGGAGAAGCAACTGTTTTATTTCCTTTTTTCTCTTCTTCTTTTGGTTCAGGAGCAGGTGCTGCTTTTGGCTCTTCTTTTACTTGTTCTTTTGCAACAGGTTCTTGTTTTTCACTCTGTGCAGGCGCTCCATCAGCATCTACCATCGCAATTGCTTCCCCAACAAGAACCGTATCTCCCTCTTCTTTTAATTGCTCTGTCAAAACTCCTTCATAGTCGGAGATGATTTCAACATTTACTTTATCTGTTTCAAGCTCAACGATATATTCACCTTTTTCAACCTTTTCACCCGGTTGTTTAAGCCATTGTGCAATTGTTCCCTCTGTAATTGATTCCGCTAATTCTGGTACTTTTACCTCTGCCATCTCTATATTTCCTCCTCTATTCGCGAGTTAATGCGCTGTTAATAATACGATTTTGTCCTTGTTTATGAATGGTTGGATCTCCCTCTGCAGGACTGGATCGTCTTCTTCTGCCGATGTACTCAACTTTAACCCCTTCTGGTGCTGCTATTCTTAAACGTGGCTCAACGAAATTCCACGCGCCCATATTTTTAGGCTCTTCCTGTACCCATGCAATCTCTTTTAGATTCGGGTAGGATGCAAATAATTCTTGAACCCCTTTAAGTGGGAATGGATAGATTTCTTCAATTCTCACAATATGAAGCCAATCAAGATTTTCTTGAGCTTCAATAGCCTGAGATAAATCAATTGCCATTTTACCTGTACAGCAAACGATTCTTTCCACACTGTCTTTTTTTGTTCCTAAGCCTGGCTGTTCAATAAAGGACTTGAATTCACCGTCACTCAGTTCTTCAGCAGTACTCGCAACAGTCGGATTTCTCAGCAAGCTCTTTGGCGTCATTAATACCAGTGGGCGTACTTCTTCTTTTCCTAAAATAGCTGCTTGTCTTCTTAAAATATGGAAGTATTGAGCTGCTGAACTTAAATTAGCTACAGTCCAGTTATTCTCCGCTGCCAATGATAAATAGCGCTCTAAACGTGCACTGGAGTGTTCCGGTCCCTGGCCTTCATAACCATGAGGCAATAGCATGACTAAGCCAGATTTTTGGCCCCATTTCGCTCTCCCAGCAGCAATAAATTGATCAAATAATACTTGCGCAGTGTTGGCAAAATCACCATATTGGGCTTCCCATAAAACGAGCGTATCCGGGGATTGAACATTGTATCCATATTCAAATCCAATCACAGCTGCTTCGGACAACGGACTGTTATGAACCGCAAAGGAAGCTTTTGCCCCTTCAAGTCCATGTAACGGTGAATAGGTTTCTCCGGTTTCACTGTCATGTAAAACAATGTTTCTATGAGCAAATGTACCGCGCTCGGAATCCTGTCCAGTAAGGCGAACCGGTGTACCATCCTGTAAGATAGTTGCAAATGCTAACGTTTCAGCCAAAGCCCAGTCTACCTTATTTCCTTCTTCCAAAGCATTCTGTCTTCTCATAAGGATTTTATCCAGTTTATTAAATACCTTGAAGTTCTCAGGTCGTTTTAAAAGCTCCGCATTTATTTGCTTTAATACGTCAAGCTCTACTTTTGTATCTACATTCGGAATCCCGGATTCAATAATTTTTGGAACATCAGCTGCTTCAAGCGGAGAATCTTCCTTTTCACCCACTTGATTATAATACTCTTTCAACATATCAAAATGTTCCTGATCCAGACGAGCGACCTCTTCTTCCGTTACAAGTCCTTCATCGACTAGTCTCTTTGCATACACCTCTCTAGGTGTTGGATGCTCATGCACCATCTTGTACATGGCCGGATTGGTTGTCATTGGCTCGTCCATTTCGTTATGGCCATAACGTCTGTATCCAATTAAATCTATTAAAAAGTCTTTTTTGAAATTTTGACGATATAAAATAGCTACATAAGCTGCTGCTAATACAGCCTCTGGATCATCCGCATTGACATGGATAATCGGGATTTCATATCCCTTCGCCAGATCACTTGAGTATCGAGTGGATCGGGAATCCCGGCTTTCTGTTGTAAATCCAATCATATTGTTCGCGATAATATGAACGGTGCCTCCTGTTTGATACCCATTAAGGCGACTTAAATTCAAGGTTTCCGCCACAATTCCCTGACCTGGGAATGCTGCATCTCCATGAATAATAATTGACATACTGGAATTCGAATCCTGTACAGGAAATCCTTTTTGGCTTCTGTCATCCTGTACAGCCCTTGTATATCCATTTACGATGGGATTAACAAATTCCAAGTGACTCGGATTATTTGCTAACGTTATAACCGCTTCTCTTGTATTCTCTTCTTTAATTTTACGATCTGCGCCTAAGTGGTATTTCACATCGCCAGTCCATCCAAATGTAACACCAATGGATCCTTCAGATGGCACCAACTTTTTATCTGGAGCATGCTGAAACTCAGAGAATATTTTTTTGTACGGTTTACCCAGCACATGAGCCAGTACATTCAATCTGCCTCTATGTGCCATTCCGATATTAATAGAATTAGTTCCGCCGCGAACGGATCTTGAAACTAATTCATCAAGAAGTGGAACTAAAGAATCTACACCTTCAATTGAAAATCTCTTCTGTCCAACAAAGGTTTTATGTAAGAATCGCTCAAATCCATCCACTTCAGTTAAGCGCTTCAACAAATTTTTCTTTTTAGCTGCCGAGATTGCAAAACCGGAGGCTGTTTGTTCAACCATTTGTGTAAGCCACTTTTTCTCTTCCATGTCATGGATATGATCGAATTCAAAAGCAATCGTTCTCGTATATAAAACTTTTAAATATTCGATGGCTTCATGGCCATTTTGAATGTTTGCAGGCAAAACATCACTGATTAAGGAAGCTGGCATCGCTTTCAAATCATCAGTCGTTAAATCATATTTACCCAATCCTAAATTAATATCTTTCTTTACCTTACTGTACAATGGATAAATATCAGCGGCCAAATGTCCGTTTATTCGAATATCCTCAGCCAATTTGATAGCCTGCGATACTTTATACATCATTTTTGCTGTGAACTGACCGTCTGAAACTTCCTTACTTTGATTACCCCTTGTTTGTTCGGTTTCCTCTAATCTTGGAGGTCCCCATTCTTCAAATAATCTCACCAAATCCGGATCCACTTGCTCTGGGTCCTGTAAAAAAACTTCGTACATTTCCTGGACGTAACCCAAGTTTGGCCCCTGAAACTCTAGCCAAGGGTTTGTTACAGGTGTATCAAGTTTCATTATGAAATCCCCCTGTTAAACATTGTTTTGCCTTAATCCTGCGACTGAATAATATATAATAATAATGTTATCGAAAGAGTCGGAAGGATAAAACATTTCCGACATTATTCTACCATGTTTTGGTGAATATACCCAAAGGTTTGCACTTAATTTACGAGAAAATCAAAACTTTCTAAAAAATCAGCTATTATGAAATAGCAAAAAAAGAGAATTGATTATATAACCAACTCTCCTTTCTGATTAATTCCAAATTGAATCATGCTGGATTCACATACCCATTCATAGCCAATTTTTTGATAAATTGAATTTAAAGTTGGATTTGATAAATCCGTATATAAACTGCAAAATAAATAGTTTTCAAGAAGTTGTTTCGAAAAAGTGTGAACGGCCGAGCTCGCATACCCCTTCCCTCTCTCTTCATCGGGAGTATAAACCAGCGAGACTACAATTCCATTTTGCGTTGGCCGAGCCCACTTCACCATCGATACCGGTCTGTTCTGATCAATCCATAAATGTAAGGACTTCTCCTTGATATAATCATTTGCCCTTGCCTGACAATCTTCGTAAGTGAGATTATCAACCGTATATTTAGTGAACTTTTTAATCCAATCAGCTACTAAGGGAGCATCTTCATGGCCTGCCATACGTAAATACCCTTTTGTGATTTGAACAGAATTCAGTTTTGTCAGTTTATAGATTCCCTGTTCCACGCCAATAGAGCCCTCAATTCCCGTTACACACTTCCATTCATCAGCAAATAAATGCGCTAATTGCTTTTCGCCTGTTATCCCTGGAAACATGAACCCTTCTTCAACAAATTTATTTACAGCAAAGGAAATAGCTTCTTTTTGGTTTGGATCGCCTGCAATAAGCAGATTATGTGGATGAGTTCGTAAAAAAATCAGGACAGTCTGATCCTTTACCTCCACTGTACACATGAAAAGTTTTATAGTATCTGATGGATTTTGGATCAATTTATTCACCAATCCCAGGATGACATTATGCTTCGCTTCATCCTTTAAAAGGATAAGCTCGATTTTGTCCTTAAAAGGTTTAATCGTGTCATAGAATACGATATTCATTTTGGCTCATCCTCCTTGTCTCTATTATCCTTCTAATCTATATATTTCAAAACAATTTAATTTAAAATCTTGTGAGTTTACATAATATTTTTTTAACTAACTACTATTGTATAACAAAAACAGCAACCCCTATAGAGGATTGCTGCTTAATTTATAGTAGACTGTGTGCTGCAAATTAGTTTATGTCTAATATTCCATTCTGTGGAAGCTCGATTATAAAATGAGTTCCTTCAGGTGAGCTTTTAGAAATTGTAATATTCCCCAAATGCTCTATGATTGTTTTCTTAACAAATGGTAATCCCAATCCCATTCCCCGCTTGTCTATTGAGATAAATGGGTCAAATACACTTTCCCAGTTAGCTGAAGGGATTCCCTTGCCTGTATCAATAAAATGAATAATAATATGTTCATTTTCCAATTCGGTCTTAATCAATATTTTCTTATCATCTCTATCTTCAGGCATAGCCTCCACGCTGTTCTTGATTAAGTTGATAAAGACTTACCCCAAATTGGTTTTATTAATATAGGCATTCAAAGGTACGTAATTGTTAACCAATTCAATATCCACCTGATTTGTACGCAACATTTCAGAAGACATGTTAATGGAATCCAGAATAACCTCTATTAAATTTTCCTTTTTCAGTACTAGATTGGATGACTTCATATAATCCTTATAATTATTGGTCAGTTTACCTAAATGTTCAGATGACTTTTGAATCATATCTAGTGTTTTCTTATCTGACTCTGTTAAGTCATTGCTCAGACTAAGAAGATTTGAAAAACTCTTGATAATTTGATTGGTATTTTTCACTTCATGAATTAAACTTCCCGCTAAATTCCCGGTATAATCCAGCTTTTTTTGTCTTTCCAGCAGTTGATAATGACTATCTTTTAGACTCGTGTTCAGTTTAACAAAGAAATGCACCATAAAAACAGAGAATACGATTACCCCGATGCTGCTTGTTATGGCACCTGTCCCTGGTGAAAGGTTTAAATATCCCGATAAGATTAGCCAAATAGAGGCTAAACAGAAAGCATTTAAGAATTTTCTGAAACTCGTGTTAGATATATTTCTCGAAACTAAATAGACAAGAATTAGAAAGATGATAAAACCAATCATATGTAAAATGAATATCCATCCTAAAGGCCCATACACTGGGTAATAAAAACTGGATGAGAAACTGGTCTTTACGGTTAACCCACTAATCCCTAATTCCGTTAGATTGATTATATACACCACTCCGCTTAAAATAATAAAAAAGATGAGTGACTTCTTATCAAGTAATAACCTCGATACCTTTGCTAACCAAGGAGTATCTGTTAACATTGTTGGCTGATCCTTTATAATCAAATATGCTACATAGAGAACAATCGGCACTCCAAAAGTTGGCCCTAAACGCAGCAATTTAAATAATACAAGAATGGTACTCTCAGAAAGAATATCTGAAAAATAAAGAACCCCAACATCAATTTGCCAAATTGAAACAAAGAGCATGTATAAAACGATACCCATTGTTAATCTTGATTCATTATACATACTTTTTATAACGAATGAAACAACCAAAGGGATCAACCCAATAGTACATATTAATAATCCGATAATCATTTATTTTTGCACTCCATTGCTGTATGATCAGGTCTATATTTTTTAATATAAGCACATGCATTATTCCCGCCATGTCCATGATTGGTAACAGCTACTTCATTGACCTCCTGATAAATCGTTTCGGTAACAATATTCATATCTTCATAGCCTTTTTTAGTTGTTCTTATTGTTGGAGGAATAAAATCATGTTCCACACTTAATAATGAAGATATCACTTGCAAGATACCAATGGCGGCTAGAGGGTTTCCATACATACTTTTTATCGAGCTATATGGTGTTTGATGATTAAATAATTCCCTTGAGCACTTTTCTTCTATCCGATCATTCTGCTGGATCCCAAGTGCCTGGCTGTTGATATAATCTGGATTGCGGCCACTCGTGACATCTTTTAATGCATTAATCATCTGTTCTCCTGATTCATCCGAATCAAATATATAAGACCCATCATTATTCGAGATAATATCAACAATTTCTCCTTTAATATGAGCTCCTCGCTTAATGGCATCATCTTCTCTCTCTAAAACAATCACACCAGAAGCTTCAGAAGCAGCAAACCCTTTACTATCTTCATGAAATGGAACAGCTCCTACATCCATTGCTTGATTCAAAGGTAATATTCTTGTTTTAGAAAAAGCATAAGTCATTAGTTTACCAATCGGACTCTCTGTTCCACCTACTATAGCCACATCTATTTTACCGGCTTTTAAATAGAGCAAAGCCTCTTCAATTGCTTCCAAACTGGAAGTGCAGCCAGTGCTTATTGTTTTTGTCACACCTTTTGCTCCTAAAAAGTAAGCGATAGATGAGGTCATACTGTGATAATTGACATAGTGAGAAAACGTAATAGGCATTTTTCTATAATCATCATTGTTCGCATGTACAACTGCGTCCAGAGAATATTGATCTACGGAGGATCCAAGTGAAGTTCCAAAGAAAACCCCTACTTTTTTACCTGCTAAATCCACCCCTGCTGATTCCAATGCCTCTCGCCCGGCCACGATTCCCAATTTAGAAACTTTGGGTAACCGATTAATTCTCCTATCTTTCTCTAACTCTTCTAATCCATTATGTATTAGACCAACTATATTGGACTCTCCTTTATACCCTTCTCCATCTATTACTTCCAGTGTGTTCACACCATGCTGTAAATTATATAAAAATTCGTCGGTATTCCTTGTATTCGGGGCTATTGTCCCGTAGCCACTAACTACTATTTTCATGTAATTTTCCGCCTTAGTTGAGAATATTTACCTAAAAAAATTATAGCAGATAATATTTCAGAATGACTATAGGAAAAAACTATTAAAAATATATTTAAATAATCTAAATAGTTTAAATAAATCATTAATACTACTTTATAAAATAATCAAAAGCGTATGTTGATACCACATGTCGTTGAGCTTTTAGTTTGGGAGATAAAGTAACTTTAATTTCAGATGTTCACAGTACCTGAAACTCTAGTGAGATTTCGGATTTCTTTCATTAAATAAGATCACAATTGGTGTATAGCAATGCTCGTATTGTGGAATCACATTACCGCCATAATAAAAGAATGCTCTAAAATATCCTTTAATACATATTCTTTATCTGTCAGATTTCCTTGCTAACATCTAGTCAATATTATAGAAAGCAGTTATGAGCTAACCAACTGGGGACAAATTTCGAGTAATAGGAATGGATTGAATATAAAAAAAGCTGCATTCAGGTAAATTCGGAATACAGCTTAATCTTAGCTAAAGTATCAACTACTTATTAACACTTGCAATCCTCTTCTAAAACCTTCATTCATTAAAGTGATTTAGAAGAATACTTTAATACTTGCTAGGATCGTAAGCAAACCTACAACAATGACGAATACGTTGCTCAATTTCCCTCTGTATTTAGCTAGTACTGGTACTTTGCGGATTGCATACATTGGTAATACACATAAGATAGCAGCAACTAGAGGTCCGCTGAGTGTATCAATTAATCCTAGAATACTTGGATTTGTATAAGCAACAAACCAACATGTTAATACCACAAATACTAGAATTGCAGTTTTAATTGTTTTTTCTTTAATACTTTTTCCGCGTGCTTTTCCTGATGCCACAATCATGTCACGCATTACTTCGTAAGCTCCTACATAATGACCAAGGAAGGACTTTGTGATGGCCACGAATGCAATAATAGGCGCTGCAATAGCAATTATTGGTGAACCAAGTTCATTCGCAAGATAAGATAGGATTGATAAATTCTGTTGCTTTGCCATGGCAAGATCACTTGGAGTTAAGCTCAAGACACTGCTCCAAACGAAGAACATGACAACAGAGAATGTCATAATATAACATACTTTTTGTATTTGGGCACATTTCGCGTCAGTCGCATCTTTTCCATAAGTTGCCCGCTGTTTCATTACAAATGACGATACAATAGGAGAATGGTTAAACGAGAATACTATAATTGGTAATATCAACAGTATAATTCCAAAATATCCGGATCCTGATGAAGCAGTAGAAACACTTGCAGAACTAAAAATCGATGTATTCCACTGTGGAATTAAAGATACTGCGATAAATAACAGAGAAGCTATAAATGGATAAACTAGCATGCTCATCACTTTTACAGTTATATCTTGTCCAAAATTTAGTATGACGATAAGACCGAGAATTAATACAAGTGATAAAATGGCTCTTGGCGGCTCGTTCATATGCAATTGATTTACCATAAAACTACTTGCTGTATTTGTAAGTGCAACTGAATACATCAGCACGATCGTATAAATAGAGAAGAAATAAACTATGTTAAAGGCTATACTTGCCTTATTTCCAAAATACTCCCTTATCGTACCGGTAATTCCCTCATCAGCAGAATCTGAAGCAGCTATCATTTTAGCAAGTGCCCTATGCGAGTAGTACATTACCGGAAAGGCTAGTATAGTAATTAACAATAATGATATTAATCCGCCTGATCCTGCATTAATAGGTAAAAAGAGTACACCCGCTCCAATTGCTGTTCCAAAAAGGCTCAAAGCCCAGGTTGTATCTTGTTTATGCCATTTCTTCGCATCTGGAAAATTCTCTTGTATTACTGAATGATCTTCAACTGGTAATTCGAGTTTTTTTGCTGTATTTCCATGCATAATAAGGTTCCTCCTTATATATACCCTAGCTTTCTGCTAAGGCTTATAAATATGGATATTTTTTTAAAATTAAATTACTTATAAGATTCGGACAATAGAGATTATTAAATTACAACGCTAGCACTGAGAAATTTGTTTATCTACCATTCTAGTGTATTTGTTGGCGTTTGCAAAATATTGTATTTGTATAGGTATAAATCCCTTTATTTCTATATTTGTCTTCTCTTCTTACTTTTCTCCAAAAATTTTATGTTTAATGGCAATACCTGTTGGTGTAGCTGCCACTCCTCCTAAACCTGTCTCTCTTAACTCGCGCGGCATTTGTCTACCTATTTTATACATGGCTTCAACTACTTCGTCGGCACTAATGATATTATCTACGCCGGCTAATGCCATGTCCGCTGCAACTAAGGCATTGGCCGTTCCAATAGCGTTTCTCTTTACACAAGGAACCTCTACCAATCCAGCGACTGGATCACATACTAAACCAAGCAAATTTTGAAGGGCAGTTGAGAAGGCTTCCGATGATTGCTGCGGTGTTCCACCGGCAACTTCTACTGCAGCTGCTGCTGCCATTGCCGAGGCACTGCCTACTTCAGCTTGACATCCTCCAAACGCTCCAGCAATACAAGCATTATTGGCTACTATCATTCCAAATAAAGCAGAAGTGAATAGAAAATGCACCATATCTTCGTGACTTAACTGCAACGTATCTTTAATACCGAATAGGACCCCAGGAACTGTTCCACTCGCGCCTGCTGTTGGAGTTGCACAAATCGCCCCTAACGAAGCATTTACTTCATTAACACCAATTGCATGCTGGACCCCAAATACCATCATATCTCCAGAAAGAGTTTTTCCACGTTCGCGATATTTTTTGATTTTAACAGCATCGCCACCAGTTAAACCGGTCGGAGAAAATACCCCGTCTCCCTCAATACTTTTATTTATGGCATTTTCCATAGTGAGTAGATTTTTTTCCATCTTGCTCCAAACTTCATCATAGGTAGATTTAGTTTGTTGGATTTCCTGCTCAATGGCTAATTCATAAATGGGTTTTTGCCTTTTATTAGCTGCATCTACGATTTCTTTTATGGTCATGTACATAAACTTTTCACCTCCCTAGGATATTAAAGAATAATAATAGTAGCTGTATTGCTAAGTTCCTTCAATTTCTGCTGAACATCGTTACGTAACTGAGAGTCCAATGTAAATGCAAAGAGGTGTTTTCCATCTTCTTTTAAACTGGTAAAACTATTAATATCCACATCATTTTCTTTAAGGATCCTGCGTAACCCAAATTCAAGGTCATCTTTTTCAGAAATCGCTAGTATAACTGGTAATGGTCCTTCAAGATTCAATCTAAACCCGTCCATTTCAATCTGTTTGACCTCAATCATACCGCCGCCGACCGAAATTCCCATCGTTCTAATACTTCTATTTTCATCCTCCAAATAGACATCTACAGTATTGGGATGACCGGCAGGACTATCAATCACTTCTTCAATAAAAACAATCTTAATTCCCTTAGATTCTGCTATTTTAATAGCATCAGGCACTCTGCTATCATCAGCGGCAAATCCTAATATACCAGCAACAATGGCAAAATCAGTTCCATGACCTTTATGAGTTTCAGCAAATGATTCATAGTACCGGACCAAAACTTTTTTTGGAAGACCTTGAAATAATTTATTGGCAACTGCTCCAATAGCTAAGGCACCTGCTGTGTGCGAACTCGAGGGCCCTATCATTACCGGACCTATTACATCAAAACAACTTTTATAATTAATAATCTTTTTTTCTTTAACGGGTGCTACATTAATACTCATATAAAATTCCCCCACCCCATTAAATTACTTGATCTTTAAAATTGATCTTGCACTGTAAACTTTCAATAGATGAACATGGCTTGTACCAGTGAGCTTAATAGAGTTTTAACTCCGCTTTAATTGAAAAGGTTTTCATTACTAACCAATAAAATCGAATCGTATTTATCTCGAATACTAACTAACATTGCCATCATTTCTTTTGCAACTTAATGCCTTCAAAACATAATTAACAGCAATTCCTAGTTGTTCCATAAATCCGATTCCAGATACACCACCTTTAGCAAAATTTAGAAAGCATAAGGTTAAAAACGGTACCGCAACTGCTCTAAAAAATCCTTATAAAGTGTTTCAAGCTGACCTTGGAAATCTATTAATTAATTTCCAATAATTTATTACAGTAGTTATTATTTACTACTCGCTCAAAGTATCACATAATTGGTTTAATATGTCAATACGATTTAATAAAAACTTATTTTTGTAAAAATTTATTATTAGAAAGCCTTTACAATCTGCTATAATTATTGGTAGATTATGTTTCAATTGGTTCTATTATCTAAGGGTTGCTTAATAACATTGATAATCCCCAACCTTCCCTAACCACTGAGCAAGCGCATAAATACAGGTGCAAAAATGAAGACTTGCATGTAGGTTTTAACTTACAATGCTTGTAGTTAAATTGGTAACTATTCTTTGATCTCGATGTTCCATTAAAAAGAGTTTCCTAAAAGGAGGAAAACCTAATTGGATAAAGATCTATTTCGACATTATCAAACTATAACGAATTATTTTGGTGAAATTTTAGGACCTAATTATGAATTTGTATTACATATTTTAAATCCTAATGGAGGTTCTCATATCGGTCATATTGTCAATGCTGACTTGAGCGAAAGGTCCTTAAATAGCCCATTGACTAACTATGCAAAAAAGTTAATCAACGATAAGGTTTATTTAGACAATGATTATGTTGTTGGATATGTTGGGGAAGGACCGCGGGGTAAAAAATTTCGTTCATCCACTTTGTTTATAAAAGATCATGAAGGTCAATTACAGGGACTTTTATGTATAAATTTTGATGCAGACGTTTATCGAAAAGTCGCCAAGGATATATTAAGTTTAGCCAATCTAAGCTTTGATATTAAACATATTGAAATGAAAACTGAACAAGAGAAACCTGTAGAAAAGCTTCAAGATAATGTAAGTAATATCATTTATACAGTAATAGATAGAGATATCCTCGAATCTGGAGCCCAATTATCACCTGACCAAAAGAAGCTTGCTATTTCAAAATTAAAAGAGTATGGGATATTTGATATGAAAGGCACAATAAGTGAAGTGGCAGATATAATGGGAATGTCCGAGTCCAGTGTTTATCGTTACCTTCAAATGGTATCACGAAGCAAAAAAGCAGTACCGGTATAATAAAGTGCATGTCAATTAAGCTGGAGAGTCCGAGGAAAGACTAGATATCTCGCAGACTTCCCAGCTTATTCTTCATTCAGTATCCCTCTATACCTCACAAAGTCCTACAGGTTGTCATCCTACAGAAAAATATACATCCCGAAACCTACCAAGAATGCTTGATTTCTTAAAAGAAGTAACTCATTCATTCATCGAAGCTCTGAGGATACCCCATTTAACACAATATAACACTTAGATAACAGTCCGACTGTATGGGTTCTATTATGAACCATATACTTGTTTGTACTATACTAATAAAGAACCCTATACCGAAGGAGGAGACCTCAACATGAACGAAGTAATGCAAACCTTATTATCTCACCGCTCCATCCGATCTTATAAAAACAAACCAGTCGAGGATGTACAACTGGAACAAATCATTAAAGCTGTCCAATCTGCCCCAAGCTGGATAAATGGACAACAGGTTTCCATTATTGCTGTTAAAGATTCTGAAAGGAAAAAGAAGTTTGCAGAGCTATGCGGCGGGCAGAAGCATATTGAAGAGGCCCCTGTATTCCTCGTATTCTGCTCAGACTTTTATAGAGCATATGTATCCAGTAAAATCGAAAAAACACCATTTGCTGTCTCAGAAAATATTGATACATTATTGGTCGGTGCTACAGATGTTGGGATTGCTCTTGAAGCAGCCATTACTGCAGCCGAATCATTAGGCCTTGGTACAGTCTGCATTGGCGGTATACGCAGAAATTTAGATAAAGTCATAAAGGAACTCAACCTTCCTCCATTTGTTTTACCCATTTCAGGTTTATGTATCGGCTATCCTGCAGAGGATCCCGGCTTAAAACCACGCCTGCCAGTTAAAGCGGTCTATCATAGCGAAACCTATCAGCATGATATAAAAGACGAAATCGAATCATATAATCAAACATTTTCAGATTACCTATCAGAACGTTCCCAGGGTACACAGACTGGGACATGGACTAAAGCAGTAGCTAGCTTTTATAGTAAAACCTATTATCAGGGCGTTGATGAAGCAATTAATCAACAAATGCAGATTCCGAAAAAAATAGATGTTAAAGATAAAGGAAGAGAAGCCTAAACGCTCCTCTTCCTTTTTTTCACTTTGTATCTCCCAAATCTCTTGATGATCCCTTCACCTTGCCTTGATTGCTTTAGTAATAAAAATCGATAGAAATATCCTCACATTATTCTAGGACTTAATACTCCTTATTTCACTATAAAGAAGATTAATATGCCCTAAAAGTTATATTAGATGAGTAATTTCAAATTCCGTGGTAAAATATCTATTAATTCTCGGAATTTGGAATATAAGGATAAATATAATAGTTTAGTGTCAGAATTTATGGCTGAGAGCTAGGAGGAATCATATGAACTTAACGAAGAAGATAATCTATGCACTGATACTTGGTGCCCTTGTAGGTCTTTCCCTAAATATTTTCTCCCCATCTTTATTTGAAACATTCAACAAATTTCTTTTCGATCCTTTAGGTACCATCTTTATCAATCTGATTAAATTGTTAGTAGTCCCAATAGTATTGTTTTCTATTATTTTAGGTGTAGCTGGCTTGGGAGATCCAAAAAAGCTCGGATCCATCGGTTTAAAAACCGTTTTCTACTTCCTATGTACTACAGCCATAGCCATTATATTGGCTATCGTTCTTGCTATGGTAATTTCACCTGGAACCAAAGGTGAATTCGATACAGAAAATGCAACTTTTGAGGCTGAAAAAGCTCCTTCAATTGGAGAAACATTCCTAACCATTATTCCAGAAAATCCACTCATGGCCATGGCAGAAGGCAATATGCTACAAATTATTTTCATGGCTGCCTTAATTGGATTTGCGTTAACTGCTTTAGGAAAAAAGACAGAAGGAATTGTCAAGCTGGTTGAGCAAGGAAACGAATTAGTCATGTATCTCGTAACCTGGGTTATGAAATTAGCTCCTTATGGAACGTTTGGTCTTATTGCATCAGCCATTGGAGAACAAGGCTACAGTGCAATGAAAGCGATGGCATTATATATGATTGTCGTTGTACTTGGACTAATCATTCATACTATCCTTGTTTATGGTGGAACCATTCTCTTTTTTGCACGTAAAAGTCCAATATGGTTCTTTAAAGGCTTTGCACCGGCCATGACAGTAGGATTCAGTACATCAAGCAGTAATGCAACTTTACCTCTATCCATGGAAGCCGCACAGGACAATTTAGGTGTTAAAAAAGAAATATCAAGCTTTGTTCAGCCTCTGGGTGCGACAATCAACATGGACGGAACAGCCATTATGCAGGGTGTTGCCACCATCTTTATCGCTCAAGTCTATGGTGTTGATTTATCTTTCACTGCCTTAGTTACAGTAGTGATAACGGCAGTTCTTGCCAGTATCGGCACAGCAGGCGTACCTGGTGTAGGTCTAATTATGCTTGCAATGGTTCTAAGCTCAGTTAATTTACCTGTAGAAGGTATTGGGCTAATCCTTGGAATCGACCGTATTCTTGACATGGCACGAACATCTGTCAATATTACAGGTGATGCAGCTTGTGCTGTCATGATCAACGAACAAGAAAAAAGAAAAGAAAGCGCTGCATAGTCATAAACTCTAGTATTCTATTCTATTTTTATAATCCTTATATCCACTGCATCTTTATTGATAGAGATCTTATCGATAAAGATGCAGTTTTCTTATTATTGTTTTATTTATAATAATAGTTATATTCAATTCAAAAAAGAGCAGGTAAAATCCAAAAACAGGAGATTTATCTGCTCTTTTAGTCAGAGTTTAAGGTCTATAAATTTACTATACATTTAAAAATAAACAACTATAATGGTTGTGTTTGGTAAAGCATTTCCTTTATACCCTTATCAGTTTTAAGCTTTTAGTGTAACTGTGCAGTTTCCTTGCAAATTTTACTCCCTACTTTCACAGTTACAGCAATACAACTGGAATTCATAGTTTACGAACTACTATTAAGAATAATCCATATCCTAAGCTAGGTGGAATTAATCATTAAAAAGTAGGAATCCGCCCATTGGTCCGGTAATTCCAACAATTAATTTAGTTTCCTTATCTACATAAAAAGTGTAGTCATAACCGCCTTCTCCAAATTTAAAGTAGGAATATAAAGTTCTTTTCCCTGAATCCCTCTTACTAGAACTCTCCGGTAATTTATCCAACAAATCATCTTCTGTCATTCCTACAGTTAAACCTTTCACAAAAAATACTTGTGATTCTACTTCTGCACCTTTAATTTTAGTAATGACATCCTCATCTTTTACGCTTAAATGCACCCCAGGATTGTCACTCATAGCACCATCAGCAGTAACATGACATTCAACTAACGGAATTGATTCACTTGTTTCCTCATAAGTAGGATTAACAGGCTCAAGAAATAATTCAAATTCATTTTTGGAAACCTTGATTAGTGGTGAGAACCCAAAACTATCGTCAATCCAAACCTCTTCAATTGATTTATCACTTTCCTGTGTCTTACTTTCCATATAGACAACATTAAATCCAGCATCAATAAAATCCTGAACAATTGTATCTTCCGTCCATATGAAGTCAAAAATTTGGATGGCTTTAGTACCTAAATCAGCATTTAGAATTTCTTTATCTGCCTCATGGAGTGCAATTTTTTCTAAACCGCTCACTTCTTTATTTACTTTTCCGTCTTTTAAGTTAACCTCTAATTCCCCTTGATCAGCCGTATAAGATACATCTGCTACAAGTTTATCTCCATTACTAATATTTTGTTCCTTATTTAACTTTATTTCTATATTCTCTTCAAGTGAAGAAAATAAAAGTTTTCCATCAATACTGAGTAATTTTTCTTCAAAACGAGATGAATCGAAATTAGCATTTGCTGTTGCTTCACCATCATAACCACTTACTTCAATTGTTACATATTCGGTTAAATCAATTTTTTCCTTTGAACTGCAACCCGATATTCCTATGAAAGTAATTAAAATAAATAATAATGCCAAGCCTTTCTTCATTTTAATCTCCACCTTCCGGAATATTAATTTTATATTGATATATTAATAATACCCAGTTTGAATTTACTTAAATATATACACATTTAAATTAAATTATTTTTATATATCAGATTGATACTTAATATACATAAAACAAAACACCCACATTCAATAGTGGGTGTTCATAGTATCTCTTTATGTATGCTTTATTATTGAGCAGTGTATCCTCCGTCTACGACAATTTCCGCTCCTGTCATAAAAGTGTTTTCAATAGCGAATATGATTGCATGTGCAATCTCCTCAGGTTTACCCAAACGTTCAAGTCCTTTTGATAGCGGATGAAGTGATTTTAACATTTCGATTCCTTCTGCTCCTGCAACATCCTCATTTACCATACCTGTAATAACATAGCCAGGATGGACACTATTTACTCGAATGTTAAAAGGAGCAAATTCTAAGGCCATTGATTTTGTCATTAATCTTACTGCACCTTTACTAGCGTTGTAGAAACAAGCACCGGCTGAACCTACTAAGCCAAGAATTGAAGAAACGTTAATAACCGCCCCACCCATGCCTTGTGCAACCATCTGTCGAATCGCTTCACGGCTGCAATAAAATACACCATTTTGATTAACCCCTATGTATTTTTCGTATTCATCAGTTGGAAGATCTAGTGTAGAACCTCCTCCTCCTATACCTGCATTGGCAATCATAATGTCAAGGTGTCCATATTTTTCAACCACGTGTGACACCATATCCTTTACTTGATTTTCGTCTGATACATCTACTTTCAAAAATTCAACGTTTAACTCTTTGGCAGTTTGATTTCCCAACTCCTCGTTGAAGTCTG
Organism: Bacillus sp. D386; assembly: GCF_006346415.1. Classification (NCBI taxonomy): domain Bacteria; kingdom Bacillati; phylum Bacillota; class Bacilli; order Caryophanales; family Bacillaceae; genus Bacillus; species Bacillus sp. D386. The sequence continues at coordinate 288,242 of NZ_VEMV01000003.1, read as the reverse complement.
CAATAACAGGGATTCCACCTTTGTTGAGAATAGCTTTTACCGCTTCTTTACCAATTCCGTTTGCCCCTCCAGTTACAATAGCTACTTTACCTTTGATTTCAAACATACTAACTTCTCTCCCTTTTTCTTATTTAAATACTTTCTAAAGAAAGATTATTTGACCATTTATTATCCACAAATAGTAGAGCTATTGCTTGATTTTTTGGTCCCTGCATATAAACTTCACAATAGTAGACTTCAAGATAACTAAAAAGGGGCACAAACGCTTGGTGCTAATCTCCGTTTGTACCCCATTATATTGAAATTTACTATTCATATGGACTTATTCATGCTATCTATTACATCCGAAGAGAGATTCGAACTCCCGACCGACGGCTTAGAAGGCCGTTTATCTATGCCTTTACGTTATCTCGTTACTCCTCCCGCCCCACATTAAAATACCTAGCCTCCGGATGCGAAAAGACCATCGCGGAAACAGATGCTTCAGGATTCATCATAAATCCCTCTGTCAACTGAATTCCGATATCCTCTGGTTTCAGCAACCTGAATAGCTTTTCTTGATCCTCGAGATTCGGGCAGGCTGGATACCCGAATGAATAACGCTGACCGGTATACTTAGCACTCAATCGTTCTTTCATGGTCATATCGATAGAGTCATGGATTCCCCAAGCATCCCTCATAAGATGGTGGACTCGTTCAGCTAAGCCTTCTGCACATTCGAGTGCGAGTGATTGGATGACATGGCTCTTTAAATACTGTCCTTCTTTTTTCCATCCTTCTGCTATTTCTTTTATACCTTTACCTGCAGTGACAATCATCAATCCCACATAATCCTGTACACCTGACTCTTGGTCCTTCACATAATCAGATAAACACAGATAAGGCTTTTTGGACTGTCGCGGAAAATCAAATGTTTCGAGGACTTCATCCGGATTAGCTGGGGAACATATTTTTAGAATTTCTCCATCACTTTTTGCAGGAAAATATTGATACATCGCTGATAATTTAATCTGATTGTTTTCGAGAATCTCATCAACTATGGCTGCAAGTTCTAATAATTTTGGATTCTCTTCCTCAAACAACCGATCCACTTTCCCCTTCATCCCAAGGTGATGGCCAAATAACATTTGTTTATTCACATATGGGTACACCAGAGATAGTGGGTAATCCTGCAGAATATGCCGGTTTAAGTCCTCGGGGACTGGTATATTCTCTTGATCCTTCACTGTTTTATCACGGTTTTCTGTAACTTGAATATCCCTTTTCGTTTCAATCGAAATCACTGCTGCTTGCTCATTCGTTTCTGCCTCTAGCTGAGCGAGAAAGGATAGCCTTTTCTCATCGTCATGGAGCTGATTGATTAAATCGAGTCCATTCATGGCATCCTTTGCATAAAAGACCGGTCCATTATATTCAGGAGCAATTCGCCCTCTAGTAAATTTCCTGGTAAGAGCTGCTCCACCTACTACAATCGGAACATCAATTTCCGCTTCTCTTAAATCCTGAGCGGTAATAACCATCTGTTGGGCTGATTTTACCAACAAGCCTGACAAGCCAATAATAGTTGGGTTCTCATTTCGGACGGATTCAATCAAGGTTTGCGGAGCTACTTTAATGCCTAAGTCAACCACTTCATAGCCATTATTACTCATGATGATATCAACGAGATTCTTCCCGATATCATGTACGTCCCCTTTCACGGTTGCCAGCACCATTTTTCCTTTTGTAGACGTTGTACCTGATTTAGTCATCAATGGTTCAAGCTGCGAAACGGCTGCTTTCATGGCTTCCGCGCTTTGCAATACTTCAGCTACGATTAACTGGTTATCATTAAATAGTTCTCCAACCTTCGACATACCGGCCATTAATGGACCGTTGATGATATCAAGCGGCTCCATCCCTTTTTCAAGAGCTTCATCAATATCCTCCTTCAACCCGTCCTTTGTCCCTTCGATAATGTATTCAGGCAGGCGCTCCATTAATGGAAGTTTTTCTTTCGTTTCCTTTTGAACAGGCTTTTTTGTCCTATAAAAAGCAACAAACTCAGCAAGAGATTCTTCTGAGTTATGAAACAAAAGATTCTCTGATAATTTAACTTCCTCCTCAGGGATTAACGCAAATCGGGTTAATTTTTCTGTATTGACAATCGCATAGTCCAAGCCAGCCTTTGTACAGTGGTATAAATAAACGGCATTCAGGACCTCTCTTCCCTCATTCGGCAGTCCAAACGATACATTACTGATACCTAAAATCGTTAATGTTCTCGGAAGCTCTTTTTTAATGGCCGCCAGTCCCTTTACCGTTTCCGCAGCTCCTTCCCGGTATTGTTCATCACCAGTACCAACCGGAAAAACAAGCGGGTCAAAAATAATATCCTCCGGTACGATTCCATACTTTTCTGTTAACAGTTGATACGATCTCTGGGCAACCTCCAGTTTTCGTTCTTCTGTTACGGCCATCCCTTTTTCATCAATTGTTCCAACAACCAAGGCTGCACCATACTCTTTTGCCAATGGAACAATTTTCTCAAAGCGTTCTTCCCCATCCTCTAAATTTATCGAATTAATGATTGCTTTACCCTGAGAATGGCGGAGTGCTTTTTCGATGACCATTTCATCGGTTGAATCGATAACAAAAGGCACCTTTATTTTTTTAGCCGCTTCTTTCATGAATTCTTCCATATCAGACACTTCATCGCTATCTGGATCAGCTAGGCACACATCTATTACATGGGCTCCTTTTTTGACTTGCTGTCTAGCAATCTCGGAAGCTTCTTCAAATTTCCTGTCCTTAATCAGATTCTTAAACTTTCTGGATCCAATCACATTTGTCCGTTCACCTACAAATAAAGGTCTCATTGAATCATCATAGATTAAGGCATCAATACCAGAGACAGCATGATTACCCTGTTTGCCATTAATTTGCCTCGCTTCAATTCCGGTAACCGCTTCTTTAATAGCTCGAATATGATCAGGAGTCGTTCCGCAGCAGCCGCCAACAAGATTAATCCAACCTTTTTCGGCAAATTGCTTGATCTTCTTGCTTAGGGAGGAAGGCGATTCATTATATTGGCCATTTTCATCTGGTAATCCCGCATTCGGGTAACAGCTTACTGCAGCAGTGCTTAATTCAGATAAAGACCTGATATGGTCAGCCATGAACTCTGGACCAGTTGCACAATTAAGCCCGATTGCAAGAGGATTCATATGCTCACACGATATATAAAAAGCTTCAATGGTTTGACCGGCTAGAGTAGTCCCCATTGGTTCAATCGTTCCTGAGATAATTAATGGAACTTCCCTGCCTAAAGATGAGAATGCTCTTTTCATTCCAATATAAGCTGCTTTCACATTTAATAAATCCTGCGATGTTTCCAAGAGAAGCAAATCAACTCCCCCATCAAGCAGGCCCTTCGTTTGCTCTTCATATGAATCTGCCAATTGTTCAAAAGTGGCTCCGCCTGTTACGGATAAGGTTTTGGTCGTAGGTCCCATCGAACCTGCAACAAAGCGAGGGCTGTCAGGACTGTCAAACTGTTCTGTTGCTTTTCGAGCCAATTGAGCTGATTCTTTATTCAGCTGATATGCCAGGTGACCAAGATTATATTCATCCAGTACAATTGGAGTTGCCCCGAATGTGTTTGTTTCAATAATATCCGCACCTGCTGCCAAGTACTCTTCATGAATCGATTGGATTACATCCGGGCGGGTTAGCGTTAAATACTCATTACACCCATCGTATTGTTCCCCGCCAAAATCATCCTCTATTAATTGATGCGCCTGAATCATGGTTCCCATTGCTCCATCTAGAATAACTATTCTTTCAGCCAATAACTCTTTCAATTTTTCTGTTCTCATGATAGATGCACTTCCTTATTTACAACTGATTTCTGTTCTTTGATGTACCGAACCAAATGCCCGCTTAATTCATATTTCATAAAAGGTGTAATAATATAGATACCGTTAAATAGTTCACTTGCCGCGTCCACTAATTCTTTTGAAATGGCAAAGCTTTCGCGAGCACAGGCTTCCTTATCCGTTCCGGCTCTTTCCATCGCCTCTCTAACATGAACCGGCAATGAAATACCTGGCACTTCATTATGTAAAAACTCTGCATTCCGGTGACTCGTTAAAGGCATAATGCCAATAAAAATCGGCTTTGTTATATGCCTGGTTGCCGCGTATACTTCCTCTAATTTTTCAATACTAAACACGGGCTGGGTTAAGAAATAATCAGCTCCAGCCTGAATTTTCTTTTCCATTCGCTGTACGGCTTTATCTATGTACTTTACATTTGGATTAAAGGCAGCTGCGATATCGAAATTCGCCCGGCTACCCAGCGATTTTCCTGAATAGGAGCGCCCCTCATTCAATTGCTTAACCAATGAAATCAGGTCCATTGAAGAAAGATCATATACAGAAGTCGCGCCCGGAAAATCACCAATTTTTGAAGGATCCCCAGTCACCACCAACACCTCTGATAATCCAAGGGAATGCATGCCCATTAAATGAGATTGCAAGCCAATCAGATTATGATCTCGACAAGTTAAGTGAACAAGAGGCACCGTATTTAACTTTGATTGTAAAATCGACGCTACCGCAAGATTGGATATTCTCGGTGACGCCAATGAATTATCCGCAAGTGTAATCGCATCGGCACCCGAATCTAATAGGTAGCGACTTCCTATTAAAAAATCCTCCAGGCCGAACGTCTTTGGCGGGTCCAACTCCACGATAACCGTCGTTTGTTTTTTTGCCTTACCTGAAATTGTATCTGGACCTTTTCGTTTATATTGAATGATTTCATATGATATAGGCTGATGCTTCGGCTTGGCTACAAAATCTTTCACCTTTACAGGATGAAGATCTTCGATTCCTTTACGAATGGCCTGAATATGGGCAGGAGTTGTACCACAGCATCCACCTAGCAGCCGGACCCCCTGCTTCACAAGCTGCCTTGAACTATTAATGAAATAATCCGCTTCTGTCGAATAGACATATCTTCCATCTGATAAATCAGGTAAGCTGGCGTTTGGATAAGCCGCATAATAGGTATCTTCCAATAAAGGTACTTCTTCGTATGAGCGAATCATATGATAGGGACCCATCCGACAATTGATGCCTACCACATCAGCGCCTGTTTTTTTCATAAGAGAAAACGCCTCACTGACATGCATACCATTTTGCAAAAGGCCTGTTTCATGCAGAGAAATATTCGCGATAAGAGGAAGATCACTCATTTTTCTAGCCGACTCTATTACCGTTAATAATTCGTCTAAATCATAATAGGTTTCAAGTAAAATGCCATCCGGCTTTTCTTCCAATAAAGCGGTCAGCTGTTCATCGAAATATCCCTTAATTTCAGTTAATGTTAATTCTGATTTCCGGAAACTCCGTAAGCCGCCAATCGTCCCAATAACGAAGGTGCTTGGATCAGCCGCATCTTTCGCTATTTTAATTCCAGCTCTATTAATTTGAGAAACTTCCCTTTCAAGGCCATAGCGCTTTAATTTATGGAAATTTGCGCCGAATGTATTCGATTGAATCACATCAGCACCAGCTTCAATATAACTTCTATGCATCTTTTTGATCTGATTGGGGTTTGTCAAATTAAGCTCTTCAAAGCAACTATCAATTCCAAATGAATATAAAAGTGTTCCACTCGCCCCATCTGCGACTAGAATTTTTTCATTTAACGTTTCCAGTAGTTTCACTGTCTTTCCCCCTAATTAGTTGGTTAATGTCTCTGATGAGGAAAACAGACTAATAGAAAAGAGCTTTCATCATGAAAGCCCTCTTTCCTAAGGTCTCTCATCTCTCAAGCATTGCTTGCTGGATTTAGCACCTTGGATTACCATCCAGGTTGCTGAGATTTCAACGGGCCAGTCCCTCCATCTCTCTAGATAAGAATATGAAATTATATATTTACTTAATTTACTATAAATTTTCAGTTATTTCAATCTATTTTGATAATTAATCCAAAAGAGTTAACGATTTAGTATTTTGGGTATGTATGGGGTAGGAGTGATGTTAGATGAAGGAAATAATAACGAATCAGTTTAAAAATCCAACTGGTGTCCTCGGAAAGATTGCAGGTAAAATAATGGCCTATGAAAATGAGGAATTATACGAATGGACATTTGATCAATTGACTATTACCCCAAATGACACACTGCTAGAAGTTGGTTTTGGCCCAGGTGAAGGAATGCACATGCTTTTTGAGAAGTACCCTACCATCCAAATAGATGGTGTCGATCCATCAGAAGAAATGGTGAAAAATGCGAGCAAACGAAATCAAGAACAACTCAACCGCAATCAGCTTCGTTTGTTTAATGGAACTGTTCTCGGGATTCCCAATCCAATGGTGTACGATAAAATATTTAGTGTAAATAGCTATCCATTATGGGAAGATCAAGAGGCTTGTATTCAAAAAATACATTCTTTATTAAAAGAAAATGGAAAACTGACTATAACCGTGCAGCCAAGGCAGGAAGAAGCAACCGAAGAACAGGCTCATGCCTTTGCCGAAGAGATTAGAGAGGTGCTAACTAATACAGGCTTTAAGTCTATTAAGGTTCAAACGAAACCACTCAAACCGTGCTTATCTATAAATGTCACAGCCATCAAATAGCCCTTTTTATGAATATTAGAAATTCCACTCAAGCTTAGACACTCTTTCTATCTGACCCTTTTCAACCTATAAAAACCATAAGCTCCTCCATCAGTTTTGATTGAATTTCTATTATTTAGGGTATATTATAAACATATACACATATATTAAAAAACCAGAGAGCTGGATACTCCCTGGTACAACTACTAGCGAGTGGTATGCAAATAGTTTAGTTCTTAGAGGAACCACCCTTATGCTTTGGTCGGCGCGGGGTGGTTTTTCGTTTGCCCTTTAGCTGAAGATTGGCGAATCGCGTGGCGATGCCGGCAGCAAGGGTCGTGAAAAAGATCATTGCTACATCTTTTGCCAGAGCTATTAGAAAATCCATAAGTATATCACCTCCCTCCTCCTTTATATAAGGAAAAGAAGGTGCATACCACCCGCACCAAGTAGTTGCATGAAAATTATACCATATATGTTATTGATAACATAATGACTCTGGTTGTCTTTTTTAGGTGATTGAAAATTCCTATCCCTTGCTAATGGATCTCTTTTATTTGCTCTCTGTTCACAAGTATTGTTGCTGATGACTTAAAGAAAGACAGCTTTTTTATTGTCGCAATTATTCAACTAATGCCCCATGTTTTTCTCCTATTAAATTGATTTTTATCAATTCCTTATTCTTATGTAAAACTCTTTTTCGTTATCCTGAACCTTTACTGCCATAAGAAGTTCAACACAAAAAGGCATTCAACGATTATCACTTAATATTACCTTAATTAAAAATTATACTTTTTCTTCTTCAGCTATCCCAACATAACATCGTTAACCGATATTGCGGTTTTACCGCTACGCCTATTTCACACTGAAGTAACTAACTTTGGCTGCTGCATTAAGCGAAATGGGAACCCTATAAGAAAAGGAGCAGCCTAAGCAACCCCTTTTAAATAACATCAATAATTTCCCTTGTTCACAGGCCTAATAAGCACTCCTAATTTAACTATTAGTTTAAACACCCAATAAAAGAAAAAGAAGTTAAACAAAAAGCCAAACGAGACTAAAGAAAACAGCATTCCACCATGATAAACTAAAATATCAGCAGGAAAACCGAAATAATAATCACCAATACTCTTATCAAATCGATAACCTAAGGTAGGAACAACTACAACAATAATAGTTGATATAAGACTTACTATTGATAATTTTAGTTTTTGGGCATTAAATTTGTTGATGTTTAAAAACGCAACTATTACTAAACCATTGATTAACAACCCAATAATCAAATCAATCATACTAAAATCCCCTTGTTTACTTATTCCAGAATTTTTCTTTATAAATTATTATAACAAATATTTCCTTAGAAACCTTTTGTTATTTTCAGACAGCCAAGATTTCCATAAAAAATAGCCGTCCATAAGCCATTATGGCTTATGGACAGCCTATTACGATTTCGAACCTTTTGTTTTCCGATATTCCCCAAACGTAAATACAGTAGCAATGATAGCAAGCCATGCACATCCTGCAATATACCCTGCAATTACATCACTCGGATAATGGACACCCAAGTAGATTCGGCTGTAGCCCATCGTTAAAATCAAAAAAATACAAATCGCATAGACAGCCAATCTAATGGGCCAATTCTTCGTGATTCTGGTAGTTATGATCATAAGTGCGCCGTATAGGATAAAGGATGACATAGCATGACCGCTCGGAAAGCTGAAGCCATTTACCTCGATCAATGGATTCAATGTTGGTCTCTCCCGCTGGAAAATCCATTTTAAGTAATGGTTAACATAACCGCCCGATAATGTCGTGATGATTAAGAATATGACACTTAATACACGTTTTTTAAATAATAAAAACACAGAGAATAGGATAACCAATAGAATATTGCCATCAACTGATCCAAGATTAGTTATAAAGGTAAGTACTTTTGTGCTTAATTCATTAATACTCCCCTGCACAGCCTGGATGATTGTCATATCAAAATGATAAAGCTCATTCTCATTTATGTTCTCTGCAATATCTACGAATAGGATGGTACACACAATAAAGAGGGCGATTAATACGAAAAAGGTGATTACATGAACATTTAAAAAGGTATTCGTCTGCTTCTTCATTTCTGCCCTCCTATTCTAATATGTATTAGCTCAGCCTATTTTAGATTCTACAAATGCTTTAGCATGTTGTTGGAATGCTGAATAAGCATCTGCCTCTTCTTTATAGACTTTCCTTTCTCCAAAGCTAACATGTAGTGTATCCAAATTTAACTGAATAACCGTTTCATACTCATACGTTGCATTGCCAATCAAATCAATCCACGTTTCATCTGGCAAATCATGGACCTGGCACAGTACCATTCCGCCTGGATTATAGACGTGCAGAACTGCTTCATCAGCCAACTCATCAATCCATTTCGTAACAAGGCTTGAAGCTGACATTGCCGTTCCGCAAGCATCCGTAAAGCCAACACCTCGTTCAAATGTGCGAACAAAAATGGATCCTTCCTCCAGACGGGACACGAAGCTGACATTCACACCATCTGTAAACCAGTCATTCTCACCATTCAGCATAGTTGCTATTTTCTCTTGTTTATCCGAATGGATTACCTCTTTATCAACAAGACTGATCAGATGTGGATTTGGTACTGACAGGGTTGTGAACGTAAGATTCTCGTCAATAAACGGCAGTTTTTGATTGATGATTTCGTCCATTTCAGTATTCATGGGCAATGCACTCGTTGCCTTGATAACCGGAGATATTTCGACGCGGTATGTAGGGATATCCTTATACATGTCCGGCTCTTTCTTAACCTGCAGGGTGGCTTTCATCGTTTCTATCAGCAGGTTATTTTTCTTCAATTTTTCTTGAACATACCGACCTACACAACGGAGTCCATTCCCACACATGGATGCTTCTGAACCATCTGCATTAAAGACTCTCATTCTGGCATCTGAGGCCTCACTGTTTAACACAAAGAGAATTCCATCTGCTCCCTCTGTGCCCGTCCGCTTGCACATATTTATAGCCAATTGGCTTCGTTCTTCATCTGTTAATGACAGCTTGGTATCCATTTCATCGATTAAATAAAAATCATTGTTAGAACCATGTACTTTAATTATCTTTATATCCATTCTCCTGCTCCCTTCAAACAACATTCTCTTCACTATTTCACCATTATAAAACATATTGTGCAACAAGCTAAAGTTTAGCGACGTTTATAGGAGTGGTCAGTGGTTTTGCTGCTGAAGGTAATCAAGGCAAAAGCAATAGCCTATTCTCTTTTCATCCTCTGTTGCTCCTTCCGTAAATGTCAGGAGAGGTGTATTGGGATCAAGAAAATGTTTACTGTAGTATGCCGGCATCCATCCGCAAGAATAATGTACAATTTTCCGCTTATCATATGTTTGTTCAACAATGAATTCAGATCCATGAAGGATTTCACCGCCATATTGCCGGATTCCATATGGGTTTGCCACATTGCTTGTACTTTTTTTTCCCAGTTGTTTAGATTGCTTATACCTGCCTAATTGTTCTTTCTCAGACGTTAAAATTTCAATATCCCCATTTAACCCAAAACGGCTTCGATACTCACATAATACATGGCCGTTGCTGTCAGATAAGATATATCTTCTCGGTAAAAAAATAAGCAATGAAGCTGGAATAATCCACATCCAAATATTTTCCCGTTTATCTTTAAGAGATCCAACCAGATTACCTTCTGGTGAGAAAATAGCCATATGAAGGGTCGGGGCTGGTAAAAATCCAAGGAAATATTGGCTGTTCGTCAGCGGTGAGCCTTCCTCATCAGCCACTTTCGCTTCCGGAAGTTTCTTCATTCTGCTTTTCAGTCTGAAATTACGATTGATAGAAAAAAGAACCAGCACTATAAAAGGACAGGTAACACACGCAGCTAATATGATATCGAATCCATTCAACCAGGCAAACAAAAAACAGAGAAGACCGACTACAAAGTATGCAACTAATTCTGCTGTATATATGCTATGAATTTTTTGGTAATAATGCTTAGTAGTCAAGGATTTTTCACCGCCAATTTTTTAAACCTGATAACCATCCATACATTCTATGCTGGACATGTCCAAAATAGTAACGGATTTAAAAAAGACCCGGCAGAAATAATGCCAAGGTCTTTAGCTATTGCTATTTCAATATTCGAAGTGTTAATGGGATTTGATAATATTCTCCAGAATATGCCTTTACAGCAGCCACTATTGTAAATACCAACACATATATTCCAATCAGCCAAGCAAGGATAAAACCAATACCGATGAACGCCAATATAAATGCTATAAAGGTGTAAATCGTATAGCTGATTAAAAAGTTTAAATATTCCTTACCATGGTAATCGATAAAATCTGAATCATTCTTTTTAATTAACCATATAACGAGTGGCCCAACCAGCACTAAGAAAAAACTGCTGACATAGATGGCTACTGCCCATAATTTATCATTTGTATTTTGCATCATTAAAACCTCCCGTATCTTTATATAAATTTATGCGATTCATTCAACATTTAGGTTTCAAAGCTTTCATGATTTCTTTTAGTTCTTCATACACTCTATACAGAAACTATAGACAAGTATAAAAATTTGGTTTTGTAACCTGCATGAGGAGGCTGGCTAATTTGTTTGAAGAATGGAAAGCAATAGTACTGGGGATCATCCAGGGTCTTACTGAATTTCTCCCTATCTCCAGTACGGGTCATTTATATTTAGGGAGACATTTATTCGGTCTTGATGAAGCAGGATTATTACTGGATACCCTGCTTCATACAGGGACACTTATTGCATTGCTGATCTTTTATGGGCATGAAATTATAAAACTTCTTAAAAAACCATTTTCAAAAATGACATTCCTTTTGATAATCGGGACAATCCCTGCAGTATTAGCAGGTGTACTATTCAATGATTATTTTGAAGGCATTTCTAAATCCGGGGTTACAATTGGTTGGGAATTCCTTATAACTGGAATTGTTTTATGGTATGCAGATATTATGCCCAAACAAAATAAAAATTTAGAGAGCATTACTTATAAACAAGCGTTATTTATTGGAACTTTCCAGGCGGCCGCCATTTTCCCAGCCATCTCTCGATCCGGTTTTACGATGGCAGCTGGACTCTTCAGCGGGCTTAACCGTGAAACCGCTGCTTACTTTTCCTTCCTTCTCTCCATACCGGTAATATTCGGAGGAATATTATTTAAGAGTAGAGATTTATTGACAGGACCCGTCGAAGCAATTTCATTCCAAGGTTTATTTCTCGGTACAATTTTTTCTGCTATATTTGGTTATCTTGCTGTTTCCTGGATGATTAAATATATTAAAAATCATTCCTTAAAGCCTTTTGCTATCTATGTCATTCTATTGGGAGCTGTCATATTAATACTTCAGCACCTAAATATATTCTAACTTTATTTTTACGATAAATAGGCATTAAATTCCGTTAAAAAAATGTACAAAAAATGACGAAAAAAAACTATTTCATTTTACTAAAAAATCTTGTATGATACTTTCAGAAATAGTTTATTTTTGAAAATTGTATAAGCGAAAATTAGGGAAGGCAAATGGTGCGCCACCAGTAATGGTCCTAGTGGGTTCGATTCCCACCCCGAAATTTTTTGATATTACATTAAAAAATTTCGAGGGGAAATCGCAGTTAGCGGCTGCCCTCATACGGAGGGATCTGTATGTTGAAAAAACGTGAATTATCTGATTGTCCTGTATTGTTTGATTTAATGATTCACCCCGATGTCTTCCCTTTTGTGCGCCATAAAACGCATCAATATGAAGAATATCTCTTTCTTACTAAACAAATGATTGAAGCTGAGGAGCGTGGCGAACTGATTTCACGTACCATTCTCGATGAGTGGGGAAATCCAATTGGCACGATAACGCTTTATGATGTATCCAATCAGGCTGGCTTTTTAGGTACTTGGTTAGGGAAACCCTATCATGGAAAAGGATATAACCAATTGGCTAAACAGCATTTCTTTGAAGAATTGTTTTTTGAGCTTGAGATTGAAACGGTCTTTCTGAGAATAAAGAAAGAAAATATTCGTTCTTTTAAAGCAGCTCAAAAGATGCCCTATACTATGCTTGCAAACGAAAGTCGAAAAACCTTATATGAAGAAATCAACTCAGGGGAGTATTCATTTGATTTATTCGAGATAACAAAGGACCACTTCACTTTATCACAAATGCGACAACCAGCAGAGGTGTCTGTATTTGATATAAAAGAAGCTTAAAAAAGGTGTTATGCATAGTCTGCCTAATAGACTGTGCATACACCTTTTTTCGTAATAGCGGCCTTATTCTTTTGTTATCTTTTGCTGTTCGTATAATTTTCTCAAGATATATGTTTTGTACAACTCCAGCTTTCTCCGTTCAACAGGATGCCTTCTTATACCATTTTCTTTTAGCTTGGCCACATACCAACCCTTTGAACCTATGTATGCCATTCTCTCCTCACTCCACTCTGTTTTATTCGTTATACAATATATGAGTGATTTTAACTAATATGACACATAACTGAATAAACATAATCCAGCCAATTTAAGTAAAAATTAAAGTTTAAAAAGCAGAATTATTTTGTGGTATAATTTTTTATTGTCATACTTACTTTATACGGGGGGCATGGATATGAATTTATCTATTTTTACAAAGAGTAACTTTTCAAGAATAATTTCGGTATTCCTCCCGATATTAATTACACAGCTGGGACTGTTCGCTATCAGCTTTTTTGATACGTTTATGTCCGGGCAAGCAAGTCCTGAAGACCTAGCTGGAGTAGCCATAGGCACGTCTATATGGAGTCCTTTCTATAATGGACTTGCCGGCATTTTACTGGGAGTAACACCAATCGTCGCCCACTTAATTGGGGCTAAAGAAAAAGCGGATAAAATTCGCTTTTCTGTTATGCAGGCGATTTATGTAGCTGTCGCAATGTCCATCATTCTAATTGGCGCTGGTGCTTTAGTGCTTAAACCGATATTAACAGGCATGAATCTTGAGCCGGATGTTTATCAAATAGCCTATGGTTATTTAGTTGCTTTGGCATTCGGAATCTTACCAATTATGATTTACAATGTACTTCGTTCATTTATTGACGCACTAGGGAAAACTACCGTCTCCATGCTAATCACCCTTATTGCGATCCCAGTCAATGTGGTACTTAACTATATGTTTATCTATGGAAAGTTAGGTGTTCCGGCATTTGGCGGTATTGGTGCAGGAATCGCTGCATCAATTACTTATTGGGTTATCACTCTGGTTGCAGCAGTGATTATCATTAGATTACAGCCTTTCTCCGGTTTTGGCATTTTAAAATCATGGCCATTGCCCGTTTTTAAGGAATGGGTTGAATTAATGAAAATTGGATTCCCAATAGGTATGTCTATCTTTTTTGAAACCAGTATCTTTGCAGCAGTTACGCTGGCTATGAGCTCATATGATACGATTACGATTGCATCACATCAGGCTGCCATGAACTTCTCATCCTTCTTGTATATGGTACCACTTAGCTTTGCGATGGCATTGACCATCATTGTCGGCCATGAGGCAGGTGCCAAGAACTATAAAGCAGCTAAAGAATATTCAATACTTGGTGTTTTTTGTGCGATTGGTTTTGCAGGCATTAGTGCTATCTTCTTATTTATTTTCAGAGATTATATTGCTCTTCTATACACTAAAGATCCTGTGGTAGCTTCATTAACAGCTCAGTTCTTAATTTACGCCATCTTCTTCCAGCTTTCCGATGCTCTTCAGGCACCAATCCAGGGTGCTTTGAGAGGCTATAAGGATGTGAATATCACGTTCTTTATGTCCCTGTTATCCTATTGGATTATAGGGCTTCCACTTGGCATATTCCTTGCTAATTATACCGACCTTGGAGCATTTGGTTATTGGATTGGATTAATCTCCGGCCTAGCTGTTGGGGCAACTGGTTTAACATTGAGATTGTTATACGTTCAAAAAAGAAAATTTGTGCACACTTCAAATAGCTAACCATACAAAAAGTTCGCTTGAATAAACCAAGCGAACTTTTTTATTTACTATCTATTACGATGATTTTTCAGACAAAGTTACACATACTAAATTTTCAAGGCCAAGCTGCTTATCTGGTTTTTGATAAAACATCCTGCCCACCTGTTACTGGAATAACCGTTCCTGTAATAAAGTCAGCTTCTTCCGCACATAGAAACGAAATGACACGTGCGATATCACCGCCAGTTCCAGGCCTTCCAACTGGAACATTTTCTGATACTATACCTTCTTCTACACGAAAGCTTTCCTTCCAAGGATCCACAATATCCCCTGGACAAACCATATTGGCTGTGATTCCATACTCCGCCTCTTCCAAAGCCAGCGTTTTTGTCAAGGAGGTTAATCCCGTTTTGGAAGCAGCAAAAGCAGAACGGTATTTCCAGCCCGGAGCGTGGTCTGACTGATCAAACCCCATGGTAATAATTCTTCCCCATTTATTCACTCGCATATAGGGAATAACCAATCTGGCTAAGTAAAACATACTCGATAAATTCCCATTAATAAGATATTCCCATTCTTCTTCCATATATTCCATCATTGGTTTACGTTCCTGTATATATGGACCAGCATTATGTATCAGAATATCAATTCCACCACATAATTCATAGCATTGATGAATTAGTTTGCGATGATGATCTTGAACTGTTACATCATATGGCAAAGCATAAGCTTGCACGTTGTAGTTTTGAGCTAATTCCTGCATATCTTGGATGGCACTGTTTTGATTAGTACGATAGGTCGTAATGACATTTATCCCATCCATAGCTAATTGCCTTGCTGTAGCTCTGCCCAGTCCTCTTGCTGAACCAGTAATTAAAGCCGTTTTCCGAGTCAACTTCTTCTCCCCCTACAGGCAGTATTTACTATCTGTATTATACATTGAAAGATGACATTTCCGTTAATCAAAAGCTGACTTCTGCATTAACGACAATTACCCTTATCGCATATAGTAAGTTAACCTAATATGTCTCTTGAAAGTCGAGGTGATCAATTGTTTCCGTGGAACCTTTTTCCCAAAAATCAAAACCAAATGCCAGATTGGATGAAGTTCCTTAATCAGCCAGGTATGGAAAAGCAGATGGAACAATTATTCTCCATGCTATCACCTGATCAATTAGGAGGAATGATCAACCAACAATTTAAATCAAGTCCAGAACCAGATGAGCAAACGGTGGTCCATTCAAAACATTCCGTAGATATTCTGGAAACACATGATTATCTTTTCATTAGAATCCCAATAAAAGAGGATCATTTACCTAACGTTAAGGTATACCATACTTCTACAAAGCTTCTCCTATCCGGATTACCCCCGGATCCAGAGGAGAAACACTCTTTTCATCTACCTGCTCCGGTAAAAAAAAAGGGAGCGAAATCTTCATATCGGGATGAAATCCTGGAAATCATTCTCTTTAAGGTAAATGAATCAAACTATTCAGAAATTTCTATTCCTGAATGGTAAAAAAACTGGCTTGGATGACAGGGCCAGTTTTTTACTATCCTTCATTTTTCTCCCTGTAAAAATACAAGAACTTTATCTCCCGGTTTCCCATTGAATTCCACCTTCATATATTTAAGCCTGTTAGGGCAATCCAATATTTCTAATTTACCCTGGTTAACCAATCGCTTTTCAATCAAAGAGGCATAAATCGTGTTATCAGGGCTTACTGATAAGGAAACATGGATTCCTTTATCATTTGGATTTGCAGTTGCAACCGTAAAATACCTGAATTTGTGGACATCAAAAATGATATGTGCATTGCCGTTTGATTTAAAAAACAACTCTTTTTTTATATTAACAAATTCATGATTTTCCCTTTTTATATGCGCATTATTATTAAACTCTCCAACATCCAATCCTGCAATCTCTTTTATCCTGAATTCTGTTTGATTATGCGTTTCAGCGGTATATTGTTTTTCTTCCCTATGTAATTTGTACACCTGAGATGGTTCAATTACCTTTTTATCATTCTCCTGAATTGTCAAGATAGACCCTTCCTTTCTATCGATGCATAACGTAATTAACTATATGTGTATGCATCAATCTTTCGGAAAAGAAGGCATAAATGAATTCTTATCAGTGTCTACTTCTATAACTTTTTGACCAATAGAATATTTAAAATTTATGTTACTCATTTTTTATACAATATTATCACTCTCCTGGAGGAGAACATCTTCATTTAGACTGTAACTGTTCTAAACATGCTTATTGTGCTTACCTGACCAGTTTGTATTATAAGGAGTACAACATATAATGGGGCATTGATCCTACTTGGAGTAAATGTCTCGTTAACCATATTTCTATTTCTGATATTAATGCTCCGATGACTGTCCGTTTAGCCGAATAAGGCAAGATAAAGGAACAATCACACAAACATACATTTGAAAATCTCTACCCTAAGATATTCGCAGATTTCTTCTATTTATACGATTCTATTTTTAATAATTAAAATGATTCACACAGACTGTTTCTTATATTTTTCGCTTTGTAAAGCAAAGAAAACCCAAATTATCGTAATTAAAGTTACGTAACCTGTGCTATTTTCAATAGGTCTTCCGATAACCCACGCAATTATGTCTGCACTTAATAAAGCTAAAAAAGTAAGGGTGATAATAAGAATAACGGAATGAATTAACAGTTTAGTGAATCTAATCATTGTTAGTTTTGGGAAGTTAAACATTTAAAAACACCTCCTAATAATAGAGTCAGCATCAATAATCAGTAATAAAAGAAGATTATGGTACGTAAACAGAAAAAGGAGACAGCAAAGAAGCTGCTCCTCTATTTCAAACAATTAGCAATCATGGTTACGAAAGAGTAATCATCCTGAGATCATCCATTAATCGTTAATTAACAACAGTAAATTCTTTCTTTGGCATTGCATGCATTCCTCTTGCTGTCACATGAGGAATCATATAATAGTCCCCTTCCTGAAAGAATGACTTTTCAAGACTGTATATACCATCCTTTTTATGCTTAACGGCAATTTTCTCTTTATCCGAACCATCCTTTTTGCCAAATTCAAATTCGACAGATTCAGCATCCGTCACCTTATCATTCCCCTGTGTTACGGTCACCTCAAAAAGTACATTTTCATTCACTATGGCCGCCTCAGGTGAAAGTTTTACCTGGACATCAATGATAGCTGGCATTTCTTCATCCGCTTCTTTGTCCTGACATCCGAACAGGATTATTACTGTGATCATACATAGACTCAAAAATAATACATTCTTTTTAAACAACTTAATTCCAACCCCTTATCATTCACAATCCACTAATTCTAATCATACTCCAAAACTGGAATTAGAGACCAGTAATTAGTTGAAAAATTCACCAAATATTCAAGTTTTCTCTTTCTCATTTTTTTCTTTATTCCCTACTTGTATATTTCTGGATGAGGTTACAAAACCTATACTAAAAGGAGGTTAGACATGTGAGCCATCCATATTGTTGTCCAAACTGTAAAACAAACCGGTCACGTTTTAATGTGATTGAACAAACTCCCATTTACGTGAAACTTGATCCCCAATCAGGCACTGTTATTCAAATGTACGCAGACGATGAATTAGACGCCTTTCATTTACCCTATAATGGACCTGTCAGAAGAATCCAGTGCGCTGCCTGCGGTTTAATTGAAGATGAAAAAACATTTATTGCATTTGGTGAACGCTCGTTTAAATAATGTTGATTCAAAGCACATTCATATTCTTTCCTGAAACATTAACCAAAAAAATCGCCTCTCCTGGAATGGAGAAGCGATTTTTTTATTTTATATCCTCAGCCAATTTTTTCTTAGCTGCTTCTAGCTGTGGATCTTCTTCAGTAATTTTATTTCTTAATTCATTCATTAATTTATTTGTGGTGTCTCCCTGGATCACACCTGTTTCTTTTAAATCATGATCCTTTTGGAACTTTTTAACCGCTGTTACAGTGTTCTCATCAAAATATCCATCGGCTTTACCTGGATTATATCCAAGTGCTTTAAGCATTTTTTCAGCATTCTCAACTTCTGGCGACATTTTTGAAAGCTCTAGCTTTTCCTCAGGATCAATAAACGATAAATTTGCATAATCAGGCATTTTGACAGTAATGTCCGGCTTGATTCCTTTTTTATGAATCCAGTTGCCATCCGGTGTCAGCCATTTTGCATACGTAAACTTCAAATTGGATCCATCTGTGAAGTCCATTGCTGATTGAGCAGTTCCCTTCCCATATGACTTCACACCAATAATCGGAATATCAGCAGATTCATTTAACGCTGCAGCCACTATTTCAGATGCACTAGCACTGCCTTCGTCAATTAGTACAGCCGTTGACAATTTAAATTTATAACCGGTATCTGTCGCTTTTGCTACTTGTTTATTCCCGCTGCGGTCTTCAATCTGTACGAGATTTTCACCGGCTGGAACAAACATATTCGCTATTTTTTCAGCTTGGTCAAGCAATCCGCCCGGATTTTGTCTTAAATCAAGCACAATTCCCTTCATACCTTGCTCTTCCACTTCACGTAATACTTTTTCAAGCTCTTCAGCTGTATTCTCAGAAAAGCTGGTTATCTGTATGTTTGCAATATCATCCGTTAAGTTCTCTTTATAAACTGTATTTACAGGAATTGTATCACGTATTATTTTAACGTTCATTGTCTTACTTGCACCGGGACGCTGGATTACTAAATTAACCTCCGTCCCTTTTTTCCCACGGATTAAGAGCACGGCATCGCTGGACGACATCCCTTGCAGGCTTTTATCATTTACTTTTAAAATAATATCACCCGCTTTTAATCCGGCTTTCTCAGCAGGTGCACCTTTTATCGGTGAAACAATTACAATTTGTTCATTTTCTGACATTATTTCTGCCCCAATTCCCTCAAAAGAAGAGGAAATGCTTTCATGAAAGCTGGCGGCTTCTTCTTGTGTCATAAAGTCCGAATATGGATCATCAAGTGATTCTACCATTCCATTAATGGCACCATCAATTAATTTATCGCGGTCCACTTCTTGGAAATAACTATTTTCCAAGGTATCCATAGCACTTTTGATTTTCTCCATATCGTTTTTAGATCCGCTAAGCGGAATCTTGATTCCTGATGTTGATTGTTGCGTGTTATCCATTATGTACCTTGTTGCAAAAACACTAAGGATAATGAGTAAAGCTGATCCTAAAATAAGATAAATCCATCTAACTTTAATATAGCCCTTCGGCTTGTTTGCTTGTTCTTGATCTTGTTCTGAATCCAACTGGTTCACCACTTTCACTGAACTATACTGCCTTAAAATTAACTATATTATATCAGAACTCCAAATGATATCCTATTCTGTTGCCAGCTGGATGTATTCCTCCAAGGTCAAGCCACGTTTTTTCATATCAGTGGCATAGGCTTTTCCCACATATCTAATATGCCAGGGCTCATACATATACCCTGTTGTTTTCTCGTCACCCTTTGGATAGCGGATGATGAATCCATATTCTGCAGAATTTTGGGCAAGCCATTGTCCGGCTGTTGTAGAGCCAAAATCTTCATTAAGCTGATAATTATTCTCTGCACTCGATACATCCATTGTTAGACCTGTTTGATGCTCACTCTTACCAGGCTCCGCTACCGATTGTTGGGCATACTCTATACCGGATGCTTCAATTTCCGCATTATATAGCTGTACCTGTCTTTCATAGGAACGAAAACCTGACACGGCTGCTAATTGTACTCCCTCTTCATTGGCTGCAGTAAACATCTTCTCAAGCGCCTCTGCAGCTTCCTTTCTCATCAGCTGTTTTTCATGCTCTCCTACGAATGAAAAAGTAACATTCGGTTTCACCAAATCATCTGCTCGGTAACCAATCGGCAGACTATTTTCTTTATTTACCAACACAAGAATATTATCAGGATTTTGGATATAGTTCACTCCATCCTCAACCTTAATATCATTTAAGAATTCAGCAGCCAGATTCACACTATTATCATCCTCTTCCGACCCTTGATTCCCTTGTTCATTTCCAATCGTTTGCTGCGTATGGTTCTCATTCTCTTCTTTTTTCGATTGATCTGTGTCAATGGATAAATCATTACATGCTGTGAGTAATAAAGCCGTTGCCATCATCATCCCAAGAAGTATCTTTCTCATTTCTCGTCCCTCACAATTCTCTCTCTCTAGCTGTTTTTGTTTCAAAAAAAAACCCATTAAATCAGCCTATGTTATTTATTATTTTAGTAACTTTTTAAATTGATATGTTTTTAAGTTTTGTTTGTATTATACTAAGTTTCCGAAAATTCAAAAGGGCGTTGGTCATCAAGGAGTGTAATATTTGGTCACTCGAATACATTTGCTTTAAATAGTGATATATTGATGTTTCCGCTAATCCTTTTCAAGTATAGCTGAAATGTTCCAAACCTGCTCGGTTTTTTTTAAAAATCTAAGTTGATAATCCAATACAAAAATTCAAATAATACATCAATAGTACAATTATAAAAAAAAGCTCTGGTTTTCACCAGAGCTTTCTTGTTTTTATAATATTAAGATTCAATAGCAGTATTTAAAGCAACTTCGATCATGTCATTAAATGTCGTTTGTCTCTCTTCAGCTGTCGTTTCTTCACCTGTAAGGATATGGTCACTGACAGTAAGAATGGATAATGCTTGTCTGCCATATTTAGCAGCTAAAGTGTATAACGCAGTGGTTTCCATCTCAACGGCTAGGATGCCATATTGTGCCCATTTTTCATGGTCTGCTTTATCATTGTAAAATTGATCTGCAGTAAATACATTACCAACTTTTAAATTAAGGCCTTTTTCCACACCTGTGTCATATGCCTTTTTTAATAAGCCAAAATCAGCTGTAGGGGCAAAGTCGATTCCATCAAAAAGTAATTTATTCATATTGGAATCAGTTGATGATGTCATGGCTAAAATAACATCTCTCACTTTTACATCTTTTTGAATCGCACCGCATGTTCCTACACGAATTAATTTTTGTACACCATAGCTTTGCATCAATTCATTTACATAAATAGAGATGGATGGAATTCCCATACCTGTCCCTTGAACAGACACTTTTTTCCCTTTATAAGTCCCAGTATAACCAAACATGTTTCTAATTTCATTATAACAAACAGGATTTTCCAAAAATGTTTCAGCTATATATTTTGCTCTTAATGGATCTCCCGGCAATAGCACAGCTTCTGCGATTTCGTTTTCTTTAGCGCCTATATGTATACTCATGTTTGAATATTTCCTCCTTTATGTAAAGACAAAAATGTCTATATTCAACTATAACTATACCATAGGCTTTTTAAAAAGATAAAGTTACCGATAATTCAGATTTTAACAAACGTGAATTCGGTTCACTACAGCCCAACCGCCAGATTGAAGCTGGTAATAACTCTTTTTCTCGTACTTATCCCCGATCATAATGATATCACCACTTGATATGGTTCTTCCCTTATAATTCTCAGGTATTAAATCTCTTATATTAAACTTTCTAAACAATTTATTAATGACTTCCGTATGACTTTCTCCATCTATGTAGCCTTGATATACCTGTTTATATCCTTTCTTATCCCGAGGGTGTTCTGTTTGAAAAATGGCGATTTCATATTCTCTTCTTCGCAAAGCCGACCACTTTAAAATTCTTTGTTTAAGCATAATTTCCCTCCTAATACGTTTGTTATTTAAATTTACCCTTCCTATAACAAATTCCTGCAATGAAAAACTTCTAGTTTTGTCGAATCCTAAATTTATGAGTTTTGGCCTAGTCTTTTCTTATAAAGTATGCTGTTAAATGCTTACACCCCTGTGGTTAGAGAACAATTTACAATCTGCATATATTTGTTGAATCAAAAAACAGACCAGGAGAAGTCTGTTTTTTGTTTAGTGAGGCTCTTTTTTCTCTCTTGTTGTTTGATCGGCCACTAATTTTTCTAGTTTTTTTATAGCAGTTTTCATCACTTTCCCATAGGTTTCATCACCAAACATGTCACGTAAAATTCGATAATCATTATAAATATCGAGAAGATGATTAATTTTCTCTTGATGATCAGACTCCTGGTTACCATTTTTATTTAAATGTGCGAGCGGTGAGGGCTCTGTTAGTTTCTTATACTGATTTGATTTCAATTTTTGATTAAGAGCATGTTTCTTCAAAAATTGTTCTGCATCTTTCGCATCTGCAAGAAAAATCAAATCATCCTCATTGCATTCTAGCCATTCATTGTCTGTAATTCTAGATAATTCATAAATAATATCTTCCCACGATTCTTCTTTATATCTCCAAATTTCAGTTCGAAACCCAATGACTTTAAAGATTTCCTTTCCATACCCTTTCACTTGCACTAAATCTCCAAAAAAATACTTGTAATCAATATTTACATGTTCTGCTTCAAATAAAAGCCCTTCAAAATCCTCAACAAGCATTAAGGATGATTCCGTAAATACTCCATCAGCACCTTGGACCTCATATACATAGGTTTGATTAAATTCCTGAACAGACTTCACTTTACCCACGATTCCGTTCACTAGTATGACTACTGAATTACCAATTGCAAACTTCGGTTTATTACGCTTGCCCATTGCTGCCACCCCTCGCAGTTCGGGTAGAATTTTTATCAGTATATGCAGCTCTTTAATTGAGGGGAAGCCTATTATTTAAACTCTTTTAGCCATCTTCCCGAAAAAACAAGACTTGATTCAGTAAAAGGATTAAATTGGGGAAAGATTTATATTTTTGACTTTGGCTTAATTCACCGATTTAGACTGGATTTGTGACAGAGTTGGCTGCTTTCTTCCTGTCCCCTACTGTATTTACAGTAAATCAATTGTTACCCATTCTATGACTGTCGGAAAAAGACATAGTTTTTAATTTCAACTAATACAATCTTTTTCGTAAAAAAGAAAAGCAATCCACTTATTCAAGTAAATATGAATAAGCAGATTGCCATGAAATTTTCATGCGATAGTTAAGTAGAAATATCTTCATCGGAAGGAATGGTTAGAATAACGCTCGTTCCTTCTCCTTCTACGCTTGTTACTTCAAATGTACCTTTTAACTCTTCCATGATTTTCATGCTCGTTGCCAGTCCTAATCCGGTACCATTTTCTTTAGTCGTAAAGAATGGGGTACCAAGCTTGGATAACGTTTCTGCTGGAATACCCGGTCCATTATCCTTAATGATTAATTTCATTTTATTCTCAAAACAATCTGTTAAAATGCTGATCGTTCCGCCATCTTTCATAGCATCTCGAGAATTTTGGATTATATTTAAAATTACTTGATAAAGACGATTTCGATCTGTATAAATGATTCCTTCATGATGAATATCTTTTAATATTGTAATATTATTTTTATTTAACTCCGCTCTTTGCAGTAAAATAATTTCTTCAATCAACTCAGTAACTGAATATTTTTTCAAGAGTAATTGATATGGTTTTGATAGATTCAATAATTCGCCGACTATTCTATTCATACGGTTTAATTCTTCTATAATGATATCAATATAATTTTTAAATATTTTTTCATCATAGGGATGATCTCTTAATAGTTGGAAAAGCCCCCGAATCGTCGTAATAGGATTTCTGATTTCATGGGCTACTCCGGCCGCTAATTGGCCAACATATTTAAGCTTCTCCGTTCTGAGAATCTCCTTTTCCCGTTGTTCCAAGGTTTCTATCATGGAAATAAAGGCCCTATTAAGTACATTTAGCTCATGATATGTACTTTCAATTTGGTTATATTTTTTTCCGTTCGTATATCTCTCCACACCTTCTGCCATCCTGACAACAGGCTTAACTACTGTTTTAGATATATAATAGACAAATAGTAAAATACCAATCAGCAGTATTAACCCTATCATTAGATAACGATCAATTAATTGCAGCAATGGAGCATATACAACTTTTTTACTAGCTTCGGTAACCACATACCACTGCTCCTGGGCATCAGTTCTTTCCTTGATTGGTTTCACAGCAAATAACTGCTTGCCATCCTTAGATTGAATTAATTCATTTTGCTTATCAGAGTAAATCAATTCATCTAGTGAAAGATTATTTTCCTCCAGAAAGTTTGTTTTCATAATATTATCTTCATTTTGCTCTGATACAATCCAGCCCTCGTGATTAATCATAAACGCTGTATAAGGAAATTTTTCACGCTCAAGTGTTAAATTGGACTCTATCGTTTTCCACAGATGAAATAAATTAAATGTTGGAGCAAATACTCCATTTATTTCATTATCATTCGTATAAATTGGTGTGCTAATCAAAAAAAATGGCTTTTCACGATCTAATTTATACACTTTAGACAAATACTGAATGCCTGCACTTGATTTTTCGAAGGATTTACTATTTATAAAATAAGGAGTGATATCATTATACTCCTCCGAGGGAATTACATCCCCGTCCTTATTAACATAGATATATCCAGAGTAAATCGGCTTTGATTCAACATATTCCTTCAAAAAATTCAATGAATGCGTTTTATTGTCACTTTCTATATCGGAATGCCGACTTAAATAAACTAGATCACTGATTCTCTCATCTATAAAACGATCTGTTGTATCTGCCGCATGGTAAGCGGCCGTTCGCAATGTCATTCTAACTTGATTTTCAATTAACGATCGCTGGGTCGAATACGAAATAATCCCAAGGCATAGTAAAGGAACCGTTGAAATAATAAGAGAATAACTTAACAAACGGGTTTGTAATCGAACTGGCATAGGAACACCTGTTTCTTTCTGTTAAATTCAATTGCTAAAAAGCTAAGAATCCTACTAAAAATTTAATAAAGCTTTGATATGGTTAATCTGATTTTCTACAAACTATAACTCACCAATATGCTGAAGGTAAAGATTCCAGGCATCGTCAAATAGGCTCATGTCCAATATATAGTCAACATTCATTTCTAGATACAGACTTATTTCATGATAATCAGACGAATTCTTAGGAAAACCGGGATCATGAAAAACATTTTCAGCAAACATGGACATCTCACTTTTCTCCAGGGCATGCCTATATGTGTTTAAAAATCGATAAAAAGATTTCACTTGCTTTCGCTCCACTCATTTAACATTAATTATGCATTATACATATTACCTAAAAAAACTACATAATGCTATTATTTACCTTGTTGATTTGGGGTACTTCACGCGAATAATGATACGAATTACCTTCATTTATATAATAATTTTGTTAATCAACAATGACACCAAATCTTTTTGGTACTATGTATATTGCGGATAATTCTTCTTTCTATTCTGTAACAAGTATACATGAATACAATACATTTCCATATATTATAAAACAATTAAATGTTGCAGAATAACATTAATTCACAAAAAAACCTCGGAATAATCCGAGGTTTTCATTATACTAAAACCGGTTCTACTTTTACTTCCTGAACTTTACGGATAATATCACGCGCTACCCAGACCCCACAGGCACTTGCCTGCGCTAATCCCCTTGTAATACCGCCTCCGTCTCCACCTACATATAAATTTAATATGTCTGACTGAAAGTGCTCATCTAAATTTGGTCTTGCTGAGTAGAATTTTGCCTCTACTCCATAAAACAATGTGTGCTCAGATGCTAATCCTGGCGTTACTTTATTTAATGCTTCGGTCATTTCTATTAAACTTTTCATTGTATTGTAGGGTAAAACCAAGCCTAAATCTCCTGGAACTGCTTCTTTCAAAGTAGGCTCGATAAAACCTTCTTTTATTCTCTTAACAGTAGATCGTCTTCCTTTTAAAATATCGCCGTACTTTTGAATAATTAAACCGCCATTTGAAAGGGCATTTGCCAGTTTTGATATCTCATGGGCATATTCTGTAGGCTTATCAAACGGCTCAGAAAATTTATGGGATACCAGTAATGCAAAGTTTGTATTATCACTGCCAAGTTCAGGATCTTTATAAGCATGACCATTCGCCAGCATAATTCCAGAATGATTTTCAACTACAACATGCCCGGAAGGATTGGAGCAGAATGTGCGAACCTGCGTACCAACAGAGGTATTGTAGATAAATTTACCTTCATATAAATGTTTATTGATTTCTTCCATTACCACATTGGATGTTTCAACCCTCACACCAATGTCAACCTGGTTACTCGTCATTTTAAATTTACGTTTTTTAAGAATCTCTGTTAACCATTTGGAACCGTCTCTCCCCGGTGCGACCACGACATAATCAGAATATAGCTTTTCTCCATCTTTAAGAACAATTCCTTTGGCTACATATTGGTTATCCTGCTTTTCAGTTAATACATCTTCTACTTCTGCCTTAAAAACCATATCTATTCTGTCTTTTAAATATTCATAAATACTTTTTAAAATTTCAAGATTCTGTTCCGTTCCTAAATGACGTACATAAGCTCGCAATAGCTTTAACCCTGCTGCATAGCCTGACTTCTCAATTCGGCGCACTTCTTCACTCATTGGATTCGTAAGCGTATCAGTAGCACCATGCTTTATGTTAATTGCATCTACATATTTTATCAGTTCCACAACTTGATTTTTTGATAAATAATCTGTCATCCACCCGCCAAATTCGCTTGTAATATTAAATTTCCCGTCAGAATACGCACCAGCTCCACCAAATCCGTTCGTAATGGAACAAGCAGGCAAACAACCCGCAAAGCTCTTTCGATTAGTAGGTGGCGGACATTTAACTATTCTCTTCTGTAATATTGGGCAGTTCCGTCTATATATATCATGACCTTTATCAATTAAAAGAACCTTCGCTTCCGGTAATTTTAGAGTAAATTCGTAGGCAGCAAATATTCCGGCAGGACCGGCACCCACGATAATTACATCATAATTCGTTTTCATATGAGGATCTCCTCCATTTATAGGTCTGCTCCGCACTAAAAATCATACCAAAGCGAACATGAACCGTCAACAGAAAATACGAACATTATTTTTGTAAATTATATTTTTGTTCGCCTTTAAAGTGTTTATATGTAGTTTTTATCCAAACATAAGATGTTTTTTTACCAATCCATTAAAAAAGGACGGATAACCGTCCTTTTTCCCTTTAATCAGCAAGGGCTGCAGAAAGAAGCACCGATAATAATAAGGAGGATAAATAACACAACAATCAATGCGAATCCGGAACCAAAACCGCCTCCGTGTCCGTAACCTCCACCGTAACCATATCCACCGCAACCGCTGAAACATCCATCTTGACCACCGTAATACATTTGTTTCACTCCTTTAGAAGTTCATCATTACATTTTTACTATATGTGTTATTCGCCCTTTAGGTATGTGCATTCGCCTAATTTGATTGCCTTTTTTATGTAAATATTGTAACATTATTGTAACATCAGACTAGATTATAGAAAGAAAAATGGGGGTTAATCGTATTTTCAAACGCAAGCAAGGGTTATTACTTGTTGTGATGGTTGCCACAGGTTTATTGTTTTTTTTCAGTTTTAATGTATTTTACAGCAAAAGCCAAACACAAGGCTTAATGGATAAATTAGAGAATGGACAAAAAATTCGCTATTTAGTATTAGGTGACAGTATTGGTCGCGGATCGGGAGCAGAAAAGCCTGAACTTACTTGGTTCTCCCAATTAGAAAACATGATTCATGAGAAATATGGAAGCAAAATGAACGGACAATATATTGTTCAAAGCGGTGCCACTTCATTTGAAGGCATCTATAAATTGCAAGAAACAAAGGTTTCCCCATACACAGATTTAATCTTCATTGTTTTTGGTGAAAATGACAGGAAATACATGCTGAAAGACGATTTTGCCGAATTGTATGAGAATCTAATCAGGCACGCTAAAATCAGTGCACCACAAGCAAACGTAATAACTGTGATTGAGAGCAGCTTGCCGGATGAGGGGTTTGCCCAAACAATCAAGGATATCAGCCAGCATTATGGAGCTGTCCCAGTAGATATGCGACCAGTCTTTAAACAGTCGCCATTATCGATTTCTGAATTAACAAAGGACTCCGTTCATCCAAATGGAAAAGGGTACTCTTTATATGCGAATGAAATCTTTAACACCCTTAGTACATTGGATCACGCACAAAAATCAGTGACTCTGCCTAAAGCCAAATATATTCAAAACGAGTATCAATTAAAAATGAATGGTCGATACAATTATAATAACGGGTTTACGAAACATAATGGATTTCTCCATTCAAATAAAGAAAAGAGTCAATTAATCTATCAATTTAATGGACCAATTGTTGGCGCCGTTTTATTTCGCGGTCCAGATGGTGGTACGGCGAATATTTATATAGATGATCAATTTCATAGTACCATCAGTACTTGGTGGCCCTTTCAAAAAGAAAGATATATTTATCTGGCCAATAACCTCGGGGAAGGTACACATGAACTAAAGATTGTTCCTACCGGACTTCAAAGTAAATACAATTCAACGAACGAATCTTATATTAGGATTTCTGGGATACTTGAAAAGGATAAAGATTAATAAGGAACTACTGTTTGTTACGGTTTCTCTTTTTGAATTTAGAATCTCAATTCATTTTCCACTAGAAAAAATAACACGTAACAGCAAAAGAGGAAGCGAATATGCTTCCTCTTTTCAATTACTTTTCACCGCAAAAGCAATACTCATATTTACAAAAATTCATCCTGTGCTTCAAAAATGTTTGAAAAAATCCTATTTGTTCTTTTTCTATTTTAAAGTAGCCTGTAACTGGATGCTCTGCTGATAGGTTGAAAATCCTGCGATAGTCATCTAATGGAATAGATACTAGTTCCTCTTCACCAATAACGATCTTATCTTCATCACTAATTTCGTTCCATTGAATCATCCTAGTTGTTTCTTCCTCAGAGAAAAAATATGGCGACGTACATTGTTCAACAAACAGTCCATTACTTTCAGCAAATTGAATAGCGGATTGACAATTTACATTAGACCCAATATACATATAGTAATCATAGCCAAAGTGTATGAAGAATTGATCTTTACTATAGAGCTTACACCATATAAAATTTCGCAAAATCATTTTGCAAATCAAACGCAATTCATTTTTGTTTACCAACAGGTCTTCTTTGAGAACCAGCTTTTCAAATTCCTGTTCGTATAAAGGTGATGTAAGGTCTTCTTCAGAAATCTTCTTATCCAATTGCAAAATTCTTAGTGAATCAATATTACTTTCCTCCATGAATTTAATCATGGAATTTATATAAGCTGTCTCAACCTGAAGATATTCATGAAAAGTGAATTCCTTCCCATTAATAAATTCCCCTATTTCAGAAGGACAAGTCCATTCCTCCGCTATGGTATAGTACCCATTTTCATCCCTAAAATCAGGATTAAACTTTGTGACACACCACTGAAAATTTATTTGTTTAACCACCCTGCCCCTCCATTCTCCGTAAGTAAAGTATATCATTTACATTAAATTTCATATTTGAAATTCCAAATTGCAGGAGTTTGCTTTTTAACATCTCGTGTTTTGCAAGGGAATTTAAGGTTGTAAAAGCTCTTACAATGAAACGAGAACCCGTTAGGTATAATGATGTAAAAATATATCGTAAAGAAAAAATAACAGATTCACATTTTCCAAAACCCATTTGCTCTATTACGAATACGGATTACATAACAAAAAGGATAATCACCCAAGCAGGCAACGGTGTCCTCACTTAGAGAGATTATCCTTTACAATTTAATATCAGCTGAACAACTTTACATATCGCCCGTATCCTTCTTTTTCCAATTCTTCTTTTGGTATAAACTTTAGTGCAGCAGAATTAATGCAGTATCTTATCCCTGCAGGACCCGGACCGTCGGGGAATACATGACCTAAATGAGAATCCGCTTCATTACTCCGGACTTCTACGCGACGCATGCCGTGTGAATAGTCGTCCTTTTCGATTACTTCAGACTCATCAATAGGTTTTGTGAAACTTGGCCAACCACACCCCGCGTCATATTTATCCTTTGAACTGAAGAGTGGCTTTCCCGAAACGATATCCACATAGATCCCTTCTTGTTGGTTGTCCCAGTATTCATTTCGAAAAGGCGGTTCTGTACCACTTCGCTGGGTTACGTCATATTGCATAGGTGTTAGTTCTTTTAGACGATCAGAATAATTGGTCAATTATTTTCACCCCAATGCTCTTTAATAAACCCAGAACGCCCTGAACCTACTTGATAGGATTCATAATGATCTTTATTCTTCTTATAGAAATGCTGATGGTACTCCTCAGCTGGATAAAAGGTTTTGGCAGGAAGAATCGGTGTTACAATTTCCTTTGTAAATCTACCGCTGTTACCCAACTCTTTTTTGGATTGCTCCGCAATTTCCTTTTGTTCCTCGGTTGTATAGAAAATGGCTGTCTTATAGGAGTCTCCTCGATCACAAAATTGTCCGCCTGCATCTGTTGGGTCAATTTGCTGCCAGAATAACTCCACAATTGATTTATATTTTATAATAGCGGGATCAAATGTAATTTCTACTGCTTCTACATGTCCAGTACTACCTGAACAAACTTCCTCGTAAGTAGGATTTTCTTTATGTCCGCCTGTATAGCCTGAAATAACACTTTTTACTCCTGGAAATGTGTCAAAGGGTTTTACCATGCACCAAAAACACCCACCGGCAAATATTGCTTTTTCCATCATCCTACCCCCTTTTGAGTTTATATTTATAAACGTATAGATATTCTACCCTTTTATTGTTAATTAAGAAAATGGTTTGCTTAAGACTTTTCTCATATAAAGACACATGCCTAAGCTCTCTTGCATATAGCTAGAATATAATTTGGAAGTGCAAGGAGTGAGA
Source organism: Bacillus sp. D386 (assembly GCF_006346415.1). Classification (NCBI taxonomy): domain Bacteria; kingdom Bacillati; phylum Bacillota; class Bacilli; order Caryophanales; family Bacillaceae; genus Bacillus; species Bacillus sp. D386. The sequence goes on along the minus strand of NZ_VEMV01000003.1, from coordinate 256,817 downwards.
CCAATGTCCTCTATGAATGGACAAAGCTATTATCAGAAGGCAAAGGAATACGATTTACTCTCCCAGTATTACAAATATACAAATCCTGATTTGTATATTAAGTATTACTACAGACATCTGCATTATATGGATCAGTTACTTCATCAAGGGGCAGGAAATGAGCGGACTACGCTTGGTAAGATAAGGTTTTTCCATGCCCTTCCATCTGTAAAAAGCATAGATTTATATATAAATGGAACACGGATTTTCAAGAACGTCCCATCTAAATCTGTTAGTCATTATTTATCACTGCCTGAGGGGAAATATGAATTTGACCTTTATCCGAGCGGCCAATCACATTCCGCTTTGTTAAGCAGAAAAGTAGACATTAAAGAAGGAACCCCTTATACCATTATTGCTGCAGCGAATCAAAATGGATATTCTCTCTTTTCAATCGAGGATAATCTTACTCTTCCGACCAGGGAGACAAAGTTAAACTGTTTAAATCTAAATCCTGATTCGGCTGGTATCGATATCGCTGTAACAGGTGGAGATACCATATTTTCTAATTTAGCCTATAAAAAGCCCAGCTCTTATCTTGGATTGACTCCGATGACAGTAGAATTTTTAGTGAAATGTTCAAAATCGAAAGAAATGATTCTTGATCCTTTTTCCGTCACCCTCCATCCCGACCAAATATACACAATGCTTATTTTAAGCTCGGGAAACGAACATAAAGACCCGGAAATTGTGTTTATTTAAAAAATGAGAGGAATTGCATCCATGGACTCATGGTACAATTCCTCTTTTTACAATTATTCTACCGGAACTAACAAACTTAACTTAATTTCATCATTTTTGAGATCAAAAGACTTTGCTTTAACTGTGATTCCACTCTTAAGATCCATTTGGCTTAATGCCAAATATATGTTTTTTTCTTTAGGTCGTATCATAACCCATTCAGGTGTATCATATTTTTCGTTAATGTAATTCAATACAAACGTTGCCGGCAAGCTCATACCGCCAATTTGAATAGCTTCATGCTTTAAAAGTAAATCCCCATTTTCGAGTGTAACTGGTTCAAATAACACCTTGATTTCGACATTTCTGCCAAACGCGGATAATGTTCCGTACAATTCAAGACTTTCCTTTAAAAGCACCTCATATTTAATTGGACTATCTGAGCTTTCTTCCTCAATATAATAATTAATAATCCGATTAAGGTCTTCCTTATTGGATGTAAACGGTATCTCCACTTTTTCATCGTTAGTGGCTAGTTTATTTAATGATTCTTCATCCTTTATCGGACGAGTCGTCCAATAAATCAGGATACAGGCTGCAATTAGGTTGATTGCCAATAGCCCCAAAAAAAGTCCTTTCCACTTGTTATCTATTTTGAAGATTCTCCTCATTCTTCTCCCCCTCTTGTACCATCCTCATCGTATTTATGTTTTTAACAGTACTCTCTTTCATTTTCTCATATATACGTGAAGCAATAATCTCATAGCCCCTGTCATTCGGATGAAAATAATCCTCTTTGTATAAAAGATTTTCATTTGATTTTGAGAATGCATCATCAATTCGGATGAAAAAAGCATTTGGATCCTCAGAAACTATTCCCTCACTGACGCTATTCCAATCATCCATGATAATATCCAGTTCCTGAAATGCAGATATCCATTTCCCGAAAGGGTTATACAAGCCAACAAAATAAATTTCTGCTTCTTTATTATATTGTCTAATTATACTAAAGATTTCTTTCAGTCGCTCTTCATATTGAATAGCCTCCAGATTAAAATCCTTCATGGTTAAATTTGTAAATTGTTCTTTTACAACTCTCATGATATCGTTTCCGCCAATCGTAATGATAATGGCATCAGAAGTTTTTATATCCGATATTAATTGCGGTGTTTTCAGCCGTCTTAAAAGATCTGCAGTTCGATTGCCGCGTATACCGTGATTGGTAAATTCCGCTTCTCTTATCCCCTTATTTTGTTCTAAATAGGAGACTAAATATGGAATATATCCCCCTTGATCACTGCTATCCCCAACACCCTGGGTCAAGGAATCCCCCAGTGAAACTACCTTCACATCGGCAGGAAAGAAATCATTCGGAATTTCCCGTTTTAATGCTTTTGTTATAGAGGAGGCTGAATGTTCTTCCACTTGCTTTCCAAAAAAATATTGATAAGGACTGCATCCTGAAAGCATAAATATCATAATCACAGTTATCAAGGTTTTCCAAAACATAAGTGTCACCTGCCTAAAGATTACTCATTATTATATTCATTATAGTTACAATAAATATCCTTATGATATAAAAAAAGACAGGTTTCCCCTGCCCCTAATTTGACTGTAGTATTTTTATATGTTTAATAATATCCTCGAATGGAATACCTTCAACACCAGAATATTGCTGAACAACTGTGCCCTCTTGATCGACCAATGAAAAGCTCGTTCCATGAATTACCTGGTCCCCTTCTGCAGGCTTCTGCACCAATACTTTAAAGCTATCCTTCGCCAGGCTTTCAATCGTTTCTTGGTCATACCCTGTTAAGAAGCTCCAATTATCGAAATTCGCCTGAAAGCTTTCCCCGTATTTTTTCAAAATAGAAGGATTGTCTACTTCCGGATCGATACTAAAGGAAACAAAATGTACATCTTCAAGACCTTCTTCAGTAATCATATTTTGAAGCTTTTTCATATTGGAAGTCATCGGCAAACATACTGTATTGCAATTTGTAAAGATAAAATCAGCAATCCATACTTTTCCTTCTAAATCACCTTTTGATACTTTTTGTTCATTTTGGTCCGTAAAGGTAAAATCCTCCACCTTCCAATTTACCGCATTGGGTATTTCTTGTTGAGAGCAACCATTAACAACTAAAATCAGAAAAAATACCATTGCTATTTTGCCTAAATAGTTCATGAATTAACCACCCTGCGTTTAATCTCTAATACTGTTAATTTTATCAAAATCTGTATTTTCACAAAAGTATTTTGCCTTTGATTGACGGATTGTCTTATCTTTTTAATTGAATTAAAATTATTCAAAGCTCATTATATGAACAAGGTGCTTTAAATCCTAGCTATAACATCCCTTTGTGCACTATTATATTTTGAGATTTAAACACTGATAATTTCGTTTGAGTTTCTTTGACTCGTTATAAAACCCTACTCGAACTGAATTTGAATCGTCACAATTTCAGAGCGTGTACCAATCCGAATAGGCGGTCCCCAAAAACCAAAACCGGATGTTACAATTGAGTTCATCTGACCCTTTTTTAAATAGCCCCAATCATTTTCATATATCGCTTCAGTGATTAGATTTCCCGGAAAAATCTGACCGCGATGGGTATGACCGGAAACCATTAAGTCAACGCCTTCTTGCTGCGCAATATCAAGTTCATAGGGCTGATGTTCCAACAAGATGGCGGGCTTTTCGAGATTTACACCACTTATTAATTTTTCTAAAGGCAACCTATCTTCCTCAGTTCGATCCTTGCGCCCAATGAGAGTGAACTCTTCTTTAACCTCTACGGTTTCATCGTACAGTACTTGAATTCCGCTGCGCTCTAACGCTTCAATCAGTTCCTGCATCGTACCATCGTGCTTATCATGATTTCCAAGGGATGCATACACCCCATATGGTGCCTGTAGCTTGGAAAATATCCGATCGATTTTCTGATCAAGGAATGGTTGAACATCATCGTCAAATAAATCTCCAGGCAAAAGGATTAGATCAGGATTCAGCTCGTTAACTTTCTTTACAAAACGCTCCGCATGGTCTTTACCCGATAGCAACCCAAAATGTGTATCTGCAGCCATTACGATATGTAAGTTTTCAAGGGACGAGGAACCTTTATCCATCTTAAGTTCATAGTTGCGTACGACTGGGCTATAGGCATTATATGTACCGTATATCATAAATGTTATTAACAGCCCTACAGTGATGATCCCTGCCCAAAACTGCGTTTTGGGCCGATGCAGCCGTGTCAGGCGTAGGAGAATAACTGTAATATGAGCAAGAGGAACTAGCATTAACAGTAAGTAAAAGCATGCCATCCAATAAGCACCAACAATATTTAAAAATGTCAGCCCAGAAAAGCGGCCAATTATAAATGAGCTTGCTGCAAGTATAATGATGAAGCTGTATAGGATCTTAAATCGCCGGCTTGAAGATTCCGGTCGTAGCCAACGATATCCCCGCCAGCCTATATAGTAGACGAGGCCACCATAAAGCAGCAGTGCAATAATCAGAATAAGAATGAACATATGTATTCCGAAAGACTCCTTTTTACATAATTTTTATCGTTTTAGTTTAATAAGGTAACATCCTACTTTATTATGACTTACCTATTCTTGATTGTTAATTTATTTGATTTTTATTTTATTCCATATCAACTAAAAGGGACATAAACTTTAAATGTTGTACCTTTGTTTTTCTCACTTTCGACTTCAATTTTCCCTTTCATTCTCTCGATAACTTGATAACAAACCATCAATCCAATGCCGGTTCCTTTATCTTTTAATGAGTAGAAGGCTGTGCCTAAACGTTTTATTTGTTCCTCACTCATGCCAATACCTGTATCTGATATCGAAAAGACTATACACTCTCCTTCTTTCTGAATGGATAAAGTCAGTTCGCCGCCATCCTTCATTGCCTCAATCCCATTTTTCATAATATTGATTAATACCTGTTTCACTTCATTTGTATTTATGTATATTTCCAAGTCGAAATCCAATTCGAAGTGTAAATGAATATTGCTGACCATTAAGGCATATCCGTTCATTAAATCAACAATATGAGCGGAGAACTCTGATAACATCACATATTCCTTCGATCCTAAGTCCGGCTTGGCAAGAGATAGATAATCGTTAATAATTCCTTCAGCCCGATTGATTTCGTCCACCATTAATTTTATATATGATAATTCCTCTTCAGATAACTTGCTTTTATTTTGGAAGATTTGCAGAAATCCTTTCACAACGGTCATAGGATTTCGAATCTCATGAGCAACAGATGCTGCTAATTGTCCAATGGCATTCATTTTTTCAGCTTGTTGCAGCTCTTTTTGGATACTCGTCCTATATACAATATTATCAATTTCCTTTATGGCTTCATCAAAATTATTAATCAGCATTTCATTATCAGATTTGGAACCAATTTGTACTGAAGTAATTGAAAGCTTTTCAAATAAAATATGAAGCTGATGAACCATAAAGTTGAATTGTTCAAAAAGCTCCTCAAAATCTGTTGAGGAATCTTCGGTTAACTTTATATTAAACTCACCCTGACTTACCTTCGTTATCCCTTTAATCAGCTTATGAACAGGGCTCATTAATTTATTTATATAATGATGAAGGACACCATATGCCATACAAAAAATGATCAATATACTTCCAATGAATAGGAGTGTCCAATACAAGTTTTTCGTGAGCACTTCATCTGCATTGATTGTCACCGCTAATATAGCTTTATTAGACCCTTCTAATCCATCAATCCCAGCATAGGCATTGACCCATTTATTCGAAGATTCCTTATATATTTCTGTTATTTGCGGATTTTCACCATGTATGACCTTTTGAATATAAGGTAGGGTTCGTTTGCTTGGCATAAAGGGGGACCCCTCCTTTATACCATTAGGTTGAGTACCATCTGATGCACTGATGATTTCATAATGCTTTTTATTTTCGTTATATAAAATAATATGTCCGGAATATAAGTGATTACTCTGTTTATCCATTTCGTTTAGATAGGTTTTCAGTTTAGACCTTGCACCAATTGAGGAATCAGTATTAACTGAAGCTTCATTTATTAATCGGGAGGAAATCATTGATGAGCCAACCATAACCATCCCCTTACCTCTTTCATACAATATATCTTCTGTATAAGCATTAATTAATTTATACCCAATAATTGAGATAAGAATGATAGTAATGAGCATTATCAAAACTATTAGCGTCAAAATTTTGCGTTTGATTGACATCGGCTTTTTTATATTCTTCATAGATCCCTCACACAATTTCATAGTATCTATCTATAATTAGACAAAATTAGGCAGTTTTCCTGTAATAAATATAAAATAATAACAAAATCCAAAAAAAATACACTATCTCCATCTTGGATAGTGCATTTCTTTTACTGTTAAATTAGTCGGCGTAATACATAAAGCCGATTGCCCCAATTCCCGTATGTGTACTAATAATCGGTGTTGTTTCATAAATTGGTACATCATCTATACCAAGTTCACGGATTATCATTTCTTTCAATTTTGTTGCAAGTTCCATTGCATCTGCGTGGGTTATACCAATCCCCTTTAGAACTTTCCCCTCAATATCCTGCATAAGCTGCTTCACTAAGAATTTCACGATTTGACCTTGACTTCTCACTTTCGCTACAGGGGTATACTCTCCCGTATCAAGTGAAGCAATCGGTTTGATATTTAAGAGAGAACTTAACATTGCTTTTCCTTTTCCAATTCGGCCGCCCTTAACTAAATTCTCAAGGGTATCCACCACAACAAAAAGTCGAGTATTTTCCCTAATATGATCCAATCGTTCAACAATCTCATCCATCATTTTACCTTCTCTTGCCATTTCAGATGCCGCTAGTACCTGGAATCCTAATGCATTGGATATATACTTGGAATTAACTACAGTAACTTTCCCATCAGCCATTCTGGCAGCAGTTTGAGCCGATTGTACAGTACCGCTCATTTGAGCAGTCATATGAATAGACAACACTTCACTTCCATCTTCTGTAAGCTTATTATATACTTCCAGAAATTCACCCGCTGGGGGCTGTGAACTTTTTGGCAATTCTTCTGATTGCTGCATTTTGGTAATAAATTCTTTAGATGTAATATCTACTCCATCAATGTATGTTTCGCCATTTATTGTTATTGAAAGTGGTACAACTGTTATGTCATTTTCTGCGATGATCTCCTTTGGCAGATCAAGCGTGGAATCAGTAACAATTTTAATATTTGGCATAGTTTCACTTCCTATATGTATGACTAATCATATTATACATGGTAGAAAATTAAATTTAAATGAATTTCATTTTCCTTAATATAAGTTTATGAAAAATTCTTATAATTCAAATACTCAATTCCAGCAAATCCTACCATGTAAATTTGTTAATCGATTTACGTTAAACGAAAGCATAACTGGCATGCAGCTGTACTAAATATATATTTCCTAAATTTAACTATTTATTATTTCCCCTCATCATGTATATAAACTCCAAGCTATTCTATTATTAAAAATAAAAAGAGTGTGAATCACTGTAGATTCACACTCTGCTGCATTCAAATTTCGTACTTAATTTAAATCCTGTTCCAGTTCGTACTGTTCTGCTTTTATTAGCTTTCGTTTATATACAAATTTTGATAGTGAAATGCTGATTTCATATAACAGCAATAACGGAACTGAAACTACAAAATCAGATAAAAATTCAGGCGGTGTAATAATAATCGCAACCACGATTAACACAAAATATGCGTATTTCCGATACTTCGCCATAATATACGGATTCAAGATACCCAAGGACGTCAAAAACATCATGACGACTGGCAATTCAAAGAGAAATGCAAACGGCAATGACATATGAATAATAAATTTCAAATATTTATCTGCCGTATAGGATGTCGTCATCACATCATTACCCAAATCTGTCAAGAAACTCATAACGATTGGAAAGATGACAAAATAGCCAAAGGATAATCCTGCTATAAACAGAAGAAATAATGCAGGTATATAGGATAATGCAATTTTTTGTTCGTGTTTCAAAAGTGCAGGTTTAATAAACAGCCAGAGTTGAATTGCTAGAACAGGTATTGTACAGGCAATAGCCACTATGGAGGCTATTGTAAAGTAAATCCACATAACATCACTAGGGCCAAGTACAATAAGCTTCTCATCTACATTACGAGTAAAAAATTTATATATGTCTTTAACGAAGAAAAAAGATACACATAAAAACAGTATAAAAGCAGTTACTGTGATGATTAACCTTGTTCTCAATTCATCAAGGTGCTCTATCATATTTAATTCTTTCTCTTCCAAACTAGAGTCACGCCTTTCTGAATCCCTTTAAAGAGGTGCAAGAATAAATTCTCACACCTCTTTTAAATAAACTATTAAATTATTTATTGATCTCTTTTTTAACATCCTTTATATCATCCACTACATCACTGGTTAAATCTTTTGTAGAATTTTTAAATTCACGTAATGTTTGACCGAAAGCTCTGCCGATTTCAGGTAGCTTTTTAGGTCCAAAGATAATCAGGACAAGCAAAAGGATTAACAGCAATCCTGGTACACCAATATTTGAAAACATTCTTTTCTCCCTCCCAAGCTGAAATGAATCTAATTCTATTATAATTGTTTTAAAGGTAAAGAAAAGTAATAATTTCATATACAAACAGAATATACTAACTTTTACTTATTTAGGAATTCGTTTTGTTAAATAAATCTACCATTCTAACTTATATTAAAAATTGATGAAGGCTGCTTCCTTTCTTTACTTCAACAAACTGGAATCCTTTAGTCTCCATTCGCTGCATCAGTCCATTATAATCCTCTCTTTTTTGCAATTCGATGCCAACAAGTGCAGGACCATTGTCTTTATTATTCTTCTTCGTATATTCAAACCTGGTTATGTCATCATTCGGTCCAAGCACCTCATCGAGAAATTCTCGCAGAGCACCCGCCCGCTGTGGGAAATGAACAATGAAATGATGCAGGAGACCTTCATATTGAAGAGAGCGGTCTTTAATATCCTGCATTCTCCCAATATCATTATTGCCACCGCTAATGATGCACACGACCGCTTTTCCCACCAATTGCTCTTGATACAAATCCAATGCTGCAACGGACATAGCTCCAGCCGGTTCAGCCACAATCGCGTGCTCATTATATAATTCCAGAATCGTGGTACATACCTTTCCTTCCGGCACAGTAACCACATCCTTAAGCAAATCACGGCAAATAGCAAATGTTTTCTCTCCAACCTCTTTTACGGCAGCTCCATCAACAAAGGAATCAATTTGCGGAAGTTTAACCACCTGCCCCTCTTTGATTGCTGTTTGCATAGATGGTGCCCCAACCGGCTCTACGCCAATACAGGCAGTAGCGGGAGATATACTCGCACTGTACGCAGCTATACCTGACATCAATCCGCCGCCGCCAACACTACCAAAAATATAGTCAACGGGTACGTCTATATCATGAAATATCTCTACAGCTACCGTACCTTGTCCAGAAATGACATTTTGATCATTAAACGGATGAATGAATGCTCTATTTTCTGCTTCCTCGCACTTCCTTGCTTCTATAAATGAATCATCAAACGTATCACCAATCAGGATAATTTCCACATATTCTTTTCCAAATAACTCCACTTGATTAACTTTTTGTCTTGGAGTGGTTGTAGGCATGTAGATTTTACCCATCACCTTTAATTCATTACATGCGTAAGCTACTCCCTGAGCATGATTGCCGGCACTGGCGCATACTATGCCATTTTGCAATTCCTCTTTCGATAGATTTAGCATCGCATAAAATGCCCCACGCAATTTAAAAGAACGTACATATTGAAGGTCTTCTCTTTTCAAATAAACATTACAATGATACTTTTCTGACAACCTCTTATTTCTTTGCAAAGGAGTGTGAGCAACCTTGTCTTTTAATTGCTGATACGCAATTAAAATTTGTTCAGGTGATACTCCTTCATTTGTTTTCACCAGATGCCTCATATGCTCTCCTCCATTACTTTTATTAATTTATAAAATTATAGCAGGTACGAATAATAAATCAACAGAATTTTTAGAAAAATCAATATAATAGAATTTAACTGATATACTTTTAATAATTTACAAATTAATTCCGTGTGATTAATTTTGCTACATTGATGACTTGATGAAATGCTGACCACTTTTTCAAAGCTTCAAAAAACGACAAAACGGGTAGAATTTTCTCCACCTGTTTTGTCGTTCTAGCACTAATGATACGTATGCCTTTGATTTGATTTATGCACCCTTTAACAGATTGCTTCTTTCCTCTTTGATTCTAGTATGAATATGTTCAGCCACTGCTGTCATTCCCTCTTCTTCGTATTGTTCAGAGGTAATCGCAGGCAATATAACAAGTTTAACCTTCCCAGGCTTTATCTTATTATTGTTATTCTCAAACAAGTCCGCAGTACCTGTAATCATAAAAGGTACAATCGGCACCCTAGTATCTTTAGCAAGACGCAATGAGCCCGCTTTAAATTCACCAATCTCCTTACCTCTGTTGCGAGTACCCTCTGGAAAAATGAGAATTGAGTGGCCATCCTTTAATTTCTGTACCCCTTCTCTAATAGCCTGTATAGAAGCACGTCGATCCTTACGATCCATAAACACGCAGCCCATTACTTCCATCCAGCCAGCAACAATCGGAATTTTTTTTACTTCAATTTTTGAAATAAAGCCAAACGGCTTGGAGATACCAGCCATTAATACGGGTATATCAAAATCCCCTTCATGATTTCCTACAAATAATACTGGCCCATCCGGAATATTTTCGGACCCTACGACTTCCAGCTCACAGCCTGAATTCTTTAAAAATCCTTTTGCCCATTTTTTCGGAATTTGTTGAATTTCCACATCGTCATGAGCATTATTTTTCTCATAAACCTTCTTCATTTTAGATAGTCCTGGTAAGCTGTACAATAAAAAGCCGCATAAATAAATAACCATATAAATTAACCGTAGCAATGTAATAAACCTCCTGTATCGAACCCTACTTGCGTATGTATTCTTTAAAATAATAATCGTATGGATTTCTTTCGTCTTTTGGTCCTTTTTCAGATGAAAGCAATTCCCATTCTTCATCATAATTTTGAACCGGGAAGAATGTATCTCCTTCAAAATTATGATCAATATATGTCAAATAGATTTTTGAAACATACGGAAGAAGCTGTTCAAATAATACTTGTCCCCCGAATATGACACATTCAGTATCGGTATCTCTTTCTATTTGAAGAATTTCATCCACTGAGTGTACGACTTTTACTCCATCAACGACCCAAGATGGATCTTTCGTTAAAACGACATTCGTTCTGCCAGGAAGAGGCTTTCCTATAGACTCAAACGTTTTTCGACCCATAATTAAAATTTTACCCATCGTGGTTTGTTTCACATGGGCCATGTCGGCAGGAATACGCCATGGAAGATTATTATTAATACCGATAACTCGATTTCGATCATGTGCTACAACAATTGAAAACATCTTAATCCCCCTTTTGTTTAATCTTCTCTTGTTAAATTTTAAATATCCGTCTTTGAAAAATCATTGCGAATTTCATTTTATCTCATATATTGAGTATCATATAAGATAGAAAAACCGAACCACAGTCGGGAACGGTTATATTGACTTGGATATTTACGACTAACAGACTACTAAAAGTCATTTACTACTTGATATACGAAACAATTAAATATTACTGACTTCTTAATCGTCAATGGACCTATTTAACCATTTAAATAACGGATTTGCAAGGTCAAATTTCTAACAATCTATACATGTTTATTCAGTAACATGATATAAACTTCTTTCAAAATCCCCTCCGGTAGATGATTTAGATTTATTGTGTTTTTAGAAATAAAAGGTTTTTGGAATTCCTTAGTTACATAACGGGCATTATATTTTATGATTTCGTAAAATGCTAACCTCAGGTCCTTGTTGTAAAGATGGTCATATTTATGGAGTAATTGATTAATATCTCTTATTGTTACTTGCTCGCTAATCAGCTCTAAACTCATAACATACACTTCAATTGAAGGATGTTTATCCATGAAATAGCGATAATTTAGTAAGGATTCCTGTAATCTTTTCTTGTTAACTTCATGTTCTTGATGAATTGTCCCCACAGCACGATCCACTTTAAATGTAGCACCACACTGGTGGAGCCTGTACCCTAATTCCCAATCTTCCCATCCATAGCCAATAAACTTTGGATCAAACCATCCCGCCTGGTCTAATAGAGTACGCTTCACAGAAAGATTACCACCCATGCAGGCAACCCAAGGAATCAGAAATTTATCCAATTCATCCCCATAGGGGACAATGATATTCGAATAATAATAATCTTTAAAACGGATTAATTTTTGAAATTCTTCACTTAAGAAGTTTATATTCTGGTCCACGATTTTTTTTTGGGCTCTTTGAGTTATAAAATAATAATACATAGCACCAGTTAAAACCAAGTTTTTACATTTCTCATGCCTTTTAACATGATTTTCAATATAGTCAGGATAAACCAACATCTCCGCATCAAGAAAAAGGATTAAATCCCCATCTGTATTGGCAATCCCTTTATTCCTTGTTTCTGCAAGTCCCATTTTTTTATTATTTCGAATCATACGAAAATGATTCGGAAGATCAATTGTACTGGTGCGATCATCTGATGCGTCATCCACAATCATCACTTCATAATTATCATAACTTTGTTTCCGTAATGCTTCAATTGTATTTTTAAGCTGTTCATACCGATTGTGACTCGGAATGACAATTGATACTTTCACGATTTTTCAACTCACTTACCTAATCATATTTTCCGATATCAATCCAACTTTCATTCTCCAAGCCCATCAATATAAGCCAGAAACAGCACATCTACATTTTCATTAATCTATCTAACCCGATTATTTCATTGATCCAAGAATCAGTAACAATTTCATCCGTAATAAATGTCTGCATTCCTGAACCTATATCGAATGCTACTTTTCCATACCTGGATGCTATATATGGGGTAAGGATAAGTGCATTTATTCCTGCTCCTAAAAAACATATATCAAAATCGATTGTTTTAAGCTGTTTTTTTACAGTTGGTATATCATCATAGGAATAGATAGGTAGTGCTCCCACTACTTTTACACCTAATGTTTTTCCATACTTATCTTCCATACCCTTTTTAGCTTTTTCAGCCAGTGATCCAATTAATAATACTTTTCTGTTACGTAATATTTCTTCAAACTTATCTTTTTGCGACTTCATAAAAACTCTTCTAATATTAGCTTCAAAATACTCTTTTGGTTGGATATTATAAATTGAAAAAACACGCTCCGTGATTTCCTTGGAATTTTCTTCAATTGTGTTATAACCCACAATATCAGCACTATTCACCGCGGCAATCCCTTCCATTTGAGCAATGGGGTTTGGAAACCTTATTCCACGATGATAAAAGCCTTCTTTCACATCTTTATTGGCTATCTTTTTTTCCTTTCTATAATGGCCTTGAAATTTATTTAAAATAGGATCCTTATCGAATTGATCTTGTCCCATCACAACGGCTTCGGTTTGACCGACTGATACAATCGATAGAGGCCTTTGTTTTTTCAAACTTCTTAAAATACGGTCCATTATTTCACCGCTTGATAATTGGTTTGACAAATTTCTCTCTCCCTTCGCTAAAAAAATCACATATATTAGATTATTTTTCTATCCATTTACAGTAGCTTAGTAAATCATTTACATGCTTTGTAACCCATGATTGCTCAGGAGTTCTCCGACTATTATTCTCAAATTTATTTAAATACCATTGAATTAAATAACATTTATAAAGGATTCGTGCTGCGAGATAACTACCATAAAATGGTTCCCACTTAACTTGCTGTGAACTGTATTTATTCCATCCGTCAACATAGGACCTCAAAGCTGTTTCATTTAACTGACTTGCAGGAACATGAATATCTTCCTCACCAATATATTCCATCAATAAAGTCATCGGTCCAATTTTCATATTCTCAAAATCAATAATTAAAACCTGGTCATTAGAATAGCTGATTAACGTATTAAACTTCGAAACATCACCAGGATGCAATGTACATGGTACTCCGTATAATTTATGGATTATTTGCAATATCCATTTTTGATCCATTCTTTTAATTAAATCTAAAAATTCAGATCCACCAATCATTTTCAAAAGATCTTCTCTGCTTTCACGGAATTTAATGCCCTCATAGATTTCATCAATATGGTTACGAATAGATATTTTGTCAATAAAGTGATCTAACTTCCCTCTATAATCTTCGTTCGTATTTATCAATTTATCAATCTTATCATTATCAAACTCATTTATTTGATTTCCCCACTTAGCTGCAAACTTCCCATAATCTTTATAAACCCTTTTAACGATTGCTTGATCACTAAAATCTGGGTTTACTCCTTCTATCCACTCTAGAATCAGGACCTTTACATTATTATGGGCATCATAGGCTATGATTTTTGGGATTTCTTCTTTTACAGAGTTAGATAATTTACTATAAAAAAGCACCTCAACCAGTATCGCTGAATCTCTTCCATATTTAATTAATATTTGTTCGGGTATAGCATTTTTATTTTCCCGCCATTTGATACGCTCTATTCTCTTTGAGGCGTCAAGTATCAACTCTCTTTCCAAAATCTCAAACGAATCCAAGCTCAGAATCTTTGCAATCTCATCAGAATTAAGTTCAGACATTCAATTCCTTCCTCTCATAATAAGCACAAGCATTTATGATTAATCTATCTTCCTTACTTCTGTTCATTTGTTATTATTTCCTGAATCAACTCGACAAATTGTTTTGCACGCTTTTTCGTCGTATGGTGTTCATGAACCATCAAATAGCCTTGTTTAGAAATCTTATACCTTTCTGATTCATTCTCCAGATAATACTGCGCCTTTTCCTGAAAATTATCTTCATTGATCTCCACAAAATGCACTCCTGGTACAAATCCCATGTCTTCTAACTCGTTCGATGAGGGAGCTAGCAACAAAGTCCTGGAGGCCGGTACTTCTAAATATTTTGTAAGAACATACTCATATCTTGAATTACATGTAAAAAACATTTTGGAGCGGTTTATTTCTTTTGCATATTTTTCACCAGCAAATACATTCTCTTCGTCATCATCTATATTTCGATAACCAGGATGCTCATGATAAACAAATCCAGGCTTATCTTTCATAGCTTGTACAACTTTATGTCTAATCGGATAGACCCGATGGTGTACCGCCCCCATTAACAAATAATCTATTTCTTTTTCTAACTTATAATCTTTAAAAATAGCTGGATTAATATGTTTGGGCAGCCATTTCATCATATGCGCAAACTCCGGATACCACTCGAGAAACTTATCGCGATAATACACAAATATATGCTTTACATTATCAGCATGGAGAGCTTCTTTCCTATCCTTAATATGATAATGAATATCATATAAATTAACTGCAAAAGGGATTTCCAAAGTGCTGAGGCCTGTAATTTTTGGAGAGTTACTTTCTCCGAATTCATTTATGAAAATAAAATCCGGTTGAACTTCTACTTTTTTCAGAATATCCTTAATATCGCCTGACTCATGCCAAACAGTTAAATTTGTTAGCTTGGCTACCTCCATCAATAAATAGTGAAACTCTGGGGATATATATTTGCTGAAATCACCAGTCGTCACAAGAAGGTTTATTTTTCGCACTTGTTTCCCTCCTTAAAAATATTAGAAATTACAACTTGTCTTTTCATACTATGAATAACTTCGCAAAAGGTAACTATAAATACCCAAATCGTGTATTTAGAACTGCTAAACTAATTTTTTTAAATTATTTCTGGCAAAAAAACAGCTGCCGATTTTGTCGACAGCCACAGATATAGATAAGGTGTTCATATCCTTATCTATCTCTTCTATTCGAAATAATTTCATTTACCGTAAACAGAAATTCCTCTACTCTCTTTTCCATAGAGTGTCTTTCTGCAACTAATTTATAGCCTTTATCAATTATTTGTTTTCTTTCCTCTTCATGCTCTAAATAATAATTCACTTTTTCAAGTACATTATATTCATCTACTTCAACAAATGTTTCCCCATCAATAAATCCCAATTCTTTTAACTCATTTGATCCCGTTCCCATCAATAATGTTTTGCAGGCCAGGCATTCGAAATATTTCATAAGAGGCAGCTTTTCAACAGAATCACATGTTACAAATATTTTTGCTCTTGATAATTCTTTGGCATATGTTATTCCTGTTAAACGATTCGAATTTGCTGGTAATTCTCCATAACCTGGATGATCGAAATACTTAAAGCCTGGATAATTTAACAACTGCTCATACATAGCAAATCGTTTTGGATATACCCTTTTGATTAGAATCCCCATCATTAAACAGTCAATATCCCGCTCTTGCCCATAGTCTCTGAAAATATCAAGTGGAACAAAATGGGGCATCCAAATGTACCGTTCCTTTAATTCGGGGAGGATACGGTTGCTTGCATCCCTATAATGTGTAAAAATATGCTGAATGTACTCCCGCTCATAAAACAGTCTGCGACGGTAAGGTTTATATTTAATCTCATGTAATATAGCCCCTACAGGTATAGAGGTATCCCTTATACCACGTATTGTAGGTGTATAATCCGGCTTAAAATCATTTAAAAGAATAAATGAAGGTGACTGCGGCAGTCTACTAAGTATTCCGCTTAAATCACCATCATTTTCCCATATATATAAGTTACATTGTTTTTGAAGTTCTGAGACAAAGTATTCTGTACTTTTATTAACCCGATTATGGAATCTTTTTGTAATAAATAAAATGGTTAATTGTTTAATCAAACGCATATCCTCCTTAAAGCGGCTTCATGTGTTTATAAAAACCACATGAAGCCACATTATCTTTAAATAACTTAAGGAAGTTCAAGAGAAGTGATTTGATTAAATCTTACGATAAATGTCCTTCCTCCAAATGAAGAATCAACTTGTCTAAATTCAGCATAATCATTGCCTACATTAACAACTTGTACATTAGTTAAATCAGGTTCTCCATTAAATTGAGATCTATTGACATGAACTTCTGCAATTTCTTGACCCGTTCTTAAATAATGTCGTAGTAGCTGTCTAAAGGATACTCTTGCAATAGACCTTGATAGGGTCGATTCAGAATTATTCCTGGCCATTTCTTGAGTCGTTGTTATATACTCTGTTAACAGTTGTTTTAAGGAAGCACTTGTAATAGCTCCAGATGGAGTCTGCTTAGATTCAGGGTTCCACTCTGCCATTTTTGTTCACCTCACATATGTTTCAGCTATAATTAGCCGTAATTTAATTATATGGAGATTTTCTATGATAGCTTGTTTGCTTGTCCTATAACTTTTAAAGAATTTATTATGTAAAATGACCATTTTTATTGATGATGTACTTCACCCTAAAAGTTAGAGTTGAAATCTAACTTTTAGAGGTCACCTTATGAATCATTAGAAAATTAAACTTTTATCGAAGCTTTACGCAACTTCTTAACTGAAGTAATATTTATTCTTCTGAATTTAACTTTCCAATAATTGTTTCAATTACCGAACCAATCCCAGCTACAGACAAAACCATCAATAAAAAATAGCTAACTACTGGAATATAATAATCGACCATTACTAAGCCTATACTAACCCATATTCCAGTACACCAATGACAACTTAGTAATTCTCCGAAAAAATGTTTAATCCCCTTTTCTTTAACTATATAAAAAATGATTTCATTACCTTCTTCATCAACTTCACTGATTTCCTCAAAAAATGGCTTTCTGATAAATTCAGTGATTTTATCAAACACAAATAAGCGTGTTAATCGAAAAGCTGCTAATCCTATTATGAATATTTTTACAATATCTAGCTCCATTATTAATCCCCTTTTTCTTCAATTTTTATAAATACATTTAAAAATAGGCTATATACTCAAACAACTATACTCTTATTTTCATAACCTGTTAGAGAAATGATTTCATCAAGGAGGAGAAGATATGAGCTGCGGTTCTGAATTTGAAACATCCAGTTGTATTTGTGATACTTTACTAGCTATTGTGGAAGCTCAAGATTTAGTAAAACCCGATGAAGAAACTCTTGGAAAAGGCTGCGAAAGAGCAATTAACGAATTAAATAATGGTAAACTTTTTGGAGGATACAAATATAACACGATTCCAATTATGCTTACTGTATTTAACACCGGAGAACTATTTGAGGGGCATGGAACAACTAAAAAGAAGGGAAAATGTTATTTTGTTGAATCCAAAATTTTCCGCATCGACAATGTTGATTCTGATTCTTGTTGTGCAACCTTAGAATTATTAAAGAAAAAAGATCATTTTCCAAAAGGTATAGACTCAGATGACCATCATTATGAAAATCATAAAGATGATTATAAAGATAATCATAAAGAAGATCATTATTTTGAGGAACTCGAAGGAACCGATGCTTATATTACTGTTGATTTGAAGATGTTTGGTGCAGTTACTTGCCTTTGTCCTGTAGCTATCCATCATGATTGTAAATAAACTGGCAGGTTATATTTACTTTCATATATTTACAGCCTGGGGGTATCTCCTCAGGTTTTCTTTTTGTACTGTTTGATTTTTATTACCTTCATTGCGATTCGATTTATTCTTTAGGCTTATCCTCTTTAGGCTTATCCTTTCCTTCTGATACATCTTATGAAATTTACCTTTTTTTGATTAGGCGATAGCCAACATATTCATAAAAAGATGACCTATTTTTCAATTTCAAGAAAAATAAGGTCATTGTTATGTTTAATCTATATAATAGAAAGTTCATCAACATCATCTATGGCAATTAATCTAATTTTTTCATCTACTTTTACCTTTAAAAATTCTCCACGTTTACTCTCTATTTGCCCAACAAGGGTTTCTCCCTCAATTTTTATTTCACAGAAAGGCTTCTCCACTACTGATGGATACCTTGCTAACCTTATTAATTTCATACGAAGATCATCTTTTAGAGGATCACTTTCGACTTGAACCTCAATATTTTCATCCGACTTGAAATTTTCTTCACCTTGGCTTGTTTTTCCAAAAAACAAATTTTCTGTGATATTATCAGTATCTTTTTTTAATGCTTCTTCATGCAACTTCTCTGTAAGTTCATTTTTTACAGCTGCTTCGTCCTCTTGTAGACTATATTCTTCTTGTAATTTATTATCCTCTTTTTCTTTGATACTTCCCTTACTGTGATAAACTTCCTGCATATTCTGAGCAATCAATTTACCTTTATTCACTGGTTGGATAATATAAAATATCGGTTCTTTTTTATTATTTTCCATTTCATTATCATTCATTGTTTTTCTTCCTTTCCTTAATGGGTCATTTTTATATGTATGCATATGGCCTTTGTCCTTTGACAAATTAGTTGTAACAAACAAGCCTTATCATTTAGCCTAAAGGACACATTTTCTGAGACAAGAAGTGAGGTGTGAATTGGTTTACGTCTTGTTTTTGTTATAACAGTGGTAACCTTATCTTCTTATGCTTTAAGGATAGAAACTCACCCTATCGACACAGAAAAGCCGATTGCAAGTTAAAGCAATCGGCCTTGTTCTCTTTATTTTCTCACTTCTTCCCAGATAACCGCCTGTTCTTCATCCCCTCTAGCAATTTCTGTTGAAGGCGCAAATATTCAAGCAGTTCATCTTTGGAAAGTACCTCGAATAGTTCTAAAAAAATCGATTCACCAATCTTTTGGGCCTCGTTTAAAGCTATACATCCCTGCTCGGTAATCTTTAAATAAACAGTGCGTCGATCTCCTTCATCATATAGCCGCTCAGCCAGCTCAAAATGAACGAGTTTTGAGGCAATATGCGTGACTGCTCCTTTGGTGTAGCCAAGCATATCAGCGAGTTCACTTTGCCTTAATGTCTTGCCATCACTAAGTTCAGCCAGAACGAGTACTGCCGATACACCGATTGGATAAGAGTAACGCGATGTGAAATCCACGATGTGCTCATTGGAGACTTGTTCAATGGAATGAATTAAGTCAAATAGATTATCTTGTTCCATCATCATCACTTCTTAACGAAGCATAGTTGCTCCACCATCGACCATGATGGTTTGCCCAGTAATATATTGAGAGTCTGCGCTCGCTAGGAAGACTGCCACACGGCCGATATCTTCCTCTACATCGCCGAAGCGGCCAAGCGGAATTTTATTCACAACAGCCTGGTAGTATTCCGGCTGCGCTTTTGCCCATGTACGTACGCCTTCAGAATCAGCAATCGGACTGATCAGGTTAACATTAATACCATAGCGTCCCCATTCATTAGCGGCAACACGAGTGATTCCGCGGATAGCTTCTTTCGCAGCTGCATAGGCAGCTTGTGTTTGGTCACCATTAATACCCGCTCCAGAGGCAAAGTTAATAATGTTTCCTTTTGTTTCCTTCAAATAAGGAAGGGCTGCCTGCATCAAGTAGAATGTAGGATAGAATCCTGTTCCAAGTGACAGCTCTAAGTCCTCATGTGTAATCTCTTCAAATAATTTTTGTTTAGATGCATGTGCATTATTGACTATCACATCCAGTTTGCCATACTTATCAACAACTGTTTGAATAATATTTGGTAAGTTTTCACGATCCATTAAATTAGCTTTCACAAACATGGAGTTTGGAGAGATGTCCTGCAGAATTTTTTCCGCCGCTTTGCCTGTTTCTTCATTTACATCGACAATCGCGAGGATAGCACCTTCCTTGGCCATTGCTTTCGCCATACCAAGCCCAATACCCCCTGCACCACCTGTAATAATGACAACTTTTTCTTGAAGTTTCCCCATAACAATTTCCCCTTTATTTTCTTATTAAACTATATTTTAACAATAAACTATTTATTAATAAACTAATACGCTTTCATTTTTAATAGCTTGCTTGGTTTTTCATTTATAAAAACTTCTTCATAAAATAAAACGTGCTGGCATAATAAAAGCAAGAAACCTATATGAGCTTTCTTGCTTCATAATTAATTTGCTTTTAACATAATACACATTTACTGATTGAGCACTTTACTTACATAAGGATATCCATCCAAAGCTTAACCGCTGTAGCTGCAATGATGACTGCAAGAATCCACTGCAAAACTTTTGTATTCATTGATTTGCTCACCCTTGCTCCAAGTGGTGCAGCAATGATACTTGCGATTATCATGATCAAAGCTGGTCCATAATCAACTTGTCCTGTCAGAATCTTACCAGTGCTTCCACCGACAGAGGAAATGAATGTAACCGCAAGGCTTGTTGCGATTGTCATTCTTGTTGGTATTTTTAGAACAACAAGCATGATTGGTACAAGCATAAATCCTCCTGCTGCACCAACAATTCCTGAAGAAATCCCGACAATAAAGGCAAGAATAGCGGCGAGTGGCTTGTTAAACGTATCTTCATTAAGCGGCTGGCCATCGATTTGTTTTTTAGGAATAAACATCATAATTGCCGCGATAACGGCCAACAAAGCATATACAATATTGACAGCACTCTCTGATAAAAAAAGAGAACCATAGCTTCCTATAAAACTTCCCGCCAGAATGGATCCCCCCATATTAAGAATGAGCTGCTTGTTTAAGTAACCGCCCTTTCGATAAGCCCAGACACCCGAAATGGAGGCAAATAATACTTGGACTGCACTAATACCGGAAACTTCATGCGGACTAAATGCGGCAAGACCGAATAATGGCGGAATATATAAGAGCATCGGGTATTTGATGATTGAACCGCCAACCCCCAGCATCCCTGAGATAAAAGAACCGATGAAACCTATCATAAAAATAACTACTAAAAATAAAATATCCATATGCATTACACTCCTTTCCAATAAAAAAAGCGGACTTCCAAAGTTACGGACGTCCGCTATATTCTTATGCCTTCTGAATATAGAATTTCAGTACTCCGGCTTCTTCTGTTTGCTCTACGATGGTGTGCCCGCCAGATTTAGACCATGCGGTAAAGTCGTTCAACGCACCCTTATCTGTGGCAAGTACCTCCAGTACCTCTCCGGATTGAATTGCTGCTATTGCCTTCTTTGTTCTAACAATTGGCATTGGGCAAGCCAGCCCTTTTGCATCTAATGTTTTAGTGATTTTCATATCAATCTCTCCCTTTGTTAAATTAGCGAACTGCACAGCGGTTTGGACCAATTTCCATTTCAGTTTGTTCATCTAGTTCGGGTATAATTTTACCCATATTCACTTGACGGATTTGCTCATATGCATTTGGCTGCGGTGGCAGATTTTCTGTGACTATCTTACGGAATTCATTTTCATTATCAATATTTAAACCATGATTTTCAGTCAGCAAAGTTCTAAGCCGTTTGGCAACAGTACCGTCTTCGTTTACTTCATCCATAATCATGAAATGAGCAGGAAGGACAATTAATTCATCCGCAAGCACACGGTATCGTTCATACAATGTTTCACGTAAATCGTCCACCCAATCCTCGGCAAGACCAGCTAAATCCGGGCGCCCAATTGAATCGATGAAAAGAATATCCCCCGTAAGTAAGTAACTTCCGCCAATGACAAAAGAAGTGGAGCCGATTGTATGCCCCGGTGAGTATATAGCATTGACTTCAATCTCTGATTCGCCAAGCTTCACCGTTAACCCGTCTGTTAATGGCGTATAATTATATACAACTTCCTCAGCATCCTGCTGTGGAAGATAATACTGTGCACCTGTCTGTTCAGCAATTTGGCGCCCACCAGAGATATGATCAGCATGCAAGTGTGTGTCAAATACATGCTTGATTTTCACTCCCTTTTCTCTGGCAAAGTCGATAAATACATCCGTGAATCGGACTGCATCGATGATTGCCGCTTCCTCACCAGAGATGACCATATAGGAGAGACAGCCTTTGCCAAGGCGTACAAATTGATAGATCTCTCCTCCACCTTTCAAATCATCTACCTTTACAGGCTCAAGGTGCATACTCCATGCCTTCATACCACCTTCCAAATAGGCAACAGGTCGGCCAGCCTCTAACAGCATTTCAGCAACCATGACAGATGATCCTTCTTTTGCACATACTACAAGAACTTCTTTATTCACCGGGATTTCAGAAAGAATTTCCTCTACACCATCTAGTAATTCAAAATAAGGTATATTCATATATTCAAAGCTCTTAGCCTCAATCTTCCAATCCTTAAATGCATCTTGATTACGAACATCCAAAATAAATAAGTCCTTATGTTCAATCACATATTTAGCCACATCGGTAGCTGTCCATTTCAAAACTTTCATTTTCAGTTACCTCCTGACGTGATTTTATTCGTTTCTTTTATTAATTCGCCTTTCCAATCTTTCATGCCAGGGAATACATTGAATACTTTTTGAAATCCGCTTTCGACAAGTTTGTGAGCAGCTAGTTCACTACGTCTGCCTGTACGGCAAATGACGTAAATATTTTGATTGGAATCTAGTTCACTCATTCTTTCCTCCAATTCCCCAAGAGGAATTGACTTTGCCTGAGGCACATGCCCAAAGGCATACTCGGCTTCCTCACGAACATCTAAAATGATACCCTCACTTGTTGCAAGATCTTCATTTGTTATTGTTCGTTCAAATGGTTTATCAACCTCGCTATCTGCACCACCCTTACGGATATAATGAATAAGGATTTCGCCATCTTCATTTGTACCAATATATTCATGGCCAGCTGATCCCGCCCAGGCAGCAAGATCGGCCTTTGATCCCTTATCTGTTGCCGTAATTTTCAATACCTTGCCCACAGCTAATTCTTTCATCGCTTTCTTCGTTTTCACGATAGGCATTGGGCACGCGAGTCCTTTTGCGTCCAAGTGAACATCTGCTTTGATTGACATTATGAGACCTCCTATACTCCATAGGGTATACTATTGTTTAAAAATTTTTGACCGTCTTCCCTTTCCAAACAAGCATACCTCCAACCATATTAGTTGCCTGAAATCCAATCGATTCCAGATAAGAGGCAGCATTGCCACTTCGAGCGCTTGAACGGCACACGAGAATGTATTCCTTATTTTTATCCAGTACACCAATACGGTCCTGAAGCTCACTAAGCGGAATATGGATAATGCCTTCAATATGAGCCTCAGCCACCTCTTCTGGCTCTCGTACGTCAATTAAATTTAGTAGCTTCCCTGCTTCTAAGCGTTCTTGAACTTCTCTTGCTGTAATTTCCTTCATTTAGCTCACCCTTCCTCAAATCCTTACAAGTATTAAATTAAACCTTAGAAAACTAACAGATCTAACTAACAGATCTTACTTGAATTTAAATAAACAAGTTGACTGCTCCATTTTCTGCGTCTGCAAGATAGGCGGCAACTCCGGCATAATGAACGTCATCCAGCAACTCTTCTTTTTTTAGACCCAATAAATCCATTGTCATTGTGCACGAAACTAGCTTGATCTCTTGTTCCTGTGCCATGTCAATCAAATCTGTTAAGGTGAGTGCATTATGTTTCTTCATGACATGCTTAATCATTTTTGGTCCCATGCCCATCATATTCATTTTAGAAAGCGCTAGTTTTTCAGCACCTCTTGGCATCATAAAGCCAAACATTTTCTCAAGGAGGCTTTTCTTTACTTTCATTGGCTCCTGTTTACGTAATGCATTGATTCCCCAAAATGTATGGAAGATTGTCACTTCATGGTCATAGGCAGCCGCTCCGTTTGCAATAATATAGGCGGCCATCGCCTTATCATAATCCCCGCTGAATAAAATGATATTAGTTGATTTCTGTTCCATTGCTCCTCCTTAGAATACATATACCCATATAGGTATTTATTATTGTAAAAAAATATAATCTTTTCCTGTTATCTGCTTTTAACGAGCAAGTTTACCGCCTGTCCAATTAATTCATTCATCTGTTCCTCATCTCCATCAATCGCACGTACACATTCAATTAAGTTTTCACTGACGACGATACCAATTGTTCGCTCTATTCCGGAACGTACCGCTGAAAGCTGGGTGATCACATCCTTACAATCCTGTCCTTCATCCATCATACGTTGTATGCCACGAAGCTGACCTTCCATTCTTCTTAATCTCACTTTCGTTTTATCATCATAATTCATTCATCATTCCCCCTCTCAGTTGTATTATATCGATATGCCCATCGTATACCCCTATGGGTAATTGGTCAATCAGAATGCTCAATAAATTCTTCACATCCTTTCATGCCCTAAAAAAATACTGACATTCTAGATTAAAAGTACCTGCTTAGATTCATATTTTATATTCATTAGTTGCCATGTATTTGTTTATGTTATGGGCTTTTTAAACACTAGCAAACCGTATATTTTTAAAAAATTTGGCCATACTATGCTTAACTTTGTTTGATTTTTCAAGGAGAAATTTATGTATAGAGGTATTATATTATTGGATGAGAAATGTCCTATTATCCAAGTCCCAAATTTTGTGAAACATTGCCCATTAAAATCTGTCAATGATTTTATCTGTCAAAAAAATATAGAAATTGCAACCTTAAATCCCCATCAGCTTACCAGCTATTATACACGCCCGTTTGCCTTATATTTTGATTTAAAAAAAACCAGAAAAGATCGTAAGGTTACTTATGATTATTTAGTAATAAATCTTCACGAAGCTTTTCAAAAATTTACGGATACCTATCCGGAATATTGGAATGAAATACAAAGTTCGTTTCACCATATCCACTTAATTAAGTGACTTAGTAACTGAGTAACCCTTTAGTCTAATCCAATTGCATCACAATATCTCTATTATTTCCACCCGATAAATGAATAGATAAAATTCGAGTACTCATTACTTTTTGAAATTATGAAACAAACTCATATCCCTGCAGTTTTATATAAAAAGGCGTACAGAATATCACTATTCTGTACGCCTTTTTGCTATCAGTTATGAGGCTGTCCGTAAGCACTCTAAATTAAACAGCAATCGGTGCTTTGATCGTTGGATGCGGGTCATATCCTTCAATTTTTATTTGATCCAGATTCATATCAAAAATACTTGTAAATGAAGAGTCAATCACCAGCTCAGGAAGCGATCTTGGTTCTCTTTCCAATTGAGTCTTCACTTGTTCTACATGGTTTAAATAGATATGTGCATCACCAAGAGTATGGACAAATTCACCAACCTCCAGACCACATTCAGCTGCAATTAAATGAGTCAGCAATGCATAGCTGGCAATATTAAATGGTACACCGAGGAAGATGTCTGCACTTCTTTGATACAGCTGGCAGGACAGCTTGCCGTCTGCCACATGAAACTGGAATAAACTGTGACATGGCGGCAAAGCCATAGTTGGTACATCCTCCGGATTCCATGCAGATACAATCAATCTTCTGGAAGATGGGTTTCTTTTAATTTGTTCAATCACATCTTTAAGCTGATCAATCGTTTCACCTGTTGACGTCTTCCATTCTCTCCATTGTTTCCCGTATACATTGCCAAGCTCTCCATACTTCGCCGCAAAGGCATCATCACTTAAGATTTTCTCTTTAAATAAATCCATTTGTTCCAAATATAATTGATTAAAATTTTCATCCTGTAAAGAACGAATACCAAAATCAGTCATATCAGGACCTTTATACTCTGAGCTTTCAACCCATTTTTTAAAGGCCCATTCATTCCAAATATTATTATTATGCTGTAGCAAAAACTTGATATTCGTATCTCCGTTAATAAACCACAGTAATTCACTTGCAATCAAGCGAAATGGTACTCTTTTGGTTGTTAATAATGGAAAACCATCCTTCAGATTAAATCTCATTTGGTGGCCGAATACAGAGATTGTACCTGTCCCTGTACGGTCTTCTTTTTTTGTCCCGTTATTTAGAACATGCTGGCAAAGATTTAAATAGGCCTGTTCATTTTTCACCATTTGTTGATCCTCCTATTTTATTGTTCTTTTACTGTGTACCCATTCTTTTCAATATTTTTTATGATTTCGTATGTGAGAGGGGCCTTTTCCAAACATTCTGCTTTAGTTTCTTGATTGAAGTAATACATCGCAAAAACCTCAGCAAAGTACTCCTCTGAATAATCAATAAAGTATGCTTGATTCGGGAATAGTTGTTGCACTTCTTTTAACCAAGCATCTTGAAAGTAGCCCGTTTCACTAATATTATTCAATATAATTTGATCGACTGAATGTCCAAGCTCATGTAGTTCTAGATTAGTTGAACCATGGCCCGCTCCTTTTTCACTGTGCCCGATTTTTACTAAGACTGTTTTACTGCCACCCATTCCGGGTACTTCATCCCAATTTTTCGAGGAATACCCTCTTGGCTGAACTCCTTTTAAATGGGCAGCCTCCCGTTGATCCGTCAATGCTCCCGTAAATAACTTAATCTTAATTCTATTCTTTTTTAATACTTGAAGTAAGCCTTCAGGTAACCCACTTATTCTTTCTATAATAACCTCAGCCTCATCCCATTGATCTTGATCATCAGGTAAAACAATTATAGTTGATACCAATGATTTATTCTCAATGCCAGATAAATTCTTTAAATAAACTGACTCTGCATAATTTTGCCCTAATGGAAATAATATAAGAGTGGCTACCATAATGAATATAAAAATGAATACAAGTAAATTTCTGGCCTTCATCACAATTCACTCCGAAGATTAATTTTTATATCATAAAAACCCTATTACCAGTCAATGAGAATATATAGGGTTATGTATAAAACTTCGTGAAGAAATCTAGATAGGCGTATATGTATGGTTTAACCATTTATCAACAATGGCATAGATCCATTTCGACAAATCATTAAAAATTATACCATATGATGAGAGTTTCGAAGTGAACGAGTGGTCATAAAAATTATGGAAGTTCATCTGACCGTTTGCAGCTAAACAGCACCATCACAGCATTCCAGCAATCCCCTTTTACAATAAAGTATCCAGGGAGAGGTGGTTAAGATACGGTTCCATCCTGATAAATATAATCTTGATGACGAATTAATGGAAGATTTGTATTCTGCTATGACAGATTGGAGATTAGTGGTATTCGATAGTCTAATTGCTCTTGGATTTTGCATAGGCTTTATTTTCATTCATCTCTCTTAAAAGAATTCCTGATCATATCCTGATCAGGAATTCTTTTAACATATTCTATGCCGACTGATTCTTTCTTTTCTTATAAAAGTGCAACAGAATGGTTGCGCCAAAAATCACAATGATAATGAAAAAGAACATAGTATGATCGATATGTAGACCAAAATTGGAACCAACCATTTTAACAGCAATAAAGGCAATCAAAATATAAGCAGCACTTTCAAGCTCTGGTATTCTATCGATTAACTTTAAGAATACACCTGCCACACCCCTCATCATTAAAACACCTAATATGCCTCCAACGAACAAAACCCAGACTTGATTACTTACACCAAAGGCAGCCAGTATACTGTCTACAGAGAATGCGATATCCATCAACTCTACGGATGCAACTGTCCCCCAAAAGTTACCGAACAATCGTTTGAGCAAGCCAGATTTTTTTACGTCCGGAACATCAGGAGTCGTTTCAAAATGTTTATACTTTTTGTAAAAATACTGAATGGAAAGCCATGCAAGATAACCTCCTCCAATCAGTTTCACCCACAAAATTTCAATTAAATAGACACCTACTCCTATAGCTAGGAAACGGAATAAATAAGCTCCAATCAACCCATAAAACAAAGCTCTTTTTCGTTGTTTTTCCGGAAGATCCTTTACCATTACAGCAAGGACGAGAGCATTATCGGATGATAGCAAGCCCTCCATCAGAACCAGTGTACCAATTAATCCCCAACTGACTGGGTCAGACAATACCTCTATCCACATCTGCCCATCAAAAAACATAGCGTATGTTTCTATTAACTGTGAAAAGAATTCATTCATGGTTGTCTTCATCTCCTGATTATTTTCTTTAACACAAAAAAGAAAATACGTTGATTACAACGTATTAACCTGAAAATAGTAATCTATCAATTAATGATCTGCTTAGCTAATCCACTTAGGAGGAGTGTTTTGACTCCAATAAATCCTTGCCATCGAGTGATGGGCGTCAAAATTATCTTTATATGTATGGTAATGAAATTCAAACCAATGGCCTTCTCCGGGCGGGTTCTCTCTCCTGACATGAAATCTGATGAGGTCTTCATTGGTTTCCCGATCATAAACATGAAATATTTTTTCACTTAAACCGCCGCTTGGCTTTTCTGATATCGCCATATTCAGCAGCTTTTCTTCCGGTACATCAGATGAAAATTCCTGCAAGGCGGATTCAATGTTCGGTAATACACTCGTATAAAATTCATCTTTTATATGGGGACCAATTCTACTCCCAAACTTTTCAAAGGATTGCTCCTCAGCGCGAAGCATAGCATACGATAAAAAATCACTTTGACTAAATACCGTTACAGGAGATTCGCTGCTTACATAATCAGTTTGGCCAATAACAGGATTGTTTTTGGCTTCTTTGACAGTACTTCCTTCATACCATTCCTGATACTGAGATGGAGATATAATTCCAAAGCTTAAAACAGAAAGCCCAACTACCAAGGATTTCTTAAGAATACTTGACCAATTTTTCAAATTAAAATCACCTGCCTATTCAGCAAAACGGGCTATTTCTTCACCCCGTTTTATTAATATTGGAAGAGCGAATTTTGATTTTTTTAACTATTCTAATTCTATCACACCAAAATGAAATTTTGCAGTTTTTCTTTTTTCAACGCTAAATCCAAACCGGGAAAATCGATCACTCCTGAAATGGTCCTTAAGAATAATCCTCTTTTTGGCAACTCTCTTGGCTTCCACTACTGCTTCATCTGTTAACTCCTTGTAGGAAGCAAATGAACTCAAAGACTGAATTCCAGCACTTTCAATGACTCTTTCTGTAAACATTGGATCAAAATAAACAACATCATAGGAGCGATCCTCAGCTTTTTTAAGAAAGGTTAAATAGTCTATGTTCACAGCTTCAATTCTCCCGGCAGCTTCGCCAAATTTCTCATTCTTAAAAGGATAATTTTGCAGTCCCTCCTTAATAACAAAGTAAACAAACGGATTTAACTCTAAAGCAGTTATTTTCCCGCTACTCCCTATGATATAAGAGGCAATCAAGGCATCCGCTCCCATACCAAGTGTACAATCAAGAATAGACATCCCTTGATTTAATCCGGCTGCCCTGACAAATGGATCCACTTCCCCTTTCTCAATTCTCTTCATACGGACTGCGGCCATATTTGGATGGAAAAATAATGGATCTATTCCATGCAGGTCATATAATTCTGTTTTGATCTTCCCCACTACCAGACATGGTTGGTTATAGTAAGATTGCAACTGTTTAATCGTTCTTTTATTGCGTTCAATATACGGGATCCCTAATTGTTCAGCTGTTCTTAATGCTTTTTGATTCAGCACATGATTCGTTTTTTCAATCGTAGTGACAAACACATAAAAAACTCCTTTAAAATCTGCAAGATTTCTTGTTGAGCAGGCTTCTTTAAATCTAAAGCGATAGAAACTTATTTACCCTCAGGCTCATATTAAAAAAAGGAATACTCATGTGAGCATTCCCTTACGTTTATTTACAATACTCAGAAAAAGCATTTAATAAATTCTCTTTAACGTCTTCTAAAGTATGTCCTTCAATCTCATGTCTTGGTATAAAATGAACCACTTCATTTCCTTTTAATAAAGCCATTGAAGGTGAAGATGGAACTTCCCCAAGATATTCTCTCATTCTGGCTGTTGCTTCTTTATCCTGACCGGCAAAGACTGTTACAAAATGATTCGGTTTAATTTCAGCATTTACTGCTTCTGCTGCAGCCGGTCTTGCCAAGCCGCCCGCACATCCGCATACGGAGTTGACTACAACCAATGTAGTACCTTCTGCCTTTTCCATAAATTCATCTACTTGTTCCGAAGTCGTTAATTCTTCAAAGCCTGCTTCAGTCAACTCTGCTCTCATTGGTTTAACCATTTGTCTCATATATTCTTCATATGCCATAGACATTCATAATTCCCCCATTCAAAGTCTTACATTTGTAGGATACATTAGATAGCTTACATGTGCAATCCATGTATTCCCTAATATTGTATGTAACATTACCTAATATAGATGTAAACTCCCCGTTTAAACAGAGGCATATACTCTTTCCTATGCTCAACTAAAGCAGCTGCCAAGTGATTCGACACTGCCTTCCTGATATGCTCTATTATTCTTGAACCTTGTTATTTTTTCTGGCTTCAGTCATTTGTTTCCATACAGACCCAAGGGCTTCATCACCATTTTTAATACGCTCACTGGCCATCTTCGCCTGCAGAGCCACTTCAAATTCTTCATCATTTTCCGCTTTTCGAAGCGCTGGCAAAGCATTTTCCCCACCAACCTCATACAAGTACATGGCCGCTCTCCAGCGTACTAGCTTACTTTTATCAGCTAAAGCTTCAATCATAGCCTGTTCAGCTTCCGGGAAGCCTAAATCAGACAAGCAGTCTCCCGCTGTTCTTCTGACCGTTACACTCTTATCTTTTAGTCCCTTATATAAATATGGCAAAACAATCGTGTCTTCAATCATTCCTAAATAGACCACAGCAAGCCTTCTGATAGATGCTTTTTCATCCTCCAATGCCTTATTGAGGAGTGGCAGATCCAAAACTTCCGGATCCTCCATCTGATCCAATGCTTGAAATCTGGCCTTCCAGTCTTCCTGATCCAAATCAGCTTCCGTAAGCTTTCTTCTTTTCACCTTAACGGGTTCGGACTTCTTGGTGGTGGTGTCCTGAGCGTCTGCAACAAGCTTCGCTAACCGTTCTTCTGGATATAAGGCGATGACTTCATCCATCACCTCTTTCCCAATCTGCTCAAGCTCCCCGTAACGATTGCCAAAATCAATCCATTTTCGGATCAACACAGCATTATCATCCTCAAGCTGAGATACTTGGAAAGCATCCATAAATGCTTTCGGCATAGCCCATCGTTTTTCTTCCAGGTCACTATTTGCTTTAATCTGGATAGGTATCCCTTTAAAAACTTGAATTTGGACCTTCACCTCTCCAAATCCTTTGCCTGTATCAACTGGATTAGCTCCAGTTTCTTCAACTGTCTCACCGAAAACGGTTCGAACCTGTGCCAATATACCAGGCCAATCATATTTAGCATTTCTTTCAACCGCCAGGAAGTCTGCTACATGGTATACACCTTTAACACCTTCAATATGTAAAATTTCTTTTATAAATGAAGGTGCGGTATCAATCGTATCCTTTTTATAATTCGTACTTTTACCAGCCGGCAATTCTTCATTTAAGATAACCTTCATCGTATTCGGGCTCGGTGTAGGCTCAATTGAGACAATCCTCATCATAAAATCCCCCTGATCTATTTATCTAGGGGGATTGTAGCATATCTATCAAAATATTTACATACTTACGATTTAGCCTTCTTGTATTTCTGAAAGATAGGACCATCGTTCAATCAAATGCTCCAGTTCTTCATTTAATTGAATTTCTTCCTCAGCTAATTTATTCGCCAGTTCAAAATCACTGCCTGCTTTATTTAGTTCGGCAGCGACTTCCTCCAGTCGTTTTTCAACCGCTTCTATTTTTTCATCGATGCCTTCCCATTCTCTCATCTCATGATAGGATAGCCGTTTTTTCGTTTTTGTCTCTTCTGCACGTTTTATTTTAGGAGTTGACTCTTTCTCAACGGCAGTTGCAAGTCTTTCCTGCTCCTGTTTCCATTCCAAGTAATCACTTGCCTGCCCATAGTATTGCTGAATCTGTCCATTCCCTGTAAATACCCATAATTTATGACATGTTTTATCCAAGAAGTATCGATCATGTGATACGGTTATAACAACACCCGGAAAATGCTGAAGATACTCTTCCAAAACAGTTAATGTCTGAATATCCAAATCATTTGTCGGTTCGTCCAATAAAAGTACATTTGGAGACTCCATCAATATCTTCAATAAATAAAGCCTTCTTTTTTCTCCGCCTGAAAGCTTCCCGATGACCGTCCCATGCGTATGTGGCTCAAAAAGGAAACGTTCCAGCATTTGTGCGGCCGAAATTCGCTCACCATCTGCAAGCGTGACCGCTTCACTTGTTTCCCGGATATATTCAATCATTCGCTTATTGAGTGGTAAATCTTCATTTTCCTGAGTATAATAGCCAATCAATACCGTAGAACCCCGATCAATTGAGCCACTAGTTAAAGACTCAGAACCGGCAAGCATTCTTAATATGGTTGTTTTTCCACTGCCATTGGCTCCAAGGATACCAATTCGATCTCCCTTTTGTAAAATGACAGAAAACCGATCGATTAAGAGTTTATTTTCATAGGATTTTGAAAGATTAACCAGCTCCAACACCTTTTTCCCAAGTCTGGTTGAAGCAACATCCAAACTTAAATCGTCACTTGCATTACCAGCATTCGCTTCCTCCTGCAAGGATTCAAAGCGCTGAATTCTCGCTTTTTGTTTCGTCGTTCTCGCTTTTGCCCCTTTCCGCATCCAGGCCAATTCCTGTTGGAACAGCCTTGAAACTTTATGAGCTGATTTTGCTTCCATCTCGTCTCTGATCGCTTTGATTTCTAAAAATTTCTCGTAGTTTCCGTCATAAGAATGCAATTGCCCCTTATCAAGCTCCCAAATCTTTTTAGTCACGGCATCTAAGAAATATCGATCATGAGTTACAAATAAAACCGAGCCTTGATATCCTTGGATATACTCCTGCAGCCACTCGATACTGTCATAATCCAAATGGTTTGTCGGCTCGTCTAAAATAAGCAAATCTGCTTTTTCCATTAATGCTTTAGCTAAAGCACAACGCTTTTTTTGCCCTCCGGATAAAGAACCCATTCTAACATTAAGGTCTTTGATTCCTAGCTTATTTAACATAATTTGTGCATTTGAATGGATCTCCCAGCCACCGTTTGCATCCATTTCACCCTGCAAATGAAACATTTTATCAAGAAGAGCTGAATCATTTGGGGACTCCTTCATATGTTCCAATAGCTCTTCGTACTTTCGTACAGTTTGAAATACAGGTGAGTCATTTCTATAAATAAAGGCTGATACCTTTTCATCTTCGTTTACTTCAACATTCTGTCCTAGATATGAAATCCGGTAATCCTTTGGCTTATCAATCAATCCCCCGTCCATTTCTTCAATGCCGGCAATGATTTTTAACAGTGAAGATTTCCCTGTTCCGTTTAAGCCGATTAAACCAATTTTTTCGTTTTCACTTATGCTAAAGTTAATATCCTTAAAGAGAGTCTTCTCTCCGTATTCCTTTTTAATGTCGATTCCTTTTAATACTTTCATTCCATCATATCCTTTTTAAACTGTTCTAAAAACAACAAGATAAATTGATGACGTTCTTCTGCCAACCTTTTACCTGTACGTGTATTCATCAAGGTTTTTAATAGTAGTAATTTATCATAAAAATGCGTGAATGTACTAGGGGCAGAATCATCCTTCGGTAAATAAATAGGATGCCCCTTATGACTGCCATATGCGAAAGCACGGGCTATACCAATGGCTCCCAATGCATCCAGACGGTCCGCATCCTGCACAATGGCTGCTTCAGGGGATAAGCCCTCTCTTAAACCCTCACTAAATGAGATACTGGAGACATCCCTTTTAATCTTTTCCCTAATTTCTTCATTTTTCACATTAGATTCGAGCCATTCGCTAAGTACCGCTTCTCCCGCTTTTTTTGTCCCATTTAATTTGGAATCGGATAGATCATGCAGTAGGGCAATCAGTTCAATTAGCTCAGGATCGCCTGTTTGCTCGGTTTGATAGATTAATAAGGATAGCCTTCTGACACGATCCATATGCTGCCAGTCATGGCCCGTTGTATCGTTAATAAAACGTTTTTTCACGAATTCTTCCGCTGCTTTAATAGCTTCGCGCATAATAAACTCCTTTACTTTTCTATCCATCCGATTCCTACTGTTTCAACGCCTGCGTGAAGGCAAAGGGCAGTCCCGAGCGGATGTATCGTAATTGATAATTCCTCACTGATTCTTTCAACCATCCGGACCCAATCGCTTGTTTGACTGATCTGTTTTCCATACAGCATAAAAACTTCTTCAATCTGGGAGGACCCGAGGGATTGTTTTAAATAGGATTGGATTTTTTCTGTTGCCTTTTTCCATGTACGAACCTTGGTTTTAATCTGTAGACTTCCTTCCTGGAAGGTCACAATTGGCTTTATATTTAAAAGACTTCCCAGGTAATAGCTTGAGGTGTTAAGCCTGCCGCTATTATGAAGCTGCTGAAGAGATCCTATCCAAACATACACTCTTAACTTAGATTTAAGCGCATGGATTGCTTCCACAACTTCTGTAGGTTCATTTGAAGTTTCCCATATTTTAATAGCTTTCTTTATCAATAACGTCAATGGATAAGCAAGATAATGAGTATCCACATTAAAAACCGGGATATCCACCAGCTCGGCAGCTTGAACACTTGTAGAATATGTACCGCTTAATTTATCAGAGATATGAAAGGAGAAGATAGAGTCATAGGTATCAGCCAACTTGTCGTAAAGCTTTTTGAAATCGCCAATCGATGGCTGCGATGAGGTAAGAGTGGATCCCTTTTCTATGTGTTCAACTAATTCATCGGTTGTTAGATCTACACCATCCAAATAAGACTTTCCATCAATTATCATATGGATCGGTAAAACATAAACATCTTTATTGGCTCTAAGTTCATCATCTAATACAGCAGAGCTGTCTGTTACCCACGCTACTTTTTTCATCATGCAACCAACCCCCATACCTCATGGAATACATAACCGATAAATGGCGTTACTCCTATTATAACCAAAAGCGTTTTTAAAAAGATACAAATATAAGACCTCTCCTTTGCTAGGAGAGGTCTGTCCTATAATAAATCAACGATACTTTTCTCTACTTCAGAAAGTTTTGTAGAGGGTGCAAAACGTTTTACAATCTTTCCATTTCGATCAATGAGAAACTTTGTAAAGTTCCATTTAATCGCCTTGGAACCCATCACACCAGGGGCCTGTTCTGTTAAATAATTAAATAATGGATGAGCTTGGTCTCCTCTTACATCCACTTTTGCGAACATAGGAAAGGTAATTCCATAATTAGTTCGGCAGAATGAATGGATTTCCATTTCATCTCCGGGTTCTTGATTCATAAATTGATTGCACGGAAATCCAAGAATAACCAAGCCCTGCTCCTTATATTTTTGGTAAAAGGATTCTAACTCTTTATACTGTGGAGTAAACCCACATTTACTGGCAGTATTCACAATAAGCAGGACCTTCCCCATATAACTTTCAAAGGAAACTTCATCTCCAGTGATTAAGTTAGCCTTAAAATCATAAATGTTCATCATCTTCACTCCCGCTAAAAATACATGACTGATCAAGTTTTACTTTCGTTCAAAAAAATCTAACCTTCTGCTTTCAGTATATGATGGATTTGGCTGACATAGGTATGTAATTGATCAATTTCATCCTCATAAATTGGCTTATCCTGCTTAATTTCAATCGTTACGAATGGATCTTCATGTTTAAATCCAATCGGAGTATGTTTAAAAACCCGGTAATGATACCCTTTATCCCAGATCTGCTTCAATATATGAATATTGCGGAGAGGATGCTCAGGATCGATATATCTAAATTTAATTTTAAGATCACATCCCGGCTCGCGTTTCGTTATGGATGATAGCTTTTCTGACGAGAAAGCTTGTAAACCTGCACTTAAAGAAAGTGTACATTCAACCGCTTTTTCCATCGAAGTATCAAGCCTTGTACTAATCTCAAAAATTCTTGACATATAGGCTAAGTCAACATAATCATGCCTGTCTATGATGGCTAACTCGCCTTCTAAGTCTAAATCATAAAAGGCACCTTCAACTACTACTTTCAGGTTTTCAAAAACTGATGGATCAAACATGAGATCACCCCCATTTTACATAATCTACCTACCCTTATTAAAACAATCCGACCGCATTGCCATTCTCGTCGACATCCATCTTTAAAGCAGCTGGTCTTTTAGGTAATCCAGGCATTGTCATAATATCTCCAGTAAGTACCACAATAAAACCTGCTCCTACAGAAGGCTTTAGCTTTTTGATATACAATGTAAATCCTTCAGGCCTGCCCAACAGACTTGGATTGTCCGATAATGAATACTGGGTTTTAGCCATACAAACAGGGAGCTGCCCCCATCCTTCTGATTCATATTTATGTATTTGTTGCAGAGCTTCAGGAGAATATTCAATCTTTTGTGCCCCATATACAATTTTTGCGACTTTTTCAATTTTCTCTTGAATGGAATCCGTTGATTCGTATAGACGTTTAAATGTATTGGTATTCTCCTTCATAAGGTCTTCAAGTTTTGCTGCAAGGTCCAATCCGCCCTGCCCACCTTTTTCCCACACTTCTGTTAAAGAGAAAGGTAATCCATGTTTCTGACATAAAGTATTGAATCGTTCCACCTCTGCATCAGTATCTGCAGAAAATTTATTTAAAGCGACGATAAAAGGCAATCCAAAAGCTTGAATCGTTTCACAATGCTTCACTAAATTCTGGAACCCTAATTCAATCGCATTTAGATTTTCCTCTTTTAATTTATCCGATTGTACGCCACCATGCATCTTTAAGGCTCTTAATGTTGCCACGATAACGACAGCATCCGGAGTAAGATCAGCAGCGCTTGTCTTAATATTCAAGAATTTTTCTCCGCCAAGGTCCGCACCAAATCCTGCTTCTGTAACACAATAATCAGCTAGCTTAAGGGCTGTTTTTGTAGCAAGTACACTGTTGCATCCATGTGCAATATTTGCAAACGGACCACAATGAATTAGCGTAGGCGTATGTTCAATAGTTTGAACCAAATTAGGCTTTAAAGCATCCTTCAACAATAAAGTTAGTGCACCCTCTACACCCAAGTCTGAAACAGAAACAGGTGTATCCTGATAGGTGTATCCAATCACAATCTTCCCTAATTTATCTTTTAAGTCATCTAAATCTATCGCGAGACAAAGAATTGCCATGATTTCAGATGCTACGGTTATATCAAAGCCATCTTCACGGGGAATTCCGTGCTTATCCCCGCCAAGCCCGATTACAATATGCCGAAGGGCACGGTCATTCATATCAAGGACCCTTTTCCAAATAATTTTCCGTGGGTCAATCTGCAGTTCATTTCCCTGCTGAATATGATTATCAATCAGAGCTGCCAGTGCATTATTTGCTGTTGTGATGGCATGTAAATCACCAGTAAAGTGCAGGTTAATTTCGTCCATTGGGAGTACCTGTGAATAACCGCCGCCAGTTGCACCTCCCTTTACACCCATGACTGGTCCAAGAGAAGGTTCTCTCATCGCTATCATTGCTTTCTTTCCAAGAAGAGAAAACGCATCTCCTAGACCAACGGTTACCGTTGATTTCCCTTCCCCTGCTTTAGTAGGATTGATGGAAGTAACGAGAATTAATTTCCCATCCTTTTTGGTGCTGCGGGATTTTAACACATCAAGAGAGATTTTCGCCTTGTATTTCCCGTAAGCTTCCCAATCTTCTTCCTTTAATCCAATCGTTTCAGCAATTTCTTTTATGGGTTTCATTTTTGCATTTAAAGCAATCTCGATATCACTTTTTACAATTGTGTCCAAATTCATGCTGAGCCCCCTAAAAATCAATAGTCATAATTAGTTTAACAAAAAATAT
Organism: Bacillus sp. D386; assembly: GCF_006346415.1. Lineage (NCBI taxonomy): Bacteria > Bacillati > Bacillota > Bacilli > Caryophanales > Bacillaceae > Bacillus > Bacillus sp. D386. Next base: position 218,339 of record NZ_VEMV01000003.1, on the reverse strand, counting down.
ATATCAAACACACATTATTATTTACAACCTCTCAAAAATATGAATACAATGGTAATATTATTTAATATTTTGAAAATTTAAACAAACAAGGAGGTCCATATCTTGCCGATTACGATTCCAAATAAACTACCCGTCAAACAAATTTTAGAAGAAGAAAATATTTTCGTAATGGATGATAACAGAGCTCTTAGTCAGGATATCCGACCTTTAAACATTCTCATTTTAAACTTAATGCCTGAAAAAGAGAAAACCGAAGCACAGCTGCTTCGATTACTAAGCAATACTCCTCTGCAAGTCAAAATAACCTTTTTACGAATGGAAACACATGAAAGTAAAAACACACCCCATACACATTTGGAACAATTCTACTCAACCTTCCCCGAAGTATCAACGAAGCGCTTCGACGGCTTAATTATTACTGGAGCGCCGGTTGAAAAGCTAGACTTCGAGGAAGTTCACTATTGGAATGAGCTAATCAACATAATGGATTGGTCAAGGGAGCATGTAACCTCATCCCTTCATATATGCTGGGGAGCCCAAGCAGCCCTATACCATCATTTTGGAATATCAAAGCAATTATTAAATAAAAAATGTACAGGCATCTATAAGCATAAAGTATTGAAACCATTCGAAAGCCTTGTAAGAGGATTTGATGATGTTTTTTACGCTCCGCATTCAAGATATACAGATATTGAAGCAGAAGAGATCCGCAATCATGAGGAGTTAATCGTCTTAGCAGAATCGGAGGAAGCAGGTTTGTTCCTGGTCGCTTCTAAGGATAAACGATTAATTATGGTAACCGGTCATCCAGAATACGATTTGGCTACCTTGTCCCATGAATATAAGCGTGACTTATCAAAGAGCTCAGGTGCCCCTATTCCTCAAAATTATTTTCCTGAGGACGACCCGCTGCAGCTCCCATTTCATACATGGAAAAGCCACGCAAGTCTTCTATTTTCTAATTGGCTGAATTATTATGTCTATCAGACGACACCTTACCAGTGGAAATAATGATAAGTATTCTTACAATAGAAATTCTTATATAAAATATAAAAGACAGCCTATCAGCTGTCTTTTTCTTCTAATATCCAATATCCTCTTATACTTCATTAATAATCTTAACGATTTCAATATCCCTAAATGCCATTAAATCTATGATTCCCCTTTCAGTCTTTATTAAAGACTTAAGTGGATTATATCGATTTATGAGAAGAATCGAACCATATTCGCCATTATTCAGCTTTACTTTTTTGCCCACCAGCGCCTGAAGCAATCTATCCATGAAAACCAATAAAATATGAGCATCTAATGTTCCATATACATCATTCTGCATTTGTTTGATGATTAAATAAAATGGTGTTGCTTCGTGATAAACTCTTTCTGAGGACATCGCATGATATATATCTGCTATGGCGACAATCTTAGCAAAGTAATGAATTTGCTTACCCTTTAATCCATGAGGATACCCCATTCCATCTTCTCTCTCATGGTGCTGCAAGGCAACAATGGCAGCCGAATCAGGGATATGGTCGAGACTACTTAATAGTTCATGCCCATAGACGGTATGTTGTTTCATTATATTATATTCCTGAGAGGTAAGTTTACCTGATTTATCTAAGATGTTCTCCGGAACCATGGTCATGCCGATATCATGCAAAACAGCAGAAATCATAAGGTCTTCCAGCTCATCTATAGGCAATCTCAGCCATCTCCCGATTAGACCGGATAGAATTCCTACGCAAATGGAGTGCCAGTATGTATACTCCTCTTTACGTTTAGTTTGATGAAGCAATTCAAAAATTCGCGGACTCGATGATGCACTCTTGATAACAGGGATAATCTCCTGTTTAACCCGATTGACGGAAATTTCTCCACGTCTCTTTATATCCTTAAATATATGCCGAATATCCGTACATGCCTGATCCATGCAAAAAGAAACCTCTTCTGTCGTCATCATTCGGAATTCCCCATTATCTTTGATAGAAGGTGTTTTTTGTTCCACCTTATCTCTTATTTCTTTTTGTAATTGATTCATATAAACTCTTTCCAGCAAATAATTAGAAAAACCATTATGATGTGTATCCATCAGACACCCCGACATATGTTTTCATTTCATTTTAACAATTATACCATATTTACCCAATTATCCAGTCACCTCTTAAAAATTTTCAATATTTTTTAAAATCCATTTTGACACTGTATATTTGAATGTTGTATATTGAAATTATCATGACTTATCTAAAGTTTATGATAAATAGTAATTGGCTTTTGAGCCACAGTTTTAGGAGGAATAAATCTATGCAAAACGGTAAAGTAAAATGGTTTAACAACGAAAAAGGTTTTGGTTTTATCGAAGTTGAAGGCGGAGATGATGTATTCGTACATTTCACAGCAATTCAAGGTGAAGGATACAAATCTTTAGAAGAAGGCCAAGAAGTTACTTTCGAAATCGTAGATGGAGAAAGAGGACCTCAAGCCACTAACGTACAAAAAGCCTAATAATGAACCAAAATTAACAGCCGCCTATTGGATAGGCGGCTTTTCTGTTTTCTTATTTAAATTTCCGCCTATATGTTTCAAGGATTCACCAACTGTACACTGATTGATACAAAAACGGTGTGCATGAGTACGGCCGTTATCCCGAACAAGCTGTTTGTGTAGAAAGCAGCCATCACAATACGTACTTAACAAAAAATCAACCTGTTTAAGAGCATCTTTTTTCCCCTTTTTCTTATTCATCGATAACATCACCCCATTTTTGGTAATTCAAGTTGACTGTCTATCTCAATTCCCTCTAGTGCCTGTGTTGCCAGCCGATGTGCTTCCTCATTATCTTTTCTTGGAACTGCCATTGTCTCAAAGTGCAAGCCAAGATTCTTAAGCTGTTCTTCGATCCGATCCAGCCACTTATTTAAATTTTCTTCATAACAAGGCCATTCTCCTGTTAATTGTTTCAATACGACCTGAGAATCCCCTTTTATCATAACTTTTTGATGTTTAACTCCCAGTTCATCAAGCCTTTTGACAGCTGCTAATAATGCACAATATTCCGCTTCATTATTGTCCTCTATATAATCAAAGACTTCATTGCTCCGTATGCGAAACCTTTTATTGTTTTGTGTGTAATAAATCGCAATGCCAGCTCCTGCAAAGGTTTCACCCGGTCTGTGACTTCCATCAAAATAAATCGTTACATTCTGTGGGGTTTCTTCTATTTCCTCTGTCAGCTTTTGAAACTGTTTCTTTGTCCATTCTTGTCCCAGTTCATCAATAAAAATGAAATCTCGCCATCTTCCCGTGCTTTCGAGATCATTGACAAGCCTTAAAGCAAATTGACTTTCCATTTCTTCTGATGTGAAGGTTATAGGAGGTATTTTGGATTTATTGTAGATACCCTTTATTGTTACGTTCATTTCTTTCTCCCTTCCCAATCCTTTATACAATTAATTCATTATATATAAATTATCCTGATACCACTAAAACTATGACAGTAGACATTTAATAAAAATTCATGTACTTTTTAACTTGAAAGGATGTTTTCTTATGATAGAAGTATATGTAGATGGCGCAGCTAAAGGAAATCCAGGTCCAAGCGGTGCCGGTATTTTTATAAAAGCAGATGGTGAAGTCCACCGATATTCCATACCCCTTGGCATCCATAATAATCATGAAGCTGAATACTTAGCCTTGATCCATGCTTTGAAGATATGCCTGGATAAAAATTACGATGTCATCTCTGTTCGAACCGATTCAAAACACGTGGCGGATGCAATGGAAAAAGAGTATGTAAAAAAAGAATCCTTTAGACAATTACTCAATCAGGCACTGGAGCTTTCGTCTCAATTCTCCTTATTTTTCATCAAATGGATTCCAGAATCGCAAAACAAATCAGCTGATCTGTTATCCCGGCAAGCTGTGCAAATGAACGAGCAGAAATAATCATTCAGTTGAAACGGTATGGAATAAAAATAGAAAAGAGGAAAAATCATTGTCGCAAGGGCTTATCCATCATATTGAAATCAATGTATCAGATTTAAATAAATCCATTGACTTTTGGGGCTGGCTTCTAGCTGAATTGGGATATGAACTTTACCAGGAGTGGGATAGTGGACAAAGCTTTAGAATAGGGGATACCTATATAGTCTTCGTTCAGACAGAGGATAAATATATGGATATTCCTTATCACAGATGTGGAACGGGATTAAACCATTTGGCGTTTCATGCCGAATCCAGGCAACAGGTAGACGATCTAACAAAGAAATTAAAAGAAAAGTATATATTAATTCTTTATCAGGATCAACATCCATTTGCAGGTGGGAAAAATCATTATGCCGTTTTTTTCGAAGATCCTGACAGAATTAAAGTTGAATTAGTAGCACCCTAACCTTCCTTAGGTTAGTTGTTCTAATGTATAGTAGTTGAAATTGTAACCCTAGAACATCTTGCCAACTATTTAGGGGGAATTTTTTAGTAAGTCATAAAATAAAAAAGACATATGGTTTAATAGCCACAAAAAAATACCTTGATTTATTGAAATCAAGATACCTGTAAGCCATGTTCCTTCATTAATTGATTTGCTTCTTTTCTGTTGGAAACTTTACCATTCACCAAGGTTTCCAGCAGTGATATATAAAAACCTCCATCAAATCTCTTTTGAGCTTTCAATGTATTTTCCAGTGCAATGTTTACGATCCAGTCTGGTGCTGAAGTCAACTGTTTTCCAAAATAGATAAATCCTATTGCCTCTTCTCCAAGACGAAATCCTTTCGAAGATAATCTACAAATATAGTCTTCTAATTTTTCCATGTATCCCCCAAACACACTCCTTCACAAAATTACTCTTTTATTGTAAAACATTTTTAAAAAGTTGAATACAGGTTTTTGTCGAATTGTCTGAAAAAGGTTGATCACCCAGGTGACTTTTACAACTGAATTAACCCTTCCCTTATTTCCCGGTATCCAATTTTAATAAATATTCATCAATGATTTTTTTATGGCTTTTAACGATTCTTCCCGGTAATTCATGTGGATAAAAGAATTCAAACTTTATAGATTCACTTTCATCTACAACTAATTCACCTTCGTATTCATTTGTATAATACGCAATCGTGACACAATAGAATTCATCTCCATTAGCAGCCTTTACAAAATACTCCGGTCCGGAATATACATTAATAAAATGCAGCTTGCCCAGCGTAAGGCCGGTTTCTTCTGTCACTTCACGTCTGGCTACTTCTTCGGTCGTTTCTCCCAGCTCCATTAAGCCGCCTGAGAGCCCCCATGACTCCTTCGGAAATTTTCTTTGCTGCAACAACAGCCTGCCTTCCTTGTCAGAAATAACGACGACTGATCCAACTAATATTAAGGGACGATGACCCACAATAGCTCTTAAATCTTCAATATAGCCCAATCTCATCTCTCCTTTTATTTACCGCTCTGTAATACTAATCAATGTAACAGCGAAGATTTTGCATGTTTATATGAATCAATCAAAAAAAAAAAAAATCGAGCCCTAAACCTTCAGGCATAAAGCTCGATCATGACTACTCAATATATTTTTAGCTGACACGAATTCTTAATTCTAATTCTTCCAGTTCATCAGCCAAAATATCATGATTAATCTCATACATGAGATGTTCATGAGTCCAATCCTCAAATACATCTATTTGACATATAATTTGGGCCAATTCTTTGCTTATAAAGGCTGATTCCTGTCCTGCCGCCAGCTTTTTCTTGCATCGATTGAATTTTGGATCTAATAATTCCAGCTGTTCATATAGCCCCTCCAGCGTTTGGTAATGCTGGATAAGTGGTAAAGCTGTCTTTTCACCAATACCAGGACAGCCCGGAATATTATCACTTGCATCGCCCAGCAGTGCTTTTACATCGACCCATTGCGCTGATTCTATTCCATAATCCTCACGAAAATCTTCAATGGTATAAACACGATCTCCTGTTTTACTGGCAATAATTTGACTCGTATGTTCATTCAGCAATTGAAACAGGTCACGGTCATTACTGTAAATTAAGCATTTCCCCATGTTATTCGTACTCCACATAGTAGAAATCGCACCGATTACATCATCTGCTTCATAGGAAGGCACAGACAGCTGCTTAACGCCAATCCGTTCTAGACTTGAACGCAATGTTTCATATTGCATAATGAGCGGTGCCGGCAATTCTCCGCGTGTCGCTTTGTAAAAATCAAATTTTTGTCTGCGGGACGATTCTTCGCGCTTTACATCCCAAGCAACAGCTAAATGCGTTACTTGGTGAGTTTTAATAAGGCTGAACATTTTTTGAAAAAACACGCGCAGTGCATTGGTATAAATCCCATTTTTATTTCGATATAATTGATCTTCTGTTTTCCCATAAGCAGTTGCAAAATAACCTCTGCTAAGTAAGTTAAAACCATCTATTAATAATAATGTATTGGTATTTTGATTCATCCTAATCCCCCTGATGTTCTGATTCTCTGTTATCAGATTGTACCATATCCGGGCCTTATTCTCTTCTTAAAAATTTCCCATCAAATCAATTTACTGGTCCGTTTCTATTCTGTTTTCCGGATAGGATATCCAATCGCTAAAGCTGCCGGCATAGATTTTCACATTCGTAAAACCTGCTTCCTTGAGTGCAATATAATTAGGAGTTGCTGTAATACCGGAACCGCAATAAACAATGATTGGCTCATCTTTGTTCAAGTGATTAAAACGGTTTTCCAACTCTGGTACAGGCAAATATTTACCGTTCCTGAAATTTTCAGTCCAATCCATATTTATTGCACCGGGTATATGCCCAGCTTTATGATCAATCGGCTCATGGATTCCTTTATAGCGGTCTGATTCTCTGGAATCTATTAAATAACCTGGTCTATCATTCTCTGCCCAGTCTTTCACTTCAGGGTAAGTGACTAATAGATTCTTATTCATGACAGGGGCATAATCTGTTGGTGTCAGCACAGGAATATCCTCGGTTACTGGATATCCTTTCTCCAGCCAAGCCTTTAATCCTCCATTAAGTACATATACACGCTCATATCCAAATAATTGGGCTGTCCATAGAAAGCGACCGGCAAAAGCTCCCTCGCCGCCATCATAAGCAATAACGGTTGTCTGTTCATGTATACCGATGGCTTTCATTAGTTCAATAAAGTCTTCTCTCGCAGGAAGCGGGTGTCTTCCTCCATGTTCCTTAATTGGACCGGATAAATCCTGAGCAACATCCATAAAAGCAGCTCCCGGTATATGGCATTCTCTATATTGTTCTCGTCCCGCTGTTTTATTGGATAAATGGAATTGGCAATCGATGATACGTAAATCAGGATCACTCAAATGTTCAAATAACCATTCAGACTCTTTTACCAGCTGCAACTGCATTCTCCTCCTCCGATTCTAAAATTAACTTGATTTGCTTTTCAGCCTCCAGGTAAATTTGAGGATTAGATTTCTTGTTTAATGTCAATTCCATACTTTTCAATCGTTCATTGCCTTCGGTTTTCATCTCCTCAATTAATGAAAGACTTATATACTGAATGGCTGATTCAAAATACTCAAACAATTTGTTCTGTTGATCTGTATAATAAACATCTAGATAGTCGTTTAACTTCTCCAAAAAGGCATCAGCCATTGGTTTTCTACCATTCTTTTCAAAGAAATGCTGGGTACCCTTGAAAAGTCTCAGTTCTTCTTTGAAATCATCTGCCGTTAAATTTAATAGCGCTCGGTCGGTATTATATTCGTTTTGTAAATCTGACTTAGGCTCACTGAATGACCAATCTTTATGGATGGTTTGAATCTCTTGAACTAACTGGACATAGGTATCATGCATGGTCTTTTTGACCATAACCTCTAAACGCAAGGATGTAGCCTGTATTTCATTGGCCAATTCAATTCTGACTTGATCAAGTAAACGATTCGTACAGGCTAAAAGGGACTGCCGATGGTCCTTTAATGTACCGGGATTAAAAAATTCTTTAAAATAATTCGGGAAGTTCAGGTTAATCCTTTGCTTACTATAATGAATCAATTCTTCTGTTTCCTGCTTCATCCTGGCCATTTCATGAGTAAATCTTTTTTCATTTAATATCGCTAACACTCGCTCCCAGTTTTCATGCAATTGGACACGTCTTTTCGTCTTCTGCTCCTCGGTTTCATTGGACAGCTCGACAAGTCGACTGGTAAGCTGAAGTGCCTTATCCAAATCCAGCATAGCTGCATTAACTAATATACCTTTAAGCTCCTCCTGAATAAATGAATAGAAAGCTGATTCAAAATGGGAAAACAGCTCGATATATGCCTCATTTCCTGAATTGAGTTCTTCAGTCCTTTGTTGTAGCGCTGCACGGCTTGAAATTGGATAAATCCGTGGATGATGGATTCCTGAAGTTTGCAATTCACTGCGTAAATAATCCTCAACCACCTTTCTCTCCTCCAGATTTTCAGCCAAATCAGCCGCATTCAAAAGGAAAAACATCTTATCCATACTGAATGAATCCTTAACCCGTCCCAGTTGATCAAGGAAATTTCGGTCAGCCCGTGCGAATGGGTGATTATAATACGTAATAAAGCAAATCGCATCTGAATGCTTTATATAATTGAAGGAGGTACCTGTATGTCTCGCATTAACAGAATCCGCTCCGGGAGTGTCAACTAAAATAACGCCTTTTCGCGTTAAATCACAGTCATAATATAAATCAATGCGTTCGATAAAGCATGATTTTGTTTCATCTATTGCATACACAGAAAACTCATCCAATGAAACGGCAAAACTTTTACCAAGATTTTCTTCAAAGGAGTCAATCCCCTTTAAAAATGCCTCCAGGAAAGAAACCTTTAATCCTAGCGCATAGCTTTGTTTCTTGAGCATGGTTTGCGCCTGTTTCCTTGCCATCGCTAGATCCTGTACTTTTAAACCATCCTCAAACCACAGTTCATTTAAATCATCGAGCAGCATGGTCTCAGTCTTAGCATGAATGGTAGCAGTACCATGTTTATGTAGGCTCGTTGGCGGCAAAATACGATTAATGACAGCGGTAGTAGGATTCGGTGAAACGGGTAAAACGTTTGCTCCTAAAAGTGCATTGGCAAATGAGGATTTCCCTGCACTGAAAGCACCAAAGAGAGCTAAAGTGTAAGTTTGATTCATCAGTGAATCTGCCCTATTTTTCAGCTCCTGCGCTAATTTCTCAAGACCAGGTAAGTGGTTCAAAGCCTGGGAAGCTTTTTGCAGCTTTAAAGCCACTTGCTCAGATGTATAAATCGGCTGTGCCGTCTCCACTTTTTTTATTATCCGTTCAGGCTTTGGCTCAGGTTCAATATCTTTAACTTCTTTAATATCCATCTCCACAATTGAACCCTCTTTTTGCTGGCTTTGCAGGAATTCCATGACTTCTGTAAGGTTATATCTGGATCTTTTAGTCAACTCATTCATAATTTTATCTTTATAGCTCCGCTGATTAGTCAGCTGTACTTGCCAATCCTGCCAAATGTGAAGAATAGAATGGTCCGATTTTAATTCCTCCTTCACCCGGGTGAGACGCTGCTCTCTTTCCTCTTCCCACTGACTCACCAAGGTATTGAAAAGAGTTAACGCTTGCTTGCCCGCAGCTTTTTTAATGGAAGATGCCAAATCCTTGGAAAAATTCAACACCAAGTCACTGGTAACAGAAGCTAACTGATCTACCTCAATGATCGTTTCATAGGGAATATCATAGTCGAATGACTGGATGATATTCTGACTCTCCTGTTTGTGTCCTGGATAATCGTTCATCATTCTTTGAAAATATTCATTTAAATTCCACAAAATTGTCGATTCAGTCTGCTGTTTAATATTTTGAATCAGATTAGCTTTACGAGTTTCTTTTTCTTGTTCTGTTTTACTTTTTCCAAATATTCTCCCGACTTTAAAAGATGTAACCATTGATTCCAAATATGATTTCGCCAGTTCCCTGGATTCATATGGAGTGATATTGCTATTTTCGATAATATGCCCAATTTGTTCATCAAATTTATCTTCCTCATGCTCACGGAAATTAATAATGCTTTTACTAAATTTTTCAGCAGAATCAATAATTTCTAACAAGTGATGATTCTGTTTGTCATGCAGCTGCTGCTCCAGATGATTTCTGGCTTGATTGGAATCCGCTTCTTTCCAATTTAGATGCTCCGTTATTAAATGGTTAAGAAGTGAATTCACATCATAAGCTGGCGCAATATCAGCTAATTCAGCTATTTTTTCAGTTACACGGTGAGCTTGGTTAAAGGGATGATCCTCCGCTTTCATAGTAGTAAAGTAAAACTCTTCTACTGGTATATCCCAATCCTTAAAAGCTTGCTTTACACTTTGTTTAAGAGATGTAAAAGAAAGCTCATCCTCCTGATGTTTATCGATTTGATTAATGATGACATATATTCTTTTCCCCATACGTGCCAGATCTCTTGTAAACTGAAAATTTATTTCTGACTGAATATGATTGTAATCGGTCACATAAAAAACCGCATCTGCCAGATGAAATGAGGAGGCAGTCGACAATTCATGGGCTTCATCAGTTGAGTCAATCCCTGGTGTATCCAATAAAACTAAGTTGTCTGCATACGGAAAATTCTGAATCATCAAATCGATTTTTTGGATGGAACCTCCGTTTTTCGCAAATTCTTTAATTTTGTTAAAATCAATTGGCGGCTGAAAGATTAGACATTTTTGATCATTTAAAGTGACCCTGGCTTCTCCATTGCCGCTCCTTATTTTCACGATATTAGCACTTGTCGGAATGGGACTGGAAGGCAATATCGGCTGTTTCAAAATATAATTAATAAGCGTAGATTTTCCGGCCGAAAAATGTCCGCAAAATGCCAAGCTATACTCATTATCATTAACCTTATTCATAATATCGATCGTTTTTTGTGCCCGTACTTGATCCCCATCTTGTTCAAAGTACTTATAAATAGCGTAAAGCTGGTTAAGTGTTACTTCCCTTGTATGCAGTCTCATACTTATCCCCTTATTAATAATCATTTATCTATCTATTTTATCGAAAATTGGAATAGTTGCCCATAAATATCTATTTTGGTAAAAAAATAAGTTCAGACTTTTGTCTGAACTTACATACTTTGATTAGCTTGTGATTGAGCTGCTATAACTTTAGGATTTGCTACATTATTTAAAACATGAACCATGACTCCGCTAAAGGCTGTTACCGTTGCACCTACAAATACCCAAATCATCATCATGCACCTTCCCTGTCATGTAGTTAATTGATAACGTCTCTCATTATAGTTCCAGTGTATCATCAATGATAATCATTTTCAATCAAAATTCTGTTCAAAACAGATATTACCTATACACGCCTGTGCTTTATGTAAGTTCTAAACAACAGGTAAACAATCTCCCCTGAATACCAAGACAGATTGTTCATGATTTATCCGGTTAATTGCCGCTCTTCTTTTCGTTATGCTGAATCGTTATAAAAATTTCCTTCAATCGGTCCTGTCCACAGACATGGCAGACTTTCAGCATCTCATGTAATGAATGGCAATGAATACAATAATACTTTTTCATATGGTGTATCCACCTTTTTTACATACAGTATATGTAATATGGGGGGTGCTGGTTCCTCATTTAGAGTATATTAATTCATTTCTCTTTGTTCATTATTAAAACTGTAAACCACGCCAAAAGGCGCATTATATCAATGCATATGCCTATTTACTTTTATCTGTTCTAATTTCATGTAAATTGTACAGGAATAATATTGACGACCTACATATGATGATTCTGATTATATTTTAATAAAAGGAGTGAACTTTGTGAGTGATGAAAAGAATCAATCCCCACAGTTGATCCCTCAGCAGCTTATTAATTTACTAGTAAGTGATCTTTTTCGAAAAAATGGAATTAACGCTGAGAAGGCTAAAGAAAAGTTATCCGATGAACAAAAGCAAATGATAAAAGAGTTAGTTAGTGATTTGACCAACCAGGTGGAAACATTTGTAAAATCCTCATCAACCGAGGATAACAAAAGCAATGAAAAATGATCATTTTAAAACGCCTGATTAGCAGGCGTTTTTTTTTTTCGATGGACAAACACATTTGAGCTTTTTGTCCAATCAAAACAAAGGACAGCCTCATATTTTATAAAGACCAAATCACAAAGGAGTGGTAGAAAAATGTCAAATTATTTTGGTGACAATTGTGAAAGGGAAAGGGATGAGGAAAAGCGGCACACGGCAGAGATAGCCCAGGACGCTGATCAGTTCACTTCTGAAATCCAAGAATCAGATGAATTAATCATTATCAAGGATTCAGGTAACGTGTTTGTTCAAACTACAGAAACTCAAGCAGCAGTGTCCCTCCAATTAGCTTTGCAACTCGCAATCGCATTGGTAATTGAAATTTCAATTGCAGATTCAGATGATAGCGATGGTGTTGTTCAAGACCTTCTTCAGCACTTTAATTCTGAGCAAAAGAGTGTACAAAAAATTCATATCGAAAATTCAAGGGACGTTAGGGTTACAACTACTGACACAGATATCTCTGCAAACCTTCAAGTAATGCTAGAAGCACTTCTAGCTATTGTAGCCAGATTAGATATCGCGTAAATTCAAAAAATAAAATAAGAGGTGAGAAGAAAAATGAGTGAAAAGAATTGGAGAGCATTAGACAATTTCAAATGTAAAAATGATGATGCGGAAGTCACCCAAGAGGCTGATCAAATCACATCAATCACACAGCAATCCTATGAATGGATCGTCGTCAAAGATTCAGAGGATGTAGAAGTGCATACAACAGATACTCAAGTGGCATTATCTTTACAAGCAGCTATTCAAGTAGCAATCGCAATTGTTATTAGTATATCAGTTGGGGATAATGAAGCCGGCAAAGGGGTAGTTCAAGATTTAAAACAATTTTTCAAATCTAAACAACGAAATACCCAAAAAACAATTATTACTGGTTCAAAGTGTGTAAGGGTCGAAAGTACGGATACTCAAATAGCTTTAAATATACAAGTATTGATCCAAATTCTTGTGGCTATTGTTGCTAGACTAGATATTGGATAAAGATGATGCTCAAGATACTAAAGATGGATAACCTGTATAATATAGTAAAAAGACATGACTAGCTCATGTCTTTTTACTTTTTAATCACTATTTTGAAATAAACTCTTGGAAATTTACTAATAAGCCGGTCACTTACATTTTCGCCATTCCCCTGCCTTCTAGCAGAGTTATGCTCTATCAAACAAATATCACTTGATTCTTCACATCTATTTAATTATTCTTTACTTTGTTGAACAAAATGAATACTACCTTTTCAGTGGACACGCGGACAATCCAACAGTTTTTAGGCATTAAAATAGATAAACTTACCTCAAAATAAATCGAATTAATAAACTATTTCTTCCTTATTTTGAATCAGTGGACTATCTTTTTGGGTCTTTTTGAAGATTACATTAAACAATAGATTTAATCCTATCGCAGTTACTCCTCCAGCCACAATTCCGTTTTCAGTCAGGATTTTCAATGTATCTGGCAGATTAGCAAACATTTCCGGAACAACAGATACCCCAAGACCGATTCCGCAGGAACAAGCAATAATCAGCAAGTTTTCCTGAGAGTGAAGGTCTACTTGACTCAGCATTTTAATACCTGCTGCAACCACCATTCCAAACATGGCTACCATCGCTCCGCCCAGTACGGATGAAGGTATAATTGTCGTGATTGCTCCAATTTTTGGGCTGAAGCCAATCAGGACTAGAAATGCACCTGCCGTATAAATCACATTGTTGGAACGTACACCGGACATTTGGATTAATCCAACGTTTTGAGAAAATGTCGTGTAAGGAAGAGAGTTAAAGATACCACCGAACACAATCGCTAACCCTTCTGCCCGATAACCTTTAGCAAAATCCTCTTCTTTTAAATCCTTTTCACAAATATCAGATAAAGCAAGATAAACACCTGTTGATTCTACTAAGCTAACAAGTGCCACGAGAATCATCGTAATTATTGGTGCCCATTCAAAGGTTGGCATCCCGAAATAAAAAGGAGTAGGAGTTAGGAGTGCATCGGCATCGATTACAGCTTGGATGTTCACCTTTCCCATGAAAGCTGCTGCGACTGTACCTGCAATTAATCCAAGTAAAATAGAGATGGCTCTTATAAAACCTGTTGAAAACTTATAAAGAATAATAATAAATAGCAATGTACCAAATGCCAACAGGATATTAGATGTTGAGCCAAAATCACTCGAGCCTTCCCCACCAGCCATATTATTCATAGCTACCGGAATCAAAGTCATCCCAATAATCGTTACCACTGATCCAGTCACAACCGGAGGAAAAAATTTCAACAGCTTACTAAAATACTTACTTACCAAAATAACAAACAATCCTGATGCTAAAATAGCTCCGTATATAGCCGGTATTCCGTATTCTCCTGCAATATCAATCATTGGACCCACTGCCGTGAATGTACAGCCTAGGACAACAGGCAACCCGATACCAAAGAATCGATTCTTCCATACCTGCAAAAGTGTCGCAATTCCACACATCAGAATATCGATTGAAACTAAATGTGTTAATTGCTCCGGGGTTAAGCCAATACTTCCACCAACAATCAAAGGTACTACAACTGCTCCGGCATACATAGCTAATACGTGCTGGATACCCAGTGAAGCGGTTTTCCATTTATTCATTTGCATTGGCTGTTTCCTCCTCCAAAAAGATTACTTTATTTTTTTCAAGGGATTGGATACGAGCGAGTGATTCTACCCGATATCCTTTATCTCTTAAAATTTCACCGCCATCCTGGAAGGATTTTTCAATAACAATTCCCAGTCCGGCAATTTTGGCGTTCGCTTGGTTCACAATATCAACCAAACCAAAAGCAGCTTGTCCTTTAGCCAAGAAATCATCAATGATTAATACAACATCTTCTTCATTTAAAAACTTTTGGCCAATGCAGATCGTATTTTCTTCTTTTTTCGTAAATGAATAAACAGTGGACGTATATAAGTCGTCTTGCAGGGTCAATGATTTTTTCTTGCGGGCAAAAATAACTGGGACCTGAAGCTCAAGCCCTGCCATAACCGATGGAGCTATTCCAGATGACTCAATGGTTAAAACTTTCGTAATCCCAGCATCCTTAAACCTCTTCGCGAATTCTTTACCTATCGCCACCATTAATTCAGGATCCAGTTGATGATTTAAAAACGTATCTACCTTTAGGACCTCACTTGAAAGGACTTGCCCTTCCTCCATAATTTTAGCTTTTAACAATTTCAACTTTTACTCCTCCAATCCCTTGCTTCAAATAAATGAACAAATAAAAAGGACCTACAAATTGTCACCTACCTAAAAGTGGGTACAACAATTCATAGGTCCTTTATATCCGGACAAATATGAACAGCGCATTATTAACTCGGGCGCTTGTTTCCCACTCATAGTCAGATTATTTCGGTGGCGAACCACACTGGTAATCTGGTAGAAACTCGCAGGCCATATCCCTGCTATTATATGAGTGCGTATGTAATTAGTATGTTGAGAATTATATCAACAAAATACTCGTTTGCAAAGTGTTTTTTCGTCAAAAACTACTTTTATATTGTCCAATATTTGTGTCCAAATAAAAGACGAATCTTCTATAAAGAAACTGTTTTTCACAATTCAGCCATATTTATTTCATTCATCCTACCCATAAAACGCTTGTTATATCAATTTTACACTATTAATACAGTAATAACCTTATTGGTGAACGATTTGTGAAAATGAAATAACTATCATCCATTTCCAATATTATCTAGTAGAATATACTCAAAGCACATTTCCATTATTTTCGAGAGGGGAGAAAAACGTGGCAAAAACTAAATTAAACGTACCCGTCAAGGTTAAGAAGAACGAAGAAACTAATCTTTCCGGAACATTGATTTCTGTCTTAACACTTGGGGCATTCATTTTAATTGTATGGGCAAGCGTTTACTTTTTATTTTTAGATCGTTTGTAGAAGAAGGGAGAGATTATCGGTCATGCATATCCATAAATTTGAAAAGATATGGCTTATATTAGGGGTAACAGCACTTTTTGTATTTTTAACTGTATTAGGGGTCAGTGCATTTTATGATGGAAACCAACCGGCAAGCTGTCTGGTGACGATCGATCCGGAAAAAGTAACAGAAACTAAACCTTTTGATAAACCGGGTTTACATAAAGTTGAAGGGAAAGAATGGGATTACGAATTAGTATTCGTTGTTTCCGCGTTTAAATTTGACCCAGGTGAAGTTCAAATTCCTAAAGGTGCAACTGTAAAATTCATGGCTACCTCAACGGATGTTGTTCATGGATTTGAAGTGGCAGGAACGAATGTCAATATGATGATTGAGCCTGGCTATGTGAATGAATATACAAAGACATTCGATAAAACCGGTGAATATTTAATTTTATGTAATGAATATTGTGGTACGGGTCATGCCATGATGACGTCTAAAATCGAGGTGGTTGACTAATGAATAGGAATCAAACTGATCTTAAAGTAAACAGAGCTGATGGTAAGCTCGCAATGGCCCACTTCTATGTGGCATTTATCGCACTGGCTCTTGGTGGATTCGCTGGCCTTTTACAGGTTCTTGTCCGCTCAGGAAAATACACCCTGCCCGCCGGGATTACATATTATCAAGTTCTTACTGTTCACGGTGTTTTACTAGGACTTATACTGACTACATTTTTTATAATGGGCTTTCAATTTGCAGCAATCAGCAAAACAAGCGGAACACTATCTAAAAAGGCAAGAACGGTTGGTTGGATTGGTTTCTGGATGATGACCATCGGTACAGCTATGTCAGCTACAATGATTCTACTTAATGAAGCATCCGTTCTTTATACTTTTTACGCACCATTACAGGCTCATCCAATTTTTTATTTCGGGCTGGTATTTGTTGTAGTGGGAAGCTGGCTGGACGGCGGAGCTATGGTTGCAGCTTATATTAACTGGAGAAAACAAAATAAGGGTAAAGTTGGACCTTTATTATCATTCATGGTCATTATCAATAATGTATTATGGTTTACAGCTACCCTTGGTGTCGCGGCTACTGTGTTGGTACAGATTATTCCATGGTCACTTGGATGGGTTGATTCTATTAATGTTCTTATTAGCCGTACGTTATTCTGGTATTTTGGACATCCGCTCGTATATTTCTGGTTATTACCGGCTTATATGGTTTGGTATGTCGTCATTCCGAAAGTAATTGGCGGAAAAATATTCTCTGATTCATTAGCGAGATTATCGTTTATTTTATTCTTACTGTTTTCTGTACCTGTTGGCTTCCACCATCAATTAACGGAGCCTGGGATTGATCCTGCATGGAAATTTTTACAGGTTATTTTAACCTTCCTGGTCATCATTCCATCCTTAATGACAGCTTTCTCCATGTTCGCCACTTTTGAAAGTGCGGGGCGTGCAAAAGGCTATAAAGGAATCTTTGGATGGTTTAAAGCCCTTCCTTGGGGTGATGCGCGCTTTACGGTTCCTTTTATCGGAATGGTTGCTTTTATCCCTGCTGGTGCAGGAGGAATTGTCAATGCTTCCAACCAATTGAACCAGGTTGTACATAATACGATTTGGGTAACAGGACATTTCCACTTAACACTTGCTACCTCTGTTGTCTTAACTTACTTTGGTGCCATGTATTGGTTGGTTCCACATTTAACCGGCCGTAAGCTTACTAAAAAGATGAATAAATTAGCGATCATCCAAGCAATGACATGGGCAGTTGGAATGACCTTTATGTCAGGCGCCATGCATTTTGCAGGTCTGCTGGGTGCACCAAGAAGATCATCCTACTCCACATATGGCGGTTCCGCTCAGGCAGCTGAATGGATTCCATATCAAATCGCTCAGGCCGTGGGAGGCTCCATCCTCTTCATTGGTATCATTTTGATTTTGGTTATCTTCGTTAATCTAGCTTTCTTTGCACCAAAAGGTGATGAAGAGTTTCCGATTGGTGAAGTATCAGAAAAGGCTGAAAAAACACCTTTCATACTTGAAAATTGGAAGCTATGGATTGGTATTACAGCAGTGTTAATCATTCTCGCCTATACCCTGCCATTTGTAGACATGATCCAAAATGCCCCACCTGGGTCAAAAGGATATAAGCTCTGGTAAAAATGACATAACAAAACCAATAGGCAGATGTGGAAGACAACTATGTTTTCCGCATCTGTTATTTTAATTATTTTGATATTTGAGAGTTTATTTGTTTATAAAAATGTATTTTCATATATTGGTGAACGCTTTAAAGTAACAATCATACTATTTAATCTAAGTAAAAACTGATTAGTTAACCATTATTGAGCGAAAATGAATTATATGAGCGAATTCCATAATATATGTGCGATTTTTAACTTAAATGAGCGAATTCTTAAATATATGAGCGTTCTCAGAATTAATTGCGCGAATGGGAGAATTATTGAGCAGTTCTGAGCCTAATTGAGCTTTAAAAATAGCCTTTGAGCGATTTATTTAAGGATTGAGCTAAACTAATTCATCCGTTCCAACCGTCATAATCAGCCTCTTTCTTCCCCTGTCATCCATTCTCCACAGCAAGTGAACAAGCCAAAACCTTTCCTCAGCAATAAATAAAGGCGCCGTCAAGCATCTAAACTTCTACTTAACGAACACCTTTTTATTGTTTATAAATCATACAGTGCAGTATATTTTTCTTTTAAATACGTTATCAAATACTGTGGATTTAATCCTTCTCCCGTAGCATCCTTTATAATCTCTAAAGGCAATTTCAACTTTCCATACTGATGGACATGCTTCGTTAACCATCCAGTAATTTTGTTATAGTCTCCATTTTCAATAGTTTCATCGAAGTTCGGAATATCCTTCAGCATTGCAGCTTTGAATTGAGCTGCATACATATATCCGAGTGCATAGGATGGGAAATACCCAAACATGCCACCTGCCCAATGGACATCCTGTAAAACTCCTTCACCATCATTTTCAGGCCGGATTCCCAAGTACTCTTCATACTTATCATTCCAATGCTTCGGCAAATCAGCTACTTTTAGATCACCATTAAACAATCCCTTTTCTAATTCATACCGAATCATAATATGCAAAGGATACGTGAGTTCGTCAGCCTCAATCCGAATTAAGGAAGGCTTTGATTCATTAATAGCCTTATAGAACGTATCGAGGTCAATATTATCAAATTGTTCAGGCGAGACAGCTTTTAATTTATCAAAATTATGTTTCCAGTAGCTAAGATTACGGCTGATAAAGTTTTCAAAGAATAAGGACTGAGATTCATGGATACCCATTGATGTACCGGTACATAAAGGTGTTCCTTCTAATTCTTTATTAATATTTTGTTCATATACGGCATGTCCGCATTCGTGTATGGTACCAAATAGAGCAACACGGAAATCTTCCTCAACATATTTCGTTGTAATCCTCACATCATTTGCGTTTAAAGCTGTAGCAAACGGATGGACTGTATTATCCAGACGTCCCGCTTCCAGGTCATAACCTAATTCCTGAATCAATTCCATACATAATTTTTTCTGTGCATCTTCACTAAATGACTTATATATAAAGTTCGTTTCTAGATTCTTATTCGATTCACCAATCTTTTTCACAAGCGGTACAATTTCTTCTCTTAGCCTGGCAAATACATCATCCAATATCTCAACTGTCATACCCTGTTCATACAAATCGAGTAATCCATCATAAGGATGATCAGCTTTTCCCCAATAGGATAAAAAGTTCTTATTCACATCAATTAATTGTTCCAAATATGGCATAAACAACGAAAAATCAGATGTTTCTTTTGCCGTTTCCCATATACTTTCAGCCTTGGACTGTAGTTCAACATACTCCTTATACTCATTTGCGGGGATTTTACTCATCTTCTCGTATTCTTTTTTACATTCCTCAACAATGGCAATTGTATTTGAATCCAACTGCTCCTTCAGTTCAGGCTTTGATAACTCTTCTATGTATCGTTCCATTTTAGTTCCGGTTGCCATTTCAAAATGTTCTTTCGATAAGATGGATAGCACTTGACTTCTCTTATCAATCGTTTTCTTTGGAGCCCCAGTGCGCATGTCCCACCCAATCAGTGCAGATGCTTCTCTGAATGCATCCATGGTATGTATATAGTCTAAAAACTCTTTTTCTAATAGGTTTGTCATATAGATCCCCCTTCTCCTTAAAGTATACTGAATATTTTACCATATTAAGTATACTAGGTAGATAGTTTTATATACGAATATGCGTACTTTTCCTACCAGTTCTGAAAAAGTCTAATTACCTAGTATTCCACCATTTCAAATTAAATAAAAAATGCCAACCCTTGGGGTTAGCGTTTACTTTTATTGCTGATTGTCTTCAAATTCCCTTTGTGTTTTTTCCGCGGCATCTTACCCCAATATTGAAAATAAATCTGTACAAATAAAATCCTTGAATACCTTTCGTTTTTTCGTGGCGTGTTTGATAACACATGAATTTCTTGATCACTTACGAGTACTATTTCAGATATTTTTACCTGATTACTTTTTCGCATATAAAAACCATAAACAGGCTGGATAAAAAATTAATTAGGACAGATAAAGCTATAGAAATATGGTATACACAAAATAAATCCCTTTAAGGGTGCTTATTTCTGCCCTCAAGACTAACTTATTTCCTTTGCCTCCTTTATTTTATGAAGTCACTAATTGCGTCTCTAAGGCTTTGTATTACAAGGCAAGAAGTAAGTCCTCATATCTGGGCTTTTCTTTTTCCAAGAAGTAAACGAAACTAAAAAATGTAAATCAAACAAGCAATGATGATTAATACTACAGCGATAGTCCAAAGCATTAGAATCAACTCCTTTCAAATAGAAGAGAAGTAGTGACTATGATTATTTGTATAGCAAGACGCCGCAAAATAGACCAATTAGGCATGTACCAATTATATTTTTGACCACATAAAATAATCAGCTCCTACACAAAAAAGATGAGAAAGACAAAAAAAAGACGACTCTATAAGAATCGTCAATCTATAATGTGGTAAACGTAAAATCAGGTTATTTAATATCTCTGGAAATGACGTCATATCAACCTTTTCTCGGCGGTCTCTTTCCCCAATACTGATAGTAATCCGTACGGATAAAACCATTAAACAGCTTTCGTTTTTTAGTGGCCGGTTTGCCATAAAACTGCTCAAAGTTTTCATCAGAAGTCAGCATATAAACAGACCAAGTTTCAAATGGACGGAGTGCTTCCCCCATCTCTTTATACATTTTCTCAACGGAAGGACGGTCGCTGAGGCGTTCACCATATGGAGGATTCCCAACAATTACGCCATATTCCTTGGTCGTTGTAAAATCACGGACCTGCATTTGTTTAAAGTTAATTAAATCCCCAAGTCCTGCTTCCATAGCATTTTCTTTTGCGATTTCAATCATCTTATGGTCAATATCAAACCCCGAAATGTCTAATTCCTGATCATAATTGGCCAGTTCTTCTGCTTCCTCTCTGACTTTATCCCAAATAGATGAATCAATAATAGGCCAGTCTTCGGAAATAAAATCACGATTAAATCCAGGCGCAATATTTTGGCCGATTAACGCAGCTTCTATCGCAATCGTACCCGATCCGCAGAATGGATCAACAAATGGACGGTCCGGAGTCCAATTCGTCAGCTTCACTAATGCTGCTGCAAGGGTTTCTTTTAATGGCGCTTCACCCTGCCCTGTTCTGTATCCACGTTTATGAAGGGCCTGAGGGCCGGTTGTATCAATCGTTAATGTGGCTTTATCTTTTAAAAGCGATACTTCTACACGATATAATGGTCCATTTTCATCTAACCATCCATCTTTTTTATATGCTTTTTTCAAGCGGTCCACTATGGCCTTCTTCGCAATCGCCTGGCAATCTGGAACACTGAATAATTTAGATTTGACCGATTTACCTGATACAGGAAATTCAGCCGTGACATCCAAATAATTCTCCCAAGGAAGTTTTTTTGTACCTTCAAATAATTCATCAAATGTATAGGCCTTAAATTCGCCTACAAGAATTTTCACCCGGTCTGCTGTTCTAAGCCACATATTGGCTCTGGCAATGGCAAGCTCGTCTCCCTGAAACAGTACTCGTCCATTCTCGACTGTACATTCATACCCAAGGTCACGTACTTCCTGTGCGACAATCGCCTCAAGACCCATTGCTGCTGTAGCTATTAATGTAATCTTCATTGTTTCACCCTATCTAATCATATTACTTTTCCATTAAATTAAGTCGTTCGCGTCTTTTATCATACAACTCATACATTTTGAATGCAAACCAAATCAGCATTTCTCGTCTATATTACCGCATTAAATTGTGGTTGGTTTCATCCATAGCTTCGAAAAATCTGCATAGCCAAAATTCTTAATGCTAATATTCATAATATCATCTGAAAACAGTACACTTCGTTTGGAATAGTATAACGGCAATATTAAAGCAGATTTCATTAATCTTCGTTCCATTTGTTCATGAAGCTCACTCCACTTTTCAAAAGGAGTATTAGCATACTGGTTTAATATCTCGAATCGCTCTCCTTTATCTCCTAGGACTTGGGCAAGCGGAGAGGAACTCAACAATAAAAAATGAAAAAAAGATAAGCTATGATTCATTTCAAATACTTCTCCATGGATAAAAAAATCTGTACCATGATCTGTATATCCATTTTGCAGACTTTCTTCAAACGTGATCTCTTTTAATTTAACAGGAATACCTGCGGTTTCCAAAATCCCCTTTAACCAAAAGATAAGCTTTTCTGTATATGGAGTAGTCTGTAGAACAAGTGGTTTGGATACCTCTATAAATGGAACTTGATCCACTATGTATGGGTCAGATGGAGAGCGCAAAATACCACTTTGATTCGGTATAATTTTTGGATCCAATTGATTAATTTCATTTCTCCTTGCACTGATAACATATTGGATATAATCTCTTACTTCCTGCTTATTTATATCTGAATTGCGGTACGCATTCATAATCACAATACCAAACCCTGAATCACTCTCAACCTTATATGTTTCGATATCATCCTCTTTTACAGAGGATCGATAAATAGTCTCAAACCCCATCGGCATCTGAACAAATTCTATACAATCGAGCAGAGCTCTTTCCTTGTAATAGTCTTCAAACGCACGAAGAATTGTTTTTGTTTCATCATTTTTTTCCAGATAAAAGCTGCCCGTTCCAATTAATTTTCCATTGTTTACTTTATATATACTTGAGTTTATGGTGCTTAAGAGATGCAATATATAGCTGCACTTTTGTTTCAAGTTAATTTCTACCACATACTGTGCGGGGGAATGAATTCTTTGGACAATAAACCATATATCCCTGTGAATTGGATGATCACGCAAAGATTCCAAGCACCTTACAACATCATCTGCTGAAAGGTAGGAACCATCATGAAATTTGACTCCTTTTCTTATGTAAAGTCTTAACAAGCGATTCGAGCTTTCCCAGCTATGAGCAAGCTCAGGCCATATTTCATTATCTTCAGTCAGGTAAATCAAGCGATTGTAAATATTAGAAACTAAGTTAGCGCTATGTATATCGAGAGCTTCAAGAGGATGAAAGGACAAAAATGGATCCTTTCTAGGAATGATGAGTTTATCCTTTCCCTCATCATTAAATCCAAGCTTAGTTTGAAAGAGTCTCATCAGACGTAGTTTGCATTCAGAGGACCAATGCAGAGTTAGCCATTTTGCACTTTTTTCAATTGATTCATGATTGATTATATATTCCATTTCTTTTTCATATATGGATTCCACATTTTTGACCCACTCTATCTTAGTTGAATGTCCCCGTCCTTTTCCTGGCTGCAATCTAAACCACCCCTCCTCATGCCATCTTTGCATATATCTGGAGGTTTGCTTTGGACTAAGTTCGAGTATATCCGCTATCTCTGCCTGTCTTACATATCCCGTTTGAATATGCTGCCAAAGAGTCAGTAGTTTAGGTTCCATCATCTACCCCTTTTCACCATAAAAGTAGACATTTATCAATTAATTGTCTATTTTCAGAAGCATCAGTCTAGTTTAATATAATCGATACAAAGGGGGTAAAACAATATGAAATTGAAGAATTTGCCACAAAATATTAAAGTACGGTTAGGCACATCTTTTTTTAACAGAATGGCATCAAGCTCTGTGATGCCATTTATGGCTTTGTATTTTGCTCATGAATTGAACAAAATCTGGGCAGGTGTCTTCTTGATTTTTACCGTCCTTATTACATTCGTTGCTAACCTGCTGGGAGGATATCTATCAGACCGTTTCAAAAGGAAGAAAATTTTATTAATGACTTCCTCTACAAGTGCCTTCATGTTTTTGATGATGACTTTGACCTTAATCCCTGAGAATGACTGGGTTTGGCTATTTGCAATTTGCTATGTTGGATATATGATTTCAAGTAGTCTTGGAAGGCCAAGCATGAGTGCAATTATTATGGATTCTACTACAAAAGAGACAAGAAAATTTGTTTATGCTCTTGATTATTGGCTCATTAATTTATCCATGGCCATTGGGGCAGCAATGGGAGGACTTTTATACAGTAATCATCAACTTGAATTATTTATCATCTTAACGTGTACATCCACCTTCATTGCCATTGCTTATAAAATTTGGCTGATTGAAGGTACGGTCCGTCAGTTAAAGCAATCACATAAAAACTTTCTGATTGATTTACTTCATAACTATAAAATTGCCCTTCAGGATACTCGCTTTGTAAAACTCGTACTTGGATTCATGTTTATCCTTTCCGCTGAATTCTCACTAAATAGTTATATTGGGGTTCGATTATCAGAATCCTTTGAAGTCATTAACGTATTCGGATACCAAATTGGCGGTGTCCAAATGTTAAGTTTGATGAATATAGAAAATATGTTATTAGTCGTCCTTTTAACGTTTATTGTTTCCAATATTACGAATCGTTTTTCAAATAAACGTGTGTTAATCATTGGCCTGCTTATTTATGGTGTAGGGTATACATTTGTTACATCAGCCAATAGCTGGTATATGCTCTTATTATTTGGGTTTATTGCCACGATTGGCGAATTGATGTATTCACCTGTTTATAATACTGAACAGGCAAATATGATTCCTGAGGATAAAAGAGGTTCTTATTCTGCTTTTAGTAATATATCCTATAATGGCGCCGACTTAATTGCAAGATCAACCATCATAATAGGCGCTTTTGCCGCTCCGATGATGATGTCCGTTTATATCGGCCTGGTTATTGCGGTCGGAACTTCTCTTGTATATTTCAGCCTTTTTTATAAAGAAAAATATCAAAGAAACATCCAGACAAATACATAGTAATAATTTGAGTCAAGCTTTACCTGAAGCATAATGATTGTCATAAAGTACCGCATTAAAACAGGCTGCCGATCTAATCGGCAGCCTTTCATTCTTCCCTTAGTGGAAGTAGTTTTATTCAGGTAATACATTTCCAAGATAACGTCCTGTAAGCCATGTTCTGTTCCTTCGTACTGCAATCGACTGGAATGTCTCGTACTCCGGTGGTAATCATCTATCTTCAGACTCCTACGAGTCTGCCCTTTCCCCTCGTTCATTTCCTTGGGAAAGGCGCCCCTACCAAATTTGGGTTTCTCGCTCGCGGGGTTTACCTCGTTCCACCCTTTTTGTTTCCAAAAAGGCTCCGTCACTGTGGCACTTTTATAGGTACCGGTGCCATATTCTAAAAGAACTTAGGCACTTTCCCAGCCGTCAGCCTAAAACAGACTGCCCTAGCTTATTGGGCTAGGCACGAACACTACAGGCATCTCAGCCTGTGCGAGCATGGACTTTCCTCTACAATTTGCATTGCAGCGATTACCCAGACGTTATCACATGCAAAATTCATTATACCCTCATTTCAACTATAAAACAACTGTTATCATTTGGAAGATATTTTATTCGTAAAGCTTACTTCCAAACACATGCTTTTCTAAGTTGGATAAGCGTTTTAAAATATCGAAATTGGTGGTACCTGTTGCTTGCTGAACTGGTTGTACAGTTCTTTTCGGCTGTTCTTCCAATTGTTTTTTCAGCTTCATATTCTCTTGCTGAAGTGTTTCAATTTCCTGATGAAAAACCTCATAATCCTTTATAACTAGATCCAGAAATTGATCAACATCTTCTTGTTTGTATCCTCTGACACCCGTTTTAAATTCTTTCTCTAAGATATCCTTTGCGGTCAACTTTGTTTTATCTGAGAGCATTTTATTCACCTCAAATTCATACGACTAATATATAATATTTTTTCAAAAAAAGTGCTGTTTGTCAATTTCCTCTTAATAATCTTCCCATTGTGCCTCATCAATTAAACTTTGCAGGTCCCAAAATGTTATTTGATTAATAGGATAATCCTGTTTATTTTGTTTCTTTTTACCTTCAAACCAGCTATATTTAGGGCTTCCGTCCTTTTCATCATCGTACAATATTAACATTTCATCGCTTTTATCGACAATAAATTGGTTCTTTAGCTTTAACTGCCACGGTCCTTCATACGGTTTCTTTGAAATAGCCTCAACATAGTCTGCCTGAAGGAGTACCTCTTCATACAGCTCTTTAACCGGTTCTTTCCAATTATCTTCCTGATTTAAATAGGGCAGTAAAACACCTAGCTTAAGATCTGGATACTCTTCCTGCAAGTCAAAAATCACCTGTGCAGCCCATAGTTCTACTCCGGGTTGCCCTGAAATGATTACCCATTCCATACCTTCCTCGAGAAGAGTTAACAAGCGACTCAGCAGTGCTTTTTTTATGTATTTGATACCCTCGTGATTTTGATCAAAAATACCAAGCTCGTGGGCCTTATATCCTGTTACGAATACGACTTTTCCCATATAAGTTCACATCCATTTATACATTATACATTAAATCATAAAAAGAAGAGGCTTTACGCCTCTTACTTTTAGCAGCAAAATCCACTGCCACTGCCACTTCCAAATCCACTTCCACTTCCACTTCCAAATCCACTTCCTAGTCCGCTACCACTTCCTGAGCAACCAGGTCGCGGTGGAGTTGGTGTACCAAATTGATTAGATTGATTATGAACACTATTGGCACTTTGGAAAGAATGTGGGAAATGATGTTGATGTTGATACACATGCTTATTTACTTCAAGAGTTTGAACAGGATGCACATGCGGAACTATATGTGTATAGCAATTTTCCTTAACAAATTGAATCGGCTGGTGGCAAACCGGTGGGCACACCTGCACTTTGTTACACCCTGGTACTTGAATAGGACCACAATGATGTTGATGACGACGACCGAACATACGCGTCTCTCCTTTCATTATCTATATAGCTTACATAAATAGACTATGAAAAGATGGATAAGACTGTACTAAGGCAATTACCTATTTTCCGTTTATAAAAAAATGTTTCAGCATCAGAACTGCTACATTATAATTAAATAGAATTAAAAATTACCATCGATAATCCAATAACAACAAAGAATAAATAAAAGACAACCTTATACATCCGATTTATGTTCACTTCCTTCTGCAAATTATCAAAGGTGTATAACATTAATTTACATGGGATGGACAAACATAACAACCATTATTTAGTTTTCTTTTATTCCAATTTCTTCTTTATCTAATTTACGCTCCAGTCGACAAATGCGGTGAAGAGTTGATTTTTCATGAATACCATGCTTATGAAAGGAATATTCCCTTATTTTCACCAAAGCTTTATTTGTATACTCCAGAGCTTTAGCATAATCCTTTTTCTTATGCTCAAAATATTTTGCAAGCTCAATCAGGGAACAGCAAACAATTACTGGTGTCTGTGCATCGCACGCCTCTTCCCAAAGCTTTACTGCTGCTTCATCATTTTTATTCTTTTTATGTTCGTTTGCCAAATGAAATAGTACATTCAATCGTTCTTCATCATGCTTGGATTCAGAAATTCCTTTTTCAAAGGAACCAATAGCACGCTCTCGATCCTTTAAATAAGAAAACCACCTAGCCAGTTCAAATGAATCCTCATGCTCCAATGCATCATCATTTAATAATAGGGCGGATTGATGAATGTATAAGGTGATTAAAGATAAAACGTCCCATTCATTATGTTTCATAATTTTAAAAATAGCTTCCGGATTCTTCCTATCAATATAATCAAAATAAATGATAGGGGCAAGGTATCCCGGCACATCATCCTTCCTCTCGAAACCAAGTACCTCTTTTTCAACAACTGATAGCTTTACGCGATCCAATTTGTTTTTCCACAGTCTTCTAGAAGCATGATATAAATCGAAATGACCGAAATTAGGTAATTTCGGCAAGTGCTGACGCAAAAGAGTATGCTGCGTAACTACTTGCGGCCAGTCAAATGCCTTTCCATTATAGGTGACCAACGTCTCATAATTCACTTTTTCTAAAAAGGTCTTATAAAACGGAATTTCAAACCCTGGTCTAGGGAGAAAATGTTGTCTGACCTTGATATTCTCATCCTCCAAAAAAGCATATCCAAGCAAAAAGATGGAAGTTCCTGCACCACCACCCAAACCGGTTGTTTCTGTATCGAAGAAAAACATTTGATTTGCTTCAAATCCTTTGGCAGAAAGAGGGTGCTTTAGATCGCTCTCATTCCAAATCTTCACAATTTGTGGAAGCATATCAAATGTATACTTTCCATGCTGATAATCAAGTGGATAGCTGACCTCCCTGATTAGGCAATATTCATTCTCGTAAATAACAGGAAAGGCCCCGAATTCGCTCCATTGCTCAAAGAAAGGGATGTCAACATTTTTAATAGGTGTATCGGGTTCAGGTTCAGAGCATACTTCCATACGTTTTTTTGAGCCTTCTCCAACATTTGTATTCAAATGCTTTTTCATCCGGTTTAGTTTATTTTTAATGGACATGTAATTTGTCACCGGCCATTCGGTTTCCAAGAATGGATAACACTTTAATGGAATCCTCCTTTAAAGACGAGCCAGTGCCTTCCATTCCAACACAGGATGGGCAGCCATTTTCACATGGACAGACTCTAATTGCCTGAATCGTCTCTTGAATAATTTGTTCACTGTTTTCGTACATATGCTTGCTTAAACCAATTCCTCCCGGATAATGATCGTAAATAAAGATGGTTGGAAGCTCATTATGCGTTGCCTTAACTTGGGGGTAAACATGAATATCCCCTGGATCACACAGCACATAGACTGGAATGATGCCTCGCAGAGCGTGAGCAGCACCCATCAGCCCCTCCTCGAGCCTCTCTTCCTTCCAATCGACACTCCCTTCCATAAGAGAGAGCATACATGCATTCGTATGAATTTCTTCTTCTGGTAAGTGAATTGGTCCCGATCCAATATTTTCATGTGAGTCAAATCTGATTTTCTTGAAAATCGTTGCCATTGCTCGAACGGAAACATCTCCAAATGTAGTTTCACTTTTCGGATTAACGTTTGTTCGGTCAATTTCCAGCACATCTACCTGAACTGCAAGATTTGCATCCGTATAGTAATCCACATTGACCTCGCGTACATATGCCTTCTTTTCTTCCCAATCCAAATACTCTACCTGATATTGGATTCCTTGATGTAAGTATATGGCTTCATCATGTAGAAGAGTCATAGCTGAGAATCGGTCCGTTTCTCCGATAACCTGCACTTTTGGATTAGTTCGGTCTATAATGACCACATTCTCCTGCGAAGCAGATCTAAGACTGATTTCATGTGCTGGGAAAGCATCATTCATCCAATGCCATGTATCTTTATTTTTGTGCAATACATGCTCCTCTGCCAAATATTCCAGAATTTCTGTAACCTCTGCAGCGCCAAATTCCTCCCCTTCTTTAAACGGGATTTCAAAAGCTGCACATTTTAGATGATCAACAAGGATTACCAGATTATCAGGATTAATTCTCGCTGTTTCCGGACTTTTATTAAAGAAGTAATCAGGATGTTGGATGACAAATTGATCTAATGGACTGGAGCTCGCAACCATGATAATCAACGCCTCGCCGTGACGCCTTCCTGCCCTGCCTGCTTGCTGCCAGGCACTGGCTATCGAGCCTGGGTACCCCGTCATAATGCATGCCTGGAGCTGTCCTATATCCACGCCCAGTTCAAGTGCATTCGTGCTGACAACCCCATAGATTGATCCATCTCGCAATCCCTTTTCAATTTGCCTCCTTTGTGTCGGCAAATATCCCCCGCGATAACCCGTAATCGCCTTCGGTCCCAATTGTTTCGAAATTAATTCCTGTAAGTACGTAACCAATATTTCAACACGGACACGGCTGCGCGCAAAAACAATTGTTTGGATTTTATTCCTTAAAAGAGTGCTAGCTATCTTTCTGACCTCTAATATGGAGCTTCTGCGGATATTAAAAGGTTTATTGACGATTGGCGGATTATAAAACACAAAATGCTTTTTGCCTGCTGGTGCACCATTCCGCTCAATTAAGATCATTTTAGATTCCGTTAATTGTTCTGCAAGTTCCTTCGGATTGGCAATCGTTGCAGACGTACAAATAAAAATCGGATCACTTCCGTAAAAACGGCAAATTCGCTTTAACCTTCTGATCACATTAGCCGTATGACTTCCAAATACTCCCTTGTACGTATGAAGCTCGTCAATAACAATATACTTCAGATTTTCAAATAAACTGACCCATTTCGTATGATGGGGTAATATTCCGGAATGTAACATGTCCGGATTTGTCATTACGATATGGCCTGCTTTGCGGATTTTTTGCCTGATACTAGTCGGTGTATCACCATCATACGTATAGCTGTTAATATCTGCATCTGCAGCATCAATCAGTTCCTCTAATTCAGATTTTTGATCATAGCTCAATGCTTTTGTCGGAAATAAATAAAGAGCTCTTGTATCTGCATTCTCAAGAATCGATTGGAGAATCGGTAAGTTATAACACAATGTTTTCCCTGAAGCAGTAGGAGTGACCGCCACAATATTCTTATTATTTCTTATATATTTATAAGCTTCGGCCTGGTGGCTGTATAGAGCTTCAATCCCTCTTTTTTCAAGGGCAGACTTTAACTTTTCATTTAATTCAGTTGGAAAGGGTGAATACGTAGCTTTTTTTTCATCGATGGTATGCCAAAAAGCAATATTGTCTTTGTATTGTTCATCCTGTGAAAATCATCTATGAACTCCACTAAATTTTTCTTCCCAAACATGATGCACACCTCATTTCTGTCATCATTGTACCGAATGAACGTTCCCTTGAAAAGGAAAAAGTCGCATCTTTTTCAAGATACGACCTTCCAATTATTGATTCACTTTTTCTATGAATGAGGTAATAGCCGTGGATACTTGCTCCGGGGTCTCAAATATTCCCATGTGCCCGGCTTTATCAATAACTATTTGTGTAATATGCTCTCCGCTCACAGTAAATACTTTCTCTATCGGTACAACCTCATCTCTTGCACCGGCTACGAGAAGAGCTGGGATATCGTTCCTTTGCAGCACATAATTCTTATCTTCACGATTTTTCATAGCCTTTAAAGCACCGATGATGCCTGTTGGTCTCGTTTCAACGCCAATATCATACAAAGTTTTCAGCATCTCTTGTTCGTTTTCCCTTGTTTCTTTTGACAGCAATTTAGGGATGAGATCCTTAACGAAAAAGGAAACTCCCTGTTCTTCTACTGTAGAGACACCTGCTGACCGTTTTTTCTTTGCTTCAGGGGAATCTGGTAATGCAGTGGAATGAATGAGTCCATATCCGCTGATAAGATCGGGATGGTGATCCACAAAGTCAAGGGTAATATATCCTCCCATTGAATGACCAAATAGATAAGCATCCTTTAAATCATGTTCAATAAAGAAATTATACAAATCCTCTGCCATATCATGAATATCGTATCCAATCTTTGTAGTATCTGTTTCGCCATGACCTCTTACATCAACAGCAATTACTCGGTAGAATTTCCTTAAATAAGGAATCACTTTTTCCCAGTAATCCTTGCTTCCGCAAAAACCATGCAGTAAGATAATAGGCTTTCCAGCGCCTTCTTCCTTAAAAGCTAATTTCACAAGATTATTCTCCATTTACTTCCACACCTTTTCATTTAATGATAATTAAATCTAAAGATCCGTCCCCGCATATTTTCTACGTTCAGGGTGGAGTCTTTTACATGTATGTATGATTCGATATTAAAAAGAGACAAGCTCAACTTCTAAAACTTTCTCTATATTTACCCATTCATTTTACCATTATCCCTCCTGTTATAACATTGCTTAAATATAAAGCAAAACCGCCATTATATAGCCAAATGACTATGATATCTTCGTTTACATCGTACTCCTTTATCACCCTAATTATTTAACAATTAAGAATAGCCTGCATATGCTAAAGATAGAATCATCAGAGGAGGAGAATATATGGCTCAAAACAAGAAGAATGGTGCATTTGAACCGCTCCGTAACTTCATTTCACAAATGGATGATTTGTTAACCGAGAACACAAGGAGCGGACTATTACAGTCTATGGATGATTTTTTCCAGAACCAAAAAATGTTTGCAAGCTTTCCCGTTGAATGGGAAGAAACAGAAACCCATTATATTATTCAAGCTCCTATCGCAGGTGTCGACAAAAATTACATTGAAATTGATATATCGGGTAGTAAATTAACAATATCATATGAAACTGTACGAAAAGTAAATAAAGGCGATCAAATCTATGCTACAGAAAAACAAAAGAAATCGAGAAGCTTTACATTCCATTACCCAATTGACGAAGAACAAATTGAGGCTAGCCACGAAAATGGCTTATTAACAGTCAAAGTCCCCAAATCAAAAAAGAAACGCATATCTATCCGATAAATAAAAAACTGCCGATCTATAACCGGCAGTTTTTTATGTGGTTACTTTAAATATAGAACCTACACCTTTTACTAAATTGGATACCTGATTCATTGAATTTAACATCATTCCCGCAGTATCAATCATTTTATTAAAATCGATACTGCCTTCCTGTGTTTTAAATTGATTAAGAACCGATGAAAAATTACTGCCCTGATTTTTTTGCATAAAGCTTTGTTTAGGATATGGATTAGTAATAGCTGTATTCATCTGCTGTAAAGGATAAAAATCTTCATCCTTAGAGTATAATGGGTTTTGAAATGGATTCACCTGTTCTTTTGGGTATTGATTCGGCATTTCCTGCTGCGGATAGCCGTAAAAATGTTGATCCTCCATCATACCGCCTGACATTGGCATACTTCCTGGATACTGCTCCATATAGTATGGATTAAAGGATGGCTGTTGATACATTTGGTTAGGATAGTAGGGTTGGTAAGCAAGGTTTCCTTCAAAAGGATTCAATTGTTGTTGCTGAATGCTCTCCGGCCCCCAACTACCCTGTGGTTGAACTTGAGGAGCCCCAGTTCCAGCCGGATAGATGTTTCGATATTCATATGGAGGCAAGCGGGATGCAGCCGGCATTCCATAATAAGGATTAAAATCACCATTACGCCTTCTAGCTTTCTTCTCAAGAAGTGGTTTAAGCATAACTCTCCCTCCGCTCTAACTATATACTTATACAGTATGCAGCATCTGGGATTGGGTGCTATACCGTTACTCCCCGTTCACTTCTTCCATCCGAATCTGTTCGAGTACAAACAAAGCTGCATTGCAATGTTTAATGAATCTCGACTTGCTTGACTCCGGAAAGTAACAATGGACAGAAACTTGTAAAACATTATTATGGGTATTCTTAATCTGCATGAGGGATAGATATTTAGGTCTTTTATCAGCTACCCATTGCTCAGCCTCAATAAGCCATTCATCTGCCAGCTGCTTAGTATGGTCGGCAAACGGCTTAATCACAGTGTGGAAATCTGCACGCTCTTCCGTTTCGCGTGCTTCTCTATAGATTTTTTCAGCATCTTTAACGATTTCTATCAAATCGATTGTCTTTTGATAAAAGTTATCTTTCATTTACATTACACCCTTGTTCTTTTTACCTAATCTAAACAGAATTTCCGAAAAAATGATACTATCTTGTATTTTACGTTAAATGAGCCAATTTCAATATAGACAGTTGTGTATCATGTTTGTAATCATCAATAAAATTATTCATTTTAATTTGAATATCTGCCATATCCATATCAATCTTCCTGGCTTCAGTTTTGATTGTATACGTGAACTCGGCTATTGTATCATTTACTTCATTATCTGTTTTTCTAATTATTTCTTCCTCAAGGGCTATTATTTCCTGCTCCAATTCCCTTAGCAATGTGATGATATTTTCTTTGGAACTCATGCACCTCACCCTTTCCTCATTCTTATACACTTAAGGTTTCGATTTAACTATTTCAATCCCTTCATTGACGACAAAACTAGAAGAGTATCGGCAAAGAAAACAGAGAGGGCGCACGTATATGCTTCCTTCGACAACTTGCATAAACTCTCTCAACATAGACAACCTAATGAATAGGAGGTGTAGTCATGAAGAAAAATACATCAGCTGCTCAAGAGAAAAAAAAGAAAAGCAATAACGCATCCAGCAAGCATACAGGCAATCCAAAACTAGATGGTCCAGATAAACCATCAACTTAAATCGTTAGCTACCACTTACTTAATAGCCGGAGGATTTTATATTCTCCGGCTTTTTATTATCCTCTTTCACTTATGTCGCTTAAAAGATGACCTCGGTAACATTCTTCTATCTAATCATATACTCTAACCCTTTTATCTAAAAAGTACCTTTGACGAATCCAGCCAATTTATTATAAACTTCGAAGTGCCTTAGTTTCGTTTACATTCTATCAATTTAGTATTTATTGAACGAGAAATACACGTTTTCTTATAATAAGATTACATAAATGAGTATCTGTACCAATTATTTAAACTTTCTTTGTAAGTAATAATGAATTTTACAATTTTGATGCTATTTTTGTTATGATAAGGATGGGCTTGGAGGGATACTATGTCTATAAAATATCCTAATGGAAAACAATATAACCCGATTGTGAAAACAGGCAGCAAAGTACTGAAACAGAAAAAAGTGAATTATTCTAATCGGGGAATGACATTGGAGGATGACTTAAACGAAACAAATCTTTATTATATAGAGAATAACATCGCAATTGTTCACAAAAAGCCAACACCCGTTCAGATTGTTAATGTTTCTTATCCTAAGAGGAGCGCTGCAGTCATAAAAGAGGCCTATTTTAAGCAAGCCTCCACAACGGATTATAATGGTGTATATAAAGGTAGATACATTGACTTTGAAGCGAAGGAAACCAGACAAACAACCTCTTTCCCTTTAAAGAATTTTCATGAACACCAAATTGTCCATATGCGCAATATCATTAAACATGGTGGAATAGCCTTTATTATTATGCGCTTCAGTGTAACAGAGGAAATTTACTATTTACCGGCTGAGACACTAATCTATTATTGGGAAGAGATGCTATCTGGCGGTAGAAAATCTATACCAAAAAAGGATATCGAACATACAGGTGAAGTGATTCCGCTTGGGTTTTCACCAAGAATTGACTATATTAAGATAATTGACAAAAAATATGGTACCCAACTATTTTAAATGGTCCTTTATCCTGAAAGGAAGGTATGTAACACAATGTCAGATCAATACAAAACGAGGACAGAAAAAAGGAAATATGCAAATTCCAAAAGAAATAAAAAACAAAAGAAACAATCAAAATCATTATTAAAAAGAACCTTAATTGTTTTAGTTGCACTATTTATTATTGCAGGTATTTCAGTTGGAGGAGTTTTTGCATACTGGGCTGTCACAGCTCCTGAGATTGATGACAGCGCCCTGATTGATCCTATTTCTTCGAAAATCTATGATAAAAACGGAGATATATATACAGAAGTAGGCTCAGAAACAAGAGATTACGTCGATTATAAGGATGTTCCTAAATTGATGGAAAATGCCATCCTGGCAACTGAAGATGTGCGTTTTTATAAACATCATGGAATTGATATTATTCGCGTTGGCGGAGCTTTAATTGGAAACATAACAGGCGGCTTCGGCTCTCAGGGAGGTAGCACCATTACCCAGCAGGTAGTGAAAAACTCTTTCCTTAAATCAGAAAAAACGATTAAACGTAAAGTACAGGAAATGTACCTTGCTTTTCAACTTGAGCAAAAATATTCTAAAGAACAAATTTTTGAAATGTATGTTAACAAAGTATATATGTCATCCGGAGTCCATGGGTTTTCCACAGCATCCAAGCTGTACTTTGGCAAAGAATTGAATGAGCTTACCTTATCTGAAGCTGCCACGCTGGCAGGTATGCCGCAAAGCCCAAATAATTACAACCCGTTTACGTATCCGGAAAAAGCGGAAAAACGAAGAAACATCGTACTTAAACTAATGGAAAAAGCAGGTTTCATCACTGCGGAAGAGCGCGAAAAAGCGCAAGCCGAAAGTGTTGAAGATAGCTTAGTACCAGAAGAAAAACGCGAGAAAACAACAAACACAAAATATAATGCTATTGTTGATCAAGTCATCGATGAAGTGGAAGAAATCGGAGACTACAATATATACACAGATGGCCTTCAGGTATATACGTCCATCGATCCTGATGCACAGGAACTAATGGAGGAAATACTGAATAGCGATAAATATATCGACTACCCGAATGATAAATTCCAGGCTGGTACGGTCTTTATGGATACAAAGACCGGAGAAATCAACGCAATGGGCGGTGGAAGAAACCAAGAAGTAGCCCGTGGCTTTAACTATGCAACAGATTTAAAAACAAGGCAGCCGGGTTCAACCATTAAACCAATTCTTGATTACGGTCCAGCAATTGAATATTTGAAATGGTCGACTGCTCATATTATTAAAGATGAACCATATAAATATAGTTCCGGACAATCAATTGGTAGTGCAACGGGTACCTATAAAGGGAATGTAACGATTCGTGAGGCGCTTTATAAATCACTTAACGTCCCTGCAGTTAAAACACTCCAAGAGGTTGGTGAAGATCAAGCTGGTAAATTTGCAAAAAAATTAGGTGTTGACTTTGGGGAAATTTACGAAGCATCCGCAATCGGCGGTGTAGACAAAGCAGCATCCCCTCTACAAATGGCAGGTGCCTATGCTGCATTTGGTAACGAGGGTATCTATAATAAACCGCATGTCGTAAAAAAAGTAGTTCTAAGAGACAATGATACTGTTATTGAAACGGCACCGGAACCACAAGTTGCCATGAAGGATTATACAGCCTTTATGATTACAAACATTTTGCAGGATGTTGTGACTAAAGGTACAGGAACTGCAGCCAATATTCCAGGTCTTCACATTGCAGCAAAAACAGGAACAACAAACTACTCTGCAGAAGACCGGGCAAAATATAATATCAGTAAGAGCAGTTCACCGGATGCGTGGTTTATTGGATATACAACGAATTACACCATGTCTGTTTGGACGGGCTATGATCAACAATTAAAAAATCCGATGAGTAAGCAGGAAACAAAAATAGCCGCAAAAATCTTTAAAACAATGATGGGCAAAATGTCTGAGAATGTGACAACTGATAATTTCAAACAGCCAAGTTCGGTTGTCAAAGTTGCCCTTGAAAAAGGAACAAACGCTAAAGCAAGTGAATATACACCAAGTGATCAAATTGTATATGAGTACTTTGTAAAGGGACATGAACCTACTAAAACATCAGAAAAATATACAAAACCAAATGCGCCTTCTGGTCTCAACGCTGCTTTTGATGAAGCATCTAATCGAATAAACGTGAGCTGGAAATATGATTCTTCTAATGACGCAGAATTTAATGTTCAGGTTGTCGTGGATGGCGGAGACAGACAAACGTTAACCACTACAAAGGAAACTTCCTTTAGTCTCGATGCTCCAGAAGCCGGGAAAAAGTATACGTTCTATGTAACAGCTACTGTAGACGGCCAGGAGAGTGACTCAGCATCTACATCTGTTTCTATTCCTGAAGCTGCTCCAGAGGAGGAAGAACAGCCTGAAGAGCCGACTGAGGACAATACAGAGGATCCAAACCAACCTAACCCAGACAATGGCACAGGTAATGAAGAAGATCCGAATGAAGGTAACAATCCTGAAGAAGGTACTAATCCTGGTGAAGGCACCAACCCTGGCGAAGGCACCAACCCTGGCGAAGGCACCAACCCTGGCGAAGGAACTAACCCTGGTGAAGGAACTAACCCTGGTGAAGGCACCAATCCTGGCGAAGGTACTAACCCTGGTGAAGGCCAGCCAGAACCACAGGATGAGGATGGGCAAGAACAGCCTGCTGCGAGAAGTAATAGTACTTCCCAGCCTGACGAAACTTCCTATCTGATTCCACCTGCTATTCAAGAAATGCCTAGACATATACGTAAAATTGCCTAAACCGTAAACCAGAACATTTTGAAATGAAAAGTTTCAAATTCCTATAAACAATAACTAAAATGCACTTCATGGTTAGACTTATTCTAACAATGAAGTGCATTTTTTTATGCTATATATGCGAATAACTTTCTACTGTAAACTAATCACAATAGATAACTCTGCCTATAGATAAAGTTATCTAACTGCAGAAGTCACCTTTATTTCATCCCCCCTGCTTCACCACAATATACTCCAATCCTCAAAAGATACAATTACTACTACATCAATTTTTTGATCCACTTAATGCAATCCCTTCAATAAACTGCTTTTGGAAAATAAAGAAGGCGATAATTAGTGGAATAATTGCCATGAATGATCCAGCCATCACTAAAGGATAATTAGTAGCATATTGTCCGTTTAGAGTTGCCAAGCCCGCAGATAGCGTCATTTTGTCTGGGGATGTATTTACAATCAACGGCCAAAGCAAAGAATTCCAGCCATATAGCAACGCAAAAATCGATACTGAAATGAGCGCAGGTTTAGACAAAGGCAGGATAATACTGAAAAATATACGTAACCTGGAGCAACCATCAATAACGGCGGCCTCTTCCAATTCTTTTGGGATTGTCATAAAAAACTGTCGCAGCAAAAATGTACCAAAAGCTGAAAACAGACCTGGAATAAATAAAGCTGGAATTGTATTTAATAGATTCATATCTTGGATGATTAAGTATTGTGGAAGTAAAAATATTTGCCCAGGAACCATTAAAACGGATAACATCAGGATAAATAATGTCTTCTTAAAGGGGAATTCAATTCGTGCAAAGGCATAAGCCGCCATTGCAGAAAGAAACACTTGTCCTAATGTGATGACCGCCGTAGAAACGAAAGTATTTAAATAATATTGACTAAAAGGTAAAAGTGTAAAGATGTCGCTAAAGTTATTCCATTGGGCAACTTCAGGAAAAAACTTTGGAGGAATACTGATTGATTCACTTTTTGTCTTGAGTGCAGTTAGCACCATCCAAATAAAGGGGAACACCATCATAATGGAACCAAATATAAGTAATACGTGAACAACCCATTTTCCTTTGTTTTTTTTCTTCATCATCTTGTCCACCTCTTATTCATAATGCACCCATTTCTTTTGAAATCCAAAATTAATAACGGTAATGATCATAGTTAAAAGTAATAAAACAACGGTAATAGCGGCGCCATATCCTTTGTCATTTAATATAAACGCATGCTTATAAAATAAATAGGCCAGGGATTGGACACTTTCAAGAGCCGGATTAGTCTGGGAATACATTAGAAAAATCAAGTCATACACCTGCAGTGCAGAAATCAGCGACGTAATCAAGCTAAAAAAGATTGTCGGAGTTACTATCGGTAACGTAATCTTAAAAAACTTTTGCAAGGAACCAGCCCCATCTATTTCTGCCGCTTCATAGAAAGATCTCGATATTCCTTGTAATCCAGCTAAGAATATAACTATTGAAGTACCAAGGGAACTCCATATACCTACAATAATTAAAGATATCATGGCTGTGTTTGAGCTTGTCAGCCAAGCTGGTCCCTGAATACCAACCTGAGCAAGGATTTGATTTATAATTCCGTAGTCTGAGTTATACATCCATTTCCAAATCATAGCGACTGCAGATGTCATCGTAACAGCCGGAAGAAAGTAGATAACCCGGTAAAAAGATACACCCTTTATTTTGTTATTTAAAAGAGTTGCGATTAATAATGAAATGACCATCGAAATAGGTACAGTAAATATAGAATAGATTATGGTGTTTTTCAAAGCTGATAATACTTCTCCATCTCCAATTAGCTTCTTATAATTAGCAAGTCCGGTGAAAGTATTTCCACCGAACATGCCCCATTTTGTAAATGAATAGAAAACGCTTTGAATCATCGGAAAAAGATAGAAAACGAACAATCCAAGAAATAGAGGGCCGATAAAAAATATAGCTGCCAATATATCTCTTCTCTTATATTTCGATCTTTTATAAGGGATTACGTTACCGTCGTTTTTTGCCAAATCAATCATTCCCTACTCGATTATTTTTTCAATAGTTCATCCGCTTGCTTGGCCAATTCTAAACACGCTTCTTCCACTGTTATTTCACCTGTCCATGCTTTTGTTAGTATATCAGCCTCAATTGCAATGGCAGCTGAGTTATTTTTCTTATTCGGAAGCGGTACTGCATACTCGACAGCATCTATGAATACTTTTAGGTTTTTATCTGGATAAGCATTCATCCATCCCTCTTGTGAGCCTTCATAGGCTGATAGAACCTTTCCTGAGTTAGCGGTATGCTCATTCGCTTCTTTAGTAGAAAGGTAAGCAACCCATTTTTTAGCAGCTTCTTCATTTTCTGTTTTGGCAGAAATAGCATTCGCTAAGGCATTTGACGTTGTAGCTCGGATTTCACCTTTTGGCATAGGTGCCACATCAATATTCTCTATCCCGTATTCATCAGTAAAATACGTTGGTACCATATAAGAACCATCCAGAGTCATAGCAATACGTCCATTTAAAAACAATTCGGATACTGTCGTACTAGCCATTTCTTCAACTGTTGGACTGGATCCTTCTTTAACAAAGTCATACCAAAATTGTACGCCAGCTATCGTTTTTGAATCAGAAAAACCAGACTTTGTCCCATCCTCAGCAAACGGAGCTCCTCCACTCTGTAATAACGTTTCATAATATCCACCCTGCCACGTTACTGGCGCAGCCATGCCATAAATATTCTTGTCTTTATTTGTAAGCTTCTTGGCTACTTCTCTCCATGTATCCCAAGTCCATGTGTCATCCGGATAGGCAATGTTTGCTTCATCGAAAATCTTTTTATTATAGTAAAGTGCATGTGAATCGAAATCCTTTGGAATTGCATATAGCTTCCCATTTCTTGTATAGGAATCCAAATATTGTTGAGGGAACTTATCTTTATCAAATTCAATGTCATCTAAGGGAAGGACAACCTCATTATCAATATAATCAGGTACACGCGGGAAATTAATCCAAAAAACATCTGGGGCATTATTTCCTGTTATGGCTGTTTCTAATTTTGTCCAATATTGCGCCCACGGTGTGATTTCAAACTTTACTTTAATACCTGTTTCCTCTTCAAATTCTTTTGCGAGCTCTTCATAAATTGGCGCTTGCTCCTTATCCCATAAAGCATAAGTAATTTCTTTTCCGTCCCCTTTAGCATCGGACTTAGAATCATTCGAACAACCAACCAACATTGCACTGATAATCAAGAAAAAGACTGCTAACCACTTTACTTCCTTTTTCATAAATATCCCCCTTTAATTTGGTCTTACTTGCTTAATATATATTTCATAGCATTGCTGGTGTCATATGCTAGTTGTATCGAGTTTTCTTTGTAAGGACTTAACTCACAAATCACATCCCCGTTGTATCCTATTTCTCTTAGAGCCTCCATAAGAGACGACCATTTCATATCTCCGCTTAAAAGACCCGTAAATCCACGTATATTCCCTATATCCTGGCGAAAATCTTTAATGTGTACCTTCGTGATTCGTTCACCTAAAATGCGCACCCACTGCTCTGGAAAGCCAAATTGCAACACATTTCCTGCGTCAAAATAAGCCTTTACCGAAGGATGATTGATTTCATCAAGGAAACGACGCATCTCAAGTGGGCTAAGTAAAAATTTATTCCAAACATTCTCCACACCTATAACAATTCCGAGTGGTTCTGCATATATAGCTAATTCTTTTAGAGCCGATTGAGCCAAGTCATAGCAGTCATCATAACTATTTGTTTCCGTTACAACACCAGGGACGATTAATACAGTATCTCCACCAAGGACAGCACATACCTCAATCATTTTCTTAGCGATTTCTAATCCCTTTACCCTTACTTTCTCGTCGTATGAGGTCAGAGGGTATGTCCAATGTAAGCTTGTCGCAATACTACTGATTGGTAACTGATAAGTCACTGATAAATTTTTGATTGTCTCAAGCTCTAACTCTGTAGTTTCAAGGGTTAAAGCTGGGTTATCTATTAACCCTAATTCAGAAGTAATGGAATCCTGAGGCATACTTTCAGACATATTCAGTTCAATTGAATCGAATCCAGCTTCCTTTGTTACTTTAAAAGTAGTTTCCAATGATAAATCAGGTGAAAAACACCAGCTATTTATACCTTTTCTCACTTTCTCAGCCTCCTTTTAATTAATTACTCTGTTTCCTTTTTCAATCGATTGATAGGCCATCCTCGCCATCTTTACAGTGAATAGGCCATCTTCTCCTGATACTGGTGAAGGCATATTTTGATCAATGGCGTCTTTGAAAGCTTTTATCATGGCCATATCCATATCTTCTTCGTAATATGTAAAAGCAGGACTTGCTTTTTGATTGTAGAGTAATGCCTTTCTTCCAAATCCATCGGCGTGAATCCACCCTTTATCTGTGACCAATGTAAGTGAGGCATCACCCCATACTGGATACTCTTTAGGTCTGTTCCATGATGTATCCAGACTCATAAATGTCCCATCCGTAAATGTCACATGCAAGAGCCCTGTATCCTCCACATATGACTCACCAAGTAAATTCTCACCTCTAGCAAATACGGAATCTATTTGAGGAGCAAAAAACCAATTTACTAGATCTGCCATATGAATCGTATGATCAATGATAGCTCCTCCGCCAGAGAGTTTATTCTCTACAAACCAACCACCAGGTGATTTACCATGATTTGTGGCATTAATTGCAATTAGCTTTCCGCATGTCCCTTCGTCTATCATTTGTTTTAAGGACTGCATAGGTTGAGAAAAGCGAACTGGATGAGCAACCATCAATTTAACACCAGCGGCGTAGCAAACCGAAATCATCTTTTCAGCATCTTCAACCGTAAGTGCCATCGGTTTTTCGACAATCACATGCTTCTTATAAGCAGCAGCTGAAACAGTATATTCACAATGAAACACATTCTCTGAACAGATCAGAACCGTATCAATATCTGTTTGCAAAAGGTCATCCAATTGTTCATATGGGAAAATCCCATACTTTTCACTAAATTGAAACATTTTCTCCTTATCCCGATCATAAATACCGACAATTTCAATTCCAAGTGTCTTTAAACATAATGTGTAGCTATACACGTGCATATGAGCACAACCAATGATTCCTACTT
Source organism: Bacillus sp. D386 (assembly GCF_006346415.1). Classification (NCBI taxonomy): domain Bacteria; kingdom Bacillati; phylum Bacillota; class Bacilli; order Caryophanales; family Bacillaceae; genus Bacillus; species Bacillus sp. D386. The sequence continues at coordinate 174,815 of NZ_VEMV01000003.1, read as the reverse complement.
TCATGAAGATCCTCCTTTCTCTACCAAAGCCACTTGCCCTGTCTGAAGACTTTGGATTGCTTTACCCCACCATTTCTCAACACGATCATCCTTCATATATTCAGGATTAATCTCAAGCACTTGCAGAAAATCTGATTGTAAAGCTTGTTCAACTGACGAATCAAACACATACAACCCAGTTGTTCCGGCTATCTCCATTTGTTTTATGTAGATTGATCGACTTGGTGAAAAATCAAAAAAGAGGTTAGCTACCGTCCTATCCGTAAATTGACAAGTGATTAGCCAAACATTTTTTTCTTGGCTTGCAGACGTATTAATATCTTTCAAATCCTGATTTATATGAATGTTAGATATCCAATATAAAGCTTCCTTTATATGCTGAGTGATGATTTCAAATGGTTTTTCTGGAGCATGGAAGTTATATCGAATAAAGGTAACGTTCCCTACATTCCCTTCTCGGACTTCTCTTAGGGCAGCTTGATCTTCTAACTTCACAGAGAACCCTCCATTACAATATATTTGTCCTCTTCAATTGATTGTTGGGCAGCAATGACTAGCTCAGAAACGGTGAAACTACTTTCCAGATTAGAACGCGGTTGAGCCCCTGTTTGAATACAATGAAGAAAATCCAAAATCATTTCAGCGTCTCCTCCACCATGGCCAACTGTATTCTCTATTTCGTAGACTAACTTTTCTTTTTTCAAACGATCATGAACTATGATTCTATTGTTCTCATCATCAAAGTATAGCTCACCCTTCGTACCAAAAAACTGAAATTCCCTCCGATAATAGGCTGCAAATTGGCATAATGTATACGTAACTTTCGCTCGATTTTGGTATTGAATTAGCAGAGCCTGATGATCATCTACATTTACCTCAGAATCAAACACACAGTGATCTGGCCAACTTTCTTGCCACTCAATTCCTTTATGCTTCTTGATATTAATTAGGCTCTCCTCACATGTCCATTTATGCTGACATGTTCGACAGTGCAGTTCTTCCTTTAAAGGAGATCCAAACTTTTTGATGGACCCAGGTTCACCAAACACTTCTAAACCTCCAAATGCTGCTACCTTTACCGGCTTGGCTCCAATCATCCAAGATAAAATATCCAGACTATGTGTAGCCTTTTGAAGTAATAAACTGTAGGACTTAGATTTCAGCCTATGCCAATCATGAAAGAATGCGTAACCACCATAGTTAATGTGGTCTGTTCCATTTGCAAGGAATATATCGCCAATAATTCCACTGCTTATTAAGCTTTTTGCTTTAAAATATAATGGTGCGTATCGCAGGACATAACCAACCTGAAAAACTTTTTTATAATCTTTTAAGGCGGAACGAATCATAGAGATTTTTTGCAATGAAATATCTAGAGGTTTTTCGCATAAAATATGTTTGCTAAATTTTATCGCTTCTAAAATAATTTCAGCATGGGTATCATCCGGAGTAGCGATAAAAACTGCATCCACATCCGTGCTCTTTAGCAAGTTTCGATAATCAGTGGTTGATCGAATTTGTTTTTCTTCAAATAAGTTAAAATTTGTGCCTTGTTCATCACATACATAGACTACTTCTATTTCTAGATGAGGAATTAGGGACTGAAGAGCGAATTTACTGCCTCGATTGCCTAATCCTATAACTCCGAACCTAATCAACTGCTTTCTCCCCTTCTTCTTTCAGCCTCAATTTATGTTCAAATGCTTGAATCGACCTGGCATATTCACTCGGACTTAATCCAGTTTGTTGTTTAAAGCAATTCGAAAAATAATGAACTGAATCAAACCCTAAATTTTGAGCAATAAGTGTAAAGCTCAAGTTATTTTCTCTGATTAAGACTTTTGCCTCTTCCATTCGAAGCGCCTTAAAGAAGGACATCACGGTATATCCCGTTTCTTCTTTAAATATTTTCTTCAAATATGTCTTACTAAGAAAGAAATGGGTACATATATCATCTAAAAATAATTGCTTATGTAATCGTTCATTCATGAAATCGATAATGTCATTCACAATCGTTTTTTCAAACTTTTTCTTAGTTGCTCCGCTTGCACGTTGCTGATTGATTTCCGATGTCTCATCTCTTATTAATCGTATTAAAAACTCACTCAAGTACAAATACATCATCTGTTCCGCTCCAACCCTAGGGTTTGGCAGGCGTATATCGTCTCGATATATCCTTCCTAGACTTGGCTGGAATACATCTTTTGCTTCTTTTAAAACTTTAGCCAACAATTCTCTTTCTCCAGTTGCGACCCTCATAATTTTATTTTCGAAAAAAGACATGATTGGAGATTGACAAACAAAACTAATGACTAAGACATTAGGAGCACAAATTCCATTCGCCCACAAATTATGAAATTCGTTTGGTTTATGGAAAATAATATCTCCTTCTTTTAATTCGTAGCCTTCTTGATCAGCAGAAACCTCTAACTTCCCCTTATCTACATAGACAAATTCCCAAAAATCATGTTTTTCACCCGTATACCGATAATCCTTAGAAAACTCAAAATAATACAATGTTAAAATCTTCTCAATTTCAATTAGATATTGCGGTGGATGAATATTCCTAAAAAAATCAGCCCTCAGAAGAATCGCCACCTTTATTGGAAATTTCAGAATACTTATTTCCAATTATCACAGTATTTACCTAATATAGGTACTACTTTTTACTAATTCAGCCCTTTTTTACAAGAAATGGGACTTTAATTCTAAATATCAAAAGACTTCTTGATAGGTAAGGTTAAAGAAGATTTATATCTTAAATAAAATACTTTTGAAACCGACTGAGGAGGTTGCCCATGTTAAAAGTAGGAATTGTAGGATTAGGTTTTATGGGAAATGCTCATTTACAGAAGTATTTGAGACTGGAAAAGGAAGGATACCCCATTAAATTAGTATCTATTTGTGATGTGGATGAAAAAAAGCGGCATGGTAAAGTAGTGGAGGGGAATTTGGAAACAGGTAAAGAGCAGGTAGATTTCAGCCGGTTCACCTTCTATGAAAAAATGGAAGACATGATTAAGGATGAAAAACTAGATTATGTAGACTTATGCCTTCCAACGTACCTACATGCTCCACTGGCCGTTCAAGCAATGGAATTAGGTGTCCATGTCTTGTGTGAAAAACCGATGGCAATCTCAACAAAGGACTGCTCCTTGATGATTGAAGCCTCTAAGAAATATGACCGCCAATTAATGATAGGTCAGACTCTTCGTTTTTTCCCAAGTTATCAGTACTTAAAAGAAACAATTGATACGAATAGATATGGTCCTGTAATAAGTGCTTCATTCTTTCGAGGCGGTTCAACACCTATATGGTCTTGGGAAAACTGGCTCCTGCAAAAGGAGAAATCCGGTGGATGCTTACTTGATCAACATATTCATGATGTGGACACTATCAATTGGTTGTTCGGTAAACCTGTAGCTGTATCTACAAGCGGAAAAGTGGTTTTTGAAGGAAATGGATATGACATTGTATCTACTAACTATCACTATCTCGATGGCAAAGTAGTAAATGCCCAGGATGACTGGACAATTAAAGGTGATTTTGGATTTGAAATGCGCTACAGAGTGAACTTTGAAAAAGGAACCATTATTTTAGAAAACAATGTACTAACCGACTATCCAGCCGAAGGTAAAAAATTTGTGCCTGATATATCAAAAGAAGACGGCTATTATCTCGAAATTAAACATTTCGCTGAAGCAATAAGGCTGAATACCAGTGCCCAAGATGCAATTCCGTTAGAAAGCACAAAAGAAACCATATATATAGCAGAAAAAGAGCAAGAATCCGCAAACCAATATGGAAAATTGGTATATTTATAGGAAGACATACGGTCCATATTATTACAAAATAGAAAGAAGCCATACAGAGTTATTAAAATCTGTGTGGCTTCTATTTACTACTATTAATATCACCAATATTGTTGGAATCAATATTCAACTTCATTTTTTATACTTATTTAAAGCTGCCATTTTGGCCGCAATCTTGATTTGCTCTTCCATTAAGCTTTTTAATTGCATAAAGCTTGGATAAAAGTACGGTCTTGCCAATATAAAGGGCAAACGCTCTTCCACATTAACTGGTTTCCCCTTTAATTCCTTTAGACATGCAGGGAAGCCGCATAAATCTACAGGTACTTGATTTGACCAATACATAAACGATATATATAGTACAATTCCTTTTAACAGATATGGTTTAATTTCCTGCTTTTCTCTGTTAGCGAACATAATTTCCAACTGTCGAACGATTTCCGCCCATTCATTCGTCAACTGCTCCCTTATAACAGAGAAATCCTCCCAGGGCCTGTACAGATCATTGCCTTTAAAATAATAATACTCATAAGGAAAACCAAGATTGAAAATATCGTTATTCCATCTCAAAAAATCATTTTTATCAAGTTGATTGTACTCAAAATTAAAAGGTTCAAGATTTAATTCTGGTATATTCATTTTCCTTTTCCTGCTGCTTTCATTCTTTTTTTCCCTTCACGGCACAGTAGAAGCATAGGACACTCCTCGCATTTTGGCGATTGAGCTTTACAATGGTATCTACCAAAGAAAATCAATCGGTGATGGGTAATCGACCATTCTTCCTCAGGGATCCTTCTCATCAGCGTTTTTTCAACCTCTAAGACGGAGTCCTTCCATCTGCATATACCTAACCTTTTACTTACTCTCTCCACGTGTGTATCCACAGCGATTGCCGGTGTTCCATACGCTACTGAAACAACCACATTCGCTGTCTTTCTCCCTACTCCGGGAAGCTCAACTAATAAATCCCGGTCATTCGGAACTACCCCATTGTATTTTTCCAGTATAATCTGCGATAACTTCTGAATATTTTTCGCTTTATTTCTGTATAAACCAATTGAACGAATATCATTTTCCAATTCACTAAGCGGTACAGAAAGGAAATCCTCTGGTTTTTTATATTTTTGAAAGAGATTTTTCGTTACTTTATTCACCAAAGCATCCGTACATTGTGCCGATAATACTACCGCTACGGTTAATTCGAATGGATTGGAATGATTTAATTCGCAATGGGCCTCAGGAAACATCCTTGCCATTTCGTCGAGACAATATCGAATTTGTGTATTGGTAAGCATCTAAATCCCCCTCCCTTTATTCTTTATTTTTCGCGAATAAAAAGACCGGATAAAAGGATCTATCCTGGTCTATCGATTAAAGTCTATTCTAGCCAATTATATAATGGCAACTCTTTAGCAACGGGAACAGTTTTAGCAGGACTTTTTTTCGTGTAGCTTCTGAAGCGTTCACTATACGCCTTGGCTTGTTCCAACGTTTTGATACTGTGTTTCTTCCAATCGAACAAAATACGATCTATATATCTGAAACTGAGCTTTCCGGAGATAACGGCTTCTTTAAGAGCAGCCTTAACCAAATCAGGTGAATGCTTATCCTCATCCAGCCACATCGTTAATGTTTCACCCTCAAAGGGTGATAATGGACGGCCAAACTCCTTTTCAAATACGGTATATAAGGATTCACTCTTAATTACTTTCTCTTCAAAGTCGGTTTGCTTAGCTTCTTTTAAATAATGATAGGCCAATTTTTCAAATAATGGCTTGATTGAATAGCTCTCATAACCTGGTTTTTCATCCTCTGTAATATCTAAGAAACCATGCTGAACCAGTTTTCTGAGCAGGTTAGTACAGTCCATTTCAGTGAGGTTCATTACAGAAGAGATTTCAGCAGGAGTGGGAAATGAATTCCCGTTCATTGAAAAGTTTTCAACATGCAGTAAAAGCATCATCTCTTGTTCATTTAATCCCATCTCTTTGTAACTGCTTAACAAATAAGAGGGTATGACAACATTCGCCTGCTTAATCCAATTCGACAGATTTTTTATAGTCATAATTCGACACCTCACCTTTTAGTATACCATGTATGCTGATTTTGAAGTACGGAAAAATAAAACCTGACAATAAAATAAATTGCCAGGTTTTATTTGACTATTAAGGATATAGACGATTTAAAAGACGAGGGAATGGAATCGTTTCACGAACATGTTCCACACCGCTTATCCAAGCAACCGTTCTCTCTAGCCCAAGACCGAAACCAGAATGAGGAACGGAACCATATTGACGTAATTCATAATACCATTTATAAGCATCCATACTTAAATTATGTTCATCAAGTCTTGCTTTTAATAGATCCATATCGTGGATACGCTCTGATCCACCAATGATTTCACCATAGCCTTCCGGTGCAATTAAATCTGCACATAAGACAACATCATCACGGTCAGGAGCAGGCTGCATGTAGAACGGCTTAATTCCTGTAGGATAATGGGTGATAAACACAGGCTTATCATAGCTTTCTGCAATTGCTGTTTCGTGAGGAGCACCGAAATCATCGCCCCACTCGATATCATCAAAGCCCTTCTCATGCAAGAATTTAATTGCATCATCATAGGTAATTCTAGGGAATGGTGCTTTGATATTTTCTAATTTGGAAGTATCTCTTCCTAGCGTTTTCAGCTCAATCACACAATTTTCCAGTACAGATTGAACGATATAGGAAACATATTGCTCTTGAACTTCTAAGTTCTCATTGAACTCAACAAATGCCATCTCTGGTTCAATCATCCAGAATTCGATTAAATGACGTCGCGTTTTGGATTTCTCAGCACGGAATGTTGGACCGAAGGAGAATACTTTCCCAAGTGCCATTGCTGCCGCTTCCATATATAATTGTCCACTTTGAGATAGATAAGCATCTTCATCAAAGTATTTCGTTGCGAACAATTCTGAAGTACCCTCTGGAGCACTTCCTGTAAGAATCGGCGGGTCAACTTTTACAAAGCCCTCTTTATTAAAGAATTCATACGTAGCACGAATGATCTCATTACGAATTTTCATGACAGCATGCTGGCGCTTTGAACGAAGCCATAAATGTCTGTGATCCATAAGGAACTCAGTGCCATGCTGTTTCGGTGTAATCGGATAGTCAACTGCTTCTGCAATTACTTCAAGTCCTGTTACAAGTAGTTCGTAACCAAATGGGGAACGCTCATCCTCCTGAACAATACCTTTCACCCATACGGACGTTTCCTGAGTAATCTTCTTAGCGGTATTGAATAATTCTTCATCAACCTCTGCTTTGACAACTACGCCTTGAATAAAGCCTGTACCATCGCGCAGCTGCAAGAAAGCAATTTTTCCTGAAGAACGTTTATTGGCAATCCAAGCACCTATCTTAACTTCTTCATTAACATATTTATATACTTCATTAATTGTACATTTCACATTTTTTCCCTCCAAAGCTTAAACAAAACCAGGTTATGTACCCTATTCATTATACAAGTACCAAAATGGACAAGCAAATACAAAATTTCACCTGTACATGAAATAATCCATTATTTCATCGATCCTTTGCAGAAAACATCCATTCTCGCTTGCTCGTTTTTTAAATTAATCCTTAACCCCCTCATTTACCATCAGTCAGTAAGGTAATGAAGCGGCTTAAATTAATACCATTCACTCAAAAAACCCCTTTAAGATCATCCAGGAATTTTCCTTAAGGGGTCGTTTCGTTTACCGTCTCCCTGTGAATCCTATTTATTCAGCCTTTGTTGCTGATTTATTTATCACATATTCCTTTATACGCTTAACAGCTTCTTGAAGTGCTTCTAACGATATAGCATACGATAAGCGTATATTATCAGGTGCACCAAAGCCAGAACCGGGAACTACGGCTACCAGAGCATTTTCCAATAGATCTTCTACAAAATCATCTACACTGTTAAATCCACACATCTCTGCCGTTTTTGAGACATTTGGGAACAGGTAGAATGCCCCCTGAGGTTTCAGACAAGTCAATCCCGGTATCTCAAGCAATTGATCGTAAATAGCATCCAATCTTTGTTCAAACGCACTTCGCATAATTTCAACTTGATCTTGCGGTCCTGTATAGGCTTCAATTGTTGCATATTGTGCGGTCGTTGTCGGATTGGACGTACTGTGGCTTGCCAAGTTCGTCATTGCTTTAATTAACGCTTGGTCACCTGCCGCATAACCAATTCTCCATCCTGTCATAGAATGGGATTTGGAAACACCGTTAATGACGATTGTTTGCTGCTTAAACTCTTCGGAAAGCTCTGCTATCGATACATGTTCATGGTTGTGGTAGACCAATTTCTCATAAATTTCATCTGAAACTATAATAATATCATGTTTTAAACATACCTCACCAATCGCCTGTAATTCTTCAGCTGTGTATATCATACCGGTAGGATTGCTTGGTGAATTGATAATAAGCGCTCTCGTTTTTTCAGTAATTGCTTTTTCAATCTGTAAAGGCGTTACCTTAAATTGATTTTCTTCTTTACCTTCAATATAAACAGGCACTCCATCTGCCAATTTAACTTGTTCCGGATAGCTTACCCAATATGGAGTAGGAATCAGCACTTCATCCTCTTCATCCAAAATTGCCTGAAAAAGTGTATATAAAGCGTGCTTGGCACCTGAAGCGATAAAAATTTGGCCGTTACTGTATGTTAGTCCTTGATCTTTTTGCAGTTTATCTGCGACAACCTTGCGCAGGGATTGCAATCCAGCAGAAGGTGTATATTTTGTGTGGCCATCCCGCATGGACTTTTGCGCTGCTTCGAGTATGTTAGCTGGAGTATTGAAATCTGGTTCTCCTGCTCCAAGTCCAATAATGTCCAGACCTTGGGCTTTAAGCTCTTTTGCTTTGGCTGTTATTGCTAGTGTTGATGATGGTGTTAATGCTGATACTCTTTTTGCTAATTTCATCCGGTTCCATCTCCATCCTACAGATTATCGTAATTACGTATTAAATTGCCTGTTTTGAAATTCAGGTAATAATACCCATAAAGGTCTTTATTATTTTTATAGGTTACTTCCCATAAGGGTTGATTATTTTCCATTCCCAAATGGGCAGACACAATCTTCTTCACATTCTTTTTTTCTTTCACGATTGCAATGGCTTTATTTTTACTAATACCTTCTGAGAGGGCAATAATCTGGCTTTTCTTTTTCTTATCATCCGGCACCCAAACACCGATTTTTTTGCCATCTGCTGTTTTGCCAGTTATTACACTCCATGTCTCATTTCCATTATATAAATAGAAATCATCCACTTCTGTCATTCCAGCTGTTTCTCTGGCAATATCTTCTGCACTCTTTTCAGCGTCTTTCCTGGTGCTGTCACCAGCATAGATAGCCTGAATAAAAAAGCCACTGCCAATCAGGATAATAATCACTATGCTCCAAATTACTTTTTTCATATCTATTTCCTTTCAAGTTATGTACGGTATATTGAAAAAACGGCTGTTTGTTGATCTTGTTTATCTAATGCTAAGCCAAACATTAAATTCTCTTTTTTCAACGTTTTATTTAAAGAATCAACGATTTTATATAAATCATTCGTGTATGTCAATTTAACACTTGATAATAGCTCTACCTTACTCTCCATTGTAAGTCCTCCCAAAACGTAGCGCTCTCGTACACATTATACCAAAATAAAATTGCAAATAGCTTTACTTTACTAAAAAAGCGAGCCAAACATTAAATTCCTTACATATTCCTGTATATTGGCTTTACGTAATTTAGACCATGTTCAAACATACTTCTATCACTCCGAATCAAATCATTCTCTATCAAGACCCATTTGCTGTCTTTTTTATAATTCGGAGAAGTATTAAGCAAGCTTCTTAAATTAATGATTAACTCAGATATTAAATCCTCATCTGGAATCGTGCTGTTCATTTCGACTGGAGGCTCAACCATTAAAATCATTGATCGGCCATTATAAGTATGCCAAACCTGATCCCAGCCAGTGTAATTCATTAAGAGAATTGATTGGTCAACAGCAAGATGATTTCGCAGCATTTTCATGGCAGAACCGGAGGATAGTCCCTGAGCCTGCAACTGTATGTGCGTAAATTCTGCTAATCCCTTCATATCATTATATATTGTTTTTAATGATTCTTGTGATTGAAAAAGAAGGATTAAGGGCTTTTGTTGCTTTTTCACAAAATCAATCAGCGTATATCCCGACTTTTCCTTCAATGGAGTCAATATCGTTAAATATTGCTCTTTTACCGGGGGGATCACCAGGCTACTCAACTTGTTTTCCTGAACACCTAATTGTTGTGAAATAAAATGGAAGGATCCACCTACCGTCAAGACATCTGAAATAAATAAAATATGGCTATCCGGCTTTAATAAGTTTCGATTAACCCATTTTGAGACCGATAAGGGCTGGGCATATATTTGGACTGAATTTCTATTTCCCTTTACATTCCAACTCGCCCAAACCTCATCATTTGTATCCAGACTCTTAAAAAACCTATTTAAAGTAACTCGGATTAAATTTATTTCCCCCGATAATTTTGTTAATTCATCAATAATGTTAAATTGACTTCGCTTTAATTTTTCAATTGGTACTTGGTTCAACTCACCAAGGATCTGTTGAAATTGTACTACTAATAAACCGAGAGAGTCATACAGATCATTGGCTTCTTTTAATAATTGATCCATGTATTTTTTATTCTCCAGCTCAGAAAAATCAAGCTTACATTGCACTCTAGGTCCGTCCATATCCTTTTTGCTTTTCATTCCATATGTGAACAATGCCTCATAAAAGCTCTCCACACTGCATGCGATTTCTTCCAATAAAACAGCCAGTTGATTTTCATTATATGAACCGGTCGTTTTTTCCTTTAAAAGCAATATGACAGATCTCAATAGTTGCCGATTATCCAAAGTTCCAATTTTATTCAAGATATTCCTCACTTCTACATAGCTCAGCTCTTTCGTTAATCCGCTTTGAACAGAGGATGGAAAATAATTAGCTTCCTCAAGTACTATATTAGGGCACTCGCTTAAGAAATCCCCTGTTTGAATATCCGAAATTAGACTGTCATGAGTACTAAGAATAATCTTTGCCTGCTTAGCAGCCAGCATCTGTCTCGAATAGAAGTCCCGTTCCGTCCACGGCTTAAGCAAGCGTGGATGCAAATGGGCATGGTGGGCTACTTCCTTCCAATATTCTCTTCCCCCCGAGGATAAATTAAGCTCTTCCAAACAGCCTGTATTTGTCATGGTTAACCAGACTAATATTTGCATTTTTGCGATTGTACTTTCGTAATTTTGTTGTTTTTCCCGCATCGATTGCTCGAACTTCGGCAAACTTAAATACTGCTCCTTAGAATGCAATATGCTAACTTGATTTTGAATCATTTTAGAAGAATAATCCCTCTGAAAAATACCCATTAACTGTTCAGCTGTATGTTTAGTATGGGCAGCTATGGTTACCTGTACATGATTTTCATTGGCATATTCATAAAAGGCTTTTATATGTCCGGTAAAATCCCGTGTCCCATCTTCTACTAAACTAACGTTATGACTCTTAAAGCTCTTCTTTAATATGTTATGTAACGCTGATTCATCAAGAGAAATATGTTTTTTTTCATTCTCCTGTTGTGTTAGGCTTTCAATTGATTTCTGCCTAACAATTGCGATACCACGATAAATATCTAGATCTGGTCTCCATGGCTCACTCATCGTTGAATATTCATTTAATATCTCAGCCAATAATTCTTTAAGCTCGCTTTTTAATAAAAATGATAATCTGTATAATGATTTAATGGTAGGTTTCGGCAATTTCTTTAATTGTTTGTAAAACTCGATAAACAAAAGAGCCGTTACATAAGCATCACTGTCTGCTTGATGTGGCCGCTCATGAAGAAAGCCATAGGCTTTTCCTAACTCCTCTAGTTTAAAACTCGACATTCCAGGATTGACGATTTTTGCTAGTTCCACCGTATCTACGGTATATCCAAGAAAACGCTCATACCCTACACGTTCCAATTCAGCCTGTAAAAATGTCAAATCGAATAATACGTTATGAGCAACAAAAACAGCCTCATCCAATACACCAATAATGTAGGGTGCCAACTCTTTAAATGTCGGTGCATTCTCCACGTCTGCATCCGTAATACCGGTTAATTCCTGTATGAATAGAGGGATGGACCTCCCTGGATTTATGTAAGATGAATATTGGTATGTGATTTCACCATTTTCAATGACGTTAGCCGCAATTTGAATGATGCGATCACCATTTTTAGGGTTATTACCTGTAGTCTCCAAGTCGATTACTACATACTTACTTTTCATATTTAACACCTGCTCACTTCTTCTCTAACTTGCTTCTGTTTAGCTGATGGAAAAATTCACAATGGCACCTTATTTTCCATTTTATTTTTTGGGTCCCCTATCATACACTCTTCATATCATTTATCGTTACCCATTATCTACTGTTATATCAAAACCAGCCTTATTAATCAAAGAAGAATGAAGACTATTGGTTAATAAAAAACAAACGCTGGTTCCCTTAAAGATTTAAGGGGATCAGCGTTTGTTCATTAACAAAGTCATTAAATGATCGTTGCCTCTGGTTCGGCTCCAAGCATTTCAACAATTGTATTATACTCATCAAGAACAGCCACTTTAGGCCGATGGCTTCTTACATAAGCTTCTTCTATTAATCCATAGGATATAATGATTATTTTATCACCTTCCTGAACTAGACGGGCAGCAGCTCCATTTAGGCAGATTACACCACTGCCTCTCTTACCGGGAATGATATATGTTTCAAAACGTGCACCATTATTATTATTTACAATCTGAACTTTCTCATTTGGAAGCATATCTACCGCATCTAATAAATCTTCATCAATTGTAATACTGCCTACATAGTTTAAGTTTGCCTCAGTAACTGTTGCTCTGTGAAGCTTTGCTTTCATCATATTGCGAAACATAATCTTACCCCCTTGTATGACTATAAATTTATGATAATGTTGTCGATTAAACGAACAGACGTATATTGAACCGCCACTGCAAAGATGATTCTTTGATCATGCTCTGTAATCTCACTCAAGTCCGGATAGGATAATCCTTCAAAATAATCGATTTGACCATTGATATGGGATTGCAAATACTCTTTCCCCTTTTCAAGCGCTTCCGCGGGACTGGCACCTTTTTGCAGCTGAGCTTTCACTTTGCAAAGACTTTTATAGATAAATGGAGCTTCTTCTCTTTCCTGCTCTGTTAAATTAATGTTTCTGGAGCTTAATGCAAGACCATCCTCTTCACGCTTAATCTCAACACCAACCAGTTCAATCGGGAAATTAAAGTCATGGATAATCCCTTCTACTACAGCAACCTGTTGAGCATCCTTCAGTCCAAAATAAGTTCGGGTCGGATGGACAATAGTGAACAATTTTGTCAGAACAGTCGCCACTCCATCAAAATGACCCGGTCTGGATTTTCCGCAAAGTACATCGGTGCGCTCATGCACTTTTACCGTCAGGGTTTGCTTATCCCCATACATTTCCTGAACTGTTGGATAAAATAAATAATCCACCCCTGCATTTCGTGCCAGCTCTTCATCCCGTTCCATATCGCGTGGATATTTATCAAAATCCTCATTAGGACCAAATTGAAGCGGATTTACAAATATACTGATAACTACCACATGATTTTTCTCTCTTGCTTCTTGAATAAGTGATAGATGTCCTTCATGCAAATATCCCATAGTTGGGACAAATCCGATGGAATGTTTCTTTTCCCTCTCTAAATCAAGTACTTCACGCAGTTCGTTTATCTGGCTGATAATCTTCATTTTTCTCCTCCATACAATGAGGCTAGTTCTTCTTCCTTCATCGTGAATGAGTGATCACGATCCGGAAAAATTCCCGATTTCACTTCTTTTATATGCTCAGACAAAGCATAGCCAATCACATCATTTAGATTAGCATAGGATTTTACAAACTTGGCCACTCTGCCTACACCATATAATAAAACATCATGATAAACGAGAACCTGACCATCCGTACCGTTACCAGCACCAATCCCGATTGTTGGGATTATTAGTTCATTCGATATATGTTCAGCGACCTGATAAGGTACACATTCAAGCACAACGGCCATTGCCCCGGCTTCTTCACACTTTTTCGCATCCTCCAAAAGTTTAATTGCCGCCTCACTTGTTTTACCCTGGACTTTATAACCTCCAAGTACACCAACTGATTGCGGTGTTAAGCCTAAATGCGCCACTACCGGTATACCTGCATCTGTCATCGCTTTTATTTTGCTAATAACATCTCCGGCACCCTCCATTTTGACCGCATCAGCCCCTGCCTCCTGCATAAGTCTTGCAGCATTTTTTAACGCTTCCTCATTTGTTGTGTGATACGTCAAAAACGGCAGATCCGTCACGATAAATGTGTTAGGTGCGCCTCTTTTAACAGCCTTCGTATGATGAATCATATCCTCGATAGTGACAGGAACAGTAGAATCATATCCTAAAATAACCATTCCAAGAGAGTCACCTACAAGAATCATATCGACCCCCGCTTGTTCTGCCAGTTTAGCAGATGGATAATCATACGCAGTCAGCATTGAAATTTTTTCTCTGTTTTCTTTTAGTTTCAAAAAATCCACAGCAAATTTCATTTTTTCTTTCCTCCTTTTCATTCCGAGGAGAGAAAAACCTATTTACCAAATAAAAAATCCTTCTAATTACAGAAGGATGGATTGGCATAATAGCTTTTATCCCTCTGTCCCGGTCCTTTCTTGGATACAGGCAGAATTATAAATCTATTTAAAATGACTACTATACAAGGTGCAGGTCGTTTCCGCTCCCGCCCTTCTATGAATTATAACATTCAGTCATTTTTATATGCCATATATTAACTCATTTTCAATTAATTTCTTTTTTAAAAACAACCGCTTAATATTGTCCATTATTGATGCACAGTTATATCTCCGGAATAAACCAAATGGCTTTTTTGCTCATCATCCATGATAATCAATACACCATCATCATTAATTCCGGTTGCCAAGCCAGTTAAAGATCCTCGCAGGCTTTGGACGGTGACCTTCTTCCCAATGGTAATGGTAAGCTTTTCCCAAAGCTGTTTTATTGGTTCAAAACCTTTTTCTAAATAAAGTAGATATATATCTTCAAAATTCTTAAAAAAGCTTTGTAAAAATTCAGATCGATCTACTCTTTGTTTCTTCTCGATTAAGACAGAAGTAGCGATCTCTTTTAACTCATCAGGAAACGATTCAAGGGGCTGGTTTATATTCATGCCAATGCCGATAATCACATGATGAATTTGATCGGACTCCGCATGAAGCTCTGTTAGTATTCCCGCAATCTTCCTTCCTTCTACCAACACATCATTTGGCCATTTGATTCCTGCATTCACACCAAATTTGTTTAGTGTCTGAACAACAGCTACAGCTGTTAACAACGTGAGCTGAGGGGCATGGTAGGGAGGAATATCAGGTCTCATAATCATACTTAACCAGATCCCTCCATTTGAAGGAGAATGCCACTTTCTTTTTAATCGCCCTGTACCTTCCGTTTGTTCATCACTAATCACAGCTGTACCATCTTTAGCTCCGCTTCCCGCAAGTTCTCTGGCAACAACTTGAGTGGATGAGACTGTATCATAAGAATATATAGATTGTCCTACAAATTCAGTCTGTAACCCCATTAGAATATCAGTGGCCCTTAGAGAATCTAATTTTTTCAAGAGCCGATACCCCTTTTTCTTTACAGCCTCAATTTCGTAGCCTTCCTGACGCAGCTGGTCAATATGCTTCCATATCGCCACTCTTGAACAGCCAACTAAATCAGCTAATGCCTGTCCTGATATATAATCCTCTCCAGCTTTCGCAAATGCTTTGGCAATCTCATGCTTTAAAGTTTGTTCTCTTGAATGAGCCATTGTTTAATTAACTCCTTTTTATTCGGGACCTTATGATCCAGAATTCCGTTAATCACTTCATGCATAAGCTCCTTAATCCACGGTCCACCTGGTTTATCAGCCCATTTCATCAGGTCGTTTCCGGAAACCTCTATAACAGTTTCCTTATGAATTGGCATACGAGCATGCAGATCAGTGATTGCGTCGTAGTCTGGGTCCGCATGATGATATACTGACCAAACCCTTTCCACGCTCAGGGTGTTTTCAAGGCCAAGCTGATAAATGGTATAGGGAGTAAATGAGGAACTCTCTCTTTTCTTCGTTTCACGGATCAACAGACCTATTTTTTTCATTTGACTTGAAGAAAGCTTCCAGTGACTGTATAGGGATTGATCCTGACCATTAAAGAGGGCAATCAAAGCCATCCATTCTTCAAATGATTCACAACGGTTTAAGGGTAGTGCAAGAAACTGCTCTATATGAGCCGCAAATTGACCAAAACCCGGAAAATAGGCTAGCAAACCTTCGTCTGCAGCAATTTTTAACCCTTTTTCTGGATATTGCCCAAGAACCATTTTTTGAAACTCAGCTGTTTTCCGTTCCTGTGCTATATGTAAGAGTAAATCGGCATTTTTCCGTAATGCCGATCGTGTATTTTCATGCAATGTAAACCCTAGCTGGCTTACAAATCGAACAGCACGAAGAATCCTTAGCGCATCCTCACTAAATCGTTCATCCGCCGGACCAACCGTCTCGATTACCTTTGTATGTATAGCTTTTTCTCCATCAAATGGATCATACAATTTTCCATCCTGGTCCATGGCAATTGCATTCATCGTAAAATCTCTTCTCTTTAAATCCTCATGCAAAGAGGTTACAAAGATGACTGAATCTGGCCGTCGATAATCTTTATATGCAGATTCTGTTCTAAATGTCGTGATCTCAAACGAGTCTCCTTTATAAAGCACTAATACAGTTCCATGATCAATACCAACGTCTACTGTATGGGTGAAAATTTCCTTTACTTGCTCGGGAGTGGCGGAGGTAGCAATATCCACATCATCAATTTCCTTCCCCATTAAAGTATCCCTAACGGCTCCACCAACAAAATAGGCTTCATACCCCTTCGCCGTTAACTGATCCAAAACAGGACGCGCTCTGATAAATTCCTGGTTCATTCATCCTTCTCCCCATTTTTCAATAATGAATAATACAAGTCCTCATATTGATTCACGATATGTTCGGTTTGAAAATGATCTTTAATTTTATGAATAGCGTTATTACCCATATTCATTCTCAGCGAATCATTTTCAAGCAATTCCAACAATCGCATAGAGGCAGCTTCGATATCTCCTAGCTCGATGGTGTATCCGTTAATCCCATCTTCAATAACCTCAGGAATTCCCCCGATTTTGGTTCCAAGACATGGAACGCCATAGATCATCGCCTCAAGAAGTACTAACCCAAAACTTTCTTTTTCTGACATAAGGACACATACATCACTAATGGAATAGAGCTCCTGTAGATTTTCCTGTTTTCCTAACAGAATTATTTTCTCCTGTAAGCCCATTGCTTTAATTTTTTTACTTACAAAAGACATTTCCGGTCCGTCGCCTACTAATAAAAGTTTACTCGGTATTTTGTCTGCCACGGCTCCAAAAGTGTCTATGATATCAGGTACACGCTTCACCTTCCGAAAATTCGAGACGTGAATGACAATTTTTTCATCTTCTTTAATTCCAAGCTCTGCTTTTAAATTAGCCACATTACCAGCATCCGGTTCAGGCGCCGGATAATCGATAAAATTATAAATCGTTTGAATTTCTTGATCCGGTTGAATTAAATCATATGTCTCTTTAACAAGTTCATGAGACACGGCCGTAACAGCATCAGATTTTTCAATAGCGAACTTAATCATGTCCTGCAGAGAAGAATCATACCCTAGTATCGTAATATCCGTACCATGGAGAGTCGTTACTACCTTTAGGCCAGAGGAGGTCATTTGCTTGGCCAAAATTCCGCAAACGGCATGCGGCATCGCATAATGGGCATGAATGATATCAAGCTCTTCCATTTTAACCACCTCGGCTATCTTGCTGGCCAATGACAAGGTATATGGAGGATATTGAAAAACGGCATATTGATTAACTTCAACCTGGTGAAAATATATATTTGAGTATCGCTTTTTTAAGCGGAACGGTACACTGGATGTTATAAAATGAATCTCATGTCCCTTCTCCGCCAGCTTAATTCCTAATTCGGTCGCAACAATCCCTGATCCGCCGACAGTAGGATAACAAACAATTCCAATTTTTAACTTTTTCATTTCTTTCCACCTAACAAATCTTGATCAAGTAAAAGAGGTTTTTTCGTTCTAAATCCTTCTGCAAATAACACGCCTGCCTCTCTTCCATATGCCCGCTCTCTGCCTTCGATTGCTTCGAGATATCCTTCTGTAAGAGGGGTCACAACCCCATCATCCGTTTTAATAAATTGAGAGGAATAGCTTTTTAAACTGGATAATTTACAATGAAAATAGCTGCTGATATCCACACAAAAATCAGGTGGATGAAAGCTATTGATCATGTAATAAAAAACATGCTTCGGCTTATGGGCCTCCAGCTTACTTTCATCCTCATATTTCCTAATACCAGCTGAAAAGACAGCCTCTTCGACCAAAGCTGCACAATGTCCATGATCCGGATGACGGTCAGGAACAGCGGGTACAAAGATGATTTCAGGCTTGTATGTTCTTATAACAGAAACAATCTTTGAGATGTTTTCAGGTGTGGGATATAATTGCCGATCTCCGATATTTAAATTCAAGCGTTCCTTTACACCTAAGATAGCAGCTGCCTGTTTGGCTTCCTTCAATCTGTTTGTGGGAGTACCATTCGATGAAAGCTCCGCCTCGGTTAAGTCACAGATGACAACGGAATGGCCTAATTCTGTATATTTTGCTATTGTACCCCCCATTCCGATTTCCACATCATCGGAATGGGCGCCAAAACATAGTATGTCTGTCTTCATTGTGGGCATATTACTCCTTTTCCCTAACAATATTTCTCCATTTAAGGTCTCCACGTTCTAAACCATGTATTAACATTTCAGCCGTTCCCATATTAGTTGCCAATGGAATGGAATAAACATCAGCCAAACGCATTAAAGCGGACACATCCGGTTCATGCGGCTGCGCAGTCAATGGATCTCTGAAGAAAATAATAATATCAATATCATTTACTGCAACCATCGCCCCAATTTGTTGATCTCCCCCGAGTGGTCCGGACTGATAACGATGAACTGACAGGCCTGCTTCATCCTGTATTCGCTTTCCCGTTGTACCGGTAGCAAAAAGCTGATGCTCTTTTAGGATATGTTTATACGCAAGCGTAAATCGAATCATGTCGTCTTTCTTTTTGTCATGTGCAATCAATGCGATTTTCATGGAACAGTGCTCCTTAATCAATAATATTTTCTAATCCATATACTAATTCTTCTATATTCATGACGGTTTCCACCGACAATTTAACTCCGCTCATAAAAGAGTTTCGATCATATGAATCATGTCTTAGAGTAAATGTCTGACCTTCTCCGCCGAACATGACCTGTTGATGCGCAACAAGTCCAGGTAATCGTACACTATGTATTCTCATTCCTTCATAGTCTGCACCACGTGCACCTTTTATTGTTTCTTTTTCATTTAAATGTCCCTGTTTTTTTATTTGTCTTTCTTCAGAAATTAATTGTGCTGTTTTTATAGCTGTTCCTGAAGGAGCATCAAGTTTTTGATCGTGATGCAATTCAATAATTTCGACATCCGGAAAATATTTAGCTGCCTGCTTGGCAAATTTCATCATTAACACAGCACCAACAGCAAAATTCGGTGCAATAATACACCCAATTCCGTTTTCTTTTGAAATTCTTTTGATTTCATTTAAATCTTCATCTGAAAAGCCGGTCGTTCCAACAACCGGACGGATATGGTGTGATAATGCTGATAATGTATGGATTCTTCCAGACTCCGGAGTGGTCAAATCAATCAGTACATCCGCTTTAACTTCAGAGAAACATTTTTCATGATCTGTATAAATTGGAACATCTATACCGGTAAATCCATCTATTTCACTTAATTTCAACCCATCATTCTTATGATCCAATACAGCTACTAAATGAAAATGTTCTGTATTCATCACTAAATTTACTGCTGCTTTCCCCATTTTACCTCGCGGCCCTGCAATTATGACATTAATCATCAATCATTCTTCCTTTCTTGTCCAACGGTCTTTGTCCCTGGAATTGAATTTCTCCATCACCCTGTCATGTGCATCCTGTAAATCAATATTCAGCGAATTGGCCATACAAATTAGCACAAATAAAACATCTCCTAATTCTTCTTCAATTGCTTTTTCTGTTTCAGATTCTTTTTTGGGTTTTTCACCATAATAATGGTTAATCTCTCTCGCCAATTCTCCAAGCTCTTCAGTAAGTCTCGCTGTCATGGCAAGCGGACTGAAGTATCCCTCTTTAAATTGCCCTATGTATTGATCTACTTCCTGCTGTAAGTCAGCGATTGTTTTCTTATGTTCCATACAGTTACACCCTTTTCTCTTAATGTTAGCGTATTTCTTAGTTATCGAACAATAAATATGATAGAATGCAAAAGGATATCATTCATTATTTTTCCTCAATTGTACACTATAATAATAATTGAGTTAGCAAGAAAGGGGTTAGAATGTGTTTTTCAACTTAAAGCTTAAAAACGTCATACTGATATTATTAGGGGCTGCAATAATGTCTTTTGGCCTTGTTCATTTTAATATGCAAAACGCATTAGGTGAAGGGGGATTTACAGGGATTACCCTTTTAATTTATAACTTAACTGGTATTAGCCCTTCGATTACCAATATTTTATTAAATATACCTCTTTTCTTTGTAGGATATAAACTGTTGGGCAAAAAAACCTTTTTGTATACACTTATCGGTACCATCGCTGTATCTGTATTTATTGCGATTTTCGAAAAATATCAAATACATATTCCTTTAAAGGATGACCTAATGCTCGCGGCTTTATTTGCAGGTGTGTGCATTGGTGTCGGTTTAGGAATTATTTTCCGTTACGGCGGAACGACTGGCGGAGTCGACATCATCGCACGGCTCATGTTCAAATATAAAGGCTGGAGCATGGGAAAAACCATGTTTATGTTTGACTTCTGCGTTATCGTTTTATCACTCGTAACGTATTTGGAATATAAACAAGCCATGTATACACTTGTCCTCGTTTATATTGGCAGCCGTGTAATTGACTTTATCCAAGAGGGTGCATATGCAGCCCGTGGTGTGATGATCATAAGCAACTCCAATTCCGTGATAGCTGAAAAGATTAATCAACAAATGGAACGCGGTGTTACATTACTCAAAGGGGTTGGCTCATATACCAAACAGGAGCGCGATGTGATTTATTGCGTTGTAGGCAGCAATGAAATTGTACGCCTTAAGAGCATTATTACATCCATTGATCCACATGCATTTGTTTCCGTATCTGTCGTACATGATGTACTTGGTGAAGGATTTACGTTGGATGAAAATAAAAATCCGCTTGAAAAATAAGCAATATAGGAAAACCCCCTTCATATACGAAGGGGGTTTCTCTTATTAATCTTCACCATTCATGCCGGTTAGCATAAATACAAATCGTAACAATTCAAGTACAGCAACTGCTGCAGCTGCAACATATGTTAAGGCTGCGGCATCTAAGACTTTTTTCGTTTCTTTTTCTTCATCAGCCCTGATTACACCTAAAGCAACAACCTGTTTCATAGCACGGTTAGAAGCATTGAATTCAACCGGCAGTGTAACGAATTGGAATAACACGGCTGCCCCCATAAACAATACTCCCAGCCATGCTAGATTTAAGCTGCCAAGCAACAGCCCAGCTAAAATTAAAATCCAGGAAAAGTTAGAACCGATATTAGCAACTGGTACTAGCTTATGACGGATTCTCATAAAGGAATAATCTTCTTTATCCTGAATGGCATGGCCAACCTCATGAGCTGCGACAGCGGTGCCGGCGAGTGAATGACCATGATAGTTACTTGATGATAATCTTACCACTTTATTTGTAGGATCATAGTGGTCACTTAATACTCCATGTGTTTCTTCTACTCGTATATTGTACAAACCATTTTCGTCCAACAACTTACGGGCAACTTCCGCACCCGTGTAACCATTCGATGCAGGAACCTGTGAATATTTCTTGTAAGCCCTTTGAACTTTCATTTGTGCATAAATTGGGATAATTAAAAGCAGTATAAAATAAATTAAAAAGCTCATTTATATCCTCCATTTCATTTCTGTTATTTATAGTTGTGTTATGGTAATTGTAATAATGTCGTATTACATCTGTCAATGGATAGATATTATTCAAAATTTTATCAAAAATTCTGTTTTTTCTTTTTTGTATGAAGCTGATCATCTGAAGCTTTATATTTCCTCCATCCAACATAGGATAAGGTCATAATTATAATACTTCCAGTTGAAATGATTACCCACCAAAGGGATGGATCTGCATCATCTTTTTCTGCTTCCTCAAATATATCACGCAGCTGCTCCTCTAAGGAAATCATATCAGTTTGTGATTGATCAGAAAAGACTTGCGGACGATATTGATCAATGAATTGAATATGGGCATCCACTTGCTGAAAACGTTCAGGTGTTACATCTATTTTCAACGATGGATATATAATATTGTAAATCGTTAATAAATGATTTAATTTTTCCTGAAAAGCAATGGAATCCTGTTTCTGGATCGATACCTTTGTTTCCCCTGCAGCAGAGATCATGCTATCCTTTAAACTCGCCCATAATGGTGCGCCATCACTATGAACAGCATCAAGTACTAATCGGAATTTCGTTATTTCATTGATTACTTCATCATCTGTTTTTTCTTTATTTTTCACAGTTTGAATGGCTTCCTCATAGGCAATCGTTATAATATTAATTTCATCCATTGTATAGTTTGAGCTCTCAATTGCCTGATCATAAAATTTATCTGAAAATGCTTCCAATAAACGCTCTGCTTCATCACGTCTATCTACTTTTGCAAATTGAAGGGATTGATCAGCAAGGGTCTCTAACGAATTTTGTTTATCAGGTCCGTTAGCATAGGTCGTAATGAATCCTGATGATATTATAATGGCTATTGAGATAAATAAAGATTTAAACTTCATAAAAATATCCCTCCTCATACTACTTAATCGTATGTGTGAAGGGACAAGACTAGAACCATTTATTGCCTGAGATGAATGGAGTATATTTCCCGATTTTTACGAAGAGTAAACCAATACCCTACTCCAATCGAAAGTACACTCAGCCAAAAAGTGAAATAAGCAATTTGAGGGATATACTGATTCAAAACACTATACGTCGGCATCATCCCATAAACATAATCAATGATTTCATTATGTAACACGACAATCCCAGCCACGGTTAAATGCCATGGTTTAACCCGATAAAATGGAGCATAAAGAATTCCTTCAATTGCCATTGCAGCATGCGATAGAATCAGCATGACAGCGATCAAAGATACATAACCCTCTACAGAGAAAGTTAATATATTCATGACAACTGCCCAAATACCATATTTAAATAGAGAAACGATTGCTAAGGCTTCAAATAAACCAAAATTGCGCCCTAAAAGCCAGCCAATAACAGCAATACAAAAAAATAAACTGGCAGTTGGACTGTCTGGTACAAAAGCAAGAAAGGCTACTGGTGTTATTTCAAGCTGCCCTTTATACCAATAATATCCGTATATTGTTCCCAAAAGATTAACAGTGAATAAAATCCATAAAAATGTCCGATTTCTTAATACAGCATAAAGCCAGCTATTCATAATATCCTCCATCACAATCTGAATTATTCCAAATAAAGTTGCTCGATTACTTGATTTTCAGCCAAATCATCCCTACTCTAAATTTCTCTCTAAATATGAGCTTTTCAATTCAGGTGGAAGCTCACTGGCCGTCCCATATTATTAATAATACAAATAACTACACCTCATTTGTCAACATGATTACGACGACTATGACAATCATCTTAGCAGATAAAAGGGGTACTCATCTGAGTACCCCTCAAAAAAACATTATTCCCCTTTTGAATCTCCGCCTGCATTTGCTCCCTTAATAAATTCTGCCAGAGTTTTTAATTCTTCATCAGAACCTTTAAAAACTGGTGGCATTTTT
Source organism: Bacillus sp. D386 (assembly GCF_006346415.1). Classification (NCBI taxonomy): domain Bacteria; kingdom Bacillati; phylum Bacillota; class Bacilli; order Caryophanales; family Bacillaceae; genus Bacillus; species Bacillus sp. D386. The sequence goes on along the minus strand of NZ_VEMV01000003.1, from coordinate 150,807 downwards.
TTATTTTCGGTACCATTTACAGCGATATGACCGATTTCATCAACCTCTAATTTTGTACCAAGTAATTTAGGACCATTTCCACCCTGTAAGGAGTCCCCATGACAGCTTACACAGCCTTGGCCTTGATATAATTTATATCCCTCTGACTCTTTATCGATTGCTACATCCTCAACAATTTGTCCTTGCAGCTTTGCTGCTGCCCAGTCATGTTGAGAAACAGTTTCCCATGTTAGGTAAAATATAGCTGCAAATGCAAGCAACATAAAACCTACTGGGAAAATCCGTTTAGTTGGTTTGCGTTCCGGTCCGCGATCCAGAAACGGTGCAAGCATTAATGCACCAAAAGCTAGTCCCGGAATAACCAAAGCCCCGATTAAATTATATGGCCCGGAAGCATATGAATATTTAAGCAATTGATACAAGAACATAAAGTACCAGTCAGGTAAAGGCGCATATCCCGTATCTGTTGGGTCAGCAATCCTTTCGAGCGGTGATGGATGGGCAACTGTAAGACATAAAAAACCTACTAAAAATACAGCACCTACCATCCATTCTTTCAGCAAGAAATTGGGCCAAAAGGCTTCTGTTTTTCCTGGATACTCTGAATAATCTTTTGGAATATTCGGTTTTCTATCTGCGCTTATCCTTGAATCCCCTACAAATCTCATTCCTTTACCACGATGCATAAGGATATCCCCTCCTTCGTAACATTTCCATTTTCAACTAATATCTTATAGCGGTCCTGATATTCCCTGTTTGCGTATCATTAAGAAGTGAGCTGCAATTAGTCCAATAAGCGCCGCCGGAAGGAAGAATACATGAATCGCAAAGAAACGCGTTAAGGTTTGCGCCCCGACAATCGTAGGGTCACCAGCAAGCAACGTTTTTAAGTATGGCCCGATGAATGGCACCGAATCGATAATGGTCAACGTTACTTTTGTAGCGAATAACGCTTTCATATCCCAAGGAAGCAGATACCCTGTCAATCCTAGAGCTAGCATTATAAAGAAAATTAATACTCCAACAATCCAGTTTAGTTCACGTGGCTTTTTATAGGCACCCTGGAAGAACACACGAAGAGTATGTAAAAACATCATGACAATGACGACACTTGCTCCCCAGTGATGCATGCCCCGAACAATTTGACCAAAAGCTACTTCATTTTGTAAATAATAAACAGATTCCCATGCATTTTTAATATCCGGCACATAATACATGGTTAAAAACATTCCGGATAAAATTTGAATGACTACGATGAAAAACGTCAATCCCCCAAAACAATAAACAAATGCCGAAAAGTGATGGGCAGGGTTTACATGCTCAGGGACTTCATGATCAGCAATGTCGCGCCATAATGGCGTGATATCCAATCGCTCATCAATCCAATCGTACATTTTATTAAGCATTGATTATGCCTCCCTACACTTCGTTTTCTTTTGCATTGCCCAAGTATAATACTCCATCTTTTTCCTGCTTGTCGTAAACATCGAGCGGCCCGATTGGAGGTGTTTTCGGAATGTTTTTACCATTCTTTTCGTAACGCCCCCCGTGACATGGACAGTAAAATTCATTCTTATGATCTTCTGATCCTTCCCAGTTCACCGTACACCCCAAGTGTTTACATTCCGGAGAAAGGGCAACTATCTTGCCGTTCTCATCTTTGTAAACCCATGCTGTTCTTGTCTCTTCAGCTTCGTACCAACCATCTTTAACCTCAGTTTTATAATCGACACGAGTTGGTGTTTCAGTAATCTCAGATATTTTCATTCCAGTATTAATGAACTCCCCAGATGCATTCGCTTTCAAAGCTGGATCGACTGCAAAACGCAGCATAGGCATAAGTGTTGCCGCTCCCATGAACCCCCCAACGCCCATAAGCGTATAATTCAGAAATTGGCGTCTTGATACTTTTTGGCTGCTCATAAAATTTCTCCCCCCCTTATATCGAAAAAGTCATACAAAATAGAAAATTGCACAAACTCCATAAAACTAGGACATTACAATAATATCCTAATATTTTTAATAGGTCAATAAACTCCCAGTTAAGGAAATACATGTTTTATTTTTCCTGTTTTATACCAATATACTATTTACTTACAAAAACATCATTTATTCCAGGATTCTGTTAGTATATCAACAAGCTGTTTCATTTGATCACTTATAACTGTTTTAATCGCATCAAGAGGCATTTTTTCGATGGGGATTGCCGGTATCCATAAAACATGTCCGCTCTCATCTATACTTGTCCATTTACTGTCAGTAGTGAGAAATTGGATATATTTAAATCCCTGACCTCTATAATAATCTACCCAAACAGACAAGAGATTTAATTTCTCCTCTGTCTTACTATTTTTAATATATGGCAGAGGTAGGGCTAAAAATAGACGGCCCTTTAATTCTTTTTCGAGCTCATGCGTCAGCAATGTCATAAATTCATAGGATGATACCGTCTGGCTAAATGTATCATCAAAATCAACCGGATTTAACGGGATAACTATAGTATCAATATATTCTTTGGATTTACTAAATAATTCTGTATCAACTGACTGATATTTCATAATTTTCCCCCTCGACTTCTTTTTCCATTGTAAAACATAATAAGTAAAATATATACAAATAAGCTTACAATTCAGGGAGAAATCTTTGTTCCTCATCCTGCTGGGATAAGCAACTGCCAAATCAAGCGTGGAAGCATAAAAAAGACCACACATAATCTCTTTCTCTCAAAGAAATATGTGTGGCTGCTATTAGTTAAAAGATTCCTGAGATCGGATTCTTTTCAACTGACTGCTTAATTTATTAAATAATTCTATATCACGGTTATCAATTGCCTCATCAATCATCTGTGCTAACCGTTCCTCTTCGAATCTTGATAGACTGATTTTTAAAATATTTTCTGCAATATATTGATCCTGTTCATTACCGGGGAGGTTTTTTGGCTGATAAGGATTTTCCTCAAGTACGGCTGCATACTGATAGGATGAGTAGGCTGTCCTGAAATTCAATTGTATGTAGATATCCTCGTCCTTATTAAGCCGTATATCATGGAATGACTTCTCTGCGTCAGTTGTCATGATATTACTCTTATAGAATCTAAATGGCACATCTTCCACACAATGAGTGGACATGACCATTCCTTTTGGACAATACTTAGCTCCTTCCACGAAATGAACATTCATCATGAGCTGATCATGACTCATTAAGTAATTTAATATCCATACACATTCTCTGCGCTTTAATTGGTAATGGTTCAGAAACCAGCGTATAAATTCCTTCTTCTCATCGACAGAAACAGGGGTTTTCAAGGTGGAGCCCTCCTCTGTACAAATTAGTTAAATTCGTTCTAAAATATCAATATACTCATCATTGCTTGGGTCTTCGTGGAGTAATGTCTTAAATATCGACCTGGCCTCTTCAAATTTACTGTCTTCCAGCAAGAAATAACCGTATTCATGTAAAAAGTCTCTATTATCTCCAAAAAATTCATGTGCCTCTTTGTAACATGATAATGCTTCACTATACTCCTCAAGCTCTGAATATGCCGTTGCCAGGAGCCAATTAAATTGCGGGTCATCCTCCCCCATCGCTCTAACAGAGGATACCAAATCAATGACATGGTCAAACATTTCTTCGTGTAAATAAAGCTTGCCTAAAGTTAGAATTGCCTCGAGGTAACCCGGATCAATCGCAATAGCCTCCGATAGCCATTTAATAGCTTTCTCTGTATTTCCAAGCTTAGTTGCTAGCTCAGCACCATACAGGAATATTTCCTTATTGAAAGGATCTTCCTTAATCCCTTCTTCTGCAACATCCAGTGCTTTTTCCAAATCAAGGGACTCTTCATAGGCCATGGCTAAATACAAATAAAGTGAATGATAGGCAGGGTCTATTTCCTTAAGCTCTGTAAACTTAGCTATTGCCGTTGGAAATTCTCCTGCATGATACGCAGCAAATCCATATTCAAACAATAAATTTACGTCATCATCCTCCCTGCCAGCTTTCTTGAAATAAGGGAGCGACTCTTCAAATTCGCCCAATGATACAAGTGATAAGGCTAATCTCTTATAAATTGAAACGCCATTTATTACAGTCTCATTCTTTAAGATACTGCTATATAATTCTACAGCCGAACGGAAATGTCCTTGTTGATAATAAAGTTCTGCAAGAGCAAATTTTACAATAGGTTCATCCGGTAAAATTCGATTGGCCTCTTTCAGCTTTTGAACACTGACCTCCTCCATACCCATTCCCTGATATAAATCCCCTAATAATAGGAGTGCTCCTGGGTACATCGGATCTTCCTGATCAATTTTCTCTAAATACAACAATGCTTCCTCTTCCTGCCCCAATTCAGTTGATACTTCAGCCAATGAAAATAAAATCTCTCCTTCATCGGGATAACGCTTCAGCAATTCTTCAAAAAGCTCCTTTGCCTCTTCCATAAACCCAAGTGAAGCGATTTCTTCCGCCAAGGTATAAACATCGTCATCATTGTTGGATTGCTTAATCTGATTTATATGTTTTTTAGCTTCTTCAAATTCACCTTGCATCAGTTTTTTTATAATTGATTCAATTTTCATCATTGGTATTCCTTTCTGTTTCCCTAAATCTATAACAAATCTGCTGGTCATTCGGCAAAATAATGTTCGTCCAATCCGGAGCCTCTAAAATTTTGTTATTACCCCTATTATACTCACTTTTTTTAACCTGTATAAAGAGCTAATGGAAACTCCAGAAAAAAATATTTATCTGATAAGGAAATTAAATGATTTTTTTGTGGTATAGAGCTTGGAGTCTTAATTTTAAGGTTATATAAGTATACTTTATCATTTAACAAAAAGCGACCGAATCGTACTCTTCCATTTCATTCTATCTATCCATTTAATTGATTACATTTTCACCGCCCTATCAACCATTTTTACATGTGTAAAGGCAAGGGTTTCATTGACTTTCTTTTAGACATGCTATGAAACTATCAGAAATTTTAGTACCAAAAAAGAGAGGTTCCCCTCTCTTTTATTTCTGAATGGATACAAGCTTAATTAAATCATCAAAGAAACCTGGATAGGATACTGAAATGGCATCAGCATTGTTTAATACTACAGAGTCTTTGGAAAGCAGTGAAGCAATCGCCAATGTCATTCCGATACGGTGGTCCCCCAGGCTGTCCACCGTACCTCCATGCAAGGTTTGTTCTCCCTCAATGATTAAACCATCGTCTGTTGGAGTTATATCAACACCAAGCGCACCCAATTGAGTAGCGATGGCATCAATTCGATTTGTTTCTTTAACCTTTAACTCAGCAGCATCTTTAATGACGGTTTTTCCCTTAGCCTGTGAAGCTAACAGGGCAATAACAGGCAGCTCATCAATTAACCTTGGAATGATATCTCCGGCAATTGTTATCCCCTTTAAAGAGGAAGTTTTTACTGTAACCGTACCGGATTCTTCCGCAAGTTCTCCTTGTTGATCTAACTGAATTTCAATATTTGCTCCCATTTCTTTCAAAACATCAATAATCCCCGTTCTTGTTTGATTCAGCCCAACGTTCTTTAATATAATCTCACTGTTTGGTACAATGGTACCGGCAACCATCCAAAACGCTGCAGAGGAGATATCTCCGGGAACATGAACATCCTTTCCGCTCAGCACCTGATTTCCTGTAACTCTGATCATATTGCCGTCGATATGGATGCTCCCCCCAAACGATTCAATCATCCGTTCAGTATGATCCCTCGTGGCTGCTTTTTCAATGACCGTTGTGGTTCCTTTTGCATGTAATCCAGCCAAAAGAATAGCTGATTTCACCTGGGCACTTGCTACCGGAAGCTCATATTCAATACCTGACAGCTCACCTTGGTTCATTTCAAGCGGTATAAAGTTACCATCCTCTTTTCCGGATATTCTTGCTCCCATTTTCCTCAGCGGATCTACCACTCTTCTCATTGGCCTTTTTGCAATGGATTCATCACCAGTGAAAGTGATAGAAAAGGGCTGGTTGGCGAGTAACCCCATAAGCAGTCGGATGGTTGTCCCTGAATTGCCGACATCAAGCAAGCCAATCGGCTCCTTTAAACCGCCATATCCATTACCCTGGATGGTGACCTTATCGCCTTCTCTTTGTATATCCACACCCATTTTTTGAAAACACTCAATAGTACTTAAGCAATCCTGACCCTCTAAGAAATGATATACCGTCGTTTTCCCTTCCGCTATTGCCCCAAACATGACCGCTCTGTGCGAAATAGATTTATCTCCCGGCACTTCAATCGTGCCTTTCAACTGGGGGTTTTTGAATAATAGGATTTTTCCCATGCCTTTCCTCCTTTTTATCTCAGTCATAATAAGTATCGTAATTAGTTGCATCACGTAAACATTCCACCGCTAGTTTGCGATCTTCACCTGATTGGAAGGAGATCACCAATACACCGTACACTTCTTCACGCGTCTCAATGATTCTTATATTAGTAATACTTATATTAGATTTTGCTAAATAACCGGTAATCTCCGAAATGACTCCTGGATAATCCGGGACATCCACATATAAATCATAAAAGGAAGGAATTGCACCCTTTTTACGGGCCGGCATCTCATCACGAAACATTTTTGCACTTTGGAAAAAGGAATATAATCTTTCCTCATCCTTCGTACGAATCCATTCTCTCACCTCTGACATTTCATCTATCCAGGAGTCCAAAAGATCGATTAATACTTGATCATTTTGAATCAGAATATCCTTCCACATTTGAGGACTGGATGAAGCTATTCGGGTAATATCCCTGAATCCTCCGGCAGCAAGTCTTGCAACTAAATCATGTTTCGCTTCAGCCTGTTCAGCCTGATTAACAATCGAGGCTGCCATAATATGCGGCAAATGACTGATGACACCTGTCATTAAATCGTGCTCATGAGCATCCACTTCAATGAATTTGGCTTTCGTCCCCTTCAGCCACATCTTCAGCTCAGCAACCTCTTTAACACCTGCATGAGCAGAAGGTGTCAATATATAAAAAGCATTTTCAAAAAGATGCACTTTTGCCGCAGCTACTCCGCTTTTATGAGATCCAGCCATTGGGTGACCGCCTATAAACGTATAATTCATGCTAAACAAACGCTCTGCTTCTTTCATGATCTTTGCCTTTGTACTTCCTACATCCGTAATTATAACGCTTTTTTTCAGCGTACATGCTGACAGGCTTTCCATAACGGTTGATGTAGCTTGCACCGGGACTCCGATAATGATAACATCTGCTCTTCCAGCTGCCTCTTTATAATCCAAAGTCTCTTCATCTATTACTTTTAATGCTTTTGCCAGCTGCACCTGTTTTCGATCCACATCATACCCTAGTATCAATGCCTTCGGATGTTCCTTTTTAATAGATAAAGCAATGGATCCTCCAATTAAACCAAGACCTATCATTAATACATTCCCACGCATGGAGGCACCTCACCTACTATCTATTTGGTTTCTTTATTTTCTTTCATCAAAAGGAAATTTTTCAGCTCTTTCAAAACAGCTTCATTCTGCTGGTCAGAACCAACTGTAATCCTAATGGATGTCGGGAAACCCAAAGCCTGGCCGGAACGAACGATAAAGCCTTTTCTCATTAAATACTGAAAGACTTCATCCCCATCATGACCTGTATCGATTAAGATGAAATTTGCCTGTGATGGATAGTAACTTAAGTTATGAATCTTACAAAATTCATAATATTGCTGAAGGCCATCTCTATTTTTTTGTTTGCATTCCTCAATAAATTGTTGATCACTTATAGCAGCAATCGCAGCCTTTTGAGCTAATGCATTGACGTTAAACGGCTCTCTTGCAGGCTCAAGCATACGGATAATATCGGAATTAGCCACTCCATAACCAATACGCAAAGCCGCCATCCCGTAAATCTTGGAAAAAGTATGCAATAGGATTAAATTATCAAACTGATTAATTAACGGCAAGATTTCAGGATAATCTATAGCTGTGACGTACTCATAATAAGCTGCATCAAATACAACTAATACATCGTTAGGAACCTGACTCAAAAATGGGAGAAGCTCCTCACCTCTTATGTATTCGCCTGTCGGATTATTAGGAGAACAAATCCACACAATCCCCGTGTCAGCATCAATCTGACGAAGCATGCCGTCAAGATCATGTCTGCCATTTATATGCGGCACCTCCCTGATCTCTGCCTGCTCCAAAATGGCATTATGGCTGTACTGACTAAAGGTACCCGTAGACATAACCGTATTCACACCTGGAGCAAGAATCGCCTTTGCTATCATTTGGATGATATTATCTGAACCATTTCCAAAGATAAGCTGATTTTTTTCAACTCCTAAATAGTTAGATAAGACTTCACGCAAATTAACGGCTCCGCCATCCGGATACAAGGGAAGTGACCATTCTGTTTCCTTCAGCGTTTTTGCGACTTCGGATGAATATCCGTATGGGTTTTCATTTGATGCCAGTTTGATGATCTCCTCCAACCCAAACTCCCTTTTTACTTCCTCAATTGGTTTGCCTGGCTTATAAGGCTCTAATGTATATAAATGATTCTTCCATTTCAAAGCTCCAGTTCCCCCTTTTTTATTGTCTATTTCTCTGTTAAATCAGGTCTAAGGACCGTAGCCCCCTCCAGATAAATATGCTTGATATTCTTTTGGGCTGTATCCAAATTGGCATGAATCATAATCCGTATGGCCAATGATAAGGAACCTGGTACTGGAATTTCACGCATGCACATAACGGGAACATATGTAAATCCATCTATTTTTCTAACAACAGCAGCTGGAAACCCTGCATCTATATCATCTGTGACAGATATGAATATAGATGCAATAGACTCTGCCTGAAGATGATTCTGTTCGATCATTTCTCGAAGTAAGATTTCTGTTTTATTTTCAATGAGTTCTTTTTTATTTGCTTCTATGGTAATGGCTCCTCGGATGCCTCTCATCATAATGAATAACCATTCTCCCTTCCGACTATATTGTTTAAGAAATAGGTTAATTCGTCTTGTATTTCCGTATCAGAATAGGAATGTAAGGCTGGGCTGCCATAATCATTTAAAAGGACCGTCGCTATTGTCCCTTGTTTATTTTTCTTATCAAGTTTCATAAATGGCAGCAATAATTCTGCTGATAAAATTTCTTTTGGTATTTGTAGATAGCCTAAATTGGTTAACCAATCCTTAAATGCAGTTAGATTAAAAGAAAAATCAGCATACTTTTGGCTCAAATATAGGTCAAATAACATACCAAAGGCTACAGCTTCCCCATGGGTTACCACTCCATATCCAGCTGCCCCTTCAATCGCATGAGCTAATGTATGACCAAAATTAAGAAAAGCACGCGAGCCTTTCTCCTTTTCATCCTCCGATACAATAGTAGCTTTAACAGAAATCCCTTTTTTTATATAAGAAGCCAATGATTTGGATTGCAGGTCAGAAATACTGCAATACTGATTTCTTAAATCGTCATAAAAGGATTTACTGCATAGTAGGGCATGCTTAATTAACTCGGAAAATCCTGAGCGCCATTCCTTCTCTGGTAAAGTGGATAAAAAGGAACTATCATAGAAGACTGCCTCCGGTTGATAGAAACAGCCTACTAGATTTTTACCCAGTTGATGATTAATAGCCACTTTTCCTCCAACTGCACTGTCATGAGCCAGCAAGGTTGTTGGCAGTTGAATATAGGGAATACCTCTCATATAGGTCGCAGCTACAAATCCAGCTAAATCTCCAACCACTCCCCCGCCCAGAGCTAACACGAGGCTGTCACGATCAAGTTTATTTTCAAATCCTACCGTTAAACATTCTTCGTATACAGAGAATGATTTTGCTCTTTCTCCTGTTGGTACGGCATGGATGATTACTTCATAGCCACGTTTGGCCAACAACGTTTTAATCAGCTCAGAATAAAGAGACGATACCAGTTCATCCGATATCATATATACTTTTGGTTTTCCTTTGAAATTTTTCTCCAAAAATATGGGGAGCTCTTCAATCACTCCATCACCTATAAAAATCGGATACTCCTTTGAAGAAGTTTTAATTTGAATAGTTTCCATTAGAATTCCCTCGCATACATTCTTTGCTGATTAACGGATTCAACCAATGTCTCCATCCGATCAGAATAAAACTGTTCAATGATTGCATTGGCAAGCTCCCATGCTACCACATGCTCAGCAACGACTGCCGCTGCCGGAACAGCACATGCATCAGAGCGTTCTATCGAGGCTGTAAATGACTCTTTAGTATCAATATCCACACTTTTGAGCGGCTTATACAAGGTAGGGATTGGTTTCATGACTCCACGCACTACTACAGGCATTCCAGTTGTCATTCCGCCTTCAAAACCGCCTAGGCGATTCGTTTTACGGCTATATCCCTGTCCTTCCTCCCAAATGATTTCATCATGCACCTGACTGCCTGGAATTCTGGCCGCTTCAAAGCCAATCCCGAATTCGACACCCTTAAATGCATTAATACTAAGGATTGCACCTGCAATTTTTGCATCTAGTTTACGATCATAATGAACATAGCTCCCGACACCAGCAGGCATTCCAGTCGCCACTACTTCAACGACACCACCTAATGTATCGCCATTCTTTTTAGCCAAATCAATGGCTTCCATCATCTTCTCAGCAGCTTTTTCATCAAGACAGCGAACCGGAGAATCCTCTGCCAGCTGTTGGATCTCTTTAATATCCTTAACCTCTGTTTCAGCTGCTTTAATGCCACCGATTTCAACAACATGCGAAACAATTTCTATACCAAGCAGACTAAGCAGTTTCACCGCAACAGCTCCCGCTGCCACTCGGACAGTTGTTTCTCTTGCAGACGAGCGCTCTAAAACATTGCGCAAATCCCTATGTCCATATTTCATACCGCCATTCAGGTCAGCATGCCCTGGGCGCGGTCTTGTGATTTTACGTTTAATTTCGTCTTCTGCCTTTTCATCAATTGGCTCAATTCCCATGACATGGGTCCAATGAGTCCAATCCCGGTTTTTAACTTGCAGAGCAACAGGTGATCCTAATGTCCTGCCATGACGAATTCCTGCTGTAATCTCTACTGTATCTTTTTCAATTTGCATTCTTCTACCGCGTCCATATCCCTTTTGTCTCCTGGCAAGATGCTTGTTGATATCTTCCTCAGACAACGGCATTCCTGCAGGTAATCCTTCTATTAAAGTTGTTAATTGGGGGCCGTGGGATTCCCCAGCAGTTATATATTTCATAAGGCTCCTCCTTCATCACTTTAAAGCATTTATGTAATAATATATCATATACTGTTATTCTTATGGTAATTTTCTTGCTTATATTGTACATCAGATTAACAAGGTACTACCATTCACTCTCTGCCGACGTCTCCTGATTATCTTTCATTTCAGTATGTCTATTAGCTATGTACCCTATGATGATTTCTCTTTTTATAAAAAAACGTATTTGTACTGATAAAATCATATACAGTTGGGTTGAAGATCTGTTCAGTACTGCCCACAAACAAAACTCCGCCAGGACGAAGTGATTGGGAAAATTTCTTATATAATAAACCCTTTGCTTCATCCGTAAAATAAATCAAAACATTACGGCATATGATTAAATCGTATGATTGGCCATACGAATCAGCCAGTAAATTATGTTTCTTGAACGTGACCGCATTTTTTATTTGTTGATTAATATGATAAAATCCATCCACGAATTCGAAATGCTTATTCTTTAACTCTACTGGTACTTCCCCCAAAGATTTTTCTGAATAAATGCCTCTCCTGCAAATTTCTAAGGCATTCTGATCTATATCGGTTGCCAGGATAGAGACACGATTCAGGGCATTTAAGCGGGTTAGCACCATGGCAAGTGAATAGGGTTCATCACCAGTTGAACAAGCGGCGCTCCAAATTTTCAAAGTCTTTTTTTCAGACAATAATTCTGGCAGAATCTCCTTCTCCAAAACCTCCCACCTTCTATAATTCCGAAAGAAGTTCGAAACATTAATCGTCATACGGTCCAGAAGCTCATTTAATAAATACTGGTCTTTACGAAGATGATTGTAATAATCCTGAAACCCATTAAAACCTTGTTTTTCATATAAGGAGGTAATTCTTCTTTTCATTTGCGCTTCCTTATATAAAGATAAATTGATTCCTGTTAAATAGTTAATCCCTTTAACAAACCCCTGATAGTCATCATTAATTTTTATCATATACCCCTACGACTCCAATAAATTCTTTTACTATAAGTATACAAAATTAGCAGATTCAATGATATAACCACACTTATTACGTATGCCCATAACGATCACATGATCTATTCTATAAACCCCCATAAACCGGTAAGATATGCAATTAAAAAAGCCGCCAACCTTGTTGACAGCCCTTAATCTTTATCTATCTACTTAATAAATCCACTCATTCGCTAATTTTGTATATTCAGCAAGCTCTTCTTCTTTAAAGAAGATTCCAAGTTCTCTCTCGGCACTTGCAGGTGAATCAGAGCCATGGATAATGTTTTTGCCTACCGTTACACCATAATCTCCGCGAATTGTACCAGGAGCAGCATCTTTTGGATTGGTAGATCCCATCATTTGACGAGCAGTCGCAATCACATTTTCCCCTTGCCATGCCATTGCAAAAACTGGTCCTGATGTAATAAAGTCAACCAATTCACCAAAGAAAGGACGCTCTTTATGTTCCTCGTAATGCTTTTCAGCCGCCTCTGTTGGAATCATCATCAATTTCGCTCCAACAAGCTGAAAGCCCTTTCTTTCTAAACGTGATACAATTTCCCCGATTAAATTTCTTTGTACACCATCTGGTTTAACCATTAAAAATGTTTTTTCCATAATTACACCTCTGTTCGTATGTATGGGCTTTCAGAAAGAATAATACCATTATTTACATGTATAAAGCAAACAAAAAAGGAAATAGCATTTTAGTATTTCCTTTTTCCGATAAATCTTGCTATTTCATATAAATAATCCGTATTCTTCGACTCTGGCAATAATTCTAGAATATCAAATGCTTTATCCAGGTAAGCATTGCTTAAGTCGATGGATTTCTCGATTGCTCCTGATTGCTTGATAGATTCGAGTATAGGCTGCAACTCTTCTAACCTCATATCTTCGTGAACAGTTCGGATAAGCTTGGCCAATTGCGGTTGCTGTAAGGCATACAAAACAGGTAAGGTAATATTCCCCTGCCACAAATCACTACCCGCAGGTTTCCCCAGATCTTTTTCAGAGGCCGTGAAATCAAGTATGTCATCCATTATTTGAAAGGACATGCCCACATAGTATCCATACAAGAATAATTTTTTGTGTATATCCTCCGATACCCCTGCACTGATCGCACCTAATTGGCAGCTGGCCGCAATTAAGACAGCCGTTTTTCGTTTAATACGCTTTAAATAGTTACGTAGATTTTGATCAAAATTGTATTTATCACGTATTTGTTCTATTTCGCCAATGCTGACTTCCATGATGGTTTTAGCTACTACCTGATGTGCCAATGGATCTTTAATATGAGTCATAAGCTCCTGAGCCCTGGCAAATATGTAATCTCCTGTATAAGTAGCCATTTTATTATCCCATTTGGAACGAACCGTCAGTGATCCCCTACGCAGTTTGGCTTCGTCAATGATATCATCATGTACTAATGATGCTGAGTGAATAAGTTCCAGAGCAACTGCAGCATGCTTAATTTGATTAATATCATACTCTCCAAATTTTGCGGTGAGCAGTACAAAAACAGGGCGTATGCGTTTGCCTCCAGCTTTCAGAGTGTGCATAGATGCTTCCTGAAGTGGTCTGCATTCAGTTTGTATCGATGAACGCAGCTCTTTTTCGATTAATTGGATATCCTGTCTGAAAATTGAATACAATTTTGGTAATTTCATAGTTCCACTTCCCGTTAAACTAATATGCGCCCTTTATTTTGATTGTTTGAATCCAAAATGAGACGCAGCTGCACCACCGGAATAAGGTTTATATTTAACCTTCACAAAACCGGCTTCTTCAAAGAGTCTTTTCAATGCCGGTGCACTTGGAAAATCAGATGCAGATTCCTGCAGCCAGGAATACTCCTTGTAACTCTTAGCCAATAATTTACCCAAGAGAGGCATAATATGCTTAAAATAAAAATAATATAGCTGTCTGTAAACCGGTAACGTCGGTTGAGAAGTATCTAAACAAACAGCCATGCCACCCGGTTTCAGAACACGGTTCATTTCTTTCAATACCGTTAAGTAGTCAGGGACATTCCGAAGACCAAATCCAATTGTGACAAAGTCAAATGTATTATCTTCAAAGGGAAGCTCCATTGCATTCCCATGAAGCAGTTCCACATTATTTAACTGCTCCTTTTTAACCTTTTGTTCGCCAATCTTGAGCATATTTTTACTGAAGTCCAAACCCGTTACCTTACCAGAGTCGCCAATCTGTCTCGCCAGCGCTATCGTCCAGTCAGCTGTACCGCAGCATACATCCAGTGCCTGATCTCCCTGTTTAACATCCATTTTTTTCATCGTATCGGCACGCCAACGCTTATGTAACTGGAAACTGATTACTGAATTCATAGAATCATAATTATCAGAAATCTTTTCAAAGACACCGTGTACACGTTCCTCTTTTGTTTGTTGTTTCATTATGAATTCCCTTTCCCCACATCGTCTTTTTATATGTTTTCAAGATTACCTTATACTTGTCTCAATCCGTAAAACCATTTCATCCTTAAAATTGTATTGCAACATAGCTGATCTTAATCTATCACTTACCTTTGTAATTTCCCTTTTAAGTAAATCTGATATTTTATCAGCAGTTTCATCATTTACACTATGTATTGATTGTAAGGCTTGAATAAATTTAGAGTTACACTTATTTTGATAACCGTCCAATTCTGCCATTAATCTATTCCATAATAAAAAGTCTATAAACAAATCCTTTTGTTCAATTACGTTAAAATACTCAGCTGTTTTTTCGACCAGTATGGTTTCAATCTGTTTAAGATACTTTACTAATGTATCTATATCAGCATCCTTATCCATATATAAGTGTACCTTAGCCTCATTCACTTCCTGAACTCCCCTGGACATTAGGTTAATAAACTCGATATCTTTTGTTTTCGCCAATATATGATAATACATACTGCTATAATAATCTCCAGCCAAAATCGATAACTGCCGTTTCCTTAATTTTGCCGGACTTTCGGATTCCTCTGTGTTTGAAACTCCCTCATGGGTATCCAGGGCAATTTGCATAAGCATGACAGATACTATGTAATATGGCATAAACTTTTGATCCACATTAGCATCACGCAGAATTTTAACCATAACCGCTATCATATCATCATTTATGACTGGCCGATCAATATGATCTAATATTAAAGAATGATAGATAAGTTTCTTTATCTCACTATTAAATTGTATGACTTCATTATTGATGCTATCCAATGGTAATCACCCATGCTTCCACTTCTGATTCCGTACCATAATCGGCACATTACGTATTCATCATACTTATCTTACTATCCTTTTAAATTGCTGTCGAATGGTTTAAAAGGAGAGAATAGATAATCGGTTATTCCTTTTCACTTTCTATTTCACCGTATGGCGTGTACATAACCGCTTTTCCTCTGATTTTCATAGCTGATGTGTGTTCTGTAAATTGAACAAATAACACTTCACCTTTATCAAGCTTTTCTGAATGATGGAATTTAGTATCCTCACCTCTGGTTAATCCAATAACACTCACTCCATCTTCCAATGCTTTTATAACTACAAAATCATTTGATTGAAGGTTCTCCATTCTCTTACTCCTTTTCAACTTTTATCTCATGATTATTTATTAATTAAGCTTAATACTTCCTGACGGGAGATTGAGTCTGTCGCCAATGTTCCTCTTACTGCGGAAGTAATTGTCTTCGATCCTGGTTTTTTAACACCTCTCATAGTCATGCACATATGCTCAGCTTCAACTACGACCATCACTCCATGAGGAGCCAGTGTGTCCATAATAGAATCTGCAACAGTTGATGTAATCCGTTCCTGTAATTGCGGCCTTCTGCTCACTGCTTCGACCGCTCTGGCTAATTTACTCAAACCTGTAACACGTCCGCCTTTTGGTATGTAGGCCACATGTGCCACTCCAAAGAATGGCACGAGATGGTGCTCACACATAGAATAAAAAGGGATATCCTTAACAAGGACTAATTCTTCATGATCTTCACCGAATACCGTTTCAAAATATTCTTTAGGATCCTGTCTCAATCCGGAAAATACCTCTTCATACATTTTTGCTACACGTTTAGGTGTGTCCAGGAGCCCTTCCCTTGTTGGATCTTCCCCAAGAGCCTCCAAAATCATTGTCACTGCTTCTTCTATTTTACCGCGATTGATTTCACTCATTTTATGTCTTCCTCCCATTGCTATACCTAATTTCAACTATTTCCATAGTAGCACATTTTATTCTTAGAGCCATAGATTATGGACTTCATAATAGAAAAAGAGTCATTACCAAAGAAATTGGTAATGACTCTAATCGCGTATAGCGCTTATTCAAGTAAAATCGTATGTAAAAATTACTTAACAGCGTCTTTAAGTGCTTTCCCTGGTTTGAATGCAGGTACTTTGCTGGCACTGATTTCGATTTCCTCACCAGTTTGCGGGTTACGTCCTTTACGAGCAGCACGCTCACGAACTTCAAAGTTACCGAAACCAATCAATTGTACTTTATCTCCATTTTTAAGAGCTTCTAAAATGGATTCGAACACTGCGTCTACTGCTTTAGTTGCGTCTTTTTTAGAAAGCTCGCTAGCTTCAGCAACAGCGTTGATTAATTCTGTTTTGTTCATGCCATTCACCTCCTCCCAAAGTATGCTTCCATTCTACTTCAATACTTTTTAAGTTGTAATGAAATATTTTCATCAGTCAAAACAAAAACTTGAAATATTTTGTCATTAATCATTTTTAACATAAAAAACCATTGATAAACATTGATATATAAGGGTTTTTGCTTTGAACTTGATTTCTGATAAAAGATTATCATAATCCATAGACCATATCAAGTAAATTGGCGAATTTACAGGCATTTATTCGAATAATGTAGGTTATTTTTCTATTTTTATTGCCATATCTTCTTATTTGAGGTATTTTGAAAGTTAAAGCATTTATAAAAACACTTGATTTTTGCAAAAAAATACAGAGGATTACGGATCCGTTACGGTCCGTAAAACCCTCTGTATCTGTTAAAGAATAATGGCAATTAATCCGCCAGATCCTTCATTAATGATTCTTTCAAGCGTTTCCTTTAATTTATATCGTGCATTCTCCGGCATCAAACTTAATTTAGCTTGGATTCCCTCACGAACTACAGTAGACAAACTGCGGCCAAATATATCTGAATTCCAGATGCTCAGAGGATTATCTTCAAAATCCGCCATTAAATAACGAACCAATTCTTCACTTTGTTTCTCTGTTCCGATTATAGGGGCAAATTCTGATTCAACATCTACTTTTATCATATGAATGGATGGCGCCACAGCTTTCAGCCTAACTCCAAACCTGGATCCCTGTCTAATGATTTCCGGTTCATCCAGACTCATATCCGCCAGAGAAGGAGAAGCAACACCATAACCCGTTTGTTTAACCATTTTAAGGGCATCCGCGACCTGGTCATACTCCGCTTTCGCGTAAGCAAAATCCTGCATTAATTCAAGCAAATGATCCTTCCCTCGTATCTCAACACCCACAATCTCTTTTAGAACCAGGTCATACAATTCATCAGGTGCTGATAAATCTATTTCGGCTACTCCCTGGCCCATTTCAATCCCAGCCAATGAAGCATGACCAACAAACTCATACTCTTCAAAAAGATGGACGAGTCTATCAACATCTCTAAGCCTTTTAATATCCTGAACCGTTTCTCTTATAGCATCCTGATAGCTGACCCTCAGCCAATGATTTTCATTAAGCACCATAACCCATCTAGGTAGATTCACATTCACTTCCAGAACAGGGAACTCAAACAATGCTTCCCGCAGGACATTTAACACATCCCCTTCCCGCATGCTCTCAACACTTATGGCAAGCACCGGGATATCATATTTTTCCTGAAGCTTAGCACGCAGAATCTCTGTATCCGGGTGATAAGGGCTGACTGTATTAATAATCATGATAAAAGGCTTTCCAACCTCTTTTAGCTCTTCTACGACCCTTTCCTCAGCATCTACATAGTCTAACCTTGGTATCTCTCCTATTGACCCATCTGTCGTCACTACAACGCCAATTGTAGAATGGTCCTGTATGACCTTACGAGTGCCAATTTCAGCTGCTTCATGAAACGGAATTGGCTCTTCATACCAAGGCGTATGAATCATCCTTGGCCCATTCTCATCCTCATATCCTTTCGCACCAGGAACGGTATATCCTACACAGTCAACCATACGAATATTGACCTCTAACCCTTCGTCTACCTGAACCTGCGCTGCCTGGTTCGGCACAAATTTAGGTTCCGTAGTCATGATCGTTCTTCCTGCTGCACTTTGTGGTAATTCATCGATCGTACGTGCTTTTTCAGCTTCACTTTTCATACCAGGAAGAACAACCAACTCCATAAATTTCTTAATAAATGTAGATTTACCCGTCCGAACGGCTCCAACTACTCCTAAATATATATCGCCGCCGGTTCTCTCGGCTATATCCTTAAATATATCGACCCTTTCCAAGAGATCCCCTCCCGATTCCTCCATATATGAGTACATATACGTAATTATTGATAGTCTTATAAACTTGGACACTATATATTTATGCTATAGCCCATTAAACTTATGACTAGTTTTTTCTCTCCTCTCCTTTTATGTAAACAACCGACTGCTATTTTTGATTAAAAATGAACCAATTATTCGGAGTATCATGATAAAGCACCGAATTATTCAGGAGATGTCAAAATTAAAAATACAATCTGGAATAAAAAAACCTTTCTTTTACAATATATTTTGTAAAAGAAAGGTTATTCCTCAATTGCCTTAAAGACAGGTTTATTTGCTTTTTGATCCCATGTATAAGGCAATGAATAGGCAGGAACAAAGAGGCTGTCTTTCACTAACTCTGCTCTTATATCTTCACCCTTTTTAAATCCCGCCGAACGATCAATAAGTAAATCATATAAATCCGGTGTATAATCAATATACAATTCGCCATCTTCACCTAAAACAAGGTGTAACGATTTACCTGTGAAGGGACTTTTCACGGTAGGTTCCTTGTCAAATCCCATATTTTTATAGTTGAGCGCATAGACATTGGTACCAATTTTTTCTTCAAACGCAGGATAGCCCTGTGATTGAATTTGCAGCTTGGTATCCCGTATTGTCTCGGCTAAACGTAAATCAATCAGCCTAACAGTTGGATTTGTTTCTTCATTAACGAGTGTGTATTGAAAAATCCCGCCATTTTCATAGGCATTTCCCGGAATTTCAGACATATATTTTGGAACCAATTTCTGAAAATCAATTATGTATTTCATATAATACGGTGTATCTTGATCCTTTGTCACAATCGGCAACAGGTTGCCGCCATTATCTTTTCTATATTCCAAAACAGCTTTCTGAACGGATTCGACCTGATCTTCATAGGGTACCTGGTTTTGCTGTAAATTCTCCTGCGGATACATACACCCGGATAGAAAAAGAATTGTACACAGCAAGAATGTCATTCCAGATATTTTATGTGGTATCTTATTCAACACTTTATCCATTTGTAGGACCACTCACAATAATAATGACCATAATAATGGCTGCTATAAACATAGATACATAGGCTATCGTGGCTAAAAGATATTTTAATATACCCTTTAATTTATATCTGCTTAGATATATAGCCAGCACTGCGATTGCCATTAAGCCCATCCCAGCAATCGAAATCCACATTTTTTGCATTGCTATGCTCAATATTCGGCACCCCTTTTTCATCAATTCTTTTTACCATATTTTTAAAAAGAATAATATTTTTTCAACCTTTGCTATTATAACCCAAAATATACCTAAAAGAAAACAAAAACGGAAGCTCGGGTTTTATATACCCAAACTTCCGTCCTGGACTAAATATATAGACTTAGACTAAGTTTATGCTGGCTCAGTCTTTTATAAAGTATACTATGTTTAAATGACCATCTTAGCAAGTAACAAATGCCTATTTTTTGACAAAATCATTGATTAATGATTATTAATCATGCTATCCATCAAATCTTCCATTTCATGCTTCTTGCTTCTAGTCATAAGATCATCTACTTCTGTCTTAATATCCTTGTCATTAAACAGGACATCGTACAAGGCAGTCGTAATTGGCATCTTCACTTGGTATTTCTCCGACAACTGATAAGCTGCCTTCGTTGTTCTCACGCCTTCAACAACCATTCCCATGCTTTCAAGAACCTCTTCAAGATTCTTTCCTTTTCCAAGCATATTACCGGCACGCCAGTTTCTTGAATGGACGCTTGTACATGTTACAATAAGGTCACCGATACCTGTTAATCCAAGGAATGTTAACGGGTTTGCTCCCATCTTCACACCCAGACGAGTGATTTCTGCAAGACCGCGAGTCATCAAAGCGGCTTTGGCATTATCTCCGTATCCAAGTCCATCCGTAATCCCAGCTGCTAAGGCAATAATGTTTTTCAAGGCACCCCCAATTTCCACACCAACTAAGTCTTGGTTCGTATACACGCGGAAATTTTGGTTCATAAATAAATCCTGAATACGCACTGCTGCTTCCATATTTTTAGAAGCAACCGTAACGGTTGTAGGAATCCTTCTGCTTACCTCTTCAGCATGGCTTGGGCCGGAGAGAACTATGATATCTTTTGCTATATCCAAAATTTCTTCTTCTATCATTTCAGATATACGCAGCAAGCTATCTGGCTCGATCCCTTTGCTTACATGGACGATTGTCACTTTATCCTGGACAATCACTTTAACCTTGCGGGCCACTTCACGAATTGCTTTAGTCGGTACAGCAAAAACAATAACCTCTGAGCCAGACAACGCCTCTTCCAAATCATGGTATGCCTTAATAGCGGAAGGGAGCTTGACATCAGGTAAATAACGAATATTTGCCTGTTCACGATTTATCTCATTGACATGTTCTAACTCATGCCCCCAGATTTTTACCGCATGTCCGTTATCTGCAAGGACAATTCCAAGTGCAGTTCCCCACGAACCTGCTCCCAAAATGGTGACTGATTGTTGCATAGACTCCACTCCTCAAAAAAATTATTTACGTAGTCGAGAAAATATTTTTATAGGCGTTCCTTCAAATCCAAATGCATCTCTAATTTTATTCTCCAGGAAGCGTTCATAGGAGAAGTGCATTAATTCTGGATCATTTACAAAGACAACAAAGGATGGCGGCTTAACGGCCACTTGTGTAGCATAATATATTTTCAACCTTTTGCCGTGATGGGTTGGCGTTGGATTCATTGCTACTGCATCCATTATAACATCATTCAGGACATTCGTTTGGATACGCTGTGCATGGTTTTCACTTGCCAAATTAATCATTGGAAGCAAAGTATGGATACGTGCTTTCGTTTTAGCAGACAAGAACACAATTGGAGCATAGTCAAGGAACTGGAATTCAGCTCTAATTTTCTCTTCAAACTTCTTCATCGTTTTATCATCTTTTTCAACTGCGTCCCATTTGTTCACTACAATAACGATAGCTCGTCCTGCCTGATGGGCATACCCAGCAATCTTTTTATCCTGTTCAATAATGCCTTCTTCCCCGTCGAGGACCACTAGGACAACATCTGAACGTTCAATAGCTCGTAATGCACGTAAAACACTGTACTTTTCAGTACTTTCGTATACCTTACCTTTTTTCCTCATTCCAGCGGTATCAATGATGACATAATCATCGCCATTATATTTATATGGAGAATCGACCGCATCTCTTGTTGTTCCTGCGATATTACTTACAATAACGCGCTCTTCACCCAAAATCGCATTAACTAATGAGGATTTTCCAACATTCGGTCTACCGATCAAGCTGAACTTAATCACATCTTCGTCATAGTCAGGTGCTTGGTGATCAGGGAAGCTTTGTACAACAGCATCTAGCAAATCCCCAATTCCAATTCCGTGAGAGCCAGAGATTCCTATTGGTTCACCAAAGCCCAATGCATAGAAATCATAGATCTGATCGCGCATCTCAAAGTTATCCACTTTATTTACAGCAACGACTACTGGTTTCTTTGAACGATAAAGAATTTTTGCCACTTCTTCATCAGCAGAAGTCAATCCCTCTCTGCCACTCGTCATAAAAATAATAACATCCGCTTCATCAATAGCAATCTCTGCCTGTTGACGAATCTGTTCTAAAAACGGTTCATCCCCTATATCAATACCGCCTGTATCAATAATATTGAATTCATGGTTTAACCATTCTCCAGAACTATAAATCCTGTCTCTGGTTACTCCGGCTACGTCTTCTACAATTGATATTCTTTCTCCTACAATCCGATTGAATATTGTAGATTTCCCTACATTCGGCCTGCCTACTATGGCTACAACTGGTTTTGGCATGGTCGTTCATCCTTTCAACTATCCTAGCTAAATTCCTGTTTATTTTCACTGAATTGTTAGCATGTTTAATGTATTTATATTTTATGAAAAAAGAACCCTTCTTAATCATAAAGAAGGGTCTAACTATATTATGATAGCAAACGTTTCGCAAAGTAACAACTCTTCTGCTATATTTCCTTACTATTTTTGACGTGAAATTTAAACTCCCTTGGAGTTTTCCTTTTAATATTCTCGGTAAAAAGTAAACTAAATTACTTTTCTTAATGGAATTTATCCAACAGGTTTTTATCTAACGCCCTTACCTTTTAACCCTACATGCTGCTGATGATAAATCCTTCGCCTCGGTATTCTTTTTGTCCATAGATTATTGGTTTTATTTAAAAGGATAGTAATGGTTATCGCCAGTAACAAAAGGTCCAATGATTCAAATGTACCTATCGCTTTAACTGGAAACCCGTAAACATATAAAATCCCTGAATAAACTGCTTCACCAAGTATAATGGCAACACTAAGTATACTGACCCTTTTAGTTGATTCTAAAAAGATTATACTCAGTACAACCAGCATACCGGCCGCAATATAAATCCAGTTTACAATAAACCATACTGGATATAGAACTGAATAAATTCTAATACATATAAAGGCAATAGTAATAAAAAAAATAGCGACTGTCATTCTAATTAATTCTTTATTCGTCCAATGTCTCCATTGATAAAAAGACCAAAGCAGGGCCGCAATAAAAAACAGATTTAAATGTATACTGAATATATGGATGGACAGACCGGCAAAGCAAATCCCTGCCAATAGTCTGATCATTCCTCTCCGTCTTATCTTAACCGATTCATCTGATATAAAAATAAAATACCAACACCCAAGCCACATTAAACTGAAAAATAAATAACCTTCATGCATAAAAACCTCCCTTAGCAGTATGCCAACTTTCAATTTTTTTAAACATTTCAAATGTAATAGGAAATTGATTTATTTAACACATCTTCGGTAAGCAGGGCATTCGATTCTTTTCTATAAATTCAGTAGATACCCAAAGACACCCTCACTTTCATAAACAGATATTCTACATAACAGATTTTTTCAGCCACGCTAATTCTGGCCCTTTAATCGCAGTCACGACCAAGTTACACTCTAATCCTCGGGTCATTTCACAAAACTAAATAATACAGAGTGAAGCATAACGCTGATTGGTAACTTTATTCGATTTTTTGTTTATACATAGAAACAGCCCTTCTCTATACCTGAGAAGGGCTGATTTTTACTTAATATTAAACCTAAAGCATGCAAGCCTGTAAGGGCATCTAACACATTACTTTATTTTTTTAAATTCTTTAACTGCTCTCCAATCATTTCACCTAATTGGAAGCCTCTTGTTTCTTCAGGGAGTTCATAGTTATCCATTTCAGCAGCTGGATTTTCTTGCAATTCTTTAATACTTAGAGATAATCTGTGCTCATCCTCATTCACGTCAAGCACTTTAACTTTAATAACATCTCCCTCAGACATAACCTCATGAGGAGTGCCGATATGTTTATGTGAAATTTGAGAAATATGCACCAAACCTTCTACACCAGGGAATACTTCCACAAAAGCACCATAGGATACAAGACGTTTAACCGTCCCTTCCAAAACACTGCCTTTTTTTGCTTTATCAGTAATATCTGACCAAGGTCCAGGCAGGGTCTCTTTTATGGATAATGAAACTCTTTCAGTATCACGGTCAATAGATAAAATCTTGACTCGGACGTTGTCTCCCTCTGAGACAACATCTGAAGGTCTGTCCACATGTTCATGAGAAAGCTGAGATACATGAACTAAACCATCAATACCTCCAATATCAACAAATGCGCCGAAATCAGTTATTCGCTGAACCGTTCCTTCAAGGACTTGGCCAGCCTGTAAAGATTCCAGAACGCCAATTTTTTTCTTTTCTTTCTCTTCACGCACAACATCTCTGTGTGAAAGGATTAAGCGGTTTTTTTCTTGGTCCAGCTCTACAATCTTAAACGCTAGCTCTTTCCCTTTGTAGTCAGAGAAATCTTCAACGAAATAATCTTCGACAAGCGAGGCAGGTACAAATCCACGTACTCCCAAGTCAACAACTAGACCGCCTTTTACAACGTCTTTAACCTCAGTTTCAATTATTTCACCATTTTCAAATGAAACAACCAGGTCTCCCCACGCTTTTTCTGCATCTACTTTTCTTTTCGATAGAATCAGAGCTTCATCTTCGACTTTGATAATCTCAAACTCAAGCTCGTCCCCTTCCTTCACCACATCTGAAGCTTTTTCAACGTGCAGACTGGAGAGCTCACTGATAGGGACAATGCCATCATGCTTACTATTTTCAACTTCAATTACGACTTGTTTTTCTTCAACTTTAGTTACAGTCCCACGCACTCTTTGGCCTACATTAAACTCGGTTACATTAATATTGTTCATATCCTCTGTCATATGTACTCCTCCTAACGATCACGGGTTCAATTACCTTTCAATTTATATTTAATACCACTAATCCGCCAGTATTAAACAATATTCTAAATAATCTCTTTTTTCTAACTTCTTATAATTTGTACTATTTGTCAAGCAGGATGTTTAGCGGTTTTGATCAATCAATTGCTTTATATGAGCCATTATGACTTTCGTCACTTCCTCAGGGGAGGCTTTTTGACTACGGTATTCTTCCATGTCAATTGGAGGACCGTATATAACTTTTGTTTTAGAAAATGGTTTATAGGAACCAATCACGGCACAGGGAATAACTTTAGCGTCCGTTCTCAACGCAAAGAAGCCTGCACCCGCAAGACCCTCTCCCAATTCGCCTGTCTTACTGCGAGTTCCTTCAGGAAACAGACCTAAGACATGTCCATCTTTTAAAGCACCCAATCCCTTTCGCAAGGCATTCCGGTCACTCATACCTCTTTTAATAGGAATGGCATGAACACGCGGTAAAATAGTTTTAAGAACAGGTACATTAAACAGTTCTTCTTTAGCGATAAAATGAACATCCCGCGGGCACGTCATCCCTACAACTGGCGGGTCTAATTCACTGATATGATTGGAGCATAATAAAACACCGCCTGTCTCAGGAAAATGTTCTCTTCCTGAAACTGAGACACGGTATAAGGGAGTTAGAGCTATCTTTACTACGCCCCTGGCAAATCTATAAAAGCTCATCCATATACTCCTTTCTCATTCGCTATCTTCATAATAGCATCCACCACTTCATCAATTGAAAGACTTGTTGTATCAAGTTCAATTGCATCTGCTGCTTTTTTCAAAGGAGATACTTCTCTTTCTGAATCAAATTTATCACGGGCCGCAATATCTTGTTTTAATTGTTCAATATCCGAGTCAAACCCTTTTAAGATATTTTCTTCATGTCTTCTTTTGGCACGCTCATCTACACTTGCAAGCATAAAGATTTTGACTTCAGCATTTGGCATAACTTGAGTACCTATATCTCTGCCATCCATTACAACGCCGCCTTGTTCAGACAGGAGCTGTTGTCGTCGAACCATTTCTTCACGGACCAGTTTATGCTGAGAGACAGCGGAAACATTTTTAGTTACATTCGGCGTTCTTATCTCTTCAGATACAATAACTCCATCAACCAGTACATCTTGTCCTTGTTCACTATTCTGCAATTTTATATCCGTAGACATTAATAGATCATAAAGAGCTGCTTCGTTATTCGGATCTATTCCATTATTTAATGCCTTATAAGTTAAAGCCCTGTACATTGCACCTGTATCAATATATATGTATGTTAGCCTTCTAGCAATAATTTTCGCTACTGTGCTTTTACCTGCAGCAGCAGGACCATCAATAGCAATCGATAATTTCTTTTTCATTTGTTCCTCCTTGTTGTACACAAAAATTAATCATGACTATTTTAACACAGCTTTACAGGATATAAATCAATATGAATGTAAAAAAATGAGACAAAGTACTTTACTTTGTCTTTAGAAAACCTAAATATTCATTTATTGGAAATTGCATCCATAATTGCTGTATAATTATTTTCGATGACGCCTTCATATCTTGCGAGTGTTTTCCATTTAGTAAAGGTATGTTCACGATGAAAAACAAGCTGAAAAAATAATAAAAATAAAAGTTGAATGATAGCCATTTTCTTGATAAATCGCTCTACCGCATTCATATGGAACAATCCTCCTCTTACTTATGAGTTTGTCCATACAGATATGTATTTAATCCCCAAAACCTCTGTTTCTTTCCTCCAATTGCCTTTCAAAACAATAACGCAGCAAAATTTGCCGTTCTGCTTCAGTGATTTCGGTAAATTCGACAGATACTTTTTTTCTATTATTCAAAACTTCGACAATTCTTTTCACTTGTACCTGAATGGGTAGTTCACACACTTCCCTATTTCTCATCTCAAATGTAAACTGCAGTATTAGATTAGTATGAGTATCAATCTTTAAATTTTGAGGAACAATGATTGCTGCTCCTCCTGCGCTAATATCCGTTGTTAATGCCGTAAAGGGGGGGAATTCATTATTAATGGGCTGTACATTTACTTTTGTGGACAAGCTTACACGCACATATTCTCTTCGCTGAATTTTTTCCAGATATTCATCACCAGGATAATCTAAAAGCAGCAAAGGTATATTTTCCCTTACTCTTCCCTGGATTTCCGTATTAAACAGATAGGTATTTTGATCCTTTCCAACAAATGTTCCCCTGAAATTCGTTCCATTTATTAAGTAATCTATTCTGTTCGTATATATATTAACTGGATAATCAATATAAAGAATCCCATCTCTAACATCCATTAACTTGCATCTATATGTTTCAGGCTGATCTAATTGGCTCTTCTCAAGTATGATGGTCATTCCGATTGTTAACATAGTTAAACCATTTCCCCTCTGACATGTGTAAAAATATTCCAAAACAAGGACTTATGTACTATTATGACAGAGAATACAAAAAAGGAAAAGACCGTTTCCAGCCTTTTCCTTAGATTATTTTTTATGAGACATCATCATACACTTTTCTTGCTTCATGCATGATTTCTACTTTTTCTTCATGCCCGTTTTCAGCATTAATAAAAATTCGGTAGGTATCATCGCCTACTGTTCCCATAAATTCATAACAGAGTACATCTTCATATAAATTATTTGTGATAACGGCTAATCTTTTTTCCATAATCATTACTTTTCCACTGATTTGCTTTTCAGCTTCTTTTTCAGTGATAGCCGGTTTATTAATTTTTCTTTCCTTATCATGATTTTGAAGATAATCGTCTGCTCCCAATCCGATGATATCTCCATTATCTAGTGCTACTTTGATACGGATTGCTTCAGGATAGATCCTCACTTGATCTTTAACCGTTACAAACGTATAAACACCAACATTATTATATTGAGTACTTTCAAATAACTCCATATTCTGATAGCCCATGTTATTCAGATATTGCCGAGCTTTCTTATATCCATCGTTTAACCCGATCTTAGCATCGGATACTTGACGATCATTAATAATATAAATTGGATGTCCACCTTTTTTAGTCAAATCGATTCCAATCATATTACCTGTAGAAGCACTCTTCAAATTCACATGATAGAACTCGTATTTTGAACCATCCTTATTTGCAGTTACGCTGACAGTTTTAGCATTAGAGACACCTGTATATTTTTTTGCCAGTTCAATTGCTTCCTTACGGGTTATTTCTTTTCCGGACAAATTTTTATAATCTATGTTTTTTTCCTCCACAGATGTAAATGTAGGTCCATATTCACTTTTTTGTCCAATTGACTTTACATTTTTATCTATCGTTTTAAGTCCATCAATAACTTGGTTGTCCCGTTGGCTGTCCCCCTTCGTATCCGCCAAGGCTGTTTCCACATCCATCCAACGTAAATCATTGTCGCTGATTTTCCTTTGAACACTCCTTAGCTCATCTCTTATTTCCGTTGCGTCACTATACAGAGCTTTTAATGTATTATATTCTTCATCAGATAGCGGACTTTTATCTAAATCTCGCACAGATGTCTTATAGGCGAAATCACCGATATTTGTTAAAAATTTCTCCGTTTCATGAAATGGCATTAATGTTAGGGGCAAATGACCAACATTATTATGTGCTTCACTTGTTAATCTCCAAACCTCAGCCAATGCCGGAGATAGAGAATCCTTTGTATTCATAGCCAATGTCGTCCCGATTTTATCATTTAACACATCAATTTGATAGTTCAGATCATTAAAGGCACGCTGATAATTATTCTCGGTTTGATTCATGATAGCTATTTTTTCTTGATGATCCTGATATGCCCAGTACGCTGTTCCAACTAAACCGATTAGCAATACAGCAATCACGATATTTCTTATCATTACATTCACCTCAGTTGCAGAATATATGCTTGCCGATTTTTTTTATTTGCGGACGACTCCATATCCATGAACTTGTCGCTGTTTCCGGGTTAAAATAATATTCAGCTTCACCGGTCGGATCCCAACCATTGATAGCATCTATAACTGCGTTTCTTGAACTCTCATTAGGTTCAAGCCAGATTTGTCCGTCAGCTACCGCAGTAAATGCTCCCGACTGAAATATAACCCCTGAAACTGTATTTGGAAACGATGAACTTTGGACCCTATTCAAAATAACCGCAGCAACTGCTACCTGACCCTCGTATGGTTCACCTCTCGCTTCACCATGAACTGCGTTCGCCATTAACTTTATATCACTTTCCGAAAATCCAGCTGGTATATTTGCAGCTGTACCGGTCGTCTTTGTGGATGTGTTCTTTTTCGCCGTATTTGTTGATTTTGTCGTTTTATTCGATGATGATTTTGGCTTAACTTGATGCTCAATTGGAGTTCCCTGATAATAAGTAAACTCATTTCCTGAATTGATTTGTTTTTTCACCCAGGAAGCATTGTAATTAGAGGCGCTAACCAGTTTACTTTTAGTCTTTGCTCCACCTAACCCATCAATAGGTAAGCCGAATTGTTCCTGAAAATTACGCAATGCCCAGTATGTTCCCCATCCAAAGACCCCATCGATTTTTCCATGATAAAAGCCTATATTTTGAAGACGCGCCTGTAATTCGATGACATCATCTCCGACAGCTCCCCTTTGAATCACTTGATTGGTAAATGCTTCAGTCTGGATATCAAAAATGGGTGAGAGGAATAAAAAACAACCAATTATTGAAAAGGATACTAACTTCCTTACTAAACCCTTCATTTCATGCCCTCCTGTAGAATTAATGACAGTAAGGGTAGTTTTTGCAAACACATATAAAATATTCAGTCCAACATGAAAATCATTTTCAAACTAGAGGATTGATGATTATAAAAATAAGTTGCATACAAAAGCTTTTTGAGCTGATAGCAGAGAAAAGCAAAGTTGAATGGAGGTAGGGAAAAATCATTTAGGATTGTAGAAGCAGTGGGGTATGAAGCATATTCTTTGTAACATAATAAGCAACAATTTCAGGATGAATTCATGACCTTTATTTACCCTGGAGGATTAAAGCCGCAGACAACATAAATAGATAAAACATCCTTTAAAATAAAAAAAACAAACCCTAATCAAATCTACTCCTAAAAAGAAGCAGATTTAGATTTAGTGTTTGTTTCTATTTTACTGCCGTTTATAGTTTATTAAACTGATTCAAATGACTGTTTAAAAGCCTTTTCTGTTAAAATTCTTGCCTTTTTTACTTTCCAAAGTCCGAGACCCCATAGACAGAACATAAACGGAATTAAATATACATACCATTTTTCCTGCTCCATCAATATATAGTTAAAGGAACCATGCAAGGCAATCGGAATGAACAAGGCTGTCAGCATATAAGTCAGCTTTAACCTGGGCTGGGTTTGGAATTTGGCTTTCCCAAAATAAAAGCCCATGATGACCCCAAACAGTCCATGACTTGAAACAGGGAACATCGCTCTTCCCCATGCATATTCAAGCCCATTCGAAAATAAATAGAGGATATTTTCCAATGTTGCAAACCCCAAAGAAATAGAAACTCCATAAACAATTCCATCATAGGGTTCATCAAAATCAACATGGCCATAGATCAACCAAAGGAATAAAGCCCACTTAATCAGCTCTTCTACCATTCCCTTTTCAAAGAAGGCATCAGCCCAAACAGAAAGAAAAAGCCCTTCTGCCTGGATGACATATTGAATAAACATAACAGGTATGACAAATAACGCACCATAGATAAATACTTTAAATACAACTGATACAGGCTCAGTGTTATATTGATCTTTCAGGTAAAAATAAATTAGCAAGGCTATACCAGGTGCAACGCCCGCTGTTAATATATTTAACATGGATTACCCTCTCTTTTTTACTCTTTCGTCCTTTAATCGTAACACGGACGAAAAAAAAAGAAAATCAAGAATTCTCACAGCTTTCATGTGATTAGTGTAATTCGAACCCTACAACTTAAACGCAGCCTTGATATCGACATTACCATTGGATAATAATATGGCCAATTTCAATCTTGCCTTCTTGCTGTCATAATCCTCACCTAGAATCACACCCCTATTTTGCAGGTCATGCGCACTGCCGTGGTATCCATAGGCAGGATACACTTTTCCTTCTTCCGCACTTGTACTGATAACAATTGTTATCCCGTTATCCAAAGCAGATTGGATTGAGTTGACCATTAAAGGTGTTACTTGCCCACGGCCGACTCCTTCTAGCACAATTCCACGTGCGCCGGCATTTACAGCGGCATCAATCATAATCCCATCTGCACCTGTATAACATTTTACGATATCAACGCGCGGTATTTCCGGACCGATTTTGTAAGATTCATTATAGATCGGCTTTTGATAGACGCTGACTACATCATTATCGATGATTCCAAGATATCCATAACCAAATGATTCAAAGCCCTGGAGATTCGAAGCATGGACTTTTTTCACGTATCTTGCAGAATATATCCGCTCATTAAAGACAACCAAAACTCCGCTATGCTTTAAGTGTTGATTTGCGGCTACATAGATTGAATTCCGTAAATTGGAATATACATCGGTTCCGACATCCTGAGGGGAGCGCTGTGAGCCTGTTACCACTATTGGTCTTGGATCTTTAGTTGTTAGATCAAGAAAATAAGCCGTTTCCTCTAACGAATCCGTTCCATGAGTGACTACCACTCCACAAACTCCTTCATCCTCCAATTCCTTTTCAATGGCTTCTTTTATTAAAACCATATCTTCGAAACCAATATGCATGGAAGGCTTTTGCATTAAATCTATAATTTTTATATCGAAACCCTCCGGCAACTGACAGAGTGCTGCTAATTCCTCACCACTCATAGCACCCGAATTCAGAAGTCCTTTAGAGATTTCTTTACTGGCAATCGTTCCACCAGTCGTAATTAGTGAAATTTTCTTCATTTTACACCTCTTAACAAGTAATCAAGCATTCTTAATGCTACTCCAACCCTTCCTTATCTTTTACCGCATTTGCTATTTGTCCACCATGAAATCTTCCATTCTCAATAAAAATTTCATTAGCATTATTTCCGGCCACAATCACACCAGCCACAAATAGGTTCTCTATGTTTGTTTCCATTGTTTGCTCATCAATCATTGGTTTCCCTGTATCACTTTGTATTTCAACACCTACATTGGTTAGAAGGCTGTAATCCGGATGGTACCCTGTCATAGCAAAAACAAAATCATTTTGTATTTCGATTATTTGCCCCTCTTTTTCATAAATGACAGTTTGCTCTTTAATCTCTTTTACGACTGAATTAAATTCCATTTTGATAATTCCGTTGCGGACATATGATTCAAACTCGGGCAAAATCCAAGGTTTAATGCTTTTTGAATAAACATTTCCCCGATATATGACTGTTACTCTTGCTCCCGCTTTTACAAGCTCTAGCGCAGCATCTACGCTTGAATTTTTGCCACCGATCACAACCACATCCATATCGTAGAAAGGATGTCCTTCTTTGAAATAATGGTATACCTTATCCAAATTTTCACCTGGTATATTCATCATATTTGGTTGATCATAATAGCCCGTTGCAATGATACAGTATGGTGTTTCATATTCATTTTTGGTTGTTTTTATTCTAAATAATCCATTCTTCTGCTTTTCTATTACTTCCACACATTCATATGTATTTATTCTGAGATTCTTCCTCTTCGCTACTTCTCTATAGTATGTTAATGCCTGGAGTCGGATAGGTTTCCGATTTTCAGTAATGAAAGCGACATCCCCAATTTCTAATTTCTCACTGGTTGAGAAAAAGGTTTGATGTGTTGGGTAATGATAAATCGAATTAACAATATTCCCCTTTTCAATAATCAATGGATTTTTACCAATTTCCTTTAAACTAATGGAAGCTGACATACCACATGGTCCGCCGCCAATCACAATTGCTTCTTCATAGTGCATACTTCTTTCCTCCAAATAACCGTAAACTGGAATTTCAATTTGTATGTAGTATCTAGTACTTCTCAATGAATATTTAAATAACCCTTTTAGAATAACATTTTTAGAACCTAAACTCATCCACCACATGCAAAAAAGTTTTCTATCTCACGAGGGACAGAAAACTTTCTTATTGTTTGCAGTATTAAATCCAGCCTCTGAAACGCGATGCTTCGGCCATTTTCCGTACCCCAACCATATAGGCAGCGAGGCGCATGTCTACACGGCGGGATTGAGCTGTATCGTAGA
The DNA here is from genome assembly GCF_006346415.1 of Bacillus sp. D386. Classification (NCBI taxonomy): domain Bacteria; kingdom Bacillati; phylum Bacillota; class Bacilli; order Caryophanales; family Bacillaceae; genus Bacillus; species Bacillus sp. D386. The sequence continues at coordinate 117,539 of NZ_VEMV01000003.1, read as the reverse complement.
TGGTATTAAATGATTTAACCATTACTTTTTGTAATTTTTCCTCAACTTCTTCTTCAGTCCAATAGTATCCTTGATTATTCTGTACCCATTCAAAATAAGATACTGTAACACCACCGGCAGAAGCTAAAACGTCCGGTACTAACAGTATACCGCGATCTGTTAGAATACGCGTTCCTTCCAAAGTGGTTGGACCATTAGCAGCTTCAACGACAATCTTCGCTCGTATATTGTGAGCGTTTTCGTCTGTAATTTGATTTTCAATTGCGGCAGGTACCAAAACATCACATTCCAGTTCAAGTAATTCTTGGTTGGTTATCGTATTCGTGAATAGGTTGGTTACTGTACCAAAGCTGTCTCGACGATCCAGCAAGTAATCAATATCAAGGCCATCGGGATCATGTAAAGCCCCATTTGCATCTGAAATACCGATTACCTTGGCACCGGCATCATGCATGAATTTTGCCAAAAAGCTTCCTGCATTTCCAAAGCCTTGGACAACAACTTTCGCTCCTACTAAATCCATTCCACGTTTTTTAATCGCTTCATGGATACAAATAGTTACCCCTTTGGCAGTGGCTGATTCCCTGCCATGTGAACCGCCAAGAACAAGCGGTTTACCGGTAATAAATCCCGGAGAGTTAAATTCATCTATACGACTGTATTCATCCATCATCCAGGCCATAATCTGTGAATTGGTGAAAACATCCGGTGCCGGGATATCTTTTGTAGGACCGACCAATTGGCTTATCGCCCTGACATATCCACGGCTAAGCCTTTCCAATTCCCGAAAAGACATATTGCGCGGATCACATATGATACCGCCTTTTGCCCCTCCATACGGTAAGTCTACAATGCCACATTTCAAACTCATCCATATGGATAAAGCTTTAATCTCATTCTCTGTAACATTAGGATGAAAACGAATTCCACCTTTTGTCGGACCTATAGCGTCATTATGTTGAGCACGATAACCAGTGAAAACCGTTACAGAACCATCGTCCATTTTAACAGGGATTTTCACAGTTAGCATACGAAGCGGTTCCTTCAATAATTCAAATACCTCTTCTGGATATCCAAGCTTATCTAAAGCCTTATGGATGACAGTCTGAGTCGATTTTAAAACATCTAGTTTGTCCTCAGTGGAATGATGGTCGGCTGTCATTATAGTACCTCCTACAGATGTATAATAAGTAATATTTTCCTACCAGCATAAGTATACAACTTTGGCAATTGTCTGGAAAGTGAAATAATAGAATAATAGGGTTAAAAATTACAAAACAAAAATTTTTGAAAAAATATTCAGATTTATTATTCGCTTTTATAAATTCAGTATACTTAATAAAGCCTGGAAAGTGCAAGAGTACTGTTTTGGCCTTTATAAACACGCTTAGATTAAATAAAAATAACCACATCTTTTAGATGCGATTATGATAGGAAATATTTTTTTATAATAGTAATTATATTCTCTTTACTTATCCTGTGTCCGTAATCCGACAGGTATTCTTTACTCAAGGTCGAGAATTCTCCAAACTCCAAAAGAATAGACATAAGAGTTGCTTGGTTTATAAGAGTATCTTCTTTTATCTCTAAATAGTATTTGGACTGCCAAAAATAAAGGATTCCTTTCACATTCCAGCTAGTCTTTATAATTCTGCAAGCTTGTACCACATCATCAAACTCCGCAAATTCATATATGACTTGATCTCGCTTCATTATATTAACAGATAGGTACCCTTCTATTTCTTCTTCTTCTTCTTCTTCGAGATCTTCGTTTAAATTGTACGCATCCCTTTTTAAAATTATATAGATTCCGTAGCATGGATAAGAGTATACATCCATCTGAAAAAATCCAGCAACCAAATTCCCACATTCTTCAAGCACTTCTTGAATAATATGATAAAAAAAGCTATGGGTTTCCACCGAATGACTGGTTAGCACCTGACAGGTAACACCTCTGTCTTCCAATTCATCGTAGGGAATAAATAGTTTGAACAATGTCGGATTGATTTGTTTAAGCTTCATGAAAAAATCCTCCTGTAGCTACTCTCTCCATTCCATTGTATGAAGGGAGTCACAGTCGGTACCTTGTTTTAAAATCATGAAGGAGTTAACTTCTTTAAATGGATTAAATGAGTCTCAGGTTTTGCCATTAATCGCAGCGGAAGTAAGCTTGTTCCATATCCATTACTTGTTAGGATGGTCGTATCATTCCTCTCGCTGACGCCGCCTAATTTATATCTGCCCATTCCAAAAATCCTAATTTGTCCCCCATGTGTATGGCCGCTCAATACTAAATCAATTCCATATGATTTCTCAATTTCCTTTTCAATTTTCGGAGTATGACTGGCTAGAATTCTAAAACTGTCAGATTCCACTTCTTCCATTGCCAAATCAAGCCGCCCCGTTTGTTCCTCTTCATCATAAAAGTCAATTCCAAGCAGGCGTATTTTACCGCCATCCTTTGTTTCAAACAGTACGCTTGTATCTAGTAATTCATGGATATCCAACTCTACAAAAAGTGCATCCAGTTCATGTCTATCTATTTCATAATCATTATTACCCCATATGAAATAAACAGGACCTACACTTTTTAATTTAGTTAAATTTTCTTTTATTCTATCTAGCGGTACCCCTTTTTCAGCTAGGTCACCGCCAATTAAAACAAAATCAGCCTTCCCTTTTACCTGCCCAATAATTTCATTACTGATGACCCGCCTATGTATATCTGAAATAAAAAAGATTGTGATGGTCTCATCACTTGGAAATGTACTGAATTCAAACGTATGATCAATCACTCGGTCCTGATGCGCAAGCCTGTACATATATATGAGTAAGCACACACATAAAGCAATTAATAAACCAAAAAAGAACAGCACTGCCATAGTATCTCCCTTTCAATCCTTTATATCTTATAACTAAAAGAAGCCAGCCTAATAAATGACTAGCTCTACATTTATTTATATCTTTATTTTTGATCAATATGCAAAACTTTTTCATCAATATGCAAGACTCTAAAGCCTGATTCCTCTAATTTACGGATAAATTTATCTACATTCGGCGCTTTCACTACTTTAATGACAATGCGCCTTAAAAGTTTATCGGTTTCATCAAAGGTAACTAATGAAATTATTTGTTGCTGATATTGCCTTGCAATCTCAGTTAACCTGGCAATACGCCCCTTGGTTTCGACTGTAGTTAATGCTATCCTCACACCAGGTACATGAACGCCAAAGGTACTCTGGAACTGTTCAATTATATCATAGCGCGTAACAATGCCATGGAAATACTCGTAATCATCCACTACGGCTAATAAAGGTGTCTCTTTTAAGTCCAAAAATATATTTTCGTATATTTCGTCTTCTTTTAATGTTTTGTTTACCTCAGCGATCGATTCTGCTTTTGTTTCCTTTAAAAAAATATCTCTCGGCAGCTCTGATAAGAAGGCTGCTTTGTATACTCGATACCTTGTGATCGTACCTATATACTTATTTCCTTTAAGAACTGGCACTCCCTCAATTTGATGTTCATCCAGCACCGAGAAAACCTCTTGAAGAGTATCATTGTAAGAAACCGTATGACAATGATATTTTGAAATCATGATATTCTTTACAAACATCAAAGCACCCCCACCGCAATCTAGTATAAACATTCCCTATAATTGATACTTATTCGACAAATCTCAGACTTTACCTGCCTATTTTGTGAAAAATTATTTATTTTCGTGAAAAAGATTAATATCATATAAATCTTTAAATTTATTAAAGAGGATATGTCTATTTTTCCAAGCTACATCATTTTTCCATAGATCCTTACTCCTATCTATAATCTCACATCGCAGTGCGTGAAATTCCTTTTCTGCCTTGTCCATCTTTTTTTTGTAATAAAGCATCCCTCCATACATAAAGGCAAGCATTAGCATACAGAGAATGATAAACTCATTGTCAAAAAAATAGTTATACATGGACATAAAAGAATAAGAATAAAGAGGAATAATGTTCTTATATACATAAACAACTAGAATTGCTGTTAAACCTAATGTAATGTAAATAAATAAAAAATGACGGGATTTATAATGATCGAACTTGCGTTTTCTTTTCACCACATTGTTGAGCATTATTTTTGTAGCCTCATCGGTATGTTCGTCCAAATCATTGATATACGCTTCCATAAACCACCTCTCCTTTTCATAATCATGTTTATGAAAAGAAGCGGTCAATTATGTAATTCTTGTCCATTATTTATTTACCCGTTCCCTATACATGCTTACTTTTACTAAATCTATTATAAGACTGCTTTTACCTTGCCAGCTTGCTTATTTATGACAAATCCAAGGATTAAATCAATGGTGAAATGCATCGCGATTGTAACAAATAAATTGCCTGTCCACTCATAGATAAACCCAATAAAGAAACTTAACAGTAAGATATTCACAAACAAGTATACATTATATAAATACCTTATATGGATTAGTGCAAATATGAGGCTGGCCATCCATAAACCAACATATGTTTGAATGATTCCCCTGAATAATAATTCCTCACTGATAGAAACTAAAAGGACAATAAAGACTAGTTGCCGTCCATTGAGAGAACTAAAAATACGTTGATTGATTCCGCCATCATTAAAGTATCTCTCGGGAAGATACCTCATCGAAAGTAAGTCGTAGAGAACTACCAGCAATCCTGCTGGGATTCCTATAAGAAGGATAGACCAATCTTGAAAATCAAATAACAATAAAAACTCCTGTATATCATCAAAGACCCATATCCCCAAAAAAGAGGAGATTATAAGCAAAAGCAATTGAGTTTGAATCAATGCCTTGTATAGTTCTTCATCCTTTAACTGACTCACGAGCTCTGCCTGTTTATTTTTCATTTGTTTACTCTGCCCTTCCAGTAAATAATTGTTTCAATTGCATACGCCAATTTTGATCTTCCCGAGGAATGTCTTGCCGTTGTTTTGGAAGGATAGCGATAAGTGCATCTAGTGTTGCTCCACACCGGTCACAGCAAGTCTTTGTTTTATTCTGTAGCTCCTGATTAAAATAGGAAGCGATGCTGCTCTTTCTGCACTCAGTGGAAAGAATCCATTTTTTCAATAGATATAATTTCATGAGTTTTTCTTTTTTTCGATTTTCCAGTTCTACATCTATTCGCTCAATTCGTTCATAGGGGTCAAGAATATTCCCCTTTAATAAAGCCTTATTTAATTCTTTTATCCGTTCTATTTTGTCATCACCAATAAACTCCTCAGCTGTAAGATTGGAGGCCTCATGATGAATAACCCATTCAATTTCTGAACTAATTGGAAAATCTCTTTCAATCAGATGGGAAGCTTGCCATTCATCTCCTTCTGAATATAACAATATGGCCACTGCCGGCAATCCATCTCTTCCAGCCCTGCCTATTTCCTGTACATATGCCTCCACACTCAACGGCATGTTTACATGTAAAATAAATCGTATATCATTTTTATTAATCCCCATACCAAATGCATTGGTGGCCACGATGATTCTTAACTGCCCAGATAAAAATTGCTGCTGAATCAGGATTCGGTCACTAGTTTCCATACCGCCATGATAATAAGCAACACCATCAAAGCCCTTTTCTAGTAGAAATCCACTTAATTGTTCAGCAAGTTTTCGGCTGGATACATATATAACCCCTGCACCTGGCACTTTATTCAGTGCATCAATTAAAATTTGAAGCTTATGCTGATAATCAGCGGCTTCTTCTACCAGGATACTGATATTCTCCCTGTTCACACTATGGATTACTCTCGCCGCATCCTCCATACATAAATTTTTTAAAATATCCTCTTGAACCTCAGGAGTAGCAGTAGCTGTTAAAGCTAAGGTCAATGGGTTATTCAGTTCTTCTCTAATACGGCCGAGCTGCAAATAACTCGGTCTGAAATCATAACCCCATTGTGATATACAGTGCGCTTCATCTACAACAAACAATGCAATGTTGAGCTTTTTTAATTTATCTAAAATAAATCTGGATTGCAGCATTTCTGGCGAGATATATAAAAATTTTAATAATGATAATGACCTCAGCACCATATCCCGTTCCTGCAGGGTTAAAAATGAATTTAAGGAGGCAACCTTTTTTTCGCCTTTCGCCTTCATTTGTTCTACCTGATCTTGCATAAGAGCCAACAATGGTGAAATGATAATAACCAATCCATCCATCAAGTATCCGGGCATCTGAAAACACAAGGTTTTACCGGTCCCAGTTGGCAGCATAGCAAGTGTATCTTTGCCGGTGATAATGGATTCTATTACTTCCTTCTGTCCAGTTCGAAACGTTTGGAATCCGAACATTTTTTCTAATTGAGCTTCTAGCGGCTGCATACTTACACTTCCTTTATAGTTGCCATAACGAGCCTGATTTTAAAATAAGTTATCTCAGATGGAAGGACCATTTTTAAAGATCTTAACTGTTTTGTTTCATTAGTAGCAATGGCCTGTTTGATTTGTTCTTTCTCTGTTGCACTTACAAAATCATCTATCGGAAAATCAGGTACGTTTGAAACGATTTCAACAAGATGATCTTCAATCGTATTCGTTTTTAAATTCCGTACGGCTGCTACTTCTTCTTTGGACATCCCGGCTTGCAGCATTTTTAATGTTCTTTGCGTAGAAGCAGTTAAAAGAGATTGAACAGGTTTACCTATAAGCACAAGTTCTTTCAATAGTATATAAGGAGACTGAACACTGGCTTTAAGCATATAATGAATAGTATCCCAAAAGAGAAGTCTCGCATAAAATACATCTATATTAAGCTTTCGTGCAGCCTGTTCGATTGTCAAACCCGCATGCTGGTGACCTGAGAAGGCTGAAACAATTAATTCTGCTCCGGCTTCATTTACATTACTTAATAAATCATCAAGCTCCTGATATAGAAGCTGGGCCAATTCCATTGAAGAGAGAGGAATCTTTTTAAATAATTTTTTCACTAACAGTTGTTCCTCTTGATTACGGGAAACCGCAATGAAAGAATGATTGCCATTTAGCAAACAGGAAGACGTTTGTACCAATAATTGCAGCCTCATCCAAAATCCATGAGCTGCATCTTGAAAGGTACGACCATCCAGGTTAGTTAACTGAGGATAATCCTTTTTCCAAAAGGAAAGTGCTTGTTTACCATGCTGCGTACAGACATAGGTATTAATACCTGTTTCTTTTATATATCCTTTTTTGGTTAATTCAATAATCTTTTGATCCCAAGTCTCTCTTTTTAACTTTGGAAGTACGCCAAAAAACCGAGATATATTAAACAAACGAGCATCTTGAATGGGCTGAGAGGATTTTTTCCCATTAAGTATATGTAAAGGGGAATATACTGTTCTTTGCCCCTTTAATGCATTTATTAAATACAGTATTAATCCGTCAAAATATGGTATAATCATGTTTTAACCCCTTTATCCTACATGTCTGACACTTTTTATCTTACCAAATAGTTGTACCCTCATGCTTAAAATTCAATAGCCTATTTTTCCTTTATTCGCTAAAAACACGCGAAATATTGGCTATTGAAAAGTTATACCATGAGTTTTACAATAAGGTGAGGGGTTTGATATCCAGTTCGGTATCAAAATATATATTTTTTTACCTGGGAGGTATTTAGCATGGCTAAATTTACTATTGTTGACAAAGAAACTTGCATTGCTTGTGGTGCTTGCGGAGCAGCAGCTCCAGATATTTACGATTATGATGATGAAGGTATTGCATTTGTTACTTTAGATGATAACCAAGGTATTGTCGAAATTCCAGATGTTCTGCTTGATGACATGATGGATGCTTTCGAAGGTTGCCCAACAGATTCTATTAAAGTTGCTGACGAATCCTTTGACGGAGACGCATTAAAATTCGAATAGTCTCCCATTAATAAAAGCCTCTGCGGTTTCGCAGAGGCTTTTATTTAATCTATTTTATACATTTCGCAATACAGATTGCTTCGAAAACCAGCCCTGCATTTTAGTGAATAACAGCATAAATACAATGGCAATTAAGGTTCCTTTTATTAAATTGAAAGGAATGATCGCCGTGGTGATCATTGCTCGAATCTCTGTACCAGACATGTTCCAATTCATTAACACACTGTAGCTTGGCAGCAAAATGAAGTAATTGACAAGACTCATAAATAAAGCTAATACGATTGTGCCTCCTACAAGTCCGTACACCATGCCTCTTTTGGTGCCGATTTTTTTATAAAAATAGTAGGCTGGAAGGATAAACGCGACGCCTCCGATAAAGTTAGCAAAATGCCCAATCGGAATTCCTGTGTCGCTTCCTGTCATCATGTAATCCAGAATATTTTTTAATAATTCTACCAGGATACCCGCAACCGGCCCAAAAATGATGGCCGCAATTAAAGCTGGAATATCACTAAAATCAATTTGTAGAAATGTTGGAAAACCAGGGAATGGAAAATTAATAATCATCAGAACATATCCAATCGCACCCAACATCCCAATCGTAACCATTTTTTGAATCTTACTTACACCACTGCTTTTCATTATTTCCTCTCTCCTTTAGGTTTGGTACTACCTCTTCCAGAAGAAAGGCTCTGCCTAAAACGTCAATCATGAAGCCATGCCATAAAAAATCCCTTTATCTTAATTAGATAAAGGGAGAAAAAGGCAATGTGAAACAAAACGTTCACGAAAGATCGTTTTTTGAACGTTAACAGAGACCTCCATCTTCTCCCATCCAGACTATACTGTCGGCTTTGGAATCTCACCAAATCCTGCCTTTACAGGCTCGCGGGCTTAGATTATAAATCATCACCGCCGGTAGGGAATTTCACCCTGCCCCGAAGATAGACCGTATTTAATTAGTAAAATGCTTTAGAAAAATAATCAGGCTAGACATTCCACCTGTATATTTAACTAGACCATTTCTATATTGATTTTATCCCACTAAACTAAATAATACAAGAGATTAGAATCACTATATAAATAGATCAAAAAATATATATTTGTAAAAAATTCATAAATTAATGGCCTCACCTCTATTTTCCTCGAACCAACTAAGCCGTCTAAATTATAGAAAATGAAGTCTTTTTAGTATCTGCCGGCAACAAAAATTAGACTTTTCCAAAATTTTAAAATAGTAAGCGCTTGCAATGTTGAATCTTGATTGACACACAGATTATAAGTCTTGTAGAGTGGAAACAAGATTAAATACTTCTACAGGATGGTGACAAGATTGTTTAAAGTGCTCATAGCTGATTCAATAAAGCCTGATGGTTTAACACCATTCATTGGCAGGAATGACATCGAGGTTGTCCAAAAAAAGATAGATGAAGTAAGCAGTGAATTGCATCTGTTTGATGCACTTTTAGTTAGAAGTGCTACAAAAGTAACAAATGATTTACTTCAAAAAATGACAAACCTAAAAATTGTAGCCCGGGCTGGCGTAGGGATCGACAATATAGATGTTCCTTCCTGTACAAGTCGTGGAATCATTGTGGTCAATGCACCGGATGGCAATACAATTTCTACCGCTGAACACACTTTTGCCATGATGGCATCCCTGGCCCGAAACATTCCTCAGGCTCACCAATCTTTAAAAAATGGTGCTTGGGAGCGAAATCGCTTTGCCGGAGCTGAATTAAAAGGTAAGACGTTAGGAATCGTTGGTATGGGGAGAATTGGTACTGAATTATCCAAGCGGGCGAGAGCTTTTCAGATGAATATTTTTGCCTTTGATCCTTTCATTACGTCAGATCGGGCAAAAGAATTAGGCATAACGGTCGGTTCACTCGATAACCTGCTTCAAGTATCTGATTTCATCACCGTCCACACCCCATTAAATAAGGATACAAGAGGCTTATTAAACAAAAATACAATACATAAATGCAAAGACGGTGTCTATCTGATCAACTGTGCCAGAGGAGGCATAATTGACGAGGACGCTTTATATGATGCGGTTCTTGAGGGAAAAGTAGCCGGAGCTGCACTGGATGTATTTGTAGAAGAACCTCCGGTGAATAATAAATTATTGTCCTTGGATCAAATCATTGTCACACCTCACCTTGGAGCGTCCACTGCTGAAGCGCAATTAAATGTGGCTAAGCAGGTGGCAAAAGAAGTAGTCTCATTTGTGGATGGAATACCAGTTTCAAACTCCATCAATTTACCAGCTATACCTGCTGAATTATTTAATAGAATACAGCCATATTATCAATTAGTGAAAAAACTTGGCTCTTTCCTATCACAATATATAAACGAAGGCATAAAAGAAATTTCCATTACATATGGCGGTGATGCTTTTGATTTTGATTCATCAATTTTAACAAAATCACTTGTTTCTGGATTTTTTAAAGAACGGGCTGATGTCACCATCAACGAAGTAAATGCCCTGTTATACGCTAAGGAACGTTCCATCACTATAGGTGAAAAAATCTCAAACGAAACATATGGTTATTCAAATAGTATAACGGTAAGAATTAAAGGCGATACCAGACAAATTGAAATGAAAGCAACCTATATAAAAGAATATGGGCCGCGTATCATTGCCATCGATGACTTCAAAATCGACTTTTACCCTGATGGCCATATCCTATATATCCAGCACCACGACAGACCAGGCGTGATTGGCATTGTCGGTAAAAAACTCGGCGATCTTAATCTCAATATTGCCACCATGCAGGTAGGACGGAAAGAAGCCGGCGGTGAAGCCATTATGATCCTTACGTTTGATGAAAAAATTCCTCATTCCGTCATAAATGAACTTGCCGGCAATGATGAAATATCCGTCGCCAAAGCAATTAATTTGAGTGAGGCATAGAATAATAAGAATAGGGCATCTCATAAGCTGGCTTAGCTTATCGATGCCCTTTCCTCTTATATTCTATTAAAATTACTTAGTCTCAGTTCAATAAGCCACTTTATTCTCATGTTTTTGGATTTGCTCATGCAATGTCTCTCTTACAGCTCCGGGTCCCCCAATCAGTTGCTTAAAAAATTCTTCGATTGTATTTCCTAAGCCAACTTCGTACAAGTCCACCCCAAAAATTCTTTCGTTTGAAAGAATAGGCTGTAAGTGGTTACTGACTGATTCAGGTTGGCCGAACTCGATTCCATGAAGATACTGCTGCAAATCTTCTAAAATAGGATCAGGACTGATGTTCATTTTTTTACCAGCATCATTCACACCAAGTAGATACCGGCACCAAGCCGCAATCGTTAAAGGAATAAATGTTAAATCAGTTATTTGAAGGTCATTCCTTTGGGCATATAATTTGATAGTCCCCCAAATCGGATTCCTAATTTCTGCGAAGTGTCTGTAGCGATCCTCCCAGGTGTATCCGGAAAAGTGCTTGTACACCGTTCCGTAGAGTTTTTCATGTTAAATACCAGTATCAGGATTCAATAGCTCTCCTATAAAATGTCCAGTATCAGAATGCAAAAAAGCACATCACCTAAGTGATATGCTTTCATCAAACAGTTCCTTGTGTAACAAGAATTATCTTCTTAATTCTACTTTTTCGCTGGCAGGAAAAATGTAAATGTCGTACCCTGTCCAACCTTGCTGTAGACATCTATTTTACCGCCATGACCATGAATAATATTTTTTGCTATTGCAAGGCCAAGGCCTGTGCCAGCTCTCCCTCTTGTTCTTGCTTTATCAACCTTGTAAAACCTTTCGAAAACAAAAGGCAGCTCTTCCTCAGAAATACCTACACCAGAATCCTTCACGTCAAATTGAGTACCATTATCCAATGTTCTTTGGATAATTTGCACTTCACCTCCCCCAGGTGTATGGCGCAGGGCATTATCAATCAAGTTGGTGAATACCTGTTCAATGCGGTCAGGGTCCAGCTCAACAAGCGCCTCAGGATGGTCAAGGGTTGTATAGACATCAACATTTTTTTCCTGAGCTGCCCGCTGGAACTTTTTCGATATTCTACCAAGAAAGCTGCCAACTTCTACTTCCTCAATATTTAAAGTCTGATGTCCTGCTTCCATTCGAGCCAAGTCTAAGAGTTCATTAACCAAGCGTCCCATTCTTAATGATTCATCATATATGACCTGTGCCATTTCTTTTTTCTCATCTGCTGTTTCCGCAATATCATCTATAATTGCTTCACTATATCCTTGAAGCATAGCAATAGGCGTACGAAGCTCATGCGATACATTGGCAATAAAATCTTTTCTCATCTTATCAAGCCGGCGTTCCTCCGTCATATCCCTTAATACAGCTACAGCTCCACGGATATCATTTTGACGGTAAAGGGGATTCATAAGTATTACCCAATCGTGCCCCTGCGTGGTAATCTCGGCTATTTTAGCTTTTCCCGTTCCCTTAACCTCGAGGAATAAATCGCTTAATGCATCAGGGACTTGGTTTCCAGACTGTTTTTTTTGATTGGTTTCATCCAAAAAACTATACCTTAAAAAGTCATCTGCTGGAGGATTCGTTACAAGAATTTCACCGTCTCTGTTAAACATGATCACTCCATCAGCCATATTAATTAAAATATTCGATAAATTCTCTTTCTCCTGCTGTAATGCCGTCATATTATACTTCAGCTGCCGTGCCATTTGATTGAATGCAATCGCCAATTCGCCAATCTCATCGTTTGTTAAAATGGGAACCTTCATGTCAAATTTTCCTCTGGCCAATTCAGATGCTGCTTCCCTCATTTTTCTAAGCGGAGCAGTCACTCTTGATAACAGGAAGAACGCAAAAATCGTCGTTAAAACAATCCCTATCCCGACAGCTATCAAGATGAAGATTGTCGTTTGTGCGTTTGTACTCTCACTCGAGTCTACAGACTGAAATGCATAGATGGCGCCATCCATTCCGTCATTAGTGATTGGAATTCCGACAATTGTACCCTGAGTAACATTATCCCCGCCCAAAATAGACGATAGATAAGTGGTTTCTGAAACTTGTCTATCATTCACTAATGACTTTTTTAAGGTTTCATCACGAGAAAAGAGTTGATAGACTTCTTTCTTATTCAAATCATTCAAACTGCTGTATATATTGGTATCATCTAAAATAATAACAATATCCTTATTCGGATCGATGATTTGCCAAACAATTTGTGTTGATTGCTCGATATCTGAATGTTCCTCTAAAATCATTTCAACTTGTTTGGCTGTTCGAAACAAAGAAGATTTAGCTTCCTCCATACTTTGATTATGGAAAAACTCCAGCAGTAATACAGTTAAGATGAATAGAACGAAGGAAAACAGCAAAATAATGGTCATCCAAAGTTTCCCGACTACACTTTTCCAAAACATTAGTCGTTGACTACCTCGAATTTATAACCAACACCCCAAACGGTTACAATCATTCTAGCTGCATCCTCAGATACTTTATTTAATTTTTCTCTTAATCTTTTAATATGTGTATCAACGGTACGTAAATCCCCAAAGAATTCATAGTGCCAAACTTCTTTTAGCAATTGTTCCCGATCATACACTTTATCCGGGGTTTTAGCGAGAAAGTATAATAGTTCATATTCTTTAGGTGTTAATGCAACCTCTACACCGTCCGCCAATACTCTATGCGCATCATTATCGATCGTTAGATGATTAAAGACGACAACATCTTTAGTTGAGGTCTCTGATTGAATATAGGAATTTTTCGATGACCTTCTTAACAATGCTTTCACTCGTAAGACTACTTCCCTTGGACTAAAAGGCTTTACGATATAATCATCCGTGCCTGCTTCAAAACCTTGCACTCGGTTTATTTCTTCACCTTTAGCAGTCAACATAATAACAGGTGTTGCCTTTTTTTCACGCAGTTCTTTACAAACCTCAATTCCATCCTTGCCAGGCATCATCAAATCCAGAAGGATTAAATCATAATCATTCGCCAAAGCAAGTTCTAAAGCATCTTCCCCATTAGCAGCCTCATCAATTGTATATTTTTCGCGCTCTAAATACATTTTCAATAGTCTTCTAATACGGTCCTCATCATCTACTATAAGCAATCGTATGTTGTTCTCTTCCATCACCCGGACCTCCTTAAGCATTAACTAATAACGATACAAATTTATCCACGATATCAGTTTTATTATACATGCATACTAAATATTTAGGAATAGAAAAGTGAATATTTACATAAATAAAGCGATTCTATAAAGTTAAATTTATAGAAAAATAATATCTATCATACAACCAGATTTTTTTAATATAAGATTTTGCCTAATTTCCTATTCAGTTGTCATCCAACTTAAAAATAGTAAAAGCATCATAAATCGGAATATAATTGCAGTTAATAGCTTAAGCCTGATTTTCTAAAGAAGAGTTAAGAACAAAGGGCTTCCATACTTGGAAGTCCTCTTTTTTCTTAATTGCTAGCATATGAGTGTAATCCAACGATAATTAAATTCACCGCGATAAGATTAAACATAATGATAATAAATCCTATAACTGCAAGCCAGGCTGACTTTTCGCCATGCCACCCCTTCGATATGCGCAGATGCAGAAATGCTGCATAAAATAGCCATGTAATTAAAGCCCATACTTCTTTAGGATCCCAACCCCAAAATCTTGACCAGGCTATTTGGGCCCAAATCATGGCAAATATCAACCCTCCCAAAGTAAATACAGGGAATCCGATTAGAATGGATCTGTATCCAACCTCGTCAAGTAAATCTAAATTCACTGATTTTGCCAACGGCTGTATAGCTGCTCCTATACGCTTACGTAAAATTAAACGCAGCACTCCATATAGCACGACACCTATCATGATGGACCAAACTACTGTATTCAGTTTTTTTGAATTGATTATTAATGGCAATTCAATTAACGGATCCATCCCTGTACCGGAAACCAATTTTGCTTCCTTCGGGACAAACAACGCCGGCATATTATATTCCTCTGTTTGCTCTGCACCGCTCTTATTGACCCAAGTATATTCAGTTTTATAATCAGCTATAGAAAACATAGTAGTAGATACAACAAAACCAATCGTACAAATTAATCCTAATAAAACGGCTTCCAGCCAAAACGTACTTTTTGATGCTTTCGTTTGTTTAACAGCCCGTATCAGATAAATTAATCCGGCCACAAAACTTATTGCTAAAATAGCTTCTCCCGCTGCTACAGTAGTAACATGTATATACAGCCAATCACTTTTTAATGCCGGAATAAGCGGCGAGATATCCCGTGGAAACATGCTGGCATACGCAATAACTAACAGCGCAATCGGAAGCGCGAATACTCCCAGAATGGCTGTTTTATATATGAAATAAATCATTATAAATGCTCCAACCAACATCATTCCAAAGAATGTTGTAAACTCAAATAGATTACTGACAGGAGCATGTCCTGACACTATCCAACGTGTGATAAAATAACCCAGCTGTGCAATAAATCCAATAATAGTGATAATAATTCCAGCTTTTGCCCATTTTTCATAACTCCACTTATCGTTCTTACCTTTTATGGATCCCGCAAATACAAAAGTTGCTATTAAGTACAGCACAAAAGCAATATATAGCAAATTACTGCTTAAAGTCGCCACTCTGTTTTCCCCCTCTTTCTTGAATCTCTTCCCCTTCGGCTTGATCATACGGTAATGGAATAGAAGTCCCCACTAATATTTCATTAATCTCCCGCCTGATACCAAACCAGTTTTTATTCGTATGAGCGGCCACAAATATTTTATCCCCACTCTTTTGAATCCAAATACGCCTATGATTCCAATAAGCCCCCTGTATAACGCCAATCATAAAGATAAGCCCTCCGAGCGCAAGTACCCATAAAGTTAGGTCTTTACGTACTGTTAATACAGTTGCAAAACCTGTCTCTATATTTTTGAATTTAAGTTTATATTCGGTCTCACCCAAAGGCTCAAGGGTTTGTTTAATCGCAACAAAGCTAACTTCTCCTTCTGGATGCTCTGGTGATACCATTTTGAAGATAAACGCAGGGTTATTTGGAAATCGACTCTTTGTTGTCGGCTGCTCATTCTCATTAAATTCAAAATCAGGAAAATAACTCTCCAGGTGCACGGAGTACCCATTACCCAGGTCATAGCTATCTTTCGGATTATTCAAATCAACGGTTAAGTTGCCATGCTCCTTTTCAGTTGCTTTATCAATTAAGGTGAATGACATTTTAGTCATGTTTTCCTCGTAGGATGTTTGATATAAAGCAAAGGAATCAAATTTCAAAGGTTCATTTACACGTATCGGATAATCTTTAACTTTTTCAAGCTTTACTTCTTCTCCTGGCAAGGTATCCCCTACCGCTTGATAAAGAGTGGCATCTGTTTGATAATTTTTTACGACCGTACCAACCCGGTCAAGCGTTGCCTCAAACTCTTCTTTTTCCTTATCTTTATCATAAACTTCTACAGTAAATTTATGGTTTTCAACAAAGTACTCACCATTCGTTCCAGGTACAGCTTTCTTTTCACCTTCTTGAATTCTGAGGTAATCATTCACATACATCCCTGGAATAAAACGCAACATTCCGCCAATTAAGAAAATGATCAGGCCTATATGATTAACATAAGGACCCCACCTCGAAAAACGGTTCTTCTCTGCTAAAATATTGCCGTTCTCTTCTCTTATGTTATAACGCTTTTCTTTTAATCTCGTTTTGATTAATTCATAGTTTTCTTTTTCCTCTGCTATATCAGCTTCACCAAAAATCCGCTGTCTGCGTAAAAAACCCTCATTCCTGATTACTCTCTGATTCTTTAAAGCTCTGAATAGCGGAATAAAGCGGTCAAGACTGGCGATAACAAGTGAAACTCCTAAGAGGGACACTAACAGTAAAAACCACCATGAACTATATAAATTATGTAATCCTAACTCATAATACACTTCACCAAACCAGCCGTACTTACTTTCATAAAACGTTTCAGCGGGTTCTCCATTTGGAATATACATTTCTTGCGGGAAGATGGTACCGATAGAAGCTGCAATTAATGGAAGAATGATTAAGGTTACGCCAACCTTTACGGATGAGAAAAAATTCCAAATCTTATCAACTACTGATTTATTGTAGGTTTGCGATCTTCTGGCACTGCCTTCATATTTCATATCCAATAATTTTTTTTCTTCTTCTTCCTTATTGAGCACCTTACCGCATGCTTCACAAAATATCGTTCCATATGGATTAACATGACCACATTCACAAGTTATTTCCTTCATCCTTATTACCCCTTGTTATGGCTGTATTTTCTCCATCATCTTTTGAATCTTCTCTTCAGTTAAACTACCAGTGGTTGAATCTACGACCTTACCATTTTTATCAATTAAAAATGTGGCCGGCAAGGGATTAATCAGATACTGATGCTGCACCTGATTGTCCTTATCGATGACAACCGGAAAAGTAAGCCCATGTCTTTGAACAAATTTATTCACGACAAAATCAGATTCATTTACATTGACAGCTAATACCTGTACACCTTTATCTTTGAACACTTCATATTGACTTTGAATATAAGGCATTTCATATTCACATGGTTTACACCACGTCCCCCAGAAATTCAGAAACACTCCCTGCCCCTTATAATCCTCTAACACATGCTTAACCCCTTCAAGATCTGTCAGAGCAAAGTTTGGAGCGGTTTCATTCATTTTAAGGGTTTTTTCCTTGTCCATGGTTAAACTCGAAAATACCACATAAATGACGGCTCCAGCTAAAAGGGCCAGAACCCCTATTCTCATCCATTTACGCTTTTGTTTGGTCAAAAAAGTTCCCTCCCGCTATGCTTTAGACACACAAGAATATAGCGCTGCCAGAAAGGCACTAATTTAGGGCAGCGCTACGGTTGTATTTACTTATCTTTATGAAGCGCCATAGAACGCAGTTGCTTTACTTCATGTGGTGTTAACTCTCTGTAATCTCCAGGACTAACACCGTGCAACGTCAAGAATCCATATCTTTCACGTTTAAGTTTGATAACGGGCATCCCAATCGCTTCAAACATACGGCGGACTTGGCGGTTTCTGCCCTCATGAATCGTCAGCTCTACAATAGAGGACTGTTTTCTGCGATCCATTGATAGCAATTTAGCTTTCGCAGGGGCTGTTTTACCGTCTTCCAATTGAACACCACGTTCCAATTTCTTTATTATTTCGCGGGATGGAATACCTTGAATTTTCGCTACGTACGTTTTTTCTATTTCGTACTTTGGATGCATCAGGGCATTGGCAAACTCACCATCATTCGTCAGCAGGATCAAACCTGATGTATCGTAATCCAGTCTGCCTACCGGATAAATCCGTTGTTTGATCAGTGGAAATAAATCTGTTACGGTCTTTCTCCCTTTGTCATCGTTGGCAGCGGAAATGACACCTCTTGGCTTATAAAGCAGAAAATATACCGGTTCTTCCTTTTCTACAGGTACTCCACTTACCTCTATTTGATCATTTGGGCCAACCTTAACGCCAAGCTCTTTTACAATCTTACCGTTAACAGTTACTTTGCCTTCTACGATTAACTGTTCCGCTTTTCTTCGGGAGGCGATTCCTGCCTGTGCTATCACTTTTTGTAATCTTTCCATTTTAATCACCTGTCTAATTTTACTTTTTCTGTATTCTTTACTCAAATAATAGGCATTCTACCTAGTTGTTCATTATACTTTGTTTTTGCAGAAAGTGATATGTCCTATCACGCATATTATTTCATTACTTACTAAGAAACACAAAAAAATCGGCTTTTTATACCGATTTTTGTTAAATCTGACTATTTTTTTCACTTCTTTTAGCATTTTGTGACAAATTTGTGTCTATTGGAACATAATAGCAGCTAATAAGATTGCCGCACCAATCCCGACAAGATCAGCTAACAATCCCACCTTTAAAGCATCTCCCATTTTCTTAATTCCTACTGCACCGAAATAAACAGTTAAGACATATAAGGTTGTATCCGTGCTCCCCTGGATTGTGGAAGCAACCTTCCCTATAAAAGAGTCAGGTCCATATGTGGCAATCAAATCACTGACCATGCCGAGAGAAGCATTTCCCGATATGGGTCTTATTAAGGCTAAAGGTACTACCTCTGAAGGCACACCTAAGAAGTTTAATACCGGTTTCATCCAGCCTATCAGCAAATCCATAGCACCTGAAGCACGAAAAATAGAAATGGCCACCATCATACCAATGAGATAGGGAATAATCGAAAATGTGATTTTTATCCCATCTTTTCCGCCTTCCACAAAACTCTCGTAGGTCGGGACCTTCTTTATGGCACCCATGACAAGGATGAGCAAGATAACCACAGGTATCATCCAAATTGATATGGTTGAGATCCAGTGCATCAATCCATCCCCTTTCTTACTCTTTTCCAGTAGAAGTACCGATCTAAAATTATAGCTGCTATCGTTGCAATGACGGTTGCCAAAAAGGTCGGGCCGACAATTTCTGTCGGATTGGCTGAATTATAATGAATGCGGATTCCTATGACGGTTGTTGGAATAAGCGTCAGCCCAGAGGTATTCAATGCCAGAAACGTAATCATAGAGCGGCTTGCTGTATCCTTTCCGCCATTTAAGTCCTTTAATTGTTCCATCGCCTTTATACCCAGGGGTGTAGCTGCATTTCCCAGTCCAAATGTGTTCGCCATTATATTGGATACGATATATCCCATTGCAGGATGATTTGGCGGCACATCTGGGAAAAGCCTGGATACGATTGGCTTTGTCAAACGTGTTAAACTATCCAATAGACCTGCCTCTTCTGCAATCTTCATGATGCCCAGCCAAAAAACAAGGACACTCATAAGGCCGAAGCATAGAGTGACCGATTCTTTTGCACTCTTAAAGATCGCTTCATTAACTTCCGCCATTGTTCCAGTAAACATCGCATAAATGATTCCAATTATACTGATTCCGACCCATATATAATTAACCATTTGTGTTTACACCTGAAAAAGTATAGAAGACGTCTTTCCATATATCGAAGACAGTTTGATCTTTTTTATGTAGATAAACCGGTTTAGATATAAGCGTTTGTCCATCAAGAATTAAATTCACCTTTCCAACCTTAGCCGGAAGATTTTTTCCTTTTTTCCACTGTTTTTTGGGCTTTTTCAGTTCATACTTTACTTCGACCTCCTCTTGTTCTTTTTGCGTAAGCGGGTAGGATAACGATGATTTTAAATAAGCTTTATTTTTATAAAATCCTTTTTTTATCGTTTTTATGTCTCCACGCGGTACTACTTCAGTTAATGTGTAATTGTTAAATCCCGCCTCAAAAAGAGCTATATGATCAGCCCAATCTGTAGAATCATCGATAGTAACCGTAATAAGATCCAATCCATCCTTGGATGCAGTTGTCACTAGCGTGCGGCGCGCTTTTTTTGTATAACCTGTTTTACCGCCTGTGGTGTATTTATATTTTTCCGTTAACAGCCTGTTTTTGTTTTTCCAAACACGGTCCCATACTTCATTCGGGTTGGGTGCCCGATGGATCTTAGTTCCGGCAATTTTCTGATACATTTTATTCCCCATCGCATACTTAGTTAGGATTGCCATATCATAGGCTGTGGAATAATGGTTATCAGAATCATCAAGACCATGCGGATTGGTGAAATGACTGTTCTTCATGCCAATCCATTCTGCTTTCTGATTCATTAATGCAGAAAAACCCTCCACACTTCCTCCCACATATTCAGCAATGGCAATCGCCGCATCATTTCCTGATCTGAGCATAAGTCCATAAACAAGGTCGCTTAATTTTATTTTTTCTCCTACCTGCAAATAGATCGCCGATCCCTCTGCTTTTAAAATCGCATCTGTCACCGTTACAGTTTTATCCATCTTCCCCGATTCAATCGCAAGAATTGCGGTCATAATTTTAGTAATACTCGCTATCCTTCGTTTTGTATGAGCATCCTTCTCATATAAAATCCGGCCGGTGCTCTGCTCAATCATAATTGCACTTTTAGCCCCTGTTTGGATTCTTTCAAGTTCTTGCGCTTGTGCAGAAACTGTTTTTATCGGCGAAAGTAAACTTGCCAAACACAAAATCATAATGAGGATGGTGCCTGCCAGCTTCCATAACACTAAGCGGATTGGATCGTTCTTTACTGAAAGATTACGTTTCGAGTTATATTTCTTACGTTTATATTTGAAAGAGTACACTTTCACCACACTCGTCCCCTTCATGTTTTTGTACAAGTCTATGCGCTTAATTTCTTAAATATTCGAAGACAGGTTATTCAGGGTGAGTGATAAGTGAATTAGATTATGTATGAAGGAGGATGCTAAAATTCTTCAGGTAATAATTACATAAAAAAGGCAACTAAAAGTTTATGTAAACTTCGTTGCCCATTTACGATCAGTGATGAATCTTCACTCTTTTTTTAATTGAATCACGAACAGCATGAGAAAAGATAGTAAGAATATAGCTAAAACCCACATCCATGCCATGAGCATGTTGCCCGAATCAAGGGCTGTATAAATAGCTATCGGAACTGTTTGCGTAACGCCTGGAATATTTCCAGCAAACATTAAAGTAGCGCCAAACTCCCCCAATGCTCGAGCAAAGCTTAAAATACCGCCCGTCATAAGCGCTCTCGATGCTAACGGAAGGGAAACATGAAGAAAAACCTGCCATTTACTTGCTCCATCTACTCGAGCAGCATCTTCGATTTCATGGTCAATACCTTGAAAACCAGACTTAGCTGATTGATACATAAGGGGAAAAGCCACAATCGTAGCAGCAATGACAGCCGCCCACCAAGTAAATATGACTGGCTTCTCAAAAATCCACTCAATTGCTTGTCCAATGATACTTTGCTTTCCCAACAAGACAATCAAAATAAATCCTACTACTGATGGCGGCAGAACTAGAGGCAACATAAGAAATGTCTCAAAAGCCGCTTTTCCCTTAAAAGATTTCATAGCTAAATAGCGGCCAATAAATGTCCCTGATATGATAACAATTATTCCCGAAACCACTGCTATTTCAATTGAAAGAATAATAGGTGATAAAAATTCATGTAACATATTCATTCCTCAGTTCACTATGAATCCGTATTCCTCAAATATGGCCGTTGCTTCCTTCGATTGAAGAAAGTCATAATATCTCTTTGCTTCAACAGGAAATTTTGTATCATTTAGAATACCTAAAGGATACATAATAGGTGTATGGTGTTCTTTATTTGCCGTCGAGATGATCCTACTGTTATCTGATACAAGAGCATCTGTTTTATATACAATACCAGCGTCTACATTACCTGTTTCAACATACGACAGAACTTGTCGAACATCTTTTGCTAAAATGAGTTTACTCTCTACCTCATCCCATATTTCTAGTACTTCTAATGTTTCCTTGGCATATTTTCCTGCAGGAACAGATTCAGGAATACCAATTGCGATCTTATCGATTGTTCCATTCATTAAATCTTCAAAACCACTAATTTTGTTAGTTTCATTAGGACTCGGAGCAATTAAAACAAGTTCATTTTCTAATAAATTGATATGCTCCCCGTCCGCAATCATTTCTGCCGTAATTAATGATTCAAACTTATCTTCTGAAGATGATAAAAACAAATCCACAGGAGCACCTTGCATGATTTGCTGCTGAAGCACACCGGAGCCAGCAAAATTATATGTAATATTCATTTCTGGATTTTCTTTTTCAAAAACAGCTTGAATGTCTCTTAGCGCATCCTGCAAACTAGCTGCAGCTGAAATTCTTAGTTCTACTTTTTCTTCTTTAACTTCTTGTTCAGAACATGCAACTAGAGTAATGACTAAAAGGAATAGCATTGTAAAAATCGATACAGATTTTTTCATGTAATCCTCCTTGATGTATACCTACTTAAACAGAAATCATCTCAAGATTCAGTCTAATTTTAATGAAGAGCGTTTCTGATTTCACTTAATCCAGCTTAGTCTCCTGGTTCCTCAAGGGTTTATGGATCCCCTTTAAGATGGGTATCAGGGGGTGTGGGTCACAAAGGCTTAGCCTCATAACGTGATATTCTTAGCCTATGTTCCTTGACCAGTCCTTCTTAGGACTTCACTAAAAAAATCTAGTAAATTGATCTATTAACCACCTATAAAGAACATCCCTATCTTTTTTCTATTAGATATCGTTTGTTCCGTCCGTTCATCAGAATAACGGTCCGCCCTCAATTCCCAAACTTGACGAATGTGGTCCAGCAGTTCCTCATCTGTTACACCTCTACGGATTAATTCTTTTAAATCATAGCCCTTTGAGGCAAACAAGCACGTATAAAGATGTCCATTCGATGAAACCCGTGCCCTTGTACAGGAAGAACAAAAAGAATCCGACACGGATGTGATAAAACCAATTTCGCTCTTGCTATCTTTATAGCGATAGCGTTTAGCTACCTCTCCAAAATATTGCTCATCAACATCCTCTAAATCGAAAACCTTAGACAGCTTTTCATATAGTTCTTTTTTCGCTACAACCTCTTTGAAACTCCATCCATTATCATTACCTACATCCATAAATTCGATAAAGCGCAGAGTTACACCCATCTTTTTAAAATAAGAAGCCATTGGGATGATATCATGATCATTGACTCCCTTTTGTACGACCATATTAACCTTGACCTGAAAGCCAAGGTTAACGGCATTCTCTATATTACGAAGAATAATAGAGGGCTGAATGCCACGACCATTCAACTGACCGAATACTTCGTTATCTAAAGAATCAAGACTAATATTTAAACGTCTTAGCCCAGCATTGTATAAGTCATGAGCATACTTTGAAAGCAAAAGACCATTCGTAGTTAAACCAATATCCTCAATTCCCTCTATTTTCACTAACCTTTCAACTAATTTAGATAAATGACTTCGTAATAAGGGCTCCCCGCCTGTTAAACGCAGCTTTTTTACACCAAGACCTGCAAATAAACGGACTGTTCGTTCTATCTCCTCAAATGTCAGAAGCTCTTGTTTCTTTAAAAACGCATAATCATCTCCAAAGATTTCTTTAGGCATACAATATGTACAGCGGAAATTGCAGCGATCCGTAACTGATAGCCGCAAATCACGAATCGGTCTTTTTAATTTATCCAATAAAGACTGTGAGGTCATGGTTATTCCCTTCTTTTCATTCGGTTTCCAGGTCATTGATATTATCAAATACCACCCTTTGTATTCTCCGGCGGAATTTCATTTATCCATCTAACTCTTACTGTCCTTAACAGCTGTAAAAACGCGTTTTCTTTAACCTCCACTAACTGGAGGTATAAATACCACCACATCTCCATCTCTAATTTTCTCATCTTCTGTCACATATTCTTCGTTTATCGCAACAAGGACTGAATGCTTTTCGAAGTTTGGATAGGTTTCTTCTGCCCATTGCAGCAACTCTCGGACAGACCATTCCATTCGTTCGATGTTCTCTTCCGCTTTACCGGTCAAGTCTCGCATACTTGCAAAATAGAGAATTTTTATCATTTTATTGACTCCTCTGATAATGGCTTTTTATGTTGATTCCCCACCCATACTTCCCCATTTTCCCAAATCTCCTTTTTCCAAATTGGGACAATTTGTTTAATCCGTTCAATCGCATATTCGTTTGCTTCATAAGCATTCTTTCTGTGAGGTGAAGAAATAGCTATAACAACGGCTATATCTGATATTTCCAATTGTCCAATACGATGAGCAATCGCCACTCGTGTACCCGGCCATTTCATTTCAATTTCTCTACCAATTTCCGCCAGCTTTTTTTCAGCCATTGGTCCATACGCTTCATATGCCAAGGATAATGTTCGAATACCGTTTGTCCATTCCCTTACATGACCGGAGAACACGGTTACTGCGCCCGCTCCCTCGTGTAATACATAATCTGCATATTTTTGAACCTCTATTGGATCTTGAACTATTTCAAATGGTTTCATGATCATCACATCCCTGTATAATCTAGCATCCATCACTAGCATCCATCTATTCAATGACTCTTCTTCTACCGACTGCGACATCATATGTTTACTGACGGACATAGATTTTTTGATAATATCCAACCGGTTCCCATAAGTGTTGTTTTCCCCTATTTTTATAAACCTACGATTAATCAAACTTTCATAGCATCCATCGAGATGCACCTTCTTCTACTCCCAATAGCAATAAATCAACTTCATCTCCAGCCTTCCAGCCCTTTTTTCCACCGGGGAGAACGATAAATGCATTTCCCCTAGCAATGGATGTAACCGCATTCGATTTATTAAAACCAGCAGGAGTCGCGCTTAATCCTGAAGAAGTTACTTCATACGTTGCTCGAATAAAACGAGTAAACGGATTAGCATCCAAAAAATCTTCTGCTAATGCAGCCTTTACGTTTGGCATAAACGGTTTACAGCTACCCATCATTTTTAACAGGGTAGGACGAACAAATAATTCAAAGCCCGAATAACAGGCAGATGGATTTCCAGATAAACCAAATAAATACTTTCCATTATTCACTGCTACTGTCGTAACACTACCTGGGCGTATGGCTACTTTATTAAATAAGACATTCGCTCCAAGATGTGAATAAATGACTGGCATAAAATCAAAATCTCCAACTGAAACACCACCAGTTGTAATAAGACAATCTGTCTCTTCAATTGCTCTTTCCACTGTTTGTAGGGATTGCTTTAGATTATCCGCTTGAATACCATATGTATGATTTTCAATTCCCATCCGTTTCAGCTGTGCTTCAATCATGGGTCCGTTACTATTGCGGATTTTGCCTGGTACAAGATCATCCTCTACTGCCAATAATTCTGTACCTGTAGATAAAATACCAACTACTGGCTTCTTGGCTACTTTCACGTGCGTATATCCAAAGGTCGCCAACAACGCAATCACACCTGGAGTAATGAACGCCCCCTCTTCAATAAGCCGTTCATCTTTCCTGGCATCTTCTCCTTTAGGAGAAACATTTTCATTCATTTCAAATGATTTATAAATAGATATGTGATCTTCCTGTTCTATCACCTGTTCAAGCATAACAACAGCATCTGCATCCTTAGGCATCATCGCCCCGGTCATAATCCGAATGGCTTCTCTGGGAGCAAGTGTCTTTTTAGAAATATATCCAGCTCCAACCTCATCAATTACCTGAAAGGATACGTGATGCCCGTCTGAGGCTCCAACTGAATCGGAGGAATGAATGGCAAATCCATCATATGCCGATCGATCAAATGGAGGAACATCATGTTTAGCAATAATCGGTTCCGCTAAAATTCGGCCATATGCTTCTGACAAAGGGACAATTTCAGCTGAAGCAGGTTGTATTTCCTTCATAATTTTCTCTATTGCTGCTGAAATTTGAATTGGTATTCTTTTTTCTACCATTCTTTTATCTCCTTACAAATAGAATGCTATACTATGGATAAATCATATAGAAAGGATGTTTTTCCATGACAGAATTCACTCATTTCAATGAACAGGGTCGTGCCAAAATGGTTGATGTTTCCCATAAAGATAAAACCGTTCGGACTGCTCTTGCTAAATCTTCTATTCTTGTAAACCAACATATTTATGCTCAAATTTTTGATTATTCAAATAAAAAAGGAGATGTCTTTGCCGTTGCCCAGGTTGCTGGAATTATGGCTGCCAAACAAACATCTTCTATTATTCCTATGTGTCACCCTATCCCGCTATCTGGTATCAATATCGAATTCAATTGGGAAATAGATGAAGCAAACTCCCATTATGAAATTAGTATTCTTACTGAAGTTAAAACAATAGGTGCGACCGGTGTCGAAATGGAAGCACTTACGGCAGCATCTGTTTCAGCATTAACCATTTATGATATGTGTAAAGCCTCCGGTAAAGAAATGGTCATTGGGCCAACCATGCTTTTGAAAAAGACTGGTGGCAAAAACGGTGATTACACGCGTAGCTGAAGAGATAAATTGAAGGTTTAGCTACACTTTTCGGTTAGCTATATATTTTATAAAAGTTAACCGAATGGACTTCCTTCCATTTCTCCTGCAGCAAGCTAGACACAGTTGTCCAGTCTTCCATGACCTTTTTCCGACACTGTACTACCCAAACATTTGATGAAATAAATTTCGTCCTTCCGTGCTATCCTTCAACCCATGTATTAACAATCTCCCATTTGTAAACAAGATTATTCGATATTGTTCTGTATGAAATTGGATAAAATAAGGAGTCTTTTTAAATCGATATCCCTGCCTTATTGCCAGTCGCTCTGCATCTTCTAAAGATACACGGCGATTAGCTTGAGGGATGATTTGTATAGTGTCTCTCCCGCATAACACCATCGATTTCATTTCTTCACTTTTTTCGAGCGAAGGATATACAGGACAATGCCCGCATGTAGGACAATCCTCTTTTTTAATACGAGCCACTCCAACCTCTAAGCTGGTGCGATTCCAAACATCAAAATGATATACTTTTTCCCGCAACTTCTCCGGATGACCAGTTAACCATTGCATTACCTCTGTGCATTGATGGGCTGCTGTAATTTGAACGGCTGGAGCAATAACTCCAACCGTATCACAGGTTTCATTTAACGAGGGCAAAGCCGGGAAAAGACATCTGAAACAAGCCGTTTTACCCGGTATGAAAGTGAAAACAGTGCCACTCGCACTTACACAGGCCCCATACACCCAAGGTATCCCATATTTATGTGCAGCATCATTTATAGCCATTCTTGTTTCAAAATTATCAGTTGCGTCTACCAAGATATCACATTTTTCTGCTATGTCTTCGATGAATGGACCATCTGCATTATCTAAATACGTAAAGAGGTGAACATCTGAACGGATTTCCTTCAATCGTTGCTCAGCAGCTATCACTTTAGCTGTCAGATTCAAAGCATCTTTCTCCACAAATAACTGCTGTCTATGTAAGTTGGACATTTCTACAAAGTCACGATCCACTAAATGTATCGCCCCTATACCGGCACGAACAAGTGCCTCCGCTATTACCGATCCAAGTGCACCGCAACCGATAATACCTACTGTTGATTCAGCCAAGCGTATTTGACCATCGCAGCCAATAGGCTTAAACAACTCTTGCCTAGAAAATCGGGTACCCATGTTCATTGGCTCCTTTATTTAAACGAACTATCTACTCATCTCTTTAATAGTCTTACACGTTCTCCAATCTGCCGACCAGATAATGGATTGTATTCCATTTTATATTATCAGAAAATTAAATACAATAGACCTCACCAGTGAATCATTATTTGACTAAAAAAGATGAAACCTATTACATGAAGGCTTCATCTTTTTTATACCTTATAGATCCTTTTTCAGTTCTCTTACGACATGTGCTAACTCCGGCAAAATCAATTTATTCATTGCCAGCTCCACTGCCCCAGTGGAACCAGGTGTTGCGAAGATTACCTTCCCTTGCGTTACTCCGGCGATGGCTCTGGATAAAATAGCTGCGGAACCAATATCCTCCTGATAACTCAGCATTCGAAAAATCTCACCAAACCCTGGCATTTCTTTATCTAGTAAACCCTTAATTGTTTCAATCGTTACATCCCGATAGGCAATCCCAGTACCGCCATTACAAATAATGGCATCAACCTCTTTATCCTCTAACCCAGCTGAGAGTTCCTGCTGAATCGCATCCTGCTCATCCTTCACTATTTGGTAGCGCGTAATGATATGTCCAGCTGACTGCAACAAACGCATCATAAGCTGCCCGCTTCGATCCGTATGCTCATCTCTTGTATCACTTACCGTAAGCACCATTACCTTCACACAATCCGGAGCCGATCCCCGATGCTCTATTAAACTCATGCCTATCCCTCCCTCCCATCATATTATCACAAATATTGGAAGTAATAGATTGCCCAGTAAGGAAGTATAAGGGGATAAACTAGACCTCAACTAAAAAGGTCAACCAAAGTCTTGGTCAACCTTTAAGAATAAACCTGGTGTATTTGAACGTACTTTTATTTCTTATATATTTTCCAGCCAATTTTCCGTGCCTGTTCAAATCGTTCGCTAACATCGTCCCAATTCACCAAATTCCACCAGTTGTTTATATAAGCCGGACGATCGGTCTTGTATTGTAAATAATACGCGTGTTCCCAAACATCCAATACTAATAAAGGGATTGTATCCCATTGCGTCAGTATCATATGCCGTTCAGATTGTAAAATTTCCAGCCGATGGGCTCGATTGGACCAAACTAAAATCGCCCAGCCTACACCTTCCACTTTTTTGGCAGCTTCGGTAAATTCCTTTTTAAATTTTGCAAAGCTGCCAAAATCTCTTTTAATAAAGTTCATTAATTCACCTGTTGGTTCCCCACCGCCATCAGGCTTCATATTGTACCAAAATATAGTGTGCAAATAATGCCCTGATCCGTGAAACGCAGCTTCTCTCTCCCAATGCTTTAAAAGGTCATAGTCATCCTTATCGCGGGCTTCTTTCATTTTAGTTTCGGCTTTATTCAGACCATCTACATATGTCTGATGATGAATAGTATGATGCAATTTCATAATCTCCCGGTCTATAAAGGGCTCCAAAGCATCATAGGAGTATGGCAATGGCGGCAAGGCATGTCTTCCAGGCGGTACATATGAATCGCCATTATGTGCCTTTTGAACAGATTCATCCAGCTCCTCCATCATATTTTGAAGCTTTATTAGCTCATGTTGGGATGGAGTTTTATTTTTCATGCTGTTTAAAAGGGCCGTGAGATTATCAACCCGCTCCATGATCAAGCTTCGAAATGACTCCTCTTGATTGGTTGCCCATTCAACAATCGCAGTCTTCCATTTATCTACTTCTTCCCAATACTTTTTAAAAGGATTCATATTCATCAACCTCCCCGTCATACAACAATATTCAAGAGGAGGTTGACTTAATTCTTATTTTTTCAATGAAATAGGTATGACTTTCCAATTAAAAATAAATCCAAATAAAAATGCGATTACACTATACGTAATCGCACTTCATATCCTGTTAATTTGATTGAACCATCTTTGTCCGATAATCGGTTTCATAGTATTCAAGTTCTTCTCTGATTTTTTGAACATCAAATTCCAGTTTTGTAATCAGGCTTTTCAAGCTTTCTGGTGCTTCTTCACGGAATTTTATACAATTGCGCCCTGTATACGCTGAACGGCTGTCCTCAAACCATAAATCACTTTTTGGAGCAAAATATTCTTCAATACATTTATGATATACGCGGTAAAGAACTCGCTCTGCAGCGCCTTTATTAAATGGTTCGTTTTTAAGGACAATCCTGCAAGCCTCTAAGCCTTCTTCACAATAAACCAGCAGCTTGCGGATTGTTGAAAACAAGCCCTTATAATAGAGCTCATCGCCGCTTTTTTCCTCCATCAAACGATCAATTGTCATTTCATTCATGTAAATCTCGAGAGTTTGTACTGTTTGCTCCAAAAATGTTGTTACATCCTCCAACTGGCTCTTCACTAATGTATTACCCAACCGGAACCCTCCCTTAAAAATTCAAACCCTTTGATCATGTAAAACTCCACTATTCCTTGTGTTCATTTACTTTCTAATAGGACAACAAACTCTTAACCTTCCCTGGCCATAATCGTTTCTTTTAAGCTCAGTTACTAAATAGTTTACCATATTCAACCTACTTTTTATTGTTGATTAACGTTCAGGGAGGAATAATTTACATTATTATACGACAATTCAAGCTCAAACTTCTGGATTTTTTTCCATTTTATTTAAAATTTCTTTTATTCGGGCGTATGGTAAATCTTTAAAAATAGTTAAAAAGATAGCCTCAGAATTTATATATACCCGTTTTCTTTCATGAAAATGCGAATTTTGCAACAAACAAAGGAGGGCAACAATATCTCTCAACGTATATCCAGTCAGTAATTCCCGAACTGGGGACATCCACTCAGCCTTTTGTTCTAACAAAACTTCTTCAAAATACCGAAGATAAATAACCTGAAATTCTTTTATTTTTCCATTTTGCTTGTATGTCACGGTTGAACGATTGAAAAAATCCTCAGGTGAATTGGGTTTTTCCTTTTCTAACTCATATCCTATACAAGACAAGATTTTCAAGCTTCATCCTCCTTATTCCATCTCTTGGAATTTATGAAAAAACAAATCTGCTTCCTCGTCATTAAATCCATCATCTGTGTCATCCTGCAGCGCCGGCAGCTCGTCCAAAGATTTTAAACCGAAGTAATCCAAAAACTCCTTGGTCGTTCCGTATAAATAGGGTCTTCCCACCCCTTCTGCACGACCCGTTTCCTGAATTAAAGCCTTGGCCATTAAGGTTTGTAAAGGGCGTTCCGTTTTGACACCGCGGATAGCCTCAATCTCAATTCTGGTTATAGGCTGTTTATAGGCGATAATCGCCAATGTTTCCAGTGAAGCCTGCGAAAGTGTGTGTGCCGAAGGTGTTTCAACAAGCTTTTTCAAATAGGGTGCATGCACTTTTTTTGTCGCCAATTGGTAGACACCGGCCAATTCAACAACACAGATCCCGCGATCTTCATTTTGATATAGCTCTTTAAGATCATATAACGCATCTTTTGCCTCTTCTTCTGTCACTTCCATTACGGATGAAATTTGCTCAAGAGATAACCCTTCATCACCTGCCGCAAAAAGTAATGCTTCCAATATTGATTTCCAATTAACGATATCCAACTGTAAAATCCTCCTGCTTCCATTCTATGAAAATTTCCTCGAAGTTATTTGTTTGTTCCACCTGAATTTCATTTTGCTTCATCAATTCCAGGACAGCAAGAAAGGTGACAACTAACTGCTCTTTTTCCTCTGTGTTAAAGAGAGAGGTAAATAAGACCTTTTCTCTTTTTTCCTTAAGATAATCCTTTATTTCCTGAATCCGTTTATCTATCGTAATTTCCTGACGTGTAATTCGAGTTTGTAACGGTTTTCTTAATTTTTTTCGTCTCATTAATTTTTGAAAGGCGCTCAGCATATCATAAAGGCTGACATCTAAGTCATGGCGTTCCGTTTTTACATCTTCCGTATATGGCGATAAATCAATCGGAGGTTTAGTAAATAATAACGCCCTTTCAGCTTCCATATTTTTAAACTCATCAGCTGCCTCTTTATATTTTTTATATTCAAGCAGCTGTGTAACTAATTCTTCACGAGGATCGTCACTCATCAAGAATTCATCCTCTTCCTCATCCCATTCCTCTTCATGTTTGGGTAGGAGCATTTTACTTTTAATAGCTAAAAGTGTTGCCGCCATGACTAAATATTCACTGGCTATATCCAGTTCCAGCTCCTTCATGGTGTGGATATAGGCAACATATTGTTCGGTGATTTCAGAAACAGGAATATCATAAATATCTATTTCTAATCGATTTATTAAATGCAGTAATAAATCGAGTGGACCTTCAAATGCATCTATCTTTATTTTATAACTCATCTCTTTATAGGCACTCCTACTTATTTCAACTAGTTTAAGTATAATTTAACTCAAGCTTCTTTCCAATAGAATGAACAAATTGATTTTCTAAAAGGTGGGCAAAAGCCCATACATTCCAGTATGGATTACATAGTATGACAATGTAAAGAAAAGATCCAAAGAGGAGGATTCACAAATGGGAGATGGCGCAGTTGGAGGTTACGGTAGCGGATTTGCGCTAATCGTAGTGTTATTCATTCTACTCGTAATTGTTGGAGTAGCTTGGTGTTAATTAAATGATGAATCTAAGGAACAGGCTGTCGACTAGGTTGATAGCCTGTTTCTATTGTTATCAGCTAGATAATCCCGCTCTTCTCACCATTTAAAATCCTTATTCTTTTCTTATCCATGTTCGTTCATGTATATTTATCTATAATCATAGAGAGATATTGAGGTGACAATAACCAAATGAACTACCCAATTGAGTTCATTCAGTACTTAGCCGAATTTCATGGAAGCAGAGATTATTTTGAATGCCATGAAATACTTGAAGAGTACTGGAAAAAACATCTCCCGTTAGATCGAGAATCTGTATGGGTCGGATTTATCCAGCTGGCCGTCGGTATGTATCATTACCGCAGAAATAATGAATCAGGAGCTATTCGCACCTTACAAAAATCAAAGCAAATTTTAAACAAACATACCGAAGAAATGAATCAATTAGGTATGGATTCAGATGGTTTACTCCAATTACTGACTGACTCCATACATAGGTTAAAAAACAATGAACCATACAAAAGTCCATTTTTGCCGATTGAAGATCCAGATTTGCTCGCGGCCTGCCAAACCATTTGCAAAGAATATGGATATTCATGGAATTGCAGCAGCAATCTTACTGATCCATTATTAGTGAATAGGCATTCTACCCGTGATCGTACAGATGTTATTCAGGAACGATTCAAGCAACTTCAAAAGCGCAGCAAAAATAAATAGAGAAACCCTCTTAAATAAGGGTTTCTCTATTTTCATGCTTTATTATCGGCTTCACAATCCAGACATTTTGAAATAAACTCCGCTGTTATATCTCTGGAAATAATTTCGTATCCCTCATATAATTCAATCAGACAGTTTACCATTTCATGGCCAACTCCCAGACCCCTATGAGAGGGATTAACGGATAAATCGGTTACCGTAACCGTCTTTCCATCCAAATCTACCCCGATCAGACCTATAATGTCCTCATCTTGTTTCCAAAGATATAGTTGCCTGTCTGATTCTGTTTCATATGATTTAACAGTATTCTGGAGCTTCTTTAAATCTTTTTCATCAGGCATAAAAGATAATAAACCCATTGCGATTTTTTCAAAGCTCTTCTTGTATCTAATTAACATGTTTGATCCCTCATTAAATGAGAATAATAGAATGGTATTTAATAATCTTTCTTATCATACTAGTTTTTAACAATGAATTCAACTGACACAAATGCAAAGTCCTTTCTTTGCCATGCTAGACAACAGACATACATTTTATCCCAAAAAGGCTTTATATATACAATTCTAACGATTCGTACCCTATACAATATAGCCAAAATGGATAGAAATAACTGTAAAAGAACGCAAGAAAGAATAGACAATCTTCCAATTCCATTATAATATGACAGAGTTAACACAATTGGCAATTTGTTTGCCTAGATTACTATAACTACATAAAAAAATGAAACTTTTATCATTTTTTTACGTCTAACTGGTACGGGAGGTTATCACAATGAAAAAACAGCTTTTAAAATTAATGTCAGTTTTGTTGGCAGTTAGTTTTCTCATCCCTAGTGTAGCTTTGGCTGATATGCAAAGAGGCGACATGGTCGTTACACTTGGCGAAAACCTGACTCAGGAACAAAAAAAATTATTGTTAGCTGAAATGGACGCTCCAAAGGATGTAGAGATTGTAACAGTTTCTAATTCAGAAGAGCATAAATACTTGGATGGTAAAATTGCAAGCAGACTAATTGGAACAAAAGCAATCTCCTCTTCATCCATTACGATTGCTGCCAAAGGTTCCGGGATTACGGTCAAAACGAAAAATATCAATTGGGTAACAGAAGATATGTATAAAAACGCCTTGGCAACTGCCGGTATAAAAGATGCAGAGATTTATGTTACGGCTCCTTTTGAAGTTTCCGGTACAGCTGCCTTAACGGGCTTAATTAAAGCATACGAAGTGACAACAGACACCAAAATATCTGAGGAACAAAAACAAGCCGCCAATGAAGAAATGGTTGAAACAGCCAAACTAGGTGACCAAATCGGTACAGATGAAGCTACATCACTGGTTGAGTCCATTAAAGAAGAGATCGCTGTTAACCCGCCTCAAAATGATGCTGATTTGCGCAGCATCATCGAAAAGGCAGCAGAGCAGCTTGGCATCACGTTAACGGAGCAACAGATCCAGAGCCTAATCGATTTATTTAACAAGCTTCAGGATCTAGGAATTGACTGGAACAAAGTTGGAGAGCAAATAAATGCCGCTAAAGATAAAGTGACCAATTATCTTCAATCAGAAGAAGGGCAATCCTTCCTTGATAAATTAAAAGCATTTTTTGTAAGTCTAATCGACGCAATTAAATCCTTATTCTCCTAATACAATTAGAGGCTGCCGGAAATGGCAGCCTCTAATTATTTATTCATATAATGGCAGGTCATTTTTTATTAGATCTTCAAGACTCTCTCTTTTCACAACAAGACGCGATTCCATATTTTCTACAAACACAACCGCAGGACGACGGAGCCTGTTGTAGTTATTGGACATTGAGTAACCATATGCACCTGTACAAAAGACCGCCAGCAGATCCCCAGGCTTAACCTTAGGCAGCGGAAGATCCCAAATTAACATATCCCCGCTTTCACAGCACTTCCCTGCTATGGCTACTTCTTCAAATACTTCATCATTCAGGCGATTGGCAAGAGCAGCTTCATAATTTGCCTGATAGAGAGCAGGACGAATATTATCACTCATTCCTCCATCAACCGCCCAATATTTACGAGTTCCCGGCACATGCTTACTTGATCCAATTTCGTAAATGGTTGTTCCGGCATCCCCAACCAATGAGCGCCCTGGTTCAATCCAAATTTCCGGCATAGACAGACCAGCTTCTTCAAAATCGGATTTTACTTCACTCACAATTTCTTCTACATAGCGAGAGACAGGAATAGGCTCATCCTCTTCTGTATAACGGATTCCAAAACCACCACCTAAATTTAAAACCTTTGGTGAAAATCCATATGTTTGATTCCAATTCGCAATTTGTTCACTAATCTTTTTAGCGGCCAAAATAAATCCGGTTGTTTCAAATATTTGTGAACCAATATGGCAGTGTATACCCAATACGTCAAAATACTCGCTCCGCAGTACAATTTGCAGAGCTTGTTCCGCCTGGCCATTCCATAGATCAAATCCAAATTTAGAATCCTCTTGTCCTGTTAGAATATAATCATGAGTATGCGCTTCAATTCCAGGAGTTACCCGTAAAAGTATGGAGCATAGTTTACCTTTCATTTTGCACAGCTCTTCTAAAATAGCAATCTCGTGAAAATTATCAATTACGATACAGCCAACCCCCGCTTCAAGCGCCATTTCTAATTCATCAACACTTTTATTATTTCCATGTAAATGAATCCGTTCAACCGGAAATCCGGCCTGGAGGGCTGTATACAATTCGCCTGCAGAAACTACATCCAAAGATAGCCCTTCTTCCATAGCAAGCTGAAACATCGCAATGGAAGAAAAGGCTTTGCTCGCATAGGCCACCTGAGCATCAACACCCAGCCTGCCAAACGTATCTCTGAATATTCTTGCCCGTTCTCTAATTAAAGCCACATCATATATGTATAAGGGAGTGCCATATTGCTCTGCAAGAGAAACAGTATCTACTCCCCCTATTTCTAAATGGCCATGTTCACTCATTTTTCCTGTCCCATAAAAGTGCATGTAAACTCCCCCTTGACGTTATAACAAAAATAGACAGCCATTAATGCTGTCTATTTTTTTGAATAGTATAACTACTTTATCACACTAATACCCTAATTCAAAATGAATTATTTTGTACGATCCACCGGATGTAAAATCCGCGGTCTTAAATGTCTGCCAGGCACCGGCCTTCTGATAATAATATTCGAAAGGGCTTTGGGTGCAAATGGGATAAACGGCCATAAATAGGGTGTAGATAACGTATTTAATCTGGTTAGAAAAAAAATGAAGAGCGTATTGGCAACCATGTACCCGGGT
Source organism: Bacillus sp. D386 (assembly GCF_006346415.1). NCBI lineage: Bacteria > Bacillati > Bacillota > Bacilli > Caryophanales > Bacillaceae > Bacillus > Bacillus sp. D386. The sequence continues at coordinate 80,989 of NZ_VEMV01000003.1, read as the reverse complement.
ACATGGAACAAAGCAGTAAAAATTAAAATCAGATAGCGCATATATTTATTGGCCAAGCCGAGCTCCAAGCTTGGAGTGGCAAAACTGCCAATCGATGCAATGGCTACATATAGTAATACCTCAGGTACCATCCAACCAACATCAATGGCTATTTGACCAATTAGGACGGCAGCAATAAGTCCCATGGCTGATGATAAAGGAGCAGGTGTATGTATCGAAGCAATTCTGAGCAGTTCAATTCCAACCTCCGCTACAGCAATCTGTAATAGAATATGAACATGTGCATCATCCTGCGGACCAATAAACTTCATAGTTTCTGGTAGCAAATGGGGTTCCAATACAAATAATAACCATAATGGCAATATAAAAAGAGAAGCAAAAATACCGAGAAAACGGAACCATCTAAGAATGGTGCCCACTGAAGCTGCCTGTCTGTATTCCTCTGCATGCTGGACATGATGGAAAAAGGTCGTCGGTGTAATCATGATACTTGGCGACGTATCTACATAAATAAGGACATGCCCTTCGAGTAAATGGTTGGCTCCTACATCTGCCCGCTCGGTATAGCGAACCATTGGATAAGGATTATACCCTTGATTGACCAAATATTCCTCAACCGTTTTTTCGGCCATCGTCAATCCATCAATTTCAATTGATTTCAGTTCATCCCGAATGATATTAACGAGCTTCGGATTAGCTACCCCATCAATATATCCAATCGCAATATCTGTTTTGGAGCGTTCTCCAACACGCATAATTTCGAATCGCAAACGTTCATCGCGAATTCTCCTGCGTGTTAAGGCAGTGTTAATAATAATATTTTCAACATAACCGTCCCTTGCTCCTCTTGTGATCCTCTCTGTATCCGGTTCCTGGGGCTGTCTCCCCGGATAACTCCTCACATCTACGATCAGAGCTTTTCCGCTGCCTGCAACAATAATGGAAATCAAGCCTGACAATACCTGATCTACCATTTCATCCATCGTTTGAACAACCTCGACAGATTGTTGTACTAGCCGATTTTTAACCAGGTCATAGATAGGGACATCCAAGGCATTGTCTTCTTGTTCATTAATATCAGTCAATGTCTCTAAAATCTCTATGATAAAACTGGTATCACACAAACCATTAACATAATACATTTGCATCATTGTATCGCGAATCAGGATTTCTCTTACTCCTAAATCAAAACTTACTCCAAGACCCACATTTTTCTCCATGTATTGCTTTACGGCCTGTATGTCACTCGATATGGGTGTTTTCTCCTTTTGATTGGCCTGCATGGTATCCACTCCTTTCGAGAATCAGTTTTACAGCACTAAGTGTTATGGGACTGCCTTTAGCAATATCATCATATTTAGACATTTTGCCTATATCACCAATACCGACAACAATAGGTGCATGAATAGAATCGATACTATAGACTGTATCTCCATTAATTCGTTTAACATCCATTTCTGGTATTCCAAATTTATCAACGCCAAATCCGGTAAGATTCCCTTCGCGATCAATACAGACATCTACTTTTGTCCATTCTTCCTGTTTCGTTTTTGAAGCAACGGCAAGAATTCCAAGAAGATTGATATCAGGGTGTTCCGCAACATATTTCATTAACTGCTCACCAGCCCCTTCTCCGACCAGACCACTGTCATCAAACATAACCAACACCGGGTCATGGGCTGCAGATTTAATGAGTTTAATCAGTTCAGCTCCGCCCATTTTTGTTGGATTTCCATAGGAGGATGAAATGCAGCGACCGCCGATTTCTTTTGCTACATATTCGATCGTTCTTTTCGCATATTCGTCTCCATCTGTGATAATGATGATATTTCGCTTCCCTTTCAACTCTTTCACCGCCCTATGACTTTTATTGATTATAAACAATCCACTGAAATAGTGAGCCCATTATTTTCCCGAGAACAAGCGCCATCAGAATATATAGAATCCGCTCCTGCATTCCGATTCTTTTTGCCAAGATCGGAAAGACATTTAAAACCTCTGTCAAAGCTGCTGCTAGCATCCCGTTAAAAACGCCGCTAAATATGCCCATGATTGATAGGAGTATCGGAGTTAATCCCAATGAAAAGTCCCATAAGCTGGATATGGTCCCACCTATTGCTCCGAGTATAACCGCACTTTCAAAATAATGAACAGATTGAACCTTCGTAAGCTGTGTAAGCCTTGGTATAATATTAAGGACAGTCAGGAAAGCCACATATCCGGCTCCGACCGATACCCCACCTGAGAATCCAACTATCAGCACAAAAACGAACTCAGTCATCTTTTACGGAAGTAATCGAATGTTTGTTTTCATTCATAATGATGTATTGATCTAAATCCTGCTGATAGTTAAACATCTCTACTTCCATTGGACTTGGTTCATCATTTAATCTTTTTGTGAAAATATGATTAAAGAACAAAATCATCCCAATTCCGAGTCCAAATGAATAGGGTATTTGAAATACAAGTGGATTTGCAGAATGCTTACCGGTAATCATATAATAGAGACGTTCATGCAGCTCCCTCATACTGACATCCTCATGAAAATTCATAATCGCAAAGCCAGCCCCTATAAAAAGGACAATCCACACAAGAATAAACAAAAGGTTCGATACTTTCTTCGTTTTACGTTCTACCTCTACAATTGTTTGCGATGGGCCATAGGTGTCCATTTTCATTTCGGGAAAATGCTGAAAAATTGCTTGGAGAACAACCGTTACATCCAGAATAAAAACATTTTTATTCTTCGAAAATTCACCCAGAACTAAACTTCCAACCTTTTCTTTTACTTCGTCTGTCCCAATTATATTGGCAATATCCGAAAGTCTTATCGGATGGTTCGGCAAAACTTTCGCCCGATATTTTAAACGGATATAAACACATTCCTCCATGAATATTTTCATCCCCATTTCCTTAATTCACATGTATTTATAGTATGGTTAGAAAAATCAGGAACCATACCAAAAATCATAAATTAGTTTATAGAGAGATACATTCAATCGCAAAAAAAAAACCGTACGAACCAGCACTCTAGTCCATACGGTCTTTCATTTGATTTAAAATCTTTTTTTCTAATCTAGATACTTGTACCTGGGAGATTCCTAGCCTCTCTGCAACCTCCGTCTGCGTTTGATCCTTATAATACCGTAAATAAACAATTAATTTCTCTCGTTCATCCAATAAGGCGATTGCCTCTTTCAAAGCAATTTTTTCAAACCACTTTGTCTCTGAACTATCTGCTATTTGGTCTAGCAAGGTAATCGGATCGCCGTCATTCTCATAAACCGTTTCATGGATTGAAGAAGGCGATCGGCTTGCCTCCTGTGCCATAATGATTTCCTCAGGTGATAAATCCAAATACTCACTGATTTCTGTAATGGTTGGCGTCCGTCCGAAGTGCTTAGATAATTCATCCTTCGCTCTTCTGATTTTGTTGGACATTTCCTTCAATGAACGACTGACTTTTACCGTGCCGTCATCACGAATGAAACGCTGAATCTCTCCAATAATCATGGGAACTGCATAGGTTGAAAATTTAACATTATAGGATAAATCAAATTTATCTACAGATTTCAATAAACCAATACACCCTATTTGAAATAAGTCATCTGGTTCATATCCTCTGTTAAGAAATCTTTGTACAACTGACCATACAAGCCTCATGTTTTTCTGGATGATTTCGTCTCTAGCTAATTGGTCACCTTGCTGGCTTTGAAGTATAAGTGTTTTTACCTCTTCGTCCTTAAGCTGGGCGGTCTTTTTACCCTTTTTGACTTCCACATCCATTGTATTAGTCTCCTTAATTACATAAAGCTTTGCTTTTGGAAAGATTTTTCATAAGCCTTACCTCTGTTCCTTCACCTCTGGATGAATCGATATAAATCTCATCCATAAAGTTCTCCATTATGGTAAAGCCCATACCGGACCTTTCCAATTCTGGCTTTGTTGTATACAAAGGCTGCCTTGCTTCATCGATATCTCTGATTCCAATGCCATTATCCCGGATTGTCAGTTCCACTCTTTCTTCCTCAAGATCCAATATCGCAGTGATATAGATTTTGCCCTTGGCATCTCCCTCATATCCATGGATAATCGCGTTGGTGACCGCCTCCGATACAACCGTTTTAATTTCGGTTAACTCATCAAGTGTAGGATCCAATTGCGCGATGAAAGCTGCCACCGTAATCCGTGCAAATGATTCGTTTTGACTCAATGCAGAAAATTCTATAGCCATTTCGTTTTTCATTTACGCTACCCCCAATCCCTGTATAGCTGCTTCCTCTGAAGATTCAAGACGAAGAATTTTAAACATTCCGGACATCTCAAATAACCTATGAACAGAAGGCGAGATGGCACAAACAATCATTTCCCCTTCAAATTGCTGAATTTGTTTATATCTGCCTAAGATCACCCCAAGACCGGAGCTATCCATAAAACTCAACTCGCCCAAATTTAAAATGATATGGCGAATGCCACCAGTTTCTATTAATTGAGATGCCTTGTTCTTTAAATCCTCCGCCGTATGATGATCCAATTCTCCCTTCAGGCGAATACATAATATATCCTCAATCGTCTTCATATCAATTTCTAGACTCACAGTACCTTTGCCCCCTTCAAAGAAAGTATAGTGGTGATTTTCGCCAAGCTCCACTTCAATTCCTTCTTAAAGACAAAACTAGTGATATTCTCTTTCTATTCGTTTAATTTCGCATACCAATGCTTATTCGTCGCCGGTATGGGTAAACATGCCGAAAGAACGCTTAAATAAATCAAACCAGCTTGCTCGTTTTACATCTTTTGATGCAATAAGAGGGGTTTCTGAAATTACTTTGTCGTCTCTCATCATTTTTAAGACACCAAGCTGATCCCCTTTTTTGATTGGGGCCTGTACATCTTTTTTCAGTACGATATTCGGACGGATATTCACATTGTCTTCCCCTTTTTTATTTAAAAGAGAAACTGAATCGTTTGTGACCAGACTTACTTTCTTCTGTTGACCTTTTTCAATTTTCAAAAGTGCAAGAGGCTGTTCTTTCTTATAGACCGGACGTGATTGATAATTAGCAAAGGCATAATCCAGCATTTTTGTAATTTGAGAATTTCGTTCCTTTGGATTCTCAGCTCCAAATACAACTGCAATGACTCGTAAATTATCTTTTTTAGCTGTTGCGGTTAAGCAATATCCTGCTTGATGTGTAAAACCTGTTTTTAATCCGTCCACACCTGGGTAAAATTTCACCAGTTTGTTCGTATTCACAAGCCAGAATTTTTTATCTGAATCCTCACGTAAGTAAGATTCATATAAACTCGTAAAATTTGTGATTTCCTCATGCTTTAGTAACTCTTTTGCTATAGTCGCCATATCAAATGCTGAACTGTAATGATCAGTTGTCGGCAGTCCCGTACAATTTTGAAATTTAGTGTTCTTCAATCCCAATTCCTGCACTTTGGCATTCATTCTTTTCACGAATTCCTCTTCGCTTCCAGCAATTTTCTCAGCCATGGCAACGGAGGCATCATTCCCTGAACCAATCGCAATTCCTCTAAGCATTTGCTCAACTGTCATTTCCTCACCTGGTTCAAGGAAGATTTGCGAACCACCCATTGAGGCAGCATATTCACTTGTTCGAACTTTATCTTCCATCGTTATACGCTTTTGATCTAATGCCTCCATGATTAACAGCATAGTCATAATCTTCGTCATACTGGCGGGAGACAGCCGCTCATCTTTATTTTTATCATATATGACAGAACCCGTATCCTTTTCTATCAGTATTGCTGACTTCGTTTTAGGTGCTAAATCTAATTCCGCCGTTTTTGTTTTTTCGGCTGCAAATGATGGTACAGACATACTTAAAGTGAACACTACTACTAATAAAGCTGAAACATACCGTTTCATGGACAGACCTCCTACTCATGATAAATTCCAGTTTTACCAACAACACTACTTTTATACAGTCCAGAATCTTATCTCAGATAAAATTATATTTCCTGGTGAGGACCTAATTAATTTGAATGAAGATTTTAAATATGCAGTCTTAATTTCAAAGGGAATTCAGCTATTTCTGTGTTAGTAGAACCAAATTAACTAACATTAGATGTTCTGAAATTAAATTATCGAGCAAAACTCGAGAGGAGAGAAATTTGAGCCTGTAAATCATAAAAACATCCTTATTTTTAAAGGAAATTGGTTAAAGCGAAGACTTTTCAGTCTGCTTTTTATAATCAGTATTTAAATTTCATCTATATAACAGGCAACCTATAAACAATTGAGCGAAATTTTATAGCAATAGTTCGATTTTGAAAGGAATTGAGCGAAAAGGGAGTGGAATTGAGCGATATTTCAATTTATTGAGCGAACGGTAAAGCAATTAGCGGAAAATGAGGTTAATTGAGCGGGAATTCTGGTGATTGAGCGATCATGTAAGACTCTTAAGCGATTAGCATGGCTATTGTGCGATCATTAAGCATTTGAACGAACGATTTACACAGTAATTGAATCAAATTTGGACACTAGAGCAATTTATATCAGGCCAAAGTGAATTATTTATTCATTTTACCCTAGCATGTCATTACGCATGGTATCTTACTCCTACTATTAACCGTAAAAAAATAGAGGCTATCTAATAAAAACTATTAGACAGCCTCCTGTTAAAACTTACTTACGCTTCAATTTTCATTTCTGATACGATTGATTTCACTAAGTTCAAGAACGTAGATTTTACTTTTTCAGTCGTTTCAATTACCTCGTCATGTGCCAAAGGCTGATCCAGGATTCCAGCAGCCATGTTTGTAATGCATGAAATACCGAGTACCTTCATGCCTCCATGAGCAGCAACGATAACTTCAGGAACTGTTGACATTCCCACTGCATCTCCGCCTAAAATACGTGCCATTCTTACTTCTGCTGGTGTTTCATAAGTAGGACCTGTAAATCCAATGTAAACACCTTTTTGAATCGCAATATTTTGTTTAGAAGCAACTTGTTCTGCCAATTCCACTAATGATTTTGTATAAGCACTTGTCATATCAGGGAATCTTGGTCCAAACTCACTGTGATTCGGTCCAATTAATGGGTGTGCGCCCATGTAATTAATATGATCTGTGATAATCATCAAATCACCAGGCTTGAAGCTTTCATTTACTCCGCCTGCTGCATTTGTTACAAGAATATGCGTCATTCCCATTGCCTTCATAACACGTACCGGGAATGTAACTTCTTGCATGGAATATCCTTCATAATAGTGGAAACGCCCCTGCATAGCCGCTACTGTTTTGCCTGCCAGCGTTCCAACAACAAGTTGGCCGGCATGTCCTTCAACAGTAGAAACTGGGAAATGAGGTATTTCACTGTATGGGATTACAGTGGCATTTTCAATTTCATCAGCCAATACTCCCAACCCTGAACCAAGAATCAATCCTAGTTCCGGCTTTTGACCGGATACCTCTAAAATATGCGCTGCTGCTTCATTTACTTTTTCAAACATTCTGTTCTCTCCTTTTAATTTAGTTCCTTAAGGAAGCTTACTCCATGCTCAGGCATTTTCACACCGAAGTTATCAGCAACGGTTGCACCAATGTCCGCAAATGTACTGCGGATCGGCAGTTCTTTACCTTCTTTAAATTGTTTGGAGTATACAAGTAAAGGAACATATTCTCTCGTATGGTCTGTTCCAGGATGAACCGGATCATTACCATGGTCTGCTGTAATAATTAGCAGATCGTCTTCCTTCATTTTATCCAGTACTTCCTGCAATCTTCCATCGTACTCTTCTAATGCTTTACCGTACCCAATAGGATCGCGTCTGTGGCCAAATACAGCATCAAAATCAACAAGGTTCAGGAAGCTTAGACCAGTAAAGTCCATGTCCAATGTTTGGACCTGCTTATCCATTCCATCCATATTACTTGTTGTGCGAAGCGCTTTTGTTACGCCCTCGCCATCGTAGATATCAGCAATTTTCCCAATGGAGATTACATCAAAGTTACTATCCTTCAACTCATTCATTACCGTGCGTCCAAATGGTTTTAACGCATAATCATGGCGATTTGGCGTACGTTTGAAATCACCAGGCTCTCCAACGAATGGGCGAGCAATAATTCTGCCTACCATATATTCTTCACGAAGAGTCATTTCTCTGGCAATTTCACAGATACGATAGAGCTCTTCAAGAGGTACTACATCCTCATGAGCTGCAATTTGCAGAACGGAGTCAGCAGAAGTGTACACGATTAATGCTCCGGTTTTTACGTGTTCTTCTCCCAATTCTACTAGGATTTCTGTACCGCTCGCCGGTTTATTCCCAATAATTTTTCTGCCGCTCTTTTCTTCCAGCTCCTGAATTAATTCCGGCGGAAATCCATCCGGAAATACACGGAACGGTGTATCAATGCGCAGCCCCATGATTTCCCAGTGGCCAGTCATCGTATCTTTCCCATTGGATGCCTCTTGCATTTTTGTATAATAAGCCATTGGCTTGACTGCCTTTTGAATCCCTTTAATTTCTCTGATGTTTGACAAGCCTAATTTACCCATGACAGGCATGTTCAACCCATTCATTTTTTCAGCTATATGTCCAAGTGTATCCGAACCTTTATCGCCAAATTTCTCTGCATCAGGCGCTTCACCAATCCCAACAGAATCCATTACAGTTAAAAATACTCGCTTAAATTTCATACCTGAAACCTCCAGCTTCTTTTATATGTAGGTTACCCTTTCTCAACGCCTGTAATCTTCCATAAATTTCAGTAGAATTTACGGGTCAAAAGTTGCAGGCGTCAGAGGTCTGACTTCTTTATTTTACATCACCGGGGAAACGTTGCCAATTTAAGTTTACCAAATTTTAATAGTTTTATTTTTCGGTATTCACTCAATATTCAAAAAGTCTTTAGACCTACTGCTTATTTCTTTTTAGAAACGTGTTCAAAAATAAAGACGGCACCTTACCGGAAACCGCCGTAACTATCCTAAACTTAGAGAATCCCCTTTTAAGCTCGGGGATGGAACTTACTGTATACATCCTTTAAACGGACATTCGTGACATGTGTATATATTTGTGTTGTCGAGATATCAGCATGTCCGAGCATCTCCTGAACAGCCCGCAAATCCGCACCATTCATTAGTAAATGAGTGGCAAATGAGTGGCGAAGGGTGTGAGGTGTCAATGACTTTTGAATATTCGCCTGCTCAGCAAGCTTCTTGATAATTTTCCATAACCCTTGGCGGCTGAGACGTCCGCCGTGATGATTCAAAAATAAAGCATCCGATTTATTCTTTTGGCTAACCAATCTAGGTCTACCTGATGTTAAGTAGGTGGTAATCGAATCAAGGGCCATTTGCCCCACCGGGATAATTCGCTCTTTATTTCCCTTCCCTATACAGCGAACAAATCCCATTTCTATATGTACATTATCAATATTTAACTCTATTAATTCACTAACCCGCATACCAGTTGCATAGAGCAGCTCTAAAATAGCCTTATCCCGTATACCGAAAGCGTCAGCTGGGTTAGGTGCATTCAGCAATGCCTCCGTTTCCTCCTGGCTTAAAACCTTTGGCAATGATTTCTCAGTATGAGGGCTTTCAATCAAGACAGACGGATCTGTTTCCGAAATACGTTCCCTTAATAAAAATTGATGGAAGGATCGAATGGAAGCTGTATGGCGTGCCAGCGTTTTGGACGATTTTCCATCATCCCTTAATTTACCCAGGAACTGGACAATATGAACACGGGAAACGTCCTTCCAGTTGTCAATTTGTTGATTTTTCAAAAACTTATAATAGGAATCCAAATCTCGTTTATACGATAGGAGGGTGTTTTTAGCCAACCCTTTTTCGATTGTTAAATAATGGATAAAATCCTGCAATGGATCTTTCATTTTCATTTACTCCCCATCTAAATAAAATAGAAAGAGTCTTTCTCTCCATCCAGGCTCCTCTTCATCATTGATGGATTGAAAAACCTTTACAGCCGTTCCCTTAGGCTCGTCATAGCGATGATAATTTTCATATTCCTCATTAAACCAAACAATAGCAAAATAAAATAATATCGTAAAGCCAACAAACATGATGAATACCTTGCTTGTTTGCCAAAATAATTTAATCAAATTTCTCATAATTCTCTAGTCCTCCAGGCCTTTTTATCAATTTATGCCTGTTTGGACATGTTTTATACATATCATCCACGTTTTATGAGTAAAAGATAAAACCTTTCCACAACGGAAAGGCTTATCTTGCATGGTTATTCCCGGACCCTGCAGTCTCCGGCTCTTCTTTTTTATCTTGGCAACGATGGCAAACCCCATGAAATGTCAGGCGATGATCCTTAATTTTGAATCTGAATTTCTGTTCAACAATCGGTTCTACATCATCTAATAAATCTTCAAGAATTTCATCTACTGCTCCACATTCTATACAGACTAAATGGTGATGAAAATGCGCTGCTCCCTCTTGTCGCAAATCATAACGGGATACCCCATCACCAAAATTAATTTTATCTACTATTTTAAGCTCAGTAAGCAATTCAAGCGTTCTATATACAGTTGCCAAACCGATTTCCGGTGCTTTTTCTTTAACGAGCAAATATACATCCTCTGCACTTAAATGGTCTTCTTCATTCTCGAGCAACACTCTAACCGTGGCCTCTCGCTGCGGCGTCAGCTTGTAACTTGAAGAATGTAATTGCTTTTTTATTCGATCTAATCTAGATTCCAACCCTTTTCCTCCTCGCCGCTGAATCTGTCCGGATTTCATCATCATATTATAGAAGAAGGCAAAAAGGGATTATGAGTCCGGCCTTCTATCACCATTTATAGTATAGCAAAAAAAACGTCCATGTAAAATATAATAATTATAAACAACTTATAATAATGATTATTATCTAATAATTATTATTAACTCATATTATCAATTACAGCTTTCATTAGCCCCGGTGATAAAAAGGATTCAATCAAGGCTGCAACAACAAAAGACACTAAGGCCATTCCAAGCAACAGAGAATACTGGAAAAAATAAGGCCTTAATTTTTCGCGGCTTGATTTTAAAAATTGGCGTTTAATCATTTTAATGGAGATAATGACGGCGCATGATGCCATGATAATGGTTACGGGTACAAGGATGATATTCTGAGGTAAAATGGATACACACGCAAGCATAAAGCCCTGCCACCCTGTTTGGCTAACCAAAAAACCGACAGTAAAGCCGATCACGATTCCTTTTATAAAAAGAAGGATTAAAATCATTGGTAACCCGATAATCGAGATTCCAAGAATCCACATTAAGATAATAAACTTCGCATTCTCCTGAAAGCTATAGATGAAAATTTCACTGCTTGCACTGACTTTCCCTTGCTTTAATTCTCCGAAGAACTGAGACAAATAATAAAACAGGTCCTCTTTCTGAGTTAAAGATAAGCTGTTGACAATAATTGCCCCAAAAATGATTCCCATCAGGAATAGGACCATAATAAAAATGAAAATAGATAAATGATCTTTAATATGAAAAAGCAAAGCTCTTTTATAATACGATTTTTTCACAGGGGAATTCTCCTCTCCGGTTCCATTACTAGATTCTATGTATTTACTAGAGATTGTATTCTAGTAAAAAATAAATTCTTACTAGTCTAAATAGTATGATATAATCTCTTTAATTTACATAAAAGGAGGAGATTGGCATGAATCCGATCCTGATGGACATACCAGAAAAACTTGATGGAAGCCGAATTTATTTGCGTTCTTGCAAGCCGGGAGACGGGCCTATGGTCCATGATGCCATATTGGCTTCAAAAGAAGATTTAAAACCCTGGATGCCCTGGGCTAATCGAGATCAGACATTAGAGGAGACAGAGGACAATTTACGAAGAGCACAGGCAGAGTTTATTTTAAGAGAAGATATACGTCTATATGTGATGAGAAAAGAAGATAATATTTTCCTTGGTTCCACCGGACTACATAGAATGAATTGGGAAACAAGAAAGTTCGAGATCGGATATTGGATGGATTCTCGTTACACTAAAAAAGGATATATGACAGAGGCTGTTGAATTATTGACGAACTTCACATTCGATAAATTACTAGCTAACCGGGTGGAAATTCGCTGTGATTCAAAAAACATAAACTCCAGACGGATTCCTGAAAAACTGGGTTACACTCTTGAAGGGACATTAAGACACGACAGCTATGATTCTACAGGTACCTCCCTTCGTGATACATGCATTTTCTCTAAAATCAGAAGTGATTTGTAAAATAGAAAAAAGGGCAGTGAATGCTATTCACTGCCCTTTTTCTCCATTAATCCGTAATAATCTTCCCGTAAATACCGCCTCCGCCTTTTTGCAGAGACAATGTACCACCCCGTGCCTGATAGATGAGCATGGCTATTTTTTCAGGAACTAGCCCCTTTAGCTCCTCCAGGCTGGCTTCATGGATGACAGCCATTTCTGAACCAAAACCAGCTACTAATTTATCCAATGTTCTCGGTCCTAGCCCTGGAATAAACTCAAGCGGGATATGATGAATATAAGGCGGTCTCTCTTGCAGAACATCTCCCAGCTCTGCATCTGCAAGATCATTGATACGTTCAGCTACTCCACGTGTCACCTGATTAGAGCCGCAATAAGGACAGCGCTCTGAATACACAGCTAGAGTTTCGCCGCAATTCTCGCAAACTGTTTCATGGTATTTACCTAAATACGGATTCAGTCCGTAATTAGCTAAAATGGCACGTCCTTCTTCTTGTTGAAGTGCTTTATGCCATTCGGTAAAGTTAGGCTCCTGCAGCAACAGTTTTTGATATTCACGAGCCAGCTTTGGCAACGAATGTGCATCACTATTTGTTAAAAAGGGATAGCGGTTCAGCTCGCTTAACTTGGATGCCATTGTCGTATCAGCACTGAGCCCCAGCTCAACAGCGTCAATCCAGTCTGGATTCAGAACCTCGTTTAGGCTCTTTAAGACCCCTCTGCCGTACAAACTTTTATGGGGAGTGAAAATATGTGCAGGGATAAATAACCCGCTCAAATCCTTTACTTTTTTCTGCAATACGGTAGCACTCTCATAAATACGCTGAGAGCTGAGAGTATTATTTTTAACTCTCGTTGCAAACCATTCCGAAAACAGCTTCATTTTTTCAAGAGTAGGAAAATAAGCCAGCACATGAATGGGCCCTTTGCAGTTTGCATCATTGATTTCAATCTCACTCCCAGGAATCAAAACGGTACCGTCTTTATGTTGAAGACCGCCGCCCTCGAGTTCTTTCATCTCTCCTTTTGCCATGAGCCCCTCAAGTTCTTCTATCACCTCAGGAACATGGCAGTCGATGACCCCAACCATATCGAGTCCTTTTCTTGTCGCAGCATATTCAAGAATAGTTGAAATCGTTAGGGTCCGCGCTCCTGTAATTTTGACAGGCTTCCCAGATTTCGTTCTCCCCACATGAATATGAAAATCCGCGTAATATGTCTTCATTTATTTAGACAGTGCCTCTTGGAGCTGTAAATATTGAACCGCATAGGCTGTTTTGGCATCCTGAATTCTCTCTTCTTTAATCAGTTCCAAAGCCTCTTCTAATGTGACTTCCATCAAGTCCACGAATTCATCCTCATCAAGGCCTCTTGCATCTTCCTTTTTAGAAAGACCCTTAGCCAGGTAAATATGTACAATCTCATCTGCAAATCCAGGCGATGTGTAGAGGGAAATAATATGTTCAATGGACTCGCAGGCATATCCGGTTTCCTCTTCCATCTCGCGAACCACACAATCTCTTGGATCTTCACCGGCATCCAATTTACCGGCAGGAATTTCAACTAACGCTTTTTCCATCGGCTTACGGTATTGCTCAACAAGCACGAGCTTATTTTCATCTGTAACGGCAATCACTGCGACCGCTCCAGGATGTTTAATTAATTCTCTGGTCGACGTCTTTCCATTCGGAAGAAGCACTTCATCCACACGTACATCTAAAATTCTTCCTTTAAAAATAGGTTCTGATTTGATCGTTTTCTCTTCATATTTGTACATCGTTAAATCTCTCCTTTTGTTCTAAAAAGCATTCCTCTGTTCATACATTTTACCATATAGCATGTCCAAAGGGGTGCGTTATGAAAATATGGATCAGTGACAATCAAATCATTTTGAGCGGAAAAGCTTGGGAAGTAAAAGAGAAATTAAAGCAATATAGCAATCAATATGTGTATGTTACGGACTGGCTGCAGGCCGCTCGGCAAATAAAATGACGGATTTAACTCCTTCCATTACAATAAAGAAAAGACACACTGTAATAGCGAAAGGAGATTTCCTGTGAAAAAGAGACAAATTGGAGAATCTGACTTATATGTTACGGAGATGGGACTAGGATGCATGTCTCTCGGCAAAGACGAAAAACAAGCCCGACTAATACTGGAGACAGCTATCGAACACGGAATCAACTATTTTGATACAGCCGATTTGTATGATTTTGGCCTTAATGAGGAAATGGTCGGAAGGGTGTTAAAACCATATCGACAGAACCTGATATTAGCTACAAAGGCAGGTAACAGATGGAATGACGAGAAAACTTCATGGTCCTGGGACCCTTCGCGAACCTATATTAAGCAGGCCGTAAAGGATAGCCTAAAGCGTTTACAGACCGATTATATCGATTTATACCAGCTTCATGGCGGTACAATAGACGATCCCTTGGATGAAACCATTTCCGCCTTTGAAGAATTAAAGAAAGAAGGCTATATACGTGAGTACGGCATTTCCTCCATCCGTCCCAATGTCATCAAGGAATTTGCAAACCACTCAAGTATCATATCGGTCATGATGCAATACAGTCTTCTCGATCGAAGACCGGAGGAATGGATGCCATTACTGGAGGAGCATCAAATCAGCATCATTGCTAGAGGCCCTGTAGCAAAAGGCCTTTTAACAGAGGAAATGTTAAATAAAGCTTCCGATTCTATCCGTGAAAATGGATATTTGGACTATACATATGAGGAGCTAGAGTCTCTGCTTCCATCCATTCAAGAAAAAATAGCGAGCCGTTCCATGAATGAACTGGCTTTACAATATATCCTCTCTTCTAAAGCGGTAGCTGCTGTGATCCCTGGGGCAAGCAGCGAAAAACAATTACTTGAAAATATAAAGGCTATAAACAGCAAACCGTTAGCAGCCGAAGAGCTGGAACTATTGCGCTCCTTAACTAAAGCAAATAAATATGAGACACATCGCGATTAAACGGGAGTCAGGCTATTTCATCTAAATAGCCTGATTCCTTTTCTTATTTTTATCCTATACATAGAATAACCAGTCGAAATCTTCCCGTTGGTAATCACAATAAAAATAATCATTCGTTTTTGAATCATACACATAATCCTGCTGGCACTCTTCGAAATGGTCAACAATCCATTTCATGGCTGAAATAAATTGGTAGGCTTCCGCATTCGTCATGGTTGGATGAATGGAAAATCGAATCCATCCAGGTTTAACCTCTAAATTGCCCTGATCAACCAATTCCATGATTTGTTGGGAACTCTCCTTGGAGATTCCCAATAAATAATGCCCATACGTTCCCGCACAGGAACATCCGCCCCGTACCTGAATTCCAAACCGGTCATTTAATAGTTTAACAATCAGATTATAGTGTACCCCCGGAATCATAAATGAAATAATACCCAATCGTTCTTCTTTCTCTGGTTCGAGAACCTTAATTTCAGGTATGGATAACAATCCCGGAAGAAGGATGGAAAGCAATTCTTTCTCTCTTGCCAACATATTGTCTACCCCCATTTCCTCCTTTAGCCTTATACATAATGCTGTTCGAATGCATTGCAGGATTCCTGGTGTTCCACCGTCCTCCCTCGTTTCAATATCCTCATAATAGCTTTTGTTTCCCCACGGATCCGTCCAATTGACAGTGCCGCCGCCAGGATGATCAGGTATGTGGTTGTGATACAAATTTTTATTAAAAATTAAAACACCACTCGTACCGGGTCCGCCCAGGAATTTATGCGGAGAAAAACAAATCGCATCCAGCTGTTCTGCAGGATTCTCGGGATGCATATTGATATTTACATATGGAGCGCATGCAGCAAAGTCTATCACACAGATACCACCGTGCTTATGCATCACGCTTGCCAGTTCATGATATGGAGTAATGAGTCCGGTTACATTGGAGCATGCGGTAAAAGCACCGATTTTCAACGGTCTGTTTGAATACGATTGTAACTGCCGTTCTAATTGCTCCGGACTTACATTCCCTTTTTGATCAGGTTCCACGATAACTACATCGGAAATCGTCTCAAGCCAGGAGGTATGGTTGGAATGATGTTCCCGATGGGTAATAAATACAACCGGTCTTTCCTCAGGCTTTAGTTCAAGCCTCGATTCCCATTTTTCTGGTATGCGCAAGCCAAGTATACGTTGAAATTTGTTAATGACCGACGTCATTCCAAAGCCATCAAGAAGAATCGCATCATCCGGACCAGCGTTTACATGCTCTTTTATGATTTTCTTTGCATGATGATACGCATTCGTCATGAATGAGCCGGTTTGGTTTGATTCCGTATGGGTATTTGCCATAAACGGTCCAAATTCCTTCGTGATTTTATCCTCTATCGGTTTATATAATCTTCCGCTTGCTGTCCAGTCCGCATATATAATCGGCTTTTCTCCGTATGGGGTTGAAAACGTTTTGTCATTTCCTATAATGTATTTGCGAAAATCATAGAAATATTGCTCCAGCTCTCCAAACCATTCTCGCTGATGATTTCCAATTCTTGCCCTCAGCAATCCTGTTCACCTTCTATCTGCATAAGTCAGTAACAGTATATGAATAAAAAGCCTATTGGTTATTGCCGTGGAGAAAATAGTACTTTCTTACAAAAAAGCCCTATCACTTTTCAGTGATGAGGGCCTTCCATTATTCTTCCATTGATTTCTCAGTTTTAAATTTCCCTGTCAGAGCAATAAGTTCATTTGTAATTTGAGCAAGTCCATTAGCATATTCTGCTGTCTCTTTTACCATCGCATTCTGTTCCTCTGCGGATGCAGAAACTTCTTCAGCAGAAGCCGCTGATTCCTGAATGGTTGTGGATGTCTCTTCAATCATGCCCTCAACTCTTTTAACATCTTCATTAATCATTTGAAAGGACTCAGTTAATTTCTCTAAATGATTCTTTGTATACCCAACCTTTTCATTTATGATTGTCAGTGTACTGCTGCCTTCCATCACTGTTTCAACCTGAGTACGGAACTGATTTAAATTATTTTCCATAACGTTCATCGTGTTAAATGTGTCTTTTTGAATTTTATTAATTAAATCCTTGATCTCTTCAGTAGCTTTATTTGTCTGTTCGGCCAGCTTACGTACTTCATCTGCCACTACTGCAAAGCCTCTCCCTTGCTCCCCCGCTCTTGCGGCTTCAATAGCTGCATTCAGAGCCAATAGGTTCGTTTGGGCCGAAATATCTGTAATAAACCGAATTATATTTTCAATTTCATTTGCTCGTTCGCCTAAATGCTTCACTTGTTCGTTGGCATGAGCAATATCGTCACCAAGTGCTACTAATACCTGCAGTCCTTCGAGAATCATCACTTGTCCATCCCTTGCTATAAGTGATGATTCCTCTGCATTGCCCAATGTTTCTTTTGTAAAATAAGTCCCTGTTTCAACCTGTTTTGTAATATTCACCATTGTCTCAAAGATATGGTTAGCTTTATGTGATTGAGTATCAATTCCAGATGCGATATACGAAACAGTGGTGGCAATTTGATCAGCAGCCACACCGGTTTGCTGAGTACCCTCTGCCATCTTAACGGTATTGGCATGGATTTTATCAGATGATTCCTTGATGGCACCTATTAAGTACACAAGCTCTGTACGCATTTGTTCCATTCCACTCGCAAGTGTGCCGATTTCATCCTTTGTTTCTGCAACAATTGGTTCTGTTAAATTTCCCTTGGCAATCAACATGACTTGTTTAGATAACTTCTCTATTCCCCGAGTAACCGGACGTGTCACTCTATAAACCATGGTGTAGCCGATCGCTAGGTTCATAACAAAAACCGTTAACGCAGTCGTTAAGGCCTTTCTCGTCTGCTCTGTCAATTGATTTATATCCTTATGAATTCCATCAACAGCCTGTTTCTGTAAGTCACCAAGCTGCTGTTCCATAGTTTGTTCAAATTGAGTAAAGATCACCTTAGGCTCATTACCAGCTTCTATCCCCTTTTCTGTGAAACTCTCAGCCATTAGCTGCCCGGATTGATAAAACTCGGTAAAGGAATCTGCTAATGAATCCAATTTTCCGGATGATACACCCAGTTTTTTTAAATCCTCGGCATGATTCTTAAATTCTTCTGCATACGTATCAGCCAACGAATAAGTATCAATCGTGTCCGAGCCTTTCGTAGCACTGATTCCTTTGAATACCTGCTGCACCTGAATAACATTGACTTTCATTTGATCTGTTAGTAGTACAATCTCTAAGGAACTCTTATTTATTTCCTGAATGCGCTTTTCATTCGAATACAGATTGTAAGCGAGAACAGCAGCTACTATTAAACTTAAAACAGTAACGCTGATAAAAGTGATAACAATTTTTCGCCTGATATTCATCTCTAAAATTCCTCCAAAAATTCCCGATATATCTTCCCGTTATCTATATCGGCCAGTTCTGCGTAATATGTAACCATTTTGTGGAGAAACCTATAATTTTTTGCAGAAATAATGGTAAATAGTGGTTAGAGCTATTTACTTATACAAATAAAAAGACCACCCTGCTTTGCAGTGCCTCGAAAAGGTAGTGTTCAACTTCCTTTTAAGAGTGCATTACATTTAGGGTGGTCCCTTCCTTTATCCCTTAAACTGCTTCCAGTTCAGATTGCTCTCATTTAATAGCTCTTCAAAGCTTTTATTTTTCTCGCGGCGTTTTCGTTCCTCACGCTTTTGTTTTTCCATTTGCTGTATTCGACGTTGCTCTTCTTCCTTTAATTCACCTTTTTTATTCTGCAATTGGCTCAAAATATCTTGATTTAGCAGATCTCCCAAGCTAATTGAGCCATCATCGTTTTTCTTGGATGGTTTATGTTTCATCATCGGATATTAGCTCCTTTTTTCTTTCTATTATAATGGGTCAGTCAAATTAAGTCAGGTATGGTTTTAATACTTTTTAATAGCCTCTATTTCCTTTTTCCTATTTAAGGCAAAAATTGTAACTTTATACCATATTATTCATATAAATATGATATGATTTATTAGGAACTAAAGGAGGGGTATGATGGGCAGAGAATTTGACCAGCTATTTGATGAATGGGCTGCTAATTATGATGAAACGGTATCCGGTTCTGATGACCAATATACCGATGTTTTTTTACATTATGAACAAATCCTAGAAACAGTTGCATCCCATGCGGAAGGCTCTGTAATCGAATTCGGAGTCGGAACAGGGAATTTGACTGCACGGCTACTGGAAAAAGGAAACCAAGTTCTCGGAATTGAGCCTTCCACAGAAATGAGAAAAAAGGCAAAGAAAAAGCTCGGATCCTTATCAATTGTAGACGGTGATTTCTTTCACTTTCCGGTTGAAAATGGAGTCGACACATTTGTAAGCACCTATGCCTTTCACCATTTAACCGATGAGGAAAAAGAGAAAGCTTTTGCTCTATACTCCAATCTTCTAACACCAGGCGGAAAAATCGTTTTTGCGGATACGATGTTTTTAACGAAAGAGGATCAGCAGGCGGTCATTGATAACGCTGAGCGCAACAATTTCGATCGATTAGCAGAGGATTTACGAACTGAATATTACACGACGATCCCTTACTTGAAATCAATCCTGGAAAAGCATCAATTTCATGTAACATTTGAGCAGCTAAATACATTTGTCTGGCTCATGCATGCCACTAAACAATAATTAAACACTAGCATCTATCCCTATAGCAATATAGGGTTTTTTCGTTTGTGAATCTGCCTATTATTTCAATGTTTGTTTTCTCTGCAGAATGGTAAACTAAAGGATGATAATGTGTTTTTCGGAGGGTTTCATTTGAAAAAGAAAAGATGGTATTTTATCTTCGGTGTCATGATTGCATACATAATCGGAATTGGCGTATTCTTCTCTAACATGCTGATGTATATGAAACGAAAAGATGTTGAGGTCGTTCGGAAACGTGAAATCGAGGCAGGCCGTTTTGACACTGCTTCCTTTCAAAAACTGCCTCAGGAGGAGAAATGGATTCAATCCAAACATGGATACCGGATTCATGCTATATTTGCAGAACCACATAAGGAATCAAAAAAATGGATGATCATTGCGCACGGAATCACTGAAAATAAGTGGAATTCGATTCGCTATGTCAATTTATTTGCAAAAAAAGGATTTAACACCGTCATTTATGATCATCGCCGCCATGGTGATTCGGAAGGAAAAACAAGCAGCTACGGATATTATGAAAAAGATGATCTTGCCGCTATTGTAGAAGAATTAAAGGCTCAAAAGGGTCATGATATTTTGCTTGGCATCCACGGTGAATCAATGGGTGCGGTCACCCTGTTACTATATGCCGGCGCCGTTGAGGATGGAGCTGATTTTTACATAGCGGATTGTCCATTCTCCGAATTCTCCGAGCAAATAGCTTACCGCCTAAAAAAAGACTTCCATCTTCCAAAATGGATGGTTCTCCCCTTTGGGGATTGGTGGCTTAAACGGAGAGATGGCTATTCATTTAGAGAAGTTTCTCCTTTAAAGGCAGTAGAGAATATAAAAAGCCCTGTTCTTTTTATCCATAGTTTAGAGGATGCGTATATTCCCTCAACCATGAGCGAGGAATTATATGAACACAAAAAAGGACCGAAACAGCTGTACCTAGCCGAAAAAGGCCAACACGCCCAATCCTATAATACGAATCCTGAAGCTTATGAAAAAGTAATCGATTCTTTTCTTAAAGCACATGTGCCCCCTTTCTTTTAGGGTGGCACTTTTTTAATGGCTGTTTTCGTAAGGATCATTTTTGCTATTATTCAATTAACTCGTTATTCTACTAAAGCCCCATTCGTATTATAAGGTTGATATGTTCTATTTTATTTTGACATTGATAACAACAATACCAATCAAAAGCCATAAAATATATAATGCAAATACATAATAGAAAAAACTGTCCGGAACCAAAGGGAAAAAAACAGATATAATGCCAAGGCCAATAAATAATATGCCCGCATACTTTGAAAGTTTCTTTTTATCTTTAACTTGACCTTCCACATATCCTGCTAAAATATGCACTTTCCCCTTTCCCCAAATGATATAAGCAAGCAAAAAATGAAACCCTGCAGTGATAAGACCAACAAAAAGCTCCACCATTTCTCCTCCTTTTATACAGCATTTGTATTATATATCTTATAATATTATTTCTTTCGCTAACCTGCCCCTACACAGCTCCTGATATTAGAACAATGCCCTAAGTAAGATAAGAACTTACTTTTTTATTCCATTTGTATTTCCGTAATGGTCAACATGATCTCAAGTCCTCTAATGTTGAGGATAAAAAAGTTTGGTCACATTCCATTTCAAAGTGTAATTCATTTTCCATATGTGCTTTTTCCTTAAAGTAACCTTGTAAAACAACTTGCCCCATTTGATTGAATACAACCTCTAATTTAAGAGAAGTTTCGTAATTCCAAAAAGTAGCCATTCCTTTAAGTTCACGATAGCACTTATCTAATTGCTTATAAAACTTATATATATCCCCAGTCGTAAACCACAATTCACCTAAGACATAATAGTTTCCGCTCTTAATTTCAACGATGCCCACAGCATCATAACCACCAAAATGACTTGTATCTTCAGGAAAACCACTTATATTTTGTGATTCAATTCGGATAAAGCCTTGATTGCCTTTAACAGTAAAACCATTCATAGTTTCAACTCGTTTCCCAGAAAGCTCATGTTCAATAATAACCATTGCGAATTCCATTTCTTCCTTAAGAGTTCAACAGAAAAGAACATTAATCCTCCCTAGATCTATGCTCCAGTTCGTTTTAATGCAACTCTCCACTATCTATCGTCCCTTTTCATCTAATCTATTGGTATAGAAATTAAAAACTTCTTCTGATTTTTCATATTCTACAAAGTTCTATATCATATCCCTTACTTTTCTTATTACTGCCCCCTTAGTTAATTAAACATATGTAAAAATCAAAATATCGACTTTACTTAACCATAAGAGATATGGGCTGTTCTTATCTAACACTTTAGAAGCTCGATGTATATCTAAAATTAATAACTATACTTCTTTACCTTAGAAATAGGTTCATTTTTGTATTACACAACAGAACCCGTTAAGGATACCCTCGCCTTACATATAATAAAACCGCCTATCCATTAGGCGGTTTTATACTTTATCATCAATTATTTTTCCCTAATTCCTCAAATATTCCAATCTTAAGCTTCACTTTTCCATTGTCATTTTCATACACATCTAATACAAACATTTTATAATCGCCGTAATTCTCATCAAAGAAATCTCTTGCGCTTTTTGGCATATAACAAATTTCTTCATAGTCTATTTCTAACGTGTCTTTGTCCTTTTCAAAATCATAGCCCGTATTTACTTCATTACCTACGTTATAAATCTCTGTAATAGCAAATTCATCCCTATGAGTGACAGTGAAAGTTTTAAGGGGTTTAGTGTCCTTGTAATAGTCCCATTCTGTTCTATCAGCTTCATTACAATATTTGCATTTTCTGTAGCCCATTTTTTCTGCTTCATCTGTTGCTATTGCTTTCCATCCTTTAAAATTTTCTTGATATTCGGCAGGCCAGTTCTTAAAACAATTAACGTGTGTATGATACGTTTTCCCGCCGTCAGATAACAAGCAAATATGGCTGTCATTAAGTGTTAAGTTAAGGTTATATTCCTTAGTTGTTCCATCTGAAAATGTAACGGTAACGGTTTCTTTTTCCAGCTTTTCAACCGGGCTTGATTGTTCAACAGGTTCAATAGATACAACGGGCGCTTGCTCTTGTTTTAAGATTTCAGCGTCTTGTGCAGTCTCATTTTTTGTCGGCATAACGGTCTGTATAGTTTCTTGTTTTATTGGTTCAGCCTCACGCGTCGTTTGTTGATTTCGATTTACTGGGCTTTCTTTTTGACGCTTAAAATATAGATACGCCGCCAAGCCCAAAATCAAAAGTAAAATACCAAGCATTTATCACATCTCCTCAAATATAATTACCATTTTGGTACATACTCGGACTGAAAATTTGTCCATGTCGAAAAAAGCATTTCTATTATTTAGAATCTCCTTTGATATCCTATCTTATGAGGTCTTTTATTAAGCCCTGTTTGTTTGATACTTCGTTGATCTTTACCAATCCAATTATAAGCCCAATATAAAAAGGCATTGACCTTCTTGGATCAATGCCTTCGTCAGCTGAAATATTTTGTATAAGCGCTTTGATATTTCTTAAGAAAATAAGTTATAACAATAAAGATAATGCCAATAATTACACCTAAACCAACCGGGACAAAGACTAACATAACAAACCTCCTATAAAATTCCATTTTAAAGATGATTAATACTAACACAATAATCTGAATATTTAAAGTTGTTTTTTCCATACTCTTAGACCTATTTAGTGAAAAAGGGAAAATTTAAATAAACACATTAGGATTCGAAACGTAAATAACATAAAGATTGAATTATTAATACCCACCTCCTTTTAGCATATGTTTACAGAAAAAATACTGGTATAATAAGGGAAACGAGATACTGAAAATTCTGAGTTTAGAGGTGTGTAAATGATTAAACAGAGAAGAGGCGGAATGGTTGGACGATAAAATTTATGATTTATCCAAACGAATAAGATATATGGAAGAAGAGTTAGTGGAGTTAAAAAAAGAGTTAAGAACCATACATAATGAAGTTAATCTTAATGTGGAAAACAAAAGTGAAAAAGTTGAGATAAAAAGAAATATCAAAAAACCTGAAATAAAACCAGAAAAAGAATTAATCAGCTTTGAATCTATGATCTCAACTTGGTTACCTAGAATATTTATATTCGTTTTTATTTTAGGAGTTATTTGGGCTTTTATGGCAGCATCTGAAAACGGATGGATAAATCCCGTGGTTCGTGTAATAGTTGGTTTCTTATTAGCTGGATTCTTATATATCATTGGAGAAAAGCAATATAAAAAGGCAAAGAATACGTTAGGAATAGTATTGTTAGGCGGAAGTATAATTGTTTATCTTATATCTGTCTTCTCCGGTAATGTTTTGTACCACATTATCCCATTCTATGTGACTGTATGTTTATTAGCGCTCGGAATATATATAGGAGTTTATCTATCGAGAAAATACAAATCTCAATCCTTGCTTACCATTATAGGAGTAGGTGCTTATTTTTACCCTTTCCTATTTGCAGGAGACAAAGGGAATGAATATGTATTTTATATATACGAAACTGCTGTATTTATAGGATTAATACTAGAATCTCTTAGAGGGCAATATAAAATCACTTGGAATGTGGCAAACTATGCATTTATGTTCACTGTATTATTTTTTGGATTAGTAGGCAGTGGGGAAATTTCAACCTTAACGTTCCTCACAATCGCTATTCAGCATTTCTTTATCATTTATTTAACATTTAAAACAAACAACATATTTGTTAAAAATATGTATATTCCAGCTATCACGATCGGTTCATTATTCATGCTCTTAATCGGAGTTGATGTGTTTGATCAAACACCAAGCTACCAATACACGTTCTATTCTATAATGGCTATTGTATATTCTTTGCTTAGTTACGTGAAAAATAAAAGTCACACTGAACTAAAAAACATTTTCTTTGTTATTTCGATGTTCTACATATTTATACTGCTAAACGATATAGTGATTGATCCATCATCAAAATTAATCCTCTTTACCATGCAAGCCGTACTAGTTTACTATTTTGCTCAAATAAGGAAGAGTATATTAGGGACAATAGCTAGCATAATACTGCTCTTATCCGTATTGGTACAATTATTCGACAAGCCGGGATACATGCTATCACTAGAAACTGTTGTTGTATGGATGATCATAATCAGCTTCTTCTTTGTTCTCTATATAAAAGAAACAATAACAAAAATCATCGACAGAAATATAATGAAATCTACTTTACCCTATATAATAGAAGTATTACTGATCATATTTATAAGCAAAATGGCATACTATTTCACAGATGATTCTTCTTTAATGATTAAGAATATCGGTTTGTCATTATCTTGGATCATTATCGTTGGAGTAACATACGGGTTATTTAGTTACTTTAAAGAAAAAGTTTGGAAAAACATCGGCTTAATATTCCTGTTTATTACGCTATTAAAAGTTACTTTCTACGACCTATCAGGTATAGATGTAGTTTGGAAAGCAATATTATTCATCATACTTGGCGTAATTGGGCTGCTTATTTCTAAGGTGTTTTATACAAAAAAATGAGTGGGATTTCCCTTTGCTTTCGTTTAAAAAAAGGTTCAGTCAAAATTTCTGACTGAACCTTTTGAATTTTCTCCTTATAGAGCCTATTGAAAGATGACATTCATCATTGGATTTAAATACTGATTAGGGCTTTTCAGCTGATAGCTATTTGTACTGCTGGAATAATCAATAATAAGCTTTTCATCTAAAAAGATTTCATGATATTTATTTAACCATACAGGATAGGCATTGGTTTCCCATTTTACTTCTTGAGAAGTAGTTTCTTTAACAAAATATAAATTGGTTACACCGCTTACTACGCAGCCACAGCCTTCTGTTTCATACTTCAAACAAAATACGCCTTCTTGATCTGTCAGCTTGTCTTTTACCTTTTCTAATGCTGCGTCTGTCCATGTAATTTCCACTGTTGTCCACCATGCTTTCTCTCTATTTATCTCATAGGTTCCCGATTTCACTTAACCCGCAAACCTGTTAATAATTAAATCTGAAATAAAAAAAGCAGCATTCAATGAACACTGCCTCTATGTCTTAAAAATGAACGTTCAGCTTAATGAACTGCTCTCGTATGTTTTTGTATCAAACTTTGTAAAGCCGCCACTGCTTCATCGCCAGTATACGTACCTTTATAACTGAAACCATTCTCTGAGCAATATTTTTGCCCTAATGCTACAGCATCTTCTTTAGTCATTTCTTTTTTTAACTCTCCTATAACTAATCCATAAGGTGCTTGATAAATCGTGCTATATTTTTCTTTTTCCATTTTTCTTTACCCCTTTTGTTTTGATATCCCATGGCAAAGTTATCAGAACTGAAATCGATGTTAAAAATTCATTATCTGTATATTTCTTACTTCTAGGTCTATATACATAGTAAACTTTTTGTGGAATTTTGTCTAATATTTGCGTTTTCATGTCCTCAAAATTGGGTAGTAAAGTTTATTTAGAACAAAAAAGAAGAGCCATAACCAACATATGCATAAGCTTATAGCAAATTGCAGGCCATCAATTTTTCAATTGTACGTCCATAATTTCCTGATAAAATACAAAACAAACATCTCCGTCCTCATCAACGATATGAAGCTTTTGAGCCTGTTCATTGCAATAATGAATATGTCCTTCCACCGTACCGTACCGGCGACTGGCTGTACGGTAATAGCGGATCATCACAGGCTTCCCATATTCCAAAGCCTCCATAATTATCGTATTCATCGCTTCCACTTGCTGTTCATCAAGCTCATTCCTTGTTTCATAGCTGTCCTCATGTGCCCATGCTCTAAGCATTGTTACGTGTTCAGGCAGCATCATTGATGTCCATTTTATTTTTCCGCGATCTCGAATCATTCCCTGCAGCCTCCATTTCACTTGTCTGTTATGCTCTATGTCCTCCAACCAACGTACTTCGATGCTTGGCCGTTCCTGCCTCTGTATACGACACGGCACGTAAAATCGCATTCGATCCAAATTTTTTACGCATTCGATCCATCACAAAGCCAAGTTCGCGTTTGCGCCAGCTATCCTGGTCAAATAGACTGATTTGCATCTCTCGATCGGGGATAACATTCGAAAGTGTAATAGAAATTTTCCTAACTGTTTTGCCTGTATAAAACCGTTCAAACAAGGTTAAACACATTTCATAAATATCCATCGTAATATTGGTCGGCGTTTCTCTTGTCATAGAGCGATGAAATCCGCCTCCAAATTCATCCTGGCTATAATAAATTCCCAAGCTGACGGTTCTGCCCGCCATCCCGCTTGCACGTGTTCTTCTTGCTACTTCCTCACTCATTTCCAGAATAACATGCTTGATTTCCTCAGGCTTTTTATAATCACGCAGTAAAACCTGGCCTTTTCCAAAGCTGATTTGCCCTTCCATAATCGGAGCACCGATATCCGATAAATCAACACCCCAGGCATGGTGATACAATTGATTGCCCATAATGCCAAACTTCTTTTCAAGCGTCGCCAGATCATAACGCGCCAATTGACCGATTGAAAAAATCCCCATTCCATTCAGCTTCTTTTCCATCGGCTTTCCGATTCCCCACATTTCGCTCAAGGGGGATAAGGGCCATAATTTTTCTGGTACATCCTCATAGGTCCATTGGGAGATTCCTTTTTTCTTGGCCTCCAAATCAAGACACAGCTTAGCAAGCAGCATATTCGGACCGATTCCAATCGCGCATGGAAGCTGGAATTCCCGATCAATTTCATCCTGGATTTTTTCAGCAATTTCTACGATATCTCCCCATAGACGAGTGGTCCCATCCACCTTTAAGAAGCTTTCATCCACACTGTACGTATGAATTGCGCTTTTAGGTACATATCGATTGAATAAACGGCTGATTTCAGTAGAGATACGCAAATACGTAGCCATATTAGGATTAACCTTTATAATGCGCGGATCATCCGGAATCTCAAACAATCTCGAGCCTGTCTTAATGCCAAACTCTTTCTTCATTTTGGGAGATGAAGCCAGCACCACACTGCCGCTCCGTTCCGTATCACTCACCACAGCCAAATAACATTCAAGCGGATCCAGTCCCATCATCACCGCTGAACAGCTGGCAAAAAAACTTTTCATATCCACGCACATAACATAATGATGCGGTAAAGTACTGTAATCAATCATGTTAAAACCTTCTTTTAAATAGAATGTATGTTCGTCTTTATTATATTCTTAATGATAAGCGAATATACGTTCGTATTCAATGGAAAATTATTTACAATTTATGTATAAGAGCATGGAAGCGTGCAAATACTTTAAGACAACGGACATAGTTCACCATAAAAATTTACGAAAACGTTTTAAAAACAGTCGCTTCATCTACTATTATTTTCACTTTTCTCCTTTTCAATTCGCTCATAAATAAGTAAATTAGAGCAATTATGTTGAGTTTCGTTCAATTATTACGAAAATCGCTCAATTCCACTCCATTTCCGCTCGATTATATGGAATTCCGCTCAATTAATATCAATTTCCGCTCAATTCCTGCGAAAATCGGCTGGATTACTAGACTAATCTAGCTTATACAGTCATTTAGTCACTCAAATTTTGACTCGTAAGTCTCGAAAACTCTTAATTTAAGATCTTTTTGCAAAAAATAATAGAAAAATTGATTACTAATCTATTTGAAGGGTTATATAGAAGGATGAACGAACTATGTTGGTTATTTCATCATGCAATGCTTTTCAATCATATAGAAAAAATATGATAGAGCCATGATTAGCAAATCCTAAAGCATAATGAATTCAAAATCTTCGAAAAAGATATATAATAGCAGTGTAAGAGTGATTTTCAAAGAAGTAATCTGATATATTTTCCAGAAAAATAAAAATAAAAGGAGAATGATCACATGATTGTTGTTCAAAACAAAATTAAAACCAAACCAGGTTTCGCAGAAAAAATGGCAGGCCGTTTCACTTCCGGTAACGAATTAGATAAATTTAAAGGATTTGTTAAAGTAGAGGTTTTACTTACAGAGGGCCTGACAGAATATGATGAGATGAGCGTCAATATGTACTGGGAGGATGAAGAAAGCTTCCTTGCCTGGAAAAACAGCGACTCCTTCAAAAAAGCGCACAAACGTCCGGAAGGCAAACCGAATGAAGCTAAACAGGACTCTCCTATGTTAGGAAGCCAACAAACTACATTTAGAGTAGCGTCTGTAAAAGAAGCAGCTCCAACAAAATAATGTACGCAAAAGGTCTTTCCAAAAACTTAGGAAAGACCTTTTATGCTATATTCTATCAATATAATCATGCTCAATTGTATTAATTAGCAGCAAACTCACGCACGGATAATCCAAAATCCATTTCCTTGGTTATAGCTTGCAACTGATAATAGTCACGCAGTTTTTCAACAATCTCTTCGGGTGGTTTTGCATGATAATACCCTTTTCGCGTAGTCGTCATACCACTAATTTTCTGCAAATCGACAAGTGATTCACACATTTTAATGGCCGAGCCGAATGAATCGATAATCGGGACATCTTCAATATGATGAATACCGTGGGTTGCTAAAAATATATTCATCGGACCTTCTCCAGGAATAATGACATCTGCCCCTTCGGCAATAGCTGTTTTTGCGGCAGCTTTAAATTTCTCCAAAATCGGCTCAGGATTTTTAAATCCTTCCAAAATATCATAAAATCCAATATCCGCCTGAATAATCGGGCCCAATTTTTGTTCAAGACCATATTGCTTCGCATTAAAACGTAACTGATCTGCCAGTGGAGCTAAAAAATTCACGATGCCTATTCTTGTTCCAAGCATTGAGGCAATATGCATGGATGCCTGGCCGTAGCCAATAACCGGGATGTCCACTAATGAACAAGCCTCAATCAAGCCGACATCCGGTATGGTAGCTATAAAAACAGCATCATACCCTGCCCTTTCAGCAATCAATGTGTTTCGAATAAATTGCTCTTTATGCAGGCTTTGCAGATAGTTGTAGGTAATATAGTGCCCCGGGTATTGAGCAGGATAAGTCTCCTTTGTCATTCCATGTAAGACGACATCAACATCTGGTCGAGCAATTTTGGATACATGCTGTATGACCGCATCACGATATTCAGGTATGTCTTCAATGGAAGTTAAGCTTTGATGCCAAATTTTCATCGCGCTACCTCCTCTTCCTTTATTCGAAGGGCTTGTTCAGCAGCAATACGTCCAAAAATAGCTGCCTTTCCGAGCGAGCTCCCTGTCATATAACCCGCTCCATGGAAGCCACCCACCATTTCTCCGGCTGCATATAATCCTTTAATTGGGTCGCCGAACGGATTTAAAACTTCTGCATCCTCGTTTACACGAACTCCTGCATATGTAGCGAGCATAGCAGTCACTGTTTCCATTGCGTAAAAAGGACCGGTTTGAATCGGGGGTGGCTTACCAAATGTATGGGTCAATGTGTTACGACCGAATGGGTCATCACTGGTAATAAGATGCCTATTATATGAGTCAATCGTTTGGTGAAGAGATTGACTTGGGAGACCTGTTTTTTCGGCCAATTCCTCAAGTGTCTCAGCCTGGATAATTAAGCCTTCATTAAACAATAATTGAAAATCATATAGCGCATCATGTTCGACACCCTGATCCATAACCGTTTGATCCCAAACTTGAAATGTATGTTGATTAGGCTGCTGCAATGCAGCATCACCCAATAATTTGTAGGAAATCGACTCATTAACAAATCGT
Source organism: Bacillus sp. D386 (assembly GCF_006346415.1). NCBI lineage: Bacteria > Bacillati > Bacillota > Bacilli > Caryophanales > Bacillaceae > Bacillus > Bacillus sp. D386. The sequence continues at coordinate 50,341 of NZ_VEMV01000003.1, read as the reverse complement.
TTCCCCTGTTCATTCACAATGATGCCGCCTTTATAAAAGGCATGAGCCTGCCGTTTCTTTTGATTAGTAGAACTCGGATGAAAGCCGTATGTTCCTTTTAAGTATGGAAAATCCTCTAACCAGGCACCTACGGAAGCTGCTAATTTAATGCCATCTCCATGGTTCCCTTCTCCACCTAACCTGATTGTGTGTTCAAGCTGTGGTGCAAAGGCTCCTAATAAATCTTCACTTTGTGAGAATCCACCTGCGGTTAAAGCGACCCCTTTAGATGTATAGCATTCCTTTTGCTCGCCATTTTGTTGATAAAGTACACCCACTACTTTTTGTTGCTCAGTTAGCAAACGTACGACAGGACTATTAACATGCAGTGAAACACCATTATTCAAAGCATGGTTTTTCAGTGTTTGAATGGCCTGATCAGGAATGATCGTATGCCCCCGAGGGCTTGAATGGCCACTTACGGCCTGACAATTTTGAAATATTACTCCATGTGAAACTAACCAGTTATAAGTGGAAAGCTGATGTTTCCCATATGCCTGAACCAGATTTTTATCATTTTTAAATTGACCGACAACATACAAATCATTCATCAAACTCTCGGTAGTATCACTTATGCCAAGCTTACTTTGAAGTTCTGTTTCAGCAAACGCCATAAAACAACCGCTAAGCAATGAACTGCCACCGATGTCTGCCTGCTTTTCGAAAATGACAACATTGGCACCTCGCTCTGATGCCTCAACAGCTGCACAAAGACCTGCCATGCCAGCACCAACAATAATCAAATCAAACTGATTCAAAAAGCTACACTTCCTTTACTGCCTCGACTACACTTAATCCTGCCTCACAAAGCTGCATATCATGCGTATAGTGACCGCCGCTGACGCCTATTCCGCCTACACACTCACCATTAACGTGAATTGGATAACCGCCGCCAAAAACGACCAGGCGATTGGTATGTACTAAACCTGTCATTAAAGGTGGATCATCTTTTAAGCGATCATACCACTCATGGGTTGCACGATTGTATGCTGCAGCTGAAAATGCCTTGTTTTGAGAAATCTCCAATGCCAATACAGGTGCTCCATCCATTGCTGAAAATGCTTTTAAATTACCTGCTTTATCAACAATAGAAATCGCAAATTTCATTCCCAGTTCTCTTCCCTTTTCCTCTGCTTTTTCAAGCATAGCTTTGGCTAGTTCCAATGTAATCGTTTGTTGCGTGTAAGCATAAGTAAATTCTTTCATGATCCTATCCCCTTTATTATTTATTTTGCTATACCGACAGGCGTTCCGGCACCAAAAGCCTCAACCGAAGTAGCGGTAATAGCTTTGCTTTTTGGCAGTGCTAAATCAGCTATAACATGAGCAATATCAATCGGCTGCAGCCAGCCTGTTTTATCAATGTTAGTCCCCAATGCATCCGTCATTTGTGAGTCTACCGGACCGGGGCAAACTGCATTAACGCGTATGCCAAAAGGTTTCAATTCTTCTCCCAATGCCTTTGAAAAACCAATAACTGCATGCTTAGAGGAAATATATGCACTGCGATTGGGACCGCCTTTTGTTCCCCAAATGGAAGAAATATTTATAATAATCCCTTCCTGGCGATTTTTCATCGAGTCCACAACCTCACGGCAGAAATAATATGGTCCGTGTACATTAACATCAAACATGTTCATCCATTCTGCGGTTGTCGTTTCTGTAAATGGCTTTAGCAGCATGGCACCTGCATTGTTAATTAATATATCAATCGGTCCCAATTGCTTGTTAACCTCATATACGGCTTTTTTTACTTCCTCTTGATTGGCTACATCACAAGATACAGCTATCGCTTTTACTGAATAGGTTGTACGAATAAAATCAGCAACTTTTTCACACTCTTCCTGATCCAGTGCACAGATGGCGATATCCGCGCCACGAGAAGCCAATAAAGCGACGGTTTCTTTACCAATTCCACGGCTTGCACCTGTGACAAGAGCCACTTTTCCCTTTAATTCCACCCAATCATCTCCTTTTTACCGGGTTGTTTGGAAACTGGAAATATACGAGACCGCATGTTTACCAGCCCGTCGACCAAATACCAGACATCGAAGCACAGATGTACCACCCGGATATTTCCCGTAGTATACGCCTGAAGTTTCACCAACTGCATATAAACCCGGAATAGCAATATCGTCTCCCGTTAACACCCTTCCATCTGTATCAGTAGCTAATCCGCCATTTGTAAACACATTGCAGCAATGAACTGGGTAAGCAATATAGGGGCCTTCGTTGATAGGAATGGACCAATTGGATTTATTTAAAGTCAATCCCTTGGTTGCTAATCCATCTAACCGGTTATAGATAAATTCACCTTCCGGACAAGCGCTATTAAATTCCTCCACCGTTTTTACGAGATTCTCTGAATTCACATTTAGTTTTTCGGCCAATTGTTCAATAGAATCAGCGACAACTGCTGGTATATCTGTCTGAAGTGCTTCTTCATAGTTTGGAATCGAATACATTTTTTGATCTGTAATCATATAGGCAATATGATTTTCACAGGTATAGAAGATTTTACGGGCCACTTCTTCATATTGTTCATCAATGGTGGTTACACCCTCATCCGTAAAACGCTCTCCATTTTGATTTACTAAAATAGCATACGGAAACAACATGACTCCGGCTTCCTCACGTTTACTGCGTGGATCAACCGTTTCAGCGTGGAAGGAATCAAATTGGCCATTCCCCGCTGCCCCAATATTTAAAGCCATTCGAATAGCTTCACCTTTATTAAAGAGCCCTCCTTCTGATACGGGAGGTATTTTATGAGCGTCATGGCCTATATACCGGGCCATCATTTCTTTATTTCCCTGAAATCCACCAGCAGCCAAAACAACAGCATTTGTTTTCAAATGCATACTGCTTCCATCTGCAGAACGTACGAAGATTCCGTTAATAGCTCCTTCATCATTTAGGGACAAATTCCAGGCTGCTGCTTCATAAATAATTTCTACTCCCAAAGCACGGGCACGCTGACTTAGGGTATCGATGATGGCACGTCCACCCCCAACAGGCAGTAAACGCGGACGTGAAGCTGTCAAAAACATGGTTGGCAGAAAATCAAAATCCACCCCTTTTGATTCAACCCAACGCAGTGTCGGTCCTGCTTCGCTTTGTAAGGTCTCTGCATATTCGCGGCCCATCGCTTGATCCGAAAAATTCAACATGTCTTCAACGAAGTTTGGAGCAGGTGTATCAATGTTTTCCATGCGCATATAAGCTGCTGTCCACCGTGTATTCCCGCCTCGTTTTTCAAATGGCGCACGTTCGAGAATAGCAATTGACATATTTTCTCCTGATTCTTTAGCCTTTTCAGCAGCCGCCAAAGCCGTGGCTGTTCCGGCTGCACCACAACCAACAATAATTAAATCGTAATCTACTTCAGTCATCTGGAATCACCACTTTTTAAAGATTCAGAATATTTTACTTCCAATTCATTTATTTCATGTAATTTAAATAACTCCTGTCTTGTTTTCCATGAGCATATATAGTCATGAATATTTTCTTGTGATTGGTCCTGCTGCAACACTCGCAGTGCATCCATTGCCCCTTTAATGGCACCTCGTAACACTGTATTGGCACAAAGCACAATTTTATATCCCATTGCCTGGGCTTCTTCTTTTGAAATAAGAGGTGTTTTACCGCCTTCCACCAAGTTTAATATTAAAGGAATATCCGGCACTAACTTTGGAATGGATGCTATCTGATCGATGGCAGTTGGTGCCTCAACAAATATGGCATGTGCACCAGCTTCCTTATACGCATTCGCTCGGTCAACCGCTTCTTCAATCCCATGGACCGCCAGTGCATCTGTACGCGCGATAATCGCAAAGTCTTCATCGGCCCGAGCATCAAGGGCTGCTTTTATTTTTCCTATCATCTCCTCTTTAGAGATCACTTCTTTTCCATTAAAATGACCACATTTTTTGGGCATCACCTGATCCTCGATCTGAATGGCTGCCGCACCGGCACGCTCCAATATTCTGACCGTTCTTTGCATGTTAATGGCATTGCCAAACCCCGTATCTGCATCCACTACAAGAGGAACAGTTGTTACATCAGCCATCCAGGCAACTACCTGTGCAATTTCTGTTAACGTGGTTAAACCAACATCGGCCCAACCTAGCTGGGCATTTGATATTCCTGCACCTGTCGCATATATAGCTCCAAATCCAGCTTCTTCGACTAATCGGGCAGTCATCGCATCATAAGCACCTGGCAAAATAAATGTTTCAGAACCATTTAATAAATGTTGAAACTGTTTTGTTTTTGATATCATATCAGTTCAATCCCTTAACTAATTACTTGTTCATGCTGGGTTACTCGCTGATGAAAAATGATTGTACAATCTTGATTGGAGAATTCTCGATTAAAAAGTATAGTGTGGCAATCCTGTACATAAATTGTTTGCGAAACCATTCTTCCTTCAAAAATAATGCTTACATAATACAGACCTTTTTCAGGAAGTGTATAATACGGCGCAACGCCTTCTTTAAAGGAGTATTTGACTTGATAAGGCTTGCCCAGTAACTTTGTGACGGTGTCGATCTGACCATTTTGAAGAAGTTCCCGGATGTTGGTTGAACTCACCTTTGAGCCATACATCTCAAACTTTTCAACAACTTCAACACCAATCTTAAACTGACTGTGCGGGGCAATCGTATGAATGGTGCCAGCTCCCCTTTTACCATAGGTGTAATCAAAGCCAGCCACAGCATGTTTCACTTGCATCTTCACTAAATATTCTTGTACAAATGTTTCTGGTGAAAGAGCAGCAAAGTCCTTCGTGAACTCAGTAATATAAAAAATATCTACACCCAACTCTTTTAGCCGCTCTGCCTTTTGTTCCATTGGCATTAAATAATCAACTTCCTGGTTTGAAAACACCGTTTTGGGGTGTGGAAAGAAACTCATTACGGCAAGAGAACAATCTTTCTCATTTGCTATTTCTTTAGCACGCATAATTACTTTTTGATGACCTCTATGAACTCCATCAAAAAATCCTAAAGCCATGACATTCTGCTGACTATTCTCCTGCACTATGGATAGATTTTTCTCGTTGACAATAATCGTTTTCATATTCCTCCCCTGCCTTTTTAGGTATTACCGCGCTTCGATAGTAATATTGTTAAGCTCTTTATCCTGGACGGTATCTCCCCAATATGTGTTACATAATGAGCGTTCTTCCAATGTCCATTCAACCGGCTCCCAGTCTGGTTCAAAAATTAAATAACCGCCGGAAAACAGTTCCACCCGGCAGCCACTGCCCGGGTCCATGACATATAAGTAAATTGCTTGTGATGCACCATGTTTTCCAGGACCGATAAACGTCATTCCGTTTTCTTTTAAAATATCAGCTGCACGTAAAATATCCTGCGAATCATCCAACCAGTATGAAATATGGTGTAGGCGTGCAGGGGTTGGTAACGTGTCTTTCTTTAATAAGGCAACATCATGTACCAATGCGGTAACACTTAACCATCCTGCCAAAATCCCCTCATCCCCACGCATATACTCTCTCATATTGAATCCTAAGACATCGATTAAAAAGTCATAAGATTGATCAGCATCAGTAGATGTGTGTATATTAACATGATCAAAACGACGTGGAGAGATCCCTTTCCTCCATGACTTATAAACTTGATTTTTCAAAACGGAAGCATGCCCATTGAGTGCCTTTGGCTTTTCAACATCATAATACAATTCAAAAGTATGGCCACTTGGCATTTTAAAACGTATGGACTCTCCAATACCTACTGTTGTCCCTTTTGGATATTCTGTTACTTCAACCTCTTGATCTGCCAGCAGCTGTTTAAATCCCTGCAGACATTGAGGTGTTTTTGTACGCCAGCCGATCCGCTTAATGTAACCGCTGTCACCAGCTTCGACACTTAATGTATGATGTTGAAAATCACTGTACGCGCGTAAATAATGGACACCATCTACTTCTTCTGTTTCTTCCAAACCAATGACTTCTTTAAAAAAGAATAATGACTTCTCTAAATCACTTGTCACAAGTGCAACATGCCCAAGCTTTGCAATTTCCGGCTTCATCTTCTCCATGACCTCCTTGCTACAATTCTATTTATCTGAGCCTTCCGCTTACTTCGTTTTAATCTTACAAAACAACAATACGGATAGCTACACAGCATTTTTCTTAAAACTAATTGATTTTCCATAAAAATATACCGAATTTTATCTCTTACTATTTTCATTATTCAGTGCAAATTCATAGTTTGCTACACCGATAGATTCAATCTTCATTTGTAATAAATAACCCGCAAACGGTTCCTGCTTCACTTTTTCTTCAGAAAGTGGTTCATAGGCCGTGGTAACAAATAAGGTATCCATTTTCTCTCCGCCAATCGTACACGAAGATATATGGGATAAGGGAATCACAATTTCCTTAATAACCTGCATCTTCCTCGGATTGATACAAACAATACGAGTCGGCTTTTTTGAAATGGATGCCACAATTCCACCTTTAAAAAGGGAAACCCACAAGTTTCCCTCTCCATCTACTGCCATGCCAGCAGGAAACCCTTCATCCATCTCAAATGTATACACAATTTTTTCAAATTGAATCTGATCGTTTTCCATAAGTTGATATTGGTAAATAGAGTATTTCGACGAATCAATATGATAAAATTTATTTGTTTTCCTGTCCCAATCTAATCCATTAGATAGCGTGATTCCATCCACTTGTACTGAAACATTACCGAACGTATTTATACAATATAATTTTGAATTCGAAAAAGGATATTGCGAAAAGGCAGTATGAGGTGATTCTTTAAAGCTTTTAAAAAAGCCATCCGATGAACCAACCCAAATTTGTCCATCAGGTCCACACTTTCCATCATTCAAATAACACATATTATTCCATGATTCCTGTATAACAAAAGGAGACTTAATTCCCTGTTTAAAGTTTAAATGATATAAACCGTCTTTATATATACCAATAAATCTTCCATCCTTTAATGGAATGATCGCCTTAATCCAGCCTAAAGCATCATATACATTCTCTTGTTCAGTTGCGGGATTATACGTAATAATTCGTTTAGAAGCGATATCCAGCCACATAATTCCATACGCTTCGTGCCAAATGGGGCCTTTACCAAATTTGGCACGATACTGTCCACATTTTTTCATATTTTCATCACCTACGTTTATGGATAGTGTGTCAATTTAATCGAAGTTCTTCTATTCACCATCCCTCATTAAAATTTAACTGCATGAAATCCATTTACTCGGATGTCCGTGCCTTACAGAAGCCATCATCACCATAATCTAAAAACCAGTAAAGTATTTCCCCTACCACCTGAAACCTTATCTGCCAATTAATCTTACAAATGGTAAAATTCTTAGTGGAACTACCATTCATGATTCAAAAAATCGATAGAATTTGAAAAAAGAAGAAAGATCGCTAATTAATCTTCCTTCTTTTCTCTTAGAGATTGCTATAGATCTATTTAGCTAACATTAATTGCTGGGCAACTTCATAAATAAGATCCTCTTGTCCCCCAACCGTTTTGCGTTCACCCAATTCTATTAAAATCTCTCGTTCGTCCACTCCAAATTGTCGGGCAGCTTTTTCTGTATGTAATAAGAAGCTTGAGTAAACTCCCGCATAGCCCATAATAAGGCTGGAACCTGAGATTTCTTGCGGTCTTGGCAGGATGGGCGCAACCATCTTATTGGCAACATCGATTATGTTATATAAATCAACACCCGTTTGAATACCAAGTCTTTGCAAAACAGCTACCAGGACTTCTGTTTGTGTATTGCCGCTGCCCGCCCCAAGTGCACGTAGTGAGCCGTCGATATACGTGGCACCTGCTTCAATCGCGGCTAATGAATTAGCCATAGCCAGAGATAGATTGTTATGTGCATGGAAACCAATTTCAATTCCGACATTTTCTTTCAATGCACGGATCCGCTCTGTCACCTGATGAGGTAACATATTTCCTGCCGAATCGGTCACATATACGATCTCAGCTCCATAGCTCTCAAATAATTGAGCCTGCTTCACGATAACATCTGTCGGTGCCATATGGGCCATCATTAAAAAACCAACCGTTTTCAAACCTAATTCACGGCTCATGGCTATATGTTGCGCTCCAATATCAGCTTCCGTTACATGTGTCGCAATTCTTGCCATTTTAGCACCTGCTTTTACCGCCTCTTTCAGGTCATCTTTAATCCCAATTCCCGGAATGAGTAACACAGCCACTTTTGCATTGGTGCATTCTTCTACCGCAGCTTCTATTAATTTCAGTTCATCAACCGCAGATAGACCATATTGCAGACTTGAACCACCTAGTCCATCTCCATGTGCCACTTCGAAATATTCAATATTCGCTCGCTCCAGACCACTCGCAATATTCCGGACTTGTTGCTCTGTGAAAGCATGTTTCATTGAATGGCTCCCATCACGTAAGGATACGTCTAATACGTGAATATCTCTCATGAAATAGCACCTCCCTGCATCACAATGTTCTTCGCCATTTCATTAGCTACACGGGCAGCCGCAGCTGTCATTATATCCAGATTCCCAGAATAGGAAGGGAAGAAATCTCCTGCACCCTCTACTTCGAGGAATACAGAAACCTTATTCCCTTCAAAAATAGGTTCTCCCCGCAGCCGATAACCAGGTACATATTGTTGAACTTCTTTAATCATTGTTTGAATGGACTGTGTAATTTCCGCTTCCTGTCCTGACGCTTCCACAATGGCATGAACCGTATCGCGCATGATAATCGGCGGTTCTGCTGGATTTAATATAATGATTGCTTTACCTTTCTTAGCTCCTCCGACAACTTCTATTGCTTTAGAGGTTGTCCTTGTAAATTCATCAATATTGGCGCGTGTGCCAGGTCCTGCACTTTTACTTGCGACTGTTGCTATAATTTCTGCATATTCTACAGGAACAATCCGGCCAATTGCATGAACGATTGGTATCGTAGCCTGGCCTCCGCAAGTTACCAAATTGACATTATCCTTATCTAAATGTTCCATTAAATTAACCGGCGGCACCGTGTATGGTCCAATTGCCGCCGGTGTTAAATCAATCATTTTCTTTCCCGCTGATTTAACAGCTTCATAATTTGCCTTGTGAGCATAAGCGCTTGTTGCATCAAAAACGATATCGACCAGTTCCATTTTTTCAGATAAACCCTCAATACCGTTATCAATTGTGACATATCCCCGGTCACGGGCTCGCTTTAAACCTTCCGATTCAGGATCAATCCCGACCATAACTGACATTTCCAAAGCATCGCATCGTTCGATTTTATACATTAAATCTGTCCCGATATTTCCTGAACCAATAATTCCTACTTTCAACTTTTCCATATGCTCACCTCATTCCGTAAAAGATAGTTTCACTTCTCCATAGGAACCAAAATCCACTTCAAAGACATCTCCTGATTCAAATGGTACCGCAGCCGTAATCGCACCGGCTAAAATAAAATGCCCTGCCTTCAAAGTAATATCATAGTCTGCAAGCATATTGGCCAACCAGGCCACCGCTTTGGCCGGATTTCCCATCACTGCACTGCTCATACCTTCATCAAATACTTCACCATTCTTCTTGGCGACAACTCGAATATTAGCTAATTGCTCCAATGAAGGCACAGGGTGTTTTTCCCCCAATACTGCACCGGCAGAGGATCCATTATCTGCAACCGTATCCTGAAATTTAAATTGCCAATTCTTAATACGGCTATCAATGATTTCAATGGCAGGGACAATTGCCTCAGTCGCTGCCAAAACTTGTTCACTGGTCACATCAGGACCTTTTAAATCTTCCTTCAAAACAAAGGCCAGCTCAAATTCAACTTTCGGTTCAATAAATCGAGAAACCGAAAGTGTCTGTCTATTTTCAAATACCATCGTATTTAAAATATGCCCAAAATCAGGAGTATCGACATTAAACATCGTTTGCATAACTTTACTTGTTAAACCAATCTTCATTCCTACCAAATGTGCATCTTTTAACTTCTCATTAATTTGCAAAAGCTGAATACGATAAGCATCGTCAACCGAGAGATCGGTTGACGATGTAAAAGGTTCAATCGGTGTTTTCAAACGTTCAGCTACAAGTAAATCGAAAGCTGCTTTTTGAATATCCAATTTAAATGGCCTCCTTAAACGGTTACAGACTCTAATAACCTGTATTGCCCCGCAAAGAATACAAGGGGATTTTTATCTTCAAGCTGGATTGCCCGGACTTTACCAATAAATAAGGTATGGTCTCCTTCAACATACTCTGAAACAACGTCACAACTAATCTGTGCCAAAACACCGCTTAATACCGGAACATCCGCCAATCGATCAAATGTAATAGCAGCACCGTCTTTCTTCTGTCCAGCAAAAATCATTGAATAGTCTTGTTGATCCTCTGCCAGAATATTGACCGCAAACTGTTTACTTTCACGGATTTTATTTAAACAACGCGCTTTTTCACCGATTGAAATGACAACCAATTTCGGATCGAGTGAGACGGACATAAATGCATTTGCTGTCATACCGTGAGCCTGTCCTTCATGCTCTGTTGTTATGACGGTCACGCCCGTAGCAAACTTACTCATTGCATTTCGAAATAAACGATCATCCATTTGGTTAACCTCCTTTTTATGCTTTAATGGTTGGATTGTTTTCAGTATTGGCGTCCATTTGGTCTCCCCAATAGGTGAAACCAATCTCCATTTCTTCGACTGTCCAACGAATTGGCTCCCAATCCGGTTCAAAAATGAGATAACCATTTGTGAAGATCTCCAGCCTTACCCCACTGCCTGGATCAATGGCATAAATATACATAGCCTGCGAGATTCCGTGCTTCCCTGGTCCTTTGAAGTAAATTCCATTCTCCTTCAAAATATCAGCTGCACGCAATAAATCCTGTGCGTTATCCAACCAATAGGCAATATGGTGAACTTCATGTGTGGATGGTGAATTCGGATCAAAGCTAAATGCAATATCATGGACAAGCGGTGTCACACTTAACCAGGCACCTACATAGGTACCGTCCGGTGCTTCTACATATTCCCGTAAATTGAAACCTAAGTGTTCTTGCATAAAATCGGATAGCTCGTTAGCCGGAAGAGAGCTTAATAGATTAACATGGTCAATCCTTCGGGGTGAAACCCCACGATTCCAAGACTTATGTGTTTGGTTTTTTAATACAGAACGTGTTTCAGGTGAAGCCAAGGTTTTTTCCATATCGAAGTAAATTTCAAATGTATGATTACTAGGGAGTTTAAAGCGAAATGCCTTCCCCTGTCCTTTTTCTGCCCCTTCTTCTACCCATTCGATTGTCATACCACTATTTTGCAACTGCTCCGCAAATAGATCCACATCTTCACGACGTTTTGTACGCCAGGCAATATGATCCAAATGGGATTCTTCTCCTGCACGAATCGTTAATGTATGATGCTCAAAGTCCCCCCAAGCACGCAAATAATGCACACCATCCTGAACATCTGTTTCTTCCAAACCAATAACTTCTTTAAAGAACCATAATGATTTCTCTAAATCTGTACTTACTAATCCAAAATGCCCTAATTTTGAAATTTCCGGTTTACTCATTTTCCCTACCTCCTATTTATCAATCAAGCAAAATACGTATTTGGTTCCAAATCACACATAGTGCGTCCATATGTCTCTAATAAACTCGATGGAGTAATGAAGCCGTGTAAATGCATAGAAATAAAATCACGATAAAAGGTTTGGAATACATTATTATTGTAAGCAAATACAGATCCTGCTCCTGCAAGCATGAGATCAAAAGCTTCTTTGCAGAGCTGGTTGGCATATCCAAACATAGCTTTGATTCGAATACTTTCCTTTTGTGTGAAATCCTGTCCGCGTGTTGAATAATCATCTAAATCATTGATAGCTTGATTAAACAGCATGCGAGCACATTCCAGTTTCATATCAGTCTCAGAAATTTGTAAATGTGTCACGGCAGCCTCGCTCATTTTGGAATAAAAGGTATTTCCAATGCTTGCTTTTGACACACGCTCCTTATGTAGATCAAGTCCACCTTGGGCAATTCCCAGTGCTGGGGCTGCAATAGACAAGGTTAAGGATGGCACAAACGGCGTTCGATATAATGGATTCCCCTGTAATTCTTCAATAATATAGTGACCTTGCTGTGCCAGTCGATCTAATGACACACGATGGTCAGGAATAAAGACATCCTTGACTACTACACTATTACTGCCTGAACCACGTAAACCAACTACATTCCAGTCATCCATTACTTCTACATCTCTCCGTGGGATGACTAAAATCGCCATTTCTACTCCGCCATTCCCATCATCTACCGGTGCCCCAAAGTAGAACCAGTCTGCATATGGAGATCCAGAAACAAATGGCCATTGTGCATCTTTGATAAAATAACCACCATCGACCTTTTCAATATCAATACGAATCGGTTTGAAGTTCCCGGCTAGAACGACATCCTGGTCACGATTCTGTCCAAAAATCTCGTGCAGAGCTTCGCGCCCAAATGCATATGAAATCATGTAATCACGAATATTGCTTAACGATACGAACCAGCCGGCTGACGGATTTCCGCGGCTAATTTCTGTGACTACATCAAAATACGTACGCATATCTGTTTCAAAGCCTCCGAACATTTTTGGTCGAAGGATTTTCAGTAATCCGTTCTCACGTATCGCCTGAATAATCTCGTCTGATATTTTGCTCGTTTGATCAATTTCAAGGGTTGCATCACGTAATTGCTTTTGCAGCGAACGCGCCTTTTCGATTAATACCTCGCTGATTTCTTCTCTTTTTACGATAGTTTCACTCATAAGTTCACCCCCACTTTTTGAATATTCTTAAATTTCAACTTGCGTTTTATCCTTTGTAAAGAAATGTTTGGTTGCGTGTAAAAACTCCTCACGTTGCTCAATCATGGCCCAGTGGCCGCATTTTTTAAATACGCGCAGTTCGGCATTTGGTAAGTGTTCTAAAGCGTAAAGGCTGCTTTGTAAAGGAACAAACCGATCGTAGTAACCATGGATTAATAAAAATTCATTTTTCATTCTCTCAAGTGCCGTTTGTGGAATCAGCATTTCGGTTAAGGATGACTTGGTAAAGTTTTCACGATAAGAACGGAAAATTTCTGGACGCTGGAACATTTCAAAACGTGCTTCGACCACTTGGGTCACGAAATCCTCCATTTTATCTAAATCATAAACGAACCAGCTTAATAGATTGCGTAAGTTCTCTTTACTCGGCTCTAAGTGGAAGTTTGTTAATTTTAGTAATTCAGGTGTCGGCTCCTTTAACAATACACCGGCGCCCATTAATACGATTTTGTTAAACCGCTCCGGAGCCTGCATATTTAAATACATGGATACGACGCCACCGAGTGAATTGCCGACTAAATTCGCTTTTTCAATATTTAAAGCATCCATTAAATCTAAAATTTGTTTGATACGCCATGACATCCACTGTACTCCGTTTTCTGGATATACTTCAGGATGATCCGTTTCTCCAAAGCCAACTAGATCAGGTGCAATGACATGGAAATCTTTCGCATAATCTTCTAAAACAAATTGCCAGTTTGCTTTTGCATTTGCCCCCGGTCCGGAACCATGAATTAATATCACAACTTCTTTATTTTCCGAACCTCCTTCATGAAAATAGGTTTCATAATCTCCGGTTTTCACTTTTCTTTGTAAAATCGTCATAAGAATCCTCCTTTGTTTACAACTACATTTTATTCACAATCGACATCTTATTTTTTCGTTTCGTACTATATAGACTCGCATTCTCCCCAGCAATTTTTCCAAATACAGAACCTGAGGTTAAACCGGCTCCGCCAGGATAATTGTCATAGTATAATCCCCCTACTATTTCACCGGCTGCGTATAAGCCTTCAATAGGCGTGAAATCATTGTGGATCACTTGCGCTCGTTTGTTAATCTTCAAACCGCCGTAAGTAAAGGTAATTCCACACGTAACTTCGTATGCTTCAAACGGCGCTTCATCAATTGGATTCGCCCAATTTGATTTAGGAACAGAAAGGCCTGTTGTTTTTTTCCCATCTAACTGGTTTGGATTAAATGGTATATTCTGATCAATCGAGTCATTATACCTCTCAATCTCTCTCAAAAAACTATCGGCATCAATGCCTTCCATTTTTTCTGCTAATTCTTCGAGTGTATTTGCAGCCACTTTTGAAACATGACGACCATTATATTCTTCACGTAAATAAGGTTTAGCTCTAGCGTCATACACTTGCCATGCATGCTGACCCGGTTGTTTTAAAATTTCACGTCCTACTTTTGCATAAATATAATTGCGAAAATCAGCAGCCTCATCAATAAAACGCTTGCCATCCTTGTTGACCATAATTCCGAATGGAAAGCTCAATTTTTGAAAACCTTCCTTATAATCAGCTAAGTATCGATCACCACTTACGGCATGTGCCGCAGACCAATTGCCGGTTGTTCGTGCACCTAATGACATGGCCATTCGCAGGCCGTCACCAACATTGTATTTACAGCCGCGTGTATGGACAGTATCCCAACCAGCCCCCAAATACTTTGTTCGCATTTCAACATTGGCATGAAAACCGCCGGATGCCAGCACGACTGCTTGACAAGCTATTTTGCGCTCTTTTCCATTCGAACGGACAATCACACCTTCAATCGTCCGATTCTCATGGACAAGCTCGACCGCTGCTGTATTATAATGAATCGTTATGCCTAAACGCTTGGCTTCATTATGCAGAGAATCTACTAAGCCCTTTCCTCCGCCCACAGCTTCAATGACCATGCCGCCCCAAAACACGAATTTCCCATTCATTTTATAAGCTTGGCGCCCATAAATCGGAAGCCATTTCACATGGTGCTCTGTTAGCCATAGTACAGTCTCATAACTCTTCTTTGTCATGATGGAAGCCAAATCGTAATCTGTGCGATAATTGGACATCCGGCACAAGTCATCAAAAAATTTTCCTTCTATATATGTCCCAAACTCCGTTATTTCGAAGTCCTTATCTGTCATTTCTGGCATTAGCGATCGAACCTGTGCTCCATCATTGTAGGCGAAGCGAATCGAACCATGTGTATAAGCCGTGTTTCCCCCTTTTTCTTCTTCTGAAGAAATTTCAAGTACCGTCACATGGGCTCCTTTTTCTGCTGCCGCAATCGCAGCACACAAAGCAGCATTTCCAGCCCCAACCACCACAATGTCTGTTGCTTCGCTCATTTTATTCACTCCTATCCATCTTGTAAGCGCTTAATAAGAGTTTCATAAAATACCTTTAAAGAATTGCTGAATAAGATTGTTGAATTCATTTTTCTTTTCAATTTGTGTCCAGTGCCCACATTTACTAAAAACGTGGAGTTGGGCATCATTTAGATGCTCTAATAAATAATAACTTGACTCAATCGAACATACTTGATCATCACGGCCATGGACCAGTAAGATCTGGTTCTTAATTCTGCGTAATGCCACGGTTGGGACTGGGACAGCAGCCGTTGAAAAAATAGAATTGTTTGAACGGCGAACTTCTTCACGCATTGCATTTTCATATCGGGAATCCGTAAGCCCATCAATGACTGGCTGCATTGCTTCCTTGTCGTAGACAAACCAGCCCATAATTTGTTGAAGTCGTTTTTTTGACGGGTTATCATAAAATGCTTTAGCACGTGCCAGCTCAAAACTTAGTTTAGTATTTGGTGTACCACCCGGCCCCATCAGGACAACTCGGTCAAAACGCTCTGGATACTCCAACAGCAATTCCAGGGCTATAGAACAACCTAATGAGTTTCCAACAACATGTACTTTCTCTAATTCATAATAATCGAGCAGCTCGATTATTTGTTCAATCCAGCAATCCATCCACATCTGCCGATTTTTAAGCGGCTCATCCGGATGATCGCTTTGGGCAAATCCATATAGATCCGGCGCTAAACAATAGAAAGAATCACCGCAATCCTGCAATGCATAACTCCAGTTAGCCAGTGATGTAACTCCTGGTCCTGAGCCGTGTAAAAATAATATGGTTTCCGTATTTCCTTTACCTGCTTCGTTTATCCATGTTGTATAATGACCAGTTTTCAAATGCTTTGATGCAATGGTTACCTCTTTTGTCGTTGTCATTTAACCATGCCTCCCTACGCTTCAATTGTTGGTATAATTAATGGATTTCCCGTAATGCTGTCTCCCCAATACGTATTGCCAAAAGCCCTTTCTTCCGGGCGCCAAACAACTGTTTCCCAGTCAGGTTCAAATATTAAATATCCACCGGTAAATAATTCAACTCTGCATCCACTTCCCGGATCAATAACATATAAATAGATAGCCTGCGAAATGCTATGCTTACCTGGTCCTATGAATTTCAGGTCCTGCTCTTTTAAAATATCAGCAGCACGCATTAAATCCCCTGAACTGTCCAACCAATAGGAGATATGATGGAAACGTGCTGTGGTTTCCAATGATTCATGAGCAACAAGTGCGACATCATGCACCAATGGAGTAACGCTCATCCAACCTGCCAATATTTTTTCATCCTCGGTTTCAATACATTCATTCATACGGAACCCTAATTCTTCAATAAAGAAATCATAAGCTGTATTCCCCGGCGCAGATGTATGAATATTGACATGATCTAAACGCCTTGGTGAAATACCCTTTGCCCATGCTTTATACGTTTGATTCTTGAGCACAGAACGTCGATGTTCTTCTACCTCTGTCTTTACGACATCATAAAACAATTCAATTCTATGCCCGGAAGCTGCCATAAATCGAATCGCTCTGCCAATACCAGGTGTCGTTCCTGCTTGCACATATTCAATCTCATAGCCCTTTTGAACCAGTCTGCTGGCAAACGAATCCACATCTTCTGCACATTTTGTGCGAAAACTGATATGTTTCACCTTGCCCTTTATGCCGGGTGAGATTGCTAATGTATGATGCTGAAAATCTCCCCAGGCTCTGAAATAGTAATGTTCGCCTACTTTTTCAGTCAGCTCTAAACCAATGATGTTTTGAAAAAAATCCACCGATTTTTCAATATCGGAAGATTCAAGAGCAACATAACCTAATTGGGCAATTCGCGGTCCCATAAGTAAGAATCCCCCTCATTTTTTATATTAAAGAACTAAGTACTGGTAAACTATATAAAAAGTTCACTAATAACTGCTTATTTTTCAATAAAATTTACTTAATAACGAACCGCATTAGGTTGTAGACCAACAAGCTGACGCCCATAATTTTCCCTGGTAATAACCGGCGACAATGAACGGTGGGAATGCAATGTAATAAAATCACGAATCAATCGCTGCATTGGGCTCGCATCATATACAAATCCTGATCCACTTGCTGCTAAAATATGTTGTACTGCCTCATTCATTAATTTGTTACTATAGCCGATATCTGCCAGCACTTTTAATCTCTCATCACTTGGCATAATTGTTTTTTTCTCTGCCCATTCATCAATTTTTTTGGCAATATTCATTAAGTAAATTTCGGCTGTTTCGATTTTTAAAGTTGCTTCAGCAATTAATGAATGCGTGCTTGCTGCATCCTTAATCATTTTTACCCCCATATGCTGGGCTGTACGATACGGCAAACTAGCATGAAACTTATCAAGCATCTCTTTTACGACCCCTAATCCCGGCAATCCAAGCGATAAAATTAAACATGGAAACAACGCAGAATGATATAATGGGATATCCCGTAAATGCTCTGATTGAAAGTTTCCATTTAAAATGTCTACAAAGGATGTACAACGATGATCGGGTATAAAAACATTCTTCATATGGACTGCATTACTGCCAGTACCACGAAGCCCCAATGTATTCCAATCATCTTCTATTTCCAAATCACTAAACGGCAGAGTTGCTAGTAACTGCTTTTCAATTTCACCTTGTTCGTTCTTCAAATACATGCCAAAATAACCCCATGTTGCATGTAAAGATCCCGAACAAAACATCCAATGTCCTTCTTCAACGAGGTAACCGCCATCAACCTTTTTCACTTCACAAGAACGTGGTTCATACACTCCGGCAAATAATACATCCTCAGGATCGTTTGCGAAAATCTCCAGATGAGCTTTTTCTGTAAATGATTCAGCCACCATCATTTCTCGTATTGCGCATAAGGAGGCAATCCATCCTGTAGACGCACAGGCTTTTGAAATTTCAACAATAACCTGGCTGTATGTTTGAATACTGACTTCAAGTCCACCATATCGTTTAGGGCGAAGCATTTTGAAAATTTGATTGTCTTTTAATTGTTTAATAGTCGATTCTGGAATTCTACGAATTTCTTCAGTTTCCGTAACACGTTTGCGAATATCATCTGCAACCGCTTTCGTTTTTGTCATAAGATCCAATTCTGTTTCTTTTAAAATTGTATCCATATGTTCAACTCCTTATCTGAATGTATCTTTAATTTATCAAACCTACTTTCATAAAAGTCTGATTAAATCATTTGAATTTTCTACCATATTTCCAATAAAAACTAACGAATACATAAATAAAACACCAAAGATATTACCTGTATCAGTCCCTCTAAGCCTATTGCATTCACCCTACCTACTCTGGCATTCCATCTATCTGTCATATGGAAAAATATCTCCTCAAATTTACAGATTATCTTTTAAGAACTTTGCATTTATAGATTATAGATAAATATTTTCTAAATTTTTATAAAATTAAAAATATATCTGCTAATATATACTGTAAGCGCTTTAATAAGAATTTATTAGTTAGAGGAGGCATTCTTATGACAACAAATTCTACTAATATAGCAGATAAAGAACTTTTTACAACAGCCAATACGATTGGACTATTACGAAAAGAATTAATAGAAACATTAGGTTTGGAGCATGCAAAAATTTTCTTACAGCGTTATGGATGGAATATCGGGGTCGCTCATGCCAAAGAAGTAGAACAGCGTCCATTAAGTTTGCGTGAAAAACTTGATAGCGCATCAGGTTACCATCTCAATTCCGGACAAATTACAGATTTAATCTCCAATCGCATTTTAGAGCTGAATCCCGATGATACGGTTCGTTTTATGCATGCAAAGGGGGTTTGGATCAATTCTTACGAGGTAACTGAACACACCAAATATTTCGGAAAAAGCCAAACCTGTATTTGCCATACATTAGCAGGCTATTCAAGTGGTTACACATCCTACTTAACCAAACGTGAAATCTATATTGTAGAAGTCACATGTAAAGCTAGAGGGGATGATGAATGTGCCTTTGAAATGCGCATGATTGAGAATTGGGATGAAGCAACACAGGCACAATTTAAAAAAATTCACCAATCCCGTATGATTGATGAACTAAACCAGACATATGAACAATTGTATGAAGAGAAAAAACTAACCGAGAAGGTATCTTCATTCCATAACAACTTAACCCTTGGAATCGCCCAAGGTATGCGAATAGAACAAATTTTAGAAACAATCTATGATAATTTAAACGTTCCAGTCATCCTTCAGGATTTAAATTTCAATACACATCACTTAATTGGAATTACTGAAGTAGAATTAAATGAGTTAACATTAGATTTTGCCAGCCAGATGCCCCAAACACGTTCAGGGAAAATTTTAATGCAGCATCTTGAGCCGATGCACTCTATTCAAGTAAACTGTGAAAAACATATTCGCCTGATCAGCCCCATCAATGTCCAAAACCAAATTATTGGATATATTTCGTTTATTTATCGGTCAACTGACCATAACTTCAAAGATGAAATAAATTTTCTACAGCGTGCAGCTAATTCCATATCACTATGTTATCTGAATGAAAAGTCGAGCTTAGAAGCAATCGAGAACATGAAAGGTTATTTTTTCGAGCAACTTTTACAACAGCAATATACTTCCAAAAGCAATATGATTTACCGCAGTTATTTACTCCAGATTGATTTAAATGAAGACTTCTATATTGGAAACTTACGCATTACCAAAAAGGGCATTCCTATTAAAGATTCCATCATGATTAATAAGATAATCCAGTCTTTTACCATTTATTTAGAAATGCATCAAATCCCTATATTTATTACAGAATTTCAGGAAGAAGTGACGTTTTTATTCCCAAAAATTGATGAAACACAAGAAATACTAAGAAATATATTAAAACACCTGCATCGTACATTCAAAAACCATGAATTCCGTATTGGATTAAGCCGGGCTATCCATGATATAGACGATATTCCAGAGGCAAAACGGCAATCCATTACATCACTTAATATCAATAAAGCAAGTAATATCATTTATTTCGAAGATACGAGTGTGATGGGATCAATCATCAACCAATCTAATAGCTCTATCATCATCGAAATTGCGCAACGTGAATTAGAGCCCATCTTGTCATTAAAGCCAAATAAAAAAGAGGAGTTTCTTAAAACTCTTTACGCATTTTTAAATAATTACGGGAATTTGCAACAAACCATGCTGGACTTGAATTTATCCATGAGCGGATTAGTCTATCGAATTCAAAAGCTAGAAGAACTACTACAAAAAGACTTAAGAAATTCCAAGCACTCCTTTGAGTTGATGTTGCTCTTAAACTCTCTAATTATTCTTGGTGAAATTGAAATTGATTAGCTCTCTTTTTTCAATAAATTTTAGTGAAATACGCAGATTTTTATATACTTTCTAAAATAGTCTAATTTACACCTTTATGCTCTTTGCCATATTGATTTTTCGTTATTTAATGGAGTAAAAAACAAATATCTTTTTACAAAATCAATGAATTTTTCCCCTAAAAATCATTGATTTATGCCTCGATTGTCTGTGCTAATATCGAGTGTAATCTAAACGTAAGGAGTTCTGCTCATCTTCATGACGATTATCGCATGAGTTGTTATAACAAGAGGATAGTAGTGAGGCTGCTTGCGTATAGAAATAGTAAAACAGGGGGTTATTAAAAGATGGCGAAGGCAAAGAGTACTGCTTTCTTGAAATTTTTAATTGTTTTAATTGCATTTCAGGACGTTGCTGCCGGGGTTGCAGGATCTATCATGGCCGATTTAATTAAAGCGTTCCCAAACTACAATCCGTCGGTAGTCATGTTAATTGCTACTATCCCAGGATTTTTTCAAATAATACCTTCATTGCTTTATGGGAAACTGGCTAATAAGTACTCAAAACGAGGATTATTATTTACAGGACTAGCCTTCTTCATCATTGGCGGTATCATGCCATTTTTCATTGATAATCTCTTTTTAATTATTGCCTTCCGTGGACTATTGGGACTTGGAGTCGGCATTACATTACCATTATCGGTTGATATTATCACAAGTTTCTTTGATGGTCGTGATCGTGATTTCTTAATTGGTTTGGGAACATCCACAGTTGCATGTATCGGAGCGATTTTCTTCCAGGTAGTCGGAGGTATGCTGGCTGATGCGTACAATTGGCAGTTTGGCTTTTTAGTTTACTTATTCCCGATCTTGATTTTAGCACTCACCTTCTTATATTTGCCTGAGCCTAAAAAACAAGAAGTACACAATGCATCCTTTAAAGAGATCCTGTTCTCTGCACCAAAAACCGTTTATGGTTTTACGATTGGCCAAGTTATCTTCACAGCATTGGTGTTTGGGTATGTAACAAATATTTCTATTATCATCCAAGCGGAAAACCTTGGGAATGCTACGGAGGCCGGTTTTGCCATCTCTTTATTCACCTTTGGTACCTTGGTTGTCGGACTTTTCTTTGGTCCCATGCGCCAACTTTGGCCAAACTTCAATATTCCCTTTGGAATTTTACTAACCGCTGTTGGTATCTTATGGTGTTATTATGCAAACACTTTAATGATGATCAATATGGCTAGTTTTCTTGGAGGAATGGGATTAGGAATTGTGATTCCAGGCGTACTCGCCCGAGTATCTGAATTGTCAAACCTTGCGAAGGGTATTTCCTTTGTAGGATTCGCTGCTGCGGCCCAAGGATTAGGTGGTATTACCAGTTCGTTTATGTACCAGTTTTTACTTAATATAACAGGCCAGGAAAACGGCCGATTCACTCTGCTTCTTGCATCTATTGGCCTATTCCTTTTAGCGATTGCTTGGTCTGCGGTCACGACTCTCATCAAAGAAAAAGACTCACAATCAAACGCAACCTCAAAGACCACACATATTATTTAACGGTAAGTATTTACCTAATTCGAGAATAAAAATGATCTCATAAGGAGAGTCCCTATGAGATCATTTTTATTTTATAGTACTTTATTGCCGAGTGATTCCGTAAATGTGGAATTCCGAGAAAAACGATATTACCAATTCCCTCCAACCTTGGTATTTTGTCCAGTCGCATAATCAGATAACGGTAAGCCAAGTTCTTCCCCCAGTTAGATTGATTCAATGATTTTTACTTAATTTCATTATGTATTTCAATAATTCTTATTCTAGTTAAGTGCCTTTTCTATCATCTACACTTAAACAAACAAATTATTTTCTGGGAGGCTATCAAAATATGGGGACAAAATTACTTCGATTCAAACAATCAGACCGTACATATTGGGGTGTTTTCAGTGAACAAATCCGCATTGTTGAACACGAGGCTGAAACCTTACATGACTTACTATCTAACGGTCGAGAGGCAATTGAGCGGGCAAAACACACCGGAACAATTATTTATACAGATGAAATCACAATCCTATCACCCGTAACAGATGATGCAAATATATTTTGTCAGGGTACAAACTATAGCGTACACCGTGAAGAAGCTGGTTTTACTAAGCAAAAGCCACCATATAACTTATTGTTCACAAAGGCATCCAGTACCTTAACATCTGCCGCTGCTGATATTATTTGCCCAACTCATGTTCAACTATTGGATTATGAAATCGAACTGGGATTAATTATTAAAACTGACATTACTGAGCCCATCCAAATTACAGAAAATAATTTAGTCCATTATATTGCTGGAATAGTGATTGCCAATGATATTTCGGCGCGTGATGTTCAAATTCTGGAACAGCAATGGTTCAAAGGAAAAAGTTATCGTGGTTTTTGTCCGGTGGGACCATATATTTATTTACTCGATGAAGATGAATTTCCTTACTTGAATCAATTGGAATTACATTTACAAATAAATGGTGAAACACGTCAAAGGGTTTTAACTGATCAATTATTATTTAAACCGACGGAAACACTGACTGAGATGTCAGAGATTTTTAATTTAAAAACTGGTGATTTAATTTTAACAGGTACCCCAGGTGGAGTATGTCTTCGTTTAAATTCTGAAATCATCAACCATATTTATGATAATACAATTTCACATCAGGATAAAATTGACCATTTTATTGAAACTCAACAAAACAATGGTTATTTAAAATCTGGAGATATCATGCTTCTCGAAATAAAAAGCACGGATGGTTCCATTGATTTAGGTGTACAAGAAAATAAAATAATACAGGCAGCTGCTGTAAAGTAAAGGGGCGTCCACATGATTCCAGTTTTCCGGTTAGGGTTTGTGACGTTTTTTCGAAAGATGTTGAGGCCATGGTCGATTACTATATCACTGTTCTCGGATGTAAGCTTGTAGAACGCGGAGGAGACGGAGTTGCCTATATCAGTACAGGTGCAGAACATCATAATATTGTCATTCAACCAAGTAACGAAAGTTTCATGGAAGGAATCGGATGGCAAGTAAATCCTGAAGTATCATTAGAATACGTTCAATCCCTTTTAGAAGAAGAAGGAATCGTAAGTGAGCTTGTCCATGATAGACAAGTTGGAATACCTGAACAATTGCAGTTGCATGATCCGGATGGAAACCGCATTTTTTTATATCATAGTATAGACTACAGCGCTCCCGGATACGCAACATCCGGTATTATTCCTACTAAATTGGGCCACTTATCAATCAGCGTAAAAGATGCGAAGAAAACGGTGGACTTCTACCACCATATTTTAGGTTTTTACAAAACCGACCGTATACTTGATTTAGCCAACTTTTTAACATGTAATGAAGATCATCATACGATTAATATCATTCAAGGTAAAAAATCGTACATGCATCATATTGCCTTTCAATTACGCAATCCCGCTCATCAATATGACAGCTCTGATATTTTAATGAAACACAATATACCAACAATTTGGGGACCCAGCCGCCATACAGCTGGTCACAATATCGCGTCTTACCATCTAGATCCCGATAAGCATGTCATTGAGTTATATACGGATATGGATAAATACATTCCTGAATTAAATATTTTGGAGCCACGCCCGTGGCACAAAGAATTACCCTTACGTCCAAAAACATGGCAATCCTTCGAACACTGGGAAACACAATTTGGCGATACATTGCCTACAGTTGAAGATTGGAAACAAGATCGCCCTAAGGCTATCTTCCCTATATAAAAACAAACTTAATTTCTGGTACCTCATGAAATGTCCCTATTTGTTGAAACCAGACAAAAAATGCTTGGATCATATAATACCAAGCATTTTTGATATCAGTAAGTTTATGTTCCCTGGGTTTAAGCGTTGAATAGGGTCAACACTTTATTCAGCTAATTCTTTTCTTTTTAGTCATCTTTCTCAGTAAAGTGTTTCTTTAAATTTCTCCGGCTTTTTTACATAGCCTTCGATGATAAATCCACATTCCGTGCAAATCATGTATTCAATCTCTGAACCTATACTTACTTTATTTTTGGGGTACATGACTCCATATCCAGTATGTTTCCCTATCCCCAGCTCTTTCTCACCACATTGAGGACATTCTTTTATTTTAGAATGTTTCATGTTAGTCCCTCCACTCGAAAATCTCAATTCATTTTCTCCATAAGGAAAACACCACAAACTGCAGTACATTACTTTTCGCCGTTTGAGAAAATCTAGGCTAGGATTTTACTTCCACAAGACGATGCTCTTCAAAAAAAGCTAAAACCCTACGATACACAGCGATTTCATTCTCCTTTTTAGAAAATCCATGTCCTTCATCCTCCATGACCATATAGGAGATATCTCTCCCCTTTTCCTTAAGAGTCTCCACAATTTGGTCTGATTCCGCCTTTACAACTCTTGGATCTTTGGCACCTTGGATAACAAGCATCGGCTTTGTCATCTGCTCAATATAAGTAATAGGTGAGTCTTCTATCAATTTCTCGCGATCTTTTTCGGGGTGACCTACCCAAGCATCCATCATTGGTTTCCAATCTTCCGGCACTGAATTAATAAAGGAAAATAAATTGGATGGACCACAAATATCTACCACTGCCTTAAAGTAATCAGCATGGCGTCCATGTAAAAGCAATGACATGTATCCACCGTAACTGCCTCCAATTAGGAAGATGTCACCTTTCTTCGTATATCCACGGTCAATTAGCCAATCTAGGCCAGCAATAATATCCAATCGGGCTCCTGCACCCCAGGCACGCTCCACCATTTTGGTGAATGTTAATCCATATCCAGTGGAACCACGGAAGTTAGGAGTAAAAACACTGTATCCATTGTCTAAGGCATATTGAAAGAATGGACCAAAACCTTTCCGTACTGCAGACTGTGGTCCCCCATGGACCCATAAAAGAGTCTCTCCGTTATCATTTTCCGGTTTTGCTTTATATAACAACGCTTCAATTGGAAGACCGTCAAAAGATGGATACGTAACAATCTCGGGTTCTACTATTTCCTCCTTCTGGATACCAGCTAGGGTATTGTCAGTAATTGCGACCCATTCATCCTCACCAATCTGTTTAAATATATTCGCAAGTGTGTTTGAACTCTTTCCGAGCAAATAAAGGGAACCAGAATTAGAAACAACCTTTTTCGTTAGGAGGTCACATGGAGGGTTCAATTTTACCCATGCTTGATTCTCAATATGATAGGCGTATAAATAATCCCGCACTCCTTTTTCAGCAGTAATATAGACTATTTTGTTTGTCTGATCGTATGTAAGATTGGTGAAGCTCTCCAGCGGCAATTCTTTAAGCTTAGTAAACTCCCTAGTTTCCAAATTAAAGCTTGCTAAATAAGAAAAATCTGCATCATAATCCGTGATTAAAAAGATCTCCTGATCCGAAACAATCACAGCATCACTTACGGTATGCTCCTTATCAGTTGGCGGAGTCAGCAGGATATGTTCATCCGCTTTTTTCACATAATAAAGAGAATTGGTATTAGAAAATTGTTTGGTATAGAGAATAACGGATTCATCCTCACTCACTTCCGCTAGAATGGTACTGCCTCCGTTCCCATCCAATACTTTCGTCTCTTCACCCGTATTCATTTGTAAGCAATAGCTACTGAGGAAGGACGCATTTTCTTTGGTAGATGTATAGTATAATCGCTCGCCGTCTTTTGATAGGAACGGATGAAAATTACGTGTATTCTCTTGAAAAACTAGCTCCTTCAAGGCACCGCCATATGTCGGCATGGCATAAAATTGAGTATTCTCATCACCGTCATGATCAAAGCCAGCTATAACGAATCTTCCTTTTGGGTCATACAGTAAATACTCAGATGGCTGATCATTGAAGGTCAGCCGATACGGAAAAGCAATAGGCATATTCATCGCCCAAAGATTATATTTTCCACTTATATTGGTACTGATGATAATCTGTTTTTCATCGGGGCTGACAGCAAAATCAATTATAGAAACGGTTCGCAGCAATTGTTCTACATCTGGCTTTGGAAATGTAAACATAGACATACTCCTCATATTCATTTTTTTGTGATACCCAATCAATCTAACCCACATTATGTAAAACATCTGATAGATAACAACTTACAGCAAATAGTTGACCTTAAATCCTGGACTTAATTCACTCCAGACATCAAATACTTGACCATCTAAATCATAAAAAACAAAATTCCGTCCAGGATGCCCTCGATCTTCAATGTTCCCTACCCTTACATTCTTCTCTGTTAATTCCATATGAAGCTCCGTTAACTTTGCCAATCCATCTACTTCAAAGGTAATCGAAAAGCGTTCATTTCCATGCTTATCTATAAAATTAGAACTTTCACCATCTGGTGCATGAACAAGGAAAAAACTTTGATTTGCAAGATTAATAATCGATTTATCCTCATCTTTATAGCTTAATTCTGCTCCAAGCTTATCTACATACCATGCTGAAGACTCTTTAACATCCTTTACAGGAATATAAAATGTACCAACTCTTATTAACTTATTTTTCATGCCATCCTCCCTGTAATCAATCTGGTCATTACCAATCCTTCGCCATAATGATAAATCGATATGATTCTCCTCTTATGTCATTCATGAATTCTCCCACTTGTTGAAATCCTTCTCTTTCATACACTTTAATGGCCCGGTGATTAAAGTCCACTACGGACAACTCTAAATGGTGATAATGAAAAAGGGATCTCCCTTACTCCACAATGGCATGGAAGAAAGCGGGACCATGTCCTTTTCCAGTCAGAGAGGGCTTCATCTGAATTCCAACTGCCAGTATCTCTGCTTCATCCTCATCACTTACATCAAAAAACTCACAGTTACCTACAAGCTCCCCACATTCATTTACTACCGATAATTCTCGTTCTTTCTGAACACTTTGCCTAAAGCCATCTATCTTTTCTTGTTGAATCGAATTATCGTAAAACGAATACATATCATCGTACGTCCACGATAAGAACTCCTCTATATCCTCTTCGGTACGTTTTCTTAATAAATACTCCATCTTTTTTGCCTCTTATCTAATTGTATTTAGGTTGCTACATTCCTTCGTTCATATTTTCAAAGAAGCCTAAACGATTTCCCTATGGATCTGTAAATGTGGCCCATTTAACTGGTACTTCTCCACGGCAGTAGATTTCAAAAAAATCAATATGCAGCTCTTCTATCATTCTTTGTCTTTCTTTTTCTATAGATGTAACCTTAAGCCGAAGCGGATCACTTCCTTCAGCCGGTGCCCCTTTAGCGACTTTCAGCCAACCCCGGGAATTATCTCCCAATCCACAAAATCAGCATGCGGCTCAAGATCTGGTGTCCTGTTCAAAAATACTCCATACCATTTCCTGCCTTGTTCAAAATCAGCCACACGGACCTGATAGGTCATTTCAGCTACCAAGAATATATCACCCCCTTTAAGAGTTCATAATATTACAAAAATTTTATATAAAATTTCAGAGGGCAAAACACACATATAGGTGATAAATGATTTATTTACTCTTAACTTAATAGATTCATGCGAAAGTACCTACATCAAAATGGTATAATATTCTAAAGTGAGGTGGATTTTATATTGAACATCGGTGACATCATTTATCAGTTGTTTTCAATTTTAGTTGTTATCTTTTTTATTGTGATGATTGTATCTTTCTTTCGTTCTTCAAAAAAGCGGAAGGAACAGCTAGATCGAATTGAAAATAAATTAGATAAACTGTCAGGGCAATCAACTAAAAATTAGCTCGGTTTATAAGCCGGGCCTTTTGTTTATCTTTGAGGGATCATTTTATAAAGCTATTGCTAAACACAAGCAAGACAGCTATTAATTCTTTTTACTCAAATCAAAACGAATTATTTCTTCTTTTCCCAAGGATACAATTAAAGTTGCCTCCAGTGCGTTGTCTTTTAAATGTTCTAACTTGTCTACAGAAGGTACTGGAAGAACTTCCTCTGTTTTTTCTTCAACACCTAAATCATAATAGATGGTGAATTCTCCTGTTTCTTTTTCTTCAATAATAGCAGTATAGGAATAGCCGAAGCCCAAGCCTGAACCTTCATAATCTGCCGGTTCAAAAATATTAAAGCCCATCACTTCATTAGAGGCGGTTACTAATTTTTCGTCAGGTTCAATCCTAGCCTCCAAGCCTACTCCTTTACTTATGTCTCCAATCTTTTTATTTCCTACATTTTTAATCACAAATGTGTAATACAGGGCTGTAGGCACGACTTCTTTTCCTGCGTTCTCACCTTCCTGCAGAATAGTGGATCCCGTTTTGTTTTTATCATTCACAATCTCTGCTTCTGCACTGACCAGTTCTAGACGTGTGTTCGTGGAGCAAGCGCTAAAAATGCTGATAAAGACAAATAGGAACGTAAACAACAAACTAAATCGTTTCATGCAACCTCCTTTTTCCTGCCTATATGTTTGATAGGCAGATCTTAGAATTCTTCACACATGGTTAGATGAATAGCGATTGCTGCCAGGAAGCTGCTTGATCTTTTTCCAGGCTTCTACCGCATCTTTGGGCTACTTCCCTAGATTGTCCGGGTCAGCAAAATAATCACGGATGAATTGATTGTATAAAATTGTGGGGGAATTTTTTTCGTATAGGATGGATCTTTTTTCGTTCCTCACACCAGGTAGTCATCGCCTCACGGTAGGTTTTCCCGGCATGATTTTTAAAATATTCCTAGATGTGGGTCGTAAAATGAAAGGTAGGAATGACCGTTTGAAAAAATACTCTTACTTCTTGACTGCAACGGTGATTTTCTTTGATGATTGTATCGAGGCTTAAGATTTTTTCGGGTGTTTGTGGTTTCACATAGGCCCTTACTTTTCTAACCGGCTTTTTTATTTCTCCTGTTTCATGAAAGGCTTCGATTCGATTGGAAATCTCTATCTTTGCTGAAACAGCAAGTCCATTTTCTCTGCAAAATATTTGCAATTCTTCCTTCACCCAATAAAATTCTCTAAAACTTTGGACACTACTACTTCTAGTAAGCTTAGGTCTCAGTATAATCCACCTCCATATATATCCATTTAATTATAGAAAACTAGTACTTATTTAGCAACGTACATGACAAAAATGAATTTACTAAAATTAACAGGAGAAATATATTAGCCACGATTTTAATTATATGCTATAATCTAGTCAACCTTTAAAACTGTTATACTATTTTATGCTTTACTGTTTCAATTGCCTTGCTCTCTTCGCCTTGAGCAGGGCATTTTTATTTCTTCCACTAAACTACCTTATACCAGCACAAAAGAAGTTGATATAATAAGGTTTAAACCACCTTGGATTAATCCTCCGAAATTCATTTCTGAATATCCCAGTACATCTACCCGTTTTAATATGGTTTACATTTCACGCCTGTTACACTAATTCTCTCAGCTGTATAATGTTCTACTTTTATATTATGAATAATGGATAATGCCATAGAACCATCTTGGATTAGCAATTACAGGTAATAGCTAATTGGTATATTCAATGCTTTTTTTAAGCATAATGAGAAGATAAACATTACTGTACTGTGAGAATTTTGGAGGATAGAAACGTGGATTTGATAAGTTTAGGCTTAATAGCAATGAAAGTAATCGTTGGATTTATATCTCTAAACATTATACTCATTTTAACTGGAAGAACCTCCATTTCTCAATTAACACCATTTCATTTTGTTTTTATTCTGTTACTCGATGATTTTTTAGGACGTATCATCTATGAAAATAATGTAAGTATTTTAAAATATCTATATGCAATTGGAATATGGACTTTTTTAATGATTATTTTAGAGTATGCCACGCTTAAGTTTACAAAGATTAGATTTTTCATTCAGAGGAAGCCAGTTCTATTCATTAGAAATGGAATAATTGATTATAAAGCAGCCAAAAAAGCAAGGTTGGATCTAAATCAACTATTAAGCATGTTACGGCAAAAAAGTGTTTTTTCTGTAAGAGAAGTTGAATTTGCAATATTAGAATCTAATAGGCAAATAAGTATCGCTCTGAAATCTAAATATAAAAATCCAACAATCGAGGATTTAAACCTTACTGAAAAACACAAATCGTGCTACCGAAAACCTTATTAGCGATGGGAAAATTATACTTGGTAATTTAGCAGAATGTGGATTTGATGAAAATTGGTTAATTAGTGAGTTGAATAATAAAGGTTATGATTTAAAAAGCATTTTTTATGCTGAGTGGAAAAGTGATGAAGGAATACACATTTCACCTAAATAAAAACACTGTGTATAAACATTTTCTAGTAGAGATAGATAGTTTTCCGTACAATAGTTCTAAATCCTTACGAAATACATACTAATAATACTCATGCAAAATTAAAATGAATCATTCAACAAAGCTTAAACAAAAGAAAAACAGATCCTGTAACCAGGATCTGTTTTATTTATGTGTCGATCAGATTAGTTTTTTTGAACGTTAGTAGCTTGTGGTCCACGTTGACCTTGTTCTACTTCAAAAGTAACTTCTTGACCTTCGTCAAGTGTTTTGAAACCTTCACCTTGGATAGCTGAGAAGTGTACGAATACATCGTCTCCACCTTCGCGCTCGATAAATCCGAAACCTTTTTCTGCGTTAAACCATTTTACTTTACCATGTTCCATTTTTTGTTGCCTCCTAGTGTGCTAACACACAATTGTATTACTATCCTTGCTTTTCGATCGTAAGACGACAATAATTGTTCAACTTTCAACCACATCAAACAAAAATAATTCTACCTAATAATAACAGGTTCTGGACTGAAGTGCAAACGATTACCTCAATTATTTTTAAATTTTTCTTCAAATCATGATTTTTTTGAAACTCTTTTGCAAAATTATACCTATTAAAGCGATGGTAAATAAAACAAATCATCAAAAATCACTTTTACAAAGACGGTTCAACGTTCATTATATAATGGTATATAGTGAAGAAAAGGAGCTGGTAAGAATAATGGATCAAAGCTATAAAGCGTTAATCGTAGATAAACAGGATGAACAAACAGCAATCAAATTTATAGAAAAACCGTTACATACCCCACAAGATGGCGAAGTTCTCATAAAAGTAAAATATTCAGGTGTAAATTATAAGGATTGCCTAGCTACAATTCCGAATGGAAATATTGTGACTTCCTACCCGATGGTACCAGGCATCGACCTAGCAGGTACAATTATTTCATCGACTGACACTCGCTTTAAAGAAGGTGATGAGGTAATTGCCACGAGCTACGAAATCGGTGTATCCCGTGATGGAGGATATGCGGAATATGCTTATATTCCTGCTGATTGGGTTGTCTCACTGCCAAAAGGGCTCACTCTCAAAGAAGCCATGATCATTGGTACAGCTGGATTTACCGCTGCATTATCCGTCCAGCGTTTGGAGGAAAATAAGGTAACTCCTGATCAAGGTCCTGTGATTGTTACTGGAGCTACAGGCGGTGTAGGCAGTTTCGCGGTCTCCTTCTTAGCAAAACTCGGATTTACCGTTGAAGCCAGCACAGGAAAATTAGAGGAAGCTGAGTACTTAAAATCAATCGGTGCTGCGAATGTAATCTCAAGGGATGAAGTATACAACGGTAAGGTTCGCGCCTTAGGAAAACAGCGTTGGTCCGCTGGTATTGACCCTGTTGGCGGGGAACCTTTAGCATCTCTTTTAAGCCAAATTAAATATGGCGGTTCTGTTGCTGCCAGCGGACTGACGGCTGGCACGAAGATTCCCTCCTCCGTATTCCCATTTATATTAAGAGGGATTAATTTATTAGGCATTGATTCTGTACAATGCCCGATGAATACACGCCAACAAATTTGGGAACGTTTAGCTACGGATTTAAAGCTCAATCAGTATGAGAATCATATCCAGCAAGAAGTAAAGCTCGAAGAACTGCCAAATGTATTTCCTGTCCTTCTAAAAGGTGAAGCACGCGGCAGAACAATCGTTGTTTTCCCGGATTAAAGAACTCTATTCAACACCAATTCTTTTCAATAGAAGAATTGGTGTTTTTTTATGCACTAACCACCTATCTCTTTATTTTCCAGAGGAAATAAGTTGTTTAATTAGCACATTTTACTAACAATTGTTATAATGTTTTGATGTGTAAGAAAAGTATCTAAAAATCACCTTTTGAATACGTATCTTGCAAATATTAAAAAATAGGTGGTAAGAACCATGACAGAAAACAAACCATACAGAGTTTTGCTTTATTATTTTTATACTCCAATTGAAGATCCAGCTGCATTCGCGGCAGAACACCTTGCATTTTGTAAGGGGATTGAACTGAAAGGCCGTATACTTGTGGCCAAAGAAGGAATTAATGGTACGGTTTCCGGTACTGTGGAACAAACAAATGCTTATATGGATAAGATGAAGAACGATCCTCAATTCGAAGGGATTGTATTTAAAATAGATGAAGCGGACGGTCATGCGTTTAAAAAAATGCATGTGAGACCACGCCCTGAGCTTGTTCATTTATCTTTAGAAGATGATATTAATCCGAACGAATTAACTGGACAGTATTTGAGCCCAAAAGAATTTTTCGAGGGCTTACAGGATGAAAACACAATTGTTTTAGATGCGCGTAATGACTATGAATATGAACTTGGACATTTCCGCGGCGCCATCAAGCCGGACATTGAAACGTTCCGCGAGCTTCCTCAATGGGTTCGTGATAATAAAGAAATGTTTGAAGGAAAACGCGTCCTAACCTATTGTACAGGCGGAATCCGTTGTGAGAAATTTTCCGGTTGGTTAGTAAGAGAAGGATTTAAAGATGTCGGTCAGCTCCATGGCGGGATTGCCACATATGGGAAAGATCCGGAAGTACAAGGTCAATTATGGGATGGACAAATGTATGTATTCGATGAAAGAATCGCTGTTCCAATTAACCAAGTAGAACATGTGATCGTCGGAAGAGATCACTTCGATGGTGAACCGTGTGAACGCTACGTTAATTGTGCAAACCCTGAATGTAACGATCAAATTCTTTGCAGTGAAGAAAATGAGCATAAATATATGCGCAGCTGCACGGATGAATGTCGTGTACATCCTCGCAATCGTTATGTTGTAGAGCATAACTTAACTGAGGAAGAGGTTGCAGAAAGACTGCGTAAACTAGAATTAATTTCAGCTGAGTAATATAATTAAAGGAGACCTTTCGATTGAGAGGTCTCCTTTTAATTATACGATTATAACTTTTCATCTGCGGCTATTATAATCACCTTATTCCGCTCTCGAATTCTTCATAATAACCAAAATTATTGTTCCTGCAGTACTTTTTGCGGGGCTAGCTTACCTAAGTTATCATAAATCTCAGCCGCCATAACCTTATAGCCTTTTTCGGTCAGATGAATGCCATCTTCACTAATTAAATCCTTTAACTGACCTCTGTTTTTCAGCGCATTCCTTACATCAATCAGGAATACATCCATTTCTTCTGCTATATTTTTTACGGTTCGATTATACTTACTGTGCCAGTAGGCTATTCCCCCCACCTTGCATATCCATTGACTCACTTCTGTACCGAAACGCGTGGAAATTGTCTGATAATAGCGAGCCGGATCCAATGGAGGCAGCGTGGTTAAAACCGGTGTAATTCCATTTGATTTTAATTTGGTAATAAGCTCTTTTAAATTATTGGCATACCGTGATAGAGGCACTTTTGGCTGATGCTCGTCATTCGGTTTAGCCGCTACTTCCTTCCAAACAAAGTCACAATCATTCCCGCCAATCCCAATAATCACGTAGGTCGGTTCTTCTTGAATAACATCCTTTTCAAGTCTGGATAAAAGTAAATCAGAGTTATCATTGAATACTCCCTTATTGATCACTTCTGCCCGGCTAATCTCTGGATTCAATTTATCCTCTGACATAAGCTTTTGTAAATAGGCAGGATAATTATTTCTTAAAATTCTCAAACGACCCTTAACATAGGATACTCCCCTAGTTAAACTATCACCAAAGCATATTAATTTCATAGGCCATCCCTCATATCTCTTAGTAGTTTCTGTGTTGCAAAGCATGATAATCCTTTGTTACTTTAATTATATCAAGAATATTTCAAAAATTACTTGATAGATGTTTATATTCTTATAGATTAAAATTTGCCGTTATAAAAAATAGTAAATGAGTGAATGAATATGAATCCAACCAACCATATAAATAGATTCTTTTATTTAGCAACCATTACTCTATGTATCATTCTCGGATTAGCTTCCCGTATATATAGTTCGATCCTGCATACTTTTGTAGCTCAGCATGCCGGAGATGCTTTATAGGCAATGATGGTCTATTTTGGGTTTCGATTTCTTTTCGTTCAAAAGAAACCATTTACTGCTTTTTGGTTCAGCGTCCTATTCAGCTTCGGGATTGAATTCAGCCAGTTATATCAAGCAGCATGGATCAACCAAATACGAAACACAACCATCGGGGCTTTAATCCTCGGTAAGGGATTTCTGTGGATAGATCTATTGCGGTATACACTGGGTATTATGATGGCAGTAATCATAGATTGGTCGAAAATAAACTCTATTAAAACAAATAAATGATAAATTCAATCAGCCTACCTTTCCTCTTCTGATATAGACATCCTATATAATAATCTGTCTATGTGATAAATCCCCTTCCAGGACGATGTTAAAACCATCTTCCTCTATCTTTACAACAGTAAGACTCGTATCATGGATAAAAGGAGGATCCCATAGGCTCTCAATAGAGGTGTTTTTGAAAATAGAATAGAAGCATTTTATGACAACGGAGTGAGTAACAATCAGGATATTGCCTGATTCATATTCATGCTGAATACGATTCAATATGTTCACCGCCCGTTCTTTAACTTCTACAAATGTTTCCCCTTTTACAGGCTTATATAAATGGGGATTGTTCCAGAAAGCATCAAACTCGTCTGGATAGGCAGCCTCGATGACTCCTTGTGTTTCTCCCTCCCACTCTCCCATGTTAATTTCTTGTAGATTTTCATCAAAGGCTAGCGGAATATCCCGATTACCCATAATATATGCTGCTGTATCTGCCGCTCTGCCACTCGGGCTTGAATAAATAGCAGTTAAATTAATATCCTGCAGTCCTTTGCCCAGTGAGATCGCATTTTGGACACCCTTTCCTGTTAAGGGTGAATCTAATCTTCCTTGCATTCTTTTCTCCGTATTCCAAACTGTTTCTCCATGCCTAGTTATATAGAGTGTAATCAAATTTCCCATCCCCCTAAATTAACGCTACTCTGTATTCTGTATAGAATCTCATTGCTATTCTTGCAGATTTCTTCCTAGCAGTAAGTCCACTTCATTTATTCTATCCTTCATTACCAAACCCCTCTTGGAACCAGAAATAATATGTGACCCTCCATAGTTTAAAATGGTATTATTAGTTTATTATCTTAATATTTTCCATATCGGAGTGATACGATGCAGTTAACTATGAAAGCAACCGGTGATCATGTAAAAGTCTTATCCTACCTGCTTGCTAAAAACCCAGCCTCCTTGTATGAACGGTCCAGTAAAGGACATTTAGTTCGTCTTTTTTATAGTAGATTTGAAGAAAAAGAAGTGGAAGCGACTATATTTGTTACACCTGATCCAATCGAGCTGTTGGATCGCCATTCCAATCAATATGAAATTACACATTATATAAATGATCGAGAATTTGCCGTAAGCAGTATTTTCTGCTCTTTTATACGGAATGCTCTTGGAACTGCCCTGAATGGACAGCCGAAAGAGGAATATAGACAATGGGTCAGCCATGCTTTTCCTTTTCAATTTACCCTTGGACCTGTTTCATCAGAACTAACGGATCAAGAAATAGAACGTTTATTTAGTCCGCTGGGGTTTGAAATCGCCATTACACATGGGAAAAATACGTCCTCCCCAACTAAATCGGCAAGAATGATCACCCTGGATGGGGTAACAACTCTACAAAATGCTTTAAGACAGTTATTTGTCCTCATCCCTGTTCTTGATAACTATAAGCACTATTACATAGACGAAAAGGAAGTTGAAAAGCTTCAACGTTATGGACAAGGATGGCTTGAGAATCATCCAATGAGGTCATTCATTTTACAAAGGGCATTACGATTCAAAGAATTATATGACCCAACAGAAGCACCTAAAAAGCTGGATAAGGAGCAAAAAACTCCATCCAAACCATCTCTGGCTGCCCTTCGCTATGAAAAAATACTGAAAACAGTCAGTGAACTTGATGATAAAGAGACAATTGTAGATATGGGTTCAGGTGAGGGAAAGCTTTCTCTCAAACTAGGATTTCTGGATGGAGTTAAAGAAATCCTGGCAGTCGAGCCATCTGAGCATATGACATTACAGGCAATCAAAAGGTTCGAAAAAGTGGCAGGCAAGGTAGGATTCCTTTCTCCCACACTGATTTGGGGTTCGCTTTTTTATTATGATGAACGTTTAAAGAATAAGGATTGCATGATTTTATGCGAGGTCATTGAGCATATTGATGAGGCACGTTTACCCAAAATCATGAGAATGATCCTGGAGGATTATCGGCCAAAAACTCTTATTATCACAACACCAAATAAAGAGTACAACGCTGTATATGACTTACATGAACACTTCCGCCATTCAGACCATCGCTTTGAATGGTCGAGGCAGCAATTTGAGGACTGGTGCAGGATGAACGTCGCCAATCAGCCATATACTCTTCAGTTTCAAGAAATTGGCGATATTCATGAACTGTATGGCTCACCTACTCAAATGTGCATTTTCAAACGAAAGGAAGGCCAATCAGATGAACATTAACATACCAAGTGCCGGGATTATCCTTTTAGTCGGTCCGTCCAATTCCGGTAAAACCACTCTGTTATCCAAATTAATCAATAATCAAACACTCCTCCCTTCCGAGGTTGTTAGTTCAGATGCTTTCCGAAAAATCGTTGGGGATACCGATTTTATAGATTGGAAGAACCGCTCCAAAACAGAAGCAGATTATCTGGTGGAACACTATCATTCCATCTCAAAAAAAGCATTTGAGGTCATATACTCTGTCATAGAGGCTAGATGTCAGCTAAATAAGCTAACTTTCATTGATGCCACTCATCTTAAGGCCGATGATCGAAAAAAATATATTGATATTGCCAGGAAGCACCACTTGCCTATCATTGCCATCATACTGGATACCGATCAACAAACACTTTTGGAACGGGATGAAAAGCGCGAGCAGCCAAGAGGAAAACGCCGAATTAAACAGCAATTTCAGACCTTCAAAAGCGAAAAACGTTTTATCAAAAAGGAAGGCTTCCGAGCAATTTATGCAATTAAGGATATAGATGAAGTCTATCTTCACAGGATGGAAAATCCGCTATATATGGAGGTCGGCAGCGGCCTTGATCTAATTGGTGATATACATGGCTGCTATGAGGAAATGATTGAATTACTTGAAAAGCTTGGTTATCAAGCTCAGGATAGTGGCTTATACATTCATCCAAATGGCAGAAGATTTGTGTCTGTTGGAGATATTATGAGCCGTGGCCCCTACTCGTTAAAAACGATGCGATTTTTCGAGCGTCATATTGAACATGGTTTAGCGTACATGATTGATAGCAATCACGGATGGAAAATCGCCCGCTGGCTGGATGGGCGAAAAGTTACCCTCAAGCATGGAGATGAGCAGACGGCAGACGAGTTTAAACAATTTGAAGACAGGTACGGCTTTGAAGAAGCAAATATACTTAAAAATAAGATGAAGAAGATGCTGATAGAAGCCCCTTCCCATTATGTGTTTTTACAAAATGACGTACCTGTACTGGTTTGTACTCACGCCGGGATAAAGGATGACTATATCGGCAGACAATCTCAGGAAATCAGTGATTTTTGCCGATATGGAGATACAGACGGCTTTGATGAAGCTGGAAAACCGCGCCGGAAGGATTGGTTTGTTAATCATAACAGCAGTCCCCTCATTATATGGGGACATGATCCGAAACCTCAGCCCCTGCGCATCAATAACACGATAAATATAGATCAGGGTGTTGTTTTTGGCGGCCAGCTCACTGCCTTCCGTTATCCGGAGGAAAAATTCGTCAGCGTAAAAGCCCGGCAGGATTATTCAAACAGCGATGACAACCCCTTGATGGAATGGGAAAGGAATCGATTAAATCCGCCTAATATCGGCAGCTTTATAAATGGGTATTCTGTCCTGACAGAAGAGTTCGGTGAAGTAAAATTGTATAAGGAGCATGTGAAGGCTGCCATTGATACAGTTTCCCATTTCACCATCCCTATAGAAAAATTGCTCTATATTCCGCCAACCATGAGTCCAACTCCAAAGCCCTCTCAGCTGCCGGATTATTTAGAGCATCCGAGGGAAGCGATTGATTATTATCGCAGTCATGGTATTGAAAGAATGATTGCTGAGAAGAAGCATATGGGTAGCCGTGCTATTTTATTACTATTCAAGGATCAGCCCTCCGCTCTTCATTATGTTGGATATGAAACGCTTGGCGTTATTTATACGCGAAGAGGTCGATGCTTCTTTGATTCCATTACTGAGGAGAAGGTAGTTCACGAATTACATTCTGATTTGATCAATCATGGCTATTTCGAGAAATATGATACAGATTTTGTTTTGCTGGATGCGGAAATTATGCCGTGGAACCTGAAAGCGAAGGAGCTTATCCAAAACCAATATGCGCATGTTGCTGAAAATGCCATCATGGATCGCGATTCTCTCAAAAACAAGCTGGAACAGGCCGTATCAGCAAATTCTGAACTGCACGGCTGGCTAAACGAATATACTGAAAAACTGGCAAATGCGCAGAATTTCAAAGAAGTATATGAAACCTATTGCTGGGAAGTCGAGGATATTCACCAGATTCAGATTGCTCCCTTTCATGTGCTGGCCCATAGCAAGGAAACCTTTTTTGACCACCCGCATCTATGGCATATGCACATGAATCATGAATTCGGCGCTCTATCCAAATTCTTTATTGAAACTGAATATAAAGTAATCGATAGCGAGGCGAGCGAGCAAGATGTCATAGAATGGTGGAGGGAAATGACTGAGGAAGGACACGAAGGCATTGTCATCAAGCCTGAAACTTTTATCGCTAAAGAACGAGGCAAGCTGTTGCAGCCCGCTATTAAAGTAAGAGGCAGAAAATATTTATCGATTATTTATGGGATGGATTATTTATCCCCCGCTAATCTAGCACGCTTGAAAAATAGAAACACCTCCAAAAAACAAAAGTTGGCGTTACGTGAATTTGTTCTGGGAGTTGAAGGCATTCGCCGCTTTGTCAACGGAGATTCCCTGCAGCGCATACATGAATGTGTCCTTGGCACACTCTCTCTCGAATCAGACCCGGTCGACCCAAGGCTGTAAGATACAGAACGAAGGAAGATGAACCTGTTGTGATTGCCAGGTTCATCTTCCTTTAGGTAAAACTATAATGATAACTATCACAATTAATATTTTCGTTTCAACTGTTCAGCAGTATAATAGGTTGATATAAATGAATGTTATAGTAGAAAGAAGTGTAAGCATGGAGAATCAAGCAAAAGAGAAAAAGCTCGGCATTTTAGCTGGTGGCGGAGCTTATTTTTTATGGGGATGCCTACCGGTCTATTGGAAATTAGCCGGTGATGTATCTGATTTGGAAATCCTGGCACACCGTATTTTATGGTCCTTTGTGTTTATGGTGCTGCTCGTCTTTTGTTTCGGAAAGTCAAAGGATGTTTTTGGGGAAATCACCACCATCCTTAAACAGCCTAAATTGACGTTAGCAATCACCCTGGCAACCCTATTAATCTCAGCCAACTGGTTTATCTTTATTTTTTCAGTCAATAGCAATAATATCTTATCCGCCAGCATGGGCTATTATATCAATCCAATCGTCAATGTCATACTGGCAACCATCTTCCTAAAGGAAAGGCTGAGCAATGGCGAAAAGATAGCTGTATTATCTGCGGCAATTGGCGTAATCATTCTGACATGGAGCCAGGGCTCAATCCCGTGGCCTGCTATATGCATGGCAATGACCTTCGGATTATATGGACTCATTA
Organism: Bacillus sp. D386; assembly: GCF_006346415.1. NCBI lineage: Bacteria > Bacillati > Bacillota > Bacilli > Caryophanales > Bacillaceae > Bacillus > Bacillus sp. D386. The sequence goes on along the minus strand of NZ_VEMV01000003.1, from coordinate 9,655 downwards.
AGAAAATGGTTCAAATCAATCCGTGGACAGGCTTAACACTCGAAACGATGATCATTGCACCATTCGCACTCATTTATCTGTTATTCTTTGCTGAGCATTCCTTTTTATCATACAGTACCCAAGTTGATTTAGTTCTTATGGGAGCGGGGATTGTAACCGCAATTCCGTTATTGCTGTTTGCCGAAGGAACGAAACGAATCAGTTATACGATGATTGGATTTTTACAGTATTTAGCTCCAACCCTCATGCTAGTGATGGCTGTCGTGATCTACGATGAAACATTCACCCTGATTCAAGGTATATCATTCCTGTTTATCTGGATTGCCTTAATCATTTATACAGCATCCAATCTGTTCAGATCCGCAAAGAGCAGAAAAGCTGCAGCGAATTAATGTATTTCGTATGGATGGACCGGTGGAGGAAACTAAGATGTTTCCTCCACCGGTTTTTTCGTTTGTAGCGTAAGGCGGCTTAACGTGTGTCTCTGTTGCTGGCTAAATAATGCGCCAGATGCTATTTTTTCATTGAATTCAACGAGGGATGCTAACTAGATTGCCAGTTTCAAGAGGTAATTCTCTCTATTAGGTGATATGGAATCAAAGATTTCAAGCAATCGAGCCGAATTCTATTGTAATGGAGCCGATTACGAGAATAATAGAGCCAAACTCAGTCTTAATCAAGCCGACCTAGACTATAATTGAGCGAAAACAGCCAATAATTGGGCCAACCCTCATTTTCATGAGCGAAAGTATAAGCAATCGAGCGAAAATTTTACCCATTGAGCGTGCATAACAGTGATTGAGCGAATCTATCAAACTATACACTAATTACTCCTGAAAAAGTACCTCTCTCTTACACCACAAAAAAGAGATGTCGATCAGCCCCCGAAAGACTAATCTAAACATCTCTTTTCATGCTGCTACTTAAAAATAAGCAAGTTGATATTGTTCATAATACTGCTCAAGTTCATCCACAGTAGTTTTATAAAGAGGCAACGGGTCGGATTCATCTCCATCAAAAATGAAGTTTAAATCCTGTTCGCTTACTTTTTTGAACATGAAGGACGTATCCTCCACATCTGTATCCACTTTAATATATTCAGAGTCGGAGTCTTCTATGTTCAATTCCAATACAAGCTCTTCCTCTTCATCATACATAACAAGATACCCCATATTACAATCGGCACCCGTAATGATTTCGAAAAAGTATGGACCATATTCCTCTCCATACCCATCCAACTTCTCCTCTTCCGTGCCCTCTACTCCCCAAATACCGTCTATATCTGCGAGAGATAATGTCTTGCTATAGACCAGCTGATTACCGTAATAAATCCTCGTATAGGAATCAGCATGGTCAAATGTGTGTAGTTCATCCGTGTCATGAACACTTACGGATTTTATTTGGCCATCCTCGGTATTGTAAACGACATGGTCCACATATGACACGAAACCGGTGACATCATCCGCTATTTTCTTTCCATCTAGAATTAAAGAATGATTAGCAGATAAATAAATAATTTTATCATCTACAATGGACCAGCAAAGCCGGCTGCTGGAATCCATCATCACATTGGGGGCAATTTCCTCAGGAACACCTGATTGTTTTACTTTATACATCGCCTGTGTCTCATCTAAATAATAGATATCATCATTGAGTATAAAGAAGTCCACAACTCCCTCTGCGAGTAAATCAGATTTCTGATCTTCCATCTGCTTCATAAGCAATTGCTGGTTTCCATTTAAATAAATATAGGAATCTTCCTTCATTTCATAATCGAGAACATCAGAAGCGACTCGAACTGGTTCATTTTCAGCAGATAGGCTGTAAAGCTCCCCTATATCACCCTGATAATCTGCTAAATAGGAATAGTGCCCAGAATCATCAACCTGAAATCCCCCGTAATCATGGCTATCTGCATGAAGATGGACATTCTCAGTCTTTTCTAAATCCCTGATGTATAATTCACCATCATCCGTACTGATGAGTAACCTGGTACCACCCTCTGATTCCTGGAAATTAACCACCTTTGAAGCGATTTTTTCTTCACCGCTATCTTTTGTAAAGATATATAAGTCCATATTTTCATTGATATAGAATAATCGTTTACCGTCTATAGATAATCTGTATTGGACAATATCTGAACGAACTTTCCGAGGTTTACTCTCATCAAAGATCACGTATAACTGATTATTTTCATCAGTCAAATAGGCAAGAGTGCTCTCATCAAAGGAAAGCAGATACGGTATTCTACTGGCAGAAACCTGTTTAGCTATTCTTTTTTTCTCCCCATCTTTATAGCTGTACAAATCATCGTCACCATTTATATACATGAGCCCGCGATGCTCATCCCGATAATGAATCGTATCCTCCCTAACATTTGAATCAACCTTTTCGATATCAGACTCATGTTCTTTCATATACAGGTCCGTACCTTTTAACATAACATACGCATCATCATTCACTTCATGCTCCCGATAAGTGGAAGTACCATTCTTGTCCGAACAACCTGTAAGAACAATCAATAAGCATAGAGAAAGCAACATCGATGGTATCTTAATAGCCAAAGAACTCCCCTCTTCCAAATATATTAATAGATAAAAAAATTATATCATAATAATAATTATTATTTTAATATTATAAATAATTATAATATTACATTCTCGTTAGAATGCAGAGGTTCCTGAATGATTAAGTATCGCGCCTTACCCATACCAGTCTTTATGATTGATCATCTATTTCGTTACATTTAGCTTACATTCCTCTGGCGGATGAACTTGTTTTTTGTTTTGAAAGAGTATGGTATAACTATCAATAGAGATAGAAAGAAGGAGTATAGATATGAAGTGGAATCAGCAAACCATTAAAATCAATAATAAACTAAAAATATTGGAGTCCATTCGAGATAATGCACCTATATCAAGAGCTGATTTAGCGCAAAAACTCGGCCTGACAAAGGGCACGGTCTCCACCCTTGTCAACGAGCTTTTGGAAGCGAATATCTGTTATGAAACGGGGCCAGGGGAATCGAGTGGCGGCAGGCGTCCGGTCATGCTTCTTTTTCAGCATTCGGCTGCTCATGTGATTGGTATTGATATTGGAGTGAATTACATACTTGGCGTTCTTACAGACCTTAATGGCAACATCATTAAAGAACTCAAACAGCCAGCTATGAATCCAAACTATGACGAAGCTGTACAGATTATAAATGAGTTAATTCGTTCTCTCCTCACTTCAGCTCCTGCTAGTACATATGGCGTTGTTGGGATTGGGCTGGCTGTTCCAGGAATGGTAAACATAGACGGAGAACTTCTGCTCGCTCCTAATTTAGATTGGAAACAGAAGCAATTAAAGAACCAAATCCAGGACGAATTTAATCTGCCTGTCATAATCGAAAATGAAGCAAATGCAGGTGCCTTTGCGGAGAAAAAGATAGGTCCCGGACAATCATCAAACAATACGGTTTATATAAGTGCCGGAATTGGAATAGGAGTTGGAATGATTTTAAACGGTGAACTCTACCGTGGATCTAATGGGTTTGCCGGTGAAATGGGCCATATGATCATTCAATATGATGGATTGCCATGTTCATGCGGAAGTAAAGGGTGCTGGGAATTATATGCTTCTGAAAAGGCATTGATTAAAAAGGCTTCCACCCTCCTCCCATCAAATGAAGAATGGACGCTCGAAAAATTAATTGAACAAGCAGAGAACAATAAACAGATACAAGCAATCTTTACAGAAACCGCAAAGTACCTTGGGATCGGCATTGCCAGCATCGCGAACACGTTGAATCCCGAGCAAATCATTATCGGAAACCGCCTTGCTATGGCAAAAGATTTATTAAAGAATGAAGTTGAACATGTTGTAGGAGAATGTGCCCTGGATGCTTCCAAATCCCAGTTGCAGATTCAGTTTTCCAATTTATCCATCTATTCAGCTGCTCTTGGAGTCTCAGCCTTCGCGGTTGAAAATTTTATTCAAATGGTTTGTAAACAATCAAAGGTTAACCTATAAAGGTTGGCCTTTTTTATTGCCTCCCGTAACAAAGTGGATAAGAATGTTTAAGCAGAAGTAAATTCTATGGTCAGACTGGAAGAAAACATTTAGACTAGCAAAATCCAATTCTAAAGGTACCCATACAGTCAAAAGAAAAATCACACAAAAATGAACTGTATGAGCGATTACCGTAACGTAGAGCCAGCAATATCGGTTCCAAGGTAACTAAAGTTTTTTTGTACCTATAAAGGTAGATTAACATCCTCCAATTCTATTCAATAACCAACATGTTGGACTCATCAAATTGCCACATCTCACCATATGCCACTTCCCAATAATATCCGTCCGGATCTGTAAAATAACCTCCATATCCGCCCCAGTCTGTCTTTTCAGGCTGTTTCACAATTTTTGCGCCAGCCTGCTCCGCTTTTTCCATAACACGGTCTACCTCCTCGGCTGATTTCGCATTATAGCCTAGCGTAATTCCTGAAAAAGCAGAAGTTAAATTGGGTGGATTACTCTTATCAAGATCACGCGCTAAATCCTCCAATGGATACAAGGAAATACGGGACCCTTCATTTTTAAAGAAAATCACATGCGGACTAGATTTCGGACCAATCATGGACATGTCAAAGCCCAATTCTTTATAAAACCGATGGGATTCTATAATATTCCTTGTGCCAAGCGTTACTAAGTTTAGACGATTCATTTTTTCTCCTCCTAAATGGTTTACTCTATTAGTTCGATATCGATTATTCTTTTCCTGTTTAAAATAGATAAAAACAAAAAACCTGCTTCGCGAAGCAGGCCTTCTTTTCTTCCTTATGGATTTTTCACATTAAAGGTGTCCCCATCCTCTAAATTCCCGGAATTAAATCCTTTTTTAAACCAGCGCATCCGCTGTTCAGATGAACCATGAGTAAAACTCTCCGGAACCACATACCCTTGAGCCCTTTTTTGGATTGTATCATCGCCAACAGCACTGGCTGCTGTGATAGCCTCCTCAAAATCCCCTTCCTCAAGTAAATCCATACTCTCTGCATGATGAGCCCATACACCGGCTAAATAATCAGCCTGTAATTCAAACCGTACTGAATAGTCATTAGAGCTTGTACGCTGCTGATTTTTGTCGGTTTCCAATAAGGTTTGTACATGGTGGCCGACTTCATGGGCGACAACATAGGCCATCGCAAAATCACCCGGTGCTTGAAACTCCCTTTTCAGCTCATTATAAAAGCTTAAATCTATGTAAAGCTTATGATCTCCTGGGCAATAGAATGGGCCAACAGATGACCCAGCCGTTCCACAGGCTGATTGAACACTGTCATTATAGATAACGAGAGTAGGCTCTTCATATACCAACCCTTCTTCTTTAAAAAGCTTAGTCCAAACCTTCTCAGTATCAGCTAAAACGACTGATACAAATTCAGCGAGTTCCTCTTCTTCCTGCGTTCCAACATACTCAGTATTTGTAGTATTGGTAGATGTTCCTCCTCCCAGCTGATTCAATAGTTCAGCAGGATTTCCACCTAGAAACGTAATCACCAACAATAGTATAATACCGCCAATCCCACCGCCGATGATCCCTTTACTGCTCATCCCTCTGCGGTCTTCCACGTTTGTACTGGCCCTTCTGCCTTTCCATTTCATACAATACCCTCCCAATCCTCTCTAATCCTATCTATTGCTTATACCCATAATTAAATGGAAGTAATTCATCGGATTGGTAGATTAGCTTATTTCATATCTGTAATATAGATGGGGCAAATCTCTCACACTGTTCATGCTTTCTAGTAATATTTTATTATTTTCTTTGAAAATTATTAAATTGAGTACTAATTTACAGCAAAGGGTATATATTTTATATAAAGAAGTATAAAAATCAATGATAAAGGATGTTTAAAGATGAAAACATTCAAGGTTGGTAATCCCGTATTTATTATGGAAAAAGGCGAAAAGGTAGAAGGGGTCATTGCCCAAATTGACAATACCAGGCAAACAGCTACTGTCTATTTCAGAAAACCAGTTTATAACCTAAGGAAAAGAACATTTCGGTACGATTATCTCCACAGCTTAGACGAAACAGCCCTAGAAACGGACGACTACTTAGACCTTATGAACCTGGCCAAGTCTTTGGGCCAAAAAGAACTTTACGAAGATTTTATGACAGACTTAAGAAATCTTAATACACACTAACCCCGGCTTACTAATCTCACATCTTAAGATTTACACCTCTACTAAACAATCTACTATCATAAATAGAAATTATATTACCTTCTAAATTTAATAGAGATATTTTCTACCTAAGCAGGACAAGGATTAGTAAGCTGGAATCATTATTATAAAGTCAATTTTTATATAAAATCGTCTTAGAGTGGATTACCATTAATACAACATTCATAAAATAAGAAAAACCAGCTTGAGGGAATTAATCCACCCAAGCTGGTTTTCTATTAATTAGTATTCGCTTATTCTGAAAGCTTAGTGTTTTCTTTTCCAAACATACAAGCCGCTACCAGCGATAAGGAATACACCTAAAACCAACAGAATATTTAATGTAGATTGGCCAGTTTTAGGATTTTCAATGAAGTTTTGTACTACTTCAATAATAGTTGGTTCTTTAGGATCTGGTGTAACAACTGCAGCATCCTCTTCAGATACTGTAACTGTTACAGAACCTTCCTCAACTATTTCCTTGCCATCGATAACCACTTTTGCTACCGCAACGTTCGTTAATTCTCCTACGTTTTCAGTAGTAGCCACATGTTTGACTGTAAATGTTTTAGTTTTGCCAACTTCAAGTTTCTCGATGACAGTATCAAGACCAACCATTTCGTCGACTACCTTCACATCAGTCAAGGCTTTATTGCCTGTGTTGGTTACATTGATTGTGTAAGTGATCGTTTCCCCAACTTTAACCTCTTCTTTATCAGCGGTTTTATCCACTTCTAAAGCGTAAGTTGGATCGACTATGATCGTAGCTTCATCAGATACCGGATCCATTTCCACACCGTCTACAGTTGCTGTAATCACGTTTGTATATGTTGTATCAGCAAGGTCTGTTTCTGGAATGACATAGGTAGCTGTGAATGTAGCTGTTTTACCAACTGCTAAATCAAAGCCATTTTCGGTATCATAGCCTTCTAATTTCAATTGATCAATATTGTCATCTCCATCTTTACTGAAGACGTCTTTAAGAGTGATACGTTTTAAATCTACATTACCTGTGTTCGTAATAGTGATTGTGTAAGTAACAGTTTCTCCTGGTTTATATTGAGATTTGTCTGCTGTTTTTTCTACATCAAGGGCTGGAGCATCTTGCTCAGATACCTTAACGATTTCAGAACCTTCCTCAACTATTTCCTCACAATTCACAACCACCTTAGCTACCGCAACGTTCGTTAATTCTCCAACGTCCTCCGCCGTAGCCACATGTGTGACTGTAAAGGTTTTAGTTTCGCCTGCTTCCAGTTTCTCAATAACCGTATCGAGACCAACCATTTTGTCCACTACGTTTACATTAGTTAAGGTGTGTTTACCTGTGTTCGTAACCGTAATGGTGTATGTGATAGTTTCTCCGACTTTAACCTCTTCTTTGTCCGCTTCTTTATTCACCTCAAGAGCGTAAGTTGGATCAACGATAACAGTAACTTCATCACTTATCTCCACATCGTCTACAGTTGCAATTATCACATTTGTGTATGTTGTATCCGCAAGGTCTGTTTTCGGAATCACATAGTCAACTTTGTACGTAGCTCTTTCGCCAATCTTAAGATTAATTGGACCTGTATAGCCTTCAAGTTCCAATTGTCCAATATTAGCATCGCCATTTTTACTGAAGATGCCTTTAAGTTCGATTCCTTCCAAATCAATGTCACCTGTATTCTTCACGGTGATTGTATAATGGATGGTTTCACCTTGTTTGTACTCTTGTTTGTCTGTTGTTTTGGACACTTCAAGACTAGGCGTTCCTTTGGTATTTTGGATTGGCATTTCAACTACAGAGTGATCGTCGATTGTAACTGTCCATTTTTGTCCTTCTTTAAAAATATACCCTTTAGGAGCCTTCGTTTCTGCTAATTCATACTCTCCATATGGCAAGTTCTCAAAGAACGCTACCCCTTCTTGATCGGTAGTTAGAGTTTGGACATTTCCATCTTTATCTGTAAGCGTAAATTCTGCGCCTTCCAAGACTTTCTCGTCATCTGCAGAATCGATCTTAACTACTTTCAAGTCACCAACCGGCTCATACTCATTCGTGAAGGTTACTACAGTTCTGTTGTTTTCACTTACCACTATTTGACCTTCAAGTGCTTCTACAGATTCTTCCGCACCGCTGACTTGATAGCTTGTTCCTAGATAGTTATAAGATTCGTTACTGTAAGCTTGATCAGGCTTAACTTCTTTGATGGTATACGTACCAGGTGTCAAGCCAGTAAGGATTTCATTACCTCCAGCTGGTAGGGTGAATTCTTGTTTATAATTATCGCTTGTGATGACGAAAGTGAAATCTGCTTCTGCATCTTCCACATCAGCATCAGACACACCGCTAACATCTTTTATTACTGTCATGCTACCCAGTTTATAGTTGTTAGTAATAATGTAACCTTCTTCAGCACTGCCTGTCACGACATCTTCATATCCCGTTGGTACATTTACTTCCTGAACAGTATAGTTGATAGCTTCGCCATCCTTGTTCACGTCAAGCTTGTTCCAGGTGTATACCCACCCATTTTCCTCGCTTAACACAACCGGCTTGCCTTTCTCTTCTCCATTTGCAAAGAGTTGTATCTCTATGGAAACTGGACGATTTTTGTCTTGGTTATCATTGTCATTCCAAGCCTTTGTCACCTTCATAGAAGTCTGATCAGGTGTATGTGTGTTAATGAGGTCATATCCTTTTACCTCTGTGGTATACCCATCGACCTTCACTTCGCTCACGCTATACTCAATTTCCTGACCATTCTTGTATTTTGGCAGGTTCGTGAAGCTGTAGGACCATTTTCCATCCTCATCGGCCTCCACTTTCGTATTCGCAACTTCCTCGCCATTAGCCAACAGGTTCACGGTTATCTCGGTTGGTCGGATGCCGTCTTGGTTATTTCCGTCATTCCACGTTTTTGTACCCTCGATCTTGATGGTCTCAGGTGTATGCGTGTTAATGAGGTCATATCCTTTTACCTCTGTGGTATACCCATCGACCTTCACTTCGCTTACACTGTATTCGATTTCCTGACCATTCTTGTATTTTGGCAGGTTCGTGAAGCTGTAGGACCATTTTCCATCCTCTCCCGCTTCCACTTTCGTGCTGGCTACTTTCTCGCTTCCAGCCATCAGGTTCACCGTAATCTCTTTTGGTCGGATGCCGTCCTGGTTATTTCCATCATTCCACGTTTTCGTACCCTTGATTTCGATAGTATCAGGAACATGTGTGTTAATGAGGTCATATCCTTTTACCTCTGTGGTATACCCATCGACCTTCACTTCGCTCACGCTATACTCAATTTCCTGACCATTCTTGTATTTTGGCAAGTTCGTGAAGCTGTAGGACCATTTTCCATCCTCTCCCGCTTCCACTTTCGTGCTGGCTACTTTCTCGCTTCCAGCCATCAGGTTCACCGTAATCTCTTTTGGTCGGATGCCGTCCTGGTTATTTCCA